>NZ_JBYNWZ010000001.1:0-1191510 GCF_057799715.1 Flavobacterium sp. 38 | reverse complement strand
ATCATTACAAACAAATCGTTTGAATTCTTCACTGTACTTAGACTGCCATTTTGATGATGATGTTTTTGAATATCTTTCCATATTTTTACACTTTTGTGTAAACCTATTTTAGGACAAGACATCTTTGTGTGCACGAGCGGGACGCTCGCGCCAGCGTGGAGAATAATATAATTCAAGGAACCAACTACTATGTAACACCTTTTTATGACAATATATCAGATAAAACATATTCATATGGATCTTTTTTAACTCCCGCCAAATTTGATTTGTCAGAATTAAGAGGAGGTTCTATTTCCGTAAATTTAGGTGCTAAAGAAAAATTTAATAATCCTAGTAATTCTAAAAATGCTAATTTTACTAATCAATTATTTAGCGATTCTAGTTATACCATTACTAGTTATGGTTATTTAAACTTTGAGCCCACAGTAGAAAATATACGAGCGACAGTAATAATTCATGAAGGCTTAGTACATGGGAAATGGCGTTTTGGAGATACTAATTCATTACATAGAATTGCATATCTCGCTGTTATTAATAGTAATTTATTTAAAAATACTACAGATAAATTTAAATTACATAATTTAAATGGAGCAAGAACCTATATGCTTAGTGAGACAGCTAATGAATTGCAAGAAGTAATAATTGGAGGAAAAAATTAAATTGTATGAAAATTAAATTATTATATATTATTTTATTATTATTTTTTATCAGTTGCAAGTATGATCAAAATCCAAAAAAAAACAATAAAACACTTCATTTAGAAAATAAGAAAAATACTACTTTTAATAATTTGCTAACAAAAGCGAATAATGTATCTATTGAAATTTATGAACACAATGATCGAAACAGTACATCTATGATTGGCTTTACTATAAACTTAGAAAAAAACAATCCCTATATACGATATTCGCGTTTTACTAAAAATTTATCTCGCAACTCCATGAAAGACAGTCTTCTCTTACAAAAAAAAGAGCGAGTAATCATTGATAATTTCTTCTCAACAAAAAATAACAAATTAAAAGAACTCTATTGGGATTCAATAAGTGAAGGCCGCATTCGAAAAATTTATTTTTTAGAAAACAGTAAAGCTATTTTAAAAGAAGTCAAAATAGTAGGCGAACCAAGTAACGTAAGTTTTTTAAAAGAAAGTTGTGATTTTTTATTTAGCAAAGTTAGTACTAAAGATTCTATTAAATAAACAAAAGCTCCGGAGAAATTTACTTTTTCATTACATTGTAACTTTATTCTAAGAATCCCTTAGCTGACTTTAAATAGTGATTTCTGATTATCTTAATTACTTTGTAAACATAAATTTAGTATTCTAAAATTCAAACCTTAAACAAAAACTTTAAACTATCTTATCTCAGACACGAGTATATCGTTTTTTTAAGCTATCCAATTTGAAGAATATCTTATATTTTTACAAAAGCGAGAAAAATATTCGATATGTTGAAAAATATATTAAATTTTTTAATTTTAACTCTTAAATTCAAAAAATGAATTAGTAAAAAAGGTGTTCAAATTTGAACACCTTTTTTAGTATATATTTGTTGAGAAACTGCTTGGATGAACGAGCGGGACGCTCGCGCCAGTATAGGCAAACTATTTTTCAATTAAAAATTAAAAAATGTATTATTTCATTTTAACTACGTTAGTTTGTGTAACAAATTATTCTTTTTATAAAATTCTAAAAAAACAATCCAATTTAGTGAGATTACTTATCTTTTGTATAGTATTTTTTTTCACTACAGTTTTAATCGCTAAATTCTATAATTTTATTAGGAGCGAAAGTATGCCAGAAGGAGGTAGTGTGTTTATTTTTTTGAGTTTTAGCTGGATGATTTCAGTGCTATATTTTTTTAAAAAAATCAATAATATGAGAGTAAATGTCGCAGAAAAAATTAATTTAGAACAATACTTTGGAAATATTACATTTCTTGAAATTTCTACTTTTTTTGTAACTATTTTCCAACTTTACTTAATTTTTTCTCGTATAATTTACAAACTACATTAAGCTATATAAATATTATCTACATAACTCTTGCAATAACAATAACAAAAAAGGATTCAAATCGAATCCTTTTTATTTTTACTTCCACTTCAAAGTCTCCATCAACCTCTGCATATCATTTTTAACATAACTCGCGGCAGGCATAATCGAGTCAAAGTTTGGTTTGGCATAAAAATACATCGAACCTATTAAGAAATGTTTTGTACTGTCGGTAACGTAAAACTGAGAATTTGTCGCTGCGTTTCCGTCTACTTGATAAAACATTCCGTAAACCTTTTTCTGTGGATTTAAATACGGCTGTTCTAAAATATCATCGGCTTTAATTACGTGCTCGTAAGTTAGTTTTTGGGCGTCGCGTAACAATTTATCAATATTGCCATTTACGGGCTTATACGTCAAATAAATGGTCGCTTTCATCTTTGGGTACGTGATTGCAAAACCGCATTCCTTCTCGCCTTTTATAATCGCATCTTCATTCATCTGAAAAGCAAACGGACAATTGTTTTCAAAGTTCACATATTTTGCTTCTGGATAATCCAATCGCAGGTAACTCGCTGGTTTTGGCAAAACATCATTTTTACAGCTTATAACCGTTAGCGCAAGCAAAATTGTCGTTATTGAAAGTATTTTATTTAACATTTTAATTTATTGTAACTTTTATTTGTTTTACACGCTTTTTATCTACTGTTTCTACGGTGAAAATACAGTTTTCAAAAGGCACTTTTTGATCTTTTTTCGGAAAATTACCTAAAATCTCGAGAATAAATCCCGCCAAAGTTTCTGCTTCTCCTTTGTGAGACTCAAAAACATCTTCGTCAACATCGACAATTCTGTAGAAATCTTTCAGGTTTATTTTTCCTTCAAAAAGAAAATTATTTTCATCAATCTGCGAGAAGTTCAGATTTTCATCGTCAAACTCATCGCTAATATCTCCCACTATTTCTTCGATAACATCTTCTAACGAAACTAATCCTGATGTTCCGCCATATTCATCAACCACAATCGCCAAATGGCTTTTCAAACTCTGAAAATCCTTCAAAAGATTGTCCAATTTTTTATTCTCAGGGACAAAAAAAGCTTCCCTAATTAAAGAAGTCCAATCAAATTCTTCTTTATCAATATGAGGCAGCAAATCTTTTACGAAAAGCACACCTTCAATTTGATCGATATTATCGCGATAAACGGGAATTCTTGAAAAACCTGTTTCTATTATTTTAGGATAAATCTCTGCAAATGTTTCGGATATTTCCAATGCAAAAATATCAATTCTCGGACTCATTACCTGCTTTGTATCGGTATTTCCAAAAGAAACAATTCCTTCCAGAATCTTCTGTTCTTCTGTCGAAGTTCCCTCAGAATCGGTTAATTCTAAAGCCTGAGAAAGCTGATTGATGGAAAAATTATTTTTTTGTTTGCCCAATTTATGCTGCAAATATAAAGTAACAGCGCGCATTGGCAAACTTATAGGAGAAAGGACTTTATCTAGAAAAGCCAGCGGATAAGCAACTCGCTTAGCAAAACGAATACTATTTCTGCTTGCATAAACTTTTGGAAGAACTTCGCTAAATAATAAAATTAGAAAAGTAACTACGATTACTTCTAGTGTGAATTTAAATGCTGGCGAACTTACATTGACAAAAATATTTTGTCCCATATAAGCAAATAGGATTACTACGCCAATATTAAAAAAATTGTTGGCAACCAGTAGCGTTGCCAAAAGCTTTTTAGGCTTGTCCAGTAAATTTGAAATAATTTTTCCTCTTGCAGGATTATCGTTTAAAGAATCATCAATATCTTGCTGTGATAAAGAAAAAAGGGCTACTTCAGCACCAGAAACAATGGCTGAAAGAAATAGCAAAATAAAAATTCCGACGAAACCAATAATTAAATTAGCGTCAAAATTTGTAGAAAAAAGTAAACTGGGCTCTGGGTCCAAACTGTATAAAATTAGTTAAACGTCACTTAGAAGGGCAGATCATTTATTGGCAGTCCTTCAGGAGCATCAAAGTTAGCATTTTTTGCCGACTCTGTATCCTGGTTTTGTTTCGTATAAGCAGTTTCTTTTTTTGTTGTCAGGAAAGTAAACTCCGTAACCTGAATTTCTGTTGTATATTTTGTCGTTCCGTCTTCTGTCTGCCACTGACGAGATTTTATTCTACCTTCCACATAAATTTTATCTCCTTTAGAAAGATATTTTTCGCAAATCTCTGCCGCTTTATTACGCACAACCAAATTATGCCATTCTGTAGAAGTAATCTTTTCATTGGTCGTTTTATTGATATACACTTCATTTGTAGCCAGCTGAAAACGTCCGATGCAGTTTCCTCCATCAAAATAATGCATCTTTACATCATCGCCTAAATGGCCAATAAGCATCACTTTATTTAATGTTCCGTTCATAGTTTTGGTGGTATTTCTCCCAAAGATACATTTTTTTAGCAATTTATTTCTTGCTTTTCTATAAAATTATATATGACAATTGGAAAAGGAAAAGTTTTTAATTTTTGAGAATCCACTCCGTTTTTAATTTCTTCTTTTATCTTAATTTTCCAAAATTGTATATGCAAATGCTGATGCGAAAGCTTATGTATAAGAGTCGATTCGCTGCAATCTTCTATACTTATAATAGTATACTCTGGAAAAATTTCATTCTTGATCGTTTTAGAAACCACATCAAAATCTATTATTGACGGAGTTTCCAAAAGCGGAAACTCATATAGATTATGCCAGATTCCTTTTTGTGTTCTTTTCTGAATTAATGTATTTCCTAAAACATCTTCCAAAATAAGATAATTAAAGAATCGATTGGTGACTTTTACTTTTTTCGACTTAACAGGAAGCACATTAACTTTTCCTTTTTGCAATGCAGCACAGCTTTCGTTAAAAACACAAACCGAACAGTTTGGACTTTTAGGCACACACTGCAGCGCACCAAACTCCATTATGGCCTGATTAAAAATAGCCGGACTATCTATAGGCATTAACTCGTTTGCCAAAGCCGCAAATTCTTTCTTGGTTGCTGGAAGTGCAATATCCGATTCAATATCAAAAAAACGAGCTAGAACCCGAAACACGTTTCCGTCTACAACAGGAACTGATTCATTATAAGAAAAAGAAGCAATTGCGGCGGCTGTATATTCTCCTACTCCTTTTAGTTTTAAAAGTTCTTTATAAGAATCAGGAAAAATGCCATTTAAGTCATTACTTATATATTGAGCCGTTTTATGAAGATTTCTAGCTCGAGAATAATACCCTAAACCTTGCCAAAGTTTCAAAACTTTCTCTTCTGAGGCATCTGCCAAATCTTTCACAGTAGGAAATTCCTTCGTAAATGAAAAAAAATATGGCATTCCTTGAGCAACTCGCGTTTGCTGAAGCATAATTTCTGAGAGCCAAATTTGGTACGGATCGACCGTTTTTCGCCACGGTAAATCACGCTTGTTTTGTAAATACCATTTTATCAATATGTTAGAAAAATCCATTCGAAAATACTTAGATTGCAAAAGTAAATGTTTATGTAATTAAAATTTAACGATTTAGCTTGATTAATTATTTTTTTAATTCCTATATTTGCAAACTCAAAAAAATAGTACACCATTTATAAAATAAAATAGGAAAGAAAATGACGAAAGCAGATATCGTAGCGAAGATTTCAGAGAAGCTAGGTCTTGAAAAAGGAGACGTTCAAGCAACAGTAGAAACTTTTATGGAAGAAGTTAAAACTTCTTTAGAGACTGGAGACAATGTATACCTAAGAGGTTTCGGTAGTTTTATCGTTAAAACTAGAGCTGAAAAAACTGGAAGAAACATTTCTAAAAACACTACTATTAAAATTCCAGCACACAACATTCCTGCGTTTAAACCTGCAAAAGTTTTTGTAGAAGGAGTTAAAACTAACAACGAAGCAAAATAATATTAATTAACATAAAATCTGACACGATATGCCAAGTGGTAAAAAAAGAAAGAGACATAAGGTAGCGACTCACAAACGTAAAAAAAGAGCGAGAGCTAACCGCCACAAAAAGAAAAAGTAGTTTTAAACTACTTTTTTCTTTTTAAAAGTTCATTGAAATTTGGGAAATTTCAAAAATTCCAAAAAATAAAATCCAAAATCCAAAAACTAAGAAAACAATACCGTTTTCAATTGGAATTTGGAATTTAAAAATTGAAATTTAATTTTCCCTCCGGGTATAATACCTGTTTAAAATATTGTTTAATCCATCTGTAGATAAGATTTTAGATTTTAGATTTCAGATTTTAGATTTTTTTCTAAGTCTATATTCTTTTCTCTTTAGTTCTATTTTCTGAAAAAACAGATAAAAATTTACAGTGTGAATAAAGAATTAATCATTAGATCTAGTTCTGAAGCCGTAGATTTTGCCTTATTAAAAGATGGAAAACTAATTGAATTACACAAAGAAGAAGAGAAAAGCAATTTTCAGGTTGGTGATATTTTTATTGCCAAAATCAGAAAACCAGTTGCCGGACTTAATGCTGCTTTTGTAAATGTAGGCTTCGAAAAAGATGCCTTTTTACATTATCACGATTTAGGTCCAAACTTAGCTTCCCAGCTGAAATTCATAAAACTTGTAAGCGCAGGTAAATTAAAAGATTTCTCCCTAAAAACCTTTCAGTTTGAAAAAGAGATTGACAAAGATGGCATCATTACTGATATTTTAAGTGCCAATCAATCTGTTTTAGTTCAAGTAGTTAAAGAACCTATATCAACCAAAGGACCAAGAATAAGTGCTGAGCTTTCTCTTGCCGGAAGATTTATTGTTCTAGTTCCTTTTTCTGATCGCGTTTCTATTTCTCAAAAAATAGAAGACAAAAAAGAAAAGGATCGTCTAAAAAAACTTGTTCTATCGATCAAACCTAAAGGATTTGGTGTTATTGTTCGTACAGTAGCAGAAGGCAAAAACGTAGCCGAATTAGAAAAAGATTTGCAGAACCTGCTTAGCAGATGGTCTGCAATGTGTAAAAAATTACCAACTGCTCATCATCCGTCAAAAGTATTAGGAGAGCTTAACAGAGCTTCTTCAATATTAAGAGATGTATTCAATGATACCTTTAGCGGTATCCAAATAGATGATGAAGAGTTGTACCATCAAACGAAGGAATATCTGCAAGAAATTGCCCCTTCAAAACAATCGATTGTTAAGTTTTATCAATCAAATGACACTCCGATTTTTGAGAAATACAATATAGAGAGACAAATCAAAACTTCTTTTGGCCGAACTGTTTCCATGAGTAAAGGTGCTTATCTTATTATAGAACACACCGAAGCTCTTCACGTTATAGACGTAAACAGCGGAAACCGTTCTAACAAAGCGACCAACCAAGAAGATACTGCCATGGAAGTAAATATGATTGCCGCTGCTGAAATCGCAAGACAACTACGTCTGCGTGATATGGGCGGAATAATCGTAGTTGATTTTATCGATATGTCTAATCCTGAAAATAGGAAAGTTTTGTTCGACTTCTTGCGAGAAGAAATGAGCGACGATAAAGCAAAACATAAAATATTACCGCCAAGTAAATTTGGACTTGTCCAGATTACCAGACAGCGAGTAAGACCAGAAGTTAACATTAAAACTAGAGAAGAAGATCCAAATAAAGTAAATGGTGAAATTGAAGCACCAATACTAATAATTGACAAGATCACCTCTGATTTAGAAAGACTTTTAAAAACCCACAATAAAGTTGTGCTTAACACACATCCGTTTGTGGCTGCATACCTCAGCAAAGGTTTTCCATCATTACGTTCAAAATGGTTTTTTGAACATAAGAAATGGGTGAAAATCATACCTCGTGACGCTTACACGTACTTAGAATATCATTTCTACGATAATAAAGGAAATGTTATTTCAGAATAAAATCAAAACCGCTTTTCGAAAGATTAGCGGTTTTTTTATGTGTCATTGCGAAGAATGAAGCTATCTCATTTGGATTTTCAATTTGATTTTAGAAATTTTTAGGAGCAATTTCCAGCTATCCGTTCCAATCTTTTGCTTTTTAAAGAAAAAAGCAAAAGGATTTCCACTTCTATCTGGGCTAGGGTTCCGTTTTTCCAGAAAAAATTTATCGATTAAAAGGATGCATTTGTCACCCTGAGCGAAGTCGAAGGGCGCTCCAATTGGCACGTGAGCTTCGACTCCGCTCAGCCAGACAAGAAGTCAACTACAAAAAAGTTTTTTTTAAAATTTGGAATTTTAAAGCATTGGAATTTCTTTCAATTTTATTCCCTCACAATTTCAATCTTCCTTCTAATTTCATTTCCAGAAGCATCTACAACCGTAATATAATGCGTCCCTGTTGTTGGCGTAATGGGCAATTCATGAAACGTTTTAGTTGTTGCTTTATACACATTATCAACATACCAGAATAGTTCTTTATCTCTTTCAGAATAAGCGACTTTCAAAATTACAGGCTGCACGTTACTGCTGAAGTCTTTCGTTAAATAGATTTTACTGTTTGCTTTAGGATAAATAAAATCCATTGTGGTGGTTTGCGTTCCTTCACAGCCTTCTTTAAATGGTGGTAAAGGCAAATATTCAATATGCTGACTCTTGTAATACCACGCCATAACCGGAGGAAGTACAAACCAGTTTTTAGTCACTATATTATCAATGTTTTCGCAACTACTGTTTACCTGAAATTGTTCTGTTTTATCTAAATGAATCGTTTTATGATACGGACAAACCTTGGTAGATTTTCCTTTTTTAGTAACCCATTGTTTGATTTTCGGACAATTATCTTTCGCTAGATAACCGCTTAATCGGCAAACCTCAACTTCTGCCAAATCTTTGTACGGCGTATCAAACCATCTTTGTCTTGGCAATAAATTAAAAACATCAAACAAAATAGGCGCTGCACTGGTAACTCCTGTTAATGTCGGTCTTCCTTCTCCAGTTGCATTTCCAACCCAAACTCCGACTACATATCTTGAATTTGTTCCAATTGCCCAAGCATCTCGATTTCCAAAACTGGTTCCCGTTTTCCAAGCAATTTTAAGCGAACTGTCATAAAACTTCCAAGCTTCGTCTCCTTCTGGCCTGTTGACTTCTTCCATTGCGTTGTAAGTCAGCCAAATTGAACCTGCTCCCAAAATATTCTTTTGATTGGTTTCTGAACCAAAATCGGGCTTAAAATCATTTTTATAATTGAGTTCGGTAAATTCGTTAGTTCGATATTGTCCTTTATTTTTATTGAAATAATTGACCGTAGAAGAAAGATTCGCATACGTACGGCATAAATCCCATAAATTACTTTCAGCACCTCCTAAAATCAGCGATAAACCGTAATGATCGGGTGTTTTATTAATATTCTTTAATTTAAATTTCTGCAATTCTTCATAAAATTTATTCACTCCAAAATCCTGAAGCATTAAAACTGCGGGAATATTTAACGAACGTGACAAGGCGCGATGCGCTGGAACAGCTCCGTCAAAAGTCAGATTGAAATTCTGAGGTGTATAACCCGAAATTTGTGTTGGAATATCGGCAATTAAAGTATTCGGCAATAACTCTCCATCATCAAGCATAGCGCCGTACAGAAGCGGTTTTAAGATACTTCCCGTACTTCTTGGCGCATCAATAATATCCACGTCTTTTTGATGATCGGTGTCTGCTGGAGCATTTCCAACATAACTCATTACATTTCGGCTTTGAACATCAATGACCAAAATCGCCAGATTATGAACTTCGTTCTGCTTGTACTGATTGTAGTAATATCGTGCAATTTGATTGACTCTATTTTGTAAAGCATAATCAATTGTGGTTTTTACTCTTGTTCCTTCTTCGCTTTTTGCTACTCTTTGAAGCAAATGCGGTGCGATTTGAGGCAAATCATACGGTTTTTGAGGTAATGGCTCTTCTATCGAAAGTTCGTACGTCTGTTTATCGATAATTCCTTCCTGATGCAGTTTTAACAGAAGTCGGTTTCGTTTGTTTAATAGCTTTATTTGATTTTTTCCCGGATAAATTAAACTTGGTGCATTCGGTAAAACCGCCAAAACCGCATTTTCTGCCCATGACAACTGATTCGATTGAACGCCAAAATAACGCCAAGAAGCCATTTCGAGTCCGACAACATTTCCTCCAAATGGTGCATGTGCGGCGTACATTTCAAGAATTTCATTTTTAGAATAACCTAATTCCAATCTTGTCGCCAGAATAATTTCGATTAGTTTTTCGAAATAAGTTCTGTTTTTTCCCTTTCGCGAAAGCCTAATAACTTGCTGTGTTAATGTACTTCCGCCTCTAACTACTTTTCCCGCTTTTCTATTTTGTTTAAAAGCATTAATCATCGCTCCGGGATTAAAACCTGGATGTTTATAAAAATATTCGTCTTCGAAATAAACAATGCATTTTTTAAATTTATCGGAAACACTGTCCTGTGCAGGAAAACGCCATTGTCCGTCACGGGCAATTTTAGCGCCTAACAATTCTCCTTCTTTGCTTTCGATAACGGTCGAATAAGGTTCTTTGAATAAAGTACGTGGTATCGAAAAATAGTAAATCAGCAAGAGCAGAAATGCAATTGCTGATTTTATCTTATTCTTTTTTATCCAATTGATAATGCGCTGAAAGAACGCTTTTATTTTATTTTTCAATACTTATTTTTTTACCGCAAAGACGCAAAGATTTACGCAAAGTTCGCAAAGTTTTTCTCTCGCAGATTTTGCAGATTGCGCAGATTTAATTTTATCTGCTTGATCTGCAAAATCTGCGGGAAACCTTTTTTGTTACATTTTTTTTTAGCCACAGATTACAAAGATTAAAAGGATTTAAATCTGTGTTAATGTGTGAAATCTGTGGCTATATAAATTACTTCACAACCTCGACCCAGAATCCTTTTGTTCTGGCTAAGAATGTATTATCATACATCGCTTCACATTGCAATCCAGGCAGATAATAATTTCCTAAATACGATGCATTCAGCAGAATTCTGAAAACTTTGGTTTCTCTGGCCTTCATTCCGAAATAGAAATTCGTTCTGTCGTCGCGTATATCGATATAATCCGCAATATTGTTTACAGCATCTCCATAATCTGTGAAACGGGTATTTACAATTTCGAATCCTGAAGGAAGAATTTGCGATAGCGCTACGTTTTGAACACTTTCTCCTCTTTGGTTTTTAATCGTTACTTCTGCTACAAATTCAGTTCCTTGACTAATTTTCGAAACATTGATTACACTTCCTTTTCTGTTTTTGAAAACAATAGAAGCTGTAACATCACTTTGAACCGCATTTTCTTGTCCGATTGGCAATATTCCAGTATTCAAGACGCGAACATAAACCGTATTGGCTTTATTGTTTTTCAGCGTGATACTATTTGAACCAGAAGCGACAGAAAGACTGCGATCTGCAACCGATTTACCTGTATTTATAGTTTCTCCTTTTCCGTTTTTACTAAACTGGATATTGATTCCTTTTGGACCGTTGCTCACCGCAAATTTTGACATCGCGTACAAGCAGTAAGCCGTTGTCTGCGTACTCATCCATTGATTAGCCGACATTTCTTTTGCTAATTTTGTTGCTGTAACAAAAGCTTTTTGTTTTTGATCTAAAAGCAGCATCGTTTCCAAAGCCATTGCCCTATTTCTTTCGCTTGAACCATAATAGTAATAGCTGTAGCCGTCTGAACTTCCATCGATACTCGTTTTCAAGAACAGACTTTGTCCAGCCGATTTCTGACCTGCTAAAACATAAGCCGCCGCCAAACGAAGCATACTTTCGTTCGAAATGCCTTTTGTTTCTCTTAATCTGTTCATTGCTGATAAATCGGCATTTCCAGCTAAAGCTAAAGTGTACAAACGATATGCTTGCGCTAAATCATTTCCGTATTTCGGTTCAAAACGCCATTGTTTAGCTTCTTTTTGCTGGTATGACAACCATTTTGATTTAAAATTAATTGGCAATACATATCCTTTTTTCTCTGCTTCAATTAAGAAATGTCCAGCATAAGAAGTTCCCCAATCGTCTGCAATTGCATTTCCTTGCCAGTATGGCATTCCACCATTAGACAATTGGAAATTACCTAATCTTGCAATTCCGGCAGCAATATTTTTCTGAATCAGATCTTTTCGTTTTGCATCAATATCAGCAACATCTCCTAAATACAATTGTGGAAAAACAGATGAAGTCGTCTGTTCTACACAGCCGTGTGGATATTGAATCAAGAATTGTAATCTTCCATTCAAATTCATAGAAGGCATTGATGAAACTTCTAATCGCGCTTTGTTGCTACCTGCGATTCCAAATGTTTTCCATGAAATGATTTTGGTGCTATTTGGCGTTAAAACAACGTCTGTAAAAGTACTCGTTACTGGATTCGGATTTGTCATATCGATTTCCACATCGTAAACTGATTTCTCGCTTCCTGAAGTTGCGATTACCTGAACTTTTGCAATTCCTGTAGCCGAACCGACAACCAAATTAAAATAAGCCATTTTTTCATCTGGCTGAGCAAAATTCAATCGTTGAACAGCACTTCCCATTACTTTCAATCCGTTGCTGGTTTTTACTTGAATCAAAACATTTTTGATTTTATTTTCTGTAGCAAAAACAGTTACTGGAAGCGTTACTTTTTCTGATGGTGAAATCTTTCTTGGCAACGAAGCCAAAACCATCAGCGGACTCTTAACCTGAGTTGCTTTTTCTACACTTCCGTACGCGCTTGTATTCGCATCTCCTGCCACAACCATTGTTCGAACAGAACCAATGTATTTTGGCAATTTTAACTGATGTGATTTTGTTTCTCCTTTTCCTAATTTAAATGGTCCATAGTACAATACCACTGGCTTAAAACGGTTTGCTTTTTTAGCTTTTCCGCCACCTAAATCCTGATCTCCACCAATACTGAAAATCTGATTTATTTTTCCGCCGTAAGCTCCTATTACATCATCGTAAACGTCCCAGGTTTTTACTCCTAAAGCTTCACGAACATAGAAACTGTCCCAAGCATTTGGCGTTTTAAAACGAGTTAAATCCAAAAGTCCTTCGTCTACAACTGCAATAGTATAAGTCATTTCTTTACCTGATTTTTCACCCACTTTTACTGTAAACGGCTGTTCTGGTCTTAAGACATCTGGCATATTAAGAGTTGGTGCCAAAATGGTATTCTTATCTACCACTTCGATTGGCACAATTCCGTACATACGAATCGGGGAATCGTTTTTAGTTGATGCGTGAGGTTGTAATAATGTGATATTAAAATATACGTTTGGTGCCATTGCTCCCGTAATTGGAACTTCAACTTTTGTTTCTCCTTTTTTGGTTTCTGCCCAAATCGTCTGCACTACTTTCGATCCGTTTTCTATTGAAATCAACGCACGTCCGCCTTCACTTGATGGGAAAGAAATTTGCGCTTTTTCTCCAACAGCATAATTTTTCTTATCGGTAGAAAACACCAACATATTAGCTGTAGAAGCATCTCTGTTGCGTGTTTTTCCAGACCAGATTGGCCAGTCGATATTTACGGTTAAGGAAGTCGCGTGACCATCCTGCTGATCTTCAACACGAATTAAATAACGTCCCCATTCTTCATCTGTCAAGGCAAATTGGAAACTTCCTTTTCCGCTAGAATCGGTATTAATGACAAAAGTTTTATACGAAGTTGTTGAGTTTGATGAGTTATAATTCGACAAATTATCGCTCGAAGAATCCCACCACCATCTCCAGTCTACTTTGTAAACTCGTACTTCAAGATTGCGGACTGATTTTGGCCTGCCGTTTTCATCAACTGTTACCACCTCAAAACGATTATTTGTTCTGGTTTCCAACATGCTGTACTTGTTTAGTTCCGGTGTTTTCAAACCTACATAAGTTTTGTACGGAGAATAAGTTGTTGACATCACATCGGTACTAAAATCACCGCCTTCTTCATACACTTTTGTAATAAACGAAGCGCGTAACATTCCTGGTGCCTGACCTTGCAATCTTGGCTGAATGTTTACAGAAGCTTTTCCGCTTTCGTTTAATTTGCCTGAGAATACATTGATTTCTTCTGTACTAAACTGGCGTACAATATCATCAAAAGTATATTTTTCAAAACCTTTAAAAGTTGTGGTTTGCTGAGAGAATTTAGCCTGCATTTCTACATTCAGATTCTTAGCAATTGCTCCATGAAGCCAAGTTACTTCCAGATTATCTGTATTTGGATACGATGCCGAAAGTGTTTTTCTGCTAAAGATATTTTTGATTTTTAAACGATTTGGTTTAATCGTTTCAATCTTGATGCTCTTATAAAATTTGGCACCTCCAACGCTTACCATTGCTTCCCAGTTTCCTGTTGGCGCATCTTGGTTTGTCGGAACTGTAAAAGCATAGTGATTTAAATCATTCGTTTTCTGAACGGTCTGATAAACCGTTTTTCCGTTCGGATCATTTAATCTGAACTTAATTGGATGCGATTTCGGCAATTTATTCGCTGCATCATTCAAGATAAATGATAAATACAAATTATCTCCCGGACGCCAAACGCCTCTTTCTCCATAAATAAATCCTTTTAAGCCTTTCTGTAAAGTCTCTCCCGCAACATCAAAATTACTTACCGATAAAGAAAGTCCGTCATCCAACTTCACATAAGTCGACTGATCGCCTAAAGTTACGATCGCGAAATAAGCGAATTTATCCAATTGGAAAGACGCAATACCTTCGCTGCTTGTAGCTTCCGTTGCTATTTTCTGCTGTTGGAAATTATATAAATCTACTCTCGCATTTGAAACTGGCTCCGTTGTAACAATATTGTTTACAGCAAACAAATACGATTTATTTTCTCCTCTTTTGGCAATAACTCCTAAATCTGAAGCTAAAATATTGGTTGCAATTCGAGCATTGTAAAAATAAGAACCCGTACAAGGATCCTGACTTTCTCTCCAATCGTAATCGTCATAATAATAGTAATCGTCGTAAGAGTTTCCGCTGTAGTTTACGTCATTTTCATCCACTTCTTCTTCCTCGGTTTCGTCATCATTTCCTTCGGAAGTTTCACATTTGTACAGCGAATATTTCTTTTTATAAACAAATTCAACTCTGTAAATTGCTCCTGGTTCTGGTTTAATAATTTTAGATAAATCTAAAGCATAGGTATTCCATTTTGTGAGATTTACGAGCGTGCTTTCTCTTAAATTTAAAGTGGTTTTGGCAATTGGCTGCGCGACTTTTTTGAGGTTTTGCCCGCCATTTAATTCATTATACTGCAAAAACTGAAGAATATTATTTTTGTAAATCTTATACACTTTTACATCTACAGCGCTCAGATTTACAGCTTCAAAATTCAATTTCAAATTATTCGAACTTGGCAGAATCGTTCCGTTTTTAACAAAACGAATGTTTGGTTTAATCTGATCAAAAGAGATTTTTTCGCTGTAATTATTTTCCAGTTTTTTACCGTACTGGCTTTCAATTCCCTGAAAAACTTCCAGTAATAATTCGCCTGTCACTACTTGCTCTGGTTCTTCATCAGGCACATATTCAACCGCTTCTTCTACAACTGCAGCAGCCGAATCTACTGCAACCGCGGCTGAGTCAACTACTACTGCAGCTGAATCTACTGCGACTGCAGCTGGTTCTTCTACAGCAACAGCTACTGGCTCTTCTTTTTTAGGCGTATTTTGGTTTGTAAAATATACTTTCAGTAAATTTCCTTGTGTTGAAAATTTTAGATTATTAGTATTTTGAATCGAAACCAATCCCGCAAAATCCTGCCCTTTTTCTAAAGGCTCAGAAAAATTAATTAAAACCTGCTGATTGTTTCCGTCTGGCACTTCAACTTTTATGACTTTAAATTCGTTGATGCTCGTAATAGGGAAATCAATTTGACCTTTTTGATCGATATCAAAATCATTTCCATCATAAATAATTTCTAAATTTGAAGCTTCAGATTGACGTTGAATACTGTCAATTATAAAATGAAATTCTTTTCCAGAAGACACATTTTTATCAAACTTAATATTGAGATCATTCCCGTTATGTTTGGCTTTAATCAGCTTAATTGCCGTTTCCAAATCAATATTATCTGCTACTTTTAAAGTACAGTTTAAATACTGATATTCTTTACTATACGACTGAATATCTCCCGCATTTATGGTAAAATCCTGTTTAACGGTTTTAACTGTAAAATTGAATTTAGACAATTCTTTTTCCTTCTCTTTCGGAATCGCAGTCAGCTTATCTAAGTTTAAAGTAACTTGATATTCTGTACCCATTTTCAGTTTTTTCTCTGGAATAAAAGCTATAGTATTCGTAGAAAGCGCTATGACTTTTCCGTGAACACTTGGCGAAATATCAAACAAATCGTCATCTAATTCCTGATTTGGTTTCCAATCATTTTTATCGAATGCCAAAACCACGCGTATATCAGAATCTGCCGAAACGATACCGCCCGTAAAACTGGCAATGTAATCTTTAAATAATGAAAAATCGGAATTGAAATCTGCAGCTGATTTACGCCCGCAGGATTGAAAAATAAAAAACACAAAAAATGCGAGAAATAGTCCTTTTGCTTTCACTTCTATCTACAGTTAATCGGTTAATAAACTAGTAATTTAAATGTATCATGCCATTAAAATTAACAGCAAAACCCAAAATTAAATTATGATAAAAGTAAATTATTTTCTGAATTTCTTAAGAAGAAAATTCTCTAATAATGATTATTTAACTTTTGTTGAAGTTTCTCAAATACTTAAAACTCCTTATAGTGCATCAGAAAGGTATCTATTGAAATTTATTTACGTCTTTCCAGAAAAAAACGTTTCATTAAATCGGCTGCTTCATTTGCCATTACACCCGAAACCACAGTTGTTTTAGGATGCAATTTTGTTCCCATATTCAAGAATCCGCGCTGTTCGTCGCGAGCGCCAAAAACTATTTTAGAAATCTGGCTCCAATACAAAGCACCTGCACACATCTGGCAAGGCTCTAAAGTAACATAAAGCGTACAGTCTTTTAAATATTTTCCGCCAAGAAAATTAGCTGCGGCTGTAATAGACTGCATTTCAGCATGAGCCGTTACATCGTTTAGCAATTCAGTCAGATTATGGCTTCTTGCGATAACTTTATCGGCTACCACAATAACAGCTCCTACAGGAATTTCGCCTTTTAAGTAGGCTTCTTCTGCTTCCTGCAAAGCTTTCTTCATAAAATATTCGTCTGTAAAAGGATTTTCCATAATTGCAAAAGTAAAACTTTACACTTTAATTTTTATTACATTTAAACCTTGAAATTCGAGTATGAAAACAAAACATAAAATAACTGCTAAAATAAATTGCAAATTGTTTTCGCCAACACTGTATGCAGTTATTAGTGTGGCTTTTTTCAGTTGCCAAAACAAAGAAGTTAAAAACTCAGAAATTACAAATGTTGAAGTTTCCAAAGATACTTCAACATCAAAATCAGTTGCTTTAGATACAACTGCAATAAACAAGAAAAAGACAGAGCAAACTCCACGAGATTTAACGAAAGCCGAACAAACTGAATTAAAACAAACAACATCAATCGCATCTAAAGAAATTGAGGCAAACAAAACTTCAAAAACTGATAAAGCAAAAAAAGAAGATTTTTCACCAACTCTAAAACCTCTTTCAAATATAAATGCAGAATTTCCTGGCGGCATTGACCAGTTTCATACTTTTTTTATGAAAGAATATAAAAAGCCACAAGATGTTAATTACTGGAAACTCAATTTCACTCTAGCCTTTGCGGTAGAAAAAAATGGTTCTGTTTCCTTTCTTGAATGTTCTCCAGCGGTTGAAGAACCCTTGCAAAAAGAAATTATCAGGGTTTTAAGTTTATGTCCGAAATGGCAGCCTGGCGAATCGAACGGAAAAAAAACCAGAATGCAATATTCTGTGCCTATTTTATTGAAATAAGACGTTGTAAAAGAAATTAAATTTAAAACCGTAAATTTGCTTTTTACCTTACAATGAAAAGCGATTTACTTCCCAACATATATAATCCTGCTGATTTACGTCTTTTAAAAGAAGAACAGCTTACTCAGGTTGCTCAGGAACTTCGTCAGTTTATTATTGACATTGTTTCTGTAAAAGAAGGTCATTTAGGAGCGAGTCTCGGCGTTGTCGAACTTACAATTGCACTGCATTATGTTTTTAACACTCCAGATGATTTATTGGTTTGGGATGTGGGACATCAGGCGTACGGACATAAAATCCTGACGGAAAGAAAAGAAATTTTCCACACCAACAGGCAAATTGATGGAGTTTCTGGTTTCCCAAAAAGAAGTGAAAGCGTTTATGACACTTTTGGCGTTGGCCACTCTTCTACTTCAATTTCTGCAGCGCTCGGAATGGCGATTGCTTCTAAACTAAAAGGCGATTTTGAAAAAGAGCATATTGCGATTATTGGCGATGCGTCTATCGCAAGCGGAATGGCGTTTGAAGGTCTTAATCACGCTGGAGTTACAGATGCTAATATTCTGGTAATTCTTAACGATAACGCCATCGGAATTGATCCAAGTGTGGGCGCTTTAAAAAAATACCTTACTTCGGTTAAAAACGGAAAAAATCCGAGACAGAATAACATTATAAAATCGCTGAATTTTGATTATTCTGGCCCTATCGACGGTCATGATCTTCCGAAATTGATTAAAGAATTAAATCGTTTAAAAAAGATAAAAGGTCCAAAATTTCTTCACATTGTAACTACAAAAGGAAAAGGATTGCAGCAGGCAGAAGAAAATCAGGTCAAATATCATGCACCTGGAAAATTTGATGCTTCAACGGGAGAAATTCATTTAAAATCAGAAGAAAATCTTCCTCCAAAATATCAAGATGTTTTTGGCTTGACCATTTTAGATTTAGCCAAAAAGAATGAAAAAATTATAGGAATCACTCCCGCCATGCCATCAGGAAGTTCTTTAAAATTTATGATGGACGAATTGCCCGACCGCGCTTTTGATGTGGGAATTGCCGAACAGCATGCCGTTACTTTGGCAGCAGGAATGGCTACTCAAGGAATGGTTGTGTATTGCAATATTTATTCGACTTTTTTGCAGCGTGCCTACGATCAGGTTATTCATGATGTGGCTTTGCAAAACCTGCCAGTTATTTTTTGCCTCGATCGTGCGGGCTTGGTAGGCGAAGATGGCGCAACGCATCATGGTGTTTTTGACATTGCGTATCTGCGTTCAATTCCGAATATGGTTATCTATGCTCCGTTAAACGAAATTGAATTGCAAAACATTTTGTATACAGTTCAGTTGGGAATAGACCATCCTATTGCCATTCGATATCCAAGAGGCCGCGGAGTCATCCCAAATTGGGAAGTAGAAAATTTCGGACATTACGAAAAAATAAATTGGAACCAAGCAAAATGCCTTAAAGATGGTACGAAAGTTGCTGTGCTATCGACCGGAACAATTGGAAATAATGTTATAGAGGCTCTAAAAGAATCAACCAATTCGGAGGAGATTGCACACTATAATTTTAGCTTTATTAAACCACTAGACATCAACACATTAAATACCATTTTTAAAACTTTCCAAAGCATAATTACAATCGAAGACGGGGTTAAAAATGGTGGTTTTGGAAGTGCTATTTTAGAGTTTGCAGCATCAAATAATTTTAAAAATTCTATTGAAATTTTGGGTGTTCCAGACGAGTTTATAGAGCACGGAACAGTAAATCAACTGCAACAATTGTGTAAAATTGACGTTAAAAGTTTAATAAATCTTTTTTCTAACGGTTCAAAATAATTATTTTGCGACACCAAAAAAAAAATTACCAAAATGAATTTATTGCGTTCTACCCTTTTGCTGTTATTGCTTTTGTGTACTTCTAATAACTTTGCCCAGATTATACAAACCACTTTAAGCCCAAATCAAGCACCTAAACCGCCTTCTAACTGGACACCTAAAAACCAACTTGGTTTTGACCTTTCACAAATTGCTTTTGTCAACTGGAGTGCCGGGGGAACGAGTTCTATCTCAGGTTTATTTAAAGGTGAATTTTCTAGAACATATTTGAAAGGAAATCATAAATGGTTTAACGAACTTATTATGAAATATGGTCTAAATAAGCAGGATGATATTGAAATGAGAAAAACAGATGATGCGGTTCAATTCAACTCTACTTATGGTTTTAGAAAAGATACCGCTTCCAATTGGTATTATTCAGCTAAGTTTAATTTCAACACGCAATTTACAAACGGTTATAATTATCCTAACCGAGATGTGCCAATCTCTAGACCTTTTGCGCCAGCGTATGTCTTTCTAGGAGCCGGAGCGGAGAATTCAAATAAAGAGAAAAATAGAACTTTTTATTTCTCACCTATTACGTTAAAAACTACTTTAGTATTAGATCAAAATTTGGCGAATCAAGGTTCTTTTGGTGTTAAAAAAGCAGTTTATGCACCAGATCCTTTAGACCCGACACAGCAAATTTTAATTGAAGAGGGTCAAAAGGTAAAAGCCGAATTTGGTATACTTTTAACTGGATACATGAAAAGCGAAATTTATAAAAATGTTTTTTATGAAAACAGGCTCACTTTATATACCGACTATTTAAACCGCTTTGGAAATGTGGATGTTGATTATGATACACGGTTGGACTTGGTTGTAAATGCTTATGTTAAAGCTAATATCGGCGTTCATATTATTTATGATGATGACATTAAAAATAAAAAGGACGTTATTGATCCAACTACAGGAACAAAAAGCCAGGTTACCGAAGGACCAAAAATGCAATTAAGACAAGTTTTGGGTGTTGGTCTGGTTTATGCTTTCAAATAAAAGAGAAAAATACAGCTATAAAAAAAGCTTCTTTTAGAATATTTCTGAAAGAAGCTTTTTCTTTTTAACGCTTTTTTTGTCCCTGAATCATTTCATACAGTTCAAGCGCATTTCCGTCTGTTAAGAGCGAAACGTAATGACAAATATGCAATAGACGCTCATACAAATTGGTTTTGTCTAAATGATGCTTTTCTGGCAGCATTTTCAAAATCAATTTATCATAGTTTGAAGCAGTTCCGTCGTATTTATTATTGTATGCTGTTATAAATTTATCCAGCAGCGTTTGGATAATCTGGTAACCCACAATTTCTTTTTCGATTACTTCTCGGCTCTGATAGATTTTTTCAACACTTAGTTTGATAATATCATTCATCTGCGCTTTGTATTTGCTTTTATCTGTTAAAGCATACGGAAAGTTTCCAGCCAAAATTGCTTCTTCATTTTCAACAAAAACATTTACAGCATCATTAATTAAAGTTCCGATTGCCAAAGCTCTTAAATAAGAAATACGATCTTCTTTTGTAGTCAATGATTTGTATTTTGAAACTCCGATATTGTCTTTTACTAGATTAATAAAATATTCTAAAGCAAAGTCTTCAGAAACTAAACCTAGATTTATTCCGTCTTCAAAATCAATAATCGTGTAGCAAATATCATCTGCAGCTTCAACCAAATATGCCAAAGGATGTCTTTCAAAACCAATATCATCTCCAGATTTATTGGCAATCATTCCCATATCTTTAGCGACTTCTTCAAAGAATAATTTATCTGTTTGAAAGAAACCGTATTTTTTATCTGCGATATTATTGGTTGGCTTTTTCGGAAGACTTTCTTTTGGATATTTCATAAAAGCGCCTAAAGTTGCGTACGAAATACGAAGTCCACCTTCAATTCCTGGACGGCTTGCCGTTAGAACTGAAAATCCGTTAGCATTTCCTTCAAAATCAATTAAATCCTGCCATTGCTTATCTGTCAGCTGATTTCTATATTTCTGACCATTTCCGATAGAAAAATATTCTCCAATCGCTTTTTCACCAGAATGTCCAAAAGGCGGATTTCCGATGTCGTGCGCCAATGAAGCTGCCGCCACAATAGCTCCGAAATCATTCATGTGATAACCGTGAACTTCTTTCAAGTACGGATATTTCTCGATAATCTTTTTTCCTACCAAACGTCCAAGCGAACGTCCGACAACAGAAACTTCCAAACTATGCGTTAAACGCGTGTGCACGAAGTCTGTTTTAGAAAGCGGAATAACTTGTGTTTTATCTTGTAAACTTCTAAAAGCAGCAGAGAAAATAATTCGGTCATAATCGACTTCAAATCCTAAACGAGTATCATCTTGTTCCATACGTAATCTTTTGCCTGTATCGCCTTGCTTCTTTAGAGATAAAAGTTGTTCCCAGTTCATTTTAAAATTTTAGATTTCTGATTTTAGATTTTAGATTGAGGATCTAAAGGTCAAAAATACGTTTTATTCGCCACGAATTCACGAATTTTTATAAATCATTGCGTATAAAATTATTCGTGAATTCGTGGCAAAAAATCTAAACGTGAGTTATGGAAAAATCATTATAAGATTGTGGTATCTGAGATAATTTTTGTTTTTTATGCCAACAAATGAGACTGAATTTAGTTATGATTCGTTTCGGTTTCACTTTAGTTGGCATTATTTTTAAAGTTTGCAAAGAATAAAAGAAACTATAAATCCTAAAACAAACCATATTACTCTGGTAATTAGAGCCTCTCTGTTTATTTCTTCTTTTTCAATATTTCTAACTTTCATGGCTTTTTGATTTAATATTTTTGATACGCAAAATTATAGCGAACAGAAAAAGAAAATAGACTTTAAAAAGTAATAAAATAACTCAATAAAATAATTTTCCTTATACATAAAAAAAGCGCTCCAATTGGAACGCTTTCTGATATATAAAAATCTGAAATTAGAAGTTTTTAGAAACTCCGATAGAGAATGACTGTCCGAAATTAAATCCAAATGTTTTCGTTTTAAAACTAGTTCCAGAAGCGGTATCATTATTTAAAGAGGAATAATTTAATCCTCCGATATTAAAGTTCAATCCAAAGCCTTTTGAAATATCGATAAAAATCGCTGGCGTTATCCCTGCATAAAATCCATCACTATCATTGTAAGTCTGACCTAAAGCATTTTTATTTGTTTCTTTTCTATTTTTATAACCTACACCTAAATCTGCATAAGCAGAAAAAATACTACCTAACGGCTTAGTGTATCGCAAAAAACCTCCAAACCCATAAACTTGATCTTTATATTGACTGTCATCATAATAATCTTGTTTAGTATTCAAAATATTAGCTTCAATACCAGCAGTCCAGTTTTCATGAAATTGATAACCAACCTTTGGCTGAAAACCAAAATAGTTTTGTTTGGTTTCTGAATTTGAATTTGAATTCTTTTGAGAATTGAATGTAACATTTCCCATAACTAAAATAGAGCCCTTTTGAGCATTTGCATAACTACATATAGCTAACGCAAGAATAAGTAACATTTTTTTCATAAAAATTTATTTAAAGTTCATACATATTTCACAACAACAATGCCACTATGCTTAATCATTCTAAACACAAAATTGTAAATACCTAATTATCAGAGCTTTAAAAAGTAAGAAAAATCTTTTTTTAACATATAGGAGATTTATTACAGATTCCGAAACATTAAATTTACATAAAGCACAAAAAAAGCGCTCCGTTTGGAGCGCTTTCTGAAATTGAATATAAAACTTAAGATTAGAAGTTTTTAGAAATTCCAATGTTAAATGTTTGTCCGAAGTTGAAGTTAAATCTGTTTACATCTGGACCATTGTTATCGTAGCTTAATGTATCGTAAGACAATCCACCGATACTGAAGTTAAGACCAAAACCTTTTTGCATGTTGATGAAAAGAGCAGGAACAACGCCAATGTACATTCCGTCAGCTTTAGCTTTAGAATAGTTGTTTCCAACGTAGTCTTTTTCAGTTCTGTTTTGGAAACCAGCTCCTAAATCTGCAAAAACAGAGAAAGTTTGGCTTAATGGCATTGTATAACGTACAAATGCACCAAATTTAGAAGTGTTTGTTTTGTATTCGTTTACTCCTTGATCATCTTTTGAAGACGCAACTGTAAATTCACCTCCAACAGTCCAGTTTTCGTGGAATTGGTAACCTACTTTTGGAGAAAAACTAAATTCGTTTGTTTTTCTTTCACCAACATTGAAGTCAGTAGTTTCAGAAGTGTATCCGATGTTTCCACCTACTAATACTGTTCCTTTTTGTGCGTTTGCAAAACTGCAGATAGCTAAAGCAGCTATCACTAACATTTTTTTCATTTGGGCTTTTATTTAAAATTTATGTTTCCTTTAACAACAACAGTGCCGTGAATTGGGAACTTTATATTTTTTTTAAGAAATACTTTAAAAGCCAAAATGTAGCAATCGAAAGGAATTCTCGTTACTTTTGTAGCAAATAAAAAGTCCATGTCAATAGAAGTAAACAACATATCAAAAAGTTACGGAACACAAAAAGCATTAAATTCAATTTCATTTTCGATTAAGAAAGGAGAAATTGTTGGATTTTTAGGTCCAAATGGAGCAGGAAAATCTACTTTAATGAAAATTTTGACCACTTATTTATTGGCAGACGAAGGCTCAGCCCTTGTAAATAGTCACGATGTCATGACAAATCAAAAGGAAGTTCAACGCTCTATCGGTTACTTGCCAGAACACAATCCGTTATATTTAGATTTGTATGTTCGTGAGTATTTGGCATTTAATGCTGATGTTTATAACGTGTCAAAATCAAGAATTGAAGAGGTAATTCAACTGACAGGACTGACACCAGAAAGCCATAAAAAAATTGGCCAGCTCTCTAAAGGATACCGCCAACGTGTTGGATTAGCAAATGCTTTGCTTCACGATCCAGAAGTTTTAATTTTGGACGAACCAACTACCGGACTGGATCCTAACCAGTTAATGGAAATTCGTAATGTGATTAAAAATGCTGGAAAAAATAAAACAGTTTTTTTATCGACACACATTATGCAAGAAGTTGAAGCGATTTGCGATCGTGTCATAATTATTGACAAAGGACAAATTGTTGCCGACAATAAATTAGACCATTTGGTTACTGCCGATAAAGAGCAAGTTATTGAAGTTGAGTTCGATTACAAAGTTGAAGAACAACTGTTGGCTAAACTAGAAAACATTTCTTCGTACGTAAATACTCATGACATGACATGGGAACTGACTTTTATTACCGAAAAAGATATGCGACCAGCTATTTTTGACTTTGCCAACGCAAATGGATTAAAAACACTACAATTGAATCAGAAAAATAAAAATCTGGAAGCTGTATTTAGAGAAATTACAAAATAAGGTTCTAAGTTGCTAAGCTTCTAAGCTACTTAGATTTCAAGTTTTTTATGAAAAAGCGGTTTGTTTTGAACGTAAAACAAAACCGCTTTTTTATTTTTCTTTTCATTCTTTTCTCTATAAATCAGTCAATTATCTTTTTTCTTTAAAAAATAATTATTATTTTTATTTAGACTTGTTATAAATAGTATTATATTTGGCAAATCAAATTTTAAATGCCACGGTATGTTACGTACACTCCTTATCCTAAAAAAACTTATTTCAACTGTTTCAAATCAATCGATAAATCTTCAAAAAAGGTTTTCAGACAAATTAGAACAAATTGTACTGCAATAAATTCTGATTTAAAAATTACAAGATTATGTTCTAGCCTCGGTTAGAATCGCCAAATTTAAAACAGCATGAAAAATATTATAACCTCCATAATGCTTGCTTTTTCGGTATATGGATATTCTCAAACAGAAAAAGAAACTGACAGTATTGTTGAAACAACTATAAATGCTTTAGATGAAATTGTGATTAGTAAGAAGAAAGTACTTTACACTCAAAAATCAGATCGTCTTGTTTTTAATGTAGAAAACAGCATCGTTTCTGAAGGCGGAACAGCTCTTGATGTTTTATCGCGTGCGCCTGGCGTTGTGGTATCTCAAGATGGCGATTTATCTATTCGCGGTCAGCAAGGTGTTGCGGTAATGATCAATGGTAAATTGACACAGCTTTCTCAAAAAGAATTAGCCAATTATTTAAAAGCTACAACTTCATCCAATATTAAACAAATTGAAGTAATTACTAATCCTTCTTCTAAATACGATGCGGCAGGAAAAGCTGGTATTATTAATATCATTCTAAAGAAACCAAATGCTGAAGGCTTAAAAGGAACTGCATTTGCCAGTTACGGAAGAGGACGTAAAAACAGAACCAATTCTGGTTTTAATTTAAATTATAATAAAGATAAATGGGGCGTTTTCGGAAATTACAGTTATACTTTCCGTGGCGAAGAAGAGCGTAAAAAATTCAATCAGACTCAATATACAGATCTTACGCATCAGCAAATTGCGTCTACAAATCATCAGACCTCTATTACAGATGAGCCTCTTACTTCTAATAATTTCAAAATTGGAACGCAATATGAAGTTTCTCCTAAAACTAATTTAGAGTTTTATGTAGATGCTAAAATCGGACGCTATGAAAATATGGCCGACGGAACCAATACGGTTCTTAATACTTCAAACCAGCCTATTTTTGATGCTTTAACGTATAACGACAGCAAAGAAAAATGGAACGATTATACGTATGCTTTTTCTGGTACGCATAAATTTAATGACGAAGGAAAAAATATGAATTTTGATTTTGAATATGAAACGTCTAAGTTTAGATCTAACCAATTTCAAAGTGCAGATAATACTGCGAATGCTACTGCTGTAAACGATCGTCGCGGCTATATTCCTTCTCAGTTAAAAGTTTTTACCGGAAAAATTGATTTTGTAAATCCGTTTAAGGAAAAGCAATCTATTGAGTGGGGTTTTAAAGCCAGCGTTAAAAACAATGACAATCCATCAGTTTACGAATATTACGAAAACAACGAATGGTTAATCGATTTTAATTCGACCAATCATTTTGAATACAACGAACAGATTTACGCTGCTTACGCCAACTATAAATTTCAGTTAGAAAAATTAAACATTCAAGCTGGTTTAAGAAGTGAGTATACGGCAATCAATATCGATCAGAAAACTTTAAACGAAGAGCATAAAGATGATTATTTAAAATGGTTTCCGAGTCTTTCTTTAAAATATGAATTCACCAGCAACCATTCTGCACACGCTTCTTACAGTAAAAGAATCAATAGACCAAGCCAGTTTGATTTGAATCCGTTTCGTTTTTACGATGATTCCTTCAATTATTCGCAGGGAAATCCAAATTTGATTCCTGAGATTACGAACGCTATGGAAATTGGCTATGCTTGGAAAAGTAATTTTATGGCTTCTGTTTATTTTAATAGCACGAAAGATGTTTTTACAGAAGTGTACAACTATAATCCAGACAATAATACAACCGTTACAACTCAAATAAACGTTGACAAATCATATAATTACGGAATCAATATCACAAACACAGCTGAGTTGAACAAATGGTGGTCTGTAAACACTTTATTCAATGTTTTTGAGAATAAATTTATGGCTGACATTTTAAACAGCAACACAATTGATCCCATAATGACCTTAAATGTAAGCGTTCAGAATTCTTTTACTATAACAGAAACCCTGAAAGCAGAAGGAAATGCTCAATATCAGTCAAAATCGAATCTTGGCGTTTACGAGAGAGACGCTTTCTTTGATTTCAGCATCGGAATTTCTAAACAGGTTTTAGCTAAAAAAGGAAGTATCAAACTCAATTTTACCGATGTTTTCAATACCAATAATTTCTACATTAAATCTGCAGTTGCGCAAACGACTATTGATAAAAGATATGATCTGGACAATCGTATAGCGACAATTGCATTTACATACCGCATATAAAGTTTCGTTCTTTAAATACCTTGTTTTTTGTTTTTTTTTGTGTTAGTCAAGAGCCTGTTCCTTCAAACAGGCTCTTCTACATTTAAATAGTTTATATTCTCGAAAGCACTTCTCGCATTTCCTGAATTACAAGTTTAATATCATTTTCTGTTGTACGCCAGTTTACAAATGAAGCTCTAATTCCTTTTTTGTTTTGATAAACTGTCGGCGTCATAAATACTTTTCCGGTATCGTTCAAATCAGACAAAAATTGGCTTACTTTTTCCTGATTGTGTTCTCCTTTTAGTGTGAAGCAAACATTATTTAAACGAATTGGTGCTAAAAGCTCAAAATCATTTTCTATTAAAGCATTTCCAAAGTGCAAAGCTAATGCTGTACTGCTCTCAATAATATCTCTGAAACCTTCTTTTCCATACGCTTTAAGCGAAAACCACGCTGGCAGCGCACGCAGACGGCGAGAGTTTTCAGGAAGTACATTTAGATAATTAAAATTCTCCAAAGCATTTCCTAAATAAGGCGCATTTGAATTTTGAAATGTTTCAATCTGCAGGTTTATATGTTCTTTTTTAATTAAAAAGAAAGCACTTTCATAAGGCACATTCAGCCATTTATGACAATCAATCGTGATACTGTCGGCTCCTTCCCAGCCTTTTACCAGATGCTTATATTTATCTGAAACTGCTGCAAATCCGCCAAAAGCGCCATCGATATGCCACCAGAAATTGTATTTTTCTTTTAAAGCCGCAATCGCTTCAAAATCATCAAAATCGGCCGTATTTACTGTTCCTGCGCTTGAAATTAGAATAAAAGGCTTCCCATTTAATTTCTTGATGTTTTCTTCTAAATCAGTAATATCAAGAGCTTCACGATTGCCTTCAATGGTTTTTACTGTCGTATAATTTTGGCTTCCAATTCCTAAAAGTGACAAACATTTTACAGAAGAAGAATGTGGAGTTGCTGTGAGAATATTGATGGGTTCTGAAATTCCGTTTTTAGCAAAATCTTTTCCAAACTGAGCTCCAAACCATTGTCTGGCAACGCCAAGAGAAGTAAAGTTTGACATCGTCGCACCTGTAACAAATCCGCCTAAAAAGTCATCTGGAAGATTTAACAGCTGTAATAATAAATGAATCGTTTCAAACTCAATAAAAGCCGACGCCCCACCTTGTGCTTTTACTGCCTGCGTATTCTGATCGTAAACAGCCGCCAGCCAGTCACCTACGATAGATGCCGGAGTAGAACCGCCTGTAACAAAACCCCAATATCTTGGTCCCGAAGAAGAAACCATCAATGGCGCTAGTCTTTCATTAAACTCTTTTAAGGCTTCGATCGAACCTAAACCCAATTCGTTTAAAACGCTTTTTGGATCAATTGTGTACGTATTAGACGTTGGAATATTTTCGATAGCATTTAGAAAATCAATTCCCTGCTGTTTTGTTTTTTCTAAAATGGTATCAAAATCATTGAGATCTTGCTGTAAAATTGAATTCATATTATATAGTATTAAATCTCTTTGTCAGACTGAACAAAGTCGAAGCCTTAACATAAGAGGAAAATATTTTAAATTAATTATTTGAGGTGTTTTAAAGTGAAGCTACCACTTCGTTTTTTCTGAGAATCTGGACACCAGCATCGATGAAATTACATCGCCGTTTGCATTTAATAATGTTGCAATTGGATCAACCAAAGTTCCTAAAATCATGGCTACTGGCAAAGCTTGTTCCATTGGAAATCCATAAACCGTAATAGCTAAAACTTCTCCTATGTAACCGCCATTCGGAATTCCGCCTTCGACAATAGAAACAATTATGGTAATTCCTAATGCCAAGAGAATTGTTGAAGGTTCTGTGAAATCTTTTCCAAACATGGCAAACAGAAAAGTAATTTTTAAAATAGATGACATGCTCGATCCATCTTTGTGCAAAGGCGCTCCAAGCGGAATTACGAGATTTCGAACATGCGCTGGAATTCCCATTTTTTGTGCTGCATCCAAATTAGCTGGAATCGTTGCAATACTGCTACAGGTTCCTATAGCGGTTAAAGACGGCGTAATATTATTGCTCCAAAAAACTTTGAAAGCTCTTTTTCCGCCCGCAATAATCGCATATAAACTGAAAAATGTAAAGAAATAGAAAATACAAGCCGCATAATAAACTGCCATAGGTTTTGCATAAACCCCAAACAACTGCGGCCCGAAAATACCAACCTGATACGCAAAATAAGCTCCAAGTCCGATTGGTGCAAATTTCATGATGATGTTTAAAAGCTGTTTCATGACTTCGTTTCCAGAATCCAGAAAACTTTTAAATGCGTTTCCTCTTTCTCCCGACTGCAGAGTCGCGAAACCAATTAAAAATGAAAATATAATGAGTGCCAGCATGCTTTTTCTGGACAATAATTCGAAGAAATCGTTTGTAGTAACCAGCTTTGCAATCTGATCGCCTACCGAACCTGTTTGAACATTTTCAAACGGAATTTTCGCTATAGCAATATCTTCATGAATTGGAAAAAGATAAACGGCAAAAATCATTACAATTGCCGAAATCAAAAGTGTCGAAAGGAAAACCAAAATCATTATTAAGAATAATTTTCCGAGCTTTTCTTTCTGTTCTAAATTGGCAATCGAAGAACCGATCGTAAAAAAAATCAATGGAATAATCGCTGTAAAAAGTAAGTTCAGAAAAATATCTCCAATTGGTTTTATTACCAATACTTTTTCTCCGAACACCAATCCGAAAATACTGCCGATAATGATACCGCCAAGAAGTAAAAGAATACTGCTGTAACTTTGTAGAAAATTGATTTTTTTTACTTCCATAATTTAAAAGTATTACAATTTAGAAACCAAAATGGAACAATGAAAGTACTTAAAAGCAACTAAATTTAATGCCGCAGATTAAAATGATTTAAAAGACTTTTCTAAGACAATAGTGGTAAAAGCCCTGTCAACCAGTTCGCCTGTTTTGTTTTTTATTTTTTCGGTCTGAGTTTCTTTGTAAACAATTTTAAAATCAGATTTTGCAATTAAATCCTGCGCTTTTTCTGTGCTGTAAAGTTCGAACTCAAATTGCGTAAACGGCAGTTTTTTCATGAAATCTTCTTCAGCAAAAGTCAGACAGAAATTACCATTTGGTTTTAAAACTCTGTAAATTTCTGAAAGTAAATCTTCTGGTTTCTGCCAAAAATAAATCGTATTTACTGTGAATACTTTATCGAAAGTTTCATCTTCAAAAGGAATTTTATTTCCGTCATAAAGAGAAAAGAAAGCCTGTTTTTGAGAAACAAAATTTCGGTTGATCTTACGTGCTTCCTGAAACATCAAGTCCGACATTTCGAGTCCGTAATATTTTAAGTCTTTGGCTTGTTCGAAAAGAAATTCTACATGGCCAGCGTTTCCGTGACCTAATTCAAGAATTTTATTTTCTTTTAAAATATTTAAATTTTGGATGGAATGTTTGGTCATAGTGATGTTCGTTTCGTTCATCATATTGCCCATTTCAATTCCTTTTTCTCCAGAAGGATGTTTCAATTGAGAAGCTATGGCTTGTAATTCTTCGTCTTTCATGATATGAAAATTTTAAACTTCTAAATTAAACAATTCCACGTTATGTTTGTCATTGCGAGGAACGAAGCAACCACATTTACAAAATCAGCAAAGAAAATACCTCGTGAGCTTGCTTCGTTCCTCGCAATGACGTTAAAAAACCTGACTAGCAATCTGTCTGATATTCTCCGATTTACCCATTGAATAATAGTGTAAAAATGGAACTCCAGCTGCTTTTAACTCCAATGACTGCTGAACCGCCCACTCGATTCCGACTTGTTTGATTTCAGCGTTATTTTTGCATTTGTCTACCGCATCGATTAAATCTTCTGGCAAATCGATTCTAAAAATTTGTGGTAAAACTTGTAAATGTCTTTGAACTGCAATTGGCTTAATTCCAGGAATAATTGGAATTGTGATCCCCATTTCTCTTGCTTTTTCTACGAAAGCAAAATATTTAGCATTATCAAAAAACATCTGCGTTACCACATAATCAGCTCCTGCATCAACCTTTTCTTTTAATCTTTTTAAATCCGATTGTAAAGAAGGAGATTCTAAATGTTTTTCTGGATAACCTGCAACTCCAATACAGAAATCAGCTCTATTATCGGTATCGATTACTTCGTGCAAGTATTGTCCGCAGTTTAAATTTTTAATTTGTTTTACTAAATCAATTGCATAATGATTTCCGCCTGCTTTTGGCGTAAAAGACTGTTCATCTTTCATAGCATCGCCGCGAAGCGCCATTACGTTATTGATTCCTAAATAATGACAATCAACCAGCACATATTCGGTTTCTTCTTTGGTAAAACCGCCGCAAAGCAAATGCGGAACTGTATCGACATTGTATTTATGTTTTATAGAAGCGCAAATTCCAAGCGTTCCAGGACGCATACGAGTCAGTTTTTTGTCTAAAAGTCCGTTTCCTTTATCAATGTAAATGTATTCTTCGCGAGAAGTCGTTACATCAATAAACGGCGGATTAAACTCCATCAACGGATCGATATTATCGTATAATTCCTGAATGCTTTTCCCCTTTTGAGGCGGAATAATTTCAAATGAGAATAATGTTTTTCCTTTGGCGTTTTCTATATGTTCTGTTACTTTCATTCTTTATTTTTGGTTTTAAAGTTTCAGGTTTCAGGTTTCAAGTTCTCTACAGTAAACTTGAAACTTTAAACATGAAACTAAAATAACTTTGTTAGTCTGCTATATTAGGATTTAACCATTTTTGAGCGTATTCTAGTGGCACATTTCGGCGTTTAGCGTAATCTGTCACCTGATCTTCTTTTATTTTTCCGAGACCAAAATATCGGCTTTTCGGATTTCCGAAATAATATCCCGAAACCGAAGAAGCTGGCCACATCGCCATACTTTCTGTCAACTTCACTCCCGTTTGTTTTTCAACATCCAAAAGCTTCCAAATCGTTGGTTTCTCCAAGTGATCTGGACAAGCAGGATAGCCTGGAGCCGGACGGATTCCTTTATAAGATTCTTTAATTAATTCTTCGTTAGTTAAAGACTCTTCTGAGTCGTAACCCCAGAAATCTTTACGCACTCTCTCGTGAAGATATTCGGCGAAAGCCTCAGCAAAACGATCGGCAAGCGCTTTAACCATAATGGAATTATAATCGTCAAGATTCTTTTCGTATTCTGCAGCCCATTCGTCAACTCCAAAACCTGTTGTTACGCAGAAAGCTCCCATATAATCATCGATACCGCTTTCTTTTGGCAGAATAAAATCGGCTAAAGCGGGATTTGGTGCGCCTTTTGTTTTTTGAGATTGTACTCTTAAAGTCAAAAACTTCTCCAAAACTTTTCCGTTTTCATCGCGCAATTCGATATCATCGTCGTCAACTTGATTGCAAGGGAAAATTCCGTAAATACCTTTTGCTTTTAGTTTTTTCTCTTCCAAAATCACTTTCAGCATTGCTTGAGCATCGTTGAAAACAGAAGTTGCTTGTTCACCCACAACCTCATCGGTTAAAATCGCTGGATATTTTCCATACAATTCCCAAGTCTGGAAAAATGGTGTCCAGTCGATATACGGAACCAAAACATCTAGTTCCACTTCAACGACTTGTGCACCAATTTTCTTCGGTTTCGTCGGAGTATATTCACTCCAGTCCAATTGCAATTTGTTTTTACGGGCATCTTCAATTGTCAAGAAATTTTTATCTCTCGAACGATTTAAAAATGTTTCTCTGAAATTGTCATATTCTGCACGAATATCAGCTGCATATATTTTTCGGTTATGATCTAACAGGTTTCCGGCAACGGTAACGGCTCTAGAAGCATCGTTTACGTGAATTACCGTTTCTCTGTATTGAGGCGCAATTTTCACGGCTGTATGCGCGCGTGAAGTGGTTGCCCCACCAATCATAATCGGGATTTTAATTCCTTGTTTATCTAATTCTTTGGCCAAATAAACCATTTCGTCAAGCGAAGGCGTGATTAGTCCGCTTAGACCGATAATGTCTACTTCATGTTCAATCGCCGCTGCAATGATTTTCTCCGGAGGAACCATTACACCTAAGTCAACAATCTCGTAATTATTACAAGCCAAAACTACCGAAACGATGTTTTTTCCAATATCATGAACGTCGCCTTTTACAGTCGCCATCAGGATTTTTCCGTTTCCTTGTTTGTCACCAGCTTGTTTGCTTTCTTCAATAAAAGGCAATAAATAAGCCACCGCTTTTTTCATTACACGAGCCGATTTTACAACCTGAGGTAAGAACATCTTTCCGCTTCCGAATAAATCTCCTACCACATTCATTCCAGCCATCAAATTGATTTCGATAACTTCAATTGGTTTTGTCGCTGCCAGACGTGCTTCTTCTACATCTTCTTCAATAAAAGCATCAATCCCTTTTACCAAAGAGTGTGTAATACGATCCTGAACCGATCCTAAACGCCATTCCTGAACCGCTTTTTCGTCACTTTTTACTTCGCCTTTTACATTTTCTGCAAAATCTAAAAGTCGTTCTGTCGCATCGTCGCGTCTATCTAAAATTACGTCTTCAACGTGTTCTAATAAATCTTTCGGAATATCATCGTAAATCGTCAACATTTCTGGGTTTACGATTCCCATCGTCATTCCATTTTTGATCGCGTGGTACAAGAAAACCGAGTGCATCGCTTCACGTACGACATCATTTCCTCTAAATGAAAACGAAACGTTACTCACTCCACCACTGATATGCGCGTGTGGAAGGTTTTCACGAACCCATTTTGTCCCTCTAAAGAAGTCCAATGCATTCAATCTGTGCTCTTCCATTCCGGTTGCTACCGGAAAAATATTCAAATCGAAAATGATATCCTGAGGCGGAAAATTTACTTTGTTTACCAAAATATCATACGAACGCTGACAAATCTCGACTCTTCGATCGTAATTATCTGCCTGACCAACTTCGTCAAAAGCCATCACAATCGCTGCCGCACCGTAACGTTTGATTAATTTTGCATGATGAATAAAAGCTTCTTCTCCTTCTTTTAACGAAATGGAGTTTACAACACTTTTTCCCTGAACTACTTTTAATCCCGCTTCGATAATTTCCCATTTCGAACTGTCGATCATAATCGGCACTCTCGAAATATCTGGTTCTGCTGCAATTAAATTCATGAATTTAGTCATGGCCGTTACACCATCCAACATTCCTTCATCCATATTGATATCGATAATCTGCGCTCCTCCTTCTACCTGCTGTCTTGCGATATCAAGTGCCTCATCATACTTCTCTTCCTTGATTAATCGAAGGAATTTTCGCGAACCCGTTACATTCGTACGCTCCCCAACGTTTACAAAAACACTTTCGGGCGTAATAATCAACGGTTCTAATCCTGATAATACAAGGTCTCTTCTTTTTTCAGTCATTTTCTTTAAGGTACTAAGTTCCTAATCTTCTTAGGTTCTGAGTTTTTATTCTTATTCTTTATTTCTTTCCTGCAAGGTTTTTGAAACCTTGTAGGTATTTATGTTTTCATTTTTATTTTGGGCGTGTCCCGCTTGAAAAAAGCGGGTCGGGCTATCCGTTGCAAGTCCTCGCTCTTCCTTCGTCAGGCTGTGGGCTTTCCACTTCTATCCCTCACGCAAACTCGGTTTCATAATAAATTATATTTCTCCGAAACTTTAATATTTTTCTTTTGCTGGCGCGAGCGTCACGCTCGTGCACGTTCAATGCTATTTTTATCTTAAATCTTACTTTGTAGGCACGAGCTGGAAGCTCGCGTCAGCGGATGAATATTATATGCACCGTTCCTATGAAACTCATTTCTTCGATCGTCTCTTCAACGGAATAAATTCCGTTGCTACAAAATCGGTCGTTCCTACGGAACTTTTTTTGCTTTTGGCTAACCTGCAAGGTTTTCAAAACCTTGTAGGTTTGTACTCTTTATACATCAACAAATCATACCTACAAGGTTTTGAAAACCTTGCAGGAAACGAAACGTTACTCTAAAACCGGTGCCACTCTAGGCTTATAATCCTTCGCAACCTCAGCCATTAATCGGATATGATCTGGCGTTGTTCCGCAACAACCACCGATGATATTAATTAAATTATCTTCTAAATATTCTCTGATGAAAACCTGAGTTTGTTCTGGTGTTTCATCGTATTGTCCGAATGCGTTTGGTAATCCTGCATTTGGATGCGCTGAAACATTAAAACTTGTATGCTGTGCTAATGTTTTTAAATATGGTTTCAACAAATCGGCTCCTAAAGCGCAATTGAAACCAACGCTCAATAACGGAATATGCGAAACTGAAATCAGAAATGCCTCAACGGTTTGTCCAGAAAGTGTTCTTCCTGAAGCGTCGGTAATCGTTCCTGAAACCATAATTGGCACATCGATATTGCGTTCGTCTTTTACTTCTTCGATTGCAAAAAGTGCTGCTTTTGCGTTTAAAGTATCGAAAATGGTTTCTACTAAAAGTAAGTCGCAACCGCCATCTAATAGGGCTTCAACTTGTTGTTTGTAAGCAATTCTTAAATCGTCAAATGTTACGGCTCTGTAACCCGGATCGTTTACGTCTGGTGACATACTTGCCGTACGGTTTGTTGGCCCAATTGAACCGGCTACGAAACGTGGCTTTGCTGGATTTTTAGCTGTGAATTCGTCGGCTACTTCACGGGCGATTCTTGCTGATTCGTAGTTTAATTCGTAAACCAAATCTTCCATGAAATAATCGGCCATACCGATTGTAGTTCCAGAGAAAGTGTTGGTTTCTACGATATCTGCTCCTGCTTCGTAATACGCAGCGTGTACAGCACGTATTGCATGTGGTTGTGTAAGTGATAATAAATCGTTATTTCCTTTTAACGGATGTGGAAAGTCTTTGAAACGTTCGCCACGGAAATCTTCTTCTGAGAAGTTGTAGCGTTGTAACATGGTTCCCATTGCTCCGTCTAGAATCAGGATTCTTTCTTTTATTGCTTGTTGTATTGTTGACATATTTTTTTGTTGTTAGCTGCTAAGACACTAAGGCGCTAAGTTGCTAAGCTTTTTTAATTCTACTTTCGATTTTAAACCCGACAGGTTTTAAAACCTGTCGGGTTTATTCGTTATGTTGATTTTTTTGTTTCTAAAAGTTCACAATTGATGGCTTTTTAGCCCCGATGGGAGCAAATATCCTTTTATTCTGGGGTTCAGAATAAAAGATATTGCGGACAGCGGGAACCCATGACGGCAAAAATGCGCCCATGATTCGCTCCTTTCACTAAATGTTATTTCAGTGAAATTATGTTGTAATGTTGTCAGGAAAAGTTTTGAGAAATACTGCTTGTATTTGTGTTATCTATCTTAGTTACTGTGTTTACAGTATAAAGTAGAATTTAGCACCTTCTTTATGGTAAAGGGTTGCTAAGGTTTCATTGGGTCTATCCCTCCGCCTTTCGTGATAACTTTCAATAAAATTATGAACGCTGCAAAGTAACGACATAAAGGCGGTAATTGCAAGTTTTTTTTAAGATTCTGAGCTGCTAAGGTTCTGAGGTTCTAAGTTTTTTTGCAAAGCGAGTAAGTTGCTAAGCTACCAAGGTTCAAAGGTTAAAAACGAAAAGCTCAAACTTATAAATAAAGTTTGAGCTTTTGTCTATTTTTTTGCTGTCGACTCAATAAATTTGAGCGTGTTGTTCTTTTATCAGAAAGCTTTTTAAAAACTTCTGTCCCAATTAAGAAATGTGTCCATGACTTCTTGATGATCTGTAAATTCATTATCTGTCATTTTCATTTCGTTGTCATTTTTGGACTTTTCTTCGAGTAGTGTTTCTTCATCCCATTTGCTCATAGTAGATAATTTTTAATACATTCTTAAAGTTAGCACTTTATATTGATTCTTCAAAATATTATTTTACAATGCAAAGCTAGCATCTCATTATGTCGGGTCAAAGGAAATAAGATTAAGTTAATGTGATGTTTTTTTAAGCTTCTGAGGCGCTAAGGTTCTAAGGGACTAAGGTGAAAAATCTATATTTTGATTTATTTAGTTTTGCAAACACAAAGATTTTAGAACATTGCCCACGGTTTCAACCGTGGGAAACGTGTTTAATTTACGTAGCGTGATTTGCATTGCGTACCCACTGTTGAAACCGTGGGCAATGTTTGAATTTGATTGTTTAATATATGCTCTTGAAGAGAATAATATTTATAGAAAATATTTTAACCATCCGATAAAAGCTCCAGCGGAGCGACACATTATTTAGATAATATCGCTCCGCTGGAGCTATCTAATGGGTATCCATTTCTGTTCTATAAATATGTCATCCCTCTGGGATTCTACAAAATGATAAATAAAAAAAGCCCCAACTTTTAAAAAGTTTGGGCTTAACTATATTTTCTTACTTTTAGTGTTTAGGTTTCTGCTTTGTTCCTCTAAAATTAATAATCTCTACGGTTTCACTTTCTTGAATCACTCTGTAAACCAAATAATTATTTTTATCTATAATTGCTTTGTGTAATGATTTTTTCTTGAGAGATTTTGGAAATTGTTCGGGATTAATTTTAATCTGATTAACAACTTGTTGAATATTATTTTCAAGATTCAAAATTTCTCTAGCTGTCCATTTTGCTTCTAAGTAATCAACAACTTTGTCAAAACCTTTTATGGCTTGAGCTGTCCATAAAATTTTTAATGCCATTTTGAGAATCTTTTCATCACGTCTTCGTGGCTAGTTAATTCTCCTTTATCAGCTTGTTCTATTCCTAATTGGATTTCATCTTGTTCTGATTTGGATAAATCGTCAAACCAATCGTTTTGATTTGCCTTCAATACCAATTCTAGTTTTTCCAATACACTTTCATCTTCTACCTTAACCAACTTTTGGATAAATTGATACTTTCTAGCTTCTAAATTCATGATAATCAAAATTTATATAAACACAAAGATAAGTTTTTTTTAGCTACTAAGGTTCTAAGTTGCTAAGCTCCTGAGTTAAAATTTCGTTTAATAAAAAAAGCCCAAACTTTAAAAGTTTGGGCTTGCTATATAAAAACCTTAGTAGCTTAGTATCTCAGCACCTTAGAAGCTTATACGATTGCTTTCACAACCGCTTTTGGCGCTTCTTTACGTGTTCCATCGAAACCGTCTACTCCAGAAACTGTTGTATATTTCAATACGTATTTTTTACCTGGATTGATGATTCCATACGCTGCTTGACACATTAATGTTGCTTCGTGGAATCCGCAAAGGATTAATTTTAATTTTCCTGGATACGTATTGATATCTCCAATAGCGAAGATTCCTGGAATATTTGTTTGGTAATCTAAAGCATTGTTTACTTTAATCGCATTTTTCTCGATTTCTAATCCCCAGTCTCCAATTGGACCTAATTTTGGTGTTAATCCGAAAAGTGGAATGAAATAGTCACAATCTATTTTACGGTGTGCTCCGTTTTCTTCAATATCTAGAGATTCTACGTGCTCTGCACCGTTGATTCCGATTACTTCTGCCGGAGTAATTAATTTTATTTTTCCAGCTGATTTTAATTCCTGTACTTTTTCTACAGAATCTAAAGCTCCTCTAAATTCATTTCTTCTGTGAATTAAAGTTACTTCTGAAGCTACGTTTGCTAAGAAAATTGACCAGTCTAATGCTGAATCTCCTCCTCCTGCAATAACAACTCTTTTATCTCTAAATTTCTCAGGATTTTTGATGAAGTATTTTACTCCTTTATCTTCATAAAACTCGATATCTTCAATAAGCGGCTTACGAGGCTCAAAACTTCCTAAACCTCCTGCGATAGCGATAACTGGCGCGTGGAATTTAGTTCCTTTATTAGACGTTACGATAAAAGTTCCGTCTTCTTGTTTTTCGATTGTTTCTGCACGCTCTCCTAAAGTAAAACCTGGCTCAAATTGTTTGATTTGCTCCATTAGTCCGTCGATTAGGTCTCCAGCTAAAACTTCTGGGAATCCAGGAATATCATAAATTGGCTTCTTAGGATATAATTCTGAAAGCTGTCCTCCTGCTTGCGGTAAAGCATCTAAGATGTGACATTTCAATTTTAATAATCCTGCCTCGAAAACGGCAAATAAACCTGTTGGTCCTGCTCCAATTATAAGTATATCTGTTTTAATCATTATGGTGTTGTTTATAATCATTCTTAATAACGCAAAGAAACGAATAAATCCTTGTACTTTCAATGATTTTTATCATTTATTTCTTTCCGAAACCTTTTTACTCTCTATTTTAATGACCTTTTACATCGGGTTAAAACCCGACGATACAAAATTGTCCGTTCCTTCGCATCCTCGGGTTAAAACCCGAGGCTACAAAATTGGTCGTTCCTCTGGAACTTTTTTTATTCTTTATTTTTTAATGAAGAAGTGATCTCATTCATTCGTTTAACCTTCTCTTCAAAATTACCTTTGAGCGTTTTTCGGTATTCGTTCAGGTTCTCAACCATTTGATTGATGTCTTCCGGAATTACTTCTTCGAAAAACTCACGAAGCCTTTTGGCTGTTGTAGGTGATTTTCCGTTGGTCGAAATGGCAATTTTTACATTTCCTTTTGTTACGATTCCGCCCAAATAATAATCGCATAAATCTGGTGTGTCGGCAATATTGCAAATCAAATAACGCTTTCTGGCCAAGTCGTACACTCTTTTATTTACTTCAAGATTGTCTGTACAAGCAATTACCATGTGGCGCTTTTTGAGCATTTTCTTTTTAAACTTCGATTTTGTCAATTTTATCGAAGGATGCTGCTCTGCGAGAACTTTTATTTCTAAATGAAATTCTTTTGCTACTACCTCAACATTTGCATTCGGACTTGATTTCAGCAAGAAAGAAAGCTTTTCCAGACCTACATTTCCACCGCCTACAATTAGCGCATTTAAATTGTGAAGCTTTAGAAATATTGGATATAATTCGTTTTGTTCCATTTTAATTTATTTTCATCTAATCAAAATTAGATGATTTTATTCAATCAATCATTTTTTACCAACGAATTGGTTCTGACGGAACATTTTATCTAACTCTTTTTTTTGACAAAATTCTTCGTAAAATCCTTTTAATTTAGTGCTTTCGCGAACAACCTCGCCTAAAACGATAATTGCTGGAGAACCTAGTTCTTTTTCTTTTACGATCTCCAAAATCGAATCGACTTTTCCTACGCCGACTTTTTCTTCATCTGTAGTTCCGTTTTGGATAATGGCAACGGGCAGATTTCCTTTATTTTCTTTTTGAAACAAATCGATAATCTGAGGCAGTTTATGCATTCCCATTAAGATTACAACGGTTGCTGAAGATTGCGCGGCCAAAGCTACATCTGAAGATAATTTTCTGTCAGATGTTGTACCTGTAATGGCCCAAAAGCTTTCTGAAACGCCTCTTTTTGTAATTGAAATTCCCTGACTTGCGGGAACTGCGATTACAGATGAAATTCCTGGAATAACAATTGTTTCAATTCCGAAACTTTCTGCAAATTCCACTTCTTCGCTTCCTCTTCCAAAAATAAATGGGTCACCGCCTTTTAGTCGGACTACATTTCCATACGTCAATGCATTATCAACAATCAATTGATTGATTTGATCTTGCGTGTAAGCATGATTTCCGATTCTTTTTCCAACAAAAATTCTGATGGCATTTTTAGGCGCGTAATTCAGAATTTCTTCGTTGGCTAAGGCATCGTATAAAACCACATTAGCTTCAGCCAGTGCCTTTACAGCTTTCAGCGTCAGTAAATCGGGATCGCCCGGACCTGCACCGACTAAAGTTACTTTCGGTTTTATATTATGCATTTGCTAATTCTTGTGCTCTGAAAGTTTCGATTTTATCAAAGAAAACTATTGCCTGAGCAATGTAATCTTTAGCGAAAGCTTCAGATGGTTCGTTTTTATTGATTTGGTAAACCAAGTCTTTAAAAGTTGAATTCAATTCGATTTTATTTGTATTAATAAAAACAGTGTCAAACAAATCAACGATTCCTGCATGGTGATTTGTTTTTTGGTTTTCTGCCAATAACAATGCTTTTGCACCGTTTACAAATCCTGCATAAGCGTGATAAATTGCATCTGACCATTTTTGGCTGTCGAAAGCTTCTTGTGCAAAAGTGATTTTTTCTTTGGCTTCTAACAATAAAGTCGCCACTAAATCGATCACAACACCTGCACATTCTCCAACTCCAACTGCTTTTACATAATTATCCGCATTACCCCAATCTACAAAATCAGCTTCTGTTAAATTGGTTACATCAGATAATGGTTTTAAGATTTCGTAGAAGTATTTCTCTCCTTTTGCATCGTAATAGTTCAGGAATTTTTCTCCATTTGCGTTAGCGTCAAAATCATTTAAGATCGTACGCAAAGCTTCTGGTCCTCTACGGCTTGGAATTTTAATTACTTTATCAGCAAAACGTCCTTCTCCGTTTCCTAATCTTCCTCCACCCAATAAAACTTGTAGCGCTGGTGCAACTAATTTTCCTGAGTTGATAGACATTCCTTGAAATCCGATTGCAGACATATTATGTTGTCCGCAAGCATTCATACAGCCCGAAATTTTGATTTCGATTTCGCGGTTGTTTAAATATTGAGGATATTCTGCACTTAAAACTCTTTCTAATTCTTCGGCAATACCCGTACTGCTCGCAATCCCCAAGTTGCAAGTATCTGTACCAGGACATGCCGTAATATCTCCAACTGAATTATATCCTAAATGAACAAAGTCTAATTTGGCTAATTCTTGATAAAAGAATGGTAAATTCTCTTCTTTTACGTGACGTATTACAATATTTTGACGCAATGAAAAACGTAATTCGTTTGCTGCGTAATTTTTAATTAAATCTGCTAATAATCTCGCTTTATCAGTATAAAAATCTCCTAATAAAACTTTGATTCCGATAGCATAATATCCTTCTTGTTTTTGTGCAATTACATTTGATTTTTTCCAAGCTTCATAAGCTGCTGTATCTTCGATTGTAACTTGTGGCACTTCTAAAACAGGTTCTGGAATTGGTCCGTCAAAAGCAGTTGTGTCGATTTCGTATGTTTCAAAAGCGATTGCTTTTTTCTCTTTTTCAACCAAATCAAGGAAAGCATCTTTCCCCATTTCTTTGATTAAGAATTTCATACGTGCTTTCATTCTTTTTGCACGTTCTCCATAACGATCAAAAATTCTGATGATTCCTTCTGCTGTTGGAATGATTTCGTTTACTGGAATAAATTCCGAAAGTAATTCTGCATGTGCAGGTTGAGATCCTAAACCTCCACCAAAAACTACTTTAAATCCTTTTTGTCCATCTTTAATTTTTGGAATAAATCCTAAATCGTGTAAATAACTCAACGCTGTATCTTCGTCTGAAGAAGAGAACGAAATTTTAAATTTACGTCCCATTTCCTGACAGATTGGGTTTCTTAAAAGGTATTGAAACAAACCGTGTGCATAAGGCGAAACATCAAATGGTTCGTTTACGTCTACACCAGCTAATTCGCTTCCTGTAATATTTCTAACAGTATTACCACAAGCTTCACGCAAAGTGATATCATCTTTTGCTAACTCTGACCAAAGTTCAGGCGTTCTGTCTAAGCTCACATAGTGAATCTGAATATCCTGACGAGTTGTAATATGCAGACGTCCTGTAGAATATTTATCTGATACTTCAGTAATTCTTCTCAATTGCTCGCTGGTCACTTTACCATAAGGCAATTTGATACGAATCATCTGAACGCCTTCCTGACGCTGACCGTAAATTCCACGTGCTAAACGAAGACTACGAAAACGCTCATCATCAATTTTTCCTCCGCGGAATAAGTGAATCTTTTTTTCTAATTCGATAATCTCCTTCTGAACTACCGGATTTTCTATTTCTGTTCTAAAACTTTCCATTTCTTTCTTGTTTTTGGTTTATTGTTGGTCGTTTATTGTTGGTTTCTAAAAAACCATAAACCATCAACTATTTAATAAATCCAACTCCTGCTGTGGTATTGGTAGCGGTATCAATTAAGATAAAAGCGCCGTTTGATTTATTTTCGTTATAAGAATCAAAATACAATGGTTTGCTTAATTTGATTGTTACTTCTCCAATCTCGTTTATTGCTAATTGTGAAGCTTCAGTCGTTCCAGAATAATCTGTTGCAATTGTATTTTTAATGCTTTCTACTTTTGCTAAAACTCTGTTTGTGTTATGCTGAACTAAATATTTTGTTCCTGCAACCAGTTTTTTACTGTCCATCCAACAGATCGTTGTTGTAATATCTTTTTCAATTTTTGGAAGTTCAGATGATTTTACAATCATATCACCTCTCGTTACATTGATATCATTTTCTAATTCGATTGTAACTGAAGAACCTGCTGTAGCTTCATCAAATGATTTATCGAAAAAGTGAATTTTAGAAACTTTTGATTCTGTTAATGAAGGAAGAACTGTTACAGCATCTCCAACTTTAATTGAGTTTCCGTATAATTTTCCTGCGTATCCTCTAAAATCGTGGTATTCGTCAGTTTTTGGACGAATAACCGTCTGAACTGGGAAACGTGCTTTTCCTGCTTCGTAAACATCATGAGAATGCAATCCTTCTAAATGTTCTAAAACAGTTTGTCCGTCATACCAAAGCATATTTTCCGATTTGTCCACAACGTTTCCTCCGTTGATTGCACTTAATGGAATGTAACTTACGTTTTGTTCTTTATACGTACTTTTTGCATTTAATGCTTCGAAATCGGCTTTGATTTTATTGAAAACTTCTTCAGAATAATCTACTAAGTCCATTTTGTTGATGGCAACGATTACTTCTTTTACTCTCAATAAATTATTGATAAAAAAGTGACGGTAAGTTTGCTCGATAACTCCTTTTCTAGCATCAATCAAAATGATAGAAACCTGAGAAGTTGAAGCTCCTGTAACCATGTTTCTTGTATATTCTACGTGACCTGGAGTATCGGCAATGATGTAACTTTTCTTTGCTGTAGAAAAATAAATGTGTGCAACGTCAATCGTAATTCCTTGCTCTCTTTCTGCTACCAATCCGTCTGTTGCAAGCGAAAAGTCAAGATAATCGTATCCTTTTTGTTTACTGCTTTTCTCGATTGCTTCAATTTTATCTGTTGTCAATGATTTTGTATCGTACAATAATCTTCCGATCAAAGTACTTTTTCCGTCATCTACACTTCCTGCTGTTGCTATTTTTAAAACGTCCATTCTGTAATATTTTGTTTCAGGTTTAAAAATTTTGTTTCAAGTTTAATGTTTCAAGTTATTGGAACACTTACACAAAATTTTAAATCTTAGTTTTTTTTGAAATTTTTAATTTTTAATTCTAAATTTTTAATTGAATTAAAAGTATCCTTGTTGTTTTCTTTTCTCCATTGCAGCTTCAGAACGTTTGTCGTCGATTCTGGCTCCTCTTTCAGAAATGGTTGAACTTCTTATTTCACCCACAACTTCTTCGATTGTTGCTGCGTAAGACTCAACAGCTGCTGTACAACTCATATCTCCAACGGTTCTAAAACGAACAATTCTTTCTTCGATTTGTTCGTCTTCTTCTTGGTACACAAAAGGAGAATGCGACCAGATTAAACCGTCTCTCAAAAAAACTTTTCTTTTATGTGAGAAATAGATTGACGGAATCTCGATTTTTTCTTTTTCGATATAACTCCAAACATCTAATTCTGTCCAGTTTGAAATTGGGAAAACACGAACGTTTTGACCGTTTTCGATTTTTCCATTCAAAATATCAAACAACTCAGGTCTCTGATTTTTTTCGTCCCACTGTCCAAAATCATCACGAACAGAGAAAATACGTTCTTTAGCTCTTGCTTTTTCTTCATCACGACGCGCACCACCAATACAAGCATCAAATTTGAATTCTTCAATGGCATCTAAAAGTGTTGTAGTCTGTAAGCTGTTACGGCTTGAATATTTTCCAGTTTCTTCCACCACTTTTCCTTCATCAATAGCATCCTGAACATTACGAACGATCAACTCTAAACCTAATTCTTCTACCAATTTATCTCTGAAAGCAATTGTTTCAGGGAAATTGTGTCCCGTATCAACGTGTAATAGAGGAAACGGAATTTTAGCAGGGAAAAATGCTTTTTGCGCTAAACGCACCAATGTAATAGAATCTTTTCCTCCTGAGAAAAGTAAAACCGGTTTGTCAAACTGTGAAATTACTTCTCTGAAAATGTATATCGCTTCACTCTCTAAAGCGTTTGTTTTTAATACTGAACTCATTATTGTTGTTATTTTTTTGTTTCAAGTTTAAGGTTTCAAGTTGCTGGAATCTTAAACTCGTTATTCTATTCTTATTAATTATTCAACGGAATAAAATCCGTTTTTGCGATTTCTTTGACGTCTCCCCGGATTAAAATCCGGCGCTACAATATGGATCGTTCCTCCGGAACTTTAAATAGAGTAGGTTTTCTTAATACTTAATTCTATTCTCTTTATTCTATTTTCTATTCTCTCTGCAGTTACTCTTTTTTTGCACCATGTAAACCGCACTCTTTATGGCTTGACTCCCACCACCATCTTCCGGCTCTGATATCTTCTCCTGGAAAAATTGCCCTTGTACAAGGCGCACATCCGATACTTACGAAACCTTGTTTGTGTAAAGCATTTTGCGGAACATTATTTTCTGAAAGATAGGTTTCAACTTCTTCTAAAGTCCATTTTAGCAATGGATTGAATTTGATGATTTCGAAACCTCCGTCGTATTCAAATAAATGCAAATCGCTTCTGTTTTCTGATTGTTCGGCTCTTAAACCTGTAATCCAAACTGAATTCCCTGCCAAAGCTTTTCTTAACGGAACCACTTTTCGAATGAAACAGCATTCTTTTCTATTTTCAACCGAATCGTAAAAACTATTCGGTCCTTTTGTCTGAAGCAGATTTTCTACTGATGCCGCTTCTGGGAAAAAGACTTCGATTGGTCTTTTGTATTTTTTTAATGTTTTATGAAAAACATCATACGTTTCCTGAAATAATCTTCCGGTATCTAAAGTAAACACGGTAATATCAGTGTTACTTTTTGCAATGAAATCGGTAATTACCTGATCTTCCTGACCAAAAGAAGTCGAAAAAATTACTTTTCCCGGAAACTCATTTGCTAAAAAAACTAAGGTTTCGTCAAGCGAAAGAGCTGCAGTTTTTTCTAATAATTCTTGTACAATACTCGCACTCATAATCTCTCCTTTCTAAAATTATTCTTTAAAATAATTTAGATAATGTTTTTAAACTCAATAATATAATTAGAATCCCAACCGCAACCATCATTGGTTTTCTTTTAATTTTATTTACTAAAAATGCTGCAATCGGTGCTGCAATTACGCCTCCTAAAATCAGCCCGATAATTACCTGCCATCCGTGGATTCCTCCAAAAAGCATGAAAGTGATTCCACTTGCAAACGAAATCGCAAACTCAGCTGCATTAACCGAACCAATAGTATATTTCGGATTTCTTCCTCTTCCTAATAAAGTTGAAGTCACAATTGGTCCCCAGCCTCCGCCGCCAACTGAATCCATAAAACCTCCAAAAACAGCTAAAACGCCTAGTTTTTTGGTTTTCTTTTTTTCAACATTTTTCTTCAACGCTTTTTTGATGATAATTACAGCCAAAACAATCATATAAACTGCAATGAAAGGCTTAATAATATCGCCATCAATTACATCTGACAATAAATAAGCTCCGGTAATCGAACCTAAAACTCCTGGAATCAATAAATGTTTTACCAGTTTTTTGTTGATGTTTCCAAAACGGTGATGCGAAAGTGCCGACGCTCCAGTGGTAAACATTTCTGAAACGTGAACCGCCGTACTGCTTACAACTGGCGGAACTCCATAAGCCAAAAGAAATGATGTTGCAGTTGCTCCATATCCCATTCCTAAAGCTCCGTCTACCAATTGAGCAAAAACACCAATTAAAAAGAACGCTAAAAGACTTTCATCAAATCCCTGAACAAAACCATCCCATGAAAATTCAGCGTGATGATTATAAATTAATGTAGCTACCAAACCTAACAACAAAATTACAGGAATCGCAATCCATAATTTTTCTTTTGATAAAGCATCTGACTTTACCGTCGTGTTGTCTAACTTAAGTTCATTTTCCATATTTTAAGAATTTGTTTTGTTCTTAAAAATCCATTACCCTATCGGCTTAGTAGATTACTTTGCAAATGTACTACATATTTCGAAATATCAAAATAATATATTTACTTTTTTGCATTAGCTATCACCTTATAAACCAAGATAACAGACATTTAAAAAGGAATTAGTAATTAATTTAACAAATATTGTATTGCTTCGTCTTATTTTAACAGCACACCCTATTTTTGTGATTTACAAAAATACACATTTAATCTCTACCAAATCTATAGGATAATTATAAAAATGTTATTATTTTAGCGGCAAATATTTTTTCATGGATTTTCAGATTGGTCTTGTCATTGCAGGTTTAGTGGTTGGTTTTATTGTAGGGTTAACAGGCGTTGGAGGTGGCTCTTTAATGACTCCTATTTTATTATACTTTAATATACCTCCCACAACAGCAGTAGGAACCGATTTACTTTACGCTGCTTTTACTAAAGCTGGTGGAATTTTTGTTCACAACAAAAAAGGCAATATCAACTGGAAAATTACAGGATGGCTTACTTTAGGAAGCGTTCCCGCTGCTTTGCTTACCTTATGGATATTGCATAGCATCAAAACAGATATTGAAACCATCAATCGTGTTATCAAACAAAGTTTAGGCTGGGCATTATTATTTACTTCTGTTGCGATTATTTTCAAGCAAAAATTAATGAAGTTTTCTCAGAAGCACGCTGGTGATAAATTTCATAGTGAAAGTACAACTCAAAATATGCTAACTATTGGAATTGGAGTTTTGCTTGGAGCAACAGTAACTTTAACTTCAATTGGCGCGGGAGCATTAGGAACCGTGACATTATTTTTCCTTTATCCTTTGCTGCCAACTCCTAAATTAGTAGGAACTGAAATCGCACACGCGGTTCCGTTAACTCTAGTTGCGGGAATCGGTCATGCTTCTATGGGAAATTTAGATTTAGGATTACTCGGTCAGTTATTAATGGGATCACTTCCAGGAATCTATATGGGAAGTATGCTTAGCGGAAAAGTGCCTGATCAGTTTCTTAGAAATGCTATTGCAGTAATGCTTTTCCTTGCAGGCTACAAACTGATATTTTAAGGTTTTTTAAACATATAAGTTATATAAGTTCAATTTAGCTTCGGCGCGCTCCTGCAAGGTTTCCAAAACCTTGTAGGTGTAATTTTTAGGAAAATATGATTGAATACCTACAAGGTTTTGGAAACCTTGCAGGACAAATCAAATAAACTTATATGGTTTAAAAAAAATTAAAAAGCGATATCTGCAAGAGAATTGCTTTCTAATATTTTAAGTGTATTGTCGCGTACTTCAGTCATTAATCGACGTGCCGCACAGGTTGTTTCGTCGTCGCAATCGTCACATCTTTCGTAGAAATTATGGCTGGCACAAGGTAAAAGTGCAATTGGACCTTCCAAAATACGGTAGACTTTTGCCATGCTGATATCTTTCGGATCTTTTATTAAGTAGTAACCGCCGCCTTTTCCTTTTTTTGCTCCAAGAAATCCAGAATTTCTTAGAAGAAGCAAAATACTTTCTAAAAATTTAATCGAAATATGTTCGCTTTTTGCAATTTCTGCAATTTGTACCGGTTCGTTATTTTCACGTCTCGCTAAATAAGTTAAAGCTTTAATTCCGTATTTTGTTTTCTTTGAAAGCACGTACTAGATTTTAGATTTTAGAATGTAGATTTTAGATTACACTGTTATCATCACTCTAAATTTTATTAGAAAACAAAAGTATGCTTTTTGTTTGAACTTTCACATAAGAAGAAAGTTAAATTCTACTAAACCTATCAGATTAATTCTTTTTCTCCAATCAAATCTACAGAATAAAAAATTTCCAGATCTGATTCTAAACCTTTTCTGTTGACAACATAAGTTTTAGAAAAAGAGTCATGCCAAAATTTACCAGATTTACCTAAAAATGACACTATATCAAAAGGAATCAAACGGCATAACGTTCTAATAATGATCTTACCTAAATTTGGTTTCACACCACTTTCTGTAACAACTACAATACCTGTAGCAAATTTGCCCATGGTCGCTCCAAAAAAAGATTCCATAAACAAATAATTAAGCATTAAAAAAGTAAATAATGCCAAGTAAGGGGAATTGGTAACAAATCTTCCCCAAACAGAGTATATATCCCAATTAAAGATATTCCCGATTATTACAATAATAAGACTAGAAACAAAAATTGAAATAAAAACAAAGATAAAATCAACAATACCACTTTCAAAACGCTTTCTGTCTGAAGCAAGCAACTTTTTATCAAGAATGTAAGTTCGACCACTCATAAATTTGTTTATATTAAAAATTTTCTGTCTGAAACAAAAGTATATCTTTTGCAGAATTAATTATAAAAAATTACTGCAAATTAGAAAAGCGTTTTCTTTTTCTTGATACAAAAGATGATCCTGATTTTCAATAATCTGATTTGAAATTTTCAAATCCCAAAACCAACTATGATTTGGAACATTTAAATCTCTATCCCCAAAATATAATCTTATTTCACAATTTGGAACTTCAGTTTCAAAACGCAATCTTGTCGAAGAAACAGCAACTAATTGTTTAGTTTTTAATCCTTTTAGAGAAGCTTTCCACGCAATTGTTCCTCCAATACTAAAACCTAAAACAATTACTTCTTCTTTTTCAAAACTTAATAAACTATTTACTGCTTTTTCAATTCCTCCATTTACAAATTGATTATGAATTTCCTCTTCATTATTTGATGAATCAATCTGAGCTAATTTTAAAACATTGTAATATCGGATGTCATATTTAGATTCTAAAATTTTGATATAGTATTGAATCCATTCCGGATTGCCTCCAAATAAATCTGACAGTAAAAGCAATCTTGGCTTTGACATAATTTACATTTTATTGAAAAGTTAATATACTAAAAAAGGGCTATTAAATAGCCCTTTCAAAATTTTATATAATATTATAGTTAATCCAATGCTTGCTTCAAATCTGCAATTACATCTTCTACCGTTTCTAAACCAACAGAAACACGAACCAAACCTTGCGTGATTCCAACTGCTAATTGATCTTCTTCAGATAATTTGCTGTGTGTTGTTGATGCAGGATGCGTTACAATCGTTTTTACATCGCCAATATTAGCAGAAAGCGAACATAATTTAATCTTGTTCAAAAATTTTCTTCCTGCTTCCAGGCCGCCTTTAATTTCAATCGCAATAATGTTACCACCTGAACGCATTTGCTTTTTGGCAATTTCATATTTTGGATGCGATTTTAAAAAAGGATATTTTACACTGTTTACATTTGGATGACTCTCTAAAAACTCGGCTACTTTTAAAGCATTTTCGCAATGTCTATCCACACGAACAGCCAAAGTTTCTAAACTTTTTGACAACACCCATGCATTAAATGGCGACATTGCCGGCCCTGTATTTCTTGAAAACAAATAGATTTGACGAATCAGCTCTGCGTCTCCAACTGCAACTCCTCCTAAAACACGACCTTGACCGTCCATTAATTTTGTTGCAGAATGCACTACGATATGCGCACCGTATTTAATAGGCTGCTGAATGTAAGGCGTTGCAAAACAGTTGTCAATTATTAAAATCAAATTGTGCTTTTTTGCAATTTGCCCCAAAAGTTCCAAATCAATTACATCTACACCTGGATTTGTAGGCGTTTCAGCATATAAGATTTTAGTATTTGGCTTAATAAAACTCTCAATTGTTTCTGGTTTATTGATATCAAAATACGAAGTTTCGATTTTCCATTTTGGAAAATAGGTCATAAACAAAGCGTGAGTCGAACCAAAAACACTTCCTGCAGAAACAATATGATCTCCAGATTCTAATAAAGCTGCAAAAGTCGAATAGATTGCAGCCATTCCGGTTGCAAAAGCGTAACCCGCTTCGGCGCCTTCCATCGCACAAACTTTATCTACAAATTCTGTTGTGTTTGGATTGCTAAAACGAGAATAAATATTACGAACTTTTTCTTCTGTAAAAGAAGCTCTCATATCCTCTGCATCTTCAAATATAAAGCTTGATGATAAGTACAAAGGAGTTGAATGTTCCTGAAATTGTGTTTTTTCTAAATGTGTTCTGATGGCTTGTGTTTCAAAACCAAGATCTTCTATATTCATTGTGTTGTTATTTTATTTTTAACACGAATTGCACAGATTTGCACGAATTCGTTTTCTTGTAAATTTCACAAAGATTCACAAAGCGAAACACGAAGGTTCACAAAGGCTGAATGTGAATTTTTAATAAGTCCTAAAAGAATTATCTAATTATCAAATTGACTAATTCTCTAATTAACTTAATTCTTCGTTGTTTAAAACCACTTTATATTTAATTGTTGCTGTTGGCTCAACTGTTTTAGCAACAGAACAGTATTTCTCGAAAGAAAGCTGTGCCGCTTTTTTTGCTTTTTCTGGATTGATTTCTCCTTCTAAATAAAAAACCACATCGATTTCTTTAAAAGGTTTTGCCTCTTCAATTTGCACACGTGTACCTTCAACCTCAGCGTTAAAAGAAGTAATTTCCTGACGCTGTTTTTTCAAGATTGAAATCATATCGATAGCGCTGCAGCCTGCAACTCCCATTAATACTAATTCCATTGGACTTGCGCCTAAATCGCTTCCGCCAAATTCGGCTCTGCTGTCAACGTCAACTACGTGTCCGCGTTCATTTTTTACTTTAAAATGAAATGCGTCGTTTACTCTGTTTAAGGTTACTTTCATTGTGTTGTTATTTTTTTTGTTTTGTTGTTTATTTTTATGTTTTGTCATTACGAGGAACGAAGCAACCTCACTAACAATTACACAAAGCTTAATTTTGCAAATGTGATTGCTTCGTTCCTCGCAATGATAAACTGGATCGAGTCTAGAGAGAAAATAATCTAAAATCTACCCTCTAAAATCTAAAATCAAATTACCCTTTATCAGACAATCTCAAAATATCTCCGAAAACTCCTCTTGCGGTTACCGCAGAACCCGCACCGGCTCCTTGAATAACGATCGGACGATCTCCGTACGATTCTGTGTAAATTTCGAAGAAAGAATCAGAACCTTTTAATCCGCCCAGTGCAGTGTCTGAAGGAACTGAAACTAATTTTACTTCTAGATTTCCTTTGTCATTCTGCAAATCTCCAGACAATTCACCAATGTATCTTAAAACATGATTTGGCTGCTGTTCTGCTTTTATTTTAGCATAAATTGGATCAAATTCTTTCAATTTCGTCAAGAAATCGGCTGCACTTCCTTCACGCAAGTGATCTGGAATTAGGTTTTGAATTGAGATTTCTTCAAATTCATTTTGCAAATCCAATTCTCTAGCCAAAATCAATAATTTTCTTCCCACATCATTTCCGCATAAATCCTCACGCGGATCTGGTTCTGTATACCCGTTATCAATTGCTTCCTGCAAGATTTCGCTGAAAGGCGCATCTTTTGCAGAGAAATTATTAAATAAATAACTTAATGTTCCTGAGAAAACTCCTTTAATTTTTGTGATATTTTCTCCTGAAAGGTGTAATAATTTAATGGTATCAATTAATGGCAAACCTGCACCAACATTGGTTTCGTATAAATAATTCTTCTGGTTTTCAGCCAAAGCTTTTCTCAGTTCTTTATAAAAACCATAGCTTAATGTATTAGCCACTTTATTAGAAGAAATCAAATCGAAACTGCTTTCTACAAGCGGAATATAATTTTCTACAAAAGCTGCACTTGCCGTGTTATCAATTGCAATTAAGTTTTCTAAATGATGCTCATTCGCGTAAGCGATAATATCTTTTATCGTATAAGCTTCACCTTTTGTGTCAATATCGTTTTTCCAATTGTTGGTAACGCCATATTTATTCAAAAGCAGTTTTTTAGAATTCGCTATAGCGAAAACATTCAGCTTAATATCTTTACGTTTTTCAATTGCAGAAGCCGATTCTAAAATCTGATTAATCAAAGTTCCTCCAACTAATCCGTGACCGAAAATCGCGATGTTGATCTTTTTAGAAACACCAAAAATCTCTCCGTGAATTACGTTTAATGCTTTGTTTAATTCTTCTTTTTTAACAACCAAACTCACGTTTTTACCCGTAACTGTGTTGTTGAATAAAATCGGAACAATTTTGTTTTTGATTAAAGCTGTATACGGCTTGTGGAAAGTACTCAAATCCTGACCAATAATCGAAATTACCGATACATTGTCTGTAACCGTAATCTGATTAACATCTTTAGAATAAAAGTCATTTTCAAATTCTTTTTCTAACTCTACAACTGCAGTTGTTGCTTTATCAGTTGCAACCACCAATCCGATTCCTCTTTCTGAAGAACCTTGCGAAATGATACTTACACTGATATTGTGATCGCCCATTACTTTAAAAATTCGGGCATCAACCCCAGCTTTTCCAAGTAATCCGCGTCCTTCAAGATTTACAAGAGAAACATTTTCTAAAACAGAAAGTGTTTTAATTCCTTCTTTAGAAGAATCTGAAGTGATTAAAGTTCCTCTATTTTCGTGGTTGAATGTATTTAAAATTCGTAACGGAATATTCTTTTCTAACAAAGGAATAATCGTTTTAGCATGAAGAATCGTTGCGCCGAAATTTGCCAGCTCATTTGCTTCATTGAATGATAAATATTCTATTTTCTTAGCATCGGCAACCAAATCAGGATTTGCGGTGTAGATTCCGTCTACGTGCGTGAAGTTTTGTAATTCTTCTGCATTTAAATAATTGGCGATTAACGAAGCGGTATAGTTACTGCCATTTCTACCTAAAGTAGTTGTGTCGTTGTTGTTATTAGATCCAATGAAACCTGTAACTATATTAACCGTTTCTCCGTTATGTTCTTTAAAATAATTGATTACGTTTTTCTTCGAAAGCTGCTCTAAAGGCTGTGCATCACCAAATTTAGAATCTGTTTTCAGCAAATCTCTTGTATCTACGAAATTGGCTGGAATTCCTTTTTCCAATAAAATAGCTGTCAATAATTTAGCCGAAAGCAATTCTCCTTTTGACAAAATCTGATCTTTAATTTTTTTGCTGTAATCGCCAATTAAGCTTACTCCTTCAAAAAGTTTATCTAAAATATTGAACTCTTCAGATAAATCAACTTGTGGGTAATCTGATATTTGATATTTTTTAAAATTCTCTAATAATTCTTTATAGCTGCCATTTTTAGCCGCAATGCTTAAGATAAATTCCAGTTCGTCTGTCGCATTTCCACGCGCAGAAACTACAACGGCAATTTTTTCTCCTTGATTTACTTTATCAGAAATGATAGAAACAACCTTGTTAAGTCCTTCTCCGTTTGCTAATGATTTACCTCCAAATTTTAATACTTTCATTTTATTTTTTTATTGTTTCTGCCTTAAAAATGTCGGCAAGTAAATGATCTAATTGTTTGTACTCGATTAAAAAAGCGTCATGTCCGTGAACAGAGACAATTTCGCTGTAGAAAACATTGTCTTTAAACTTCTTCAATTCTTCGTAGGTTTCTACGTTTTCTTTTGCTGTAAAAAACAGATCAGAATTGATTCCGATGATATGAATTGAAGCCGTTGTTTTTGACAATAAGTTTTCAAAACTTTCACTATTTCTCGTAATATCAATTGTTTTAAGCAACTGATTCATTAATTTATAAGAAGAAAGCTGAAATCTTTTCTGCAGTTTTTTTCCGTGGTGCGCCAACCAGCTTTCGATATTAAAAATCAAAAGATCCTGATTGATGGTTCTTTGGAATTTTTCTTTGAATGATTCTGGCGAACGATAACATAACATGGCATGAATTCTCGCATCTTCTATTGGTTTTGAAGAATTATTCAGAATCTGCTCCTGAAGAAAACAATTTGCAATAAGCCAGTCTGTCGATTTCCAGTCACTCGCAATCGGAATAAGGTTTTCTGTAATGTTTGGCGCCAGAGCTAAGATTTCCCAAGCAATTCCACCCCCGACAGAACCTCCGATAACAGCAAAAAGCTTTTCGATATTTAAGGCTTTTACACCCTCAATAAAGATTCTTGCAATGTCTCTGGCTGTAAAGTCAAGATAATTTTCGATTAAAAAAGAATTTGTTCCGTTTCCAGGAATATCAAAGGCTAAAATGGTATAAACAGCAGTGTCAATAGTTTTACCTTCGCCAATTAAGTCATTCCACCAGCCATTTTCGCCAGTAACTTGTGAGTTTCCTGTCAAGGCATGATTAACCAAAACAATAGGCGCACTGTGCAGCGGCTGGCCAGACAGTGTAAAACTTAACGGTATAGAATGATAATTTGCACCACTTTCTGTGATGAAATCTTGAATTATAATGGGATTTGGTCTATTTTCCAATTTCAAATCTGTTGTATTATGATTTGTATATGGAAATATTAGAAAGAAAAAACTAGTCTAAACTAGAAAAATTCTGATTGTTATCTTTCCACGTTGGGCGTGGTAGAATGCAGCACCTTCTTCGAATTAACGAAGGGTTGCTAAGGATTCATCGGGTCTAATCCCTCGTCCTTTCTTTATAACATTTCAATACTTTTATGAACTTAACGAGTGCAAATTAACTACTAATTTCTTTAACAAACAAATTTAATCTAAAAGTGTTTGTTAAATTTCTGCGACTTACATGAGCAAAAACTATTATACGCAAAAATTTACCGAACAAAAATGCCCAGTAAAATTAAGCAGGTTTTCACCTAGTTTATGATGCTTTTCCGTTTAGATAAAAAGCGTTTCATTTTCTTTTGAATACATCAAAAACAATAAAGAGTTTGGTACTTTTTTAGCAGTACTTTTATCTTCTTCTGTGATTCCGAATCTTGGGTGAGCCAATTCGTTTGTTGGCGGCGGATTGCTATTTTTTGTCCTTCTGTTTTTCAATTTAGAAATTTTTTCTGCGAAGTAGTTCAATTTGCTCATGATATTAAGTTTTAGTTCAGTTGTGTTTTATAATCTTTATTTCTCTTTTATGTTTCTGTTAAATCGCTTTTTGGAATAAAAAAACCCTTTTGGATTTTTAGATACCAAAAGGGTTTAAGTTTTTACACTCATGTATGCTTTTAGTATCAACAGACGTATGCGCAAATAAGCGCGACAGTAAACATCTTGTTCATCTGTAAGGATTTATTCATCTGTGATTTATATTGTATTTTAAAATTCTGCATTTCTTTTAAATTAAAAAGCCTCCTAAAAATTTCTTAGGAGGCTCTTACTATATTATTATTGTATTCTTACAATTTTTTTAAGCAATAGACACCCCAACCTCGGTCTTAACCGAAATGGCACAAAACATTTTGTTGACTTTTAAGTTCATTTGATTTCTAGTAGTTTTTGGGTATAACAAATATGCAAATATTTTTTTTATTACACAAATTAAATTCAAGAATTTAATTACAAAAATCGTTAAAAATCAGTTTTTTAACGATGAAAAACATCTTACAAAAACGAAAACGAAACAATAAAGGTAAAAAACTTACAAAACAAGCCTTTTTTTCTTCATGACTCCAATTGACAAATCAAATTATCAAAGAACCTTTTTCTTTTTTTTATTAAAAATTTACAGCCAGACTGCCTCTTTACTCCTAATTCGCTCTGCAATTTTTAGAATATCGGTTATAATTCCTCTTGAAATTGCTTGCCTGCACGGAGGCGCGCTCTGAATTACAATTGGAATATCACCGTAAGATTTTGTGTAAATTTCAAAAATCGTGTCAGAACCTTTTAATTGTCCAATTGGTGAATTGACTGATTCGGAAATCAATTTGGTTTCTAAAGTTCCTTTTTCCAAATCAAATTCGCCCACATATCGAAGCACATGATCTTCTGCCTGAGTAATTTTGGCAATCTTAAAAGATTTATCGACAGCTTCTTTATTGAGCACACCGTTTTTCTCCAAATGTTCTTCAGTTATAAATGGCTTGATCTTAATATCAGAAAGTTCAAAGTCTTTTCCGATTTCTCTGGCCAATATCAAAAGTTTTCTTGCCGTATCGTTTCCAGATAAATCTTCTTTAAAGTTGGATTTCATTAATCCCAAAAGACTTGCATCTTTTAGAATGGAAGAAAATGAAACATCTTCTATTGAAAATCGATTGAAAACATAACTCAGATTATCTGAAAAAACACCTCGAATCTTTTTGATTTTTTCTCCAGAATAATACAAATCTCTTAAAGTCCGCAAAACTGGAATTCCAGTCTCAACAGAGGTTTCGTAAAGAAATTCTTTGTCGTACTTTTTCAGATTCGATCGAAGTTCTTTATAAAGATCTAACGGAAGTGTATTGGCTTTTTTGTTTACCGCTACAATATTAAATCCGTTTTTGATTAGTGTATTGTAGTGTTTTACCAATTCGTCGCTGGCCGTCGCGTCTACAGCAATTAGGTTTTCGAATTCATTTTCTTGTGCAAACTCGACAATATCTTCTACTTTAAACGGAACTGCCAATTGTCTAAAATTGGTTTCCCACGAATAACCTACGCCTTCTTTTTCGAAGAAAGCGACTGTTGAATTGGTTATAATTGGAAAATGAAAATCGACATTTTTACTTTCAAGAAAAAACTCCTGACTTTCGATAATCTGATTAATCAAAGTGCTTCCGATATTACCAATTCCAAAAAGGACAATATTTATTTTAAGCTTTGACATGATTTTTTATTTTTTTTAAAACCATATAAGTCATATAAGTTCATTTAATATATTTTGTGTATAATTTTGGACATATAACTGTGTGTTTCCACAATTAGACACACTGCGGTGCGTCTCTACAAAAAATGAACTTATATAACTTATATGGTTTATTTAATATATTCCACGTATATAATTTAGACGCACTGCGGTGCGTCTCTACATATATGGTTTAATTTTATAATGATACTTTTCATAAAAAATTACCTTTAGCAAAACCACTCGCTAAAGGCAATCTTTCAAACAAAAAACAAAAAAACCTAATTTTTATTGATGCTGTATTGTGAAAGCTTCACGCTTTCAAAAACTGCTTGCAGATCTGCAATTAAATCTTCGATATCTTCAATTCCAACAGACAGACGAATCAAGTCTTTAGAAACTCCTGTTTCTTCTTGCTCCGCTTCTGTCAATTGCTGATGCGTTGTGCTTGCTGGGTGAATAATCAGTGATTTAGTATCTCCGATATTAGCCAAAAGAGAGAACAATTTTGTTTCGTCTACTACTTTTTTCGCCGCATCAAAACCTCCTTTTAAACCGAAAGTGATAATTCCGCTTTTCCCTTCTGGAAGATATTGATTTGCTAAATCGTGATACTTACTAGACTTCAGCCCTGGATAATTTACCCAAACCACCTCATCTTGTTTTTCTAGCCATTCAGCCAGAGCCAAAGCATTTTCGCTGTGTTTCTTAATTCGGATTGGCAGCGTTTCTAATCCTTGAATAATCTGAAAAGCATTAAAAGGACTCAAAGCAGAACCAAAATCACGCAGACCTTCAATTCGGGCTTTTGCAATAAAAGCCGCATTTCCTAAAGCTTCGTGATATACTAATCCGTGGTATCCTGCAGATGGTTCGGTAAATTCAGGGAATTTTCCGTTTGCCCAGTCAAAGTTTCCAGCATCAATGATAACGCCTCCTAATGAAGTTCCGTTTCCAGCGATATATTTTGTTAAGGAGTGAATTACAATATCGGCACCATATTTAATTGGGTTTAATAAATAAGGTGTCGCAACTGTATTGTCTACTATAAATGGCACTTTAAATGCTTTGGCTTCTGCCGAAATTCCTTTCAAATCTAAAACGTCCAATTTTGGGTTTCCTAGAGATTCTACAAAAAAAGCTCTAGTATTTTCTTTTGCTGCTTTAGTAAAGTTTTCTGGTTTTGACGGATCTACAAATGTTGTCGTAATTCCTAATCTTGGCAATGTAACTTTTAATAGATTATAAGTTCCGCCATACAAACTGTTTGACGCTACAATATGATCTCCCGCTTTTAGCAACGTTAAAAAAGTTGTAGAAATTGCCGATGCTCCAGACGCCGTGACCACCGCTCCGATTCCGCCTTCAAGTGCTGCCAATCTTTGTTCCAAGATATCATTGGTTGGGTTATTTAATCTCGTATAAATAAATCCGGCTTCGGCAAGACCAAATAAATTGGCCGCATGATCGGCATTATTAAATACGTATGATGATGTCTGATAAATAGGCACTGCTCTTGTCCCTGAATTTTTAGTAACATCGTGTCCTGCGTGAAGTGCGTTTGTTGCAAATTTTTGTGTGCTCATGATTTCTTAGTTTTTTAGGTATTGTTAATACTTTTATATATTGTAATTAATTGTTGAATTGCGCCTGAACATATAAATCTTCTTCTTCCAGATTGTATAATTGAAGGAGTAAAGAATTCTGATTTTGTAAATATTGATCCTGATTAAATTCTATTGTCTGATCTTCTAAAAAATTATTCTGTTCCTCAGAATTTGTTCTTAATAAGTATTCGTATGCGATTGTATTGATATCTAGTGTTTTCATGATTTTTAATTTTTAAGTATTGAAATAAAAAAAGCCCTTTCGGATGGCTTACCAAAAGGGCTTTATAGTTGAAACTATAACAAAGATTCGATCTTTCACTTTCGGCAACAGCAAGGCGGGATACACATTGGCATCTTACAACACATCATCATTTTATTTGCTGCTGAATTTTTCATATTGTTTTGTTTTTTTATTTCACCATATAAGTGATATAAGTTCATTTGAATTCTGCCTATTAGACGCACTGCGGTGCGTCTCTACACATATGGTTTAATTTTTTTCATAAAAAAACCTCTGCTGTTGGGCAGAGGTTTTATTGTTATCTTGTAGACTTAGTTACTAAACAATAGCGCGCTCTGCGGATAATTCCAACATCATACAGCACATATTTTTAATACCTAAATTCATTTCTTTCTTGTTTTGTTTGGCAAAGTTGAGAACTTTTTTTTAAACAGCCAAACAAAAAGTGAATTATTTTCTATTACCCTATCAAATTACTATACTTGTGTTAAATTTTAATGGATTAAAATAAAAAAAGTTGAACTTTAATTTGCAAATCAAAATGGTTTCATACCTTTGCACGCGAATACAGAGGAAAAATTTGAACTGATTGCAACCTCTTCATAATGAAATGGTTCATTATGATTGCCGAGAGATAAATTTCGGCATTAAAAAATGCTAAAGCAGCAACTCTCCTTTAGCCCTTTTTTGCAATTATTTTTTCCTCGCTAAATTTTAATTTATACAAATTTAATACATTATTATGGCTTATTTATTTACGTCAGAATCTGTTAGTGAAGGGCATCCAGACAAAGTTGCAGATCAAATTTCGGACGCATTAATTGACAACTTTTTGGCATTTGACGCTGACTCAAAAGTAGCTTGTGAAACATTGGTTACAACTGGTCAGGTTATTTTAGCAGGTGAAGTAAAATCGAATACTTATCTTGATGTACAAAACATTGCACGTGAGGTAATCCGTAAAATTGGATATACTAAAAGTGAATATATGTTTGAAGCAAACTCTTGCGGAATTCTTTCTGCAATTCACGAGCAGTCTGCAGACATTAACCAAGGTGTTGACAGAGCTAAGCCAGAAGAGCAAGGTGCAGGTGACCAAGGAATGATGTTTGGTTACGCTACAAACGAAACTGAAAACTACATGCCTCTTGCATTAGATTTATCTCATAAATTATTACAAGAGTTAGCTATTTTAAGACGTGAAAACAAAGAGATCACTTATTTACGTCCAGATGCTAAATCTCAGGTAACTTTAGAATACAGCGACGATAACAAACCAACTCGTATTGATGCGATTGTAATTTCAACTCAACACGATGATTTTGACGAAGAAGCTGCAATGCTTTCTAAAATCAAAAAAGATATTATCGAAATTTTGATTCCTAGAATTATCGCTAAAAATCCAACGCACGCTCATTTATTTAACGATAAAATCAACTATCATATTAACCCAACAGGAAAATTCGTTATTGGAGGACCTCACGGAGATACTGGTTTAACAGGAAGAAAAATTATTGTAGATACTTACGGAGGAAAAGGTGCTCACGGTGGTGGTGCATTCTCTGGAAAAGATCCAAGTAAAGTAGATAGAAGTGCTGCTTATGCTACACGTCATATCGCTAAAAACTTAGTTGCTGCTGGTGTTGCTGACGAAATCTTAGTTCAGGTTTCTTACGCAATTGGAGTTGCTGAGCCAATGGGAATTTTCATTGAAACTTACGGAACTTCTAAAGTAAACTTAACTAACGGTGAAATCGCTAAAAAAGTAGAAGCTATCTTTGATATGCGTCCTTACTTTATCGAGCAACGTTTAAAATTAAGAAACCCAATCTATAGCGAAACTGCTGCTTACGGACACATGGGACGTAAACCAGAAACAGTTACTAAAACTTTCTCTGCTCCAGGCGGAAACGAAAAAACAGTTACTGTTGAGTTGTTTACATGGGAAAAACTTGATTTTGTTGACCAAGTAAAAGCTGCATTTGGATTGTAATCTAGATCTTTAGACTAACTTAGATAGTTAGACTTCCAATATAAAAAAGCCGATTTCTCAATAGAAATCGGCTTTTTCTTTTTACTCATAAGAGTTTTTATTTAATAAGTTCCATTCTGCATTTTAGATAGCACTTCTTTCATTTCGTTGGCGCTTTCTCCGTCAACACCCTCGTTTAAATATTTTACTGCTAAAGTCTGTGTTTCAATTGCTTTTTGCTTTTGTCCGTCTTTATAATATAGTTGAGCCAAAGTGTCTAAATAATACGGACTATTTTTTGTTATAACCAAACTATATTCTGACCATTTGATAGCATCTTTTAAAAAGTTAGCATTCAGCGGGTTTGTAACTACAGCCCATGCCGCAGTGTTTGCTGTACTAGAATGATATTCTTTAAACATATTCCATCCGTCATAAGAATAGCTTGAACTGGAATCTAATGTTGAAAAAATAGCATCTAATTTTTCAATCGGACTTGTTCCTGCTAAAGTGGAATCAAAATACGTATTAAACTCTTTTAAATAAGTGGTATTAGAACCGTCTTTGTCTGTAATTTGGCTTAAATAATAGAAGTAGTTTCTGTAAGCATCAAAATTTCCTTTTCCTGAAGCAATGATTTTTTTATAAATAGCATTGACTTTTTCCCTGTTTATTTCGCCAGAAACGCCATCTTGAGAAGCATAAAGGTTTTGCTGTAAAGCATCTGAAATTTCAGAAATTGGATTTCCAACACTATGAATTTCTCCTATTTTAGTATTAAAACCAGAACGAATATTTTCGATTTCATCTGAATGTTTTAAGACATAATCGATTGCTAAGAAATCGGTATCATTCAAAACTCTGTCTGTACTAAATAGCTGTTTTGTAAATCCTTGGTTTTTGATTTCTTTCAAAATCGTTTCGACCAAATACATGTTTACCGCTTTATCTTTTTGATGCGCTTCAATCAGTTTTTTCCAAGATTGCGCCACTTCTTTTTGGTCTAGAGCTGTTTTTGTGATTACAAATTCAGTCGAATTTGGATCGCTTAGGGTATATTCTCCTTCATAATCATACGATGATTCTAGTAAAGCAGCTTTATTAAAAGCATTTATTAAATCGGCATCTGATGCTTTTTTATTCTTTAAAATAGTATTTATAGAAAGAAAAGCATTTGCTCTCTGCAATCTTCTGTAGAAATCGCCATAATAACTAAACTGATATTGTTGTGTTGCCAAATCAGATTTTGCAATAGCCAGCTGATTTCCTTCTCCGTTTAAAATAATGATGCTTGGATCGCTGGTGATTTTATTGTTTTTAAGCCATTTTTTATCATCGGCTCCAGCCAAATAATAATTGTAAATATCATAAAGCGCATTGTACGAATCGTACATATTATATCCTGTTTGCGTTTCCTGTTCTTTTACAAAATTGTCAAAACTCTCTTTAGCCGATTTATTTTTGCTGTCTACTACAACAACCAAAAATTTATTGCTTGCTGATTTTGTAGACTCTATTGCTTTTTTAAGATTGCTTTCGATTTTTAATTTGAAATCATATTTGTTGTATGCCGGCGGCGGAATTGTCGCTTCAACAATAGCTGTGGTGTCGACTGCAACCCCAAAATCATCACTTAATAAAGTATTATCTTTTCCTGGATAAGTCCAATTTGAAACAGTCTGAGTTTCAAGAGGAGCAACTTTTGACGTTTTCTTAACTGGCTGCGGGTCTTTTTCATTCACAAATACCAGCGGATTCACTCCTGATTTCTCTGAAATTCTAAGTTCGTTGGTTTGTTTATCAAAGTATCCTGCAATTTGTAAATCGCCCAAAACTGCCAATTCATAATTGATTGTTATTTCTGAAACATCTTTTGGCAGCGCGTATTTGTAAACACTGCTTTTACCTCCATACTCTTCATAAACTAGATATAAGAAATCCGTTTTTTCAATTTCAAAATCCAAATCGATTTTTGCATATTCTGGATCGACTTTAGTTTTAATATCCGAAATTCTCTGGTATTGCACTTCTTCTTTGCCTTTTTGAGTTCCGATATAAAAAGAATAATAGGAAGGATCCGTAAACTTTATTTTTATGTTTTTAGCATTTTTATCTACTTTGAAAGAAAGATCAAAATTGGTCTGTGCCGATGGATTTTTTGCAAATAGTAAAGAATCGCCTTTTACCTCGTAACCGCCAGAATAAAAAACCAGTTCGTATTTATTATCGTCTAATAAATTTAATTTGATTTTCTGACCTTTATTAATCGATAGATAAGTTCCTTTTTCAATGCCATTTGTTTGAGAAAAAGAAACAAATGTTCCAATAAACAAGAGTACTAAACTCCAAATAAAGTTGCGCATAATTAAGATTTTGGTTGATAATGTATGAATCACAAAGATATTTGATTCTTCATTAAACAAATCACAAAATATGCGACATTTACAATAAAAATACTACAAATTATATTTCATCGAAAATATAATATATCTGGGCTGAACGGTGTACTGAGAAACTCGGGTTGAGAACTGCGAAAAACTGTCATCATTAAGATAAGTTGTATTTAACAGATTGGTTGCCGAAACTTTATATTCCCATTTGCTGTTCTTTTTCTGGTAAATTAAACTCGCACTTAAGAAATCATATTCGTTATCGACTGTTTTATCTCCATTATAATAGTGGTAAAACTCATATTCTGAAACAAAAGAAAAACTATCTAAAAAGTAGTAATCTAATCTCGCAAATGGTTTATCAGTGTAAAAAGTAGAACCGCTATATTTATTAACCAAAAGATTGTATCCAAACTCAATATTCGGAAGTTTTTTATAATTTGTTGAAGCTCTTATCGTATAACTTTGTACAAAACTTTCAGTAGTTCTTAACTCATCATTTTGTATGTTATTGAATTTAGACCAATTAAGACTCGCATTAACTGAAGCTTTATAGTTTTTTAAAAACGAACGTCCGTAAGCTCCCATTCCCGATAAAGTTTCATCTGCTAAATTCGAATTGTAAGGAACCGAAGATTGGTTAATTCCATCAAAATTTGCCTGCGTTTTTATCGCATCTACTTTTCTTGTATAAGTTGCATTGGCAAAAATGTTCTCAAAATTGAACATATTATATTTAAAATAACGAAGCGAATGCACTTGAGAAGTTGCATTTTCTAAGAAACGATTTCCGCGAAATAAACTGCTGTAATCTGACAAAACATAACCCGCTCCCAGCTGATTGATATCGGTAAAATCATTCGTTAAAGAAAAATTATACGTCAACGTTTCTGATTTTTTGATTTGATACAAAGCAAAAAAATCTGGCAGCACTTTTACAAAATTTTGCGAATAATCAGTTCCTAATTGTCCGTTTGTCATTTGATACGTATGCACGCTTACTCCAGGTGTAAAAGTGAACTTTCCAGTTAGAATTTTATAGTGAAAACCTAAAAACGCATCATTAAAACGATAATCAACATCGTTATTGTTTTCAGAATTATTTAAATCATTTCGATCTCCATTATCCAACATTTGGAAAATATGAGAATTGAAGTTTTGATACGAATACGTATTTCCTAAAGTAATATTGATGTTACTTTTTGGCGTTACCATATAATAGTAATCCAATTTGGCATCCAATTTATTAGTTTTCACAAACCGATCCTGATTCAGATCGTTTCTGTTTTGTCCCGAAATGTATCCTGACAAATCAAAAGGCTGTGATCTTAAATTGGCATTGTAAAACGGGTTTTCATCTTGATACAAATGCTGCATTTCAAAAGCAAAAATGTTTTTTGCACTTTGCGTATAATACAAACTCAAATTCTGATTTATAGAAGTTGGGTCTTGTTTCTTTCCTGTTAAAATGGTTTCAACAGCCGAAACATCACTTACAATAGATTCACGAAGTAAATTGGTATCTTCATTTTGTTTCGTCAGTTTGGTCAAAATATCGTAATCAAACTGAAACTTGTCGCTTGGTTTATAAGTCGAACTCAGTTTAAAAAGTCCCAAATTATTTTTCTGATGTGTTATTTCATCACGTTTCTGCTGATCTCCAGAATCCAAAATTGTAGTTTGAGATTTGGTTTCTAAATCTGTTTTTGAAGTCGAAAGAATTCCGAAACCGCTTAAATTCCAAGCTTTATTGACGGAATAAGCAAAGTTTGTTGCGCCGAATTTGGTTTCAATTTCTTTAGCGCGATTATTTCTCAATAACGAAATTCCCAAATCATTCGAAGAAACATTAAAACTGCTCCCGCCCTTTTTCATCATATTTTTAAATCCGCCCGTGAACTTAAAATAGTCTTGCGCGGTAAGCGGCAATTCGCCAATATTATTAAAATTGGTAATTAAATTAATGCTGTATTTCGGACTGTAATAAAACAGTTTTGGATTTATAATATATCGGCTGTCCAATTCTGCAACCCCAATTCCAGCGGTTACATCACCAAACCAAAAGTTCTTTTTTCCTTCTTTCAGTTTGATATTCATTGCCACATTATCCTGATCGTTTTCAAGTCCTTTCAATTGGCTAATTTCATTGTAATTTCTTAAAACCTGCACTTTATCAATCGCATCGGCTGGAATATTTTTAACGCCCAATTTAGTATCTCCGTCAAAAAAATCTTTTCCTTCCACCATTAATTTTGAGACTTTTTTCCCTTCCACTTCAATTTCACCATCTGCATTTACCTCAACACCAGGAAGCTTTTTCAAAACATCTTCCAGCTTTTTTTCTGTTCCCGTTTTAAAAGAATCGGCATTGTAGACAATTGTATCACCTTTTATCGAAACAGGCATTTCGCGCACAATTTCAACGCCTTCCAATTCGATTCCTGTGCCATCCAAAACAATATTCTGAGTCATATTTTCAGCTTTTGTTGAAACCGCGATTTCTTTCGATTTCATTCCCAAATAACTTACTTTAATTGTGTAGGCCGTATTTGGTTTTAAAGTCAGCTGAAACTTTCCTTTGTCGTTGGTAATCCCGTACGAATCCATTGCTTTTGTACCATTATTAATGGCCATAATATTGGCCATCTCCAACGGATTTTTCTGTTCGTCCTGTATAAAACCATCAAAGCGAATACTTTGAGAAAAACATATAGAAGTAAAAAGTAAGGCAAAGATGAAAAATGTTTTATTCATTATCAGAATATTGGAATTTTGAAATTCGAACTTTGGAATTTGAGATTTGAGATTTGAAATTTTATAAAAATTTATCTTCCCATTGGCGGAGCCATACCTCCACGCCCACGGTTTGTCTCTCTAAATTCTTCCATTTTCTTAATTACCGTTTCATCGTATTCTTTCTGCGAAACGACTTTTCCTTTTTTAGACGGTTTGATCTCTACTTTATCCTTCGCATTCAAAACAATTTTAGAACACAAAATCGTAGTTGTTCCATCGTTGATTTCGAGAATCAAACCTGGAAGTCCCCAATAGTTTTCTGGACCTTGGTTTACCGGAATTTCTGGCGTATACCAAGCTGTTACGACAATTTCTTTAGGTATTTCGAAGTTATCGGCAAAATTCGTTTTTGTCTCTCCAGAAGTCTTTTTTGCTTCGTCTTTTTTATCGTCTTCTCTTTTAGGTCTGAAATTTCTAAAATCGGTTTTACTGGCTTGTTTTACTGCTGTAGCTTTAAAGCAATTGTAACCACCGATTTGCTTGGTTTCTTGTTCCAGTTTCCAGTTTAATTTTGGAAGAGAGTCCACAACAAGAAATTCTTTTCCCATAAATTCTTTATCTACCGTATACGATTTTGTTTTTACATCTTTATAAAATGTACCTCCGCCTCCAGTAAGAGATCCAAACATAACACGAAAACCTCCCTGCTGTTGGCCTGGCGCTTCTAATTTTTCTTCTTCTTTATAAATAGAAGCCGATTTATCGAAGTTTAAAATAAAAGTTTTTTCGAGCATTTTTTTCATACGCTCTTCCATATTTTTCTGCATTTCTGGCGTAATGTCTCTATTACCGCGCATTCCTTCAAACTTGGGCGCTTGTGTTTTTGACTCGTAAACAGCCATTCCCTGAAAGTCTTTTTGTGCTTGAATTTGCGTAGCAGCAAGCAGCAAGGTCATATAAAAAAATATTTTCTTCATTTCATTTTCATTAAAAGTGAGTAAATCCGATAAAACTTACATTCAAATGTATTATTTATTTTAAAATCTTAAAAACTAAATATATTAATGGCTTCTAAGCATAGATAGAACCGCTTATTTTTTAGACTATTAGATTAAAAAAAGGTTTAAGCCTTAAAATCGATTTTTTAAAAAGAGTTTTTCGTAATTTGGTGCTCTTGTAAATTAATTTTCTAATGCTTGGAACTGTGCAAAAATTTTTATTCTCTCTATTTGTTTTCTGCACTTTTAATGCACTTTCAGCTCAGGATTTGAATGTAAATTCTACTTTAATTTCACAGTATAAAAATACTTCTGATATATTTTTAGGATATGATGCTTTTGGATATTCGTATCAGATTACCAACAATGTTTTTAGTAAAATTAAAGGCAAAGAAATTTTCGAATACAAGAATGTTTCTTTAGGAAAAATTACAAAAGTCGATCTTCAGAATCCGTTAAAAATTGTATTGTTTTATGAAGACTTCAATAGCGTTGTTTTATTGGACAATCAATTAAACAAAATGACCGAAATTAATTTTTCTCACAATACAACTCCAATAGTCGTTAGCGCAATCGGGATGTCAACTCAAAATCAATTATGGATTTACAACACTTTAAATCAGCAGATTGGTCTCTTTGATTATTTAAAAAACGAATACAAAACCGTTTCGATTCCATTAACAGAACCAATTAAATATTATCAAACCGATTTCAATACTTTCTATTGGATCGATAAAAAAAACAACTGGTATTCTTGCGATATTTTTGGTAAAATTACTTCGCTTGGTAAAATCGCAGAATTTGATAAAATTCAAATTATTGGCAGTTCAAAATATATTTTTAGTAAAGCTAATCACTTGTTTCTTACAGAGATTGATAAATCGGGGATTGAGAAGGTTTCTGAAATTAAAGTTTTAGAAAAAACCTTTGACAATTTTGATTACAAAGACCAAATTTTATCTATTTTTACAGCTATAGATATATTAAATTATAAAATCGTAACACCGTAATGCACATAGCAATAGCAGGAAATATAGGCGCAGGAAAAACCACTCTGACCAAATTATTAGCGAAACATTTCAAATGGGAACCTCATTATGAAGATGTAGTTGATAATCCTTATTTGGATGATTTTTACCATCAGATGGAGCGCTGGTCGTTCAATCTTCAGATTTATTTCCTGAACAGCCGTTTTCGCCAGGTGCAGCAAATTCGCGAAAGCGGAAAAAAAATCATACAAGACAGAACGATTTATGAAGATGCGCATATTTTTGCTCCTAACTTATATGCAATGGGCTTAATGACAAGCCGTGATTTTGAAAACTACACGTCTTTGTTTGAATTGATGGAATCATTGGTAAAAGCTCCAGATTTATTGATTTATTTAAGAAGTTCTATCCCTAATTTAGTGGGACAGATTCATAAACGCGGACGCGAATACGAAAACTCTATTTCGATCGATTATTTAAGCCGTTTGAACGAAAGATACGAAGCTTGGATTCAGACTTATACGAAAGGAAAACTTTTAATTATTGATGTTGATAACATTAATTTTGTTGACAATCCCGAAGATTTAGGAGACATCATTAATAGAATTGATGCTGAATTGAACGGGTTGTTTTAGAACACGAATTTCACAGATTTACACTAATATATAAAAGCCTCTAAAATTATTTTTTAGAGGCTTTTTTGTTTTTACTATATATTTTTTTAATATTTTTCTTACTTTTGTTTTTGAGGTAATATTTCCCATATTGGGAAAAATTAATTATATTTGTAATGAGAATTATCGCAAAAAGAACTTTACAAAATTTCTGGGAACGTTTTCCTTCTGCTAAGCAACAACTGTTATCGTGGTATCAAATTTTTGACAAAAACAACTTTCAGAATTCAAATGAAATTCGATTAATATTCGGTTCAGCTGATTTTGTTGGGAACAATAAAGTAGTTTTTAATATCTGTGGAAATCATTTCAGATTAATTGTAAAAATAATTATGAGACTCAGATTGTATATATTTTATTTGTTGGAACACATAGCGAATATGACGATTTAAAAGGCATAAAAAATTTATAGAAATGGAAATAAAACCTATAAAAACTGAAAAAGATTACGACTGGGCTTTAGAAAGAGTAAATGCTTTATTTGATGCTAAACCTAATACGGATGAAGGAGATGAATTGGATATTTTGGTCACTCTTATCGAAAAATATGAAAAGATTCATTATCCAATACCTGAACCTGACCCTATTGAAGCAATTAAATTTGTAATGGAGCAAAGAGGTCTTACTGATGCCGATTTGGGGAATTTATTAAATAGCCGTTCAAGAGTATCTGAAATATTCAAAAGAAAAAGAGCGTTGACTATAAAACAGATTAGAGTTTTGACTAAAGAGCTTCAAATTCCTGCTTCCATTTTAATTAAAGAATATGCATTAGTGCAATAAACAAAAGCCTCTAAAATTTTTAGAGGCTTTTTCTATTGAATTCTAAACCTGTCAGGTTTTAAAAACCTGTCAGGTTTCTGTTCGATGTAATTATTTCGCAGCTTCGACTTTTGCTAAAACTTCTTCTTCAGTTCCTTCAAAAACTTCTGTTGTTGTTTTACCGTTTTCAGTTTTGGTAACCGTTCCAGTCGTTTTTCCGTTGATGTTTTTAACCTCAACTTTTACTGATGACTTATTTTGGTATTTTGAAGTATCAAAACAATCTGTTTTTTGATATTTTCCAGTTGTATCAAAATGAGCTAGACATTTTGCTGTTTCTTCTTCAGAACAACCTTTTTCTTTGCACATTTTTATACATTCTTCTTTTGTCATTCCAGACATATCGCCGCATTTAGAGAAACCATCTTTGTGCATTTCTGTTTTAGCACAACAAGAAGCTTTTGCAGCAATATCAGAAGGTGCATGACCTTCACCCAAAATTGGAGCAATTACCAATCCTATTAAACAAGTTAGTTTAATTAAAATATTCATTGAAGGTCCAGAAGTATCTTTAAACGGATCTCCAACTGTATCTCCAGTTACGGCTGCTTTATGCGCGTCAGAACCTTTATAAGTCATTTCACCGTTAATCATAACACCCGCTTCAAAAGATTTTTTGGCATTGTCCCAAGCACCTCCAGCATTGTTTTGGAAAACTGCCCAAAGCACCCCAGAAACGGTAACTCCAGCCATATAGCCTCCTAACATTTCAGCGATTAACTGATTGTTATGCGTGTAAACTAACTTTCCTAAAAGAACAATTAGAATCGGAAAACCAATTGTCAGCACTCCTGGAAGCATCATTTCGCGTAAAGCGGCTTTTGTAGAAATCTCCACACATTTTCCGTATTCTGGTTTTGCAGTTCCCTCCATAATTCCAGCAATTTCTTTAAACTGACGGCGAACTTCGTATACCATATCCATTGCGGCTTTTCCAACAGAATTCATTGCCAAAGCTGAGAAAACAACTGGAATCATACCACCTACAAATAACATGGCTAAAACTGGTGCTTTAAAAATATTGATTCCGTCGATTCCTGTAAAGGTTACATAAGCCGCAAATAACGCCAATGAAGTTAAAGCTGCAGAAGCGATCGCAAATCCTTTTCCAGTTGCAGCAGTTGTATTTCCTACTGAGTCTAAAATATCGGTTCTTGTACGAACTTCTTTTGGCAATTCGCTCATTTCTGCGATTCCTCCAGCATTATCAGAAATTGGTCCAAAAGCGTCGATTGCCAATTGCATAGCGGTTGTAGCCATCATTGCAGAAGCGGCTAATGCTACTCCGTAAAATCCTGCTAAAGCATACGAAATCCAAATCGCCACTGCAAATAGTAAAACGGTTGGAAACGTAGAAATCATTCCTGTCGCCAAACCTGCAATTACGTTTGTTCCCGCACCTGTAGATGATTTTTGAACGATTGCCAAAACTGGTTTTGTTCCCAATCCTGTATAATATTCTGTTACTGATGAAATAGCTCCACCAACTACTAATCCGACTAAAGTTGCATAGAAAACGCGCATTGATGAAATGGCTTTAGATCCTTCTCCAAAGAAAGTCATCTGCATAGTTTCTGGCAGCATATACTGAACTAAGAAAAAACAAGCCACAGCTGTTAAAACAATAGAAACCCAGTTTCCTATATTTAATGCTTTCTGAACTTGAGCTTCTTTAGCATTATCATCTGTAATTTTTACTAATGTTGTTCCAATAATAGAAAATAGAATTCCGAAACCTGCAATTGCCATCGGAAGCAAAATTGGTCCGATTCCACCAAAAGCATCGTTAATGCTTCCGCCCATATCTTTAATTACGTAGTTTCCAAGAACCATAGCGGCTAAAACGGTTGCTACATAAGACCCGAATAAATCGGCTCCCATACCCGCAACGTCACCTACATTATCTCCTACGTTATCTGCAATAGTTGCTGGATTACGAGGATCATCTTCTGGAATTCCTGCTTCTACTTTACCTACTAAATCGGCACCAACATCTGCAGCTTTAGTGTAAATTCCACCTCCTACACGTGCAAACAAAGCAATTGATTCAGCTCCTAGAGAAAATCCTGCTAGAGTTTCTAAAACTACCGTCATTGTATCGGTATCTTTCCAAACTCCGCCAGAAAAAAGATGGAAGAAAATGATGAAAAATGATGTTAAACCTAATACAGCTAAACCTGCAACACCAAGTCCCATTACGGTTCCGCCGCCAAAAGAAACTTTTAATGCCTGAGGAAGGCTTGTACGTGCGGCTTGAGTAGTTCTAACATTTGTTTTGGTTGCTATTTTCATTCCGATATTTCCAGCATAAGCCGAAAATAACGCCCCAAAAACAAAGGCAATTACGATTAATAAATGTGTTTTTACTCCTGGAATAAATGTAATTCCTGCCAAAGCTAAACTGGCTATAATTACGAAGATGGTTAATAACTTATATTCGGCTTTTAGAAAGGCTAAGGCTCCTTCGTAAATGTAATCTGAAATCTCTTTCATCTTACCGTCTCCGGCATCTTGTTTTAAAACCCAACTCCTTTTTATTCCCATGAAAAGTAATCCCAAAACTGCCATTACAATTGGCAGGTAAATCATAAATGCATTCATAATATATTAATGGTTTTGGTTAATAGTCAACAATCTAACTAAAACGAATTTAAACAAAAAAGCAATACTCCTGACGGCAGTATTGCTTTTTTTATATTAGAATGCGGTTAAAATTATTTAATACTAAATAATCCTTCCGGTTTATTTTCAATGTCATCAAAACGTTTTGTACACTCAGCGATAATATCGTAAGCTTCTTTTACGTCTCCCCATCCTTCAACATCTACTTTTTTGTTTTCAAGATCTTTGTACACTTGGAAGAAATGCTCGATTTCTTTTACTAAGTGTGGGTTCATGTCAGAAAGATCGTTTAATGAATTCCAGATTGGATCTGAAACTGGTACACAAATAATTTTTTCGTCTGGCCCTTTATCATCTGCCATGTGGAATACACCGATTGGCTTAACTTCCATAACACATCCAGGGAAAGTTGGCTCGTTTACTAAAACTAATACGTCAAGAGGATCACCGTCTAAAGCTAAAGTTTCTGGAATAAATCCGTAATCTGCTGGGTACATCATTGAAGAGAATAACATTCTGTCGAAACGCATTCTTTTAATTTCAAAATCGTACTCGTATTTATTTCTGCTTCCTCTTGGTATTTCGATCAATACATCGAAAGTCGTTAATTTGTCTGCGGTCATTTTTGTTTTTTAATGTTTCTATAATTTCGGTTGCAAAAATAACTAAAGAATCTAGTTTTACAATAAAAAACAAGGTTAAATTATCTTCATTATCGTTTAAAAAACAAGCATTTAATAGGTGATTTTTCTATTTCGTTTCTTTAAGTAATAATGCCACAGCAAATAGGTTGCATAAGAACGGTAAGGACTCCATTGTTCAGCATGAATTTCCATTTCCTGTTTGTCGTGAATATTCAATAATTCTTTGATGGTATTGATTACGGCAATGTCTCCTAGCGGAATCAAATCGGGCTCTTCCAGACAGAACATCAAATAAATATCAATCGTCCAGTTTCCTATGCCTTTTAATTTAATTAGTTCTTCGCGAACTTGCTTTGCCGATTTTGAAGCTAAACTTTCAATATCTAATTCTTTGTTTAAAACCGCTTCCGCTAAAATTTTAATATATTTCGTTTTCTGACGGCTTACTCCTAAACTTCTGAATTCTTCATCAGATAAAGCTGCCATGTTTTCTGGCGTACAATCTTTATAAGCCTTAATTTTTAAAAATGTGGCTTTCGCCGAATCTATAGAGACTTGCTGTTCTAGTATCAGCAAAACCAAAGTTTCAAAACCAGGCGGACGCTTTGGAATTGGAGGCAATCCATATTTTTCTATGATTTCTAGAAATATTGGATTTTTAGAGGATAGAAAATCTATGGCTTCCTGCATGATTGTGTTTTAAGTTTATTCCAAAATTAGATAAAAAAGAATCTCGCAAAGACGCAAAGTCGCGAAGTTTTTTTGTTTCACGCAGATCTAGCAGATGAAGCAGATTTATTTTTTTAATATTCTAAAAATAAGATCTGCACGCATCAGCTTAAATCCTTATAAATCTGCGTGAAACAAATCACAAAAAAAGCCGCAAAGAAAAACCTTTGCGACTTTGTAACTTTGTCTCTTTGCAACTTAAAAGTAAAAACCAAAAGATCCTTTTATAGCAAATTTATGTGCATCTGGCATATCTAAATAGTTTCCTCTCCATGAGAAATCAAGACGAAATACTTTGAAGATATTTCCAATTCCTGCATTATATTCCCAATATACTTTTTCTGGCGCATTGTATGGCAATCCAGAAGCATTGATAGCTCGATTGGCATCAGAAATAGTTCCGTGTACTGCTCTTACTCCAATAAATTCTCTCCAGTTTAGTTTTCTCATAAATGGAATTCTCGCAAATAATCTTCCTCCAAAATCATGATTCCATTGTAGAGTTGTATATTGATCTGTAACGAATTCGTAGAAATTCAAGTTACTGAACGTATTCTCAATCGTAAAATAAGTCTGGTTACCCGGAATTACACTCATTAAACCTAACGGAATTGTTCCAAATGTTTTTCCTGTTTCAACTGTAATATTACTTCTTCCTAAAGGCCCAATAATAATTGGCTGTCTGTAGAAAACCTGAATTTTTTCGTACGCAAAATCACTATCAAAAACTCCTTTCAACCCATAACTGAAATTGACAAAGAAATGACTAAATGGGCTGTCAACTAAATCTCTCTCGACACCATAACCAATTGTTTTGCGGTTTGGCATAAACTCAAACTGAATATTGGCTTCTGCCTGTCTCACCATACTTTGTACCGTTCCTGCAGGATTTGCAGCGGTTGGTAAAGTAGTATAATAATCTAAACTAAACGTTTTTGATGCCGATTCTAAAGTTCGATAGGAGAATCCTGCCTGAACAATAAAATTCTTTTTTGCTTCCATTTCGATAGAAACATTGCTCAAATTAATATTAGTCAGTTTTCCGTTGCTTCCTGTGGTAAATAAAGCTGATGAAGCAAAACTTCGTCCTAAAACGTCATTTGTTGTGGTTAAACTCGCACCGATCTGCTCAATATCGCGCCTATTTCCTCCCGAAATAATAAGTCGGTTTTTCTTATCAACCATCCATTTTCCAGAAACTCCATATTTGAACTTATTATCATCAAAACCGTATGCAGTGTAAGCCTGAATACGCCACGGATCATTTGGTCCAAAATAGGTTCTTCCTCCAACTCTTAAACGCAAGCCTTCTACTTCATTGTACCCAAAAGTAGAGAAGATTGGGCCGTAATCGAAGTTTTTAAATTCAATATAACCGCTTCCCAAAATAGAGACGAGATTGTACAGCTGCTTAAATCGCTTAACAGTCTGCAAAGTATCGAGCATTTTATAAATACCCGCTTCGTCTTTATTTAATTTTTCAAAACGATTTTCTTCCCAAAATTCCGGCGGTCGTTCATAAACGGCGTTATCAATAAAATTGACTTCTTCCTTATAAAACTTCTCTGGTTTCTGAATGTTGAATTTATGTCCGCGATACAAAGTCGTTCGTTTTCCGTAAACTCCTTTTGATTTTTCTTTTTTATTTAAAGCAAAATCAGACATCATGTAATCACGAGTCAAAAGAAAAACAGAATCGTTTTCAACTTCAAATTCCTGTTCGATATAAATATCTTTCACCCAGTTAATATTGGCACTTTTGGTAACGCCCATATTAATTTTTTTGATCGCAAAAGTGGTATCATTAACCCAAAAATCTCCTTTAAAAGTTAATTCATTTTTACGTCTTGGATAGAAAACAATATTATAACACCATTTTTTGTCAATAAAAGCACTGTCTTTCAATACGTAATTGTAGACATCAATTCCCGTTTTAGACAGCGGACTTGTAAAACTTTTATCAAAAAATTTAAGGTGGTTATCGTAAATGTTGTAGTCAGAATAAAGATCTTTAACGAAAGATAAAATCTGCTGATTTCCGTTAAAACCAGACATTTTATTCCCTGTTAAATTTTCTTTTACTTTCTTTAATTTATTGTCTCCATAAACATCATAAACGGATTCGTTAATGAAAATTGGAAGATAGGTTTTTCCCGTAACATCAGAAGTATCAACGTGATTAAAGACAAACTCCATTCCTTTAAAAAGTTTGTTTTTCATAAAAGCACTATCAATCGTGTTCATATCAAACTCGACTTTTTCGTACTTCTGCATTTGATATTGATTGAACTGGTACAGTCCGTTTTTACGTTTTCTTGCCCAGATTTTCCTCAAGATATCCAATGCGGGATTGTTCTTCTTTGAAGTTTTACCTGTATAAATTACGACTTCATTTAAAGCTTCGGCTTCGCCTAAAACTATTTTAAAATCGTAGTTAACCGCTTTTTCTAAAGTGACTTCTTTATCTGAAAATCCTGCAGAACTTACAATCAAAGTTTTATAAGTATTGGGAGACTCTAGATAAAAACGGCCATCTTCATTAGATACAATTCCAATGTTTGTACCTTTAAATACCACATTTGCAAAAGGTATCGGCTGATTTGATTTGTCCAAAACAACTCCACTCACTTTAGTTTGTGCAGTAACAACATTCGCAAATGCAAATACAATATATAAGAGAAGTAGAGTTAATTTGTTCATTATAAAGTAAAAAAAAACTTCACCAATCCATGTTTGTCTGATGAAGTTTTATGAGTATTATGTATTTGTATTATTTGTATAATACTTTTTTAACTGCTTTTACTACATCACCTGCATTTGGCAACCATTCTTTAAGCAAAACTGGCGAATAAGGTGCAGGAGTATCTGCAGTTGTAATACGTTGAATTGGCGCATCTAAGAAATCGAAAGCCTGTTCTTGAACAAGGTAAGTGATTTCAGAAGAAAGACTGGCAACTGGCCAAGCTTCTTCAAGAATTACTAAACGATTTGTTTTCTTAACAGAAGTTAAAATCGCATCTTTATCCATTGGACGAACTGTTCTTAAATCGATAATCTCACAAGAAATTCCTTCTTTAGCTAATTCATCAGCAGCGATAAAAGCTTCTTTGATGATTTTTCCGAAAGAAACGATAGTTACATCTGTTCCTTCACGTTTAATATCAGCAACACCTAGAGGAATTGTGTATTCTCCGTCTGGCACTTCACCTTTGTCACCGTACATTTGCTCAGACTCCATGAAAATAACTGGGTCATTATCGCGAATAGCCGATTTCAAAAGTCCTTTTGCATCGTAAGGAGTTGAAGGAACAACAACTTTAAGACCTGGAGTATTAGCAAACCAGTTTTCTAAAGCTTGTGAGTGAGTAGCTCCTAATTGACCAGCAGAAGCTGTTGGTCCGCGGAAAACGATAGGCACATTAAACTGTCCTCCTGTCATCTGACGCATTTTAGCAGCGTTGTTTATAATTTGATCAATACCAACTAAACAGAAGTTGAATGTCATATATTCTACAATCGGGCGGTTTCCATTCATTGCTGAACCTACAGCAATTCCTGAAAAACCAAGCTCAGCAATTGGAGTATCAATTACTCTTTTTTCACCAAACTCAGCAAGCATTCCTTTTGAAGCCTTGTAAGCTCCATTATATTCTGCAACCTCTTCGCCCATTAAATATATGGATTCATCGCGACGCATTTCTTCGCTCATCGCTTCGCAAATGGCCTCTCTAAATTGTATTGTTCTCATATTTTATATTGTATGTTGAATTTTCTGAAGAGCAAAAATAAATATTTTAAATAACTTAAAAGCATAAATTGAATTTAAAATCGCATGAACTTCTATCTGTTCTCTGGTTTTAACTTTTTAAAGTTTATTGTGATATTTACGAAATCGATATAATACGTATATTTGACACTTAACTTTTCTTAAAACTATTTTTCAGACAAACTTGTATTCATTTGTTTAATTCTTGTTCCCTCAGAATTCATTCATCAGAACGGAAAAATTAGAAAATTAGTATTTATCATACAAAATTAATTTACCGCTAAACCGTCAATCATTGCAAAATTCCTAACAATCAGACAAAATAGCTGTTTTTTCATTTTTAAATTCCGATGAAATTCATTTCAAACTGCATAATCAGCGAAATCGTAATAGTTTTAAAAAATATTATGCATGCATAGTATAATTATTCCAAATAATATTCTAAATTTGTAAAAGCATATTATAAATTCAAAATATATACTTATGAAAATACTAGTTTGCATCAGCCATGTGCCTGATACTACTTCAAAAATTAACTTCACCAACGGTGACTCAGAATTTGACACTAATGGCGTACAATATGTGATTAACCCTAACGACGAATTTGGTCTTACACGTGCTATCTGGTTCCAAGAACAACAAGGAGCAAATGTAACGGTTGTAAACGTTGGAGGTCCTGATACTGAACCAACATTGCGTAAAGCTTTGGCAATTGGTGCAAACGAAGCAATTCGTGTTAATGCAAATCCTACTGACGGATTTTTTGTTGCAAAACAATTAGCAGAAGTAATTAAAAACGGCGGGTACGATTTAGTAATTGCTGGTAAAGAATCTTTAGATTATAACGGAGGAATGGTTCCTGGAATGATTGCTGGAATTTTAGGCTCTAACTTCTTAAACTCTTGTACAGCTTTAACAGTTGACGGAAACAATGTAAAAGCAGTTCGTGAAATTGATGGTGGAAAAGAAACTGTAAGCACAACTTTACCATTAATCATTGGAGGCCAAAAAGGTCTTGTTGAAGAAAAAGACTTACGTATCCCGAACATGAGAGGAATTATGACAGCGAGAACTAAAGCGCTTACTATTCTTGAGCCAGTTGATGCTGCTGTAAATACAAAAGCGGTGAAATTTGAAAAACCAGCTCCAAAATCGGCAGTGAAATTAGTTTCTGCAGATAATTTAGATGAGTTAATCAATTTACTACACAACGAGGCTAAAGTGATTTAAGATTGTAAAGTTTAGATTTTAGATTGCTCATCGCAATGCAAAATCTAAATCCACATTTGATTCACTTCAAAATCTAAAATCAATAATCATTTTAGGTTTCAATTTTAAAAAATCTGAAATCTAAAATCTAAAATCTAAAATTATTATGTCAATATTAATATATGCAGAATCTGCAGAAGGAAAATTTAAAAAAGTAGCTTTCGAATTAGCTTCTTATGCTAAAAAAGTAGCAGAATCATTAGGAACTACCGTTACAGCTTTGACTGTAAACATTAGCGACGTAAGCGAATTAGGCAAATACGGAGTTGATAAAGTTTTAAAAGTAAGCAACGATAAATTAGCAGGTTTTAATGCAAAAGCTTACGCTGATGTGATCAAACAAGCTGCTGAAAAAGAAGGAACAAAAGTGGTTTTACTTTCTTCTACAACAGACAGTATTTATCTTTCGCCACTTGTTGCGGTAGCTTTACAAGCTGGTTTCGCTTCAAACGTGGTTGGATTGCCAGTTAGCACTTCTCCATTTCAAGTAAAAAGAAATGCTTTCTCAAACAAAGCTTTCAACATTACAGAAATCAGTACAGATGTAAAAGTTCTTGGTTTAGCTAAAAACTCTTACGGACTTTTTGAAAGCGCTGGAGCTGCTGCTGCAGAAGATTTTAACCCAACAATTGGAGACAACGATTTTGGAGTAAAAGTAGAATCTGTAGAAAAAGTATCTGGAAAAGTTTCTATCGCTGATGCGGATATCGTAGTTTCTGGCGGACGCGGATTAAAAGGACCTGAAAACTGGGGATTAATTGAAGATTTAGCTGCAGTTCTTGGTGCTGCAACTGCTTGTTCTAAACCGGTTTCAGATTTAGGCTGGAGACCTCACAGTGAACACGTTGGACAAACCGGAAAACCTGTTGCAACTAACTTATATATTGCTGTAGGTATCTCTGGAGCGATCCAGCATATTGCAGGTATTAACTCTTCTAAAGTGAAAGTGGTAATCAACAATGACCCGGAAGCTCCTTTCTTTAAAGTTGCGGATTACGGTGTTGTCGGAGATGCTTTCGAAATTGTACCTCAATTAACAGAGAAATTAAAAGCTTTCAAAGCTCAGCATTCTTAATACAAAGAATTCTCATTAAAAATATTGCTGCCTAAAAACAAGATGTTGTATCTTTGTTTATAGGCAGCTTTTTTGTTCCATATTTTTTGATTAAAATTGCAGCTTTATTTTCTAATCAAAAACAGTATTAAAATAAGGCGCTAAGTGCCTTTTTTACAAACATATATGAGTCTAGTAAAATTATCCATAAAAGGAATTTCATACAGTCAAACTCAAAATGGCGCTTATGCCTTAATTTTGAATGAAGTGGATGGCGAAAGAAAACTACCTATTGTTATTGGCGCTTTTGAAGCCCAGTCAATCGCTATTGCTTTAGAAAAAGAAATAAAACCGCCACGTCCTTTAACTCACGATTTATTCAAAAATTTTGCTGAAAGATTTGATATCGTGGTGAAACAAGTTATCATTCACAAATTAGTCGACGGCGTTTTTTATTCAAGCTTAATCTGCGAAAGAGATAAAATCGAAGAAATTATCGACGCTAGAACTTCAGACGCTATTGCTTTGGCATTACGTTTTAACGCTCCTATTTTCACTTATAAAAACATCTTAGATAAAGCAGGTATTTATCTAAAATCAAATACTGCTGAAACAGATTCTGGAGCTCAGGAAATTGATGATGTTCTTTCGAATCCTGAAACTTTCGGACACGAAGAAGAAAGCAATCAATCTGGAGATGTATACGCAAAACATTCTTTGCAAGAATTAAACGAACTTTTGGATCAAGCTGTTTCTCAGGAAGACTACGAAAAAGCAGCCAAAATTAGAGACGAAATCTCTAGACGATAAATTCAAATGTTTAATCGTTGACCGTTTATTCGTTAAATCGATTAAACAATTAAACAATTAAACGAATAATCGAATAAACAAACAAATGAAACAATACTTAGATTTAGTAAAACACGTTTTAGAAAACGGCAATCAAAAAGGAGACCGAACAGGAACTGGAACAAAAAGTGTTTTTGGCTACCAAATGCGTTTTGATTTAAGTGAAGGTTTCCCAATGGTTACAACAAAAAAACTTCATTTAAAATCCATCATTTACGAATTGCTTTGGTTTTTAAAAGGAGATACCAATATTAAATATCTTCAGGAAAACGGAGTAAAAATATGGGATGAATGGGCAGATTCTAATGGAGATTTAGGACCTGTTTACGGACATCAATGGCGTAACTGGAACAGCGAAGAAATCGATCAGATTTCTGAATTAATTACAGAATTGAAAACAAACCCAAACAGCAGAAGAATGCTAGTTTCGGCTTGGAATCCTTCCGTTCTGCCAGATACCAAAAAGTCTTTTGAGGAAAATGTTGCCAATAACAAAGCTGCATTGCCTCCATGCCATGCCTTTTTTCAGTTTTATGTAGCAAGTCCAGACCTAGAAAAAGGCGAAACAAAAGGAAAACTTTCTTGTCAATTGTATCAGCGAAGCGCCGATATATTTTTGGGAGTTCCTTTTAACATTGCTTCTTATGCATTGCTAACGATGATGATTGCCCAAGTATGCGATTTAGAGCCAGGCGAATTTATTCACACTTTTGGCGACGCGCATATCTACAACAATCATTTTGAGCAATTAGAGCTGCAACTTACGAGAGAACCAAAACCATTACCAAAAATGATTTTGAATCCAGAGATTAAAAACATTTTTGATTTTGATTATGGTGATTTCACACTTGTTGACTACGATCCGCATCCTGCTATAAAAGGAAGTGTCGCTGTATAAAAACAAAAAATCCGCTTTAAATTAAAGCGGATTTTCTTATACAATTAAAACACTGTTTTCACTTCCAGCAAAATCATTCCATTTATAAGAATCGGCCTCTGGGTCATTTACATAATTCCCGTCAACCAGATACTTAAATTCGTATATAGCATCTTTAACTAAGTCATAAGTTGCTTTAAACGTTCCATTTTTCAATTTACTCAAAGCGCCTTCTTCGGCATTCCAATTATTGAAATCTCCAACAACAGCAGCCGAATCTGCATCTTTAGCATCTATTGAAAACGTAACTTTACATACAGGCTTCGTTTTCACAAATTGTTTCTTTAAAGACATAACTATTTCGTTTTTAGATTTATACATCTAAAATTAATTAAATTCAGCGAAACACCAGTTACTACCTGAACCGATTTATGATAATTCCAAAAACAGCATGTCATTTTCGCTTTATCTATAATTTAAAGCTGTTAAAATTTTGTTTTTCAAATTCTTATAACATTTAAAAGGAAATATTCCACATCCAAAATAGTGACTTTCGAAAATAAATTTTAACTTTATGATCTGATTTTTATCTTATGGAAAAAGAAGCACACGAACAGTACGAATACGCTAGACGCCGCTTAAGACAAAAAAAGGTCTTATATTTTCACTTTGTTCTTTTCCTGTTAGGAAGTTTATTTTTATTTGTTGCCAATAGATTTTTTGGTTTCGGAGAAGGCACAACTCAAAATTGGTGCATCTGGGGTATTACAATCTGGCTTTTCCTTTTTATTCTGCACTTTATAAAAGTGTACATAACCGACCGTTTTATGAATAAAAAATGGGAAAGAGAACAAATTGACAGACTTGTTGCTTTACAGCAAAAAAGAATTAGTCAGCTTGAATCTTCTATTAATGAAGAGAATGAAAATAAAATTTAGTTAGCATACCATGATTATAATGATAGCGGCAGCAGCCGAAAATAATGCGCTTGGAAAAAACAACGAATTAGTATGGCATTTGCCAAATGATTTTAAAAGATTTAAATCGCTTACTACTGGCCATCATATTATTATGGGAAGAAAAACTTTTGAAAGTTTCCCTAAACCATTACCAGATCGTGTTCACATTGTCATTTCGCGACAAGAAAATTACAAACCAGAAGGGTGCATTGTAGTAGACAGTATTGAAAAAGCAATTGCAATTTGTCCTGAAAACGATGACAGCTACATTATAGGCGGCGGAGAAATTTACAATCTTGGCCTTCCATTTACCGATATTATCGAATTGACAAAAGTGCATCATTCTTTTGATGCTGATGCTTTTTTTCCTAAAATCAATAAAAGCGAATGGGTTTTAGTGGAATCTGAAGAAAATTTTAAAGACGAAAAGCATCTTTACGATTACACTTACGAAACTTACATTAGAAAATAAATAAAAAACATCCTCTTTTTAGGGAGGATGTTTTTAAAACAACTGAACTGAAGCCTAACTCGCTCAAGAAAAAATTTTTGTTAAAAATCACAAATGTTAAGAACACCTGTAAAAACTGAATAACATTTAATGTTATTTGAGACCTAAATCTCAAAAACGCCTTTAATAACAAATACCACTAAGATATTAAAGGCAGAAAATTAAAATTTCCAAAAACAAATTTAATCCTAAGAACGTACTTTGCACTTAAATATAGTATTTCCCCCCAAGAACAATACTTTACAAAATTTCTTCAAGAACAAATGATTTACCAGCGCAAAAAAAGTAATCATTTGTTTAAGTCATAGCGACATTGTCAATCATTAAAACTTTAATCATTTTTACTTTAGCAAAGTTGCTCATAATACAATCATTAGACAATACCAAGATTTAGGGATTTTGACAAAATACCTAGATTTAGGGATGGCCGAAATACCTTTATATCGTGTTTTAAAACAAACACTGCAAAACATTTATTTGACAAATTAAAAAACTCAATTACAGTTAATCTAGATTGTTTATATTTGCCTAAATAAAAAAAATGTCTGAAAAAGTAACTCCGTATAAAGACTCTTCACTAGGTAAAAAAGAGCAAGTAACCCAAATGTTTGACACCATTTCTGGGAATTACGATAATTTGAATCGCGTAATTTCTTTTGGTATTGACGTTAAATGGCGTAAAAAAGTATTAAAGATAGTATCAGACAAAAAACCAAAAGTTATTTTGGATATTGCAACAGGAACTGGCGACTTAGCCATTTTGATGGCGCAGACTAATGCTGAAAAAATTATTGGTTTGGACATTTCTGCTGGAATGCTGGAAGTGGGAAAAAAGAAAGTAGAAGAGAAAAAACTTTCTAATGTTATCGAGCTTGTTTTAGGCGATTCTGAAAACATGCCATTTGAAGACAATCATTTTGATGCGATTACAGTAGGTTTTGGGGTAAGAAATTTTGAAAATCTAGAAAAAGGTTTTGCAGAAATCTTACGAGTTCTAAAACCAAATGGAGTGTTTGTTATACTAGAAACTTCTGTTCCTGATAAATTTCCTTATAAACAAGGTTACAATTTTTACAGCAAAAACATCCTTCCGTTAATCGGAAAATTATTTTCTAAAGATAATGATGCCTATGGTTATTTATCTGAATCGGCTGCTGCTTTTCCTTATGGTGAAGCCTTAAACAATATTTTGAGAAAAACTGGGTTTATAGATGTTGTGGCAATGCCCCAAACTTTTGGTGTCGCAACAATTTATTCTGCATCTAAAAAATAGTATGAAAAAAGTTGTAATCTTATTTTTACTGGTCTTAACGACAAAAGGACATTCTCAATTTGCTAAAAACATGTTTAGCAAAGACCCAATTATTAACCTAGAAAACTGGCAGAAACAGCGCGTTTACTTTGGTTATTATTTAGGATTTAATAGTTTTGACTTTAAATTTGATTACAAAAATCCTGTACAGGAAGATATTCAGGTTAAAAAAACTACTGGTTTTAATGTTGGTGTTGTAGCCGATTTAAGACTTCAAGAATACATCAATCTTCGTTTTGAGCCAGGTTTGTATTATACGAAACGTGATTTATATTTTCCTGGCGTAGGGACTTCAGAAAGCGACTATTTAAGAGAAGTAAACAGCACTTATATTCATTTTCCTTTATTGGTGAAATTTTCAGCTTTAAGAACTGGAAATGTCCGCCCTTATTTAGTTGGAGGAATGTCTACCACTTTAAACCTATCTAGTAATTCTAAATCTTCAGATGACAACTTTGAAGGAAAATTTAGAGTAAAACAATGGACAGCTGCCTATGAAGTAGGTTTTGGAATTGACTTCTTTACAGAATATTTCATCTTCTCTCCTTCTGTAAGAGGAATGTTTGGAATTACAGATGAATTAATTCGCGATAAGCCAATAAACGGGCCAAGTCCGTGGACAGATAATATCGATTCGATGAAATCTAGAGCGATTTTGATAAATTTCACTTTCCACTAAAACAAAATATCAACTATTTCGTTTAAATTCACTAAGAATAATTGCTGTTGCAGTAGCTACATTTAAACTTTCGGTTTTTTGCAGCTCACCAAATCTAGGAATTGTTAGACGATCGGTTACTATTTTTTCAATTTCTTCTGAAATACCATTGGCTTCATTACCCATAATAATGATTCCCTCTTGAGGTAATTTCGATTGATAAATATTTTCCCCATCCATAAAAGTTCCAAAAACAGGCAGTTTAGTTTGAGCAAGATAGATTTTTAAATCAACATAACTTACATTTACTCTGGTGATAGAACCCATTGTAGCTTGTACCACTTTCGGATTATAAATATCTACTGTTTCTTTAGAACAGACAATCTGCTTAATACCAAACCAATCGCAAAGACGCAAAATGGTTCCTAAATTCCCGGGATCTCTAATATCGTCTAACGCTAAAATTAAACCCGAATCGATTATTTTCTTTTCGGCTGGAATTTTAAAAACTGCCAGACAAGAATTTGGAGTCGACAAAGCACTTATTTTTTTCAGTTCTTGATCATTAATAAGCGTTCGTTTTGAAGCATCAACTGCTTCAAAATCATTTAATGTTGTGTATAAATGTTCTAATTCAAAATTGGATTGCAGCAATTCTTGAATTACTTTTACTCCTTCAGCAAAAAATAATTGATTAGCAAAACGCTGCTTTTTTTGATGTAAACCTGAGATAAGCTTTATTTGGTTTTTACTAACCATAAAATAATGTACTTTTGAATTAAATATTAAAAAACACTTGAAAAATAATTCCACAAAAATAATAGCATTTCTTCTAATTGCAATATTAATTTGCGCTTGTAATGCCGTAAAAAGAGTTCCCGATGGAAAAAACCTTCTTGTAAAAAATAATATTTTGGTTAACGGAAAATCAACAAACGATGAAACGGCTTCTAACCAAATGTACCAAAAACCAAATGGTAAATTATTAGGTTACAAACTTCGATTAAATTTATACAATTTAGCCAATTTAAATCCAGATTCTACTTATCAGGCAAAATTTAAAAACAATCCTGGAAAGTATGAGCGTATGTCTAAAATATTTTCTGCAAAGCAAGTAGATCGTTTGGGACAGTCTTTTTATTATAAAGGGATTCATGAATTTCTAAAAAACACTGGTGAACCGCCTGTTATAATTGATACTTCAAAGACTAAAAAATCATTATTACGCTTAAAATACTATTATTTCAATAATGGCTTTTTTAATGTTCAAACAGATTATACTATTGATACGGTAGGAAAAAAGAGAGCCGCAATTAATTATAATATTACTACAGGACCAGCTTATAAACTGGATACCATCAGAACCAAAATAATGACTCCGGCATTAGACTCATTATATCAAACTAATAACGATCCTTCTTTATTAAAATCTGGAAATCAATATAAAACTTCAGATTTTGAAGAAGAAAAAAACCGTATTACAACCTATTTCAGAAATCATGGGGCTTACTATTTTCAGCCTACGTATGTAACTTTTGACATTGACACTATCGGTAAAAAAGCCAAAGCAGATGTTACTTTAATTATTAATAATAATAGCATTCAAGAAAGAGATTCTAGTCGTACAGAGCCATTCAAATTATATAAGATTAGTGATGTAAATATTTACACTGATTATTCTGCTGCGAATGCTAAGAAAAAACCAACAGACAGTGTAACGTACAACAACTTTAATTTATATAGCTACAAGACCTTAAAATATAGACCACGCGCTATTACAGATGCTATTTTCATTACAAAAGGAAGCACTTTTGCGGACTTTAGAACTACTCTATCTTCTCGATATTTAAATAATTTAAGGATTTTTAATTATCCTTCTATTCAATATGAAGTTGACAAAAGAGATTCTACAGCACAATCTCTTATTGCGAATGTTTATCTAACCCCAAGAAAAAAATACAGCTTTGGGGCCACTCTTGACGTAACGCATTCTAATATTCAGGATTTCGGAATTGGAGCCAGTGTTTCTGAGACTATTCGAAATGTGTTTAACCGTGCAGAAACTTTAGAAATTTCGGCTCGTTTAAACGTGGGTTCATCCAGAGATATGGCCAATCCGAACGATAATTTCTTTAACGTTTCTGAATATGGTTTAGATTTAAAACTGAATTTCCCGAGAATTTTACTGCCGTTTGGAACAGAAAAAATCATTCCCAAGAGTATGATCCCGTACACTTCTGTGTCGTCTGGTTTTTCTAAACAGCGAAATATTGGTCTAGACAAAGAAAACTTCACAGGAGGTATTTCATACAACTGGACTCCAAAACGTCATAACACGGCAAAACTGGAATTGTTAAACGCACAGTTTGTCCGTAACTTAAATCCAGATAATTATTTTAGAGTTTACACTTCTTCTTATGATGATTTGAATGGAATTGGAAAAGATTACAATGTTGATCCTCTAAACTGGGGAGATACAGTAGAACAACAAAATAATAAAGACTTAACAATACCAAAAGGAACAACGGGATTTACGAGAGAAGTATTGACTGGACAAACAGCGTTAACTCCTGCAGATTCCCAATACCAAGAAGTGGAAAGCATCGAAGAAAGAAGAGTCCGTCTGACTGAAAATGATTTCATTCTGGCGACAAGCTATTCTTTTACGAAAACAACAAAAAAGGATTTGGCTGATAATAATTTCTATCAATTTAGAACAAAAATAGAGTCAGCAGGAACCTTGCTGTCTGCAGTTTCTGAGATTGGAAATCTTCCAAAGAATGCAAGAGGAAACTATGAGATCTTCAATTTAGAATATTCAGAATATATTAAAACTGAATTTGACTATATCAAACACTGGGATTTTGGAAAAGAAAAAGTATTAGCGGTTAGAAGCTTCTTCGGAATTGCGATTCCGTTTGGAAATTCAAACTATATTCCGTTTTCTCGAAGTTATTATGGAGGAGGTTCCAATGACAACCGTGCTTGGCAACCTTATGCTTTGGGACCGGGAAGTACGAATGCTGTAAATGACTTTAATGAGGCCAATATGAAAATTGCCGCTAGTATCGAATATCGATTTAAAATTTTTGGCGATGTTAAAGGTGCGCTCTTTGCAGATGCTGGAAATATCTGGAATGTGCTCGATAATGTCATAGATCCGAAGGCAAGATTTGACAACTTAAACGATTTAGAAGAAATTGCTGTGGGTACCGGATTCGGTTTAAGATACGATTTGAGCTTTTTTGTGATTCGTTTAGATTTAGGCTTTAAGACTTATAATCCGGCGCATGAGAAGGGAGACCGATGGTTTAAAGAATACAATTTTGGACACTCGGTTTTAAATTTTGGTATAAATTATCCGTTCTAATGCTAATTAATTCTTATTTTTGCAACCTAAAAACTAAAAACAACTATAAAAAAAAGTACAATGGCACACAACATTAAACCAGGAGTAGCTACAGGAGATCAAGTTCAAGAGATCTTTAATTATGCGAAAGAGAAGGGTTTTGCTCTTCCAGCAGTAAACGTTACTGGATCTAGCACAATTAACGGAGTTCTTGAAACTGCAGCAAAACTAAACGCGCCAGTTATCATTCAATTTTCTAACGGTGGAGCACAATTCAACGCTGGAAAAGGGTTATCAAATGCAGGTGAAAAAGCAGCTATCGCAGGAGGAATCGCGGGAGCAAAACATATTCATACTTTGGCAGAAGCTTACGGTGCAACTGTAATCTTACACACTGACCACTGTGCAAAAAAACTTTTACCTTGGATTGATGGTTTATTAGATGCTTCTGAAAAACACTTCGCAGAAACAGGAAAACCATTATTCAGTTCTCACATGATCGATTTGTCTGAGGAGCCAATCGAAGAAAACATCGAGATCTGTAAAGAATATTTAGCTAGAATGAGCAAAATGGGCATGACATTGGAAATCGAACTTGGTATTACAGGTGGTGAAGAAGATGGTGTTGACAACTCTGATGTTGACAGCTCAAAATTATATACTCAGCCAGAAGAAGTAGCTTACGCTTACGAAGAACTTTCTAAAGTAAGCCCTAAATTTACAATTGCTGCTGCTTTCGGAAACGTTCATGGTGTTTACAAACCAGGAAACGTAAAATTAACTCCAAAAATCTTAAAAAACTCTCAAGATTTCGTACAAAACAAATTCAACACAGGACACAATCCAGTTGATTTCGTTTTCCACGGTGGTTCAGGTTCTACTCTTGAAGAAATCAGAGAAGGAATTAGCTACGGAGTTATCAAAATGAACATTGATACAGATTTACAATTTGCATACACTGAAGGAATTCGCGATTATATGGTTAAAAATCTTGACTATTTAAAATCACAAATCGGTAACCCAGAAGGTGCTGATGTTCCTAACAAAAAATACTACGACCCAAGAAGATGGGTACGTGAAAGCGAAGTAACTTTCAACGCAAGATTGGAGCAAGCTTTTGCTGACTTAAATAACGTTAACACGTTATAATAAAAGTATTCAGTTTACAGTTTTAAGCGTTCTGTTTTGAATGCTTAAAACTGAATACCACTGAACACTGAAATTTTTATTACTGAACACTGAATACTAAAGAAATGGCTTGGTTTAAAAGACAAGAAAAAGGGATTACGACCGCTACAGAAGATAAGATGGACGTTCCGAAAGGATTGTGGTACAAATCTCCTACTGGAAAAATTATTGATGCTGACGAATTAGCAAGAAATTTATTCGTAAGCCCTGAAGATGATTTTCACGTTCGAATTGGAAGCGCAACCTATTTTGAAATTTTATTCGACAACAACGAATTTGTTGAGTTAGACAAAAACATGACTTCTAAAGACCCTCTGCATTTTGTGGACACAAAAAAATATGCAGATCGTTTGAAAGATGTAATGGAAAAAACTCACCTTAAAGACGCTGTACGTACGGGAGTAGGAAAATCTAAAGGAAGAGAACTTGTAATCTGCTGTATGGATTTTGCTTTTATCGGTGGATCTATGGGAGCAGTAGTGGGAGAAAAAATCTCAAGAGGTATTGATCACGCGATCAAAAACAAATTGCCTTTTGTAATGATTTCTAAATCTGGTGGAGCTCGTATGATGGAAGCTGCTTATTCTTTAATGCAATTGGCAAAAACCTCTGTAAAACTAGCTCAATTAGCTGAAGCTAAATTGCCTTACATCTCTCTTTGTACAGATCCAACAACTGGAGGAACAACTGCATCTTACGCTATGTTAGGAGACATCAACATCTCTGAGCCGGGCGCTTTGATTGGTTTTGCTGGTCCGCGCGTTGTTCGTGATACTACAGGAAAAGATTTACCAGAAGGTTTCCAAACTGCTGAGTTTCTTTTAGAGCACGGTTTCTTAGACTTTATCACGCCTAGAAAAGAATTGAAAGATAAGATCAACTTATATATCGATTTGATTCAAAATAATGATATTCGATAGTTTTAAAACTATTCAAAATAGAAAATCCCAAGAAAAATTGTTTCTTGGGATTTTTTGTTTTTAACCATATAAGTAATGTAAGGTTATTTTAGTTTTTTCTACTGTGGGATTTTCCAAATCTAGAAAACGAAATCACACATAATTTACTTCCTGTTTTTTTATATCTTTATTTTAAATCTGATTCTCTATGGCTAGAATTTTTATTGGCATAATGATTTGTTTGCTTCTTTTGAATTGTGCTAAAAAAGAAGAAAAAGCTGTTACTAAAAACAAACCTTACATAATCTCTTATGAAAATGAAATGCTTCAAAAATATTACGATTCATCAGCAGTACCGCCTCCATCAACAAAAGGATTTTTCTATGGAGAAAGCCAATTATTAATTGACAAAAAAGGCAATCTTTATTTTTATCAGAAAAGATACTTTTTGAATTTTTGCAGTTACGGAAGTGAAAATGATACTCTTCCCCATTTTTTAAATTTAGAACCAAAAGACATTGTTAGAATCCCTCAAAAGAACTTAAATGATTTTCTTTCGGAAAATATTTTGACAAAAGAGAAAAGGAGACAAATTTTAGTAATAGGCTCACAAAGCGATACAATTAAAAATCCTTACTTTTTGGATTTTTTAAAAAGCAACATCATACAAACTTACCATATAAGAAGAACAACACAAGAAGAAGATACTGTTTTAAAATACAAAACTAATAGTGATTACTATTATTCTGATTCTATTAAATGGGATCGAACAAAAATTAAGTTCCCTAGTAAATAACACAAGTAAATTTCAAGAAATTTTTTCGTAGGATTTTTTTATATCCTTATTTTAAATCTGACCCTATGACAAGAATTTTTATTGGTTTTATGTTTTGTTTGCTTCTTTTGAATTGTGCTAAAAAAGAAGAAAAGATTATTATTAAAAACAAACCTTATATTATTTCTCAGGAAAACAACAGACAAATTATAAATGGAGACACCATTCCACCACCACCAATTCCAGGCTTTTTAGTTTATGGAACAAATACTTTTATTATCGATTTTGATTCAACAATGTATTATTTCAAAAGAGGTGACGTTGGACACATTTGTGGAAATTGGGAAAGAGATGATACAATTCCATATTTTATAAACTTACAACCTAAAGACTTAACTCAAATACCAGCTAATTCTATTTCTAGTTTTATAAAATCGAACTACAAAGACCATTATCGAAACATGACTTTTATCTCTTCAAAACTAGACACTTTAAAAACGAAAGTTTATTTTGATTTAGTTAGCGCACTTAAATTATCATCAAAAGAAAGAGATCTTTATTTCATGCGAAGAACAACACAAGAAGAAGATACTGTTTTAAAATACAAGAAAGAAAACCTATCTTATAATTCAAGAAAAATTAAATGGGATAAAAAAAGAATAACATTTCCGTTTGTTAAGCCCGAATTACAAAGTAAATAATATAAGACTTTCCTACGGAACTTTATCAAATGCGGGAAATTCATTTTTCAACGGAATAAATTCCGTTGCTACAAAATGTTTCATTCCTACGGAATTTTAACTCGCTTTCTTCAAATCTCTTTTCAATTCTTTTTCTGCAATTTTATAAGCTAATTTTTCGCGCCAAACAGCATATCGCTTTCTAAAAACCACTTTTATACCGCTATCGACTGCTCCGTGCATAAATAAACTCCATACGCTGGCTATTTTTCGAGATACAGATTGATCCCATGCACGAAGTGTTAGTGAAAAAGAACCATCTATATAACGCATCCAATGCCACATTCCTGTCGGCATGAATAAAGTGTCGCCGTGTTCTAAGAAAACTTCATATCCCTCTACTCCTTTTAAAGCAGGAAATTTTTCAAAATCAGGATTAGCTACATCGTAATCTTCTAAAGCGTAGGTTGTATTTGGAAGACAATACAATCTTTTTTTCCATTTATTATCAAATAAGATAATATGCTTTCTTCCTCCAAAATGGGTATGAAACAAATGCGGCAGATCAATATCGTAATGCAGAAACGTAATAGCCTTAGAACCTCCAAAAAACATTGCAGGCATGCTTTCTATAAAACCTCCCATTAATTCTTTTGGAACTTTTACATCATTAATAAGTTCTGGCCTGTGTTTAAAAAGATTGAAGAAAAAAATACGCAGTTGTGTTGGCTCTCTTTTTATAAGATCTAAGTATTCGCCAAATTTCATACTGGCAATTGAAGCATTAATTACTTTTGACGGATCTGCTTTAGAATTATCGACCAATTTCACCTCAATTTCTCCAGCAATTTCCTTAAAATATTCTGTCGACCATTTCTCCCTTGCAGGCCAGTCATTGGTAAGTCCTTTTATAATTAAGGGCTTCTTTTTGTCTAAATAATTTCTTTTGAAATCTTCTCTAGAAATAGACTCAACAGTATCGACAGATCTAAGGTTAAAGCTCATTTGTTTAATGGTTTAAGTTCTTAACCTATCAAAATTATCTAATTATTCCGACCCAACAAAATTTACAGTAAAATAACACAAAAGCAATATTACATTCCTGTTCGAATTGCTTCAACAGGATCTAAATTTGCCGCCGAAATTGCTGGTAAAATTCCCGAAATTAAGCCAATAAGCGCTGCTAAACCCGTTCCTAAAATGATATTCCCTAAGCTAAGAACAAATTCGAATTCAAGCAATTTAGTTAAGGCAAAAGCAATTCCCCAAACCATTAAAAGACCTATTATTCCTCCAATTACAGAAAGAATTACAGCTTCAAACAAAAATTGGAATAAGATAAATTTATTTTTTGCTCCTAATGATTTTTGAATTCCGATAAGATTGGTTCTTTCTTTCACCGAAACAAACATAATATTGGCAATTCCGAAACCGCCAACCAAAAGAGAAAATCCGCTGATCACCCAACCTACAAAATTCATCTGTCCTAAAATTCCATCAATAAAATCAGTAAATCCAGAAAGCACATTAATAAAGAAATTATCCATTTCTCCCGCTTTCATTCCGCGGATTGCTCGAAGTTTCTGGGCAATTTGCGCTTTGTACGCATCCATATCAACTCCTTTTTCGGGTTTCAAAACAATTACAGGCGTCATTGCATCGCTGTCACCGTACATTCTTCTTAAAAAATTAGCTGGAATATAAACCGAAGTATCGTTACTGTCTCCAAAAAATCCTGCTCCTTGTTTTGCCATTACACCAATAACGGTAAATCGCTGTCCGTAGAGACGGATGTTCTTACCAATCGGGTCACTTGTTCCGAAAAGTCCATCGGCAATATCATAGCCCAAAACAATAACCGCCGTTCCTGAGTTCGATTCTGATTCGTTGTAAAATCTACCTTTATCAAAACTCACACCGTCAATATCGACCATTTCGCTTGACGCAGGAATAATATTGACATCGCTGACTGTTTTAGAATCATACTTTAAACTTTCTCTATTTACAAAAAGCTGATACCCCACTTGATCGGTGTCGTTCATCGAATTTTTAAGCCCGACATACTCATCATATTTTACATTTGGAAACTGTTCTCTCTTCCATTGTGGAATTTCAGACGGCCCAAAGCTGAATTTCATTAAATAAATTGTATTTTTATCTAAACTGCTCAAATCTTTAGTGATTTTTTTATCTAAAGAGTCAACCGCAGCCAAAACAGCGATAATTGAAAAAATACCGATAGTTACGCCTAAAAGCGACAATAAGGTGCGCAATTTATTATTTCGTAAAGCATTGATGGCGAAGCTCAGGCTTTCTTTTAATAATCTTAGATAAACGATCATATTTTTGTATTTTTCAATAAAGTAAAATTCAATAATTTAAATTCAAAAACCTAATAAAAGTTAACTTACTCATCAGTAGATTTTTTTAGCATATTGTTACACTAATTACTTTAAAATAATATATAAAAAAACTACTTTTGCAGTCTGAAAATCATAACTACACAATGAGCACAACTAAAAAAATACAATCGGCATTAATTTCTGTTTTTTCTAAAGATGGATTAGAACCAATTGTTAGAAAATTACACGAACAAAATGTAACACTTTATTCAACTGGAGGAACTGAAGATTTCATCAAAAACCTTGGTATTCCGGTAGTTCCTGTTGAAGATATCACTTCTTTTCCTGAAATTTTAGGCGGAAGAGTAAAAACTTTACATCCAAAAATCTTTGGCGGTATCTTAAATCGCCAAGATAACGAAAGCGATGTTCAGCAAATGAAGGAATTTGATATTCCTCAAATCGATTTAGTAATTGTTGATTTATATCCTTTTGAAAAAACAGTTGCTTCTGGAGCAAGCGAACAAGATATTATTGAAAAAATTGATATCGGTGGTATTTCATTAATTCGTGCTGGTGCAAAAAATTTCAAAGACACTGTAATTGTAGCTTCTGTTAACGAGTACAGCTTACTTTTAGATTTGATTACAGAGCAAGACGGAGCAACAACTTTAGAAAACAGAAGATTGTTTGCTACTAAAGCTTTCCACGTTTCATCTCACTATGATGGAGCTATTTTTAATTATTTCAATACAGATGAGACTATTTACAAAGAAAGCATTGCAAACGGTCAAGTTTTAAGATATGGTGAAAACCCTCACCAAAAAGGATTCTTCTTTGGAGATTTTGATGCAATGTTCCAAAAACTTCACGGAAAAGAATTGTCATACAACAATTTACTAGATGTTGACGCTGCAGTTAATTTAATTGCTGAATTTAAAACTGACGGACCAACGTTCGCCATTTTGAAACACAACAATGCTTGCGGATTGGCTTCTAGAAAAACGATTAGCGAAGCTTATTTAGCAGCTTTAGCTTGCGATCCTACTTCTGCTTTTGGAGGTGTTTTAATTTCAAATGTTAAAATTGATTTAGAGACAGCGCAAGAAATCAACAAATTATTCTGCGAGGTTGTAATCGCTCCAGCTTATGATGATGAAGCAGTTACAGTTTTACAAGAGAAGAAAAATCGTATTATTCTAGTTCAGAATGAAGTAGAATTACCTGCTCGCCAAGTAAGAACTTGTCTTAATGGTTTGTTAATTCAGGACAGAAATAATATTACGGATAATAAAGAGCATTTAAAAACCGTTACAATTACAGAACCTACTGCTCAAGAGATCGAAGATTTGATCTTTGCTTCTAAAATCTGCAAGAATACAAAATCAAACACTATTGTATTTGCTAAAAACGGAACATTGATTTCATCAGGTACAGGTCAGACTTCAAGAGTTGACGCTTTAATTCAAGCTGTTGACAAAGCAAAAGCTTTTGGATTTGATTTAAATGGAGCTTCGATGGCAAGTGATGCATTTTTCCCATTTCCGGATTGTGTAGAATTGGCTAAAAAAGCAGGAATAACTGCTGTAATTCAGCCTGGAGGTTCGATTAAAGACGAATTAAGTATAAATTATTGCAATGAAAATAATCTTGCAATGGTATTTACAGGAACTCGTCATTTTAAACATTAATTTGTTTAACTTTGTTCGATAAATAATTTATAACATTTTAAACCCCTAAAAAACTTATGGGATTTTTTGATTTCATGACCGAGGATATTGCGATAGACCTTGGAACCGCAAACACTTTAATCATTCATAATGATAAAGTTGTCATTGATAGTCCGTCTATCGTTGCACGTGATAGAGTATCAGGCAAAATCATTGCTGTTGGTAAAGAAGCCAACATGATGCAAGGTAAAACACATGAAAACATCAAAACTATAAGGCCTTTGAAAGATGGTGTAATCGCTGATTTTGATGCTTCGGAAAAAATGATCAACATGTTCATTAAAAGTATTCCTGCATTGAAAAAAAGAATGTTTACTCCAGCTTTACGTATGGTTGTTTGTATTCCTTCTGGTATTACTGAAGTGGAGATGAGAGCGGTGAAGGAATCTTGTGAGAGAGTAAACGGAAAAGAAGTTTACTTGATTCATGAGCCAATGGCAGCGGCAATTGGTATTGGTATTGACATTATGCAGCCAAAAGGTAACATGATTGTAGATATCGGAGGTGGTACAACAGAAATCGCGGTTATCGCTTTGGGCGGAATTGTATGTGACAAATCTGTAAAAATTGCAGGTGACGTTTTCACAAATGATATCGTTTATTACATGCGTACACAGCACAACCTTTTTGTTGGAGAAAGTACTGCTGAGAAAATTAAAATTCAAATTGGAGCGGCTATCGAAGATTTAGATGGTCCGCCAGAAGATATGTCAGTTCAAGGTAGAGACTTGCTTACGGGTAAACCAAAACAAGTAGATGTTTCGTACCGTGAAATCGCAAAAGCTTTAGATAAATCAATTCAGCGTATTGAAGATGCAGTAATGGAAACATTATCTCAGACTCCTCCAGAGTTAGCAGCAGATATCTACAACACTGGTATTTATTTAGCTGGTGGTGGATCGATGTTAAGAGGTCTTGACAAACGTATTTCTCAAAAAACAGATTTACCAGTTTATATTGCTGAAGATCCGTTAAGAGCAGTTGTTAGAGGAACAGGGATGGCCCTTAAAAACATTGCTAAATTTAAAAGCATCTTAATCAAATAAGATTTAAAAATAACAATCAATTTACTTTTATAAGGGTCGAATTTTCAATATTTGACCCTTGTAAAAACTGAAACCTTTAAGCATATCCTGAAACAAAATAACCAGACAAGAAATGCAGCAAATATTTAATTTCATTATAAGAAACAGTAATCGATTGCTGTTTTTGCTGCTTTTAGGTATATCGTTAGGACTCACAATTCAATCACATTCCTTTCACAGAAGCAGAGTAATCAGTTCGGCCAATTTTTTAAGCGGTGGTGTTTACGAAAGAATCAATCGTGTAAATGAGTATTTGAATTTAAGAGCAGAAAACGACGAACTTGTACTTGAGAACGCAAGATTAAAAAGTCTTTTATTCAACAAAGAAGACACTACAAAACCGCCTACTCCTGACAGTATTAAAGGTGTAAAACCTTCGGATATTATTGTATCTAAAGTTATTCATAATTCATACAGCACACACGAGAACTATATCACTCTGAACTCTGGAAGCAAAGACGGGGTTAAACAAGACATGGGAGTTATCAATAGTTTAGGAATTGTTGGTGTTATCGACAATACTTCGCCAAACTATTCTACTGTTGTCAGTATTTTGAATATGAAATCGCACATCAATGCGAAAATCAAAAAATCAAATCATTTCGGTTCATTAACATGGAACGGAAAAAGTACTGGATATGTACAGCTGGAAGATGTTCCTAGATTGGCTTCTATCAGAAAAGGAGATACGATTGTTACTGGTGGACAATCTGTAATTTTCCCTGAAGGCATTAATATCGGAACGGTTGATATTGTGTATAAAAAAGAAGGTACAAGTTTTTATGTTATAAAAGTGAAATTGTTTAACGACATGACCAATTTGGGACACGTTTATATTATTAAAAGCAAAGGAAGAGAAGAGCTTATTAATTTAGAAAACAAAAGCAAAGAGAAAGATGAATAGCGCTTTGTTGGTAAATATTTTTCGATTTATTATGTTACTGGCAATTCAGGTTGTTATTTTCAACAACATGAATTTCTTAGGATACATAAGTCCTTTTCCGTATATCTTGTATATCATTTTATATCCTGTAAACAGTAATAAAGCAGGATTAATAATTTCTAGTTTCTTCTTAGGATTAATAATGGATATGTTTTGTAATTCTGGCGGTATACATGCTACTGCCTGCGTTATTTTAGCTTATTACCGACCTTATATTTTTAAATTTTCTTTTGGTTTGAGTTATGAATACCAAACTATTAAACTAAACGAATCTTTAACACCAGAACGATTTTCATTTATACTGGTCTCGGTCTTAATGCATCATATTGTATTATTTGTCTTAGAAGCATTTCAATTCAAATTTATTTGGGACATTTTGCTCCGAACCTTATTTAGCTCTATCTTTACGATAATCACCTCTATTATAATAATATATCTTATTAAGCCCAATAAACGATGAGAAAAGTCTTGCTGCCCACTATAATTATTATTGCAGCATCTTTGCTAGTGATCAGAATCTTTTACCTGCAGATTATTGATGATTCTTTTAAATTAAAATCTGAAAATAATGCGATAAAAAAGGTCTATGACTACCCAGAAAGAGGCTACATCTATGATCGTAACGGAAAACTTCTTGTTGCGAATCAGGCTTCTTATGACATCATGGTTATTCCGAGAGAAGTAAAAAAAGACCTTAATATTGCTGAGTTTTGTTCGCTTTTGAATATTACTCCAGAAGATTACCACAAACGTATCGAAAAAGCAAAAGTTTATAGTCCTAGACTTCCTTCTGTATTTTTGTCTCAATTGAACAAGAATGAATTTGCTGCTTTTCAAGAGAAAATCAGAAAATATGATGGATTCTATTTCCAAAAAAGATCTCTTCGTGATTACGAAGTAGATTATGGCGCCAATATTTTTGGTTCTATTACACAAGTAAACGAAAGCCAAATTGCAAAAAATCCATACTATAATAGTGGAGATTTAATTGGAAGACAAGGTGTAGAAGAAAGTTATGAAGAAATTCTACGCGGTATTAAAGGCGTAAAATACATTCAAAAAGACAAATACAACCGAGAAATAGGCTCATACAAAAGCGGAAAGTATGACACGATCGCTGTTGCTGGAGAAGACATTAACTTAACCATCGATGCCGAACTTCAAAAATATGGCGAAGAATTAATGATTAACAAGCGAGGCGGAATCGTTGCTATTGAACCTAAAACAGGTGAAATCCTTTCATTAATTACCGCTCCTTCTTATGATCCCGGAATTTTAGTAGGACGCCAGAGATCTAAAAATTACACGCTTTTATACAACGATTCTATTGCAAAACCATTATACGACAGAGGACTTTTAGCAGAGTATCCTCCTGGTTCTCCATTTAAAATCTTAACAGGTTTGGTTGCGCTTCAAGAAGGCGTGATAGACGAAGAAAAATTTAGTGTTTCCTGCCATCATGGTTTTAGCTACGCGCGTGGCCGTTTTATGAGATGTCACTGTAGCGGTGGACAATTGCAATTGCATAGAGGAATTTATCAATCTTGTAATACTTATTTTGCTACCGCTTATATGAGAACGATAAACAAATACACTAAGCCAGGCGCTGCTGTAGACATTTGGAGCAATCACGTAAAAAGTTTTGGGTTAGGTCAGTTTATGGGTTATGATTTACCAACAGGTAAACGAGGAAATATACCAACTTCTAAAACTTACAAAAGAATTTACCCTAATGGTGGCTGGAGAAGTACTGCAATTGTATCTAATGCCATTGGACAGGGAGAAGTTTTGATGACGCCAATTCAACTTGCTAATATGATGGCAACAATAGCTAATCAAGGTTATTATTACACGCCTCATATTATTAAAAAAATTGAAGGCGAAAAGATTGATCCTAAGTTTACAACAAAACATGTTACCACAATTGACCAAAAATATTTTACTCCTATCATAAGCGGTCTTTTTGATGTTTATAATCGAGGTACTGCTTACTCGCTTAGAGTAGAAGGGATTGATATTTGCGGTAAAACGGGAACAGCAGAGAACTTTGCCAAAATTAACGGCAAAAGAACACAGCTTAAAGACCACTCTATATTTGTGGCATTTGCTCCAAAAGATAACCCGAAAATTGCGATTGCGGTGATGATCGAAAATGGAGGTTTTGGTGCAACTGTAGCTGGACCGATAGCAAGTTTGATGATTGAAAAATATTTGAGAAAAAAAATCACCAGAACGGATTTAGAAATTAGAGTTTTAAATAAAAGTTTGGCAGCAGAATATGCAAAAGTAGCGCCACCAAACCCAGCAAGTATTATAGAATCTGTTCCAAAAGATTCTGTTTTGAGAGCCAAAATCATTGTTCCGAAACCAGTTGTTCCGAAACCAGAAGCCAAAAAAACAGCAGTAGACACAACAAAGAAAAACTAAGAAAGAAGATTACTTCAAATGAAAAATCAAAGTGTAAAAAATAATATTGATTGGATAAGTGTCTTTATCTACATTGCGCTGGTAACTTTAGGTTGGCTTAATATTTATTCGTCTTCTTTATTGTCAACAGATGGCACTTATCAAAAACAGCTTATCTTTATTTGCTGTACAATTCCTTTGATCTTTGTCGTTCTATTTGTTGACGGTAAATTTTACGAAAAATATGCCAGCATTATATTCGGAGTCTCTTTATTGTCTCTAGCAGGATTATTTCTCTTCGGAAAAACAATTGCTGGACAGCGATGCTGGTATGCCATAGGAAGCTTTACCCTTCAGCCTTCTGAGTTTGCAAAAGCGGCTACGTCTTTGGCTTTGGCTAAATATTTAAGCGATACGCAAATTAACCTAAAAGAAACCAACAGGCAGATTCAGGCTTTAGCCATTATGCTCTTGCCAGTATTATTGATTTTACCACAACCAGACCCTGGAAGTGCTTTAATTTATAGTGCATTCATCCTTGTTTTGTATAGAGAAGGATTGCCTTCTTGGTATGTTTGGACCGCCTTTATAACTATTGTTCTCTTTGTACTTACTTTGGTTTTAGAACCATACGCTGTTATTATAATGGCTTTTGTGGTCTTAGCAATCATACATTTTAAAGGCAGAGCAGTCGATCGAAATATCATTTTGAGCGGTATCTTATTAGTTTTAATCTCAGGATTTGTGTTTTCTGTAGATTATGTATTTGATAACGTTTTTAAACAGCACCACAGAGACCGTTTCAATATTTTACTAGGTAAAACTGTAGACATGAAAGGTATTGGATACAATACCAACCAGTCTGAAATTGCAATTGGATCTGGTGGATGGATCGGAAAAGGTTTCCTAGAAGGAACACAAACCAAAGGAGGATTCGTACCTGAACAGCACACCGATTATATCTTTACAACGGTTGGTGAAGAATGGGGATTTGCCGGCTCTTTTGTTGTTATTTTACTTTTCGTGAGCTTATTGCTTAGAGTAATTTATTTAGCAGAAAGACAAAAAACAAAGTTTAGTCGGGTTTATGGCTATTGTGTCGCCGCAATTCTCTTTATACATTTCTTTGTAAACATTGCGATGGTAATAGGAATTTTTCCAACAATCGGGGTTCCTCTACCCTTCTTTTCATACGGAGGTTCTGGACTCTGGGGATTCACCATTTTGCTGTTTATTTTCCTTAAAATGGATGCCAATAAAGTGAATGAATGGTAGGTTTCTGAGCTACTAAGCTGCTGAGGGACTAAGATTAAGGTTCTGAGGTTATTCCTAGAGCTTCTTTCGTAAAGCTTTGAAGCTGTAAAAGTCAAAAGATATTTACTTAGACAACTCCTCATTTATATTTTAATAATCGATATTATACATAAAAAATCCGAAGCTTTCACTTCGGATTTTTTTTTTATATGAATTGAATTTCTTTTTTAGATATTCTCGCTTGGTCTCTTTTTTAATAATTTCATTAAAACTGGAAAAGTAGAGATGATAATGATAATGATGATAATGTATTCGATATGTTTCTTTAAATCTATCCCTTGTTTTAAGAACACGCCGTATAAATAATGTCCTGCAAAAATTAATATAAATGACCAAAGGAAAGAACTTAAGACATTATAAAACATAAACTTCTTTTTGTCCATCGAAACGATTCCGGCAACAATTGGAGCAAACGTTCTGAAAATTGGCAAGAAGCGCGCGTAAATAATTGCTTTTCCACCGTACTTTTCAAAAAAGTCTTTTGATTGAAGCAGATATTTTTTCTTAAACCAGAATGAATCTTCTTTTTTAAATAAATAATAACCACTTTTTGCACCAAACCAATAACCTGTCATATTTCCTAAAACTCCCATAATAGCAACTGCTGTAGCAAGCAGAAATACATTTAAAAAATCATTTGGGATATAGGCAACATTCTCAATTAAATCACGGCTGTAGATACCTGCTAAGAAAAGCAAACTATCTCCAGGCAGAAAAAAACCTGCAAAAAGTCCTGTTTCAGCAAAAACGATAAACAGAACAATAAACAACCCAATCTGAAAACCTCCGACACTTAAAGTAATATAAAATTCAGGGTTTAATAACTGGGTCCATTCAAAATTATTCATAAAACGAGATTGGTTATCTTTATAGTTTGTGAAAGTAACAATAATTTACTTTAACCACAATAAAATGCGGTATTTTAAACATAAATTAACTATTAAAAAAAGCCCAAACTATTTGTCTGGGCTTCACTTTACACTATTCTCTTACATACTTGCAACAGCTATGCAAGTTGTCATAATCTTCTGTTGTTGCTTTAACTTCCTTAGTATCATGACCAGCCTTAGCAATTGCTTTGTTTAAATCTGACGGAGAACATTTCTCTTCGTTTAAAATAACCGAAAGCTGATGCGAACTCACATCCCAGCTTGCCGTTTTTACTCCCGGCACACCATAAGCTGCTTTTTCAATTCTTTTCTTACACTGTTCGCAGTTTCCGTTTACTTCGGTTGCATATTTTAAATTCTTATTTTTTTTGGTTTGAGCCTGAGCTGAAAAACCTAAAAACATCATCATGGCGATTAAAACTATTTTATTCATTTTGTCTATTATTTATCGTTATTGAAATTATTCTTTATTTGATTTTAAATCGTAATCCTGCATAATACATTTGCCCAAAAATTGGAGCGTATGCGATTGATGCATCAAAATTAGGTCCAAAAGGATCATTTGCTCCTAAAATTGCTTTTTCTTGTTTGTAATTTCCAATATTTTCTCCTCCTATATATACTTCAAAAATAGCAGAAAAAACACGAGTTACTTGCGCATTCATTACTGCATAAGATGGCGAGAAATCAGGAAATTGATCTTCTGTTGGGTTCGATGCAGTATAAGGTAATTGCTGTTTTCCTGACCAGTTATAGGTAAAATCAAACTTCCATTGCTTATCATCATTCATAGTCGTTTCGTATTCTAAATTCCCTAAGAAACGATGTTTGGCTTGAAGCGGACGCTGGAATGTTCCTCTTAAATAATCGGTTTGAATGTCATAGTATTTATAAGCCGTTCTCAAATTCAAGTTATGAATTAATTCGTAGTTAAATTCCACTTGAAGACTGTTAGCAAAAGAACTTCCTTTCAAATCATAAAATAAAACTTGCTGTGGACTTTGCATTACGTCTACAACTGCCTGATTTTGGAAATCGGTTCTGTAGAAGTCAAAACCTGCATCGGCATTTTTGCCAAATATTTTGAATTTCTGCGAAAAACTTACTCCATAATTCCAAGCAATTTCTGGGTTTAAGCCGTATACTTTTCCATTAGAATCTAAAATTGAAAAAGTTCTTGAACTGGCGAAAAGCTGTTGGTTTTCTGCAAAAATGTTAGCAGAACGTTTTCCTCTTCCTGCAGAAAAACGAAGCACTCCATTTTTCCAAGGGTTATATCTCATGTGCAATCTTGGTGTCACAAAAAATCCTAATCGGTTGTGATTATCGACTCTTCCTCCTAAAATCAAACTGAAATTATCGGTATTGTCATAGGTATATTCGAAGAAAGCACCAACCGAATTATCAATTCTACTTACATCTGTCAAGTTTACAAACTCCTGATATTGATCGTAAGAAAAATTCAAGCCAGTTGTAAACTTATTCATCGTATTATTTATAATCGAATTGAAGATCAAATTAGAATAAAAACTATTTTGCTTGATATCGTATTGATTTAAACCAAAATAGGAATCTTGCTTATGACTATTAAAAGCATTTTGAAATCCAATACTTTGATATGGCATATCTTTAAACACATAACCGATTTTTGTTGAAACATCAAAACGTTCTGTATTAATTTCAGATCCCCAATAATTGGTTGTTCCTCGATCACGATCTTTATCAAAATCTACTTCTCCGGTTTGCTTTTTATCATTCATATATCTGAAATTGATAAAACTAACCAAACCACTTTCTGGGTTATAATATTGGTAACGATTTAAAACATTGATTTGTTTTCCTAACGGATTATCTAGAAAACCATCATTGTTCATGTCATTTTTTGCTACACGTGTATTTCCGTGAACAAATAAACTGGTTGCCCATTTATCTGAAAGTTTTTTATTAAAATGCGTATTCAATTCAAAACGAGAATCGGTAGAACCGTAAGCATTTAAAAAGAAAGGAATATCGCTTAATGGCTTTAAAAGCTCTGTATTAATTTGACCTGAGATACTTTCGTAACCATTTATAACACTCCCCGCTCCTTTAGTAATCTGAACACTTTCGATCCAAGTTCCAGGAGTAAATGACAATCCGTAGGCTTGAGAAGCGCCTCGAACAGAAGGAATATTTTCTTCTGTAATCATTAAATACGGACTCGTCAATCCGAGCATTTTGATTTGTTTGGTGCCTGTTAAAGCATCAGAAAAATTGACATCGATTGATGGATTGGTTTCAAAACTTTCTGCCAGATTACAACATGCCGCTTTAAGCAGTTCTTTACTCGTAATTACAGAAGTATTGGCCGTTAACGTATAGGATTTTTTGATTCCTTTTTGCTTTTTTGTAATTTTTACTTCTTCTAGATCTTCCTGTGAAAATACCGATACAGAAAGCATAAATGCTACAAAAAGCATTATATTTTTTTGCATAAAAAAATGATTTTAATGTTGAAATAGAATTACATTTTTGCATTCTGCTCAACAGCAAAAAGCAATAAAATGTAAACGCAAAGCCTTAATCAAGACTTGCAGTGCATCTTAACATTAAAATCAGGAATAGAAAATATACTGATGGTATAATTTAAATAAGGGGGGCGCATTCGCATCAGCATAATACGAAAGAACTTCTTTCTTTTTGAAACTTGGAAGTTCTAAAAAGACAAGAGGTTTGTAATCTTGTATAACTGCTGGGAAAGCAAATTGAAAAAAGAAGAATTTGATTGTTGCATCATCTGATTTTTTTTCGAAATGAACAACTTTGTCTTTGCAGCAAGAATTCTTTTTCTCTTTAGAACCGCAACATTTCTTTTCAACTACGGGTTCTGCTGTAGTTTTTAAAGAAACCGAAGCAATGTGTCCTCCACAATAGTGCACATCAAAAGCAAACCCAATATTGGAAACCAATAAAAGGAACGCTAAAAATAGGCCTGTACACTTTTTCAAATTCATACTGCAAAGCTATTCAAAAACTGTCGATAAAAAACTAAAACAAATGTTATTTTTTAGCTTTTTGAAGCTGATAATAAAACCCAGGAATAAATAATAATACCAAAATAGGCTGAATTATAAATCTTCTTACATAAAAAAGAAGCCAGCCAGCATCTGGAAAAAATTGGAGTATTATAAAAAATGAAGTTAAAAGAACAACCAAAAAGAAAGCATATACAAACAAGCTGAATTTAAAAATATCGCGATTCTGAAACAAAGCATAAATCAGTAAAAGAGACAATACCGAGTTTAAAAAATAACGCAGAAAAAGCCCCCAAAAAAGCTTTAAATTCTGTACTTCAGGATAAGGAATTGAATGAAAATCGGCCTTAAAATATACCAGAAAAGGATCGTAAAACAATTTATTTTCAAATGTTCTAATCAAAGCAAGGCCTATTACCACAATAATTGCGGTAAAAATTTTAAACTGATTCTCTTTTAATTTATTTAGCATATTTTGAAAATCTATTAATCCAGAAAATCCATAAAACAAAAACATATCCGTAAATCATCAATGGGAAGAAAGTTCCATGCAGAAATCTGGTATATTGCGGAAAGTTATACACAAGTACAATCAGAAGAGAAATTCTTATGACATTCAATATATAAATAGATATAAGACCTAAAAATATAAACAATAGAGTCTTTTTTAAATTTCCCGAAAAAGCGGCTACAAATGATACAAAGAGTATCATCACGCTTACAGCATTACATCCTTCGGTAATGCGGGCGATATATCTACCATTTAAAATAATATCCTGCCACGGATTCTGAGAGTTTTTCTGAATTATGACATCGTAATTAAACAGTTTTAGCAATTGCTCTGAATTTCTGCCAGAAAGCATCGTTACTCCGTCAAGATCTTCGACCTGATAACTGTTTAAATAAAACTTATAAAGCAGTGTAAGCACAATATAGGTGAGGAAAAAGATGCTTACGAAAATCAAGAATGGCTTAAACTGGATTAAATATTTTTTCAAGAGATTTTTTTTTCAAATTTATGTATTTTTTAAGTTCAGCTTTAAATACTTTTGTATAAATTTTTACATTATGACATTTCAAGAATTACAACCAAAAATAAGCGCAATTATCGCTGGCAATGAAGCAACTAGAGACGAAAAATTATTGGCAGTATGTCAGCTTTTAAACGAAAACGTAGAGTATTATAATTGGGTTGGTTTTTATTTTGCCAATCACGACGCTAAAACTTTACATTTAGGCCCTTACGTTGGCGCAGAAACCGATCATACTGTTATTCCGTTTGGAAAAGGAATCTGTGGACAGGTCGCAGAAAGCAATGCCAATTTTGTTGTGCCAGACGTTAAAGCTCAAGACAATTATATTGCCTGTAGTTTAACTGTGAAATCAGAAATTGTCGTGCCTCTTTTTGTAAATGGAGTAAACATCGGACAAATAGATATTGACAGCCACGTTATTGATCCGTTTACAGAAGCTGACGAAAGATTTTTAGAATTTGTGAATCAAGAAGTTGCTAAATTATTCTAGATAAACTATTTTTAATAGAAAATAGAACTGAATGAAAAGGAACATCTTCATATTTTTGCTTCTGCTAATTTCAGTTAGTCTGTCTGCGCAAATTAACATGGTTTCAAAAAAGATCTTTCTAGACTCTTTAAATCGTGAATGCAAACCTGAAAATCAAATTTACACCAGAGTAATTACAAACTATTCGCAAGTAAGCCCACGCTATGTTGTGACTGACTTTTACAAGAACGGAAGAAAGAAAATGACAGGTTGCACTTTGGACCGCGATATTTTGAAAAAAGACGGCGAGTTTATTTACTTTTTTAAAAACGGATCAAAAGAAGCTGTTATCAATTTCAAAGAAGATCATAAAGAAGGAAAAGAAATCAATTGGTATGAAAACCAAATTAAAAAGTCTGAAAAACAGAATATTTGGAATCCGAAAACCAAAACATCTCAAACATTGCTTTTAAATTTTTGGAATGAAAATAAAGAGCAGATTGTTACCGATGGAAATGGAGAATATGAAGGAACCGAAGGATTTACAACACAAAAAGGAACTATCAAAGATGGGCTGAAACAAGGCATCTGGCAAGGAACGGATACTTTGAACAAAGTTACTTTTATTGAAAAATACGAAAAGGGTGTTTTAATTTCCGGAACAAAGACAGATGAAAATAATATAAGTTATTCTTATCCATCAAAAGGAAAAGAAGTTGCTAAAAAATCGGCTTCAAATCATTAAAAAAGAATTTCTTAACTCCTTATTTTTAGATTCTTTTATTTTTTTTTTGATTTTTCTGTTTTTTTAATCTAATTTTGCACTCGTCTTACAAAAGTTGTATGACATACATAAAAATCATTAAATAATATTGGAATGTATTTAAGCAAAGAAAAGAAAGAAGAGATTTTCGCACAACACGGTGGTGCAACAAACACTGGAAGCGCAGAAGGTCAAATTGCATTGTTCACTTACAGAATTTCTCACTTAACTGAACACTTGAAAAAAAATCGTCACGATTACAACACTGAGCGTTCTCTTGTACTATTAGTTGGTAAAAGAAGAGCTTTGTTGGACTACTTGAAAAAGAAAGATATCAACAGATATCGTGAGATTATCAAAGTATTGAATATCAGAAAATAATCAATATAGAAAAGAGGTGCGAGAGTGCCTCTTTTTGTTTTTACATTACAGCTGTTTATTACAAGCATATTACAAGAAAAAAAGTTTGGTTTTTCATTGGGTTTTAGATAACAACAACTACACACAACAACAACTACAACACAACTAAAACCCATTGTATAATCAATAAGGAAAAAATTTATGATTCCACAATTATTTGTAGAAAAAATCGATTTAGGTGATGGCAGAAGCATCACAATCGAGACAGGGCGTTTAGCTAAACAAGCAGATGGTTCTGTAGTAGTAAGAATGGGCGACACTATGATTCTTGCAACAGCAGTTTCAGCTCGCACATCAAACCCAGGCGTTGACTTTTTACCATTAACGGTAGATTATCGCGAAAAATTTGCAGCAGCTGGTCGTTTCCCAGGAGGTTTCTTTAAGAGAGAAGCTCGCCCTAGCGACAGCGAGGTATTAACAATGAGATTAGTAGACCGTGTTTTACGTCCGCTTTTCCCAGATGACTACCATGCAGAAACACAAGTTATGATTCAGTTGATGTCTCATGACGAAGAAGTTATGCCAGATGCATTAGCTGGTTTAGCAGCATCTGCAGCATTAGCAGTTTCAGATATTCCATTTTACAACTTAATTTCTGAAGTACGTGTTGCACGTATCGACGGAAAATTAGTAATCAACCCAAGTAGAGAAGAATTAGAAAAATCTGATATCGATATGATGATTGGAGCTTCTATGGATTCTGTAGCAATGGTTGAAGGTGAGATGAAAGAAATTTCAGAAGCTGAAATGATTGAAGCAATTAAATTTGCTCACGAAGCGATCAAAGTTCAAATTGAAGCACAATACCGCTTACAAGCTGCTTTTGGTAAAAAAGAAATTCGTACTTACGAAGGTGAGAAAGAAAATGAAGAAATTTACAAAAAAGTAAAAGAAGCGGCTTACGATAAAATTTATGCTATTGCAAAAGTTGGATCTGCTAAACACGAAAGAGGCGCTGCATTTGCTGAAGTAAAAGAAGAAGTAAAAGCTTTATTTACAGAAGAAGAATTGGCTGCTGATGGTGATTTAGTTTCTAAATATTTCTACAAAACAAACAAAGAAGCTGTTCGTAATGTAGTTTTAGAATTAGGCGTGCGTCTTGATGGTAGAAAAACTACAGAAATCAGACCTATCTGGTGTGAAACTGATTATTTACCAAGAGTACACGGATCTTCTTTATTTACACGTGGAGAAACTCAAGCTTTGGCTACTGTAACTTTAGGAACTTCTAAAGAAGCAAACCAAATCGATTCTCCATCTGAGCAAGGTGAAGAGAAATTCTACTTACACTATAACTTCCCTCCTTTCTCTACTGGTGAAGCAAAACCATTAAGAGGAACTTCAAGAAGGGAAGTTGGTCACGGTAACCTGGCTCAAAGAGCTTTAAAAAATATGATTCCTGCAGATTGCCCTTACACAATCCGTGTTGTTTCTGAGGTATTAGAATCTAACGGTTCTTCTTCTATGGCAACAGTTTGTGCTGGAACAATGGCTCTTATGGATGCTGGAGTTCAAATGACAAAACCAGTTTCTGGTATTGCTATGGGATTAATTACTGACGGTGAGAAATTTGCTGTATTGTCAGACATCTTAGGAGACGAAGATCACTTAGGAGATATGGACTTTAAAGTAACTGGAACTGCTGATGGTATTACGGCTTGCCAAATGGATATCAAAATCGAAGGACTGCGTTATGACATTATGGAACAAGCTTTAGCTCAAGCTCGTGACGGACGTTTGCATATTTTAGGTAAATTAACTGAAACTATTGCAACTCCTAGAGCAGACGTTAAAGCTCATGCGCCTAAAATCATTACTAGAACTATTCCTGGGAACTTTATTGGAGCATTAATCGGACCTGGAGGAAAAGTAATTCAAGAATTACAAAAAGCTACTGGAACTACTATTGTAATCAACGAAGTTGACGAGCAAGGTGTTATCGAAATTTTAGGTACAGATCCTGCTGGAATTGAAGCGGTATTAGCAAAAATTGCCTCTATTACTTTCAAACCACAAATGGGAGAAGCTTACGAAGTGAAAGTTATTAAAATGCTTGATTTTGGAGCTGTTGTAGAATATACTGCTGCACCAGGAAACGAAGTATTGCTTCACGTATCTGAATTGGCTTGGGAACGTACAGAAAATGTTGCTGACGTAGTTAAAATGGGAGATGTTTTCCAAGTGAAATATCTAGGAGTTGACCCTAAAACTAAAAAAGAAAAAGTGTCTAAAAAAGCACTTGTTCCAAGACCTCCACGTGAGGATAAAAAAGAGTAATCAGATCTTAGTTTACTAAAGGTTTATTCATAGAAAACCCCAATTCTTAACCGAATTGGGGTTTTTCAGTTTAAATCTTTTTTTTAATAATGGAACCAGTTTTCATTTTCGAATAAAAACCTCCATACTATTAACTTAATTAAATAAAATTTTTATTACATTTTAACAATATTGCGTGATTTTTATAACATTTTTTTAATACTTTTGGAGCCAATCAATCCAAAAACAAAAATCACATTTCCTTTGAAAAATTACCAAAAAAAATTCATTTATCTTTCGATATTTGGAGTCTTCTTAAGCATATCACAGATACACTCACAATCTGTTGAAAAATCATCACTCTATGATTATTTCGATCAAGCGGTCGGAAAAGACAATTTGAATATCAATAACGGAATTGTACATAGTGAGCCTTTTCGAGCTATTGCAGGCAAAAACAGATATTACCTTGAAGAGTTTAATGTTGGAGACATTAGTTTTGAAGGTCAGATTTATTCTAATGTCAATCTTAAATACGACATTTTAGTTGACCAAGTTATATACAAACAAGGTGGATCTTCAGAAAACCTTCCAATTAATTTAATTAGCGAAAAAGTTGATTACTTCTTTATAAAAAACAAGAAATTTGTCAACTTAAAAGCCCAATCAACGAAATTCCCAAGTGTTATTAATGGCATTTACGAAGAAAATTACATCGATAATGTTTCTCTTTACATTAAACATTATAAGGAAAAAGTAAAAGTTTTTCAAAGTGACGGTGTTTACTACAATTTCATTTATAAAATAAACTACATCTTAAAATACAACAATTATTTTTATAAAGTAGATTCTCAAAAAGACATCAAAAAAATATTCCCAGATCTTAAAAAAGAAATCAACAGCTTTTACAGCACTAACAGAAAGTTAGAACGTTCCGACAAAACTCAGTTTATGGAAAATCTAGCAAAACAAATCAATGGTTTTTTAAGAAAAAGTTCTAATTAAATGAAAAAAATTACTCTTATACTCTTTTTAATCGCCTTTCAACAAATAATCAATTCTCAGGTAATTAGCGACAAAGTAACGGTTGAATTTAAAAATGCTTCTATAAAAACTGCCATCCAGGATATTGAGAAAGTATCTTATTTTAAATTCTATTTTGATGAAAAATGGTTTGAAAATGACAGCACTTTATTAAACAAACAATATAAAGAAGTTCGAATCGGCGAAGTTCTGGATGACGTGTTTCAAAATACAAGTTTTAATTACTTTGTCTCTCAAAACAAAGTAATTGTAACAAATAATAGTATTATTTACAGCCAGCTTCCAGATGATTATTTTGGCGGTTTTATGGAAAGAGATGAAAACGGACAAGTTACACCTGTCTTTTATCAGCAATATGATTCTGTAAAAAAGACAAACTCAAGAAATCCTAATAAAAATATTAGAGACCTTGTTTTGATCGGAAAAGAAGTTAAAGGACAGAAAAAGAAAACGTACACTTTATCAGGTTTTGTACGAGGCGGAAAAAATAATTCAGGCCTTGCAAATGTTCTAGTAAAAATTCCTAATTCAGAATTTACCGCTTCAACAGACAAGAGAGGATATTATAGTTTACAGGTTCCCGCCGGTTTAAATGTTTTAGAAACTGAGACATTTTCATACAATAAAGTCACTAAAAACATAATGGTTTATAATGACGGATCGTTGAATATTGCTTTAACGGAAAATATCAATCAGCTTGATGAAGTTTTAATTAACACAACTAAAAGTAAAAGCGCAAAATCTGCAATTACCGGTGTAACGACAATTGATGCTGAAGGAATTAAAAACGTTCCTTTGGTACTTGGCGAACGTGACATTCTTAAAGTCGCATTAACAATGCCGGGAATAAAAACTGCAGGAGAAGGATCTTCTGGATACAATGTAAGAGGTGGTAAAGAAGATCAGAATTTATTTTTACTTGATCATGCTACACTATACAATCCTTCGCATTTCTTTGGTTTTTTCACGGCTTTGAATCCATATACAACTAAAAAAGTGGATATTTATAAAGGAAGTATCCCTGCTGAATTTGGGGGAAGATTATCTTCTGTTTTTGACATTACTTCTAAAGTTGGAAACGTAAACGAATTTCAAGGAGAAGGCGGTATTGGTCCTGTTACGAGTAATTTAATGCTTTCTACTCCTGTCTTAAAAGGCAAATCAAGCTTGGTTTTTGGTGGTAGAGCAACTTATTCTGACTGGATTTTAAAAAGTTTAGACGAAGAAAATTTAAAAAATAGCCAAGCCTCATTTTATGATTTTATTCTAAAATACAATCATAAAATAAATGCCAATAATGATATTGAATCAACATTGTATTATAGCCATGACAAATTCAGTGTTTCTTCAGATTCATTATATAAATACAGCAACAGACTGGCGACTTTAAAATGGAATCATACTTTTAATGAAAAAAATAAAGGGTCGCTTATTGTTACAAACAGCGAATACAAATTCAACATTGACTACCAATCTGAAGGCTTGAATAATTTTGATTTTGGATATAAAATCAACGAAACTCAGGCAATGTTAAAAATGAATTATCTGTATAGCGATAAGCATAAATTCAGTTATGGTATTTCGACAAAACTATACTCTGTTGATCCTGGATATCTGAGCCCAAAAAATCCTGAATCTATTTTAGTTCCAATTGATGTAGAAACCGAGAAAGGACTAGAATCTGCGGCATACATTGGCGATAATTTTAAAATAAGTGACAAATTTCTACTAGATTTTGGTTTACGCTATTCTACTTTTGCGGCTTTGGGAAAATCTACTCAAAGAATTTACGAAGAAAATGTACCTATTAATGATGCTACTGTAATTGATACAAAAACGTACGGCAATAATGAAGTCATTAAAAGATATGGCGGATTGGAACCAAGAATTGCAGCGAGATACTTTCTTACCGATGATTTTTCTGTAAGAGCCAGCTATGACAAGACTTACCAATATATTCATTTATTATCAAATAACACAACACAATCTCCTACTGACATTTGGAAACTTTCAGATTTGAATGTTAAGCCAGAAAGCGCACAACAAGTTTCTTTAGGTTTCTATAAAAACTTAAAAGGCGGCGATATTGAGCTTAGTTTAGAAGGATATTACAAAAAATCGAAAAATATTTTAGACTATAAAGTTGGTGCCGAGTTATTATTAAACGAAAACATCGAAACCGAACTTTTACAAGGAGAAGGAAAAGCGTATGGTATAGAATTTTTACTTAAAAAGCAGGTTGGAAAACTTAATGGCTGGGTTGGATATAGCTATTCTAGATCTTTAATAAAACTTGACAGCCAGTTTCAGCAGGAAAAAGTAAATGACGGAAAGTATTTCGCTTCCAATTTTGACAAACCACACGACTTTAGCGCTGTTTTAAATTATAAGATTACACAGCGTTACAGTTTTTCGAGTAACTTTATCTATCAGACCGGAAGACCCATTACTTATCCGATTGGAAGATATGATTATGGTAACGAGCAATACACTGTATACAGCGATCGTAACAAGTTTAGAATCCCAGACTACTTCAGAATTGATCTAGGTTTGAATATTGAAGGAAATCATAAAATTAAAAAATTAGCACATAGTTTTTGGAACATCTCAGTTTATAATGTTTTAGGAAGAAACAACCCTTACTCCGTATTTTTTATTACAGACAAAGGACAAATCAAAGCTTATAAAACATCTATTTTCGCTTATCCGATTCCAAGTATTACTTATAATTTTAAGTTTTAAAGACATGAAAAAATACCTATATAAAATCTCATTATTATTCATTCTGACATTTGCAATTAGCAGCTGTACAGAGCAATATGTTTTTCAGAATACTGATTTTGAAAGCGTCCTTGTTGTAGAGGGAACGATTACCAACGAACTTAAAAATCAAACTATAAGACTTTCACAGGTTTATCAGCTTGAAGAGACTGGGCCAAGGCTCGAAAAAGGTGCGAATGTATTTGTTTTAGACGATCAAGGCAACGAATATCAATTTGAAGAAAAAGATACTATATACGCTTCTATTACACCTTTCAAAGCCGAACCTGGAAGAAAATACCAATTAAAAATTAGAACAAGTGCGGGTAAAAATTACAGTTCAGACGAACAGATTTTAACCACAGAAACCAAAATAGATAATGTAACTGCGACCGTAGAAAATGTAAATGGAGAAAGAGGCGTTCAAATAAACGTAAACAGCTTTGACCCAACTAATACTTCAAAATACTATCGCTATGAATATACTGAAACGTATAAAATTATAGCACCTGTTTGGGATCCTAGAGAAGCTGTAATGGAAAGCTATCCAGCTGTTCCTGAAAATCCGATAGAGGGCACTCCAGGATCTCCTGCCGGAGAAAACATAGTGGTGAGACCTAGAAATAGAGAAACCAAAACTTGCTATTCTACTAAAAAATCCGATTATATAATTTTAAATAATACAAATAGCTTAAGTGAAGATCGCGTACATTTTCCTGTACGCTTTATCAGCAATCAAAATTATATAATCTCGCACCGCTATAGCATTTTTGTAAAACAATATATTCAAAACTTAGCGGCATATACTTATTATAAAACTTTAAAAGATCTTTCAAGTTCTGGAGGAATTCTTTCTCCAAAACAGCCTGGTTTCTTTTATGGGAATATAAAGTCTGTAGAAAATCCATCAGAAAAAGTGATCGGTTTCTTTGAAGTTTCTGCTGTTTCTTCGGAAAGAATATTTTTTAATTACGCTGATTTATTTCCAAAAGAAAATCTTCCACCTTATTATGAAACTGATTGCGACATTAAAAATTTTATAGATTGTGAAGGACTTCCTCCTTGCAGCGGACCACAACTTCGTAATTTAATAAGATCAAGAGAATTAGTCTTCGTGTCAACTAATTTTAATGGTGACTACGGAATGGTAAAACCACCATGCGGTGACTGCACGTCATTTTCATCTAATATTGTCCCTCCTTTTTGGATAGATTAATTTTTTATAATTCATGAGAAATCTTTACACATATTATAATCAAGCGAATATTAGAAGAATTAAGCATATCATTCTTTTGGTAATTCTGTTAATGCAGAACAGATTTGTTTTTGCACAGCATCTTCAAAATAAAAATACGCCTACTCTTTCAACTCAGGAAACTATTTTTCTGCATTCAAATACTACAACTTTTTTGACTGGAGAAACATTGTTTTTCAAGCTGTACTGTTTAAATCCTTTAAATAATAAAACAAGCCAAATCAGTAAAATTGCTTATGTTGAATTAATTGACAGCGAAAAAAAATCTGTTCAGAAAAACAAAATATACCTTGATAACGGAATTGGAACGGGAGATTACTTTATTCCGACAACTCTAAAAACTGGAAATTACAAAGTTGTTGCCTACACAAAATGGATGCTAAATGATCCGAATTCGCAAAAACACCAACTAGATATTTTCATCATAAATCCGTTTCAAACTCAAGAGTCAACAGATAACATAACATTTAATCTTGCTGACACGCAAAATACTGCGACAACAACTCAAATTATAAATTCAAATACAGAAAATAATAAAAGAATTGATTTTGAATTTGACAAAGAAAGTTACTATACTAGAGAAAAAGTCAATTTAAAATTGAAATCGCTGACTGAAACTATCGAAAAAGGAAATTATTCTGTTTCGATCAGAAAAACAGATCAAATCCCAACTTTAAAACAGCTTACCCCAGCAGAATTCACCAAGAAATCTGCAGAAAATTATGCTGCTTTTAATACAAGTTCATTTACCTATATTCCAGAGGTAAGATCAGAACTTATTACTGGCTATCTTACATCAAGCAATAATCAGGATTTAAGCAACAAATCGATCGCTTTATCACTTCCTGGAAAGGAATATGTATTGAAAATTGTAAAAACAAATTCTCAAGGCAAATTTGCATTTTTACTAGATCAATTTCCTAATTTTCCAAATGCTATTTTGCAAGTAACAGATGAAAACAGAAATGACTACACTATTCACTTAGATGGTTTTCCAAAGTATGACAGTTCTTCATTACAATTTACATCAAAGCTGAATTTATCTCCCAACTTAAAACAAGAAATTGAAGAAAGATCAACGGCTAGCCAAATTCAAAATGCTTATTATCAAATTAAAAAAGACAGTTTGGTTACAGAAGCCGTTATGAATCCCTTTTTTAGCACAATTGAAAAAGCTTATGTTTTAGATGACTATACAAGATTTCCAACTTTAAAAGAAAATGTTGTCGAAGTTATTGTTGAGCTTTATTACAGAAAAAGAAATGGTAAATACGATCTTAGAGTTAGAAATCAACAAAAGGACTTAGAAATTTATGGCCCGCCATTGGTATTGGTAGACGGATTATTAATTCAGGATCCAAGTGATCTTTTTGATTACAACATGGCCAATGTAAACAAAGTAAGTTTAATTACAGAGCCTTATGTTTATGGACCAAACCTATACGGAGGTCTAATTAGTTTTGAAACCAAAAACAATGAATTTTCAGAAAATTACGCAAAAAAATATCTGAAAACAATGGAAATTCAGCGTCCTAATCCTCAAAAAGTATACAACAATCCAGATTATACATCGGGAAATAAACTGCAAAGGATTCCAGACTACAGATATCAATTATTATGGAAACCTGATGTGAAATTAGAAACTAAAGAAGACCAATTGTCTTTTTACACTTCAGATATCAAAGGAAATTTTGAAGTTGTTTTAGAAGGCTTTACAGAAAACGGACAGCCTGTTTACGTTTCAAAAAACATTACTGTAAAATAATTTTTTTTTCATTTTATAACTTATTATGAGCCTTGATCAAAGCACTTTTGTTCAAGGCTCTATTTTTTTCTTCAATTTGTACGCAACCTTTTTAACTTCTTGAGACTATTATTTAGAACTGAATTTAAAAAGTCATCTACAATGAAAAATTTTCCGAAAATAGCAACAGGCATTCTACTATTCATATTTATTGTTTACGGATGCGAATTTCAAGACAATCCACATGAAGCTGTTAATTTAAAAACTGGAGAATTTGGAAAATTAATTAAAAAAGATTCTGAGTTATATAATGCATTAGAAAACACAACTTCTAAAAAAACGCTTGAAGAAGGAGAATCAGCTCCATGCGTAGAATTCATTTATCCTTTAGCTTTAAAGACTTACGATAGCAATCAGAATTCTATTGGAATACGATATATAATGAGTGATGCTCAATTTAGTACAATTTTAGAAAATCTTTCTACTGATCAATCTTTAAGTATTAGCTACCCTATTTCAACAACTTTAGCCGATAACACTGTTTATTCTGTAAATAGTAATTCAGAACTGAATATTGCTCTTAAAAACTGCACAAGAGAAGATATCATAGAATATTGCAACGGAATTATTTCTCCCCCTTTGGATAAACCATTAGATTATTATTGGAGAGTAACTTATTCTCAAACTAATGAAAACACTTATTTAAGTGGTAGATTTTTGATAAACTCAGATGGGACTTTAGTCTTTTATTTCAATAATGAAGAATACAACGGAACATGGTTTTTCTTATTTATCGATGATAAATTACATCTAAATATAAATATAGATAACCAATCTGAATTAGGTAAATATTGGAGCATTGATGGCGAAGTACAGATGAATGGCACAAATATGGTCCTAAAAATATTGGATAAAAACATAAAACTAGAACTTTTATATGAAACTAAATATCCATACAAAATTGGCGATACAGGGCCAGCAAATGGAATTGTTTTTTATGACAAAGGCCAATATAGTTTTGGATGGCGTTATATAGAAGTTGCTACAAAAGATTTAAAAGATTTAGAATGGGGATGTATAGCTTCATCTATATCTAAAGCAAGAAATAATGATATTGGAAGTGGTTATTACAATACATCGCAAATCGTTATTTTTCATGATAACATAACCAATTACTACACAAATCCAACAATTTGCAGCAATTTAAACAACGGAACTCTTTTGGCTAAAGATGCTGTATTATTTAATCAAGATATTTACAGCGATTGGTTTTTACCATCAATTAACGAATTAGAATTAATCTACAAAAATCTATATTTAAGCAATTTAGGTAATTTTACAAATTCCATTTATTGGAGTTCAACAGAAATTAATCAAAAAGAAGTTTCAACAATTAATTTTAAAACAGGAGAAAAAACTTCTACATCAAAAATTCCAGAAAAAAGCAGCACTAAAGCTAGAGTTGTAAGATACTTTTAGTTTAGCAAAAAGGATTTTTGATTCTTATATTAAACAATACAAATCGTTTCATTTTTGAATTTAGACCAAATCATAAAAGGCTGCATCAAGCAGAACCGGAAATCACAAGAAGAACTTTATAATCTTTATTATAAAAGTCTTTTTGTGATAAGTCTAAAATATTGCCAAAATGATTCTGAAGCCGAAGATATTCTCCACGATACTTTTATTGAAATATTTACCAAGATAAAAAACTTTAAAGCATCAGGAAGTTTTGAAGGATGGATGAAAAGAATCTTAATAAATAAAGCAATCAGCAGATATAGAAATTCCTTTTTCCTCATACCAATTAAAGATGACAACATTCCTGAAATCACAATCAATGAAGCTGATATGGATTATCCTATCGATTATTTGTTATTATTAATACAAGAATTGCCACATCAATATCGGTTAATTTTCAACCTATATGAACTTGATGAATACACTCATAAAGAAATTGCAGAAATGCTCTCTATAAGTGAAGGCACATCGAAATCTAATCTACATAGAGCAAAATTAATTCTAAAAGAAAAAATCACTTCAAAAAAGTCATTCCATAATTATCAAGCAAACGATGGAAAATAAGAAAGAAATAGGTAAAATATTTAAAGACAAATTAGAGCTTTTGGATAAAAATCCAAGTAATAATTTATGGGCTTCAATTGAAAGTGATTTAAATAAAAAAAGAAAAAGACGCCTTTTATTTTGGCTTATTCAAAGTCTATTACTAATGGGAATTGCAAGTTCGATTTTCTTTTTAGAATTAAAACAAAATCAAGACAAACCATTACATTTTGAAAATGGCAGAACCATTTTCAATCAACCAGAGACAACAAATGCCCCAAAAAAACCTTTCGTGATTAACAACAATATTTTACAAGATTCTGCAAACAAAACAACGGTTTATACAACCAAACCAATTACAAAAAAAACAGTTGGAAACTCAAGTGAAGCAAAAACAAAAATTAAGAAAAGCAGAACAGAAAAACTAATTAAACAATCTTCAAAATTGGTAGCTACAACAGATGAATATGAAGAATATGAAGTGGTAAAAAAATATAAAGTAATTATTAGAAAAAATAAAACTGTAGCAACTTCTAAAAAGTCTAATTCTGATTCAGCAAAACGAGAACGAACTTTAAAGGAATCAAATAGTATTACTAAAAAAACATCTTTCTTTCCTAAAAAATCAAGTTCTAAAACCGTTTTAAAGAATCCAAAAAATAGTATTTCGAAAAATAGCATTTCAAAAAATAAAAGCAAAAATAAGAAATCGGCTATTCAAAAAAGACAAGTTGATTCTATTGTTTTCAAACAAAATCAGCCCATAAAAACTGAAGATTCAGAAAAAAGCAATACAAAAACCAGCAAACAAAGTTTAGAAGATTCAGACAATCCGAAAACAATTAAACAAGACAGCATTGCTTCTAAAGAAGAGAAAAAAACAACTCCTAAAAGAGAATATATTAAAAGAGAATATTCTGAGCAAAAAAGAGAAAACGAACCTGAATTCTCAGTTTCTATTTTTTACGGACCGGCAATCTATGGTTCATTATCAGGAAAATCAACAATAAATGAGTCCTTTGATGATGTTTCAAAAAGCCATCCGATAACTTCCCATTATGGAGTTTACTTCAAAACTATGTATGGAAAATATGGTTTCAAAGCTGGTATTTCTAAAATAAACTTAAAAATATCCAATCATCTAAATAGTGAATCGCCTATCAATTATGAAAATATGGTTTTGACAAATAATAATATTTATAATCTTATAGGTAATGATGAAAATATTAAGTTAGTCCAAAAAATATCCTATTATGAAATTCCTTTAGAATTTAATTACGCTATCAAAAAAGATGAAACCCCATACGGAATTGATGCTTTTAGCGGATTCAGCGTATTGATTTCAGATGCAAACCAACTTTATATTTCCTCAAATAATTTAAAAAAAGAAGGAATTGGCTCAACTAAAAATTTGAATAAAATGAATTTATCATTCAATTTAGGAATGGGGTTTTATTATAAGTTAAATGATAAATTTCAATTAGATTTTAATCCAATTTTTAAATACTATTTAACCACATTTAAAGACTATACTGCACCAAAACCTTATAGTTTATCCATTCAATCTGGCGTAACATACAAATTTTAAAAAATATTTTTAAAATAATTGTAACTTTTTCGATACTCCTTACGTATAACCATTTGTACACTTTAAAAAATAGGGAGACAACAACATGAGACAACTTAAAATCACCAAGCAGGTAACTAATCGTGAAACTGCATCGTTAGATAAATATCTACAAGAAATTGGAAAAGTTGACCTAATTACCGCTGATGAAGAGGTAGAATTAGCACAAAGAATAAAGGCTGGTGATCAAAGAGCTTTAGAAAAACTAACAAAAGCCAACCTACGTTTCGTAGTATCTGTGGCTAAACAATATCAAAATCAAGGATTAACTCTTCCTGACTTAATTAATGAAGGAAACTTAGGTTTAATTAAAGCGGCTCAACGTTTTGATGAAACTCGTGGTTTTAAATTCATTTCTTACGCTGTATGGTGGATTCGTCAATCGATTCTTCAAGCTTTGGCTGAACAATCACGTATTGTACGTTTACCATTAAATAAAATTGGTTCTATCAATAAAATCAACAAAATGTACGCGTTATTAGAGCAATCTAACGAGCGTCCGCCTTCTGCTGAGGAAATTGCAAAAGAACTTGACATGACTGTAAACGACGTAAAAGAGTCTATGAAAAACTCTGGACGTCACCTATCTATGGATGCTCCTCTTGTTGAAGGAGAAGATTCTAACCTTTATGACGTTTTACGTTCTGGTGAATCTCCAAATCCAGATAGAGAATTAATTCACGAATCTCTTCGTACTGAAATCGAACGTTCTTTAGAAACATTAACTCCAAGAGAGGCAGATGTTGTGCGTTTGTATTTTGGTCTTGGCGACCAACACCCAATGACTCTAGAGGAAATTGGTGAAACTTTCGACCTAACTCGTGAGCGTGTTCGTCAGATTAAAGAAAAAGCAATCCGTAGATTGAAACACACTTCTAGAAGTAAAATCCTTAAAACTTATTTAGGATAACAATATTAAATTTCAATACTAAAATTCCAAATTCCAACACAAATTGGAATTTGGGTTTTATAATTTGGAATTTTACCGCAAACAACAGTTTGATTGACTGTTCGTTTTTTGATTGATGATTGAAACTCCGGCTGATTACCGGAGTTTTTTATTTGTTAATCTTTTTGTTACGCAAAGGGCGCATAGGATTTTCGCAGAGCGCGCTAAGATTATAAAAAGGTTCTTGTTAAAGATAAAGTCCGCAAAGCTTTGCGAACTTTGCCTTCTTATTTATTAAAAAAAACTTTGCGCACTCTGCGAAAATCCTTTGCGAGCTTTGTGGTAAAATTTCACATTCTAAGTATCTTTGTAAAAAACAACACACAACTACACAATGAAAAATACATTTATTGCTCCTTCAGTTCTTGCTGCAGATTTTGCTAATTTACAGCGTGATGTCGAAATGATTAACAACAGTCAAGCCGACTGGTTTCATATCGATATTATGGATGGAGTTTTTGTACCGAATATTTCTTTCGGAATGCCGGTTTTAGAAGCAATTTCAAAACATGCCAAAAAATATATTGATGTACATTTAATGATTATCGATCCAGATCGATACATTAAAACTTTTGCCGATTTAGGCGCAAATGGACTAACCGTACATTACGAAGCTTGCACACATTTACATAGAACATTGCAAGCGATTAAAGCAGAAGGAATGAAAGCTGGAGTAGCAATGAATCCACATACTAATGTTGACTTATTAGAAGACATTATTAATGATATCGACGTAGTTTGCATTATGAGCGTAAATCCAGGATTTGGAGGCCAGTCATTCATTGAAAACACTTACGACAAAGTAAAAAAACTAAAAGCGCTAATAACACGCAAAAACGCTTCAACACTAATCGAAATCGACGGTGGCGTAACAAGCAAAAATGCCAAACAATTAGTAGAAGCTGGAGCCGATGTTTTGGTCGCTGGAAGCTTTGTTTTTAAAGCTGAAAATCCAACAGAAACTATTGCAGATTTAAAAGTCCTTACTACTTTTTAAATTTTTAATATTCGGAAAGAAATCAATTCCAGTCATTTTTTCTAAAGTTTCAATCGGAACAACAAAATCATAAATCGATTTGTCGCTCTTTTCGTTTGGAACCCAAAAAGCAATTGCTTTATGTTCTTTACCATTTTTAGCTAAAACAATTTTATAAAAATATTTAGGGACAGCAACATTTTCTGTCCCTATTTTTTTATCCGAATCTTTTAGAATTCCGCCAGTCACTACATAAATATCATTGTATTTCCCAGCCCAGTAACGCGTCTTCTGCTCTATTCTATTCCAAATTCCAGCATTAAATTCTTTTTTCTGCGGAGAAATATTCGAAGTATAAAAAGTATCATTGTAAGCCTCTTTACTAAATTCCATATCTCCAGCAGGGCAAAGATGTCCTTTATCGTATCCCGATTTTTTATAGTTTCTCCAATCTGCAGAACCTGTTGTTACTTTTGGATCTTCTATAAAATAAGGTCTTTTAAAATCATTATTTTTCAAATATTCTTTTTTCAATTCGTAAGCCACCCATTCAGCTTGCTCAAATTTTTCATTATATGACAATGTATAATATTGATGTTTTACAATCTGTTTTGTTGTCGAAGTTGGCAAATAAGCAATAGTATAGACAGAATCTGTACTTGTAGAATTTCCTTTAAAAGAAACAGCTTCTTCATTACTTCCTTTTTCAGTAATTTCGACATTTTCCTTTTTACAAGAAAACAAAGCGAAGCCCATTAAAACCAAACTCAAACAAACTTTCATATTTCTATTTTTTAAAAGTTAAACTTACAAAAAAACGCTCCATAAATTCAAAAATTTATAGAGCGTTTTTAAACAAATTAAATTCTTTTCGAACTTAAGACTTCACTAGTTTATCCTTCTTCATTTTAGGATTAACCGTATTTTTTACTAAACCCTTTGTCTGTAAATCATCCAAAACATTCAAAGCTTCTTCTACATAAACATCTTTAGATAAAGCTTGGTGCCAAGCATCTCTTTTCTCTTTTAAAGAAGCGTCTGCTTTCATTTCATCTTCTTCATAAGGAAGAGATTTAAAAATCAAATCGTTTTTGTAATCAGAAATTGGTTTGTATTTTTTTCCTTCGTTTTCTACTTGTTCTTGAGTTGCTTTAAAGCTCTTAATATTCAAGCTGTATACGTTCTCTTTGTTTTTAACATCGATCCATTTCGCGTTATCATCAATCAATTTGAACTGAGCATTTTGAGCAATTCTGTTTTTACTATTCATAATTGCTTTATTGAAATTCTCAGTAGAAGTCCAAGTGCTATAATCGGCTGGATCAATTTTGTCCCAAGGCATTGCATTGTCGATATCTCTTTCTCCCATTTTTAAGTAAGCATAACGATCTGGCATTACCACATCACTATGAACCCCTTCTAATTGAGTCGAACCTCCATTAATTCTGTAAAATTTCTGTCCTGTAATTTTCAATGCGCCAAGATCTCCGTAGTTTGCATTACGCACAAACTGATTTAAATCTAATACGTTTTGTACAGTTCCTTTACCATAAGTTTGTTTACTTCCGATAATAACTCCACGTTTGTAATCTTGAATAGCTGCCGCTAAAATTTCAGATGCCGAAGCAGAAAAACTGTTCACCATAATTACAAGCGGACCATCCCATTCGATTTTTTTATCTTTATCGTATAAAACTTCTTTCTTCTTACCAGCAGATTTTACCTGAACAATTGGTCCTTCTTCGATAAATAAACCTGCAATATCAACCACTGTAGAAAGAGATCCACCACCATCATCACGAACATCTAACACGATACCGTTAATATTTTGCTGTTTCAATCTTTCAACCTCGCGAGCAATATCTTTTCCTGCGTCACGTCCATCTTTATTTTCAAAATCGATATAAAATTTAGGAAGATAAATCACCCCATATTTCAATCCGTTTTTCTCAACAATACTAGATTTAGCGTAGGTTTCTTCAATTTCAACAACATCTCTAATAATTGAAATCACTTTAATAGAACCGTCTACTTTTTTAACTGTCAGTTTTACTTCAGTTCCTTTGTGACCTTTAATTTTTTTCACCACATCGTCCAAACGCATTCCGACAACATCTACCGGTTCCTCATTTCCTTGAGCAACTTTCAAAATTAAATCTCCCGCTTCTAGCTGTTTCCCTTTCCAAGCCGGACCTCCAGAAATCAATTCGTCAATTTGAGTAAAATCATTTTTCTTAGTCAAACGAGCTCCGATTCCTTCCAATTTACCACTGATATTAACATCAAAACGGTCTTTTTCTTCTGGTGCAAAATAACTTGTATGTGGGTCAAAACGAGCCATGATAGAATTCAAATACACAGAAAACCAGTATTCTCTATTCAAATCTTTAATTACGCTAAAATTATCATCTAGAGATTTTAGAGAACTTTCGCGAGTTTCTTTCTCTAAAGTTTCAAAAGACTTTTCTTTGTAAGCTGGATCTTTTTTCTTCTTTTCTTCTTCAATTTTTTGTTTAGTAACTAAAGAAGAAAGTGTAGATAATTTTATTTGTTTTCTCCATCTTTCATTAATCTCAGCTAAGTTTTTTGCATACGGGATTTTTTCATAATCCGCATCAAAAGTTTCATCAACATTATAGTTAAATGGCTGCGCTAAAATCGTTTTATAACGTTTTTTGCTTTCTTCCATACGCTTCATTAACCTTGTATAAGTCAGGTTGAAGAATGTAATGTCTTTATTCAAAAACTGATCATCCAACATTAATTCATATTGCTTAAACTCATCAATATCAGACTGAAGGAAAAATCTTTTTGAAGGATCTAGAGCCTCAATATAATCTTTAAAAATACCTTTTGAGAATTCATCATTTATTTCTGCCGGACTATAATGCCCTTTTTCAATAACAAATGCTAGCAATTCCAAAAGTGTCTTGTCTCTATTAGGATCTGGGTCGATTGTCCTATCGGCATTCATTTTAAATGCAAATAAGGTAAGCGATAAGCACAATACGGCTATGAGTATCTTATAATTTCTTTTCATAAACTTTATAATAGCATTCATCAAAATTTTTTATCTAAATTACGTTAAAAACTATGCCACGAGAGCTAACGTCACGATAATTTTTTGTTAAAGATATAAAAATGTTTAATTCGCAAAAAAGTTCTTTACCTTAGTTGACAAATTTTGCATTATTTGTGACTTTCCTCGAATAATTTGCGATTAAATTTAGATTTAAAATCTTACAATTGTTAAAACTACACATAATTTTTATTAAATGAAAGCTGAGAAACCACTAATTTTAGTAACTAACGATGATGGTATTCTGGCTCCCGGAATTAGAGCCCTTATTAGCGTTATGGAAACCATAGGCGATGTAATTGTCGTTGCGCCAGACAAACCACAAAGCGCAATGGGTCACGCCATAACAGTAAACAATACATTGTTTATAGATAAAATTTCGAAAGAAAATGACACAATTGCAGAATACAGCTGTTCTGGAACTCCTGTTGATTGTGTAAAACTTGCTGTCAACGAAATCTTAAAACGAAAACCAGATTTGTGCGTTTCGGGAATAAACCACGGATCGAATTCTTCTATCAATGTCATTTATTCTGGAACAATGAGTGCAGCTGTAGAAGCTGGAATTGAAGGTATTCAGGCAATTGGTTTTTCTCTTTTGGATTTTGATTGGAATGCCGATTTTGAACCAATAAAATCATTTGTCAAAAAAATTGCTTTAGAAACCCTTGCCAATAAACTCCCTCCTGGAGTTGTTTTAAACGTCAATTTTCCAAAACTTAAAGAATCAGAAATTAAAGGAATTAAAGTTTGCCGTCAAGCGAAAGCCTACTACGCACAGAAATTTGAAAAAAGACAAACTCCTTTTGGAAAAGATTATTACTGGCTTGCCGGAAAATTTGTAAACGAAGATCAAGGAGAAGATACCGACGAATGGGCTCTGGCAAACGGATATATTTCTGTAGTTCCTGTACAATTTGACTTGACTGCCCACCACTCTATTCAGCAACTTAACACTTGGAAATTAAATGACTAAAGAAATACTAATCGGTTTTTTAATCGGAATTTTTACGGCTCTTTTAGGAAGCTATCTATTCATCACTTTTTTTACAACATTTGACATTTCTTCAGGATTTCAAATGATTAGAAAGCAAGGATATTTGGGAAAAATAATCACTTTAGGAACACTTTTAAATCTTGCTGTATTTGCTATTCTTTTAAAAAGAAATAAAGAATTTATGGCTCGAGGTGTAATTTTAGCGGTGATTGTACTGGCAATTTCTACATTAGTTATTTAAATATTATCTTTGCTAAGTCACCGTTATTGCGGAGTGACACTTAGCACTATACAAAAAAACCAACATGAAGTATTACATCATTGCAGGAGAAGCCTCCGGAGATTTACACGGTTCCAATTTAATGAAGGCATTATATGTTGAAGATCCAGAAGCAGAAATTAGATTTTGGGGCGGCGACTTAATGCAAAAAGCAGGCGGAACTCTCGTAAAACACTATCGCGACCTCGCTTTTATGGGTTTTATCGAAGTGGTTTTCAATTTAAAAACTATTTTAAATAATATTAAAATCTGCAAAAAAGACATCACGGAGTTTCAGCCAGATGTTATTATTTTTATTGATTATCCTGGTTTTAATATGCGAATTGCAAAATGGGCTAAAGAATTAGGTTATAAAACGCATTATTATATTTCTCCTCAGATTTGGGCTTGGAAAGAAAACCGAATCAAAGCCATCAAACAAGACGTCGATAAGATGTATGTTATTTTGCCTTTCGAAAAAAGTTTTTACGAAGACAAACATCATTTCCCTGTAGATTTTGTCGGGCATCCGCTTATTGATGCCATTCAGAATCAGCCAGCATTTGACGAAGAGTCTTTTAGAAAAGAAAATAATCTCGGCGAAAAACCAATTATTGCTGTTCTGCCAGGAAGCCGTAAACAGGAAATTACCAAAATGCTGAGCGTAATGCTAAGTGTTGTTGATGATTTTCAGGATTATGAATTTGTGATTGCAGGCGCTCCTAGTCAGGAATATGAATTTTATCAGCAGTTTCTAAAAAACAAAAATATTGCCTTTGTTTCAAATAAAACTTACGATTTGCTTCGTTCTTCAACAGCTGCGCTAGTAACTTCTGGAACGGCAACTCTAGAAACGGCTCTTTTTAAAGTGCCTGAAGTGGTTTGCTATAAAGGAAGCGAAGTTTCTTATCAGATTGCAAAACGAATCATTACTTTAAAATACATTTCTCTGGTTAATTTAATTATGGACAGGGAAGTAGTAACCGAATTAATTCAAGGAGATTGCAACAAAAAACGAATTAAAGAAGAGCTTCAAAAATTATTAGAGCCTAGCCATCGCAATAAAGTGCTGCAAAATTACGATATATTAGAACAAAAATTAGGTGGAGTTGGTGCAAGCAAAAACACTGCAAAACTTATCGTAGCCGATTTAAAACAAAATAATTAACTGATTTTGAAAAGATTAATCCTTTTTCTGCTTTTAGCAATCGCTTTTACTTCTTGTAAATCGACTTCAACAGCGGTATCAAAAAATAGCAATACAAAAAGCGAATCAAAAAAAGAAAACAGGTATTTGGTTAATAATTTAATCGAAAAAGCAACTGATAATATTGGAGTTCGATATAAAGCTGGCGGAACCACCAAAAGCGGATTTGATTGCTCAGGACTTGTTTACACCACTTTTGAAAGTGAGAATATCAAACTTCCGAGACCCTCTTACGAACAGGCAAAAGTTGGAAAGGTAATTCCACTAAATGATGCCCAAAAGGGAGATTTGATTTTCTTTAAAACCAATAAAAGTAGAACTATAAATCACGTCGGATTAATTACAGAAGTCAATTCTGATGAAGTAAAATTTGTGCATTCTTCTACATCAAAAGGTGTAATTATTTCTTCTACTAAAGAACCTTATTATAAAAACTCTTTTGAACAAGTAAACAGAGTTATTCCTTAAACAAAATTTATTAATTTTCTTACAAATATTTAATACTTTTACACCATGAAAGTATTAGATTTTCCGTTAGTAAAAATTACAATTGCTTTTGCACTTGGCGTAATTGCCTCGTACTATCTGCATTTTTCGATTTCATTTGTTATTATTTTGCTTGCGCTGAGTTTTGTCTCTTTTTGCGGAGCTTTCTTTTGGGCTTTAAACCGAAATAAGAAATCTTTTTTATTCGGATTTTCAAGTCATATTTTGTCTTTCTTCATTGGCTTTTTTACGCTTTTAAGCCATACCGAAAATCTTCAGAAAAACAATTACACCAATTGCAAATCTGCTTTCAAAAATTCTCAATCTATAACTTTACTTTTAAGAGAAAAATTAAAAAGCAATGATTACAGCGATAGATACATCGGCCTTATAAAAACGATCTCAGGAAAACCGTTTTCGGGAAAAATAATTATAAACGTTCAGAAGGACAGTAGCAAAAACCATTTGATTATTGGCAACAGCATTAAAATTCAAACGGTTTTACAGGAAAACAAATCAAGCAAAAATCCGAATCAATTTGACTACAGCCGTTATTTGGCAGACAAACAAATCTATGCACAGATTTATTGCCAGAAAAATCAAATTCTAGTTAGTAAAACTATTCAAAAAGACATTTGGTACTATTGCGCTAGATTGCATTCGAGAATAATTTCCAATCTTGAAAAATCAAAGTTCAATAAAGAGGAAATGAATGTAGCTTTGGCATTAATTTTAGGCCAACAGCAAGAGATTTCACCCGACATTATTCAAGATTATCAATATTCGGGAGCTACGCACGTTTTGTCGGTTTCTGGGCTTCACGTGGGTTTTATAATGCTTTTTATCACTTTTATTCTAAAGCCGATTCCAAACACCAAAAAAGGTTCATTTATTAAATTAGCTTCGATTCTCGTTTCTTTAGCTGGCTTTGCGGTAATTTCAGGTTTATCTCCTTCCGTTCTAAGATCTGTAGTGATGTTTTCATTTCTTGCCATTGGCAATCATCTTCGCAGAAACGGCAATATCTACCATACTTTATTGGTTTCGATTTTATTGATCTTACTTTTTGAACCGTATTTCCTATTTGATGTTGGTTTTCAATTAAGTTATTTGGCGTTATTTTTCATTCTTTGGCTACAGCCCATTTTAAAAAATATCTACAAACCAAAAAACAAGTTAGCGGTTTACATTTGGGAAGCGCTAACTGTTTCGTTTGCTGCGCAGATTGGCACGTTGCCTTTATGCCTTTATTATTTTCATCAATTTCCAGGATTGTTTTTTATCACAAATATCATCATACTTCCACTTTTATCATTTATCATGATTGCCGGAATCGTCGTTATGATTATTGCTATTTTTAGCAGTCCACCATTATTTATTACAATGATTTTTGAGAAAAGCATTTATCTGTTAAACCTTATGATTCATGCGGTCGCCTCTGTGGATTCATTTGTTATTCGTGACATTAGCTTCAATATATATCATTTATGGACATTCTCAATCTTTATAATAAGCACAATAATCTGGATCAAAAAACCGAATTTTCAGAAATTGCTATTGGCATCTGCTTCTATTATACTGATTCAGCTTGCTTTTATTTTTACCAAAATAAAAACTGAAAAACAAAAAGAATTAATTGTTTACAACGAAAAGAACAATACACTTATTTCTGAGCGTTTAGGAAAAAATATTGTGCTTTATAGCAGAGACACTACAATTCATAACAACAAAAATATTAATTCGTACCTCGTCGGAAATTCAATTGATTTGTCTGGAATTAAAAAGATTCAAAATCTGCTTTACTTTAAAAACACCAAAATTCTGATTATGGACAGCAGTAGAACTTTTTCAGAAAAAATAAATCCCGATATTTTAATTCTTACTCAAAGTTCTAGAATTAATCTAGATCGATTACTGCAAAATATGAAGCCTAAAATTGTAATTTCAGACGGCTCCAACTCCAATTCCATTCAGAAATATTGGAAAACTAGCTGCCATAAAAAAAATATCCCTTTTCATTCAACAAAAGAAAAGGGATATTATAGATTATAATTTTTATTCTGGATTTAAAATCGAATTGGATTCAGAAATCCAAGCTTTCGCACTAGAAGAAGTATATCCAATAAGTCCGAGTTTGTTAAAATTTGTTTTGTCTTTTCTAACAGTCACTTCAGAAAAACAAACTTGCGGAATCTCTTCAATACCAAAAGCATTCTTTAAACGTAAGTTTTGCTCTTTAGCGGCATCAGTAATAGTAGGATCTGAAAGATCTAGTTTGACCAAAATAACATTTTTACGAGCCCAATCTTCAAAATCTCGAGTAGAAAAAATTTCATTTTGCAGCTGCTGGTTTACACCCTGCCCTGTAAAAAAAATCAGCAAGGGTTTTCTCTTTTCTGCACTTGTAGCCACAGCGTCATTAATGTCTGTTTTCCATATTATATTTTGAGAATTCATACAAAATGGACTTAAAAACAGTAGTAGGATAAGTAGTTTTTTCGGCATATAATTTTGGTTTTGGTTATGTTAATAAAACTAAAGTAGTATAAAAATATAATCCAATAAAAACTTTTAAGCGATTAAAAACCAACTTCTAAACATTAAAATCAAATTGCTAATAAATAGTCTATTTTTTAATAAATGTAAAATAAACACTAATTAAAATAATCAAATTCTTAGTAAACCTTTTTATAAAAAAATCCCCTTCTGTAAAAAAGAAAGGGACTAAAAAAAAATTAAAATAAAAGTCGAATGAAATCGTTTACTATTCTGCTGGATGTAAAATTGCATTTGATTCTGCAATCCAAGCCTTGGCTCCTCCAGGTTTATACGCTATTTTTCCTAAAGCGCTAAAAGTAGTTTTGTTTTTTCTTACTGACGCCATTGCAAAGCATACTTCTGGAAGATCTTGAACTCCAAATGCATTTTTCAATTTCACATTTTGTTCGCGATCGCTATCTGAAGCGTTCATATCAGACAAATCCAGTTTTACTAAGACCACGTTATCTCGTGACCAAACAGCAAAATCGGGAGTTTTAAAGATTTCATTTTGAAGATTTTCTGGTACACCTGAGGCAGTGAATAAAATCAACATTGGTTTTTTCTGGTCATTACTTATGGCGATAGCATCTGTCATGTTTGTTCTCCATGCTAGATTATTTTGTGCTTGCATCATAAATGACCCTAAAAAAAACAGTAGGATAAGTAATTTTTTAGTCATATAAATTGGTTTTGGTTAGATTAGCAAGACGAAATTAACATTATATTTTAGTTATCCAAATTTTATTGGCACAAAAAATACATTATGTGTTTTTTTATATATAATAAAATATAAAATACACAATCTAGAAGCGTTTTGTAAAGAATTTTTCCTACTAAACATAAAAAAGCCCCTTACTAAGTAAGAGGCTTTTTTTGATTATTTTAAATCGAAATTTATAATTTCTTTGGATGTACAATTCCTTCTGCAACAGTTAACCATGCTGATGGTCCGCCAGCCACATAGCCTGTTTTACCAAGACCTTTAAAGTTGACTTTTCCTTCTTTTGTTTCTGCACTTGTAAAGAAAACAGTTGGAAACCCCTGAATACCAAAAGCTTGTTGCAATTCGTTATTTTGACTTTTAAGCTCTGGAGTCTGCGGAACAGATCTAGGATAATCTAATTCCACTAAAACTACATTATCTGTTGCCCATTTTTTAAATTCAGCAGTCTTTAAAACTTCATTTTGCAAACGAATACACCAGCCACACCAATCACTACCAGTAAAAAACATAAGCATAGGCTTTTGTTCTTTATTGCTAACAGTAATCGCTTCCCTAACATCTGTATACCATTTTAATTCTTGTGCCTGAAGATTTGCAGCACCAAGTAAAAACAAAGCAATAAGTACTATTTTTTTCATAATGAGAAATTTTCCACAAATTTATACAAAAAGTGATTACAATGTAATTATTTAACTTCTTGCATTAATCTTCTAATTAATGGCGTTAGAACAATAAATGCAATACCTGCAATAAGAGCATAAACAGCCAATTGATAATATCCGCTTGTGTAAGCAATAAGTTTAGACATTAATGTAGTTCCTGTATTGGCATCAGACATTTCAGCTCCTAATTTACCAGCAGCAAACTGTCCGAATGCACTAGAAAGAAACCATAATCCCATCATCATTCCAAATAATCTTTTTGGAGACAATTTTGTAATTACCGACATTCCGATTGGACCGATACACAATTCACCCAATGTATACAAAAGGTATCCTAAAGCAAATACGTCTAGCGAACTTAATCCGTCTTGGTTTACAAAATATCTAGCAGCATAAAAGATAAAAAAACCTGCTGCTAATAAAATAAATGACAAACCAAATTTAATTACTGTATTAGGCTCTATTTTTCGTTTAGACATATAGATCCACAAAAAGCCTAATAATGGACTAAAAATAATAACATACAGTGAGTTAATACTATTATTAACAACATTTGGATCGATATTAAAGAACAACAGTTTATTCGTTAAATTATCTTTGGCAAATAACGACAACGAACCTCCTGATTGCTCAGAAATTGCCATAAACATAAAATATGCAAAAATAAAAATAAAGGCAGCCAAAAACTTAAGTTGCTGCTTTCTTTCTTTTATTAGTATCAATTCGTATAAAAAATATACCAAAGCTAAAATCCCTATAGTATACATAAAATACTCTGTAAAATCAGAATTTATAACCATCATGTAAACTAGTGGAATCACTGCAAAAGATCCTACATAAACAGCAATCTCATAAAGATTTCGTTTTTTAGGCGCATGATTTTCTAATGGAGAATTTCCAATTGGTGCTAAATGCTTTTTCGTTAGAAGAAAAGTTACAACACCAATTATCATAACAATCGCCGCCGAAAGAAAACAAAGACTCCATGAATAATTTTTCCCTAAATAAATCGGTATTGCTCCACCGAGCATTCCTCCAATATTAATCCCAGCATAAAATAATCCGTAACCAGCATCACGACGGCCGTCGTTTTCATGATATAATTCTCCTACCATGGAAGAAACGTTTGGTTTAAAAAAACCTGTCCCGATAATAGAAAGTGTTATTCCATAGTAAAAGAAATCGTGAGGATTTGCAGCAATTAGCAAATTACCCAAAATCATAACGATTCCTCCAAAAAGAAGCGATTTTTTAAATCCTAAAATTTTATCTGCAAAAATCCCTCCAATAAACGTAAAAGCATAAACAAAAGCCTGTACTGCACCATATTGAAGATTTGCTTTTCCTTCAACCAGACCTAATTGGTCTACCATGAAAACTGCTAAAACCCCTCTCATTCCGTAGAAACAGAAACGCTCCCACATTTCAACCAAAAACAAGTACCACAATTGTTTTGGGTACTTGCCTTCAAAATTTTGAATTTCTTCTAAAGTAATCTTGCTTTCCATTTATCTAACACCGTGCATTAATTTTTTCAAAAGTGGTGTTAAAGCAAATAATAAAATTGCCGCAATACCTGTCAAGACAACAAAAACCATAAAGAACTCATATAAATTATGGATTTCGAATCCTGCAAAAATTGGATTTTGCGCACTAATCTGATGTTGATCCAATAAAGCTAATTGCTCAGCTGATGGTGTTATTTTTTTATCTAAAACTGCTTGAAGATCGATTCCAAGTTCTTTTGCTTTTGCAAATTTATCACCAGTTGCCGGCAAGATAGAACCTAAAGTTCCTCCTAATGCGTATCCAGACGCATTTGACAAGAAGAATACTCCGTATAATAACGATGCAAAACGCTTTGGAGATAATTTACCTACCAATGATAAACCAATTGGAGATAAACATAATTCTGCACATGTGTTTAAGAAATATAATAAGATAAGCCATTTAACTAATAAAAGTCCAGAAGTTCCGATATAAGAAACCTGAGTAGCAATCATTAAGAAGCTGATCGAAATTATTACTAATCCTGCAGCAAGTTTTACTGGCGAAATAGGTTCTTTTCCTTTAGCTCTTAAAGTATCCCAAAGAACACTAAAAGGAACAGCCAAAAGCACCACGAATAATCCATTAAAAATTTGAACCATCGACGGCGGCATTGCCCATCCGAAGAAATGTCTGTCTGTTTGGTTATCAGCAATAAAAGTCAAAGACGAACCTGCCTGCTCAAACGCTGCCCAGAAAAAAATAATAAAGAACGAAACAATGTAAATTACAATGATTCTATCTCTTTCAATTTTAGTCAAAGAAGTATCAGAAATAATTAATCCAGCTAATGCTAAACCACTTGAATAAATTAAAGTATAAATCAAGTTCTGCCCCACAACATAATGGAAAAAGAATCCTAAAGCAATAAATGCAACTCCAGCACCGATCAAAGCTTTAGTAGAAAAGTTTGCTTTTTGCGCTTCTCCTTCTTCAAAATCTGAAGCATCGTTTTTAGACGGAAGTCCGCCTAATGGTTTTCCTTCTGGAGAAACCACATATTTATTTTTTAAGAAGTAAAAAAGAATTGTCCCTAATAACATTGCAACAGAAGCTGCCATGAATCCCCATCTAAAAGCGTGGATATCTCTAACTCCGCCTGCATCTTTAACATCTCCTAATAATGGACAGATTGACTGCCCAAGAAATGCTCCGATGTTAATTCCCATATAGAAAATAGTAAAAGCACTATCCAATTTTGTTTTTTCTTGTTTTGGGTACAAACTTCCCACCATACTAGAAATATTTGGTTTGAAGAATCCGTTACCAAAAACAATTACACCTAATGCAGAATACATGATGATTTTTGCCAGACCTAAATTTGATTCAAAAACACTTCCGCTGGTAAACAAAAGCATTTGCCCAATTGCCATTAATAATCCTCCTAAAAGAATACAGTTTCTGTTTCCTAAATAACGATCGGCAACAAAACCACCCAACATTGGCGTTAAATAACAAAGTCCAAGAAAACCACCATAAATTAGCGAAGCTTCCTCTTCTTTCATTAATAATGAATTTACAAGAAATAAAGTCAATAAAGCTCGCATTCCATAAAAATTGAATCGCTCCCACATCTCCGTTCCAAACAATACCCAAAGTCCTTTTGGATGCGCAGTTTTTACTTGAGTTTCTCCCATATTATATTCTGTTTAATTAGGTTTAGTATATTTTTAGATTATAAATTTTCTTTGATAAAATTGGTCATTTTATTGTAAAGCTGAATTCTCGTGTTTCCGCCATAAATACCATGATCTTTATCTGGATAAATTTGAGAATCAAATTGCTTATTTGCTTGGATTAAAGCTTCCATCATCTGCATTGAATTCTGAACGTGAACGTTGTCATCTCCAGAACCGTGAATCAATAAAAACTTTCCTTTTAATTTACTAACGTGATTTATAGGAGAGTTTTGATCGTATCCGCTTGCATTTTCCTGCGGAGTCTGCATGTATCTTTCCGTATAAACACTGTCATAAAAACGCCAGTTTGTAACCGGAGCAACGGCAATTGCCATTTTGAATACATCGTTTCCTTGAAAAATACAGTTAGAAGCCATAAATCCACCATAGCTCCATCCGAAAATTCCAATTCTAGAAGCGTCAACATAAGAGTAAGCACCAATTACTTTTGCCGCATCAATCTGATCTTCTACTTCGTATTTTCCTAATTCTTTTTGAGTCACTTTTTTGAAATCTGCTCCTTTGTAGCCTGTACCTCTTCCGTCAACACAAGCCACAATATAACCTTGCTGTGTCAATGAAATAAACCAGTAATCATTAGAATTATTCCATTGATTTGCTACCTGCTGTGATCCTGGACCAGAATATTGGAACATGAAAACAGGGTATTTTTTTGAAGGATCAAAATCTTTTGGTTTTAAAATCCAAGCATTCAATTCGTTTCCTTTTGCTGTTTTTAAAACAATAAATTCTTTTAAAGGAAGATCATATCCTTTTAATTTATCAGCAAGTGCTTGGTTGTTTTCGATAACCTGAATTTCTTTTCCAGATTTTGCTTCATTCAAAGTATAAGTTGTTGGCTGAGAAGCACTAGAATACGTATTGATAAAGTATTGGAAATTTGGACTAAAAGTCGCCGCGTTTGTTCCAACTTTAGCCGTTAAAGCTGTTTTATTTTTTCCGTCTAATGAAATACGGTAAACTGCTCTGTTTATAGAACCATTTTCTGTAGATTGGTAGAAAATAGTTTTGTTTTTTTCGTCGAAACCGTAGTAATTAGTTACTTCCCAGTTTCCTTTTGTAACCTGATTTTTAAGTTTTCCGTTTTTATCATATACATAAATATGATTAAAACCGTCTTTTTCGCTTGTCCAGATAAAACTGTTGTCTTTTAAGAAAGTCAGATTGTCTGTAATATCTACGTAAGCTTTATCTTTTTCATTTAAAACTACTTTTGCTACAGCTGTATTGCCATCAACAAACAATAGATCTAAATTATCCTGATGACGGTTTAAAACCTGCGCAGAAAGCACATTTGCATCATTTGTCCATTGCATTCTTGCAATGTAGAAATCATTGTAATTTCCTAAATCTACTTTTTTAGAAGTATTTCCGGCAGCATCATAAATATGCAATGAAACTACAGAATTTTTTTCTCCAGCTTTAGGATATTTGAACGTTTCAATTTTTGGATATAAATCTTTGTGAAATATTGACATCGAAAATTCTGGAACTTGGCTTTCGTCAAAACGAATATAAGCTAGTTTTTTACTGTCTTTACTCCAGTCAAACGCACGTACAAAAGCGAATTCTTCTTCGTAAACCCAGTCCGTAATTCCATTTATAACGGCATTTTTCTTTCCATCAGTTGTAACTGCCGTTGATTTTTTTGAAGCAACATCATAAATATACAAGTTGTTTTCTTTCGCGTAAGCAATTTTAGTTCCGTCAGGTGAGAATGTTGGTTCTTGAATTTGGAAATCAACCAATTTAGTTAGAGATTTTGCTGCGATATCATAAAGGAAATAATCAGCAGTAAAAGAGTGACGGAAGATTTTATTTGAATTACAAGCAATTAAGATCTTTTTTTCAGAAGCATCAAAAGTATAGCTGTCAATTCCGTCGGCAAGTTCTTTATGGTTTTTGGTATCAATAAGATTCGATACTTTTTTTAGCGTTGCAAAATCATATAAATCAATCTGCATACTTCTGCTCGCCATATCAACATTTAAAACAGTATATTGATTTGTATTTTTTAGCGATTGCAGCTCATCCATTCCTTTAGCCCGGAAAGTACCGCCAAAAACATTTTCGACAGTTATCTTTTGCTGTCCAAAAACGACTGCAGTTAAAAATAAAAGTACTGCAGTAAATTTACTTGTATTCATTAGAATTATTTTAAATATAAAAAGAGCCCAATTTTAGTGAAAAATTTAAACATAATACACATTTTAAGTGTTAAATGTTAAAAAAAATAACGATTGCGTATTTCGATCTTCAAAATAGATTGCAAACAAAACTCTTAAAATAGTATCTTTGCCGCAACATTATTATTTAATATATTGAGAATGAACAACGCTGTTGCTGGATTTTCTAAATTATCCAAAAAAGAAAAAATTAACTGGATTGCAAATGAATATTTTTCGAATCCTGAGGAGGCGCAAAATATTATAAGAAATTACTGGAATTCAGACGAAAAGCTTCAGCAGCTTCATGATGAATTTATAGAAAACACGATTACAAACCTTTATATCCCTCTTGGAGTTGCTCCTAACTTTTTAATCAACGGAAAATACAAAACCATTCCGATGGCTATTGAAGAAAGTTCTGTTGTTGCAGCAGCTTCAAAAGCAGCAAAATACTGGTCAACAAGAGGCGGTTTCAAAGCTACCATAATCGATACTGAAAAAATTGGCCAAGTGCATTTTACCTATAGTGGGAATGCTGAAAAACTAGCTCAGTTTTTTGATGAAATCAAACCAAAATTCTTTTCTGAAACGCAAAGCATTACCAAGAACATGCAGCAGCGTGGCGGAGGTATCTTAGATATTAAGCTAAAAGACAAAAGAAGTTTACTAGAAAATTACTACCAGCTTCATGCTACTTTTGAGACAAAAGACAGCATGGGAGCTAATTTTATAAATTCTTGTTTAGAGCAATTTGCTTCGACCTTAAAAGAAGAAGCTCAAAATTCTGACTTATGCCAAAATAATGAAAAGCTGGAAGTCATAATGAGTATTCTTTCTAACTATGTGCCGCATTGCCTTGTTAGAGCTGAAGTTTCTTGCCCAATTGAAGAATTAGCAGAAAAACATATTACGAATCCGCAAGAATTTGCAGAGCGATTTGTTCAAGCCGTGCAAATTGCAGAAATAGAGCCTTTTAGAGCCGTTACACACAATAAAGGCATTATGAATGGTGTCGATGCTGTAATTCTGGCTACTGGAAATGATTTTAGAGCTGTAGAAGCGGGTGTACATGCGTATGCCTCTAGAAATGGTCAATACGCAAGTTTGTCTCACGCGAAAATCGAAGATGGAATTTTTACTTTTTGGCTTGAAATTCCTCTTGCAGTTGGTACCGTTGGCGGTTTAACTTCTTTGCATCCTTTGGTGAAATTATGTCTGGATATTTTAGAAAAACCTTCTGCCCCAGAATTAATGGGAATTGTAGCTGTTGCAGGTTTAGCGCAAAATTTTGCAGCATTACGCTCTTTAACTACCACCGGAATTCAGGAAGGCCACATGAAAATGCACTTGAACAACATTATCAATCAATTTGAAGCTACAGATGAAGAGCGGCATTTAATTAAAACGCATTTCAAAAAAACAGCCGTTTCTCATAGTGCTGTTGTAGAATTTATTGAAAACCTTAGAAAATAACGAAAGTTAAATTCCAAACATTTTAATTTTTAAATAAATTCCAAAAATAACAGAATTTGGAATTTGAATTTGAGTCTTGGAATTTGGAATTTAAAATATTGGAATTTATACAACAATGAAGAAAACATTTTATAGTAACGGAAAACTTTTTATAGCTGGAGAATATCTTGTTTTAGACGGAGCAGATGCTTTTGCGTTACCTACAAAATTTGGTCAGGATTTAGTAATTGAAAGTTCTGAAGACAAACAAATTGAATGGAAAAGTTACGACCACGACCAGCATTTATGGTTTGAAGAAACTATATCTTTTGATGAAGTTATAAAAGGTTCAGATCCGCAAATTGATACCGTAAAATCTACTTTAGTAAATATTCTGCACGAGGCTTATATTTTGAATCCAAAATTTATTGATAGTGCTAGTGGATACAAAGTAAGCACACATTTGAGTTTTCCAAAAAACTGGGGATTGGGTACTTCTTCAACCTTGATCAACAATATTGCGCAATGGACAGAAACTAATGCTTTTACTTTGCTTAATAATAGCTTTGGCGGCAGCGGTTATGATATTGCGTGCGCGCAAAACAATACTCCAGTTTTATATCGAATTAAAGATAATTTTGTAAAGCAAGTTGAATTTAATCCTGACTTTAAGGAACATCTTTATTTTGTTTATTTGAATAAAAAGCAAAATAGTAAATCAGCCATACACTCTTACAACAATCATAAAAGCATTCATTTAGCGGCAAGCGTAGCAGAAAATAATCGAATTACAGATGCAATTCTTCATGCCCAGACTTTAAAAGAGTTTGCTGTGGCAATTCAGAAACACGAAATCCATTTGAGTAATATCTTAGAAATGCAGACTATAAAAGAGGCTGTTTTCCCTAATTTTAATGGTGTGATCAAAAGTCTTGGAGCTTGGGGCGGTGATTTTATATTGGTAGTTTCTAAAGAAAATCCGAAGGATTATTTCTTTACTAAAGGATATGAGACAATTTTGACTTACGAAGAAATGATTTTATAAAATCAATTTCAGGAACAAATTAATTAGCTCTTTTGTTGCCTCTAATGTGCTTTGTCTCTAAACGGCGAACAGCTTTGCTTTCTTGCTCATTAGACTCAATAAGCCTATTATGCAAGCGTTCTGCCATTTTTTCGATACTATTTGTAATAGAATCATAAACCACTTCCATTCGGCGGTGTTTTTCTTCTTTTACTGCTCTTAAAACGTCTTCTACAAAAATTTTATCGTACTTTTCGGCAACAGAATCATGTGTATTAGTTAATCTAATCACATTATCGTTGCTTAAGATTGTAACTTTAAAATGCTGCTCCTCGTTACTCAAATAATACTTTCCACCCAATTCATCAACATTGATGTCGGTGCTAGCCACTTTTAAAAGCTCAATAATAATACCATAAATATGACTTTCTATTTTGGTATATACCCTTGGCTTCTTTCTAAAAAACTTAAAAGTAAAAAACATTAAATAATGATTATTAAAGCTTTTGTTTATGGATTCTTATTTTCTTTTTAGCAAAAGCCAAAAATATGTTAAATTAAAAATTCGAGCAAATTAACTGTAATAATTTGAAAATCACAAGTTTTTTAAATTAAATTTCGATTATTCCTATATACATTAAGAAAATTACCTCAAAAAAAATATAAACATTAATTATAGATATCTTAGGAAAAGAAAAAAACCCGAAACACATAAGCGTTTCGGGTTTTTATAAGAGGAATTACTTTTTAATTAGTAATTAAATTGTAATCTGTTATCTTCAATTTTAGCATTGTTTTTCAAAGCTGGCAATACTCTGCTTGCATCATTAGCACTTTGAGCTTTTACTTTTTCTACATAAGCGGCGTGGTTAGCAATTGCAGGAGCTTTTACAGTTTTAATGTTTTTCACTACATAAACACCTGTATTTCCTTCAATTGGAGCAGAAATTTTGTTTGCAGTCAAAGCAAATGCATTACCTACAACTCTTGGCTCTTGTCCAACTCCACCTGGTAAAACTGGATTATCAAGAGTTACGTCTGCAGCTTGCTGAACAGCAACTCCTGCAGCTTTAGCAATAGCCTCAATACTTGAACCTTGCATTTTAGCTTTTAACAATTCTGCTTTTTTCTTGTTTTTCAAGATTGGCTCTACGTAAGGTCTTGCCATATCAACAGAAACTAAACCTGATTTGTTTTCACCTTTATATTGTGCAATAACGTGTCCGATGTTTGCGATCTCAAAACGTTTTACATCTCCTTTGCTTGTTTCTTTATCAAAAGCCCATCTTACAATGTTACGTTGGTTTCCTAGAGGTCCAAACGCTTCATCCATAGCTTTTGCATTAACTGGCTGAGCAACTTTTAAACCTAATTCTTTAGCTGCAGCATTAAAATCTTTATCAGCAGCGTCCATTTCAAATTTAGTTGCTAATGTAAATACTTTATCAGAAGTAGCTTCAGATGGCTCGATTTTTTGAGCAATTGTAGCTAAACGAATTCCGTCTTGTTTGTCTGTAATTTTGATAATGTGGAAACCAAAAACAGTTTCTACTAAACCAACTTTACCAATTCCGTTGCTGAATACAAAATCATTGAAAGGTTTTACCATTTGGTTTGGTCCAAAATATCCTAAATCACCACCTTGCTGTGCAGATGAATCATCAGAACTTGTAAAAGCTAACATCATAAAACTATCTGGATTAGCTTGAACTTGTGCTAAAATTTCTTCAGCTTTAGCTTTAGCTTCTTCTTTAGTTCTTTTTTCTTTTGCGTTTGGAGTTTGAGATCCTTCGTAACCAATTAAGATATGACTTGCTTTTGCATTAACACCAGCTTTAAATCCTTGAGATTTAGAGATTGCGTAGTATCTTCCGTAAACGTATGGTCCGTAAATTGCTCCAGCTGGCAAGCTGAATAATTTATCAGCATCAACTGCTGGCAATGCATTTTTAGGAACGTAAGTAGAATCGTAAGGAACATCAGAATTTGCATTTACAAATTCAGCAATGTTTGTTGCGTTTCTAAATCCTGGCAATGAATCGTTTTTACCCGTTTTTGCGTTGTAAACAACACTTCCAGATAATAATGCAGTTAATTTAGCTTTAATTTCAGCCTCATCTTCTTTAGAAGCTTTATCTTCAACTAAAACGTATTGAATTTCGCGAGTTGCATCTGCTTTGAATTTTTTCTCGTTTTTCTTCATGTAAGCTACAATCTCATCATCAGAGATTTTTACTTCACTATCTTTAATAGAAGAATATGGAGCAGCTGCAAAAGCAAAACTTACTTTATTAGTTTCCATTTCATACTTTAATTTTCCTTCACTAGCAGTTGTGTAAAGTCCTGATTTAATTAAAGTATTATAGATTTGAAACTTTGCATTCAATTCAGCATCTTTCTCTTTTTGAGAGATGTATTGCGCCGCTTCTGGGTTTGATTTAAAATAATCTTTAAACTTAACAACATCAAAAATTCCTGCTGCGTTTAAGAACATTGGATTTTTACCAATATTTGGATCTGATTTCAAAACCTCTAAAATGTGTTTTTCACCAACTCTCAATCCTAATTTATCAAATTGCGTTGACAATAAAGCGATTGAAACTTCTTGATCCCAAACTCTGTTTGCAGCTTCAGTGGAAGTTATACCTTGCCCACTTTTTTCAACATTACTAACTTTAACTCTAAAGTCTTCAAATGAAATATCTTTTCCATCGATGCTTCCTACATCTTTTGAACTTTGACCAAATGTTCCTCTTGTAAATAGATCTTGTATTATAAATGCAAATAATGCAAGTGCAATAACTCCTATCAATAAAGCGGAACGCTGTCTAATTTTTGCTAAAACTGCCATTTTATTATCGTTAATTTTATATTCAGTTTGCGAAAATACAATTATCTAGTTAATAACAATACAACTAGCGTTTTATTTTCAACTTTTTTTTTCATTAATTTAAAAAATCACTCTTTAATCCTTAATTTGACTAGTTCGATTTTCTTATTTGAAGCCTCTTCAATAGAAAAATGAAACCTGTCTATGACGATTTTATCGCCTTTTTGCGGAATTTCTTTGGTATGATTTACAATAAAACCTCCTAATGTGCCATAAGAATCTTCTTCTGGAATCATCAATTTGTAAGTCTCATTCAAATATTCGACATCCAATCGAGTCGAAAACAAATACTTGCCTTCTCCTAATTCTTCTTCAACCAATTCTTCGTCTAAATCGTGTTCGTCTTCAATTTCGCCGAAAAGTTCTTCTACAATATCTTCAATTGTAATAATTCCTGAAGTTCCACCATATTCATCTAAAACGACTGCTACATTTTTTCGTTTTTTGATTAGCAAATTCAAGACATCTTTAATCAAGATTGTTTCTGGAACAAATTCAACCGTCATTAAAACCGATTTTATAGTTGACGGCTTTTTAAACAAATCGAATGAATGAACATAACCCACAATATCATCTAATGAATTCTGGCTTATTATAATTTTAGAATAGCCTGTTTCTATAAACATCGCTTTAAGATCATCGACTGTATCAAACAAATCTATGTCTACAATTTCTGTTCGAGGCGTCATAATATCGCGAGCTTTCACGCCTGAGAATTCTAATGCATTCTGGAAAATCTGAATTTCAGAATCTACTTCATCTTCTTCTTCAACCGTACTCATTTGTTCCGTTATATAATTGCCAAGTTCTATACGGCTAAACAAATGGATTTGGCTTCCTTCTGTTTTAAAAAACTTACTCAAAACAAAATCTGCAATCCAGATAAAAAAAGTAGAGATGTAATAAAATAATCGGTAAAACAAATATGCCGGAAGCGCTAGAATTTTAATTAACGAATTGGCATAAATCTGAAAAAATACTTTCGGAAAAAATTCTGAGGTTAGCAAAACCACAAATGTTGCGAGAAGTGTCTGAATTAGCACATTCCACCAATCAGAAAAAACAAAACCAAAATAGGCAATCCACTCTAATATAAGATCGCCCATAAAAAAACCGTAAATTACCAGAGTTACATTATTGCCAATAAGCATGGCCGCAATAAACTTTGACGGATTTTCGGTTAATTTGGTTAAGATTCGAGACAAGAAATCGTCTTGTTTCTTTTCTATTTCGAGATAAATTTTGTTGGCGGATGTAAAAGCGATTTCCATCCCAGAAAAAAAGGCGGCTAGTATTAAACAGATTATTATAATACTAATTTCCATTTTTTATTGGTTTTTGTTACGGTCGTTATGCCTGTTAAGAAATCTTCTCCTAAAGAAGAACATGAAAATTGCCATTCCTGCAATTACAAAATAGAAAGGATAGCTCTCATCTCCTTCATTTAGCTTTACGAAACCATCGTAAGTAAAGAAAACTGCAAAAAGGATGTAAACGTATTGTGTATATTTTAAATAACCCATAATATTATAATTCTTCGTTAGATTCAATTTCACCAGTTATTCGCTGCGAATTGATCACTTTAAAATCTTTGCTAAAATCTATTCCCTGACCATGGGAAACTCCTTTTTTATCAGTCAATTTAAATTTTCGTTCTGTGTAAAACCATTCGTTTTTCTGATCGAAATACAATTGTTCTGTTTCTAAAATCTGACCGGCTTCAGAAGTAATTTTCACTTTTCCAATCAAATCGATAATTCCAGTATTTTTATACGAAACGGCATAATTGCCTTTTATAAAGGTACGTTTTTGCTTTTTATCGTATAAAGTAACGTCGATTCCTTTAGGAAATTCTGTAAATGGAAATTCAAGATTGGAATAATCTAGCATTTTCGGACTTATCAAAACTCCTGTAATGCGTCCAGAATCTGTGTATTTTATATTTACAGTATCGGCATCACTGGCAGGAACGAATTCTGAGAAGTTAATTTTCTGAACTTCTTTAAAATTACTTTCGCATCCAAAAAATAGTGTCACAGCAATAACTGTGACAACTATCAGACTATATCTTTTTGGTAAATTCATTTGCCAAATGTAGTAAATTGTAATGAGCTTCTAAAAGATAAAATATATTGTTTATTGGTATTTGCTCTTCACAAACCATTTGTCGTTGAAAGAGAAACTCACACTAAAATTAACATAATTTTCCTGCACTAACTCTGCTGAAGTCGTACCGCGTTTACCAAATTCGATTCCGAAATTTACATTTGAATATGATCCAGGAATCGGAATTCCTGCCCCTAATGACATTCCGATATCTTTAATTGATTCGTTATTTACAATCAGACCAATTTTTTCGTATTTCAAACCAGCTCTATAGGTAATTCTGCTCATGTAACTAGTAAAAGAAGCATAATTTGGAAGGTAATATCCTCCAACAGCATATTTAGAATAACTCTCGTATCTCACATTAGGCATGGTATTATAATAGTTAGCTAACTGACCATCTCCTTGAAAAGTCATATTTGCTCCTACAAGCCATTTTCTAGCTTCACCCATACCTAAACCAATACTTAATTTGTTCGGAAGTTTTAGTTTAGTTGATTCTGTTGGAACTGCATAAGCGCTAGGATCTCCTTGAACCGAAATAACTCTCGTATTATCTGAATTCAGATCACTTGCAAAAGAATAGCTTAAACTAGAAAACAAACTAACTTTTTTGTATATTTTTTTCTGATACATAGTCCCGAAACTAAATGCTGTCCCTGAAATTTCAGAGGTATTTACTTCTGCGGTTCCGTTTGCAACTCCCGTAATAGCTTCTACGCTGGTTGTTGTAATTTTTCCAAAATTATATTGTGCGTCAACTCCAATATTCCAGCCAGGAATTATTTTGTATGCTAAACCAAAATACACTTTATTGACACCACCTTTTCCGTCAAGCTGAGAGCTTGTTGCTCCTTCTATAGCAGAATTGTCGTTACGAATTTTGTACCCTACAGAACTCACGGGTATTAAACCAAATGAAGCACCAAATTTTCCCATTGGGATTCCTAATGCTAAATAATCAAAAGTAGAACGCTGTGCTTTTTCTGACTGAGAACTCGTTTTTAAATTAGAAGTGGCAAATGTTCCTCCAACTGTAAAAGTGGTCTGAATTAAGCTGGCATAACTCGCCGGATTTTCTATATTTAAGTGAATCGTATCTTGTTCTACTGCAACTCCTGCCATAGATCTGTTTTCAAGTGTTCCCTTGAATCTCACATCTCCTATTCCGAAAAAAGAATAAGGTGAAGCAGTACCTTGTTGAGCGAATGAAACGAACGATATAAGCAAACAAGCGCTTAGTATTACTTTTTTAATCATTGTCGATTTTATATTGATATGTTTGGCTCAAACTCTCCAGAAGGAAATTTGAATTGGCAAATATGGTATTTTTTAATCGTTTAGCCAAAAAATCTGCATCCCCTCCCGTTAAAATTATGATAAAATTTGAAAACTCTTTGCGATATTCATCGATAAAACCGTCAATCTCATAGACGAAACCGTTTACAACCCCAGAATGTATGGCTTGTGCCGTAGAGTTTCCTACATAAGAATCGGGTTCTTCTAAGGTTAGTAACGGCAGTCTAGCGGTAAAATTATGTAGTGATTCATATCGTAATCGAAGGCCTGGAGAGATGGCTCCTCCTAAATAATTGTCATTTTCGTCGATAAAATCGTAGGTAATGCATGTTCCTGCATCTATAACCAAACGGTTTTGTTTTGGAAATTGCAGTGTTGCTCCTGCCGCCAAAATCATTCGATCTATCCCTAAAGTTTTTGGCGTTGCATATTTATTATGGAAAGGAAAAATGTCTTCGTGAGTGAAAAAATGAACTTTTAGTCTGTTTTCGAAAGCTAAAAAGGATTGTTTTTCGATACTTCCGACTGAAGCAACAGCCAAATCGGAGCATTTTGGATATTTTTCTAAAATATTTTTAATTTTTTTTTCGATTTCATTTTTATCAAAAACAAAATTTTCTAGAGAAGTATTACCCTCAAATACAGATGCTTTAATTCTGGTATTGCCAACATCGACCGTTAAAATCATATTTATATTTTTGCTTTTGCGAAGATACGAATTGATTTTTTCTAAAAAATGTTTTGCACAAACCAAAAATGATTATATATTTGCACCCGCAACAAGCACGGTACCTTAGCTCAGATGGTAGAGCAATGGACTGAAAATCCATGTGTCCCTGGTTCGATCCCTGGAGGTACCACGAAACCCACTCAAACGAGTGGGTTTTTTATTTTTATACTCTTTTTAAACAAATTCCAATTTTTAAATTCCAAATTCCAAAACTTTACGAACCTTGCGTTTAGTTTAACCGCAAAGGGCGTTAAGAATTTACGCAAAGGGCGCTAAGATTCTTTTTAAAGTAAGACTTATAAAAGTTCGCAAAGCTATAAAGACAAAGCTTTGCGTTTAGTTTAACCGCAAAAGTTCGCAAAGCTTGAAATAAAACTTTGCGAACCTTTGCGTTTTTTCTTTGCGCTCTTTGCGGTTAAATATTAATGTCAACAAATAAATAGTTTTTGTTAAAAAAGTATTAAGTGGATAAAAAAATATCTTCTATATTCGTAAAACTGTATTTTTAGATTTCAATTATTAACAAGATCTCAAAGTTGTTTTATGAGCAAAACTTCTACTAAGGGCATTTGGAAAGTGATTTCTGCCTCTTCTATGGGCACCATGATTGAATGGTACGATTTTTATATCTTCGGCAGTCTGGCTGTTGTAATTTCAACTAAATTTTTTCCTAGTGACAATCCTACCGCAGCATTCTTGTCTACGTTAGCCACTTTTGCAGCTGGATTTGTTGTTCGTCCTTTTGGCGCTTTATTTTTTGGAAGGCTTGGCGATATTATTGGTCGTAAATATACTTTTATGGCTACCTTATTATTAATGGGTGGTTCTACTTTTTTAATTGGCTGTATTCCGAGCTATGAAACGATTGGTTTTCTGGCTCCTTTATTAGTTCTGATTTTACGCCTGCTTCAAGGACTTGCTCTTGGAGGCGAATATGGTGGTGCTGCAACGTATGTCGCCGAACACGCACCAGCAGGAGAAAAAGGATATTGGACTTCTTGGATTCAGACTACCGCTACTGTTGGTTTATTTATTTCGCTAATGGTTATTCTGGCAACCAAAAGTGTGCTTTCTGCAGAAGCTTTTGATTTATGGGGATGGCGTGTTCCGTTTTGGGTTTCGATCGCTATGGTTGGTGTTTCCTATTTGATTAGAAAAAACATGGACGAATCTCCCGTCTTCGCGAAAGCAAAAAAAGAAGGAACAACAAGCACGAATCCGCTAAAGGAAAGTTTTGGGAATAGATATAATTTAAAATTTGTTCTCTTGGCCTTGTTTGGAGCTACAATGGGTCAAGGTGTGGTTTGGTATACAGGACAATTCTACGCCATGAGTTTCATGAAAACGGTAATGAATATTGACTCTTCTCAAGTAGACGAACTGTTAGGGATTGCTCTTTTAATTGGAACTCCATTTTTTATTGTTTTTGGATGGCTAAGCGACAAAATTGGACGCAAATATATTATGATGTTCGGAATGCTTATAGCTATTTTATCCTATAGACCTATCTACAAATCAATGTACACAACTACAGATATTAGCCTCAAAATAGAAATAGTCGAAAATTCCAGAGAAACAACCGAAAAGAAGGCTGACGGAAGTACTGTAACAACCCTTCAAAAAAAATATACTGACGGTACAACCGTAACGGAGAAAAAAACGTACATGGAGAAAAAAGAGGTGCAAACAAATGTCTCAATTCTAATTAATTCGAACGATAAATGGGCTTTAATTTTTCTGGTTTTTATTCAAGTGTTATTTGTAACAATGGTTTACGGCCCAATTGCAGCATTTTTAGTTGAAATGTTTCCGACCAAAATTAGATATACTTCTATGTCATTGCCTTATCATGTCGGGAATGGAATTTTTGGAGGATTGCTTCCTGCCATCTCTACTTACTTTGTATCACACGCCAAAACAGCAGGCAAAACCGATTTTTATCTGGACGGATTATGGTACCCGATAATTATCGCTGGAATCTGCTTTGTTATTGGAATGATTTATATTGACAACAAAAACAAAATTACTCACCTTTAAAATTTACAAAAAAATGAATGCGATTAAACAAGTTTTAGGGGCGTTATGGATTGCTTTGGCTGCAGCTGCTGCTTACTTTTGCGTTTTTGAATTTGGTTTGCCTAAACTTCTTTCAGACCAACAGGACGATTTGGTATTTGGTGCAATTATCCTATTTATACTAACTCCGCTTATCGTTATGGGATTAGGAACATTTGGATATTACTCTTTAATTGGAGAGTACAATGACCCTAAAAGAAAAAGCAAATAAGAATTGTAATTAAAAATGTCTGATTATTAGCCACCTCGAAAAGACATTAAAAATATAAAAGATAAGATATTTGTATAGAACTACTTAAACAAAAAAAGGCTGTCTATTTCTAGACAGCCTTTTTTCATTACTAACCAAACCTAATTTTTAATAAACTTCACGACGCGAACCTTATTATTTTCGTCAAACGTTTTTACGAGATATAATCCAGTAGTTAAACCATTTACTGAGAATTGATAATCTGTATTTCCGTTTGTATTAAATGTCTTTACTAATTGTCCTGTAATCGAATAGATATCTACTTTAGAAGTTTTAAAACCTAAAGTAAAATAATCCGTAACAGGATTTGGATACAGACTAACTTGATTTCCTTTTTCAAAATCTTCTATTGCCAGATTTGCTTGTTTATTGCCATAAATTCTATATTCTCCTGGAGCTAAATTTATTGGTGCATTTACATCTGTAACATTAATTGTCGAATTATCCATTAAGTTGTACCACGCTCCAGTATATTGAAATCCTGGAATCATATTTTGTGCGGCTGTATCAAAATTGGCCAAAATCACAACATCTTTCAATTGAGCCGAAGTCAAATTGCTATTTGTAATTTTAATATTTACCAACAAAGTTGTTGCATTAGCCATTGTTGCTGTTCCTAAAAAAACTGGTTCTGTTTTTTTAAGCGTAATCATCTTAGCCCAATCATTGTAAATTTGATTTCGATTTGAATTTCCTAACCAATTTCCTGTCCATTGTGGCTGTGGTTTTGTGTCTAATTTACAATCTCCCCCCACAGCATCAAAATCTGTATTTACAGAATTATCATTACAGGTAAAAATAGAATTCTCCCATCCTAGTTCACCAAAATGCCAAATCATTTTAGGTCCAGGGATTAATAGAGAGACTGCACCAATAGCAGACATTCTAGACAATGCTGTATTGAATGTTTTTACATTATAACTCCCGTTCGAAGCTCCATACTGTACATTTTTATACATTAAACGTTCTTCATCATGGCTCTCGGCATAACCCATTAATCGATTTGCAGTAAATCCGCGATTTGCACTATTCATTCTAAAAATATTACTATCTGAGGCATATCCCATCGACAATTGATTGTACTCATTTGTCATTTTTCCCCACATCATTACACCTTTACTTGGCGTTTCTGCTACTTTATAATCTGCCCATTCTTTCTCTTCTGCATCGCTTCCTAAATGCTCGAAAATTGTATAATGCGTCGGATCTATTGCCCAAGAAAAATCAGCATATTTTTTCAAAATATCAACACGATCTTGTTTGAATGAATCGGTACAAGAATTATCGCCTGCCGTACATAATTGCGTAAATCCTTTGGTTAAATCCCAACGAAAACCATCAATTTTATATTCTTCAATCCACTGCTTAATCACACGATTTACATAATACTGTGTTTTTAGTGATTGATGATTAAAGTCTTCACCTACACTATAACTATGCTTTGCCACTGTATTGAAATATGGATTTTCTGCTGTTGGCGAACCAAAACCGTCCCCGTCAGGATCATTCATCCACATTCTTACCATTGGGTTTCTTCCAAAAGCGTGATTTAAAGCCACATCGAGAATTACAGCAATTCCGTTTTGATGGCACAAATCAATGAATTCTTTTAATTTGTCCGAAGTTCCGTAAAACTTATCCAAAGCCATGTGAAATGAGGTATTATAACCCCAGCTTTCATTGCCTTCAAATTCCATTACAGGCATTAATTCAATCGCATTTATTTTTAGATTTTTAAAATAATCTATTCGATCAATTAAACTCTGATAACTTCTTGCGGCATCAAAATCACGAACTAAAACTTCATAAACCACTAATTTTTCTTTTTCTGGTTTTACAAAATTTGTCACCTGCCAATTGTAAGGAGTCTGTCCAGTTTTTAAAACTGTAACCTCAAAATTTTGTCCAGTTGGATATACAGGCATATTCGGATAAGAAGCCGCAGGAATATATTGATCATCATAAGGAGATAAAACTAACGTAGAATAAGGATCGGCTGCTTTCACCATTGAAGGCGAATTTGCCAAAGGAGTCGTATCAACTACCCAATATTGATAGGTATTATTTTCACCCGCAACCAATCCCGTTATTTCTAACCAAAATTTTCCCGAAGACGGATCTTTTTTCATGGCATAAGCTGTCGTTGGCTGCCAATTATTAAAACTTCCGGCCACATAAACAAAATCTTTTAATGGCGCATCTAGCACCAAAGTTGCTTTTGTAAAATCGGCAGGGTTGTAATTAATTCCATCAACCAAACCTGCAGGCATGGTTTCAGAAACAGTATTCGGATTTATAACTACAGTAAATTTCTTTGAAATTGTAGTTGCTCCTTGAGTCGCAATCAATTCATAATTTTGATTGGCTGTAATATTAGAATGCGTATACGAATAATTTGAAGTGCTAGCATTCGTATTTATTGTTGTTCCATTGGCTTTTAAGGTATAGCTTCCTGCTCCACCTGTATTTGTCGCGGCAATATTAAAATTGGAACCAGAAGCAATAATGCTAGTGCTATTTTCTGCGGGAGAAGTTAGCGAAACTTGAAAAGAGCCAACATTAAGAAAAAAGTCGGTACACGACGGCGCCAGTTTCAATGTCTGGCTTCCGTTAGCATTTCTAAATACAATTCCCATTTTTGTTGCTGCTGTCTGCTGAGCCGAAGTTAACGCAAAATATACGCTTGGTGTAATGGTAATACTCCACGTACCATTTGGATTTTTAGTCATTAATCCAACGCCGTCATCGACTCCCCAATTTCCTTTGGCAACTTGCCAAGGATTTGCTTCACTACCTATTCCTGCATGCATATAAACCTTAGTCGGGTTTGTTCCCATAGTATTACAGGTGCTCGACGTAAATGAAGCTGTAATTGTAATGGGCTCATTTACCTGAAATACTGCTGGAGAAACAGTTATTTGCTGAGCATAAGTATTTATTGATAGTAAAAAGAAAATAAAAAGTATTGTTTTTTTCATAATCTCGTGGTTTGTTTGGTTAGTTAGTTTGATTAAAAAAGGGCTATCTGGAGATAGCCCTTTTTCGGTTATTACGCACTAAAAATTAATCTAATGTGATCTTTTTTGCACTATTATCGATTGTTAAAACTCTTGGTCCTGTAACTCCTGTATATTTAAAGTTACTATCGCCATCACCAGCATTTACCAATTCGTCATCGATAGTATAACCAGCCGATGAATAGTAAGTATAGTTACGGCTAGCATCCCAGTTACCATTGCTTGTAAAGTTGTTTCCTAAGAATTCTCTAAATGATTCTCCGCTTTTAAGAACAACTGTTACTTGATAAACATCTGTTTTACCAACTACTAATGGGAATTCTGTTTCTGCATCACCATCCCAAGACCATCCTCCTGGAGTAGCTGCACCAACCAACCAGTGAGAAGTTGCCAATGGCACGTGGTAAGGAGTCGCTTTAAAAGTATAGAAATTAGAATATTGCGCTTCTGCTCCTGTACCAACAGTAGCTTTAATACGAATATCAACATCGTTCTCTTCTTTCTCAACAAAACCTCCATTAACTAAAGCTGAATTTAATTCTGCTACTGTCAAAGCTCTATAGCGTGTTGTTGTTGTAGTAACAGCAACAGGCGCTGCAAATTTTGTTCCTGCTTTTGCAATTTCGATAGTATAATTAATAACAGTTGCTGTACCATCGTATTTTGCATAATCCCAAATTACTGTAGTTGCAATCTCTTTTTCATTTTCTTTAGAAAGAACAATGTTAAAGTCGTTTTGAGGGCTAAGTAAAACTGGGGCATCTGTAGGTGTAATTACTGGTCTGTCTTCTACATCATCTGCATTACATGACACCGCTAATACACCAATGAATGCGATTAAAATTTTATATATATTTTTCATTTTATTTATTTTTTATAAGGGTTAGTTAGTATCCTGGATTTTGTTTTAAAGTTGGGTTTGCTTGGATTGTTCGTGATGGGATAGGCATCAAATCTCTAAATGAGTCTGTACCGCTACCATTTTTAACACCACCTTTCCATTGCCAGATTTTAGACGATCCTGTGAATTTACCAAAACGAATTAAATCTGTTCTTCTATGACATTCCCAAAATAATTCGCGTCCTCTCTCATCTAAAAGAAAATCTAATGTTAATTCAGAATTTGTAATAACACCAGCACCAGCTCTTGCTCTAATTTTATTTACATATTCTAAAGCTGTTGCTATGTTTCCAGACGATGCTCCTCTAAGTGTAGCTTCAGCGTACATCAAATAAACATCTGACAATCTGTACATAGGGAAATCTGTGTCTGGCATATCTGGTCTTTGTGCTTTAGAACCATCAGAATTTACATTTGTAAATTTTGTAACCGCATAACCATTAGTAAATACTCCGTAATCAGCTATATCCAAAGTCTGTCCATCAGTAAAAAATGTTCCTCTTTTATCAGAAGCTGCATTTACGTCTGGAAATAATTGTACAAATTCTGGTCTTGTTCTAATACCAGACCAACCTCCGTCCATTCCTTGGTCAGCGCTAACCATTTTTCCTCCGATAGATGCGTGCAAAATAAAACTCATACCTCCACCGATTGCTCTAATTGCATTTCCATCTCCTACGATTGGGAAAATAACTTCGGTTTGTGCTCCGTTTCTATTATTATCTGCAGAAAACAAATAACGGTAAGGTACATCTGCAAAAGTATAAGTAGAACTAGTAATCTCGTTACATAGTGTAGCTACTTCATTGTATCTTTCTGTTCCAGTATAAACTTTAGAGTTTAAATAAATCTGTGCCAATAAAAATTTAGCTGCTATTTTATCAACTCTACCATATTCATTAGATCCAGAAGGTGCTAAAGTAGCATCCATATCTTTTAACTCTGACTCTACAAAAGCAAAAACTTCTGCTCTTGTTTTTTGTTCTGGATAGAAAAATCCAACTGGATCTGCTTCTGTAGTAATTGGCACATTTCCAAATAAGTCCATTAAGTTAACATAAGAGAATGCTCTTAAAAAACGTGCTTCTGCTCTTAAAGTAGCAACTTCTGCTTTTAAATTAGCATCAACCCCTCTTGAAGTTAACTTCTCATCTGTTGTTTGTCTTAAAAACTCATTCGCAACACTGATTTCATAAAAAGCGCGTGAAAAAATTCCATACAAGAACTGATTACTTGGGCTCCATTTTTGCCCATTTATAGCAGGCAAACCATCATCAGACCAAGCCACAATAGCTTCGTCAGTTGGAAACTCCTGAGTAACAAACATTAATCTAAGGTAACTACTGAAATCTCCTCCAAGTCCAGAAATATCAGCTTGTCCGTCACCATCATTACCTCCTACATACAAACCTGCATATAATTTTGCCATTACTTGCTTATACGATGCCGGATCTTGAAAAAAGTCATCAGAAAGAAACTCATCATCATCTGTTGGCTTCACATCTAAGTCACTCGTACATGAAGTAAGCGTCATACTTAATCCTAATATAAATAGGAGAAAATAAGATATATATTTAAATGATATTTTCATTTTATTTATTTTTTAAATTTAATTTTCAATGTACTATTAGAAATTCGCGTTTACTCCAAACAAGAATGTTCTCGCTCTCGGATAAACATTATTATCTATTCCGTTGAATTTTTCAGGATCTAAACCATTGTACTTTGTAAGCACCAACACGTTTTGAATCCCTGCCGTAAATCTTAATGAAGCCGATTTTAATAACGTTTTATCGAATGTATATCCTAATACAATGTTGTCTAACTTAATAAAAGAAGCATCTTTTACGTAATAATTAGAGTAATTACGTTGTGTTGCATTATTGTTACTTTCAGTTGTAAAACCTGTATTGTAATAATCTTTAGTAATATTCGCTAGATCTGAATCTCTTCTTAAACCTGCTTGTAAATATCCTTTATCAGAACTTACGTTATCAAAAATATAGTTTCCTAAACTAGCTCTCCAGTTCATTACAAAATCGAATTTTTTGTAATTCAAAGTAGAATATAATCCGAAAGTATAATCTGCAGTTGGTTTATGATATTTATAACGGTCAGCATCTGTAATCGCTCCGTCACCATTTCTGTCTGCATAAGCACCTTGAATAGGTCTTTTGTTCTCATCATATAATTGCTCAAATACAAAGAATGAATTTGGAGCATATCCTTCTGAGTGGATTAACACTTGATTTCCTGTACCACCAGCTATTACGTCACCCGTAATAATACCTTGAAAACCAGGAACCTGTATTCCTAAATCAGAAATTTTTTGATCAATATAGGTTACGTTAGCAGCTAGATTCCATGATAATTTATCATTTTTGATGATATCAGATTGAAGGCTAAACTCTACTCCTTTTGTTCGTACACTACCAATATTATTATATCCTTGATTTCTAATATTTGCTCCATCTGGAACTGGAATCTCAGCTAAAAGATCTTTAGATTTTTTATCAAAATAGTTAACAGAACCTGTCAATCTTTCTTGAAAGAATCCAAAATCAACCCCAAGGTTCATTTCTGCTAAATCTTCCCATTTAATATCTTTGTTGTATCCTTCAGGTCTTGCAGCTCTATAAATAACACCATCAAAAAGATATTGTGTATTTAGCGTTCCTAATGTTACTCGCTGCAAATAATCGTATGCACGCGGAATATCTTGCTGCCCAGTAGTTCCGTATCCAACTCTTAATTTTAAGCTAGATAAAGTTGCATTGTCTTTTAAGAATGCTTCTTCTGCCAAGTTCCATGCAAAAGCACCTCCGGCAAAGTTACCCCATCTATTTTCTTTAGAGAAACGAGAAGTTCCGTCTCTTCTATAGTTAACAGTTAATAAATATCTACTGTCATATCCTAAATTTACACGTCCAAAGTAAGATTGTAAATTGATATCTGGATCAGTCGTAACATCCGCAGGCGGATTTGGTTGCTTAACATCTCCAGAGTTAAATCCTTCTCTTTGGAATAACTGATAGTTGTAACCAGCTGTTGCATCAATTTTAAACTTACCAATATCTTTAGTATAATTAAAGTACGCGTTTAAGTTTTTGTTCTGGCGATTATCTGTATAATGAGTATATCCTCCTAAGTTTACCCAGTTACCTTTATCAAATGTGTTAGGCTGGTATCCTAAAATACTTTCAGTACTGATTGCATTATAACCATCACTATCAAATTTATCGATACCTGCTTCTGCAACAATTCTTAAATCTTCGAAGAAATGAAATTTATAATCTAATCTAATATTACCCCATTTTCTTGTAGAAGTTGCTCTTCTGTCTTCTTGATTTAATCTCGCTACAGGGTTTCTTGCTGGCAACAATGCTACATTTCCATTTGCTTCTAGCCATTCAAAGTATCCTCCATATCTAGAACCTTCTTGATATACTGGCTGTGTAGGATCAAATATAATAGCACTGCTAATTGCTGCTCCTTCATTTTGGAACTGATTTTTACCAAAAGCTAAGTTTCCTGTGATATCAATTTTTAAATGATTGTCAAATAAAACTGGATTTAACGATAACGATGTCGTAGTTCTCTCAAAAGAAGTATTCATTAATATTCCAGGATTATCAACATTACCTACAGATAAACGTACTGGAAGTTTATTAAATAATGAACCACTTACCGATATGTTATTATTGGTTGTAAGAGCCGTGTTAAAAATTTCATTCTGCCAATTAGTATTTGCTGTACCCAACAAAGCTTTTTGAGCTGGAGTACCGTTTGCATTTACAATTGCACGATATTCATCAGCCCCCATCACATCAACAGTGTTAGCAACAGTATTGATACCAACTTGAGAGCTAAAGTTTACTTTTACTCCACCTTTAGTTCCTTTTTTAGTTGTAATTACGATTACACCATTTGCTGCACGAGAACCGTAAATTGCCGCAGCAGATGCATCTTTTAAAACAGTGAATGATTCAATATCATTAGGATCTATTGTAGACAAAACACTTGTAGCACCATCTGGAACAGCATTACTCATCGGAAGTCCATCAATAACAATTAATGGCTCATTAGAAGCACTTAAAGAAGAACCTCCACGAATTCTAATATCTGCTTTTGCACCTGGAGCTCCACCGCCAACAACATTTACACCGGCAATACGTCCGCTAATTAATGTTTCTGGAGTTACGTTAATTCCTTTATTAAAATCTTTTGCTGCAATTTGAGAAACAGATCCTGTTGCATCTTTTTTCTTCACAGTACCGTAACCCACTTGCACCACAACTTCTTTAAGCTGATTTGTGTCTTCTTCTAAAGAAACGTTTAATGTTTTTTGACCAGTGTATTCAATTGTTTCCGTTTTGTATCCAATAAAAGAAACAACGATTTTGTTACCGTTTTTAACATTTGATAGCTGGTAATTTCCATCAAATCCAGTTGATGCACCGTTTGGAGCACCTTGTACATTTACATTTACCCCTGGTATTGGCTGACCTGTTGCTTTGTCAACAACAGTCCCTTTTAAAGTGTTCTGAGCCAACACTGTAAAAGGCAACAATAGGAATAAAAATAACAACTTTTTGTAAATTGTTTTCATACTTTTTGTTTAAATTAGTTTTGAGTTTTTGAACGTTAGTTAAGTTTTTAATTTTACTTCGAATTTCAAAATTATGAATTTATTAACATGCTCGACCAGAGGCAATTTATTATGCGTTACGAAAACGTGGTAGTGTTGAAAACTTTCTATATTTTGTAATCTTTTCAGTCAAAAATTATCAATTCTAAAAATATTAGATACCTTTATTAATAATTAGATTTTTTTCAAATAAAACCATGAAACGCAAAATAACCTTAAAACAGATTGCAAAGGAGCTTGACGTATCTATCTCAACTGTCTCAAAATCACTTAGAAACAGTCTTGAAATTGGCGAAGAAACACGACTAAAAGTGCAGGCTTTTGCGAAGTTTTACAACTACAAACCAAACAATATTGCTCTCAGTTTAAAAAACCGAAAAACGAAGAGTATAGGAATCATTATTCCCGAAATTGTACACTACTTTTTCTCTACTGTTATCAACGGAGTCGAGCAAGTCGCAAATGAATACGGATACAGCGTAGTAATCTGTGTATCAGACGATTCTTTTGACAAAGAAGTTCTAAATATGGAAATGCTGGCCAACGGAAGTATAGATGGTTTTATCATGTCTCTCTCTAAAGAAACACAATACAAAGGCGACTTCCATCATATTACCGAAGTTATCAATCAGGGAATGCCTGTAGTAATGTTTGACCGTGTTACCAACGATATATTATGCGATAAAGTAATTATTGATGATAAATCTGCTGCTTATGAAGCCGTTCAAAGTTTAATTGACAATGGTAGAAAGAAGATTGCTCTAGTCACTACAGTCGATTATGTAAGTGTTGGAAAACTGAGGACAGACGGCTACGAAAAAGCATTATTAGACAATGGACTGCCTTTTAATGAAGATCTTATTATCAAAATTGAAGATGTAGAAACTTGTGAAATTACTATCAGTCAGCTTTTACATGAAAGGGCTTTTGATGCTGTTTTTGCTGTAAATGAGCTTTTTGCGGTAACAATCATCAAAACAGCCAATAAAATGGGCTTGAAGGTTCCTGAAGATTTGGCGGTAATTGCATTTACTGACGGAATTATTTCAAAATACTCTACCCCAACTATCACAACGGTAAGTCAAAGTGGCGAAAAAATGGGTAATAAAGCAGCTAAAATGCTTATTGAAAGACTCGAAGCCGAAGAAGATGACGACGAAGAACATACCGAAAATTATACTACAGAAGTTATAGAAACGCATCTTATAAAAAGAGAATCTACTGACTAATTTTCTTAAAATCAATCTATTCCAAAGCCATAAAAAATATTTATGGCTTTTTTATTAGCATAAATAAAAAAATAATTTATACTTTTACGCCCGTCAAGGCTTTTACTTTTACTTCGAAAAAACAGTAAGTTTTGATAAGCAAAGCGCTTATCGTATAATTTTTCACAAATTACGATAATGGAAAAGCGTAAATTAAGTTTCTGGGAAATTTGGAACATGAGTTTCGGTTTCTTAGGAATACAAATGGGGTTTGCACTTCAGAATGCAAATGCCAGCAGAATTCTTCAAATTTTTGGTGCCGATGTACATGAACTTTCGTGGTTCTGGATTATTGCTCCCCTTATGGGATTAATAGTACAGCCAATTATTGGTCATTATAGCGACAAAACTTGGGGGAAATTCGGCAGACGAAAACCTTTCTTTTTAGTGGGAGCCATTTTAGCTTCGGTGGGATTAGTTTTAATGCCACAAGCCAACATTTTCATTTCTGTACTTCCCGCTCTGTGGGTTGGAGCTGGAATGTTGATGATCATGGATGCTTCTTTCAACATTGCCATGGAGCCTTTCCGTGCACTTGTTGGCGATAATTTAAGAACAGATCAGCGTACTGCGGGATTTAGTATCCAAACTTCATTAATTGGTTTTGGAGCCGTAATTGGTTCTGCATTGCCATACGTTTTAACGAAATATTTTGGCGTACCAAACAGCACAGTTCCAGGAAGTGTTCCGTTAAATCTGACTTTGTCCTTTATCATTGGCGCGGCGGTTTTAATTGGTTCTATCTTAGTAACCTTATTCACAACCAAAGAATATTCGCCTGAAGAATTGGCAAGATTCGAAGATCCGCAAAATGAAGTGATTTCTGATTCTGAAGAAAAATCAAAAATTACAGACATCTTTACCGATTTTGCAAAAATGCCATTAACTATGCGTCAGCTTAGCTGGGTGCAATTCTTTTCTTGGTTTGGTTTATTCGGAATGTGGGTTTTTACAACTCCAGCCATCGCGCACCATATCTACGGATTACCATTAAATGACACTTCTAGCCAGCAATATCAAGATGCGGGTGACTGGGTCGGAATTTTATTTGGTGTTTACAACTTAGTTTCTGCTATCGTCGCTTTGTTTTTCTTACCCTACATCGCTAAAAAAATTGGTCGAAAAGCAACACATTCCCTTTCATTGATTATTGGAGGAATTGGTTTAATATCCATTTATTTCATGCCAAATGAAGACTGGGTTGTGCTTCCAATGATTTTAATTGGAGTTGCTTGGGCAAGTATTCTGGCAATGCCGTACGCTATTCTAGCCGGATCTATTACTCCTAAAAAAATGGGTGTTTACATGGGAATCTTCAACTTCTTTGTTGTTATTCCGCAAATTGTAAATGCGTTAATTGGAGGTCCAATTGTAAAATATCTTTACAACGGAGATGCCATTTATGCTTTGGTTACAAGTGGTGTAAGCTTTCTAATTGCTGCCGCTTTAGTTTCTAAAGTAAAAGACGTAGACGACTTTTCTAAAAAATCATAATTTAAGAATAATTTCCCCTAAAATGAAAAAGGCATTCATATTCGATCTTGACGGAGTGATCGTAGATACCGCAAAATACCACTTTTTGGCTTGGCAGAAAATTGCTCAGTCTTTAAACATAAATTTTACACACGAACATAACGAACTTTTAAAAGGCGTGAGCCGAGTTCGCTCGTTAGATATTATACTTGAATTGGGCAATGTTAAAGCTTCTCAAGAAGACAAAGACAAATGGCTGATTCAAAAAAACGAAGATTATTTATCTTATTTAGTTGACATGGATGAAAGTGAGGTTCTTCCAGGAGTTTTAAAAATTCTAAAACTGTTAAAAGATAAAAATCAAGAAATTGCATTGGGTTCTGCCAGTAAAAATGCAAGACCAATTCTAGAAAAAACAGGGGTTCTGTCTTACTTCGATGTTATTGTTGACGGAAATGATGTCAGCAATGCAAAACCAGATCCCGAAGTTTTCTTAAAAGCGGCTCAATTATTAAACATTGATCCAAAAAATTCAATTGTATTTGAAGATTCTGTTGCCGGAATTCAGGCAGCAAATATCGCAGAAATGGTAAGTGTGGGAATTGGTGAGGAAACAATTTTACATGAAGCTGATCATATTTTTAAAGATTTTACCCAAATCGAAACAAGCTTTATTGAGGAACTAATTAGATAATGAGAAAATTTGATAATTAGATAATTTCTCCACAAACGAATTATCTAATTATCTAATTGACGAATTGTCTCAATTAAAAAAAATGTAAAACAACAGCAATTCAATAGAATAAAAGTCAAAAAAAATAATTATCCAATTATCCCAATTGACAAATTATCTAATTGACACATTGCCCAATTATCTAATTAAACAAATGAATCAAGATTATATAAAACCAGACAATTGGTCCGTAATAGAAGAAGGATTTGATGCTGAAAGAGTAAAATCGTCTGAAAGTCTTTTCAGTATCGGAAACGGCGCTATGGGACAGCGTGCGAATTTTGAAGAGACATATTCTGGAGAAACTTTCCAAGGAAGCTATATTGCAGGAATTTACTATCCAGACAAAACAAAAGTGGGCTGGTGGAAAAACGGCTATCCGAAGTATTTTGCCAAAGTTTTGAATGCTCCTAATTGGATTGGGATTGATGTAGAAATCAACGAAGAAAACCTTGATTTGCACAATTGTACTGAGGTTAGAAATTTCCGCAGAGAATTGAATATGAAAGAAGGATGGTACAATCGTTCTTTTGAAGCTGTTCTAAAAAACGGAACTGAAATCACTGTAAACATTCGCCGTTTTCTTTCAATGGATTTAGACGAAGCTGGAGTTATTAAATACGATATTACACCTTTAAACAAAGATGCAAAAATTGTTTACAAACCGTATATCGATGCTGGAGTTACAAACGAAGATGCAAACTGGGAAGAAAAATTCTGGGAACCACTTGAAGTTAAAAAAGGAACAAATGAAGCTTTTGTAACCGCGCAGACTTTCAAAACGCATTTTAAAGTTACGACTTTCATGCACAATACGATTTTGGCAAATGGCGAAAACATCAATGTTTCTCCGTCAACAATCGATTCAACAACAGATAAAGTTCAGTACACTTACGGAACTATTATTGCAAAAGGACAAACCTCAACGATTCAGAAAATTGGAGGTTATACTGTCTCTTTAAACCACGAAAATACTTTGGCTGGAGCCGAAAAAGTAATTAAATCTGCAGTTGCTTTAGGTTACGAAACCTTGCTTCAAAACCAAATTGATGCTTGGGCAAAAATCTGGGAAATGTCAGATATTACCATTGAAGGTGATGTTAAAGCACAACAGGGAATTCGTTTCAACATCTTCCAATTAAACCAAACGTATTCAGGAAAAGATTCTCGTTTGAATATTGGACCAAAAGGATTTACAGGAGAAAAATACGGCGGATCTACTTATTGGGACACTGAAGCGTATTGTATTCCGTTTTACATGGCGACAAAAGATCAGCAAGTTGCAAGAAACTTATTGACGTATCGTTACAACCAATTGGATAAAGCGATTGAAAATGCTAAAGATAATTTAGGTTTCAAAAACGGCGCTGCTCTTTATCCAATGGTTACCATGAATGGTGAAGAATGCCACAACGAATGGGAAATCACGCATGAAGAAATCCACAGAAATGGAGCGATTGCTTTTGCTATTTACAACTACAACCGTTACACAGGAGATTACTCATACATTCCAGAAAAAGGATTAGAAGTTTTAATCGGAATTGCACGTTTCTGGCATCAGAGAGCTTCTTTTTCTAAAGATAAAAATCAGTATGTGATTCTGGGCGTAACAGGTCCAAATGAATACGAAAACAACATCAACAATAATTTCTACACCAATTATATTGCAAAATGGTGTATCGATTTTGCTTCAGAACAAATAGAAAAAGTAGCCAAGGAATATCCTTCAGATCATAAAAGAATTTTAGAAAAAGTAAATCTTTCGTCTGAAGAAATTAAAGAATGGAAAAAAGTGGCAGACGACATGTACTTCCCTATTTCTGAAGAACTTGGAATCTACTTACAGCAAGACGGTTTCTTAGACAAAGATTTAGTTCCTGTTAAAGATTTAGACAAATCACAACGTCCTATTAATCAAAAATGGTCTTGGGATCGCGTTTTACGTTCGCCATATATCAAACAAGCCGATGTGTTGCAAGGTTTTTATTTTTTCGAAGATCATTTTTCTAAAGAAGAATTAAAACGTAATTTTGAATTTTACGAATCCTTTACGGTTCACGAGAGCTCACTTTCCCCTTGTGTGCACTCAATTCAAGCTGCTGTTTTAGATAAAATGGACATGGCATATACTTTCTATTTAAGAACTTCTCGTCTGGACTTAGATGATTATAATAAAGAAGTAGAAGAAGGCTGTCACATTACCTCAATGGCTGGAACTTGGATGAGCATTGTAGAAGGTTTTGGCGGAATGCGTGTTAAAAATGACCAGCTTCATTTCTCTCCAAAAATCCCTAAAGAATGGAAAGGCTATTCATTTAAAATCAATTTCAGAAACCAGATTTTAAAGGTTTCTGTAAATCATGACGAAACTAATTTTACCGTAGACGGCGATCAGGATTTAACGATTATCGTAAACGGGAAACCGATAACAGCAGAAAAACCTGCTTCAATTAATTAATATTTCTAAAATCAAAAAAACATGAAAAACTTATTTTTCGCAAGTTTAATCTTGTTTGCGGCTAGCACAATCGCTAAAGCGCAACAATTAAAATCTCCCGAAGGAAAGTTCGTAATGGAATTTTCGCTTCAAAGCGACGGAACTCCAACTTACAATTTAAAATACAAAAACAAAGAAGTTGTAAAAACCAGTAAATTAGGTCTTGAACTGAAAGATGATAAAAAATCTTTATTGAATGACTTTACAATTGCTGATACTAAAACTTCAACTTTTGATGAAACTTGGAAACCGGTTTGGGGCGAAGTAGATCAAATTAGAAATCATTATAATGAATTGGCAGTTACTTTAAACCAAAAAAGTACAGACAGACAAATCGTAATCCGTTTTCGTTTGTTTGATGACGGTTTAGGTTTCCGTTATGAATTTCCAGCGCAAAAGAATCTTACTTACTTTATAATTAAAGAAGAAAGATCTCAATTTGCTATGGCTGGAGATCATACTGCTTTCTGGATTCCTGGAGACTATGATACTCAGGAATATGATTATACAAAATCAAAATTATCAGAAATTAGAGGTTTATCTCAAAAAGCATACACAGCAAACGTTTCTCAAAAGTCATTTTCACCAACAGGGGTTCAGACTTCTTTGATGATGAAATCTGCTGACGGAATTTACATCAACCTGCACGAAGCGGCTTTGATTGACTATTCTTGTATGCATTTAAATTTAGATGACAAAAACTTAGTTTTCGAATCTTGGTTAACTCCAGATGCAAAAGGAGATAAAGGACACATGCAAGCGCCAAATCACTCTCCTTGGAGAACGATTATCGTAAGTGATGATGCTAGAGAAATCTTAGCTTCAAAAATGACATACAACTTAAATGATCCTTCAAAAATTGAAAACACTTCTTGGATCAAACCTGTAAAATATATCGGAGTTTGGTGGGAAATGATTACAGGAAAAAGCTCTTGGTCTTACACAAATGACTATCCAACTGTTCAATTGGGAGTTACAGATTTCGCGAAAGCAAAACCAAACGGAACGCACGGAGCTAACAATGCTAACGTAAAAAAATACATTGATTTTGCTGCTGCAAATGGTTTTGATGCTGTTTTAGTTGAAGGATGGAACGAAGGCTGGGAAGACTGGTTCGGACATTCTAAAGATTACGTTTTTGATTTCGTAACGCCTTACCCAGATTTTGACGTGAAGGCTTTACACGCTTACGCGAAATCTAAAGGTGTAAAAATCATCATGCACCACGAAACTTCAGGATCTGTTCGTAACTACGAGCGCCACATGGATGCTGCTTACAAATTCATGAACGATAACGGATATGATGCTGTAAAAAGCGGTTACGTAGGTGATATTTTGCCAAGAGGTGAAAACCACTACAGCCAATGGATTGTAAATCACTACCAATACGCTATCGAAAAAGCAGCTGACTACAAAATTATGGTGAACGCTCATGAAGCCGTTCGCCCGACTGGAATCGCGAGAACATACCCGAACTTAATTGGAAACGAGGCGGCAAGAGGAACAGAATACCAAGCTTTTGGAGGTTCTAAACCAAATCACGTTACAGTTATCCCATTTACAAGATTAATTGGTGGTCCAATGGATTACACGCCTGGAATCTTCGAAATGGATATCAGCAAAATGAATCCGGATAACAAATCGCATGTAAACAGTACAATCTGTAATCAATTGGCTTTATATGTTACAATGTATAGCCCATTACAAATGGCTGCTGATACTCCAGAGAACTACAACCGTTTTCCAGATGCTTTTCAATTCATCAAAGATGTAGCTGTTGACTGGTCTGAAAGTAAATATATCGAGGCTGAGCCTGGAGATTTTATCACGGTTGCCCGTAAAGCAAAAGGAACTAACAACTGGTTTGTTGGAAACGTAAACGGAGAAACGGCTCGTACTTCAAACATCGATTTCAGTTTCCTTGAAAAAGGTAAAAAATACACAGCAACGATTTATGCTGATGCAAAAGATGCGCATTACAAAACAAATCCGCAGGCTTATACAATCAAGAAAATTGCGGTGACAAATAAATCAAAATTATCACAGCTTTCTGCTCCTGGAGGAGGATATGCGATAAGCATTATTGAAAATAGATAATTAAAATAACCATATAAGAAATGTAAGTTCATTTAATTTGAAATTCCCCAGTTTTAACTTATTTGTTCTTACATTTTTTTATATGATTTAATTCAAGACTGATTCTCTTTGTTCTAAAGTTTAAACAACCTGCAATCCCGAAGCGTCGGGACAAAACCTTGTAGGTTTATATAATACCAAAGACTTTCTCTAGAATACCTACAAGGTTTTGAAAACCTTGCAGGAAACTAAAAACTTCACGTTATGAACATCAAAAAAACAAACCACACATTCTACAAACTAATCCTTTTAGTTTTGTTGTTTTCCGCTTCCGCGAAAGCGCAAATCCAAAAAGTAGAACCGCCTTTCTGGTACGCCGGAATGAAAAATCCGGAATTGCAGATTATGTTCTACGGAAAAAACATTGCACAATATGAAGCTTCTGTTTCTAACAATGTTGCGATTAAAAATGTAGAAAAAACAGAAAACCCTAACTACGTTTTCATCACCATCGACACGCAAAATCTTAAAGCATCAGAACTTACTTTTTCATTTAAATTGAAAAACAAAGTCGCTTTTACACAAAAATATTCTCTTAAAGAAAGAAGAGCCAATTCTGCCGACAGAAAAAGTTACGACGCATCAGACGTAATGTACCTAATTATGCCAGATCGTTTTGCCAACGGAAATCCGAAAAACGACAGTGATCCTGTCTTAACAGAAAAAGGAAACCGTCAAGACCCAAGCGGACGCCACGGCGGAGATATCGAAGGAATCATCAAAAACTTAGATTATATTTCGTCTCTTGGTGCCACTACAATCTGGAGCACGCCTTTATGCGAAGACAACGACAAACAGCATTCGTATCACACTTACGGACAATCGGACGTTTACAAAATCGATCCACGTTATGGAACGAATGATGACTACGCGCGTCTTTCTGCAGAAATGCACAAAAAAAACATGAAATTGGTTATGGATTACGTAACCAATCACTGGGGAATCACTCATTGGATGATGAAAGATATGCCAACCAAAACTTGGTTCAACCAATTCGAAACTTTCACACAAACACACCACAGACGTGAAGTAATTACAGATATTCACGCTTCAAAAATAGATCAGGAAGTTTGCGTAGACGGCTGGTTTGTACCTTCTATGCCAGATTTAAATTTAAGAAATCCTCTAGTTTCAAAATACTTAACTCAAAATGCCATTTGGTGGATTGAATTTGCAAACTTAGACGGTTTCCGTGTTGACACTTATAATTACTCTGATAAAACGGCAATGGGCAATTGGGCAAAAGCCATTACTTCAGAATATCCGAACTTTAATATCGTGGGTGAAATTTGGATGCACAATCAGGCAAATTTAGCGTTTTGGCAGAAAGACAGTAAAGTTGGTGCGATTGAGAATTATAATTCAAACTTACCATCTGTAATGGATTTTACGCTTCAAAGTCAAGTAACTTCAACTTTCAATGAAGATGAACCAAGCTGGGACAACGGATTGATTAAATTCTACAACAATTTTGCAATGGATTTTTTATATCCAGACACGAATAACATTCTAGTTTTTGCTGAAAATCACGACACAGACCGTATGAATGATAAATTCAAATACGATCTTCCGAAATACAAACTGGCAATGACTTTATTGGCAACAATTCGCGGAATTCCACAGATTTACTACGGTTCAGAAATCGGAATGGGCGGAGACAAAAGCAAAGGTGATGCCGATATTCGTCAGGATTTCCCTGGCGGTTGGGCTGGTGACAAAAACAATGCTTTCACAGCAGCAGGCAGAACAGCTCAACAAGCAGCTTATTTTGATTTCACTTCAAAATTATTCAATTGGAGAAAAACAAATGAAGCGGTTCACTTCGGAAAAATGACTCATTATATTCCTGAAAATAATACCTATGTATATTTTAGATATACGGATACTAAAACAGTAATGGTAGTTTTTAATAACAATGCAAAAGCACAGACTGTAAAAACAAACCGTTTCAAAGAAAACATCAAAAACTACAAATCAGGAAAAGATGTTATCTCAGGAAAAGCATTCGATTTAAGCTCTGAAATTACTCTAGAACCAAAATCAGCTTTGGTTTTAGAATTGGAATAGAAATTTAACACAAAGATATTCTGTAGAGACGCACAGCAGTGCGTCTCCGCAACGTATGTCTACAATCTAAATAAATTTAAACACATAGAGACATAGTTCATAGAAGCGTGATAAAGTCGTTTCACTCAGCATCAATACACATAGCTATGTGTGAAATGACGAGTCATTTTTCTAAATTCTTAATGAGAAAACAAAAATCTATGTCTCTATGTGTTTAAAATTTGTAGATAATCGGACGTAAGACGCACTGCGGTGCGCCTCTACAGTTCGTTGCGCTTAAAAACATTTTGCCACAGATTAAAGGATTCTGATTTTAAAAATCATTTTAATCTTTATAATCTGTGGCTATTACTTTTCAGTAGCATTTTTAATTAGATATATGAAAAAATACATTTTCCTTTCCTTATCTTTAGTATTCATAATTACGGGTTGTTCTGGCTCAAAATCAGTTTCAATGAATACAGATACTTCAAAGACTCCTTTCGTTTGGGAAGGGGCAAATGTTTATTTTTTACTTACAGATCGTTTTTACAACGGCGACAAATCCAACGACATCAATTTTAACCGAACCAAAACTCCTGGAAAACTCCGCGGATTTGAAGGCGGTGACATCATAGGAATTACCAAAAAAATAGAATCGGGTTATTTTGATAAACTCGGAATCAATGCCATTTGGCTTACGCCGATTGTCGAGCAGATTCACGACGGAGTCGACGAAGGAACAGGTTTAAGTTATGGTTTTCACGGCTATTGGGCAAAAGATTGGACAGCATTAGATCCCAACTTTGGAACCAAAGAAGATTTAGCCAATTTGGTTAAAAAAGCCCACGAACATGGAATCAGAATCGTTTTAGACGGCGTTATCAATCATACTGGTCCCGTAACTTCAGAAGATCCTGTTTGGCCTTCAGACTGGGTTCGTACGGGAATTGTTTGCGATTATAAATCGTTCGAAAATACAACCATGTGTACGCTGGTAGATAATCTTCCAGATGTAAGAACAGAAAGTTCTCAAAATGTAGAATTGCCACCACTTTTAATTGAAAAATGGAAAAAAGAAGGCCGTTACGAAAAAGAAATTGCTTCGCTTGATGAATTCTTCAAAAGAACAGGTTATCCTAGAAGTCCGAAATATTACATTATAAAATGGCTTACTGATTATATTACAGAATTCGGAATTGACGGTTACCGTGCTGATACTGTAAAACATACCGAAGAAGGTGTTTGGGCTGATTTCAAGAAAGAATGTGATTACGCTTTCGCGAATTGGAAGCAGAACCATCCGCTTCAGGTTTTAGATCAAAACCCGTTTTATACGATTGCTGAAGTTTACGGCTACGGAATCAGTGGCGGACAGGATTATGATTTTGGAGATAGAAAAGTTAATTATTTCCAGAACGGTTTCAACAGCATGATCAATTTTGAATTTAAATGGAATGCTGCTCAAAGCGATTATGAAACTTTATTCTCGAAATATTCGAATGCTTTAAACAACGAATTAAAAGGTTATTCAGTTCTTAATTACGTTTCTTCTCACGACGATGGCCAACCTTTTGATGCCAATCGTGTAAAAGGTTTTGAAGCAGGAACTAAGCTTTTACTTTCGCCTGGAATGTCACAGGTTTATTACGGAGACGAATCGAATCGTTCTTTGGTTATAGAAGGAACTCAAGGCGATGCGACTTTACGTTCGAACATGAATTGGGACGATATTCAAAACAATCCTGATACGAAACGAATGCTTTGGCACTGGCAGAAATTAGGGCAGTTTAGAAAAAATCATCCTGCAGTTGGCGCTGGAATTCATTCTAAAATTGAAAGTCAATATTATGTATTTTCAAGAACTTATTCTAGTGGTAATTTTACAGATAAAGTAATCATTGGTTTAGATTTACCTGAAGGTAAAAAAGAACTTCCTGTAAATTCCATTTTCGAAAACGGAACCAAATTAAAAGACTCCTTTTCTGATAAAGAAGCTGAAGTCATTGATGGAAAAGTAACTATTGATAGCGAATACGGTATTGTTTTGCTAGAGAAAATTTAAACTTAACCGTAAAGCACACAAAGATCTACGCAAACCGCGCAAAGTTTTTTTGCCACAAATTTCACAAATTTTCACAAATTAATTTATCTTATCTAATTTGTGAAAATTTGCGAAATTTGTGGTTTTTATTTTTTTAAAATTCATTGCGACCTTTGCGTAAATCTTTGCGACCTTTGCGGTTAGAAAAAAACACTCGCAAATGCTAAAAATAGCTCACAGAGGTGCAAAAGCATACGAACCCGAAAACACTCTTCAAGCTTTTCAAAAAGCATTAGACTTACATGCAGACGGAATCGAACTTGACGTTCATCTTAGCGCTGACGGACATATCATTGTAATGCACGACGAAACGATCGACAAAATGACCAACGGAAAAGGTGAAATAAACACCTACACTTTAGCCGAATTAAAGTCGTTTCGAATCGCTGATAAATTTCAAATTCCAACTCTAAACGAAGTTTTTGATTTAGTCGATAAAAAATGTTTCATCAATGTTGAGCTAAAAAATGCCGATACTTCAAAACAAGTTGTTTCTTTAATTGAAGAATATATCAAAGAAAAAGGCTGGAATTACAATCATTTTATCATTTCAAGTTTTGATTGGAATGCTTTGGAAGAAGTTCACAATCTAAATCCAAACATTTTAATTGGAGTTTTAACCGAAGAAAATATTGATACCGCTTTGGCTTTCGCCGAAAGTATAAAAGCATACGCCATTCATCCTGATTTTCAGTTATTGAATAAAGAAAACACAAAAAATATTCAGAATAAAGGCTTCAAAGTTTTCCCTTGGACAGTAAACTCCGAAGAAGACATTCAAAAAGTAAAAAGTTACAACGTAAACGGAATTATCTCTGATAATCCAGACAAAATATAAAGTTTAAGTTTTGGCCACAGATTAAAATGATTAACGCAGATTTTTTTTGCCACGAATTGCACAAATTTTCACAAATTTTAAAAACTAAATTAATTAGTGAATTCGTGGCAAAAAAAATCCTTTTTAATCTGTGGCAGAAAAAAATTAGTGCCATTCGTGAAATTCGTGGCAAAAAGACCATTCGTGGCAAAAAACTAAGATATGATTAAAAATTTCGACATAATAATCGTTGGCGGAGGCGCAGCAGGATTTTTTACCGCAATTAATATTGCAGAGAAAAACCCAAAACTCAAAATCGCTATTTTAGAAAGAGGAAAAGAAGTTCTTTCAAAAGTCCGCGTTTCTGGTGGCGGGCGCTGCAACGTTACCCATGCTTGTTTTGAACCTAACGAACTGGTAAAATTTTATCCGCGCGGCGAAAAAGAACTTCGCGGGCCGTTTCATCAATTCTGTTCTGGAGATACGATTGAATGGTTCGAAAAACATGGCGTTGAATTAAAAATCGAAGAAGACGGAAGAATGTTTCCTGTTTCTAATTCCTCGCAAACCATAATCGACTGTTTCTTAAAAGCAACCGAAAAATTAGGCATAAAAGTACTGACTGGTCAAAGTGTACAATCCATTTTCAAAAAAGAAAATCATTGGAAAATTGATACACAAAGCGATAATTTTGCTTGCGAAAAATTAGTTATGGCAACCGGAAGCAATCCAAAAATCTGGGAAATGCTTCAAGAACACGGTCACGCCGTTGTTAGCCCTGTTCCCTCTCTATTTACTTTCAATATCAAAGATCCTCGAATTAAAGAATTGCCAGGAGTCGCTGCACAAGTTACCGTAAATGTAAAAGATACCAAACTTGAATCTACCGGACCTTTATTAATCACACATTGGGGAATGAGCGGACCTGCAATCCTGAAACTTTCGGCTTGGGGCGCACGTATTCTGCACGATAAAAATTATCAGTTCACCATTTTTGTAAATTGGCTAAACGATTTAGATCCCGAAGATGCCGAGAAAATCCTGAAAGATTTAAAACAAGAACACGCAAAAAAAGCCGTTTCTAAAAAATCTCCATTTGATTTTCCGAATCGTTTGTGGGAAAGTTTGGTTTTGGCTTCGGGAATTGATACGGAAACTAAATGGGCAGATTTATCTAAAAATCAATTACAGAATTTAGCTTTACAATTGACAAAAGCCAAATTTCAGGTGAACGGAAAAAGCACTTTTAAAGAAGAATTTGTAACAGCGGGCGGAATCGATTTAAAGGAAATTAACTTCAAAACTATGGAAAGCAAAATTCACGAAAACCTTTATTTTGCTGGAGAAATTGTCAATATCGATGCCATTACAGGCGGTTTTAATTTTCAGAATGCCTGGACAAGCGGGTTTATTCTGGCTCAAAATATTTAATTAGAATGAAATTTAAAGGCATTATTTTCGATTTAGACGGAACATTAGTCAATTCACTACACGATATTTCAGACGCGATGAATATTGTTTTAACTGGTTTAAATCACCCCACTCATAGTTACGAAACCTATCAATATTTTATCGGTAGCGGTTTGCGAAATTTGGTCAGCAAAGCTTTGCCTTCAACTCATAATTCTGACGAACAAATCGAAATTTGTTTTGATTGTATGATAAACGAATATCGTAAAATCTGCACTTTAAAAACAAAACCTTACGATGGCATTTTAGATCTATTGAACAATCCAGCTTTAGAAAATATCAAAATGGCTGTTTTTTCGAATAAAGCAGATGAGTTGACGAAAAAAATAGTTTCAGAAATATTTCCAGAACAATTTGATTCTGCTGTTGGTTTGAGTACTGAAGAACTTAAAAAACCAAATCCGTTTGAGGCTTTAGAAATCAGTAAAAAATGGAATTTAAGTCCTGAAGAAATTCTTTTTGTGGGCGACTCTGATATTGATATGTTAACCGCAACAAATGCAAATATGTTTCCAGTTGGCGTAACTTGGGGTTACAGAACCGAAGAAGAATTGAAAAACAGCGGAGCCAAAAAAGTGATTCATAAAGCATCTGAATTAATTGAAATATTATAACCCTATAATTTTTTTATATTCTCCATTATTACTAAAAAAAACTTCTATATTTGCTTTTTATAAATAAGTCAAATCTTACAATAATTTCGAAGTAATAATGAAAAAATTCTTATCGATTATAATTTTATCAATTATAATTTTAAGTTGTGAAAATGATGATTCCCAAAGTTTTAAAGAAGAAAAAATAATATTAAAGACCAATGTTATTGATGCTGAATATTCAAAAAAAAATGATCAGTTAGTATATATCTCTTCAAATCCTTCTCAAGTTAACATTCTTGATTCCAATACAGAGTCATTAAAAAAGATTTCACTGGCTTATGAGCCTAAATGTATTTCTATTTCACAAGATGGAAACACAGCTGTAGTAGGTCATGACGGCCACATTACACATGTTAATTTAAAAAATCCTTCTATAATCCAGACGTACGATATTTCTTGCTCTGCTCTTGATATAGTTCTTGGCAATAATAGATGGGCTTATGTTTTTCCAGAAAAAGATCAATGGACATATGTTAAAAGTGTTAATATGAATTTGGAATACAATTACGAAATGCCTATCAGTATGTACAATCAAATATATGCAGGAACTAAAGGAAGACTACATCCGTCAGGCAAATATATTTATGCGCAAAGCCCGTCATCAAGCGCTAAAATTCAGAGACTTACAATAAAAAACGGAAATATTGATGATAGATATGAATCTGATTTCGAGGAAGAAGACTATACTATTCCAAGTATATGGTTTTCAGAAGATGGTAACAGGCTTTTTACTAGAGAGAGGAGTGTTTTAAAAACCTCTGAACTTAATAGTTTAGATGTTTTATATAATGGTAGAATTCCTTCCGAAAACAATTCTAAGATTGATTGGATGGATCATTCTTCATCAAAAGGAAAATTATATGTGATCTTTTCAAATGGTGACAGATGGAATCCAATAAAATCAAATAACATTTATGTTTTTAACGATTCTGATCTTAGCTATGTAAATAAATTTGATTTAGAAAAATATTTCAGTCAAACGAAACAAAATAGTGTAGAAACTTATGATGCAGCTCCTTACTTTGTTTTTAGCAACTCAACTGGAAATCGTTTATTTGTAATAACAAAAGCACTTAATTCTGATTTAGTGAATGAATGGGCGGTTCAAAAAATAAATGTTAACTAATAATTGTTCTTTTTAATTAAAACTACCTAATATTTGTGTCTCTTTTTTAATTATAGCGATCAAACACTGTTAAAAATAATGAGATACAAAACAAAATAATATTATGAAAAAAATTGTATTAGCCTTAATTACGGTGTTAACGATTATTGGCTGTTCGAATAATGATTCAAACGAACAAACTAAAGAAGCAAATTACTCGGTACCAGATACTTTAAATTTTACAATCTTCAATAATAAACTTGTTCTCAACATTGAAAATCAAGGAGAAGTACTTTTAAACTATAGTATAGTAAATTCGAAAAGCTATGTCTCTCTTTCTAAAAAAGAAGGAAATATAACTTCTCTAAATCATGATGAGATTACGGTTACAGTTGATAAACAAAACTTACCAAATGGTAAATCTTATTCAAAACTATATCTGAATATCAACAATAAAAAAGATTCAATAGTTGTAAGCGTTACCAATTTTGTTGAACAAAAAGTAATCTTAAATTCTGATGTTGTAGATGCAGAGTTTTCTAAAGTTACCAATCAACTTGTTTATGTTTCATCAAGTCCTGCAGCTGTAAACATCCTAAGTACAAATACAGGCTTAATTGAAAGTATCCCGTTATCGTATCTTCCTACATGTATCTCAATATCTCCTGATGGAAAAACTGCTGTAGCTGGACATGATGGATATATTTCTTATATCAATTTAACTGGCAAAACCATTACAAAGACATACCCTGTATCCTGTTATGCAAATGATATTGTACTTGCGAGCAATAAGTGGGCATATGTTTTTCCTAAAAATGGCCAATCAACTTTTATAAGATCCATTAACTTAAACTTGGCAAATGATAATGAATATCAACATCTTGGTGAAAAGATTTACGAAGGAAATAAAGCAAGATTACATCCATCAGGCAAATATATATACGGAGCAGAAAATGGGTTATCTCCAATGGATATAGAGAAATACAATATTCAAAATGGAAATGCAGAATATAGTTACGATTCTCCGTATCATGGAGATTATATTATGAATGGAAATTTGTGGTTTTCTGAAGATGGAAATAGAATATTTACCGGAGGCAAAACTGTATTTAAAACTTCCGAACTTAGAAGTCAGGATATGTTATATAACGGTGTAATCAATACTGACACGAATCCATACACACCTATACAATGGCTAGATCATTCAGTAGCAAAAAACAATCTGTATTTATTACTAGTAGCTGATGATAGCTGGACTCAAAAGAAACTTCCTTACATTTATATATATAATGATTCAAACCTTGCTTTTAAAAACAAAATCCCGTTAGAGCAATTTCTAGTTTCTAAAAATGAATCAGAAAAAGTATTTTACGATGCAGAACCATTTTTTGTGTTTAGTAATTCTATTGGAAATAATTTATTTGTAATAGTAAAAGCAACTGGATCTGGTTTAGCTAAAGAATGGGCAATAGAAAAAATTAGTGTCGAATAAAAATATTGTTACCCAATATAATTGATAAAAAAATATCTTTCACTACAAAAACAAATCACAGCAATTGCTTCTTTTTCTGAAAATGAATTGGAGAAAATTGCATCTTGTTTTGAATATGAAAAATACAACACCAAAGAATATTTTTCTGAAATGGGAAAAATCAGCAACAAGATTTTTTTCATTCTAAACGGATTGGCAAGAGTTTATTATTTAAAAGACGGAAAAGAAATTACTACGTATTTAAGTTGTGATGACGGTTTCATTGCTTCGTATTCGAGCTTTATCAATCAGACTAAATCATTTGAAAATATTCAGTGTATTGAAGATTGTGAAATGCTTTCTATTAATTTCGAAAAAATGCAGTTTTTGTACAGCGAAATTCCGAATTGGGAACGTGTCGGAAGAATTTTAGCCGAACAGAATTACCTTTGCATGGCTGACAGAGTTTTAAAACTTCAAATGATTCCTGCCAAAGAAAAATATTTGACTTTTCTGGAATCGGCTCCAGCCAAAATAATCCAGCGAACACCTTTAATCTACATTGCCTCATTTCTCGGAATTACCCCAGAATCGCTGAGCAGAATTCGTCAAGATATTTCTTAACATTTATCAAGTGGATTGAAAACCCGAATTCAAATCTTTGCGAAATAAAATTTCAAAAAGATGAAGAATATTGTCCAAGACGTTTTCCAAATTCCTTTATTACCCCGTAACACCATAAATTGTTACTTGATTGAAGATGTTTTAATTGATGCTGGAATTAGAAGTTCTGCCAAAACCATTCTCAAAGCAATTAAAGACCAATCTGTTACCAAACACGCCCTCACGCACGCCCACGCCGATCATCAAGGAAGCAGTAAAATAATCTGCGAAAAACTCAACATTCCGCTTTTGTGCAGCGAAACCGAAAAAGAATTTGCTGAAAATGGAAATGTCATTAATGAATATCCAAATCCGAATCATTTTATTTCTAAATTTCAGAAAAATTTCTGGGCAGGAAAAGGGCATTCCGTTTCTCAAACTTTAAAAGAAGGTGACCAAATCGGCGGTTTTACGGTGATTGAAACTCCAGGACATTCTCGTGGTCATTTATCTTTTTTTAGAGAAAAAGACGGCGTTCTCATTGTGGGCGATGTTATGACCAATATGAATCTCTTAACAACAAAAGTTGGTCTGCACGAACCTCCCAATTTATTTACTAAAGATGCGGAAACGAATAGAAAATCTATTTTAAAACTAGCTTCTTTAAAACCTAAAATATTGTGCTTTGGACATGGCCCCGTTTTATTTAATAAAGGAGAATTGGAAAAGTTTTCAAAATCATTAATTAACAAGAATTTACAGAATCTGTAAGTTTTCGTTAAGAGTATTCTAATAATTTTACTCTCAGCAAATTAATCGTGTATGAGAGTAAAATTACTTACCACAATTTCTTTTTTCACTTACCAACTTAGTATTTCGCAAACAGAAAAACTACTCAACGGAAAAGTTTTCGATCAGAGTTTTGCCCTCAAAGGTGTAGAAGTGATTAATAAAACATCCAAAACAAGTACACGAACCAATGAATCTGGTGAGTTTTCGATACTTGTAAATCCAAAAGACAGTTTGCTTTTTTTTCACAAAGATTACTTTTTCAGCCGTTTAAAAGTTACTCCAGAAAATATTCAGAACAACAATCTTGTTGTAAAAATGATTTTAAAACCTGAGGAATTAGACGAAGTTGTATTAACCAAAATTAAATTTCCTAAAATAAAATATGATGCAGAGGCCATCAGCAAGATTAAAATGGAAAGAGCCAATAACGATTTAACACGCTTTATTCCCGGCTTCAATAATACACTTTCTAACGGATTGAATATTGGAGTGATTGGCAGCGGGCTTTTCGGCTTATTCAAAAGAGAAAGAGAAGAGCCGAAAAAGGAAATTCCTAAAATCGATTTTAGAAAATTAATTGCTACAACTTGCTCTGAGGATTTTTTTAGTAAAGATTTAAAATTAAAATCAGAAGAGAAAGAACTTTTTCTTCAATTCTGTGATGCCGACCCGCAAGCTAAAGTCTTGACGGAACAGAAAAACTTACTTTATACTATGGACTTTTTATATAAAAAAAATGAGGAGTTTCAGAAACTGAATTCAGGAATTAAAAACTAAAAACCTTTAAATGAAAGTAAAATTACTTACTACAATTTCTTTTCTTACTTATCAATTTTCAATTTCCCAGACTGAAAAACTTCTTCGCGGAAAAGTCATTAATCAAAATATCCTTTTGGAAAAAATAGAAGTTATTAATAAAACAGCTAAAACAAGCACTAGGACAAATGAATTTGGAGAGTTTTCAATTCTGGCAAGAGCAAAAGATAGTTTGCTTTTCTTTCATAAAGATTTTTTATTTACACGATTACAGCTAACGAATAAAGACCTGGAAAAAGATATTTTAGTTGTAAATATGACTCCTAAACCAGAAGAACTCGAAAATGTTATTATTTCCAGATCTATTTTTACTAAAGGTGATATTCATAAAATAGGGACTAATCGAGAAGCTATAAATGGAATTAAAAACCGTAAACAATTTGACGAAGTAACCTCAAAAGTGAATGTTTATGACGGTAGAATTAAAAATGCCGTAAATTTCAGTTATCCTGTATTTGATAAACCCCAAAAAAAAATTGAGTCTCGCGACGACCGTTTTAAGAAACTCGTCATCGCTTCTTGTCCTCCCGATTTTTTCATCAAAAATTTAAAACTAGAACCCGAAGAAAAGGAACTTTTTATAAAATTCTGTGATTCCGATCCAAAATCAAAAACACTTTTAGAACATCCAAATGTATTGGCTGTTATGGATTTTCTTTATGTTAAAAATGAAGAATTTAAGAAGAAGTAACTTTACCCTGAAACTTGAAACTCTTATTTATTCAGCCACCAAATACCAGCATTCAAAACCGTTGCAAATCCTACCCAGGCTAAATAAGGAATCAATAAATAACCTGAAGTTTTATTGATTTTAATGAATTTCAAATACGTTTCGTAAATCATTAACCACAAGAGAACAATTTCAACAAGTGCCAGCATCGGATTTTTTAATCCGAAGAATAAATACGACCAAATTGCATTTAATGTCAATTGAATTAAGAAGAAAAGTAATGCTGTCTTCACTTTTTCAGTTTGTTCTTTTATTTTGTCCCAAACCAATGCCGCTGCAACGGCCATAAAAATGTAAAGCATAGTCCAAACCGGCATAAAAATCCAGTTCGGCGGATTAAAAATCGGTTTTTCAATTGTTGGATACCAGGATTCTACACTCGGTCTGGTTACCAAACTTGCAGAATATCCAACTGCTAAACAAACAATTAAAGCTATAATGATTTTTACCGTTTTATTCATTGTATCAAATTTTGAGTTCAAAAATAATCAAAAGAAAAATGAAACCATATAAGTAATATAAGTTCATTTAGTAAAGGCTTTATATTTTCTTATATAACTTATATGGTGAAAAAATTTAAAAGTTATCTTTGCCAAAATTTTATAATTCATGTTAACAGCAGCCGATTTTATTCCAGCTCAATATACTTCAACAATAGAAAACGGAAACTTTGAATGGAGTGCTCCAAGCAACATTGCCTTAGTTAAATATTGGGGGAAAAAAGACAATCAGATTCCGGCAAATCCATCGGTAAGTTTTACTTTGAATAATTGTAAAACGATTACGAAATTGGCTTTTTCCAAGAAAGACATTTCGACTCCACTCAATATGACAAATCATTTTTCTTTTGATTTACTTTTTGAAGGAAAACCAAAAGAAGACTTTAAGCCAAAAATTCAGAAGTTTTTAGAAAGAGTTGAAGTTTATCTGCCGTTTTTGAAGGATTTTCATTTTACAATTGATACTCAAAATACTTTTCCGCATAGTTCAGGAATTGCTTCTTCGGCTTCTGGAATGGCCGCTTTAGCAATGAATTTTATGAGTTTAGAAAGAAAACTAAACCCAGAAATGACAGATGAATATTTTTATCAAAAAGCCTCATTTCTAGCTCGTTTAGGTTCTGGAAGTGCATGCCGAAGCGTAAAAGGAAATGTAGTAGTTTGGGGAAATCAGGCGAATATTGAAGGAAGCACCGATTTATTTGGAGTTGAATTTCCTTATATCATTCACGAAAATTTCAAGAATTATCAAGATACCATTTTATTGGTTGATAAAGGCGAAAAACAAGTTTCAAGCACTGTCGGACATGATTTAATGCATAATCATCCGTATGCTGAAAGACGTTTTGCTCAAGCACATGAAAATCTAGATAAATTAATTGCCATTTTCGAAAACGGAAATATCGAAGAATTCATCAAAGTGGTAGAAAGTGAAGCTTTGACTTTGCATGCTATGATGATGACTTCTATGCCGTATTATATTTTGATGAAGCCAAATACATTGCAAATCATCAATGCTATCTGGAAATTTAGAGCTGAAACTCAGATTCCAGTTTGCTTTACACTAGATGCTGGCGCCAATGTGCATGTGCTTTATCCTGAAAATGTTGCAACAAAAGTATTGCAATTTATTCAAACCGATTTAGTTGTTTTCTGTCAGAATAGTCAGTACATTTGCGACGAAATTGGAAACGGTGCAATTGCATTGTAATTTTGCGTATCTTTAGGTAAATTTTTAGGTTATGGACATTATTCAATTAGACAGAGAAGAGGCAATGAAAATGCTACAGGAAACGGATGATCATTCATTGATAGTGAAAATTAAAAAAATGCTTGCGAAAAAGAAGAAAGATTGGTGGGATGATTTGACTGAAGAGCAGAAAGAAGAAATTAGAGAAGGTGAAAGACAAATTGAACGTGGCGAATTTGTTTTGTATGAAGATATGATGAAAAAACTTCGTTAATGAAAAGATCGATAATCTTTTCAAAAAACGCAGAAAAAAAATTATTTGAATTAGTTGACTATTTAGAAATAAAATGGTCAAACAAAGTGAAAAATAAATTTATCTCAAATCTAGACAAAGTAATTTATCTCATTCAAATCGAACCAGAAATTTTTCCCAAATCAGAATTAAATAAAAATTATCGTAAATGTGTCTTATCAAAACAAACGATAATCTATTATAAATTCAATACGAAAAGAGTTGAAATAATTTCATTTTTCGACACCAGACAAGACCCAAATAAAATAAAAAAAGACATTAAATAAATCATGAAAGGACCATTATTTTACTCAAAAATATTACTCTTTGGAGAATACGGAATTATCCGCGACTCTAAAGGACTTTCTATTCCTTATAATTTTTATAACGGCGCTTTGAAAAAAAGCGAAGAACCTTCGGCAGAAGCTATTGCATCAAACAAAAGCTTGAGAAGTTTTGCTTCTTACCTGGAAGTTTTACATACGCAGCAGCCAGAGTTGGTTACTTTCGATTTAGAAACTTTAAAAAATGATGTCGAGAGCGGCATGTATTTCGATTCTAGTATTCCGCAAGGATATGGTGTGGGAAGCAGCGGTGCTCTTGTTGCGGCTATTTACGACAAATATGCTACAAACAAAATCACGGTTTTGGAGAATCTTACTCGTGAAAAACTATTACAATTAAAAAATATATTTTCACAAATGGAGAGTTTTTTCCACGGAAAAAGTTCTGGTCTAGATCCTTTAAACAGTTATTTAAGCATTCCTATTTTAATTAATTCTAAAGATAACATTGAAGCAACTGGAATTCCGACTCAGAGTTTTGACGGAAAAGGCGCTGTGTTTTTATTAGATTCTGGAATTGTTGGTGAAACTGCTCCGATGGTTAACATTTTTATGGAAAACCTAAAAGACAAAGGTTTCCGTGCGATGCTTAAAAACCATTTCGTAAAATATACCGACGCTTGCGTAGAAAACTTCTTGCAAGGCGACATGAAATCTTTGTTTACCAATACCAAGAAACTTTCTAAAGTGGTTTTAAATCATTTTAAACCAATGATTCCAGAACAGTTTCATGGAATCTGGCAGCACGGAATTGATACCAACGATTATTATCTAAAACTTTGCGGCTCTGGCGGCGGCGGTTACATTCTAGGTTTTACCGAAGATTTGGAACGTGCTAAAGCTTCGCTGAAAGACTACAAACTGGAAGTCGTTTATCAATTTTAAGCTTTAGGTTTATAGACATAGCTGGTAAATACTCTTCTTTAAATTAATCTTTAAAAGATATATAATTATGAAAAGTATTTTAAAAATTATCAAAGCAACATTTTTGGGAGGCATTTTATTTCTGGCTCCCTTAATTTTATTGCTTGTACTTTTAGAAAAAGGCTTCTCTATAACACAAAAAGTTACTAATCCGATTGTAAATAATCTCCCTAGGGTCAAAATTTTGGGATTGGCTTTGCAAGAAATTGTAGCCATAGCGATTATCGTAATTATCTGTTTGGTAGCTGGGCTTATTTCAAGAACTATTTTTGCTAAAAAGCTTATTCAGAAACTTGAAGAAAGCGTTTTAAGTTTTGTTCCTGGTTATTCGTTTATGAAAAACATGAATGAAAGCATTATGGGAATTGAATCTAACGAAAATCTAAAAGTTATTCTAGTTCCGACAGACGCTGGATTACAGTTTGCCTTTTTGATTGAAGAAATTAACGAAAATAAATTTGCCGTTTTTATTCCAGACGCACCAAATCCGTGGAGTGGTTCTGTGGTTTTTGTGGAGAAAAAAGACATTACCGAAGTTGATATTTCGCAAAAAGAAGCACTGGCCTGTATTAGAAAATTAGGATTTGGTTCTAAAAATTTATTAAAAAATAAGCTTTAATCATTCTAAAAAAAATATTTGCCTTAAATTACCACTCTAAAAACTATAACCCATAAGAAATGCTGAGCAGACAAAATAAACTTTTAATAATGAAAATTGTTAGTCTGTTCTCTGTAGTTCGTGGTTACAACATTCCGATTATTGTTCTGGCGCAATATTTATCGGCTATTTTTATTCTTGCACCAGAAATTAGAGCGCTCGATATTTTACTTGATTTTCATTTATTCTTAATTGTTTTTGCATCTGCTATTACAATCGCTTCGGGTTATATAATCAATAATTTTTATGACAGTCAGAAAGATTTAATCAATCGTCCAAATAAATCGATGTTGGACAGATTGGTAAGCCAGAAGACTAAATTATCGGTTTATTTTTCTCTAAATTTTCTTGCTGTATTAATGGCGTTTATTGTTTCGTGGAGAGCATTTTTATTCTTCTCGGCCTATATTTTCTTAATCTGGTTTTATTCGCATAAAATCAAAAAATATCCAATTATCGGAAATTTAATGTCGGCATTGCTGGCGGTAACACCGTTTTTTGCAATTCTACTTTATTTTTATAATAAGGTTTCTTTTGAAGAAATTGAGAATCACATGAGTCATTTTGTAGTGATTTCGGCGCATGCTATGTTCTTGTTTTTACTTTTACTAATTCGTGAAATGATTAAAGATCTAGAAAACCTAAAGGGCGATTTGGTAAATGATTATCGCACTATTCCTGTGCTTTATGGCGAAAAAGTTTCGAAACAGGTTATTACGGCGTTAACTATTTTGACTATTCTTCCCGTTTATATTTTGGTAAATATTTATGATGTCGGTTATATGGACATTTATTTTTATGTGTGTTTTGGCGTTTTACTTTTTTTCCTGATTTATTTGTCGAAATCCGATTCTAAAGAACAGTATTTACGACTTCATAATGTACTCAAGTTTTTAATTGTAGCTGGAGTTTGCTGTATCGTTCTGATTAATCCGAGCGTTTTATGGCACGGAAGAGAGTTGATTTCTAATTATTAAGTTTTGTTATTTCGCAGAGTTTTTTATTCCGCAAAGATTCACAGAGTTTTTGCACAAAGATTCGCCAAGATTTTTTAAAAGGTTTTCTTTAAAATGAATTCTTTCTGTCTTTATCCTTTTACAATAATTTTAATTTCTTTGCGCATCTCAGCGAAATTCTTTGTGTATCTCTGCGGCACAACACCACTCAATACCTAAAAGAAGCCTATTGTTTTTATTTAGCCCCGATTGAAGTGTAAATCCTTTTATTTTTTCCTTTAAAAAATAAAAGATTGGAACGGAAAGCGGGAATCCATGTTTAAAAAAAGCCTATTGTGATGCTTCTAAACCATTTAAAAATCAGCGCTATTAATCTAAGAACAATGAACTTAAGATTTATTAGCAGGAAAAAACTATCTTTGCACAAATTAATGATTGTATGAACAACAAGGAAGGCAATAATAAAAGAAGCGGATCGAGACCAAACAGCTCTAGACCAAGCTCTAACAAGCCAAAACCTCCTATGGCAAAACGCGCGCAGGGACCTAAAAAAGTAAAACCTGAAGTTAAAGCAGCGCAGGAAGCAGCAGCCGAAAAAGTGAGAAAACAAAATCAGCCTGCAAAGAGACAAAAAGCTTCAGATGAAATTCGTCTGAACAAATACATCTCTAATTCTGGTGTTTGCTCGCGTCGTGATGCGGACATTTATATCCAGTCTGGAAACGTAAAAGTTAACGGTAATGTAGTTACCGAGATGGGATATTTGGTAAAATTAAATGATGTTGTAAACTTTGACGGCGTTACTCTGACTCCTGAAAAGAAAGAATATATTTTATTGAATAAACCTAAAAACTTTACGACTGCTTTTGATGAAGGCCAGGAATACCGTAACGTTTTAGAACTTGTTCGTGGCGCTACAAATGCAAAAATTGCAGCTGTAGGAAGAATGGACAAGAATACAACTGGTTTGCTTTTGTTTACAAATGATACTGATATGATTCGTAAATTCACACTTCCGAATCAGAAATCGCCTAAAATTTATCAGGTTTCTTTAGACAAAAACTTAAAGTTTGAAGATTTAGAAAAAATCAGCAAAGGTTTAGTTCTTGACGGACACCGCGTTTCTGTTGAAGAAGTAAGCTACATAGATAACGAACCAAAAAGTGAAGTTGGCCTTAAATTGCGTACATCTAACGTAAAAGTGGTGCGTGCTATTTTTGAATCTTTCGAATACAATGTATTGCGTATTGACCGTGTTTCTTTTGCTGGATTAACCAAAAAGAATCTTCCTCGAGGAAACTGGCGCTTTTTGACCGATCAAGAAATTATCAATTTGAAAAACATGTAATTGTTTTCAAATTAAGATTATAAATGAATCCTGTTTTCTTTGAAAATGGGATTTTTTATTTTTAGAAACTAAAGAAATTATGTCCGAAAAGGGTAAAAATAGATCTTCCGATAGATTGGTTTTTATCTTCTACTGTTTCGTAAGATGAAAAGCCTAGGATGATTTTGATTCCGGGAGGAATGCTGTTTAAAATTTCTCTTTTTTGGTCGTCTAAAAGGAGTTTTAAACTTTCTATTAATTGAAGATTGTATCTTAAGTAAGACATTACAAGTAATGCTGAAAAGTTAAGTATTTCGCGAGCTGTTTCGCTTTTTATACCAACTTCATTGGAAACCATTTCTGAAATTCTGCCTTTTTTATTAGCAAATAATTCTTTCAGCAATATATTTCCTTCTAATCGGTAACAGTCGTCGACTGATAATATTCTGCCTGCATTAAAATCTACTTCTTGGTAAAAAGTGGAATCTTCTTGGATTAGTGAAACGATTTCAGAATAAAAATCAGATTCTTCGGCTTTGTTGTAGAGTCCCATTAAAATCGTGCCGATCGAGACGTCTATTCCCTTTATTAGCAGTGCATCATTCTCAAAATAAAACTTGTTTAACTTGGAGACAACATTAGAAGAAATAAAGCGTCTAAGTTCAATTTGTAGGTTTGGGGTCATACTCATAACTTAAAAAATGATTATTTATATTCGTTTAAAATAATCGATAAAATGAGGCTTTTTATCGTTTATCGTGATAAAAATATAAAATATTTTAACATTTCCAAAAATTAAGTTAAAAATTTACCTTCTTAATAACCAGTTCTTAACAATAAAAACTCCTTAACGCTAGTAAACACAAGCTTTTCGGCTTCAACTACAAAACAAAAACATGTAAGAAAAACCTTTTGTTTGTTTTTATTTCCAAAGCTAAAGAGCTGAAAATGTTATAGAATTAAAATAAAATGTTTCGATATTCCCACATAATGCTTAAAAATATACCCAAATAAATTACTGCAAACAGAAAGTTAACAAAACTCGAAGCGAGGAATCCTAATAGCGATCCAGTAGCCGCTTTTAAGGCTCTTTGATGATTCTGAGAGTCATACATTAATTCGCCGATAAAAGCACCCACAAATGGTCCGATTATAATTCCAAACGGAATTGGCGCTAAAATTCCAACTATCAGTCCAATGTTGGTTCCCCAAACTCCGTAAGAGCTTCCACCGAACTTTTTGGTTCCTTTTGAAGGAATTACATAATCTAATATTGTAATGATGACCATTAGGACAAAAGTGATTCCTAATACCCAGTAATTATTTTCGACTGCTTTTGTGAGATACAGCAAAAGCAGTCCGACCCAAGAAGAAGATAAGCCAGGAAGAACAGGAATAAAACTCCCGAAAACTCCAACAATCATACATATAAAACCTAACAATACTAAGATTAAATCCATAACTTTTTGTAATTTTGCACCTACAAATTACATTAAATTTTGTGAGATGCGTTATATAATTCAAATATTACTATATACATTTCTAATTTTTGCGATTAGCCAGAATAGCAATGCGCAGACAAAAAAACTTCCTTTACAAGATCAAATATTGCAAGACAGCTTATATCAAATCAATAAGAAAAAGATTTTAAATTTTTCTATGAAGGAATTTGATGCGCTTTTCTTTGAGTTTTTTACCAAGAAAAACAATCCAGATATTTTGCTGACTAAGACCGAATATTACGACTATACGGTTCAAATTGCCACTTTTTCCGATCGCCTTGCCCGTTTGTATCCTGATCAAAAAGAAGTTGCCGCTCAAAACAAAGAAAAATGGCTGTCGGAAAGCTATGAAGATTATTTAGAATACAAAGCATCTCAAAAAAAATAATCGTATTTTTATACCACAATTTTTTTCTATTCAATTCAACTTTAAAATCTTGAAGCAGTTTTTCCTATTTTTCATTTGTCTCCTTTTTAATTCTTGTCAATACTTTGAGAAGCAGGTTCCGTCTGAAAAAGAGTTACTTCAAAAGGAATTAAAATCAATCAATTGGAAAGAAGTTGATGAATATCCTTCTGTACCAGATTGCGATAAAATTGCCGATAAAAAACTTCGCCAGCAATGCTTTTTCGAAGTAATGTCAAGTCTTATTCAGGAAAAATTAAACATCGATACGTTGTCTATTTTATATCCTGAATTGGATACAATTGAAGTTAAAGTAACTGTCTTTCCTAACTCTACGATGAAATTTGAACCTCAGTTTCCTAAAGATTCTGTAGTTTATGATACCATAAAAATCGACAGCATACTGCATGCGCGTCTAGTCGATTTCCCAAAAGTAAATCCAGCCATAAAACGTGGGATTCCAGTAAAAACGCAATTTATTTTGCCGGTTATTATAAAAGCAAAAGAAGATAAATAAATTTAACCATATAAGGCATATAAGCTTATTATAAGTTACTTTTTGAATTTTCTGTCTTTCCACTCGTAAGAGCCAAATAGACTATACAAAGCGACAGTTGAACTAAAAAACGGATAAAGCAAACTGCTTAATAAAAGGCTTTTAATTCTCGTTCTAGTTAAAAATTGATTTGTGATTGAAAGCAAAACGAAATCAATTGCAACTTTAGCAAAAGCAAAGATTACAAAAATAGGATAAGGCCATATTCCGAAAATCAGAAGAAAAAACCCAATAACAAAACTTAGATTTGCAAAGAAAACAATTAGCCCCAAAAATTTACCAAAAGTACTTTTGTATGAACTTGTTTTGGCCGCCCAGCGTACTCTTTGATAAAATAATGATTTCCAATTTTCGGTTGGTTTTGTCGTGACAATTGCCTCTTCTGCCTTTAAATAATGGACTTCTTTCGGGAATTTTTCAATTGCTTTTTGCAGTAAAAAAACATCATCGCCACTAGCAATTTTATCGTTGCCGCTAAAACCATTCAAATCTTCAAATAATGATTTTTTGTACGCAAAATTCGCTCCGTTGCACATAAAGCCATTTTTCAAACCAAAACTTCCAATTGTTGCGCCTTGCAGGCTTGTTAAATCTAATTGCTGAAAATGATCTAAAAAAGAGTTATCACATTCATAAGTCACAGCTCCAGCTAGCATTGAAACTTTATTTTCTTGAATGTAATTATCAAAAGTCAAAAGCCAGTTTTCAGGAACAATACAATCGGCATCGGTGGTAATAACCCAATGGGTTTTCACGTGTTGCATTGCGGTTGTAATAGCGTCTTTTTTGGGAGAATTAGAAGTCCTGAAATTATCAACAATAAAAACTTGGAATTTGGAATTTAAAATTTGGAATTTCTCGATAGAGCTGTCATCTGCCAAAATGACTTTAAACAAATCTGCAGGATAATTTAAGTTTGAAAAACTTTCTAAAAGTATTGGAAGATTTTCTTTTTCATTCCGAAAAGGAACTATAATCGTAAAACTAGTTTTCGGCTCTAGATTCTTTCTTTGGTATGTTTTTATTCTAAAAAAACCATAAATAAGTAAAGCAATGCTTATGATGTAAATGGCTAATATGGAAAAAAATCCAAAAATCATTCTGTCGTTTTGGTTTTAAAATTCAGCACAAAATAACTTCCTAAAACCACTGGAAGAACCACATTTAGAAACCACATTAAAGTAGAGATAAAAATGACAATCCATTCGTTTACGCCCAGAATTCCAAAGAAATAAATGGCAACACTTCCTTTTACTGCAAAATCTAAAAACTGAAAAGTCGGTAGAGAAGATGCTAAAAAATAAACCGATGTAATCGCTGCCATTAATGTTAAATACGGCAAATCGACATCAAAACCCAAAAACAGAAAGTAATATTGATGCGAAAAAACCACATAACGGCAGATTCCTAAAAAGATATTTTTTTGATGAACCGATTTCGGAATTTCATTGATTTTATGAATCAGTTTTTCGATGGAATAGCCTTTGATTTTTATTTTTTTTATGGAAAAAAGTAGAACTAAAAGCAATAGAAATCCGCCGAAAAGGATCAGTACTGTTTTGGTTGTAATAACATTGAACTGCGCATTGAAATATAGCAGTCCGAAAACTCCAAAAATGATCGTTAAAATCATCTGAATTCCGTTGCAGATTAAGTTTAGAAACACTACTCTTTTGGCCCCCGATTTTGGATAATACAAAGCTTTCCCAGCGTACTCACCTACTCCATTTGGCGTGAAAATCCCAGCTGTTAAAGCGGCTAAAACTTGTTTTGTAGCTTCGTAAAGTGATATTTTTTGAATTACCTGCGCGAGATTCTGCCATTTCAAAATCTCGAAATAACGGTTCAAAACACTCAAAAGCAAAATAAACGAAATCCCTAAAACCGACTGATTTTTCTGGAACAATACAATAAACTTCTGCCAGTCTAATTTGTCGTTATTCGCCAGCTGGTTGTATATAAAATAAAATGCACCGCCAACGATTAAAAGTTTGGCCAGAAGAACTAGGAATTGCTTAGCTTTGTGAGGAATTGAAATCATGCCGCAAAAGTAGTTAATTAGATAATGTGGCAATTAGTAAATTAGAAAATGAATCGTTTTGATTTTCAAAAAACCTGATACAAAATCTCTTTATGAAAAAATCATTCATTCTATACTTTATTTTACTGTTGATTTATGGATATGGATGCAGTAAAATCGAAAAGAATAATCCCAAACTTTTTGTTAGAGTTATGGGCGAGAATTCATGGGGATATAATGATGAAAAGGGAAATGTTATTATTCCGCTGGGAAAATATAAATTTCTAAATCCAATTGATGAAAAAGGGATGATACTAGCTCATTTAAAAAATAAACAGGGGTACATTGATATTCATGAAAATATAATTGTTCCTTTTGAATATGATAATGTAACTGTGTTTTCTGAAGACTTGGCTTGTGTTAAAAAAAATGAGAAATTCGGGTTCATCAATAGAAAAGGAAAAATCATAATTCCGATTCAGTTTGAAAATGAAACGTTTTTTAGAAAAACAGGATTAGCGAGTGTAAAAAAAGAAAACCTTTATGGTTTTATAAATAAAAAAGGGAAAGAAATAATTCCTGTAATTTATCAAAATGCAGAAGAAAGTATATTTGATAGTTTAGTTACTTTGAATAAAAAAGGGAAATGGGCTTTTTTTGATTCTTCTGGAAAACAAAAAACGGACTTTATCTATGACCAAATTGCTCTAACTGTTATTAATATTAAAGATAAAAGTGGAAATACTTTTTGGAAAAACGGCTTAATTCTAGTTTCAAAAAACAAACAAATTGCTTATTTAGATAAAAATTTAAAAGAAATAATTCCTTTTGGCAAATATGATACAGGCGAAAGATTCAATCAGAACAGAATTGCTATTGTTTCTAAAAATCATAAATATGGAATTATTAATGAATTTGGAAAAGAAGTCGTAAAATTAGAGTACGACACAATTGAACATCCTGAAGAAGATTACCGTGATTCTGAAATTTTTGTAGCAAAAAGGAATAATTCACTGGTTTTATTAAATAAGCACGGAGAAAAAAATTACGATAAGATAAAAGACTTTTCATTTGATTATTGTTCGTTGAATAACAAGATTCAAAAAATTTATCACATTCAGGATTTGAATGGAAAGTATGGTGCAATTAATACAAAGGGAGAATTGATAATTCCTGTAATTTATGATGAATTTCAAAATTTCAGGAGTAATCCCAATGCGATTGTAAAATCTAAAGGTAAATTTGGACTAATTGATTCTAAAAACAAAATTACTTATCCGATTGACAACGAATTAATTGAAACAAATTCAAGAGATTTTCATCTCTACATTATTAAGAAAAATAATAAATTCGGGATTATTAGTAAAAATTTAAAACCTATACTCGATTTTAATTATCAGGATTTATCTCCTTGTTTTTACGATAATAAAAATTATTTTATAGCGAAACAAAATGGAAAATATGGTGTAATATTTAGAACTGGAGCTGTTATTATTCCTTTTCAATATGATGAAATGTCAAATTGGGTAGAATATGGTCCAGGTTCAAATTATCATTTTGTTATAAAAGATAAAAAACATGGTTTGATTACTAAAGAAGGAAAAACCGTAATTCCTGTTATTTATGATAGTCTTTTTTATGATAGCGATAAAATAATCATTCTATCCAAAAATGGAAAATATGGAGTCGTTACCATTCAAAATAAACAGGTAATTCCTTTTATATATCAACAAATTTATCTTGAACCAAGTCTTTTTTCAAAGAAAAAGCAAACTGAATTTTACGTTTTGAATAATGGCAAATATTCAATTGTAAATGACCAAAATCAAGTTATTAAATCGGATATTTCAAAAGATGAAGTAGAGAAAAAATTCTCTTTCTATTATAATTAAAAGAAGTGACAAAAGAAACCATCATATTAGGTATTGACCCCGGAACCACAATTATGGGTTTTGGACTGATAAAAGTAACCAATAAAAAAATGGAATTTCTGCAATTGAACGAACTGCAGCTTTCCAAATACGATAATCATTACCAAAAATTAAGAATCATTTTCGAAAGAACGATCGAATTAATCGAAACGCATTGTCCAGACGAAATCGCGATCGAAGCTCCTTTCTTTGGTAAAAACGTTCAATCGATGCTGAAATTAGGTCGTGCGCAAGGCGTTGCAATGGCAGCGGGACTTTCTCGCGGAATTCCGATTACCGAATATGAACCTAAAAAGATCAAAATGGCGATTACTGGAAACGGAAATGCCAGCAAAGAGCAGGTTGCTAAAATGCTGCAACAGCTCTTAGGATTAAAAGAATTACCCAAAAATCTGGATTCAACCGATGGTTTGGCGGCTGCGGTTTGTCATCATTTTAATTCGGGAAAAATTGTTGCCGGAAAAAGTTATTCAGGTTGGGACGCATTTGTTAAACAAAACGAGGATAGAGTTAAGAAATGAGTCAATGTGCCAATTTGATAATTAGATAATTCTATAGACACCGAAATAAATTATCTAGTTAAATTTGTCAATTGAGATAATTTAAAAATTAGATAATTCTGTACACAACTAAATAAATTATCTAATTGACACATTCTCTAATTATCTAATTAAAAATGTCAGGCATCTACATTCACATACCATTTTGCAAGCAGGCTTGCCATTACTGCGATTTTCATTTTTCGACTTCGATGAAGAAGAAAGATGAGATGGTTTTGGCATTGGCTAAAGAAATTGCGATGCGTAAACCCGCTCAGGATGACAATATTATTGAAACGATTTATTTTGGAGGCGGAACACCTTCTGTTCTTACTAATGAAGAAATTAACTTCTTGATTTCTGAAGTTTATAAAAATTATAAAATTGCCGAAAATCCAGAAATTACGCTCGAAGCGAATCCTGATGATTTGTCTGCTGAACGAATTTTAGAATTATCAAAAAGTCCGATAAATCGTTTAAGCATTGGGATTCAATCTTTTTACGAAGACGATTTACAGATGATGAATCGCGCTCATAACTCGGCGGAAGCCAAAAAATCTTTAGCGGAAGCGACAAAATATTTCGACAATATTTCTATCGATTTGATTTACGGAATTCCGGGTTTAACTGACGAAATGTGGAGACAAAATATTCAAACAGCTTTGGATTTTGGCATTCCGCATATTTCAAGTTACGCTTTGACGGTTGAACCGAAAACAGCTTTAAGTAAATTAATCCAGACTGGAAAAATTGCTGAACCTCAAGATGAAGTGGCTTCCAATCATTTTAATATTTTGGTTGACATGCTTCAGAACAACGGTTTTATTCATTACGAATTATCGAATTTTGGAAAAGAAAATTATTTCTCCAAAAACAATTCGGCGTATTGGCTAGGCAAAAAATATATCGGAATTGGTCCGTCTGCACATAGTTATGATGGCGAAAAACGCGGATGGAATATTGCTAATAATTCGCTTTATCTAAAAGCAATTCAAAACGATGAACTTCCATTAGAAACAGAAACCTTGACTGTTTCAGATCGTTATAATGAATACATTATGACGGGTTTACGAACGATTTGGGGCGTTTCTCTGGAAAGAATTGAAAACGAATTTGGAATTGAATATTTGAATTATTTAAAAAAACAAAGTCAGAAATTCTTAAATGATGATTTACTTTCAATCGAAAACAATATTCTAAAACCAACTTTAAAAGGAAAATTTCTAACAGATGGAATTGCTAGCGATTTGTTTTATTTGGATGCTGAAGTTTAACCGCAAGGTTCGCAAAGAATTACGCAAAGAACGCTATTTTTTTATAGGAATTAACCTATGTATTTTATTTGAAAATTCTACATTTGAGTTTAATTTTATAAACTACTTATGTTAGAAAATGATTTATCAAGAATTGTATTCAATTCCGCTTTGAAAGTTCACCAAACTTTGGGACCAGGTCTTTTGGAAAGCGCTTATGAAGAATGTCTATTCTATGAACTAAAGAAATTAGGCATTTATGTCGAAAAACAAAAAGCATTACCACTAATTTATGAAGAAGTAAAATTGGATGTTGGTTATCGCTTAGATATTTTAGTTGAAAATAAACTAATTTTGGAAATAAAAGCGGTTGATTGTTTAAATGAAGTACATTTTGCTCAACTATTAACATATTTAAAACTAACAAATTGTAAACTAGGATTATTAATAAACTTTAATGTTTCCTTATTAAAAAATGGAATTAAAAGAGTCGCGAACAATCTTTAAAAAACATTAGCGACCTTTGCGTAATTCTTTGCGTGCCCTGCGGTTAAACCAAAAATATGAAAGCAACAATCAACAACTTCGAAATAGACTTATCAAAACCTATTGATATCTCAATTCCATTAACGATTACAGATGAAAATCCGATTGCTTGGTATCTTGAAAAACCAATAATTGAGCCTGTTGTTTTTGGCGACTGGATTGGGAAAGTTTCGGAAGGAAAATCATCAACGAATTTTAATAATATTTTCTTCAATCCGCATGGGCATGGAACGCATACGGAATGTTTGGGGCATATTACCAATGATTTTTACAGCATTAATCAGTCTTTAAAACAGTTTTTCTTTTTTGCGAAATTGATTACGGTTGAACCTGAAAAACAAGGTGAAGATTTTGTGATTACGAAGAAACAAGTTCAAAAAGCGTTTAGCACTTCGACTCCGCTCAGTGTGACAAAACCACAAGCGATTATTATTCGAACAATTCCAAATTCAAAAGACAAAAAATCTAGAAAATATTCGAATACCAATCCGCCCTATTTGTCTGAAGAAGCTGCAATTTTCATCCGCGAAAGCGAAATTCAACATTTATTGATTGATTTGCCAAGTGTAGACAAAGAACATGACGAAGGAAAATTATTGGCGCATAAAGCATTTTGGAATGTAAAAGACACACACAATTTAAATGCCGATGCCCGTTTTCAAGCAACAATTACAGAAATGATTTATGTTCCAGATGAAATTGAAGACGGAAATTATATTCTAAATTTACAAATCGCTTCGTTTGAAAACGACGCAAGCCCAAGTAAACCAATTTTATACAAGATTTAAAAAGAGTTAGCCACAACCCGAGCGATAGCGAACAGGCGAAGCAATTGCACAAATTTGCACGAATTTTATTTTAATTATTTTCTGCCACAGATTAAAGGATTAAAATAATTAAAAAATCTGTGAAAATCTTTTAATCTGTGGCTAAATAAAAAAAGAAATTAGAGTAATTAGTGAAATTCGTGGCAAAAAAACTCAACGAAATGATAGAAGTATCGACAGATAAAACAAAACTTGACGTTCCTTTTATACAGAACTTTTTAAAGGACATTTATTGGGCTGCGGGGCGAACGATGGACGAAGTGCAACGCACGATCGATGCTTCATTTTGTTTTGGCATTTACCTTGACAACAAACAAATTGGTTTCGCTCGCGTGATAACCGACTATGTGGTTTTTGCTTATTTAATGGATGTTTTTATTGACGAAAATCATCGCGGAAAAGGATATTCGTCAATGCTAATCGATGCGATGATGAAAGAACCGCAATTACAAGAAGTCAAAATCTGGCGTTTGGCAACAACCGATGCGCACTTTTTATACGAGAAATTCGGATTTACTAAATTAGCGCATCCAGAAAAAATGATGGAAAAAGTAATCAAATGAAAACAGTTTTAAAACTCGAAGAAGCCGCTTTATTTATTCTTGGCATCTTTCTTTTTAATCGCTTAAATTATGAATGGTGGTGGTTTCTGGCTTTAATTTTAGCTCCTGATTTATCTATGTTAGGTTATCTTTTCGGAAATAAAATTGGAGCTTTTTTCTACAATGCCTTTCATCAGAAAGGGATTGCTCTTTTAATTTATGCAATTGGATGTTATTTGAATATTGAAATTATGCAGTTAGCCGGAATTATTTTATTTTCACATTCGGCAATGGATCGAATTTTTGGTTACGGACTTAAATATGAAAAAGGATTTAAATACACGCATTTGGGCGAAATCGGTAAATAAAAACAATTATGAATTTAGAAACGTTTTACGAATATTGTCTTTCTAAAAAAGGTGTAAGCGAACATTTTCCTTTTGATGAAGATACGCTGGTGTTTAAAGTGGGCGGAAAAATGTTTGCTTTGTCTTCACTTTCTCAATGGGAAAAAAATGAGCAGTCGGTCAATTTAAAATGTGATCCCGAGCGCGCGCAAGAGCTCAGAGCTGAATATGATGACATAAAACCAGGATTTCACATGAGTAAAGTGCATTGGAATACGGTAGCTCTAAACGGAAATCTGCCTGATAAATTTGTAAAAGAACTCATCGACCATTCTTACGAATTAGTTTTCAAAAGCTTAACGAAGAAAATTCAAAATGAAATTATCGAATTAAAAAATTAGGCATTACATTTGTAGCGTCAGTAAAAAAAACTTAGCCGCTCAGCAGCTTAGAAACTTAGCACTTAACAAGCAATGAAAGAACAATTTAAAAAGTTTTTAAACGAAGAACAAGATCCAAAAGCGATTGAAAAAATCACTTCGAAACTTACCGATTTATTAATGAAAGGCGAAGAAGTTGGATATATAGCAGTGCAAAAAAAGCCTGCAATTACTGTTTTTCCAGATAGTATTGTATTAACAAACAAGCGTATCATTATCTGCAAGCCTAAAAATTTAGGTCTTTCTATGGATTTTACAGATTATACTTGGGATGATATTGCAAGTACTTTTGTGAAGGAAAATATTTTAGGTTCTGAGTTTTCTTTTGGAACTAAAACTGATTTAGCGGTTTCTATTGATTATATTCCGAAAATTCAGGCTAGAAAAATTTATACTTATGCTAAAGAGCAATTGGATTTATTGAAAAATCCAGTTCAAACTGCAGTTCCTGTTCAGGAAATTGTAGAAGAAGCAGAACAAGAAATCGAGGAAGTTGAAGAGGTTGAAGCAGAAGAAGTAACTAGTTTTGCTGAAATTTTGCCTGCTGCTCCAGTTTATGAAACTTACGAACAAATTACACCTCAGGCACCCGCTCCAACAGGAGATCGAAAATTAAGCGAATTATCTAAAGAAGAACTTTTTGATAAATTGCAGAATTATAAAAAGCTTCTTGATAACGGTTTGATTATGCAAGGAGAATATGATGCTTATAAAAAAGAGATTTTGAGCTACATGTAAAAATCTAACCGCAAAGGTCGCAAGGATATTTACGCAAGGTTCGCAAAAATAAATAGCCACAGATTAATAGATTTAAAGGATTTTATAATCCTAATAAGCATTTAATCTGTGGCTAAAATTTTTAAATTGTAGCGTGCTTTGCGTAAATCTTTGCGAACCTTGCGGTTAAATTCTTAAAGTGTTGCTTTCTGCTTCTCTACAAACTTATGCGATTGTAATTCGAGCAATTCCTTTGCGTTTTTTCGCTGTAAATCGTACAGACTTTTATCTTCTGCAATATCAGCATAAACTCTATCGTGCATTTCAGCACTAGTTTTAACCAATAAATCTCTTTGATATTTGTTTTGCGCTAAAGTCGCTTTCATCGCGGTTTCGGCTTCTTCTTGTTTAAAATCGAATTCTCCTTTTGGCGCTAATAATTTGGCAATAATCGGCGAAGTTTCAATTGCCAAAAACAAAAGCATAATGAAGAAAGACGGAAGCCAAGGCAGTTTATTCAACGCATTGATACGCGCCATTAATCCGTCGAAACCTTCTATGATGGGCTGTGTCTGCGAAACTTTTTTGTCTAAATCGGCTTGAAGCTGTTTCCCCGCTTTTTCTTTTTCGGCAATTTTGGCTTCGTTAGTCGTTTTTAATGTTTCGTACTCTTTCAAAGCTGCATCGTGTTTTTCGCGTTTTTCTTTATAAACAGGACCTTTTCCTAGTTTTTTAGTTCCGGAGGTTCCTTCGGCTTCTGTAATATAAGTAGAATATAAAGCATTTACTTCTTTTTCTTTCTTAACTATATCCGCTTTTAGCGCCGCAATTTCAGCTTTGTTTTTATCTAAATCTGTTTTGAAATAAGTTCCGATTTGCTTCTTATTTGCCAATTCCATTTCATTTTTTTCCTTCAATAAAACGGTATTGATTTCTTTTTCGAAAATTTTAATTTCTAAAGGTTTTGAAATTACAATCGCAATAATAATAGCCAAAGCAATACGTGGAGTCGCCTGCAGGAATTCATCCATAAAACGATCTCTTTTTTTAATGGTAGAAACGATAAATCGATCTAGATTAAAAATCAATAAACTCCATACAAATCCAAAAATCAAAGCGGGATAAATAGAATCGAAAACGGTAAAAAGCGCATAAGCACTGGCTAAAAAAGCCATAACTGCTGTAAAGAAAACCGTGGCGCCAATACCAACATATTTGGTTTGCTCGCCTTCTGAGCAGTCTTTCAGGATGTCTCGGTCGACTCCTGAACATAGGATAAAAAATTGTTTTAACATGATTGATGATTTTTGATTAATGATGATACGGCAAATTTAACGCCAAATTTTCAATTACAATCAAAATATCATTTTCTTTTTACTTGTGAATCAATTATTTGATGGCTTGTATGTTATTTAAAGATTACTAAAATCTAAAATTATGTGGCTAATCATAACACTATGTTAATTTTTTTTGAAGGCTTTATTAATACATGAGGTTTAGCTTCGCAACCGAAATCAAACTAAACACACACAATGAAAAAATTCTATTTACTAACCTTATTCTTTTTATTCGCCTTTACAGGATTTGCTCAGAAGGCCATTATATCTGGAAAGATATTAGATGCCGACGACAAACTGCCTCTTCCTGGAGCTATGGTTCAAATTGTAGGTGAGAAAAAATATACCGTTTCTGACTACAACGGTCGTTTTGAATTATTAAATATTAATGAAGGAACTTACAAAGTTGAAGTAAAATATATTGGTTATACTTCTTTAACTCAAGAAATAAAAGTAGAAGCAGGAAAAAACAACGTAATTGACTTTTCTCTTAAGGCTTCTGAAAATGAGCTGAAAGAAGTTGTTGTTGGAGATATCGTAAAAGGTCAGGCAAAAGCACTGAACCAGCAAAAAAATAATAAAAACATTGGAAACGTTATTTCATCTGACCAAATGGGACGTTTTCCAGATGCTAACGTGGGAGACGCTTTAAAACGCGTGCCTGGTATCACGATGCAGAATGACCAAGGTGAAGCTCGTAATATTATTATTAGAGGTTTGGCACCATCTTTAAACTCTGTAACTTTAAATGGAGATAGAATTCCTTCTGCAGAAGGAGACAATAGAAACGTTCAAATGGACTTGATTCCGTCTGATATGATTTCGACAATCGAAGTAAACAAAACCCTTACCTCTGATATGGATGCCGATGCAATTGGAGGTTCTGTAAACTTAATTACTAGAGCAACTCCAAACGGAGAAAGAATTTCTGCAACTCTTGCGGGAGGTTATTTACCAATTCGCGACCATGCTTCTTACACGGCAGGTTTAGTATACGGTAACCGATTTGCTAATGATAAATTAGGAGTTGTTTTCAGCGGATCTTACAACAATGTAGATTACGGTTCTGATAACATCGAAAACGAATGGGTAAAAGATGAATTCGGAAATGATTATCTGCAAGCTTCTGAAATTAGAAAATATGATGTACAGCGTATTCGTAGAAGTGCTTCTTTGGCTTTTGATTATAAATTCAACGAAAACAATACGATTTTTGCAAACGCAATCTACAACTGGAGAGACGATAGAGAAAACCGTTTCAGAACCACTTATGATGATATTGAACCAATTTACAATGGCGAAGAAATTACAGGTTTTGAAGGCCGTGTAAAACGTCAGACTAAAGGTGGTGTTGATAATAATAGAAACAAAAACAGAAGATTAGAAGACCAAAGAGTGCAAAATTATTCTATTCGTGGAGAGCACTTAATCAACTCAACTTTAGATTTAGACTGGTCTGCAAACTACGCAAAAGCAAGAGAATATCGTCCGCAGGAGCGTTATATAGAATACCGTCAGAAAGGTTTAGAAATGTTTCAAGATTTATCTGATATCAGATTTCCTTTGATTACAACTGCAGGAGAATCTGTTGACGAATTTGAATTTGACTCTGTTACTGAAAATACAGACGAAACAAGCGAAAGCGAATTTGGTGCAAAAGTTAATATCCGTTTCCCTTTCTCTGTTATTGCTGGAGAAAAAGGAAGATTGAGAACAGGTCTTAGACTTCGTTTGAAAGAAAAAGAAAGAAACAATATGTTCTATTCTTACACTCCGATCAATGACGATATGGAATTATTATCGCAAGTTCCGACAAGTTATTATGACGGAAGAGATTTTAATCCGGGAAGTAAATATGTGCCAGGAACGTTTGCATCTGCTAATTTCTTAGGAAGTTTAGATTTAAACAATGCTTCTTTATTCGAAAAAGAAACAGATCCAGCAGAATATTTAGCCGTAAACTACAATGCAAAAGAAAGAATCACTGCAGCTTATGTAAGATGGGATCAGGATTTTAATGATAAACTTTCTATGGTTTTAGGTTTCCGCGTTGAGAATACGCATATCGATTATACAGGAAACCGTGTACTTGACGAAGAAGAATTAGAGAGCAAAATCAACAACACGAACTCGTACACTAATTTATTGCCAAGTATCTCATTACAGTACAACGCAACAAAAGATTTAATTTTAAGAGCTGCTGCTACAACGGCTTTAGCAAGACCTAACTATTATGCTTTAGCTCCTTATGTAAACAATATTGCTGCAGACAAAGAAATTACAGCTGGAAATCCAGATCTTAAAGCTACGTATTCATACAATTATGATTTCATGGCAGAGAACTATTTCAAATCTGTTGGTTTAATTTCTGGAGGTGTTTTCTACAAAAGATTAAATGATTTTATCTATAACTATAGCGACAACCAATATGATGCTGCAAAATTTGCTGCAGATTTCCCAAATCAGGTAAACCCAATTCCAGCGGGAGAAAACTGGTCATTCTTACAATCAAGAAATGGAGAAAATGTTGATGTTTACGGATTCGAAGTTGCGTTCCAACGTCAGTTAGATTTCTTGCCTGGTAAATTCTTAAAAGGTTTTGGTATCTATTTGAACTATACATACACGCAATCTAAAGCAAAAGGAATTGCCGATGAAGACGGAAATGAAAGAAATGACATTAGTCTTCCAGGTACAACTCCACACATGTTTAACGGATCTCTTTCTTGGGAAAACAAACGTTTCTCTGCAAGAATCTCAACCAACTTTACCTCTGATTATTTAGATGAATTAGGTTCTGAGTCTTACAAAGACAGTTATTATGACAAGCAGTTTTTCTTAGATGCAAATGCTTCTTATAAAATTACAAAACAACTGCGTGTTTTTGCTGAAGCTAACAACCTAACAAACCAGCCGTTACGTTACTACCAAGGTGTAGCTGACCATACAAAACAAGCAGAATATTACCAAGCTCGTTTTAATCTTGGATTGAAATTAGACTTATAAAATACAATTTTTTAAAATTCTTACATTAGACAGAGTTTTTAAGGCTCTGTCTAATTGCATTAAAATATATTATTAAAATGAAAAATAAATCTATACTGTCATTTTTACTTTTAAGCGTTTTATTTATCGCTTGTAAAGACGACAAACTAGCTGCAGTTCAGCCAAACGCTTTGAAACCTACAGCAGTTACAGAAGCTTTGCCACACGATACAGACGATCCTTCGATCTGGATTCACCCGACAGATCCTTCAAAAAGCATTATAGTTGGAACAGATAAAGACTCAGACGGAGGTTTGTATGCTTTTGATTTGAATGGAAAAATCCTTAAAAAATCAATTCCGTTAAAGCGTCCAAACAATGTTGATATCGCTTACGGATTAATTATTGACGGAAAAAAAGTAGACGTTGCAGTTACTACTGAAAGAGAAGAAAACAAAATCAGAATTTTTAGTCTGCCTGATTTAGAACCAATTGATAACGGCGGAATTCCAGTTTTTGAAGGAGAAACACAACGTGATCCAATGGGAGTTTCTTTGTACACTCGCCCAAGCGACGGAAAGATTTTTGCCATTGTAGGAAGAAAAACAGGACCTTCTGGAAGTTATTTATGGCAGTATGAACTTTCTGGAAACGGAAAATTCGCTTCAGCAAAAGTAGTTCGCAAATTTGGAACTTACAGCGGTAAAAAAGAAATCGAAGCTATTGCAGTGGACAACGAATTAGGTTTTGTGTACTATTGCGATGAGCAGGTTGGAATTAGAAAATACAAAGCAGATCCAGCTTTAAACGATAATAAAGAATTAGCATTCTTCGGTCAAAAAGATTTTAAAGCAGATCATGAAGGAATTGCGATTTACAAAAAAACAGATTCTACAGGATACATTTTAGTATCGAATCAGCAGGCAAATACTTTTATGGTTTACCCGAGAGAAGGTGCAAAAGGCAACCCAAACAATCACCCGTTGTTGGCTGAAGTTCCAACTTCTACAATCGAGTGTGACGGTGCAGATGTAACAAGTGTTAACCTTGGCGGAGCTTACAAAAACGGACTTTTCGTAGCAATGAGCAACGGAATGACTTTCCACTATTACGCTTGGGATTTAATTCAAAAACGCATAGACGAAGCAAAGAAATAAAGATTCAGTGTTGATTTGAAATTGCAGGTTTTCAGTCCTTTCCTTTAAACTGTGACTGAAAACTGCGTTTCAATGATGCTATTTTACCGCAAAGAGCGCTAAGATTTACGCAAAGGTTCGCAAAGTTTTGTTTAATAAACTTTGCGAACCTTTGCGTTTTTTTCTTTGCGTTTCTTTGCGGTAAAATTTTTAATACTGACAGACGAATAGTATTGTCTGACTGAGAGAAGCATGTCAGGCTGAGCGGAGTCGAAGCCCCGTTCCAATTGGAGCGCCCTTCGACTTCGCTCAGGGTGACATAAAGAACTGGATTCTAAACTGAAATCTAAAAAACTGAACACTGATCACTAAAAAAAAAGCTGTTTAAAACGATTAGTTTTATAATTTATATGTCAGCGAAAACATCAATACTCTTGGCAAAATATAAGTCGCTTGCTGACTAATTATATAATCTGAAAAAAAGTAGCTGTTCTTTTTCTGTACATTAAATACGTTGTTACAAATCAATTCCAAACCAAGTGGGCTATTTTTTCTTTGGTATCTCAACGCCATATTCGTTATCTCATGAAAATTATTTTCATTATTAGAATTGGAATTTTTTAGATATTGATAATCTATTTTACAGTTCCAAAAACTTAAAAAATCATAATCAAAAATGCCATTTATCGTATCTGACCAATAATTAGATTTTGTTAGTCCGCTAAAATGATCAAATCCTTTTTCATACCCAAAACTAAAATTAGGCCATTTTTTATAGGTCGTTTTTAGTGTTAATCCTACATTTTTATTGTTTCTAGTATTCAATGTCAAAACATTGTTCAGCATTTGATAATAACTAAGCCAATTAACATTTGCATTTAATTTCAAATCAAATTTGTATATTTTTTTTGTAAATGCTCCTGTAAAGAAAATAGTGTTTTCAGGATTATTTGTCCAGACTGGTGTATTGTATTGATTAATATCTTCTACTTCCACTTCATTTCTAATCGTTTCTGTCTTTTTAGTGTAACTAAAAAATCCATTCCAGAAAATACCTTTATACATATTCATCTTTGTATATAGTAAACTAAAAGAGTGGTATCTAGTATTTTCCAACATCTCATTTCCTTTATAGATAAGATTATATGTTTGAAGAGTATAGCGGCTGGACAAAGCATTAATTTCAGGAAAATTTGTTTCCAATTTGTAACTAAATGTTAATTTTTCTGATTGATTAAATTCGTAATCGCTATTCCATTGAGGTTGAAAAAGATATTTTGAGAATCCATAATCATTGTCTATCTGGTTGTTTTTAAGTTTATAAAAATGATAATATAAACCCGCCTTATTAGTCCATTTACCGATTTTAAATTTATATTCTAAACCATAAAAAATGTCAGTAAATCGATATTTTGTTTTATTTCCAAACCCTGATTTATCAAAATCATTAATTATGTAATCACTTAAAATTTGTTTTTCTGATGTTTCAAAATGTGAGTTCTCAAACGTCACACCGATATTTGTATATAAATGATTACGATTATTTATTATCCAATAATGTTTAAAAACCCCATCAATCGTGTTTGTTTTTAATTCCTTTAATTGTTCAATTTTATAATCTATATCTTCTTGCAGCGGAATTAACCCTATGAAAAAAGGTTTATTTGTCAACCATTGCTTTTTCGGTTTATTATTTTCATACATCTGATTAAAAACAAATGTCGTAGTATGAGCCAAGTTATAATTTTTATGCCATTCTAAATATTGCTTGTAAGAAACATTATTTTCATTATTTATTGTTTTAAATAGGTTTGAATTTGTATTTGAAATCGATTCTAATATGCTGTTTAAATCATTAGTTCCAGATTGAAATTGTGTATTATAAAACAACTTTTGATTTTTGTCTGGAGTATAATCCAATTTTAGATTACTCACATTTAGATTACTCAAACTACGATTAGCTTCTATCTTATTCTCAAAAGTCTGATTAATATTTTCTAAATATTCATTTTGCGTGTATTTTTTTGTTTCTCTAAAAACTTCTGAAAAAATAGTAAAAGCTGAGACACATAATTTTTCGGAAGGATTAAAACTAATGTTTATTGCTTCAAACTGCGATTTGTTTTCCACAACATCTGTATTGTCTTTTGTAAGTGAATATAAATTATTGGCTGTTTTCCTTTTTATAATATAATTGCTCCAGCTGTTTGTAAATCTTCTTAAATCACTATAGGTAAAAGTGCTTTTTCCAATATTATTGACATCACCTATAAAACTGATATTTAATTTTTTAGAATAATAGAACAACCCCGAATGCAGCAGATTCGATTTATCTACTCCTATACCAAGCCCTGCTTCAATATCTCCAAAAACAAATTTCTTTTTATCTTCTTTTAGCTTAACATTCATTGCCAAATCTTCGCTATCAGAAACTTTTTTCATAAAACCGACTTCATTAAAATTATCTATGACTTCAATTTTATCAAGGGCATCTGCTGGAATATTTTCCACAGCCAATTTAGATCCTCCACCAAAAAAAGGCTTTCCTTCAACCAGCATTTGGGTAACTTTTTTACCTTGAACGGTTACAGTTCCATCTTTATCAACTTCAACTCCGGGAAGTTTTTCAAGAATTTCCTTCATTTTGCGTTCGTTACCGTTTGCAAAACTTTTTACATTAAAGGTTAGGGTGTCTTTTTTTATTTCAATAGCCTTATATTCATGTTTTATAACAATTTCTCTCAGATTTTCTCCGCTTGGTTTAAGTATAAAATCATGTGTTAGATTCTCTAAGTTAGATTTAACAACAAATAACTCATCTATAAAACCAATATATGAAGCGTTAATCTCGTAATCTACACCATTTTCTAATTCTAATCTATAACGGCCTTTATGATCAGTAATCGCAAATTTTAAACTTGCTTTTTCTTGTAAAGGTTTAGCGATAATATTAGCCAATTCTAAATTAACATTTGTATTCGAAGAAACCACACCTGTTATTGTATGGTGGGTTTGGGCAGTAGTAATTATAGAAAATAAGAAGAAAATTATATTTTTAATCATTTGTAGATTTTACACCGTTTACACGAGTATTAAAGATTAACTGGGTGAAAGCCTTTAAAACTTATCTCCGGGTTTTATAAATCCATTAGTAGAATTTCTGTTTTTATAGACTGTCATTATCTTTTCATCTAATTGCTCTTGATTAATAATCGGATAATCTTTTGGCTGCCCTATAACAGGTGGCTTAGGCAAATTGAGATCAATTTTTTTAACGCCATAAACAACATTTCTTACCTGAAGTTCTAGAATTAAGCCTGGTAGATTACCATAACCATTAGGCCCAAAAGAAATAGGAATCTTTGGACAGTACCAAGCAATAACAGGAAAAACAAAACTTCCTTTACCATTGTTTACTATTTTAGTTGAAGTTGCTTTATAACATAGAAATCCTTCTATTTCTTTTGTTTCATTTTCTAACACCCAGTCTTTTATTGCATCTGTTTTTAAAACATAATTGCCAAAACCGAAAACAGCACAAAGTGAAAAATCTTTATATTGATATACCTCATTCATATATCCGGCAGAAACTTTTGCCATAAAAAGATCAGAATTGTCAACTGCCAGACTTTCATTAAAAGAAAAAACAGATCTTTCTTTATCAAAATTTAAAATAAAGCTTAAATACCTAGCGTTATCCATAGATTCTTTATAAGATTTTTCTGCTATAGTTCCTTTAAAACCATCAATCATTTCAATGCTTACGCCATATTCAACTTTTCCGTTTTGTATTTGTCCGAAAGAAATAAAAACACTAAAAAAAACTACATTAATTAATTTATTTATCATATTTCAATTTTTTAATAATGGGTTTTCTAGTAGAAAACCCATTATCATTAATCATTATCCTCTCATACAATTTCCCCAAGCTCCAGCACCAGCAAAATATGATTCCCAATGAGAAGCGCCATGTGAAATGTACAAATCATATGTTGCCTCTTGATCTTGCATACAGTTATAGAAAATGATAGTTTTAACTTGAAGTTTTTTAACTTCTAGATTATTAGCGGAAGCCACAGTTCCAAATCCTACTACAGCAAAAACTGTAAATAATAATTTTTTCATAAATTTAAATTTGTAATATTAATACTATTTTTTTTAATATTACAAAGATGTATTTATGTTCTTTTTCTTACTATATAAATATATAATATAATTTATTCTGTTTTTAACTAATTATTCCCAATAAACCTTTTAATTATGCCAGTAGGATTTAAAATCAAAAAATTGAGAGAAGAAAATAATTTATCTCAAAGCTTATTAGCCGATCAATTAGGAATATCACAAAGTGAATTGTCAAAAATTGAAAATGGAAGGACAAAAAAAATTGATATTTATCTGATGATTAAAATTTGTAAATATTTCAACAAATCATTAGACTTCTTTACCCCTGAAAAAAGATTAGAAAAAGAAGTGGAAAATTTTAATATTGAAATTTCTTCTGGTATAGTAATGGATGAACTAAAAAAAATAATTACTGAGTTTCAAAAGAAAAATAAAAAATAAAAAAAGCTGTTCATCTCTGAACAGCTTTTTTATTGAATCAATAATTCTCTTTTATTCTGTAATCGGTGCGCCAGCTAAAATTTCAGCATTGGCAAACTCTTCAAATTTCGCGAAATTAGCTTTGAATTTATGTGCTAATTCCAACGCTTTTTTATCGTATAAATCTTTGTCTTCCCAAGTATTTCTAGGATTTAGAATTTCTTCTGGAACATTCGGACAAGATTGTGGCTGTGCAATTCCAAATACTTTGTGATCTACAAATTCTACATTATCCAATTCTCCTTTTAATGCAGCAGTAATCATAGCACGTGTAAATTTCAATTTCATACGGCTTCCTGTTCCGTAAGCTCCGCCAGTCCATCCTGTGTTGATTAACCACACTTTTACGCCAGCATCTTTCATTTTTTTGCTTAACATTTCAGCATATCTTGTTGGGTGCAAAGGCATGAATGGCGCTCCAAAACAAGCAGAGAAATTAGGCTGAGGCTCTGTCACACCAGCTTCTGTACCCGCAACTTTTGCCGTATATCCAGAAATAAAGTGGTAAGCCGCCTGACCTGGAGTTAGTTTTGAGATTGGAGGCAAAATTCCGAAAGAATCTGCCGTTAAGAAAAATATATTTTTAGGATTGTGTCCAACCAAACCTGGCTGTACATTATCAATATGCGTTATTGGGTAGCTTACACGAGTATTTTGAGTGATCGAAACATCATCATAATCTACTTCGTTTGTTCCTGCTTTAAAAACCACATTTTCTAAAAGCGCTCCTTTTTTGATTGCTCTAAAAATGTCTGGTTCATTTTCTTCAGTTAAATTAATAACTTTTGCATAACAGCCGCCTTCAAAGTTAAAAACCGTATTTTCGTTTGTCCATCCGTGCTCATCGTCTCCGATTAATTTACGCTCTGGATCTGCAGATAAAGTTGTTTTTCCTGTACCAGATAATCCGAAGAAAATAGCTGTATCACCTGCCTCACCAACATTGGCGCTGCAGTGCATTGGAAGTGTATTTTTGAAAACTGGAAGAATAAAGTTCAAGGCAGAAAAAATTCCTTTTTTCATTTCTCCTGTGTAACCTGTTCCTCCTATTAAAGCGATTTTTCTAGTAAAATCTAAAATTGCGAAGTTAGATTGTCTTGTTCCATCTACAGCAGGATCTGCCATAAAACTTGGAGCACAAACTACGGTCCATTCTGGAGTAAAATTAGCCAATTCTGACTCTTCTGGACGTAAGAACATATTGTAGCAGAACAAATTTGACCAAGCTGTTTCTGTTACAACACGAACATTCAATCTGTAATTTGGATCTGAACACACATAAGAATCACGAACAAAAACTTCTTTGTCTGATAAAAATGCTGTTACCTTATTATAAAGCTTTTCAAAAGCTTCTGGTTCAAACGGGATATTTACATTTCCCCACCAAACTTGATCTTTAGTAATATCATCTTTTACGATAAAACGATCTTGTGGAGAACGACCTGTAAATTCACCTGTATTAATTGCTAAAGCTCCAGTAGAATTCTCAACACCTTGTCCTGACTGCAAAGTAATCGCATGTAATTCATCTGCAGATAGTTGATAACGAACTTTTGCATTTTCAATTCCTAACTCTTTTAACGAAATCGATTGCGCGAAAACTGTATTAGTGTCCATAAATTTTTAAGTTGTGTGTGATTTTTTGTTTAAAGCAAAATTACAGATTAATTCTTATTCCTTTTAAAATACTTAAATTTCACTTTAATTAATGTCAAAAAAGAGAAATTTCACTTTAAAAATTACAAAAAGAAAAAAATAACCGCTCCTAATTTGTTTATTTACAACCTAATGCGTGATTTTGTTATATTATTTTTGTTTAACAACAGAAAATACAAAAAAGTCACACAAATAAAGTTATATGTTATTTATGTGACAAAATTAAAGATTAATTCTTAGACAGAATTTTTTTTTCGGGATTTTATGATTTTCGCTTCAAAATCGTAAAGAATAATAGCGTCCAAGCAATAATTAATAGAAAACCACCCACTGGAGTTGCGAATACTATAATTTTGGAATAGAATAATGTGTAGTCTTTTGTTGCGACCAAATAGATAGATCCGCTAAAAAGAACAACACCCGCAACTACGAAATTGTAGATTGCTTTTAAGGTCTTTTCTGCAATTTCTTTTTGGGTCGATAAAAAAAGAAGAAATAGAGCATGATACATTTGGTAACGAACACCAACTTCAAAAGTATTTAACTGATCTACCGAAAGGTATTTTTTCAATAAATGAGCGCCAAAAGCACCCAAAATAATAGCTAACATACCAATAAAAGCTCCAGTCAGAACGATTCTTCTTTTCATAATATATCTCTTTTGAAATTTGAAGCAAAAATACTTCAAACGAACTGAAAAACCGCCTAACATATTCGATTATTTAGAACAAAATCAGATTATTTTCTGTTATAATTCAAAAAATAAATTCAATTAAATTCAAATTCAATTGTTATATTTATAACATTTAAATATATTTGTGTTAAATATTTGAAACATGAGAAACGTTTTAATAATTGGAGCAGGAAGATCTGCATCGTCTTTGATTCGATATTTGCTATCAAAATCTAGCGAAGAAAACCTGCATATCACTGTAGCCGATCTTTCTTTGCCTTTAGCGGAAGCTAAAACAAAAAATCATCCAAATGCCACTCCACTTGCTTTAAATATTTTTGATACTGATGAAAGAAAGGCCGCTATTGCGAATGCTTCAATCGTGATTTCAATGTTGCCCGCACATCTGCATATTGAAATTGCCAAAGATTGTATCGAATTCAAAAAACATCTGGTAACGGCTTCTTATATAAGTGATGCAATGCAAGCGCTTGATACAGATGCCAAACAGAACAATCTGATTTTTATGAACGAAATTGGCCTTGATCCGGGAATCGATCATATGAGTGCCATGAAAGTTATTGACGAAATCAGATCGAAAGGCGGAAAAATGCTTTTGTTCGAATCTTTCTGCGGCGGACTTGTAGCGCCTGAATCTGATACTAATTTATGGAATTATAAATTTACTTGGGCGCCAAGAAATGTTGTTCTGGCAGGACAAGGCGGTGCTGCCAAATTTATTCAGGAAGGCACTTATAAATATATTCCGTACAGCGCTTTGTTTAGAAGAACTGAATTTCTAGAAGTGGAAGGCTACGGAAAATTTGAAGCCTATTCGAATCGGGACTCTCTTAAATACCGTTCGGTTTATGGTTTAGACGATATTCTCACTTTATATAGAGGTACAATTAGAAGAGTTGGTTTTTCTAGAGCTTGGAACATGTTTGTACAGCTCGGAATGACTGATGATAGTTATATTTTAGAGGGGTCAGAAAATATGAGTTATCGTCAGTTTATCAACTCTTTTCTTCCGTATCATCCAACGGATTCTGTCGAAATTAAAACTCGATTGATCTTAAAAATAGATCAAGACGATATTATGTGGGATAAACTCTTGGAACTGGATTTGTTTAACCCAAACAAAAAGGTAAACCTACCAAATGCCACTCCTGCCCAGATTTTAGAAAAAATTTTAAGCGAAGGTTGGGCACTAGAACCAGATGATAAAGATATGATTGTCATGTATCATAAGTTTGGTTATGAACTGAATGGCGAAAAGAAACAAATCGACTCTAAAATGGTTTGCATTGGCGACGATCAAACCTATACCGCAATGGCAAAAACGGTCGGACTTCCGGTTGCGATTGCGACATTATTGATTTTAAACGGAAAAATTACAACTGCCGGCGTACAGCTTCCAATTAAAAAAGAAGTTTATGAGCCTATTTTGAAAGAGTTAGAAGAGTATGGGGTCATTTTTAACGAACAGAAAGTGCCTTATTTTGGATACAATCCAGACTTATTTTAGTCTGGACTGCATGTTTATTTTAGAATTTTTTTTAATTAGTTTTTAATTTTGATCCGCTTCTTCCATCAGAGGCGGATTTTTTTTGGAGAATTTCAAGGATTTTCAAACAATAGAAATCTTCTTTATTTTAACATTAAAAAAATAAATATAAGTTTTTTATGATGTTTTTTATTTACATAATATAATTTTGTAGCTAATTTACTATATTTATGCAAATTAATTATATATGAAGATTTTAGCGTGCCCGAAGTGCCAGAGCAGCACAATTATTAAGAGCGGTGTGATCAAAAGCAAGCAGAGGTATTTATGTAAAGGATGTAATTACTATTTTACAGTTAATAAAATTGGTAAAAAGATTGACAGCTATTATGTTACAAAAGCCTTGCAATTGTATTTGGAAGGCCTGAGTTATAGAGAAATAGAACGTGTTCTAGATATTTCTCATGTAACAATCAGTAATTGGATAAAGGCATTTCATATCCAAAAGCCTTTTCAGACTGATTACCACCCAACCTACAAGATTTTCAACCATATAGAATTAATTGAATTCTTGTCAAAAAAGGAACTTTTATCTGGCGCAGGAGTTATAATAACAGAACTTGGAGATAAATTTATGGTTATAAAATGGGAACGCTACAAAGCGTAACTATACCTCTTTACACAAATATATACCAGTATTTTTTTTACTGATAAATAATTTCAATTTGGCGGTCTTGAAAAACTAACCAACCGCTATAATGAAAAAAAAATTGCTGTTCTTTTTACTTGGGATACTTTCTCTGCAGGGGCTTGCGCAAAATTCAAAAGTCGAAAACACTTCGGCTATACCAACCTTAACTGCAAAAGAATGGGATTTTAATTTTTACGGTTTTATAAGAACCGATTATATTTTTGATACTAGAAAATCGGCGCAGGTGCGTGAGGACAATTTGAATCTTTATCCGTTAGACAAAAACTTGGATATAAACGGACAAGATTTAAACAGCACCGGAGCTTCTAACATTTTATCTATAGTTTCAAGAGTTGGCCTAAAAGTAAAAGGACCAGATGTTTGGGGAGCAAAAATGACTGGAACTCTCGAAGGAGATTTCTTTGGAAATACAGAAGCTTCAATCGGATTAGTACGACTGCGACATGCTTACATCAAAATGGACTGGTCAAAAATATCGCTTTTAGTTGGCCAAACATGGTATCCGGCATTTATTCCCGAAGTTTTTCCCGGTGTAGCCAATTTTAATACCGGAATTCTCTTTAATCCTTTTGGCTGGGCATCGCAGATTAGAGTGAAACAAAATTTCACTAAAGAATTATCACTAGCGGCAACAATCTATAAAGAACGTGAATTTACAACAGCAACTGCAGCTGGAGGGACACAAAATTCGGCTTCCATAAATTCTGCTTTACCCACTTTTCACGCGCAATTTCAATTTAAAAACACCAATTGGTTTGCAGGTATCGGAGCAGAATACAAATCACTCCAGCCTCTAACAGAATATAACCCGACACCATCTACAACAGCAAAAACTTCTGAAAAAGTAAACAGCTCATCCTTCTTAGGATTTTTAAAATATACAAACAATACATTTTCTATAAAAGCGTATGGAATTACAGGAGGCAATCTAAACAATTTTGTAATGTTGGGCGGTTTTATCGGATACACCAATTCGATGCAACCTGAGAAATATGAGCCTACTAAAACCTCTTCTTTTTGGATGGATCTGGCAAGCAATAATAAAAAGATAGCCCCTGCTCTATTTTTTGGATATACCAAAAATGAAGGAAATGGAAAAAATGGTCTTGTAGCCGATGAAACTGTAAAGTATTATATGCGAGGTGTATCGAACTCTAGAATCGTAGATAATGTCTGGCGCGTTTCTGGCCGTGTTGAGTTTAAACGCAATAATTTTAAAGTTACTCCAGAACTAGAATACACTGCAGCCACATGGGGAGATTTGGACACAAAGGCAAACGGAAAAGCAGGTTTAAACAAAACAGATGTCGCCAATTTACGGGCATTATTTTCTTGCGCTTACTCTTTTTAATTAACTAACAAACCACACATTATGAAGCAAAATTCAACAAAAAAGATTTGGAAAGTAATTTCCGCCTCTTCTATGGGAACAATGATTGAATGGTATGATTTCTATATTTTTGGAAGTTTGGCAGTCGTGATTTCAACAAAATTCTTTCCTGCAGATAATCCAGCAGCGGCATTTTTAGCAACATTGGCCACGTTTGCTGTTGGTTTTGTAGTTCGGCCATTTGGAGCCTTATTTTTCGGGAGATTGGGCGATCTTATAGGACGAAAATATACTTTTATGGTTACCTTACTATTAATGGGTGGCGCAACTTTCCTGATAGGCTGTATTCCGAGTTTTGAAACCATTGGATTTATGGCTCCCGTTCTCGTATTGATCTTAAGAATGCTTCAAGGTCTTGCGCTCGGCGGCGAATATGGCGGTGCGGCAACTTATGTAGCTGAGCATGCTCCTGTGGGCGAACGAGGTTATTGGACGTCTTGGATTCAAACTACAGCAACCGTCGGATTATTTATTTCTTTAATGGTCATTTTAGCCACCAGAAATTTACTAACACCTGAACAGTTTGACCTTTGGGGATGGAGAGTTCCGTTTTGGATTTCTATTCTTATGGTAGGAGTTTCGTACTTGATTCGTAAAAATATGCATGAATCTCCTGTTTTTACCAAAGCAAAAGAGGAAGGCAAAACCAGTAAAAATCCTTTGGCAGAAAGTTTCGGAAAAAGGTATAATCTCAAATTTGTTTTATTGGCCTTGTTTGGCGCAGCAATGGGGCAAGGCGTTATTTGGTATACCGGACAATTCTACGCCATGAGTTTCATGAAAACCGTGATGTCTATCGAATCTTCTCAGGTAGATACGCTATTAGGAATAGCGCTTTTATTTGGCACACCATTCTTTATTTTTTTTGGATGGCTAAGTGACAAAGTTGGGCGCAAATATATTATGCTGGGAGGAATGCTAATCGCAATTATATCCTACAGGCCGATTTATCAAAAAATGTATGAGACAACCGATGTAAAAAATAAAACAGAAATTGTCGGTAAAACCAAGATTACAGCAGCGCTCAAAGAAGGCAAAGAACGTGTAATTGATTCAGTTTATACCACTACTAAATCGTATACAGACGGAACCACTTTTCTGGAAGTTAAAACAGTACATCTAGAAAACGGAAATGCAATAGTTGCAGATGGAAAGATAAAATCAGAAATCAAAACCACGATAAATATTAACAGCACCGATAAATGGTCACTTGTTTTTTTAATTTTCGTTCAGGTTTTATTTGTTACGATGGTTTATGGCCCTATTGCGGCTTTCTTAGTCGAAATGTTTCCTGCAAAAATCAGATATACCTCAATGTCTCTGCCCTATCACGTAGGAAATGGAATTTTCGGAGGATTGCTTCCTGCAGTTTCTACTTATTTAGTTATAAATGCTAAAGAAAAGGGCGATGCCAGTTTCTATCTGGAAGGACTTTGGTATCCGATTATTATTGCAGCCGCCTCTTTTATAATCGGAATGATTTATATTAAAAATAAAGACAACAAAAACACTCATATTTAAACACTTAGCTATGAATCAGATAAAAAGAGCTTTCGGATTGATTTGGATAGCGTTAGCAATTGCATCCTCTTACTTTTGCATATTTATTTTCGGTCTGCCAAAATTAGTATCTGGCAAACAAGAAGATTTAGTTTTCGGGATTATCACTCTTTTGGTGCTTACCCCATTAATAACTGCCGGACTAGGTATTTTTGGCTATTACGCGCTAATGGGCGATTATGATGACTAATATTTTTTCTTTAAGGGGCAAAGTAACAAAGGGGCAAAGGGTTTCTACTGTGCGTAAAAAAAACTCCAGCTAAAGCTGGAGGCTATTGAAAAGTCTTTTGCAATTTCTTTGTCTCTTTGTCACTTTGCAACTTTGCAACTTTGTCTCTTAGTTACTTAGACTCAGCCTGAATCGTAATTGGCAAACTATAAAGCACTCGAACAGGCTTTCCGTGTTCGATTCCAGGAATCCATTTTGGAGAAAGTTTTAAAACTCGAATTGCTTCTTCTCCTAAACCATATCCAGCATCTTTTACAATTTTGAATTCAGACAGACTTCCGTCTTTTTCGACCATAAACTGCATCGATATTTTGGTTTCGATATTATTTTTTGAAGCTTCTGATGGAACTTTAAAACGCTGCCCCACAAACTTATAAAATTCTATAATTCCGCCTGGAAATTCGGGCTGTTTAATTTTTAAATCTCCTGATTTATAAATCTTATTGGTAACTGGGTCAACATTTTGAGCTGTCGCTTCTGAACTAAAAGTAAACAAAAGTAAACTGCAAACTACGCCAACAATAAAAACCTTTAAAACTATTTTTAAAGCAGATTCTTTTTTGGTCATCATAAGCAAACGCTTTTTAGTTATTTGATAATTAATCGTACTTGCTAACGGAACTGTTTGTTCATTTGAAGCAAAATCAAGCAGCAGATTCTGGTAATTGCTTATTTCTCCAAACTGTTTATTTACAGCTTCATCGGCCAAAAATTCGTGATTGAGTTTTATGGCTTTTATAAACAAAATAATAAGCGGATTGAACCAAAAAACGATCTGTAAAACCTCAACAAACAAAATATCCAGAGAATGTTTTTGTACTAAATGCGCTTTTTCGTGCGCGATTAATTCTGATGGAATTTTTCCTGACTCAAAATCTGTTTTATTAATAAAAATGGCATTCCAAAAAGAGTGAGGCAAAACAGTTTCTTCCGTTAAAACTACTTTTACGCCATTGACCACGAGGGTTTCTTTTATTTTTAGTTTTATAAAAAATGAACTCAGGTTTAAAACCAAACGGAAAGCCAGCACTATTGAAACCATAATATAAACACCGCTCAAAATAGCGAACAGGTTTTGCATAATATAATTTTCATCTAAAGGAGTACGATTAGTTTGGATTATTATTTCGTCCAATTGAATGGTGTTAATTCCTGTTTCAAACATCGCCTTCACTGAAAACAAGTGCAGCGGAATTACAAAACTAAACACCAAACTTCCGAGAAGATAGATACGGTTAAAACGAAACATTTTTTCATTTTCCAACAACAATTTATAAACTGCATAAAAAACCAAAAGCAGTATTCCAGATTTTAAAAGATAGGTTATCATTTTTTCTTTTTTTGAATTTCTGAATCGATTATTTTTTTAAGATCTTCCAATTCTGAAGCCGACAAATTGGTTTCGGTTGTAAAAAACGAAGCAAACTGCGACGCCGAATTATTAAAGAAATTGCTAATCAACCCTTTTACATGTTTGGAGAAATAATCTGTCTTTTTCACCAAAGGATAATATTCTCTAGAGTTTCCAAATTCGTTATACGCCACAAACTTTTTATCGATCATTCGTTTTAAAAGCGTTGCCACCGTTGTCGTTGCAGGTTTTGGTTCTGGATAAGCTTCGAGCAAATCTTTCATAAAAGCTTTTTCAAGCTTCCATAAATGCTCCATTAATTGTTCTTCTGCGTTAGATAATTGCATTTTTTAAGGTTCTAAGGTTCTGAGCTGCTAAGCTTCTGAGATTTTAAGTTCTATCTTAATTCTTAATTCTTAATTCTTAATTCTTAATTCTTAATTCTTAATTCTTAATTCTTAATTCTCAATTCTTAATTCTTTTCAAGTTTTTCTGCTTCTGCTTCGGCTAATTCCTTTTTATAGGCTTCCAAATTCCATTCAATATTCAATTTTACCGCATATTCAGCCATAGTGCCAAGTCCGACTTCCGCACGCCTTTTATCTACATTATCTGGATCTATCATTGGAGCTATGCGAATCTTATTCGTCTTTTTATTCATCGAACTCTGACTTCCATAAATTTGTTTTTTACCTTCTCTCAAAGCAACTCGATCTTCTAAGTAGGCCAAATTTCCTGGATCTGCATTACCAATTTTAGCTGCCTCTCTCATCATCGGCAAATACTTTTGCTGATATTCTAAATCGGCATGCTGAATAACCAGAAACAAAGTCTTATTTCCCTGCTCGCCAACCACATTTTTGCCGAGCCAGCCTCTTTCATCCAGTATTTTCATCACTTTAATGAGATTAATACTGTCTTTGGTTCCCATAATTTTACCAATGCTATCTATTTTCTTCTTATCAGCATTTGGCTTTCTATAAACATTCATAAATTCTCCACGAATTTCTTGATCTTCAATATAAATTTCTGCGAGTTGTTTTTCTAGCACCTTATCGTAATTGGCTCCAATAATATCCAATTTCTTCTGCAGTTTTTCAATTGTCTTTTCCCATTCTTTTTCTGAATGAAGGCGTTTTAAATCGTTATCAATTCGGATATGCGCCATATTTTCATAGCCTTTATCAATAGACAGATTCAGCCACTTAAAAGCTTTTTTATTTTCTTCTGCCATAGACGCAGAACAGCCTGCATTGTAGAAATCTTTATACGATTTCTGCTCCAGTTTAAAAGCTTTACTATAATAATCAACAGACAACTTATAATTTTCTGCCTCATAACAAGAATCGGCTTTGCGAACCCAATCTTTATAAGTCTGAGCTTTTAAGAAACTGCTGCTCAGTATCAGCAAAACAAAAACAATCGATTTTTTCATAGGTTTATAGTTAGTTGTTTAATGTATTTTGTTCTGAGATCAATTCTCCCTTTTCGTAATGTTTGATGTTTTTCAATTTCCCGTTATCCGAATAAAATTTCCATTCGCCAAAATAAAACCAGTGCGACTCAACTGAATTGGTTTCAAGTTTAGTTTTTCCTTTCGATTCTAATTTTCCGTTTTCGTAATAACTTTTTACAACACAAATTCCGTTTTTGTATTTCTCTACCTTATAGATTTTTCCGCCAATGTAGGTTTTCCATTTTTTAACAGGCTGATCGTTTTTGTAATGCTCTATAGATTTATATTGAATATTATCCTGAACATACACATCAACCCATTTCCCTTCTTTTTTCTTGTCTATTTTCTGATTAACAACAGAAGTTTTACAACTTAGAAAGCTAAAGAGCATCAAAATAAAAGTCATTTTTTCAACCATTGGCTCTACAATTATAGATTCTATTCTACAAATGTAGAATTAAATTTCAAACGGACAAGTTTTTTCTTATGTTTTTATCTCTTAGATTATTTTTTTAACCGCAAAGAACGCAAGGATTTTTATCAAACGTTACGTTTATAAACGCAAAGTTCGCAAAGCTTTGTACATAAAGCTTTGCGAACTTTTTAAAATCTTACTTAAAAAATCTCAGCGAACTTTGCGTAAATTCTTCGCGTCCTTGTGGTAAAAAAATCCGCTCATTTCTGAACGGATTTGTATCTAAATCAACTTTGTCAAAGTTTAAAACTTTGACAAAGTGAAAAACTTAAAAAACTTTGCGACTTTGCGACTTTGCGAGCAAAAAAAAGCGCACTTTGTGTGAAAAATTTAACCGCAAAGTTCGCAAGGATTTTTACCATAGGTTACGCACATAAACGCAAAGTTCGCAAAGCTATATGTATGTACATAGCTTTGCGAACTTTTATAAATCTTGCTAAAAAAAATCTTAGCGAACTTTGCGTAAATCCTCCGCGTCCTTGCGGTAAAAAATCTTAGCGTCTTTGCGACTTTGCGAGCAAAAAACAACGCGCTTAAAAAAACTTAGCGTCTTAGCGACTTCGTGGCAAAACCTTACTTACTTAACTCCACAAAATACTTGTAAAACAACGGAATCGTCTCAATACCTTTCAAGTAATTGAAAATTCCGAAATGCTCATTTGGCGAGTGAATCGCATCGCTATCCAAACCAAATCCCATTAAGATCGTTTTACTTTTTAATTCTTTCTCAAACAAAGCCACAATCGGAATACTTCCTCCAGAACGAACCGGAATCGCAGGAACTCCAAACGTTTCTGTATACGCTTTATTTGCCGCTTGATAACCGATACTGTCAATTGGCGTTACATAACCTTGTCCACCGTGGTGAGGCGTTACTTTTACTGTAACTCCAGCTGGAGCAATGCTCGTAAAATGTTTCGTGAACAATTCTGTAATCTCTTCCCAATCCTGATTTGGAACCAAACGCATTGAGATTTTAGCGAAAGCTTTGCTCGCAATAACCGTTTTAGCACCTTCTCCGGTGTAACCGCCCCAGATTCCGTTAACGTCTAATGTCGGACGAATTGAGTTTCTTTCATTCGTTACATACCCTTTTTCACCGTAAACATCTTCGATATTTAAAGCGTTTTTATATTTTTCAAGGCTGAAAGGCGCTTTTGCCATTTCGGCTCTTTCTTCTGAAGATAATTCCTGAACTTTATCGTAAAAACCTGGAATCGTGATATGATTGTTTTCATCGTGAAGCGAAGCAATCATTTTTGCTAAAATATTAATCGGATTCGCAACAGCTCCACCGTATAAACCAGAATGTAAATCGCGGTTCGGACCTGTAACTTCTACCTCAACATAACTCAAACCTCTTAAACCTGTCGTGATAGACGGCTGTTGGTTGGAGATCATTCCTGTATCTGAAATCAAGATTACGTCGTTTTTTAGTTTTTCTTGATTACGTTCTACGAACCAAGCCAAACTTGCAGAACCTACTTCTTCTTCTCCTTCTATCATGAATTTTACGTTGCACGGAAGCTCGTTGTTCTGAACCATATATTCCAATGCTTTTACGTGCATGTACATCTGGCCTTTGTCGTCACATGCTCCACGCGCAAAGATGGCACCTTCTGGGTGAATATCTGTAGTTTTAATAACCGGTTCAAATGGTGGCGAAGTCCATAATTCTAAAGGATCTGGCGGTTGTACGTCGTAGTGACCGTAAACTAAAACCGTTGGAAGATTTGGATCTATAATTTTTTCGCCGTAGATAATTGGGTAACCTGGAGTGTCGCAAGTTTCGACATAATCGCAACCTGCTTTTGTTAAACTTTCCTTAACAGCTTCTGCTGTGTCAATAACATCTTGAGAGTATGCAGTGTCGGCACTAACCGACGGAATTTTTAATAATTCGATCAACTCATTGATAAAGCGATCTTTATGTTGTTGAACGTAGGACTTAATATTTTCCATTTAAATAATTTTTATAGAAACCCAAAAGTACAAGAAAAAGAATTAAAAAAAATTTTCAAAAAATGCTTTGATAATTCAAAAGTATGCCTATCTTTGCACCCACAATTCCGCGGATATGGTGAAATTGGTAGACATGCCAGACTTAGGATCTGGTGCCGCAAGGCGTGTAGGTTCGAGTCCTATTATCCGCACCAAAAAAAGCTTCTGAAAATTTTTTCAGAAGCTTTTTTGTTTTCTGACCTATTTTAAATTACTCCATCCTAACTTTTAATACATATTCTAATTAATTATTTGTTAATAGAATATACCACAAAGAAGTGCATATATTTGCTAAAAAAAGCTAATCATTTATTAAGTGTTTACAGTAATAATATACAATTCTTAATTTTTTAACATGACAAAAAGAAAAATAATTTATAAATTTTATTTTTTGGCAATCTTATTAACCATAAGCTTTGCTGGTGGATATTCAACAATTAACACCAAATGGCTTGTACTACCACAAAAAACAACATTAATTTTAAGCATCATAATTTTTCTGGTTTCACTTTTTTATATAATTCAAAATTATCTTGATTTATCTGACAGCAATTACTCTAAAGCAAAAAGTTTCTGGAATGATAACAACAAAAAAGATGACGATGAGACTACCAAAAGCAGCTTAGACATAATGTTTCAGATTCTCGATGATGGCGATGATAAAAACAAGTACGATGAGTTTAAAACTAAACTTTACAATTCAATGGAACAAAAATTCTTCCATGAATTCCCTTTTACTGTTTCTACAAGTATTCTCTTAGAAGAACTATTCGAAATCGAAGATAATATTCGAAAACAAATAAAAAGACTTACATATAATTCAAATCTTAACCTAACAATAGGAATTATAATTAATAGTATCGGTATTATTACATTGTCTATAGCAATTTATACTTTCGATTCTGCAACTTCTGATGTTATAAGCTATTTCATACCTCGAATAACAATTGTTTTATTTTTCCAAATATTTTCCTTTTTCTTTTTAAAACTTTACAAGGAATGTTTAATAGATATTAAATTCTTTGAAAACGAAATAACCAACATAAAATTTAAAATTTCATCTATAAAAATGGCCATATATCAAAACGATACAGAACTAGTAAAAGAAATTTTGAAAAAATTTAGCGATGGCAATAAAGTAGCCTCATTGGTTCTTAAAACTGATGAAACCACTGAAGACATGGAAAGACTTAAAAGCGATAAAAACATTATTGAATCATTATCATCAACTTTAAATGAAATTGTGAAAAAGACTAACAAATCATAATAGCATTTAACAATTCCTTAGATCTGTTATTTTCACTAATAAAAAATAATATTGATAATTTCTTATGACCTCGTATACCTCGTTATGTGAAATTTTTACTCGATATCACCTTGACGAAAGAAGTTCCCCCAACATCACCAACAAGTCTGTACACTATGAAAAAAATTGCGGAAATCACTCTGGAATTTTTTGTCGGTTCTGTTATTTTGGTTTCTCCTTTCGTCGAGATGAATTGTTTATTTTCTATTCAACATCTAAATAAGGATCTAAAACTTCTGCCAATTCATTGAGCCAATAATAGAAGTTTTCGAGATTTATTTTCCCTAAAGAATCTCTTTCTCTTATCACACTTAAAGTCAGCATATAATTTGCCTGACGAATTGCCTTTGCCATATCTTTTGGATCTATAACATTTGTAAAGAAATTATTTAACCGATTTTCAACTTCCGAAATATTTTCTGTAATCATTATCTTATTTTTTGGTCAAATATAATAATTATTGATACAAATATGTGTCTAAATAAAAAATAATTGTTATGACTTTTGAAATATGAATATTTCAGAAGAAACTTTTATCAAAAATCTCGGCATTCACATTCGACAGCTACGTGAAAAAAAAGGCTTATCCCAACAAGCCTTAGCTGATGATTGTGATATTAAAAGAAATCAAATTGCCAGAATTGAAAGAGCTGAAATAAATACTTCCATAAAAAATATTGTAAAAATTGCCAATGCTTTAGATATTGAACCTAAAGAGTTGTTGGATTTTCCTTTAAAATAAAACTCAAAAGCCGTTTGTTAAAATGCAACTTTCCAAACCAAGATTAATTGAACCACTAATAATTGCATCAATAATCATAATTGGTACTTTCATTTTTTTTAACACTAAAAATGTCCATTTAAAGTTTTACAATAAAACCGGAGAAGATATTGATTCATTATTTGTGGCAGGAACTTATGTTGGAAAAGTTAAAAAAGATAGCGCAACTGATTTTATTCATTTTAAAAAGATCTTATTTGAAAATGGCATTCCTTATGAGGAAATAACTGGAATAATAAAAAACAGAAAAGTCTATAAATTAAATATGGGTGGATTTTGTGCTTCTGGAAAAACAATGGTGCAAGAGGGAGAAGTTGTTTTTAATATATCATTACGAGAGAACGATGGTAAAACTTTTTTAATCCTAAACAATTTTTATGATTAAAACTTCTTTAAACATAAAAACTCTCCAAAGCTTAGCAATTCAGAAATTTCTTCAAATATTTTATGTTTTAGTCTACAAATATTCTTATTTTTAAAATACCAAAAACACTAATTCTCCTTATTTTATTCATTTTTAAAACTCTAAAATCCTTTAGAACACATGAAAAAATACAGATTATTAGTTATCCTTTTAGGAGTTATTGTGCTTTTTTACCTTGCGAGAACGGTTCGAAACTTTACTGTTAAACAGGAAATCCAAACCATAAAATCGGAACATTTTATTGTTTCCTACAGCGGAATTTACAAAAGTGAAGCAGAAAAAGTCAGTAAACATCTGGAAGAAAATTATGCTCCGATACGAGAAAACTTAAAAGACGTAAAACACGATGTAATAAAGGTTTTTATTTACGGTTATTCACACAAGTTTAAAGCTGCGACTGGCTTAAAAGAAAACACAAAAGGCACAAGCCGCGGCCCAAACGAATTTCATTTTGTCTGGACGAGTTGGTTTAATTCTCTTTTTCCCGACGATCCATTAAAAACGGCACTTCATGAATTTACGCATTGCGTTCAGTTAAATATTTTGATCGATAAAGCCAAAGAGACCATTATTACGCAGGACAGAGCAACTTTTGAAAAAGAATTCGATAAAAAATTCAAAACCGAATATCAGCGCTGGCTCTGGGAATCGATCAGTATTTTTGAAGCGAAAGAAGTAAATAAATTAAGCGTAAAATATGCCAAAACCAAAAACCTGACTTTAGAAGAATTAAATAAAAGCAATCAGATTTATAATATTGGCTATACGATTATAGATTATGTCACTTCTAAATGGGGAAAAGAGAGCGTCGCTCAATTAATTTCGTCATTTGGCAATATTGAAAAAACATTGAAAGTCACTCCCGAAGAATTTGAAAAAGGCTGGATGGCTTTTTTGAAGGAGAAGTATTGACGAAACTCAATTTAATCCGTCTTGTTTTGTCGTTTCAACTGAAAGGAGAAATCACACTCGGGATTCTACAAAGATTGGCAACATACTTTGTGGAGTTTCTAGTGTGATTCCTCGTTCCTCGGAATGACAAACTTTGGGGAAATTTGGGATTTTAAGAATTGGTATTTAATATCTCAACTATTTTCCCCACATTCACTTCACTATAATCATTGATATAAAAATCACAAGGCGGAAGTTCTTCTTTGGTATGCGTACTCAAAACACCTACGACTTTCATTCCGGCATTTAATCCTGCTGTAACGCCCGAAAAAGAATCTTCAAAAACCACACAGTCAGACGGAGAAACACCAACACGCTCTGCCGATTTTAAATACACTTCTGGATTTGGTTTGTGAAACGTAACGTCTTCGCTAGACATCATCGAATCCATTTTTTGGTCGAGTTTTAGGAAATTGGCAATCAAATCCAGATTCGCACGCGGCGCAGAAGTGGCAACGGCCGTTTTGAATCCGCGGGATTTTAATTCTTCCAGAAACGTCATATAATGCGGAATCGTTTCGACTTTGTCTTTATAAATTTCACGAAACATTCCTTCTTTTTCGTCTTCCAATTTAATCAGTTCTTCTCCCGAAATCGGACGTTTGAAGAAATGCGACATAATGTAACTATTGTGTTTTCCGTACATGTGCTCCTCAAATTCTTCATTGGTGTACGGAATTTTATATTTATTGAAAAACTCTTCGAAAGCAACTACATGATGCGGATTGGTGTGGCAGATTACGCCGTCCATATCGAAGATTACACATTTTTGGCTCATAATTGTTTTTGTTGTTTTTTAGAGGTTGCAAGGTAAGGCAATAAAGCGTTTATTACACAGAGATTCACAAAGGTTTTTCGCAGAGATGCGCTAAGTTTTTTTAATCTCGCAAAGGCGCAGAGGCGCAAAGTTTTGTTCTCATTTTTTGTCATTTCGACGAAGGAGAAATCTCCGTGAGAAGCTCTACAAAGATTGGCTTTACTTTGCGGAGTTACTTGCGGAGATTTCTCCTTCGTCGAAATGACAAACTACACGGAATAACTTTGAACTTAAAACTTTAAACCTGAAACAAAACCTACCCGATCCAAATTTTACTTTTAACCAAAGTAATCGTCTGTCTCAAATGCTGATTGCACGCTATTAGAATAATCAAAACTACTAAACCATAACCCACAATCGTATAAATCTCCATATTGGCCAATAAAGTCGATTGTTTGCTGACGGTTCCGAATATCTTTTTCATGGCAAGAACATTCGCATTATCTGCAGAATATCCTTTGGCCATAAAACTCTGTGTTGTTGTGGCAATGTTTTGCTGTGCTTCGGGATTTTCTCCTGTTACGAATTGACTTAATTTTAAGAAGTGTTTTTTATTTAAGAAAACCATCGCATTCTGCATGACGCAGAAACCAATTGTGCTTCCCCAAAAACGCCCTGAAACGCCGACAATTCCCGAAGAAACTGCCATATTTGCTGGAACCGATGATGTGGTAAATAAGATAAGCGGAACAAATAAAAACCCAACACCGATTCCTTGCAAAATATATGGAATGATAATATCGCTCAACGCTACATCTGGCACAAAAAGAAACGTAAACCAGAAATGAAATATCGCAATAAGCGTAAAACCTATCATAAAAATGATTTTAGTCGAAACGGATTTCATCAGAAAAAAAGCAGCTAAAACAAGTCCGATTACATTTCCCAGTCCGTTTATGTATTGTACGCCTGCCACACGCGACGGATCCCAATTCCAGATGGAGAACATCGCCGAATGGCAAAGGCTCAACGTTGCTCTGCTGATATAGAAAAGGAAAAACAATAAAAATCCTATTCGCAGATTAGCGTATTTTATCACTTCAAAATCAAAACTTGGTCTTTTTACCAAACGTTCTTTAAAGATGAACAATCCGCCTGTTATGAGCGAAATCATCAGTATTAAAACCATTTCTGAAGACTGCAACCAATATTTTTTCTCGGCATAAACAAAAAAGTAGGCACCGCAAAGAATCGAAATTAAAACCAAAAAATAACTCATCCAGTCGATTTGATACAACGGAATCTTCTTTGTAATTCGGTGCCCTCTGAAAGTAACTAAGATTAAAAAGACGTTTAAAACCTGCAGTCCGCCCGAAACATACAACATATATTTCCAGTCGTAATGATCGAGAAACCACACGGCGATATTCATAATAAAGGGCGTAGACAACAACAGCGCGCCGTAGTAAAATGAAAACCCGATAATGATGGCGTTTTTTGTATTGAATTGCTCTATAAGCAATTGTCTGATTGTGATTACAGGAAGTGCCATAAGAATTCCTTCTAAAACTCTCATCAATAAAAAAACCGAAAAATTGGTAATATATGCCGACGAAACAATTGTAATTCCGATAAGAGAATAAACCGCCATCAGGTAATTTTTAGCAGGAAAAAAACTCGAGAATCGGCTTTCTATTAAAATGGTTGCCAATAGAGTTCCGTACGTAACGCACATTGCAAATTGCAAATCTTCTGGTTCAATATCCAGAAAACTTGCCGCATACGTTACGTTTGACGTATAAACCCCCAACAAAATCATGGAATGTAGCAGACAGACGAACAATATAATAATGATCGCCCATCGCGGCACCCAGGATTTAAATATACTTTTATCTTCCATTTTATTTGTGTGCAGCAACAACTGTAATGTTCATTCCTGCTCTTAAAAAATCGGTTTGTTTGTCGTTGTCTTTTAACTGAATTCGAACTGGGATTCTTTGCTCAATTTTCACGAAGTTCCCCGTTGCATTATCTGGAGGAAGCAACGAGAATCTCGCACCGCTCGCAGGCGATAGCGAAGCAATTGTTCCACTAAATGTTTTATCATTTACAGCGTCAGCCTTAATTTCTACTTCCTGACCAACGGTTAAATATTGCAGTTGCGTTTCTTTAAAATTGGCTGTAATCCATTTTTCTTTACTTACTATTGAAAGCAAAGATTGTCCTTCTTTTACCATTTGTCCTGGCTGTAAAGTTCGTTTTCCAACCCAGCCATCATAAGGCGCTGTAATGATCGTGTACGAAAGAAATAAAGCCGCATTGTCAACGACAGCTTGTTTTGAAGCAATATTTGTCTGCGTTGTTGGTACATTAGCTTCGGCAACAGAAGTGCTTAACGCCGAAGAATGAATTCTATTTTTCATTTCCTGAAAATGCGCCTGAGCGGTTTCATAATCGGCTTTTACTTTTTCTAATTGCTGAGACGTTGCCGCTTCTTCCTTTACCAAAGCTTTGTAGCGCTCGTATTCTAATTTCGTTTTCCAAAGATTTGATTTTGCCGCTTCCAATTGCGATTCGTTTATTGCGGTTGCACTTGCCGTATTGACAGCATTTTTCTCTGCAACCACGCTATTTTGTTTCGCGTTTTGAACATCGGCCAAAGCCACATTTAATTTCGACTGATATTCCCTGTTATCAATCACCACCAATGTATCTCCTTTATGCACAAATTGATTTTCGTTAAAACGAACTTCCTGCACATAACCTGTAATTCTCGACATAATTGGCGTTACATATTGTTCGACCTGAGCGTCATTGGTTTCTTCGTGGTTTCGGTTAAACACATAAAACCAAATCCCTAAAATAACCCCGCTTATAACCAGCGTACACGCAATAATTGTTATTATGATATGAAACGTTCTATTTCTTCTAGTTTCATTTTTTATCTTAACCATAAACTTTATATCTTTTAATTTCCCCGGATTAAAATCCGGCGCTACAATATGAATCGTTCCTCTGGAACTAAATCTATATTCTTTATTCTATTCTCTATTTTCTTATTCCAAGTCTTGTTTCTAGCTTCTTTCGTCCCAAAATCAGCTCTGCGAAAGCATTCCCGCCGTATGCAGCAGTTCGTAATGTTTCAAAATGGCATCCAATCGGGTAGAAATTTTGTTGTATTTCGCCTGAAGCAAAGCATTATCAGCATCGACCATTTCGGTTATTAAAACCAATTGATTCAAATATTTCAACTTTACAATTCGATAGTTTTCTTCGGCTAAATCCAAGGCTTTGTCAACCACCACAAACTTTTCTAGAATTTCTTGATATTGTGTATGGTCTTTAAAAAGCTTATCCTGAATTTCGTCTTTTACAATTTCCGTTTGCATTTTCTGCCACTCGATTTTAGTATTCGCCTGCGCTACTTTCGTTTTGTTTTTATACAAAGCCGAAAGATCAAAACGCGCCTCGATTCCCACCTGACCTAAAGTGTACAAATACGGATTGGGCGGAAAGAATTTATAGTTTGGATAATAAAATCCGTAGTTCCCGAAAAAGTTTACGCTTGGCAGATAATTCCCTTTTACCAATTGCAATTCGGTTTTACTGATTTTCAATTCCTGGCTTGCAATACGCATTTCTTCGTTCTGCATGGCTTTATTCAGATAAAAATCATACGGATCCAAGCCGTTCATTTCGTCTAGGTTTGAAGTCGTATCAATGGCTATTTCTTCGTTTTCTGGAAGCTGAATCAACGTCTTCAGATCGTGAAGTGCGATTTTAATGTTTTTGGAGTTAGTTAACGCATTCAATTCGCGATCTGAGAGTTGCAATTCGGCACGAATAACCTCATTTTTGGTCACCGTACCATGTTTCTGCATCGATTGCACTTCTTTCAATCGGCTTTTTTCTTCTTTGATGTTTTCTTCAAAAATCTTCTGAAGCTCCATCATTTTATAAATCGACAGATAGTTGGCCACAACCTGCAGTTCGATATCATTTTCTGTTTTTTCCGATTTTATTTTGGCAATTTCGCTTTCATCATTCGCAATTTTAATCGCGTTGTTGATTTTGTTTCCAACGTAAATTGGCATTTTAAAAGTCGAATTTACTTCGTAGATTTCCGGAATTGCTTTGGTTACTTCTTTTCCGTTAAGAAAACCATTTCCTTTAAATTCGGTAATGTTGGTAATTCTGGAATACATTCCGTTTAATTCAACATCTGGAAGTCGGAGTTCTTTTCTTTCTTTGATGTTTTGCTCTGAGAGCGTAATGTCCAATTGAGATCTTAGGACTTTTTTGTTGTTTTCTTTTGCCAGCTTCATCGCTTCTTGTAAAGAAACTGTATGAACCTCCTGAGCTTGTAAACCATTGAATGCGAACGCAATTAAAAATATCAATAAGCTTTTGAGAAAACAATCTTCTTTAGAATTTGTTGTTTTAAGGAACATGAATATTTAACTATTTGATGCTGCAAAGTTCCTTCATTTTTTCGTTGACTGATAATTATTAAAAGCCAAGAACATATTCATTTCAGCCAAATGTTAAAATCTCCATTTCCGAAAACGTTATATTAAAATATTGAGATACAAAAGTTTATAGATTTTTGTTTTATACAGATTTTCAAGGGTTTAGAAAAAAAAAGTTTCACGCAGATCTAGACAGATTAAAGCAGATCTGGCAGATTCCTTTTTTTCTCCCGCAGATTTAGCAGATCTGGCAGATTTTTTTTAATATTTATCTTCTCAATCTCCAAAATCTGCGGGAGAAAAAATTATATACTCCAACACAGAAAAATCAAAATTAAATCTGCTTTAATCTTTTTAAATCTGCGTGAAACCAAAAATTCTGTGTGAAATAACTATTTAGTCTGCTCCAAAATTTCCTGACCATTTAAGTAATCAGAAGGTCTTTGACCGAGAATTTTGAAAAAGGTATTACTGAATGTAGGAACACTGTTGTAACCCACTTCTTCAGCTACTTCTTTTACCGAAAGTTTTCTTTCTAATAAAAGTTCGATTGCCTTTAAAATTCTTCGAATAGTATAATATTGAATAAAAGACATTTTGAGATCTTTCTGGAATAATCTTGATAACGATCTTTCACTATAGCCAAACTCATGCGCTACGTTCGAAAAGAGAATTGTTTCTCCCAAATTATTCTCCACATGACGCAAAATTTTACCCAAGCGTTTGTCTTTCGGTTGCGGTAATTCTAACGGAAGATTCGTCAGGCAGATTTGCGGTAAAATGGCTTTTATCGCTTTGGCAATGCTAAAATTAGGCGTTCCTTCTTCGAGGTCACCGTTCCAGCGATTGGTAAAAAGCATCATTTGTAGCAAAAGGTTATTTACGGGATAAATACCTTCGCTTTTATAAAATTCCTCTTCATTTTCTTCAACCGGAAAATAAAGATTCCGCATCATCACATGTTCTGACTTGGGTTCGATACTATGTTCTAATCCGGCAGGAATCCAAATAAAATGCCTTGCGGGCAAAAAGTACGATTTGGTTTCGGTTGTTACAAAAACCACGTCGCCTTCTGCATAAAGCATCTGAGCTTTTTCGTGCTTGTGTGTTGGAACCAGCAATTCACCCATTATATCATGATGACAGTAAATGCTTTTTGGGTCTGCATCCACTCTCTTGATGTAATATTTGTCTACTTTAAAGGGTGATTGTTCCATAGTTTTTTAACCCCTAAGGTTTACGCAAAGTTCGCTAAAATTCTTTATTAGGCGTTGAAATATGCTCGCAAAGTCGCTAAGACGCCAAGTTTTGTTTTTTTTGCCACAGATTATATGGATTAAAAGGATTTATTTTATTTCACGCTCCCGATAGCTATCGGGATTAAAAGATTTAAGCTGATGTCGCAGATTATTTTATAAAAAATCAAATATGCTCACAAGTCACGATCCCTAAGCTTCGAAAGCAAAAGTTTATTTTTATTTTTGTCATCCTGAGAAACGAAGGATCTCACAAGTAGCTCGACGTAGTATGTCGCCAATCTTTGTAGACTTTCTCGCGAAGATTTCTCTCTTCGTTCGAAATGACAAGATTCCTTTTAGAGAAAAACCATAGCCCAAGGTTTCAACCTTGGGAAACGTATTGTGATTTCGTAATGTGATATTGATTGCGTACCCAAGGTTGAACCTTGGGCTATTTTCTGATATTCTATGTGAATTTTTCTTTACGGTTAAATCAAAAAAAACAAGGATTTTTCTACCATTTTTTGTCATTTCGAACGGAGTGAGAAATCTTCACAAGTAGCTCGATACAGAATATCGCCAATCTTTGTAGAGTTTCTCACGAAGATTTCTCACTCCGTTCGAAATGACAAGATTCTCCGAATTCCTTTTAAAGAAAAACCATCGCCAAAGGTCTCGCCCTTGGGAAACGTATTGTGATTCCGTGATGTGATATTGATTGTGCACCCAAGGTTGAAACCTTGGGCTATGTTCTGATGTTATTATGTGCAAAATTTCCATTGCGGTTAAATTCCAAAAAATAAGGATTTTGTTTCACGCAGATCTTACAGATTAGGGCAGATTATTATTGGATTTTCTGTTTCTCTCGCAGATTATAAATTTAAAATAATCTGCGCAATCTGCTTAAATCTTTTAATCCCGATAGGTATCGGGAGCGTGAAATAAAAACTTGGCGTCTTTGCGACTTTGCGAGATTAAAAAAAACCTTTGCGAACTTTGCGTAAATCGTAGCGCCCCTTGCGGTTAAATCCAAAAAAAAAGTCTTTCCATAACGGAAAGACTTTCTAAATTTAAGTCTCGTTTTGAAACGAGAGGACTCGAACCCGTCTCGTCTCTAGACGAGATGACAGGCATGTATTCTAACCAACTTATTTTCTGTCTTGAATCAGAACTTCAATTGATTTACGATTCAATTTTTTCAACCGTAATTCTTCAATTAAAGCTTCTCTTTTAGTTTCAAAACCTTTTAAATAAACTAATTTCCAAGGGCCTTTATTAGCCGTATATTTACTTCTATTTTCATTATGATATATCAATCTTTGATCTACGTTTTCACTAAAGCCTTTATAGTAGACATCAAAAGTTTTTGAATAAATAATATAAACGTAAAACATAATAGTAAGCTTTAAGTATAAACAAAAAAAATGCCTTTCTTTCGAAAGGCATTTTTAAAACTAAGCGGTCTGGACGGGACTCGAACCCGCGACCCCATGCGTGACAGGCATGTATTCTAACCAACTGAACTACCAAACCCTGCTTGTATTGTGAGTGCAAAAATACAACAGAAACTGGATTCTGCAAGGGTTTTTAGAAATAAAATTTAATAATTTTTTAATGAGCTAAATTCCAATATTTTAAAAATTGAAGTTTTTATCAAAAAAGAAGAATTTTCTTTATTCTTAGCTTTTTCTAACCGCAATGCACGCAAAGTTTTTTTAAGACGACACAAATAATCGCAAAGTTCGCAAAGCTTTATCCAAATAGCTTTGCGAACTTTTTTATTATATAAAAACATACTTAAAAAACTTAGCGTGCTCTGCGTAAAAATCTTTGCGAACTTTGCGGTAAAATAATTTCGAGAAAATTGGAATTTGGAATTTAATTTTGAGACTTCAAAATCATTGGAATTTACCTTTTTACAAAAGGTCTTAAATCAAAAAAGCCATCCACAAAAGTGGAAAGCTTTTCATTGGTCTAACTACTAAACCAGCTACGAGTTACAAAGTCGTAGCAAAACAACACAACTAATCTTAGATACCGTATTTGGGCAAAAAAGCCTTTCTGTTACGAAAGGCTTTTCCCAATATTGCGGTCTGGACGGGACTCGAACCCGCGACCCCATGCGTGACAGGCATGTATTCTAACCAACTGAACTACCAAACCTCTGCGTTATTGCGGTTGCAAAGATATAACAGAATTTCGTTTCTGCAAGTGTTTTTATAAAAAATATTTAATTTTTATTTAAAATATTATCCAAAGTTTTGTTTTTCAACCAAATAAGTAGTCAATATTTTTTCAAAATTATCACCAACATTAACCGAAACGTACTTAATCTGGTTCTTCGCACAAGTTAAAGACAATTCTTTAAAGTACGCTTCTGCCCTTTTCTCGTATTCTTCTTTTACATTATCGGCAAAAATAGAAACTTCATCGCCTGATTCTAAGTCAATAAACTTTCGCGGCGTATTATCAAAATCAAATTCCAATTCGGTTTTGCTGTCTACCACGTGAAACAAAACGACTTTATGTTTATTGTGTTTTAAATGCTGCAAAGCGTTGAACAATTTCTCATCGTCTGCCGATTGAAACATATCGGTAAACAAAATTATCATCGAACGGCGATGCATTTTCTCTGCAATTTGGTGCAAATACGTAATGGTATCAGTCGTTTTTTTGACTTTTGGCTGTTCTAATAATTGCTCCAGTTTATTCAAAAGCATTCGATGATGGCGATCACTTCCTTTTTCTGGAGCGTAATATTCGTAATGATCGGAGAAAACGCTTAGACCAACAGCATCGCGCTGTTTCTTTAAAATATTCATCAAAACCGCCGAAGCCAAAACCGCAAAACCAATCTTCTTTTCATAAAAAGGCTGATTCGATTTCAGTTCTGGATAATGCATTGACGACGAATTATCTACAATAATATGACAGCGCATATTGGTTTCTTCCTCAAAACGTTTGGTGTACAAACGGTCTGTTTTGGCAAACAATTTCCAGTCGATATGTTTGGTGCTTTCGCCCGCGTTATAAACTTTATGCTCAGCAAATTCGGCCGAAAATCCATGAAACGGACTCTTGTGCATTCCCGAAATAAAACCTTCCACAACTTGGTTTGCCAGCATTTCAAGATGCTGAAAACTGGAGACTTTCTCTATTTCTGTTTCGATTTTCATTCGGTTTCTTTTTTAATATTTTGTGCTTTATAAAGCAAATCTGTCGCTTGATATAATTTGCGCTTCAAGATCGGACTAAAATTAGGGTTTTCTTTTAAGAATCGCTGCACTTCATCAAAAGCATATTTCGACGAATACTTTCCAACAGTATTGTCCAGCCAGTCTTTCGGAAAGAAAATATCTCCCGTACGCTGAATTTCGTCTACCAAATCTAGTGAAAATCTAAGATATTTTTGCGCACTGTCCTGACGAAGCGGATGATTTACATTGGCCAATCCAACAGAAACCCAAGATTCTTTCTCACGATTAGCATCGTCTTTCAAAGATTCGACAAACGCATTTCTCACGTTTTCATCCTGAGAAAGTGAAGGCATCAAAAACTCAAATCGCTTTATTTTATCTGGATTTGTCATCGCCATTTTAGCTTTCACTAAAATCTGATTGGCTTTTTCATGTTTAAAAATCGCCAGATTCATCGCCATATTGGTGTAATCGTCTTCATTTAATTTCAATCCAGGAATTGTAATTTCTTTGCTCCAGATTTTAAATAATTTCTCTTTTTCAGAATCTGAGTAAGCAATCGAACTAAACAATACGAATAAAGTCTTTTTAATATTAGCTGATAATTTTTCGTTTAAACGGGTATACAAGACATCTTCAAGTTGCTTTTGGACTTTATTTTGCTGTTTTTCAGTCAAAAATCTCCAGTAAATTGTATTCAGATTACCTGAAACCATTCGCAAAACCAATTCATTTTCTTCCGATTGAATTCCTCTAAAAAGACAATCAAAAGCTTTTTCTGGCGAAACATTCCCAACCAAAGTATTTTCATAAAGATTACTGTAAGCCGAAGCTCTCGCCACCTCATCTTTCAATCTTGAAATTGCATTTAAATAATTCCCGTCAAGCGGAAAAACTCCGTACCCAAAACCTTTATAATTGTAAATAATAAAAAGTGGTTTTTCAAGACCGATGGCTTCTTTTAAAACCAAACTTTTATCTATAATATTTGCCGTCAAAACTTTTACTTCATTCTTATAAACCAATCCGATTTGGAAAATCTGAGGCCAGATATTGTCCGAACCGTCTTCTGCTTTCTGACTGATTTCAAAGCTTTTAATCTTATTGTTTTTATCGAATTCCACTTTATCAGAAAAAATAGCTCTTCCCGATTTGTTTACCCAAACCTCGCTCCATTTCTTCATATCGAGAGGAGTTTCGGCATCGAGAATTTCTACGAGATTATTCCAATCGGCATTGTCGTTGGCGTATTTCTGAATGTATTTTTCAATTCCTTTCTGGAAAGCTTCTTTTCCCATCGAAGCTTCTAACTGACGCATCATAATTGGCGCTTTGTTGTAAATCATAGCGCCATAAAGCGAACCAGCATCTTTTAAATTTGCTAAATGTTGTCGTATCGGATGCGTCCCTAAAGAGCGATCTTCCGCGTAAGCGCTAGGATAATGCGCTGTAAAAAACTGCAGATTATGATTTACTTTCGGGAAAATCGGATTCATGATTTTGTCTGCCATAAAATTGGCAAAAACCTCTTTCATCCAAACATCATCAAACCATTTCATGGTTACCAAATCGCCAAACCACATGTGCGAGGTTTCGTGTGCGATTAATTTCGCTCGGTTTAATTTTTCGCTGTCTGTCGAACTGTTATCCAAAAACAGAGTCGATTCTCGGTATTGAATCGCTCCAACATGTTCCATTCCGCCATATTGAAAAACTGGAATTGCAGCAAAATCTAGTTTCTGAAAAGGAAATTTATATTTGGTATATTTTTCTAAAAAATCTATCGACTGCTGATGCAAATTGAAAATCGTATCAGTACTCATTTCAATCTTTCTCGGATTGTTTTCCCTATACAGCATCGTCATTTCCATGTTACTTGGTTTCTTCATTACATTATCAAATTTTCCTGCTACGAAAGAAAACAAATACGTACTCATTTTATCGCTTTCTCCAAAAGTGTACGAAGTAAAATCGCCTTTTTCAACTTTGCTTTTCACTTCTGCTCCAGCCAAAACTTTCCAATCTTTCGGAACAGTTAAACTTAATTTATAAGTTGCTTTTAAATCGGGCTGATCGAAACACGGAAACAGTGTACTCGCGCGGTCTGGAACTAATAAAGTGTAGAGAAAATCATAGTTTCGGTTAAGAGATAAATTCCCAGCAATAAACGAAATCTGGATTGTATTTTGCCCTGAAACCAAACTCTGAGAAGAAATTACAATATGTCCTTTTTCATGAATAATCGCAATGTTTTTTCCGTTTGCTTCAATTGTTTTTATGTTTTGAGATTTCTCTTTAAAATCTAAATATAATGGCTGACTTACATCTGACAAAGCTGCTTCTAAAACCAATTTTGAACCAATATCTTCGCTTTTCTGATTCGGAATTTCGAATGAAAGATCGTACTTCAAATTAGAAATCTGCTGTTTTCTAAAATGCGCCAATTGCTCTGAAACACCGTTTTCTAAAACAATATTTTCTTTTGGTTTGGATTGGGAAAATCCAATCGTAATGGTCATTAAAAAACTGAGAAAGCTATAGCGAAATTTCATTTTTGAAGGAATATATGATTGGCTAAAATAGCAAATTAGCTGCTTTTTTCAAACAATTACTGCAACAGTATTGCATTTAAAAATAAGATTTCTATATTTGCAACATTATTGCATTAATTAGCAAAAAACTCGTCCAGAAGTCAACCTTCACGAATGAAAAAGAAAATTAAATATATCAATCTTCTGATGCCATTAATCGTATTGTTCGCAATACTGTTTCCGGCTGTCCATTCGTATGAGCATATTCTGGATACCAATTTATCAAAAGAAAAACTGGAAATTTCAATTTCAGAAAAGCCACAGTTCAAAGCAAAATTACATTCGTTTCATAAATGTTCGATTTGCGATTTTAAATTCAGCGCTGTCGGAACTTTTGAATTTGCTGTTTTTCAATTTTATAAAAATAATGTTGCTGTCAAACATCTCAGTTTCTACAGCGAACAGCATTTAGCATTTTTTAAAGGGTCATTGTTTTCACTTCGAGCCCCTCCTGCTTTTACACTTTAATTTTTGTGCTCCGATTGTTCGGCTGTTTTTGTTATTTGTCCTTTTTAATGATTTAAAATCTTAAAAAGCGATTAACAATCACATCTGTTTTCAGAAGTTAATACTTTACATTGAATTCATTTTTGCATCAAAAATCTATTTTTTGATGTTGAGATACTGCTTTTTTCCGCACAAAAATTATTTCCCTTTTTAATCGATTTCTGTATTCTCACTTAAAGCTTAATTAAGGCTTTTGGTCCGTTTATTTATGTTTCGCTCCGCTGGAGCTCTGTTGTAATGGCAAATCGATTTCTATAAATATGTCGCCCCGCTGGGGCTTATTCATCAAACGCAAATTTATATTTCTATAAACATTTCGTCCTCTGGGGCTTTCGCCTCAATGTATCGTCCTTCTTGGACTCAGACACATTGAACCTTTTACGTAACCCAAATACTCTTTATAAAATGGTCAAAATCAAATCAGAAAAAATGAAAACAACAAAACTCATTCTGGCTTCGGTTTTTGCGGCTCTTGCTTTCACAAGCTGTAGCAACGACGATTCAGAACCAGAAAAAGCTATTCCCACAATCGACAAAATCGAATTGGGTCTTGGCAACAACGAAACGGCAACTATTGGCGCAGATTTCCATTTTAATGCTGAAGTCACTGCAGCTGATAAAATCGAAAATGTACAGGTAAAAATTGTTCAAAGAAGCGGTGAAACCTATTCTAAAGTTTGGTCGCACGAAATTACTTGGACGCAATATGCGGGTGCAAAAAACGCTACCGTTCACAAACATTTTGATATTCCAGAAGACGCTGCGGAAGGAAAATATGATTTCATCATTATTGTAAACGACCAAAACGGAAGCAAACTCGAGGTAAAGAAAAACTTAACGATCTATAAACTAGAAAATATTCCTGTAAATCCTGTAGCATCGGTATTTACGGTTTTTATAAATGATGCTTTTATGTACCGAAAAGGCAAATTTTCCAATCCTGATGCCAAGTACAAAAACAACGACATTTTCAGTTCTCAGGTAACGCTTGAAGGTGTAAAAGGAGACGGAATTATGTATTTGCTTTTAATTAATAAAAACATCAAACACACTCCAGAAAGCGTAGATCAGATTGATTTTAGCAAAGTGATTGTTTACGATGTTTTCGAACATAAAAATGTAGCCGATGCGAGTCAGTTCTCTAATGTTCCTTGGGATGGTACCAAGTTTACGAGAGAAACTCCAAAACTTACCATTGGCGCTGCAAAAGACAACAATGTTCCTGTTGGTCAGGATTTAATTGCTAACAAATCTTGGGCTGCAGGCGATTATACTTTCTTGGTTTTGTATAAAAATACGACGTACAACATCAATTTTTCTCAATCGATCGATTTGCCATTTGCCCTTTAATTAAAAATCAGAAAAAATGAAAAAGATAAAGTTATTATTAGGCATTTTGGCTCTTGCTTTTATTTCTGCCTGCTCCAGCGATAACGCTGAAATCGATACGGAATATCCTGTAATCTACAGTACAACAGATGCATTTCCGATTCAGTGCAGTACAATCGAACGCGGAAAAACATTCACTTTTAAAACCAATTTTAGTGATAATGTCGAATTGGGTTCGTACAGCTTAGACATTCATCACAATTTTGATCATCACACACATAGTACAGAAGTGGAAAGCTGCGAAATGGATGCCATAAAAAAACCTGTAAAACCAATGCTTTTCATTAACAATTATACCATTCCCGATGGTGTGAAAAGTTATGAAGCAACGGCACAAATCTCAATTCCAGCGGATGTTGATCCAGGCGATTATCATTTTATGATCCGTTTGACGGACAAAGAAGGCTGGCAGACGCTGAAAGGTTTAAGTATTAAAATTTTATAAATCGGATTTAATGAAGAATGCCCAATTCCTTTTTTGGAAATCTTGTTTTTTACTCCTCAGTTTATTGGTTTCAACTGAAGTTATTTCTCAAAATCAGCCTTCAGAAAAAAAGCCTGAAATAAAAGAATTGAAAGAAGTTTTGGTAAACGGAAATGCTGCCGAAAAACGCAAAAAAGAAGAATCGTTGAATGTAGAAACGGTGAACAGCAGTTTTATTCAGCGTAATCTTGGCGGAAGCCTCATGCAGTCTTTGCAGAAATTGCCTGGAGTTAAAACTATTTCGATTGGTTCTGGAGGTTCAAAACCGCTTATTCGAGGCTTGAGTTTTAATCAGGTTATTGTGGTCGAAAATGGTTTAAAACACGAAGGCCAGCAATGGGGCGCCGATCACGGATTGGAAATTGACCAATATGCGGTAAACAGAGTAGAAATCATAAAAGGCCCTTCTTCATTTATTTACGGATCTGATGCTGTGGGCGGCGCAATAAACATTAAACCGCTTCCTCTTCCATTCCAAAATACTTTTGGCGGAAGCGTCGATCTTACGGGAAAAAGCAACAATGCACAATTTGGGAGTTCGCTTAATTTATTTGGACGAAATGAAAACTGGTTCTTCGACACGCGGGTAACGGCTATGGATTATGGTGATTATCGTGTTCCGACTGATAAGGTGCAAGTTTACAGTTACGAAGTTCCATTATACAAAAATCATTTACGGAATACGGCTGGGCGCGAACTCGATTTTCATTTGAGCACGGGTTACTCTGGAGAAAACTTGAAGTCTGTTTTTTATTTCAGTAATGTTTACACCAAAAGCGGTTTTTTCGCGAATGCGCACGGACTCGAACCTCGAAATGTCGATACCGAATTGCACGATAAATCGAGCCGCGATATTTTGATGCCGTATCAGCAGGTGAACCATTTAAAGGTGAGTAATACAACTTCTTTCAATTGGAGAAATCATGCTTTTGAAACGCAAATTGGTTTTCAGAAAAACTTTCGAAGAGAATGGAGCCATTATGTAAATCACGGTTATATGCCCCCAATTTATCCTGAAGATATGTACGCGCCACAAGATCTCGAACGTCAGTACGATAAAGACGTTTGGTCGTTTTCTGCTAAAGATGAATTTGCTGTTAATCGCCATCAAATTACTGTTGGAACTAATGTGGTTTCTCAAGAAAATGCCATTAACGGATGGAGTTTTTTGATTCCGGCTTTCAACCAAATTAATGCGGGTTTATTTGTTTATGATAAAATGGAACTGAACGAAAAATGGTTTCTCCACGGCGCTGTTCGTTACGATTATGGCAAAATTAAAATGAAATCATATTACGATTGGTTTCAAAGTCCTGTTACAGAAAACAATCAGACGCAGATGGAATATTTGCAGCGTTCTCAGGATTTAACGAAGACTTTTGACAGTTTTACGTGGTCGGCGGGAATCAATTATAATCCTGGAAAACTTTCGCTTAAAGCGAATTTAGGATCTAGTTTTAGAATGCCAATTGCGAAGGAACTGGCTTCAAACGGAGTGAATTATCATTATTTCCGATTCGAAAAAGGAAATCCAAATCTGGATGCGGAACGTTCGTATCAACTGGATTTGGGGATGGAGTGGAAAGAACACCACTGGTCTTTTCAGCTGACGCCGTTTGTGAATTATTTTCCGAATTTCATTTACTTGAATCCAACCCCAGCGCATGATATTTATTACGGAGCAGGAAATCAGGTTTTTGAATATGAGCAAAGTAAAGTTTTTCGTTATGGGGCCGAATTGCAGACGCGCTATTATTTCATCAAATCTTTAAGCGCCGAAATCGCGGCTGAATATTTGTATTCTGAACAAAAATCAGGAAGCAAAAAAGGCTATACACTTCCGTTTTCTCCGCCGCCTTCGGTTTTGTTTGGACTGAATTACGAACCACAAATCAGCTTTTTAAAAGATTCTTATTTCTCTGTTGATTATCGTTTTACAGCAGCACAAAACAACATTGTTCCACCTGAGAAAAAAACAGCCGAAAGTCATGTTTTTAATGTGGCTTTGGGCGCTAAAGTAAAAACGGGAAAAGAGGACATCAGCATCAATATTCAGATCCAGAATTTATTCAATACGAGATATTTAAATCACACTAGCTTTTACCGACTTATCGAACTTCCTGAAGCAGGAAGAAATATTATTGTTTCTATGAAAATTCCGTTTTCGATTTCGCGATAAGCGTACCATTCAAAATCAATTATTTACAAATTTTAAATCCTTTATTACAATGAAAAACAAGTTTTACAAACTGCTATTTTTATTTGCTTTGTCGCTTTTTGCGGTTTCGTGCAGCAACGACGATGACAATCACGACGACCATGATCACGATCATGACACTTCGGAAGAACATACATTTGTTAGAGTTTTAATTTCTGACGAAAAAACAACAGAACTGACACTTTTTGATCCGCATGAAGAGAAAACGAGTTCTTTTACGGCAAAATTTGCGAAATCGTCTTTGTACACAACAGAATCTGGACGTTTTGCAGGAATTGTTCACAGAGACAATAATTTTGTTGAAACCTTCGACAGCGGACTGGAATTACACGGCGACCATATTGATGTTGATGATGTTCCGAAATTTGGAATTTTAGCGACAAGCGCATTAAAACCAACTCATTTTAAAAGTAAAATCGGAGAAATCCTGACTTTTAACGACGGAGACGGAACGCTTTCTGTGGGTAAAGAAGCTGATGTAAACAAAGCTGGAGCGACTTTCAAAAACATTAACGCAGGTTTATTGGCGCATCACGGCGCAATGGCAACTTTTACAAACGGAACCTATGCAATTACGGTAAAAGACAATTCGGTTACGGGAACGCTTCCAGAAAAAGTAAAAATTATTGACAATTCTGGAAAAACACTTTTTGATGCTAAAATTGCTACAAAAGGAATTCACGGAAATGCTTCAGACGGAGTTTACGCTGTTTTTGGTTCGTCAAGCGGAATTTTGGTTGTAGAAAGCAACGGAAACCAAAAACTAATAGAGCATCCATCTGATTTTGGAACAGCTTGGTTTGGAAGTATTTTAGAAACCGCTTCGGCTGGAAAATTCATTGGCTACACGGCTGCAAAAGGCGCTTATTTAATCGATGTTGTGGCTAATACGGTAAAACCAATCATTGCGAATACAACGATTATGCAATGCAAAGTGAGTTACGATCATAAAAAACTGGCTGTTTTATTGCATTCAGGAGATTTCAAACTTTACGACATCAGCAGTTTACAAGTTGTAAAAGAAGTTAAAGCAACTTCAGAAACGGCAACAGATGCGACTTTAAAACCACAAATGGCAGTAACTGACCGTTTTGCGTACATTACTTCGCCAACAAGCGGAGAATTATTGCGGTTAAATCTTTCTACATCGGCAATCAAAAAGACTAAAGTTTCTAGCACTCCTTATATGATTACGGTTTTAGGTTATGAAAACAGCGAAACACACAATCACTAATTTAGTTTAGCTGCATACCATTTTCAAGGACAAGTTTGCAAAGTTTTAAAAGCTTTGCGAACTTTTTCTCTTTTAGTTTTGTTTGAGTCCAAAAAAATTCTCGCAAAGTCGCAAAGACGCCAAGTTTGTTAAAAAAATTAAGTAGAAAAATCTTTGCGTCTCTGCGACTTTGCGCGATTAAAAACATATAGAAATAAAAAAACTTTGCGCTTAAAATAACCGGCATTACATTGCAAACGAAAAAGGTCTGACGATTGTCAAACCTTTTCCTTTACTAATTCAAAAGCTATCCAAAAAAAGAATTATTCTGTTTGTTGAAAATCAAAGCTTAAATCTCCCGCATTGTAGCTTGAAGACACCATAGTTGGGAATGTTTGTGCTGTTCCCGAAAGCCATCTGTACTCATTAATTGTGATATTTCCCGCCACAATTGGATACGTTACGTTAGAATTATCTGCTTTATTCTTTTTGTACCAATCATTTGAGTTCATGGTAATCATGTATTTTTTGTCTTTTTCTAAAGCCAGTTCGCTAATTTCTTTTGTAACCTGCACATCTGCAGTAACTACGTTTACAGTTTCAGAACGTAAAACTGCTTTAGAAGCAAAATCCCAGATTGTTACCCGAATCGTCGGGTTTGCCGCGGGAAGCTTTAAAGTTAAAGCGTTTATTTTTCCTTTTACGGTTGGCGTAAATACAAGTCCGAATTCGTAATCTCCTGAGTTAATAAAATTGGAAACGGTAGTAAAACCTGTCGCAGTATAATAAGCCGCAAGCGGATTTTCAGTTTCAAATTTTGGCGTATTGTCTTTGTCATCATCACTACTGCAAGCTGCAGAAAGAGTAATAATTAGAACGGTAATAAAAGTTTTAAAAGCTCTCATGGTATATTATTTTTAGATTAGTTTTTATTTAAATTGATTTAGTTAAGGTTGAATATTAAAATGCGCGCAAACTTCTTCGTAACTCATTTTAGCATAATCCAGTTTTGCTGTTTTTGCTGTAGCAGCTGCCGCGCCTCCAGGAATTAAGACATAACGATAGGTAAGAGTTGATGGCAGTCCAACTGTTGTTCCGTCAGCCGCATGTTTAAATCGGAAAATTTTGATTGTATTAAGGCTTGCAATGGCTGTAATTGTATTTGCATATCCGCCAGCTGTTGAAGTGTAAGGCAGTGTGTAAACATTAACTCCTGATCCAAAAGACATATATACTAAGATGGTTCCTTTAGCCATAATGTCTGCCGTAAGTTGCGGAACAGCAAAAGAAGTAGATAATCCTGACGTTCCGTCTATTGTTTCTGGTGTTCCTGCTGGCGCATTAATCCAGCCGCTATAGATTACATTTGCTGTTCCGGCTGGTCCTTGCGCTCCGGGTGCTCCGTCGACTCCATTTACTCCATCGGTACCGTCATCTGAGCTGCAGGAAATTATTGAAACTGAAATTAGAAAAATGAAAAAAATTGACTTAAAAGTTTTCATAACATTTTGGTTTAAAAAATTTAATTAAATAGTTCTTTTTTAACTTAATAGCTTTTATTTTTGCAACTATCACAAAGGCAGTTTTGTTTATTTATGATAGATTTACAGGACAAAGTTGCCGGATTAAATTCTGTGAAAAAACCGCTAATAGACGAACGGCATTTTAAATAGACAGACGACCTACTTTTGCAATTCAAAGACAGTTTGATGATGAAAAAATACTCTTGTATTATTGTTGACGATGACGAAATAGACAGGCTTACGGCGGTTTCTTATGCCAAGAAGTTTCCTATTCTAGATATTGCTGGCGTTTTTGAATCGGCTGAAGAGGCAGTTCCTTTTTTAGAAAAAGAAAAAATTGACATTCTGTTTCTGGATATCGATATGCCAGGATTAAACGGAATTGAATTTAGAAAACAGGCATTAGAAGTTCCTGTCTGCGTATTTATTACCGCTCATCCCGAACATGCGGTAGAAAGTTTTCAAATCGAAACTTTAGATTTTATCGTAAAACCTTTAAAACTGGATCGTTTTACCCAAACTATAAATCGGATCGAAGAGTTTATGGAAATAAAACTCAAAGCTTCTCTTTTTGAAGCCAGCATTGGCGGCGATACCATTTATATAAAAGAAGGTCACGAACAGACTAAAGTAAAACTTCACGAAATTTTGTATCTCGAAGCGCTTAAAGATTATACTTTGGTGGTGACAAATCAGAAAAGACATTGTGTTTTATCGAGTATCGGAAATTTGCTGAAAGAAAATCATTTTCAGTCCTTCGTTCGTATTCACAGAAGCTACGCCGTACAGAAGCAATATGTGCAGAAAATCAATTCAAACGAAATCATTTTGAATAATAATGCCGTAATTCCGATTGGAAGAAGTTATAAGGAAAACCTAAACTTAATGGCATGAAAAGCGTAGGGCTACTGCTTTTACTTTTCATTTCTTGGAATGCTTTTGCACAGCAGGAACCTAATTTAGCGCGTTATAAAACAACAGACGAAAAACTGAAAGTCTGGCTTCGATATACTACCCAACTTTTAGAAAAAGAAGATTATTCAAAACTAATAAGCGCTGCAGACAAAGGTATTTTAATCGCTAAAAACCAGAATGCTTATAAAAGCCGTTTTTATATTCAAAAAGGACTTGCGTATGAGTTTAGCAACAATCAGTATCAGAATGCGCTAGTAAATTATGAAAACGCATGGAAATATGCTCGAAAAGCGCGCCATTTAAAAAATGAAACCACCGTTTTAATGCGTTTGAACTACGCTTATTATTCGGTTCAGGATACTGTAAAAAGTAAATTTTTAGCCCAATACATTAAAAAGGTTGTCGATACTACCAAAAGCAATTATACAAAAGCTGTTTTGTATGGAAGTTTAGCCGAATATTATCAGGATAATGCCCAATACGAGACTTTTATCAGTTACCAATTAAAAGCGATTTCGTATAAAAAACTGCTTAAAAAAGATAACGTTAATGTGGAAAATATTGGCATTTCCTATCTTCAAATCGGGAGTGCTTATACGAGAATGAAACAATATCAAAAGGCAATCGAATATTTGAACGAAACCAAAAAATATACGATTCATTCTCCTTATGTCAACGCTTTTTTATGCAATTATTACCTGCATTGTTATGGTTCATTAAAAGAAAAAGACAGCATTCAAAAATATTACAACCAAGTCTATACTTATCCTACACCCAAAGATTCTTTATTTCTCAATCTAAGTTATGCTAACCGAAGTCTGTCGGAATATTATGTCAACGACGGCCAGACACAAACCGCTTATTTGTATGCTAAAAAAGCGGTTTTATTAGGAAAAAAATCCAATGATGAGGATATTATTATGGAAGCCAATGCGATAATGGGAAGAGTTTTGTATGAAAAAGGAGAGTACAAAAAAGCCATTGAAACCTTAAAAAAAGCTTCTGTAAATGCCTTAAAATATGATAAAGAATCGTTTGTCAACATCAACAAAAGACTCTCTCAAAGTTTCGCCGCACTCGGACAATGGAAAGAAGCCTATTATTACAACGAAATCTACAGCAAAAACAACGACGAAATGATGGCTGAATCTGCCAAGCAAAATATTGCCAATGCAGAAGCTAAATTTCAGAACAAAACCAAAGCGCAGGAAATCAAGAATCTTTCGACCGAAAATGCCATTAAAAACATTCAGATTGAAGATGCCAGACAACAGCGTATTTTCCTGACCGCAGGAATTATTCTGGTTTTCATTATCGGATTGTTGTTATGGAGACAAAGCCAGATCAGGAAAAAAACCAATCTGAAGCTTCAGGCGTTGAATCAGGAATTGGATGAAGCCAATAAAATAAAGGCACGTTTCTTTAGCATACTGAATCATGATTTGAGAAGTCCAATTTCAAATCTGATTCATTTTCTTCATCTTCAAAAAGAAAATCCAGAATTATTAGACGAAGAAACCGCACTAAGAATGCAGACCAAAATTACGACTGGAGCCGAAAATCTATTGGATTCTATGGAAGATATGCTACTTTGGAGCAAAAGCCAAATGGAGAATTTTAAACCTCAACCGAGAAAAACAACTGTTTCTTCTATTTTTTATGAAATCCAAAAGCATTTTTCGAGCGCAGAGAATGTCGAAATTATATTCGAAAACCCGGAAAACATCATTCTAGAAACCGACGAAAATTATCTAAAAACCATAATGCGAAACCTAACCGGAAACGCCATAAAAGCTTTAGACAAAACACCAAACGCACAAATTATTTGGAAAGCCTGGCAGGAAAACGGAAAAAACTTCCTCTCTATTACCGACAACGGCCCAGGTGGCACACAGGAAAAATTCAAAGCCCTTTACGACGAATCTGAAGTAATCGGAATCAAATCGGGCTTGGGTTTACATTTAATTCGCGATTTGGCCAACGCCATAAACTGCAAAATTGAAGTCTCGTCCAAACCAAATGCTGGTGTTACTTTTACATTGATATTCTAGGTTTTTCGCCACGAATTGAAGGTTTTTCGCCACGAATTCACGAATTATTGTTATGCTTTAAGAAAAACTCAATTTGCGAAATTCAATTACACAAAAATATTAGTGCCAATTCGTGAATTCGTGGCGAAAAAATCCTTTTTAATCTGCGTAATCTGTGGCAAAAAAATAAGCTTCACTTTCATTATAAAAATTCGAGAAATTCATGCAGTAAAAAAATTAGCGTCAATTCGTGAATTCGTGGCGAAAAAAAATAATTCGTGGCAAAAAAAAACAGCCCAATAAAAAAGGCTTGACTCTCGTCAAACCTCTTTTATATCAATTGCAATCTTTGGAGATTACAACAAAGCGTCTAAACTATCTGCGTAGGCTTGTTTCGGAGCTACTCCTACTTGTTTACCTACAACTTCACCGTTTTGGAAAACCAAAACTGTTGGTATGTTACGCACACCGTATTTTGCAGCAAATTCTTGGTTAGCGTCTACATCTACTTTACCAACAACTACTTTACCAGCGTACTCTTCGCTTAATTGGTCAATGATTGGACCAACCATTCTACAAGGACCACACCATGCTGCCCAAAAATCTACCATTACTGGTTTATCTGATTTTAAAACTACTTCATCAAAAGTAGCATCTGTTATTGCTAATGCCATAATATATTAAGATTAAATTATGTCTGAATTATTAACTTTCAAACTACAGTACAAATTTAAAAATTTAAAACAAATCAAACACCATTACTAAATTAGTTTTCATTATAAATGTATTGTCATTAATTATATACTGTAAATACATTTTTGTTCTATTTATAAAGTTCGTATTAATTTGAATATCAAAAATTTAAATTAAAGTTAAATTTTTATAGTATCTTTAATGTCAACAAATTTGATTTTAATGCCGGAAACTTTACTTCAAATAAAGACCTTTTTCCAATCTGAACGTTTTAAAAAATATGCCAAACGCTTCGGATTTTTTATTTTGGGATTATTTGCTATACTCCTACTTGCCTGCGGAGCCCTGTCGATTTACTTCAACCAAAATAAAACCGAAATTATAGCCAAAGTCAATACCAAAATCAATGAAAATATCAATGGCAAATTTCACGTAACCGATTTTCATTATAAATTTCTGACGGGTTTTCCCAATTTTACGCTTGCGCTTAATGAGGTCGAAATTAAAGACAATAAATGGCCGAGCCACAAACATACTTTACTGAAAGCAAAAGAAATAGAAGCGCGTTTAAACATCTGGAGTTTACTGCAGCACGAAATTAATATTCATAAAATCTTAATTAACGACGCCGATATTTATATTTATAAAGCTGAAGACGGTTATTCTAATGTCAATATTTTCAAACCAAAAAAGAAAAAACCGCAAACCAATACAGATAAGCCAGAAACGACAATAGACGAAATCAACCTCAACCGAGTTCATGTAATTATCGACAACCATTTGGGACATAAATTGTTTGATTTTGATGTGGCAAATTTAGAATCTAAAGTAAATTATGATAATGACAACTGGCAGACGAATCTGTTTTTGAAAACCAAAATCAATAGTCTCGCTTTTAATACCGTTCACGGAAGTTTTGCTAAAGAAAAAGTGCTCGAAGGCAAATTTGACATTTCGTACTCTGAAAGCAATCAGAAAATTGACATTCATACCAAAAACCTTAAAATTGGTTCTGACACTTTTGATATCGCAGCTTTCTTTAATATCGGAAAAGGAAATTCGCTTTTCGGAATCAATATCGGAACGGATATTTTATGGCGAAATGCTTCCAATTTATTATCGGCAAACATCAGTTCGAAGCTTAATCAATTCGATTTAAAGAAACCGATTAAGGTCAACTGCGACATCAAAGGCGATCTGAATGTAGAAGGCGACCCAAAAATTGTGGTGCAGGCCGACATTAGAAACAACGAATTGACGATTCCTGATGGTTTGTTTACTAATTGCTCTTTCAAAGGAATTTTTACCAATAATTTCAAACCCGAAAAAGGTTTCAGCGACCCAAACTCTGCTATTATTTTAACGCATTTTAAAGCAGAATACGAGACTATTCCTCTAACAATTGCCCAAGCCGTTATCAATGATCTCGAAAAACCAATTGCAACAGGAGTTGTAAACGCCGATTTTGACGTTTCGAAACTTAACGGAATGGCCAACAATAAAATTCTTCATTTTGAAAGCGGTCATGCCAAAGCCAATTTAAAATTTCAGTTTGATATTGTCAATTTGTATATCAACAGACCACGTTTTACAGGCGATGTTGACATTGACGACACAACTTTTGATTATTTTCCGAAGAATATCAGGGCCGAAAAAACTGACGTGCAATTATCGTTTACCGAACAGGCGCTTTACATTAAAAAGATTGCCTACAAACACAAAAATAATATCATCCGCATTGATGGAAAAATCGATAATTTCTTGAATCTCTATTATGATGCGCCAGAAAAAATGGTGGTAAACTGGAATATTTATTGTCCGCATATCGATGTAAAACAATTCTTGGGCGTACTCAAACAAAGTCCGGCTCAAAAGAAAATAGCACAGAAAAAGCCCGTTAAGGGAAATGTCAATTTTATGACGCAGCTAAAACCGGTAATTGATAAATGTACGGCAATAATTAACCTCAAAGCAGACAAAATCACTTACGGATCATTAACGGCAACAAACACCCGAGCGACTTTGCAAATGCTCAATTCTAAAGTGCTGCTCCAAAACGGAACCCTGCAAACCTCTGGCGGAAGCATCAATTTTAGCGGTTCTGTACAGCCAAGCGGCAATCATTATGTTTTTAGTTCGAATGCTCAGGTAAACCGCGTAGATATTGCCAGTTTTTTACGATCGTTCAACAACTTCGGAATCAAATCTTTTAGTCCGAAAAATATTCGCGGCCGATTAACAAGCAATGCCAATGTCGTGGGTTTAATGAGCAGTAAAGGCGATTTAATCGTCAATTCGATGAAAGGAAAATTGGACTTTAATGTCAATCAAGGCGCATTGCTCAACTTTGAACCAATTATGAAAGTCGGCAAATTTGCTTTTCCGCTTCGAGATGTAGAGAATATTACTTTCAGCGATTTATCGGGTTCGCTCAATCTTCGCGGAGAACAAATTGATGTCCACAAACTCACCATAAGTTCCAGCGTTCTCAACCTTGACGCCGAAGGCATTTATTCTTTCGGCCGAGGCACGAATCTCGCCCTCACCGTTCCGCTACGAAATTCTAAAAACGACGCCAAACTCGCCACCAAAGCCGAACGAAAAGCCGTGCGCGAACGTGGTATTGTCCTGCATCTTATTGCTTATGATAATGAGGGGAAGATGAAGATTAAGTGGGGGAAGAGGGAGAAGGGGTAACCAAATAATTGCCTTTTATCAAATACAGTTTGTGGAAAATATAATTCCTGATTTTGGATTATTATTCATAAATTGCACCACTAATTTTAGCGCAAAATGACGGGAGAAGAAAAGATCAACATTGACGAATTTGATAACAAAAAATTTAAAAATCGCTTTGTAGAAGAAGACGATAATAGAAAAGCCGTTGTTACACATTATCTGCATAATTATCATAATGGTGTTAAGGATCATTTTGAAGAAGAAGCTGCTGAATACATCAAACAAATTGTTGAATATAAAAATGAAGAAGAGAAACTAAATATGGTTTCTGATTCTGCATTACAACAATTACTTTTTGAAGTGGAAGATGTTCCATTTCCTACTCCCGAAAACTATACTTTTAAATTTATTGACCTATTTGCAGGAATTGGAGGTTTTAGAATTGCCTTGCAAAATTTAGGTGGTAAATGTGTTTACACTAGTGAATGGAATATAGATTCGCAAAAAACATATCGTGAAAATTTTGGTGAAATTCCTTTTGGCGATATCACAAAAGATTCTACGAAAAACTACATTCCAGATGATATTCAAGTTCTATGTGCAGGATTTCCTTGTCAAGCTTTTTCTATTGCTGGAAACAGAAAAGGGTTTCAAGATACTCGAGGAACTCTTTTTTTTGATGTAGAAAAGATCATTGAGACAAAAAGACCAAAAGTAGTTTTCTTAGAAAATGTGAAAAATTTAGTTTCTCATGATAAGGGTAATACTTTTAAAGTGATCTTAGAAATATTAGAAGAAAAACTTGGCTATAAAGCATATACAAAAGTTTTAAATTCTTCTACACATGCAAATGTTCCTCAAAATAGAGAACGTATCTTTATTGTAGCGTTTGACAAAGAACAAGTACCAAATCATGGAGATTTTAAATTTCCAGAACCTATTCCTTTAACTAAAACAATCCATGATATTTTAGAAAAAGGAAAACAAGCAGATAACCTTTATTATAAAAAAGATCACCAATACTATCCTGAGTTAGAAAAAACAATTACTTCAAAAGATACCATATATCAATGGAGAAGAGTTTATGTTAGAGAAAACAAAAACCAAGTTTGCCCAACTCTAACAGCTAATATGGGAACAGGAGGACATAATGTTCCTTTAATTCTTGATGACTATGGCATTAGGAAATTAACTCCAAAAGAATGTTTTGCTTTTCAAGGATATCCAATGGATAGATATATTTTGCCTAATATTGCTAACAGTAAATTATATATGCAGGCTGGAAATTCCGTAACAACAACGTTAATCGAAAGAATAGCTAATAATATTATAGAAATCATTAAGTAATGAAATTATGTTTTTAAAAAATCAGCCTAAAGAAAACATAAAAGAATATTATAATTTATTGAAAATTGTAGGAGGTATATCAAATCTTTTTTCAGATAGCAATGTTCCATATTTATATTATAGAGCCGCAGAAAACATTTTTTGCAAAGCTTTTGAGGCTGATAATTTATCTAGAGGCGATAGTTCAGCAGACGCTTCGAAGGATTCTATGGGAATTGGTTTAAAAACTTACTTAAACAATAATGGCAAAACTTTACAAAAAATTGCTGAATTCAATAAAGACAGAATTGACTATAGGGAACTTGAAAAAAAACCACAAGATTTTGTACATTACATTTCATCTTTAAGAAATAAAAGACTTGAGTCAACAAAAGCGATTCATTCGATTGATGATCTTGCTTATCATTGTGTCACAAGGGAAGCTGACAGATTTTTGATTTTTGAAGAAAAAATGGATTTCATAGATGTAGCACAGATAACAGATATCAAATTAAATGCTAATTCAATTTCTTTTAATGATAAAATTCATGAATACAATTTCAATTTAAGTAAAAGTACTTTATTTAAGCGCTTTAATACAATTAATGAAATTGAATTAAAAATTGAAGTCCTAAAAGATCCATATGAAGTTTTAAGAAACATTTTTAACAACAATAAACTTGATTTTGTTCAAAGTAATGAAGAGAAAGAGTTTGTCATTTTACCTTTATTTTCTACGAGACAAAGAGAAGTTGCTGAAAATAGTGGATTAAATCAATGGAATGCAGGAGGTAGATCAAGACATCCAAATGAAGTATACATTCCAGTGCCTGCTATAATTCACCATGAATTTCCAAACTTTTTCCCACCGAATGAAAAAGGAATTAATTTTAATCTTCATCTGCCAAATGGCAAAATTTTAGTCGCTAGTATGTGTCAGGGCTTCAATGTAAATATTGAAGGTCAAACAATCAATAAAGGGAAAGGCTTAATGAGCAATCCTAATAAAGAACTAGGAGAATGGATTTTGAGGGATATTTTAAAAATTCCCGAAGGGAAATTAGTTACATACGAAATGCTTCTAGAATTAGGGATTGATTCTGTCGAAATTAGGAAAATTGATATTGAAAATTACGAAATTGATTTTAAGAAAATTAATTCTTATTATGATTTTATCGATACGTTAACCGAATAATATCATATCAAAATTATAAAAGCCACTTCCCAGTGGCTTTTCCATTAAATCTAAAAATTCTACTCAACCTCCAAATAAGGATCCAGAATCTCGGCCAATTTATTCAGCCAGTAAAAGCTTTAATCCAGATTGATATTTTCTTGTTGCAGAAATTCGTTTTCGTGCATTACGTTTAAGGCAAGAATATAATTTACTTGTCTAAGGGTTTTCGCCATACTTTTCGAATCAATTGAAGTGTTGAAGAATTCAGCTAATCTTAATTCGGTTTCTTTGGAAAGGGTGTTTGTACTCATAATCTGAAAGTTTTGAGAGTATAAAACCCACATGGATTAGCTGCTCAACGCCTTTCAGAGCGTCGCGGTTGTTTCCAATACCGCCAGCATACCACGTGGGCAAATCTTTTTTGTTGTATCATTATCTGAAAGTTTTGAACGACAAAGATATAAAAAACAAAAATAAATTGTAAGTTTTTTCTTCGTTTATAAATTAAAATACTATAAGTATATTTTCACCAATCGAAATTACAAAATTGAAAAATAAATCGTTTAATATTTCATAATATTTCCTTAACCTACTTGTCTTTTAGTTGTAAAATCGATAAGTTTGAGAATGAATCATTAAAAAATTATCCGTTATGAAAGTACAAATCAATACAGACAAAAACATTGAAGGAAGTGCAAGATTAGAGAGTTATTTTTCTTCAGAAGTTGAAAAAAGTTTAGATCGTTTTCAAGATAAAATTACCCGTGTCGAGATTCATTTTGGTGATGAAAACGGCGAAAAATTCAGCTTGCATGACAAAAAATGTGTGATTGAAGTCCGCCCTGTAAAATTACAGCCTATAACGGTTACAGAACACGCCGAATCGCTTGAAAAAGCTTTCAGTGGTGCATTGGCTAAAGTAAAAAAATCGTTGACTAGCACTTTCGAAAAAATAAAAGAACATTAATTTTTAAACCATATAAGCGATATAAGTTCATTTTTAGTTTTTTACTGAAATGAATTAATCTCGCAAAGACGCGAAGCCGCAAAGTTTATATATACTTTGCGGCTTCGTGCTTTTATTAAATAAATGATAAAAACTTAAATTTTCTAAAAATTCAAAGCCTCAAAGTTCATACTTTGAGGCTTTGTTTGTTTACAGTAAGAATAAAAAAACTTTAAATTTTCTTATATCACTTATATGGTTTATAAACTATTTAGGAAGCGGAGCGCCAACGGCAATATCGCAGCGGTGACCTGGTTTTCCGTGCGGCGGATTCATTCCGTCTGCTACAGTCGCTTCTGTTCCTTCGGTACTCAATAATGCCGGAACTGGATTTGATGCTGGCGGAGGTGTTACCGAAAAGTTTTGTGTAACCGTTCCGCTTTGTGCTGTATTTGTGGTTGTTGTTGTATTTTTTGCTGGAGGCGAATTTAAAGGTGCTCCAACCGGAATATCACATCTGTGTCCTGGCTGTCCATGTGGCGGATTCATTCCTTTTGCTGTTTTAGCAGGAACTGTCGTAGTGGTTACCACTTGAGGCTGGCCAACTTTTACCGTTTGTCCTGTTTGCGTCGCAACCTGACCTTGCTGTGGGGGTGCCGAATTTAAAGGCGCTCCAACTGCAATATCGCAACGATGGCCCGGCTGTCCGTGCGCTGGATTGATTCCTTTGGTGTCACTTAAAACGGTATTTGGATTTGCTGCATGATTTTGCACCACAGGCGCAGCAGCTTTAGTTGTATCTTTTGCAAGTCCTAACCTTACTAATTCAGATGTTGCTGTACTTTCCTGCGGTTCCAATTCTTTTTTGCAGGAAATAAAAAGTAAAGAAGTAACTGCTAGCGAGCTTAGAAGTATTTTTGCATTCATTGGGGTATTATTTAAGATCAATCAAATATACTTGTTTTTTGAATTTAAATCCTATAAGTAATGTAAGTTCATTTAAAGTTATTTGTTAATGAATTTTAAATGTTGCAAAAACGTGATTTTTTTCTCCCGCAGATCGGGAAGATATTTTATATTTAATTGAGCAAAAAAATTCCCTTTACTTACAAATGCCACAAAGGCACAAAGTCACCAAGAATCTTAAAATAAACTTTGCGCCCTCGTGTCTTTGTGGCAAAAATTGCATATTCTTTGACTTCTTAAATAACTTATATGGTTTAAAAAAAATAATATCTTTAAACTTTAAATTTATATCTCATGAAAAAAATTGCTTTACTCCTTCTATTTATTACCGCTTTCGCGAATGCACAAACCGACAAAAACAAAATCAATCAGACCTTAGATGCTTGGCATAAAGCTGCAGCTGAGGTAAAATTTGACGCTTATTTTAGTGTCTTAAATTCAGATGCGATTTATATTGGCACAGATGCTACCGAAAATTGGACTAAAAAAGAATTCGCTGTTTGGGCAAAACCTTTTTTTGATAAAGGAACGACATGGAATTTTAAAGCCTTAGAACGCCATATCTTTTTTGACAAATCAGGAAAAATTGCTTGGTTTGACGAATTACTAGACACGCAAATGAAAATCTGCCGCGGTTCTGGTGTTTTGGTTAAAGTGGGTAACGAATGGAAAATTCAGCATTATGTTTTATCAATGACAGTTCCAAATGACGAAGTTGACGCTGTAACCAAGATAAAAGCGCCAATTGAAGATGCTTTGATTGCAAAACTTCAGAAAAAATAAAACATTTTCGACTTTTCTTATTATAAACATAACTTTTTGAGCGCTTTAAAAGCATTGTTGATAGACTAATTTTAATTAATTCGTCAAAAACAATGCTTTTTTGTAACTTTAGAATAAGATACTGTCAAAAAAAGAAGCCGTATTTTACAAAATCGATCAAAATAAAAGCCGAACCTCTATTTTAATAGCCTTTAAAACGAGAATATTTATTTTTTTCTAACTTTGACCCCAAAAAAAATAGGGTTAAACAAAGTATTTTAAAAATGAAAATAGAAAAACGCTGGATTATTTCCTTTATTATGATAAGCGTCGTATGTACGATAGGTGCATTTTGGCCGACAGTTACAGAAAATAATTATGTTTTATCAGAATTTGGAACTTTAGATCATATCGTTCCTGCCGATGTTGCCTGGATGCTTACTTCAAGCTGTCTGGTTTTGATCATGACGCCAGGATTGTCTTTCTTTTATGGCGGAATGGTAGGAAAGAAAAATGTTATCTCTACCATGCTTCAAAGTTTTATCTGTTTGGGCGTAGTAACGCTTTTATGGGTTGTGGTGGCATTTAGCTTAGCCTTTGGAGAACCAGTCGGATTCGGTTCTGGAGATCATTTTTACAGCTTTTTCGGAAACCCGACTACTTTTGCTTTTATGGATTATGTGGGCGTCTTGCCTCATAAACAACTGGCAAATACGATTCCGTTTATGCTTTTCGCTTTGTTTCAAATGAAATTTGCGATTATCTGCCCTGCGATTATTACAGGTTCGTTTGCAGAACGTGTTCGTTTTATTTCTTATTTAGTATTCATCAGTTTATTTACCATATTTATTTATGCTCCTTTATGTCACGCCGTTTGGTATCCGACGGGTGTTTTAGGAAGCTACTTTGGCGTTAAAGATTTTGCAGGAGGAACTGTAGTGCATATGAGTTCTGGTTTTGCAGCTCTAGCCGGAGTTATTGTTTTAGGAAAAAGAAAAAACAGCCAGCATATTCCAACTAACATTCCGTTTGTGTTATTAGGAACTGGAATGCTTTGGTTTGGATGGTTCGGATTCAACGCGGGATCTGCTCTTGCTGCCAACGGAACTGCTGCTATGGCTTTTGCTACAACTACGACTTCATCTGCTGCAGCGATGCTAACTTGGATTTTCTTTGACAGAATGAACGGAAGAAAAGTTTCGGCTCTTGGAGCTTGTATCGGTGCCGTTGTTGGTTTAGTGGCCATTACACCTGCCGCAGGATTTGTTTCGGTTCCAGAAAGTATGTTCTTCGGATTCATCACGGCTTTGGTTTCTAACACGGCTGTAAACTGCAAATATTCTAAAAGATTCGACGATACGCTTGACGTTTTTGCTTGCCACGGTGTTGGCGGAATTATGGGAATGATTCTTACTGCTGTTTTTGCTCACGGCGAAAATGCAAGTTTGCTTCACGGCGGATGGAATGTTTTCGGACACCATATGATGGCATTGGTTTTGGTTTCGATCTTTACTTTCTTCGGAGCTTATTTCTTGTTTAAAGTAACCAACTTCATTATTCCACTAAGAGTTTCAGAAGAATCAGAACACATCGGACTAGATTTATCGCAACACGATGAATCTCTTGATCCAAAAGCACAACCAATTACTGAACCACATTACGGTTAATTTTTAGTTTGCCACGAATTGCACGAATTTCCACAAATTTTTTTAATCAGCTTGCTGATTATATGTTTGAGCTAAACAAAAACAGAATAAAAAATTCGTGAAAATTCGTGCAATTCGTGGCAAAAAAATTACGTCCAGTTAAAAATCCATTTAATCTATATAATCTGTGGCAAAAAAGAAATCAAGAATAATTCGTGAATTCGTGGCGAAAGAACTTTTAAACCTAATTCCGCTATTTTCATTCGTTTATATTCCTTAATTTTGCGGAAAATTTTTGTAAAAGTGGGAAGTAAAAATAAACTAAAAAGATTCAGAGAAAACGAAACATTTGAAAACGTTTTTCAGCCAACCAGAGAAGAAGTTGTAGGCAACTTAATGCCTTTAAGAGGAAAATGGAATTCTGATTTCTTTAAAAATGATAATCCATTAGTTTTAGAATTAGGGTGCGGAAAAGGAGAATATTCTGTTGGATTAGCAGAGAAATACCCAGACAAAAATTTTATCGGAATCGATATTAAAGGAGCGCGTTTCTGGAGAGGTGCAAAAACCGCTGTAGAAAATGGTCTTCATAATGTGGCTTTCGTACGTACTCAAATTGAGTTGATTAATCATATTTTTGCCGAAGGCGAAGTAGACGAAATCTGGATTACTTTTCCAGATCCACAGATCAAATACAAGAGAACGAAACACAGAATGACTAATTCTGAGTTCCTGCAATTGTACAAAAAAATCCTGAAAAAAGACGGTGTTGTAAATCTTAAAACTGATAGTGAATTTATGCACGGTTATACGCTTGGATTGCTTCATGGAGAAGGCCATGAAGTTCTTTATGCCAACCACAATGTTTACAAAAATGAAGGAAGTCCTGAAGTGGTAACTTCTATCCAAACTTTTTACGAAAAACAATATTTAGAAATTAACAAGGCAATTACGTATATTCGTTTCAAAATTAAAGATTAACTTTAATTTTGAAACCTTTATCTAACCGATTTAACTTCTAAATGACCTACCTTACTCCACTAATTTCAGGTTTTATTGCCGCAGCCATTGGAACAATTCCGCCAGGATTGCTCAATATGACAGCTGCCAAAATAAAAATGAAAGAAGGGAGAAAGAATGCTATTTGGTTTGTAATTGGCGCTGTTTTAGTTCTTTTTTTTCAGGCGTATGTGGCAGTATTGTTTGCACGCGTTATAGACAATCGTCCAGACGTTGTCATACTTTTGCGCGAAGCTGGTTTTGTCATTTTTGCAATCTTAACTATTTACTTTTTCTTTTTTGCCAAAGAACCAATAGCTAAGAAAAAAACAAAGATCAAAAAGAGCAGTAAAAAAAGCCGTTTCTTTCTCGGAATGCTTCTTTCTGGACTGAATTTCTTTCCTATTCCGTACTATGTTGTTGTCAGCGTGACGTTGGCCTCGTATCATCTTTTTGTATTCGAAAACGCGATTATTTTGACTTTTGTATCGGGTTCTGTTCTTGGAGCTTTTATCATTTTATACAGCTATATTGCTTTCTTTGGAAGAATAGAAAAGAAAACCGATTATTTCATGCGTAACATGAATGCAATTATCGGAACCATTACTGGATTGGTTGCCCTTGCGACACTTTTTAATATCCTGAATTACTACTTCGGATAATTTTATAGCCACTGATTAAAGGATTAAAACGATTCCTTCTTCTATGCTTTTAAATTTTTCTCGCAGATTCTACAGATTTTAACAGATAAATAGTAATTTTAAAATCCTTCTAATCCTTTAATCTGTGGCAAAATAATTATGGCTGAAGAGAATTTTTTCGAAAGAGTTTATGTAATCGCCAGACAAATTCCGTTTGGAAAAGTAACTTCTTACGGCGCTATCGCAAAAGCTTTAGGCACAGCTCGTTCTGCACGAATGGTAGGCTGGGCCATGAATGCCTGCCATAATATGGATGATGTTCCTGCACACCGAGTAGTCAACCAAAAAGGACTTTTGACTGGAAAACACCATTTTGACGGCACAAATTTAATGCAGCAGCTTTTAGAAAATGAAGGCATTAAAGTTGTCAATAATCAGATTGTCGATTTTGAAAAACATTTTTGGAAACCTGAAATTCAGGGGTGATTTTTTTTGAACCATATAAGTCATGTAAGTTTTTTTTTAATCTCGCAAAGTCGCAGAGGTACAAAGCTTTTTTGTTTCACGCAGATTCTGCAGATTAGAGCAGATTTAATTTGATTTTTTATAATACAATCTGCGCGATCTGCTTAAATCTTTTTAAATCAGCGTGAAACATTTTTTTGCGACTTCGCGACTTTGCGAGAGATTCGACAAAAATTAATGATTTACTTTTTAAATGAACTTAAATCGCTTATATGGTTTAAAAAAATTAAATCAAGCATATCACAAAACTTGTTTGATCTTCGTCGGTTTGATAGCTTAAATAACCGCCGTGCGCTTCGATGATATTTTTAGAAAGCGTTAATCCGATTCCGGCGCCGTCTTTTCTTGTGGTGAAAAATGGCAAGAAAACTTTGTCTCTAATTTCTGCATCTACACCTTTTCCATTGTCTGAAATCACGATAAAAAAGCGATTGTTTTCCGTATAGCTGGAAATAATCAGTTTCTTTTCTTCTTTTTCTTTTAAAGCATGAATACTATTGGTAATCAAATTGATAATTACCTGCTCCATCTGATTTTTATCAATCAGAATCGAGCGCGAACTATGAACTTCATTTATTAATTCAATTCCTTCCTCCTTCAAAATCGGACTCATTATGCGCAAGCAATCTTCAAACAAAGCATTTATAGGCGTCATCTGTTTGTTTGGAGTCGGAAGCATGGCCAGTTTGCGGTAATTTTCAACAAAAAACTGCAAATGATCACTTCGGTTTATGATTGTAGAAATACTGCTTTTGATGTCTTCAAAATCATCTTCTTCCAATTCTTCTTGATCTACGATATGAAGTAAATTCTGCGAAAGCGCCCGAATTGGCGTAAGCGAATTCATTAATTCATGCGAAATAATCTTCATTAAATTAATCCAAGCTTCTTTTTCTTTTTTCTCGATAACACGCTGAATACTATCCAATAAAATAATAAAATACTCTTTATTATAAGTTTGCGTGCGCGAAGTCTGCAACATAAAAGTCTGCAAATCCTGATCTTCTATTTTAATCGAAATTGCCGTTTTAAGTTCGCTAAAATCTACGTTTTCGATTTCATTGCAGAGTCCAGGAAGGTAATTTTGGAGATATTTCCAATGGCTTACCTTCGGTACTTTAAACAGATTCGAAAAACAATCGTTCATAATGAAAATCGACCAGCTGTCTTCTTCTTTTTCTAAAATGAGAGCGGCAGTATCGATACTGTTCAAAATCGAACGATAGATTAATTCTTTGGAAATCTGCTCTTGTTTCTGAACCTTTAAAGTATCGTATAAAAGATATAAACTATTAAAATTGTCTTTTTTATGCTCTTCTGGAAAATGGGCAGAAAAGTCGTCGTGCAAAATGGAATTAATTGTTTTATCATAAAACATCAATTGATTTTTGACAAAAAAATACATTTCGAACAGAAATATCAAAACAAAAGCGCCGACTAGAATCCCGTTGAATTGAAACCCTTTATAAAACAACAAAGCACTGCAGAGAAATAGTGCCATTACAAACACAACTCTTATAAACAATGCATTATAAAATTTCCAATTCTTCATTTATTTTATTTGAATTGCCTCCAGCTTTAGCTGGAGAGATAAAATTATTGATAGAAATAGGGCTTTAGCCAAACATACACATTTTGGCTAAAGCCTCAAATTCTTTCCTTATTATTTACATCCAGCTAAAGCTGGATGCTATTCATAGTATTTAATTCTTCAAATCATATTTTTCAATTCTTCTATATAAGGCTGCGCGCGACAAGCCTAATTCTTCGGCAGTTTTACTGATATTTCCATTATGTTTGAATAATGCTTTTTCGATCGCACCTTTTTCCATTTCAGACAACGGATTTTCATCATTTTCTTGAATTTCTTCAAAATCTAAAATATCTAAATCTAATACTGAAATGGTATTATTTTCAGCGAGAATCAGAGCGCGTTCGATTTTATTTTCCATTTCGCGGACATTTCCTTTCCACGGATATTTTTCTAAATAAGAAGCCGCATTATCTTCAAATTTTAAATCTTGCTGATTGTATTTTTCGGCAATCTGTTCTAAGATAAAGTTCGCCATCGGTACAATATCGTCTTTTCTTTCGCGTAAAGACGGAAGATTGATTTCCATTGTATTGATTCTATAAAGTAAATCTTCACGAAACGTTTTATTTTTTACTTCTGTTTTAATATCGCTGTTTGTTGCTGCGACAACACGAACATTCAGCGGTCTTGGTTTACTTTCTCCCAAACGCGTTACTGTTTTAGTCTGCAAGACATGGAGTAATTTGGCTTGAAGATGAAGCGGAATATTCCCTATTTCGTCTAAAAAAATAGTGCCGTTTTGTGCTGTTTCAAATCTTCCGGCAGTATCTATTTTAGCATCAGTAAAAGCGCCTTTCGCATAACCAAAAAGTTCGCTTTCGAACAGATTATCGCTCAACGAGCCCAAATCTACATGCACAAAAGGCTGATTTTTTCTTTCAGAATGCTGATGAATATATTCGGCAAAGACATACTTTCCAGTTCCGTTTTCGCCCAAAATCAAAACGTTGGCATCTGTACGCGCTACTTTTTCGGAGATTGCATAAGCTTGTTTTATTTTGGCCGAAGTTCCGACGAAATATTTCTTTTCTGTTTTTTCTAATTTATCAACGGTTTTTTTACTGTTTTTTCTGCTTTCGGTAACCGCTTTATCAATGATTTCAAGCAGTTTTTCGTTATTCCAAGGTTTTAAAACATAATCAAAAGCACCTATTTTAATGCCTTCTACAGCAGTTTCGATTTTACCAAAAGCCGTCATTAAGATTACAATTGTGTTTGGCGAAAGCGTTTTTATTTCTTTTAGCCAATGAATTCCTTCTCGCCCATCTTCAAAACCAATTCGGTAATTCATATCCAGCAAAACTACGTTGATGTCATTTTCGCTTAAGATCGAAATGATTTTTTTTGGACTATTAGTGGTAAAAATCGTTTCAAAATGTTTCTTGAGAATCATTTTTGCAGAAAAAAGAATTTCTTCCTGATCGTCAACAACTAATATTTGGGCTAGTTTTTTTCTCATGTGGTGTTTTTTCTGTCCGCTTCCGAACGGTCAACTGTTCATTATCGGACACTGCTTTTCTGAGGCGGTTTTTAAAGTCTCTTCAAAATCAATGCCTTACAAATAATAAATTTTATGGCACAGTATTTACCTATTGACTATCAGTAAAATAATTAAAAAAATGGACACGATAATTCCTCGTAAAAATAAAAAATTTAGATATCTCGCAATAGCAATTGCTGTTTTTTTAGTTTTGCTTACCATCACGATTTTTGCTTTTAACACCAAAAGAACCTTAAACGTAAAAACAGATGAATTGGTAATTCAAAAAGCAGAAAAAGCGTTTTTCGAAGATTTTGTCGTTTTTCAGGCAAAAGTAGAACCTTTGAATATGATGCTGGTAAATGTAACTGAAGGCGGTTCTGTAAAAGAGATTTTTGTAGAAAACGGTGCTATGGTTACCAAAGGACAGTCGCTAGCACGTTTGTACAATCCGAATACAGAACTGAATTATCTGACTCAGGAAACGGCTATTATTGAGCAAATCAACAATTTAAATACAGGAAAACTAAACATCAGAAATCAAGAATTGAACTTAAACAAAGATTTAGTTCTGATTGAACACGATTATAACGACGCCAAAAGGCTGTACGACATGAATGCGAAGCTTTACGAAAAGGATGTAATTTCTAAAAATGACTGGAATACTTTTAAAGAAAGTCTTCGCTTTCAGGAAGAGCGCAAAAGAACAATTCAGCAGAGCATTCAAAAAGAAAAACAAAGCAATCAGGTTCAGATTTCGCAGATAAACCGTTCGATTCAGACAATGGAAAAGAGTTTGGATATTCTTAGAAATAATAAAAAGAACTTTTTAATTACAGCTCCAGAAACAGGACGATTAACTTCTTTTGAAGCTGTTTTGGGACAAACTTTTCAGGCAGGTCATAGCATCGGAAAAATTGACTCTAAGAAAGGATACAAACTGGCCGCAGAAGTGGATGAGTTTTATTTGGAAAAAATCAGAGAAGGCCTGAAAGGACAGGTAGAATTTAAAGGCGCAACTCTTGAAGTTATTGTAACTAAAGTAATTCCTGAAGTTAAAGGCGGACGTTTTACTGTAGAATTGGCTTTTTCATCTAAGGAAAATATTGTTCTTCAAGACGGACTTAGCTTTGGCGTAAAATTGATTTTATCTGAAAAGAATAAAACGCTGGTAATTCCGAGAGGCGCTTTTAACCAAGAAGCTGCAGGAAAATGGATTTTTGTAGTGAATGGAAACAAAGCAGTAAGAAGAAATATCAAATTAGGACGCGAAAATCCTTCTTACTATGAAGTTCTTGAAGGTTTGAAAGAAGGCGAATCTGTAGTTACTTCTTCTTATACTGATTATAAAGACATCGAAGAGCTTTCTTTAGAATAGTTTGTTTTGTTTCAGGTTTCTCCCGAAGTGTCGGGATCAAGTTATCGAACTGCAAAAACCTGAAACTTTAAACTTGAAACAAAAAATATAAAAACATCAATCATCAATCAAAAAACGTATTTAATAACATTTCAAAACCTTAAAAAATTATGATCACAATTCAGAATTTAACCAAAGTTTTTAGAACAGAAGAAATAGAAACTGCTGCTTTGAGCGGAATCAATTTAGAAATAAAAAAAGGAGATTTTTTAACTATTATGGGGCCTTCAGGCTGTGGAAAATCGACTTTACTGAATATTATCGGTCTTTTGGACAGTGCAGATGGCGGAAGTTACAAATTACTAGATCAGGAAATGATTGGCTTAAAAGAAAAAGGAAGAGCGAAAGTGAGAAAAGAAAATATTGGTTTCATTTTTCAGAATTTCAACCTAATAGATGAGCTTTCTGTTTATGACAATATCGAATTGCCTTTGCTTTACAACAATGTAAAAGCTTCTGAAAGAAAGCAAAAGATTGAAGCGATTGCTGAGAAACTAAATATTTCGCATCGTTTGAGACATTTTCCGCAACAGCTTTCTGGAGGTCAGCAGCAAAGAGTTGCCGTTGCAAGAGCTTTGGTAAATGATCCGAAGATTATTTTGGCCGATGAGCCAACAGGAAATTTAGACAGTAAAAACGGTAATGAAGTAATGGAACTTTTAACCGATTTACATGCTAAAGGCGCTACTATTTTGATGGTTACCCACTCTGATTATGATGCTTCTTTTTCGCAAAGAACCATTCACATGAAAGATGGAGTTATATTTTCTGAGAAATTAAATCAACGAAATGTTGATGTTTTTATGGACGCTAAATAACAAAATGATGATTAAAATTATTGTCACAGCATTCGTAGTTCTTGTAGAATTAGTCTGCAAGATTTTTACAATGATCTAAAGCCTTAAAGGTTTTAAAAAACTGCCATATCAACTATAAAAAATATACATCAAAATGATTTTTAACTGGTTTAAAATATTTATATATCATTTAAAGCAAAGCAAACTGTTTTCGTTTTTAAATGTTCTAGGATTAAGCATCGGAATTTCTGCGGTCATTTTTGCCATTCTGTACTGGAATAACGAACATGCTTACGATCAATGGAATCCTGGAAAAGACAATACTTACATGGTTTTGAACAGACTTAGCAATGGGGACACTTGGGGATCTAATTCGATACCATTTGGTGAAACTTGTAAAGCTACAATTCCAGAGATCGAAAAAATATGCTTCTTTAACACTTGGTACGACGAAGATCTTATCAAATATGAGAATCAAAAAGTAGTGGTTAAAAACATAACCACCACTGACGAAAATTTCTTCGATTTTTTTCCTTTTGATATTATAAAAGGAGCAAAAACTAATATTCTGAAAGAAAAAAATAGTGTCGCTATTTCTGAAGAACAGGCGCAATTATTTTTTAAAAATGAGGATCCGATTGGTAAATCTATTGTTTTTGGAGGAAAAAATTATACTATAAAATCGGTTTATAGAATTATTAAGCCTTCCTCTATTCAGCCTTCTTTTGTTTTTAACGGAGTAAAAAGGGAAGGCGACGAAAACAGCTGGGGAAATTTTAATTACGGCTTATTGATTAGAACAAAAAAAGATGCCAATATTGATGCTGTTTTAAAGAAAATGCAAAATGTCTATTTTGTAAACAGAACTGTAAAAGATGCCAAAGAAAGTGGAATGACTGTGGCTCAATATGTCAAAGAGAATGGAGAAATAAAAGTCATATTAGACCAATTAAAAACTTCTCGTCTGCATGGAACCAAAAGTTCTGCAGGACAAAATTACCCAGAAGGTGTTGGTAATTTAAAACTGCTTTACATTATGGCTGGTTTATCTATTTTGATTTTGGTTTTATCACTGGTGAACTATATCAATCTAGCAACAGCATCTGCAATAAAACGCGCAAAAGAAGTTGGAGTACGTAAAATTGTAGGGGCTTCTAAAAACCAGATTATCACTCAGTTTATTTTTGAAACTGCTATAATTGTAACACTGGCTATTTTATTTGCTCTTGCCATTGTCGAACTTTCATTGCCTTATTATAATTCTTTTTTAAGAAAAACTTTGACTTTGAATGGTAGCGAATTTTACCTGCAGCTCATTTTCATTTTTGGATTAGTAATTGTTCTTGCAGGTATATTCCCGGCCATTTATATTTCAAACTTTGAGACTTTAAAAGTATTAAAAGGTAATTTTTCGAGAAGCAAAAGCGGAATCTGGATTCGAAATTCGATGCTTATTTTTCAGTTCGGAATTGCTGCATTTTTTATCATCGGCGCCTTAATTGTGAACTCGCAGGTTGATTATATGATGAATAAAGATCTGGGCTTTAGCGGAGATCAGGTTCTTTCGATTCGTTATAATACTCCAGACAGAATTAGAAGAACAGATCAATATCTGGTACAAAAACAAGAAATGAAAAAGATTCCAGGTGTCGTTGATGTTACTGTTTTTGCAGGAGCGTTTGGAAGTTCAAGCGGTTCTAGTTCAGGATTTAAACATAATGGGATTTTTGTACAGCCAAAAAACATCGAAATGGATTTTGGTTTCTTAGACATGATGAACATAAAAATGGCTCAAGGACGCGATTTATCTCCTAAATTTGCATCAGATACTATTAGCAGTATGTTAATGAATGAGACACTGGTTAAAGAATTAAATCTAAAAAATCCAGTTAATACTATTATAACTTCTGGTTGGAGCAACGGAGGAGATAATTTAAAATTTAAAATTGTCGGGGTTGTAAAAGATTTTAACCTAACGGGATTACAGAATAAAGTGCCTCCAATGGTTTTTATAAATCTTAAAACTTTAAAGTGGAATAACTTTGGAACTGTCCTTGTAAAGGTCTCTCCAAATAATTTAACAGAAACGTTAGAAAAATTGAAATTATACTGGGAGAAAAATGTAAACCCTGACTATCCTTTTGACTACGAATTTGTTAACAAAGGATTTGCGCGAACTTATGAAGAGCAAGTAAAGCAAAAAAACCTGTTTTTTATCTTAAATCTAGTCGTAATTGTAATTGCTGTATTTGGATTGTTTGCTTTGGCATCATTTTCGATGGAGAGAAGATTGAAAGAAATCGCCATTCGAAAAACTTTAGGAGCTGAAACAGATATACTCTTAAAAGAATTGTCGAAACAGTATATTGTTTTCTGTTTAATAGGATTTGGAATCGGAATTGTTCCTGCTTATATATTATTACAGAAATGGCTCGAAGATTTCGCTTTTAGAATCGGAATATCCTCTGTTCCTTTTGTAATTGCGCTGATTTCTCTTTTGATTTTAACTTTAATTATCGTTTTGACAAAAGCGTTTCAGGTTACCAAAATAGATGTATTAAAATATCTAAAATACGAATAAGCTTGTAGACCATTTTTTTTAAAGAAGCCCGACAGATTTCAGTAAAATCCGTCGGGCTTTTGTTTTAATCTTTCATCGTTACAGCATCCGAATAAAGCAATTTATCTAAACTTTCGTCGCGGCTATAGACATCTGGAAAGAAATTTATCTCGCCATTGTCCTGAACCCAAGCCGTAAAATACCCTATGTAAACCGGAATTTTGCGTTTAAGCATGCAAGTAGTTTCTTTTTCGCCACTCATGGCTTTTTCAATTTTATCAACTGGCCAATCGGGATCATCTTTTAAAATATGCAGAGCCAATTGTTTCGCTTCTTTTACATTGATACAGCCATGACTAAATGTACGATTTTCAAACTGGAACAAACTTTTGGCAGGTGTGTCATGCATGTAAATGTCATTTGGATTTGGAAACATAAATTTCACTAATCCTAGCGAATTTTTAGGTCCTGGTTTTTGTCTTACTTTCCCTCCATTCCATTCCATATTATGTTCGGCAAGATAATTTTTATTACTGGCAATTTGGAGTTTGAGCTCGTTTTGAATAATACTGTTCGGCACATACCAATAAGGGCTAAAAACGATGCGGTCCATATTACCGCTGAATATGACGGTTTCGCTAAGCCTATTACCGACAAAAATATCCGACACCAAATCATACTTGCCGTCTTTTACATAGAACATTCTGAAAGACGGAATATTAACCATTACATATTCTTCTGCGCGTGCCAATTTGGTCGGAATCCATCTGCATCGTTCCATATTTAGCATAATGGTTTTGATTCTTTTGCTAATGGGTTCATTAAACTGCTTAATATGATCTCTATTAATAATATAATTGAGTGTCAAACCGTGTCTTTTTTTGTAATTCATAACACCATCCATCAACTCTCTATCATAAAAATCAATTTTAGAATCTTGCTTGAGATCGCCAAGCACATAGAGCCTTTGTCTTATTTGTTTTATCGCTGGTGCAGTAGTATCTGGTCTCATATCTTTGTATGTAGCGCTATCAATCGTGATTTTCTGCCAAAGACCATCTTTTTCTATCTTTCTGTATTTCTTTAAAGCATCCTGAAGTTTATAATATTGTGAGAATAACAAATAATCATCTTCATTTAATCGATCAGAATCAACAATAAGAGAGTCTAAAATTCGAGCGTAAGAAATATTTTTCGCTGGAAGAAACCAGCCTATTTTTTTTAACGTTGCAGGATCTACTCCAGAGTAAACGTTGCTGGCATAAAACACATACATGTTTGTGAGCAATAATTCTGTATCTATTTGCGGAGGCTCGATATTATCGCTTTCGTTAAAAGCTTGGTCAATTACATCCTTATAAGGCATTGTAGCCTCAATTCCCTGATCTTTGAGCACATTTACTTTTTGATATAAAAGCGCTCCAAATTCGGTTATGCTTTTATCATCATACCAAATAGATTTGTATTGTTTGGCTTTGTAGATATCCTCAACATCTTTCTGATACTTTTTAAGTTTAGGATATTTTTTAAAGAATGCATTAATCGAAGCAGCATCAATAGTAATAATTGAAACCGCTTTCCGATTTGTAAAATCAGCTCTGTTTTTGGTAGTAGAATTAAATGAAAAAGCAAAAAAACTGACTGCGGCAATAATCAATGAAAAAGTAAAATTTCGCATATTTTTAAAGTTTAAATTGAAGAAATAACTTTAAAAAAAATACCGAAAACCCAATAAATACTTTAAAAAAACTTAGTTTTCAAATATTTTTTTCATGTCTTGAGAATCATCGATTTGGGCTATCAAATATAACGAAGTTTTGTGAGAATTTTTATTTAATTAAAAGAAAACTTACATAAAAAACATTTGTTTGAATCGGAAAAACTTTTCTCTCGCAATCCAAAAGTCCGATCGTTCTTAATTCTTATTTTCATCAAAATTTAATGCCGCATAATTTTGAATAATCTCAATATCAATAATTACAATTCAAAAACGCTTAATTTCCGAACTTAATCTGTTATCTTTGCACCCTGAAACAGTTTAAATAAATATAATCTTATAAGACTGTTTTCTTGGAATAAAAAAAATAGCCCATTACAATGAAACTAGATAGAAAAGAAATTCTAAAAGCTTTAGAGACAATCACTATTGCTGGAGAAGGAAAAAATATGGTGGAAAGCGGCGCTGTAACCAATGTTATTACATTTGGAGATGAAGCTGTTGTAGACCTTGTATTGCATACGCCTGCTATGCATATCAAAAAAAGAGCGGAAGACGATATTAAAAAAACTATTCATGATTTAATATCTCCTGATGCGAAAGTAAAAGTAAATATTAAAGTAGAAACTCCAGAGAAACCTGAAATTAAGGGGCGTGCAATTCCTGGAATCAAAAATATTATTGCAGTTGCTTCTGGTAAAGGAGGAGTAGGAAAATCTACTGTAACGGCAAACTTGGCTGTAACGCTTGCAAAAATGGGCTTTAAAGTTGGTGTTTTGGATGCTGATATCTACGGACCATCTATGCCAATTATGTTTGATGTTGAGAACGAAAAACCTGTTTCTATTACAGTTGACGGAAAATCAAAAATGAAACCTATTGAAAGCTATGAAATCAAAATGCTTTCAATCGGATTTTTTACAGCTCCAAGCCAAGCTGTAATCTGGAGAGGACCAATGGCTGCAAAAGCATTAAATCAAATGATTTTTGACGCAGATTGGGGAGAATTAGATTTCATGCTTCTTGACTTGCCTCCTGGAACTGGAGATATCCACCTTTCTATCATGCAGTCGCTTCCAATTACGGGTGCTGTTGTAGTAAGTACTCCACAAGCAGTTGCACTTGCAGATGCTAAAAAAGGAGTGGCAATGTTTATGCAAGACAATATCAATGTTCCTGTTTTAGGAATTATTGAAAACATGGCTTATTTTACACCAGAAGAATTGCCAGAAAATAAATATTATATCTTTGGACAAGAAGGTGCTAAAAACCTTGCCGAGGATTTAGATGTTCCATTTTTAGGAGAAGTTCCAATTGTACAGTCTATTCGTGAAGCAGGAGATTACGGTCGCCCAGCAGCTTTACAAACAGCATCGCCAATAGAAAAAGTTTTTGAAGAAATTACTAGAAATGTAGTACAGGAAACAGTAAACAGAAACGAGAGCTTACCGGCAACAGAAGCAATCAAAATTACAACAATGGCAGGCTGTTCTGCAGTTAAGAAAAATTAGATAATGAGATAATTTGCCAATTGGATAATGATTAAAATTTTCTAATTGGCACATTTTCATAATTGACACATTTAAATATTATGACAACAGAAGAATTAACAAGCAATGTTTTATTGGCCTTAGACGAGATAAGACCATTCTTAAAATCTGACGGTGGAGATATTTCATTGATCTCTATTGAAGATGACAAACATGTAAAAGTTCGTTTGGAAGGAGCTTGCATTAGCTGTAGTGTTAATCAGATGACGCTAAAAGCAGGTGTAGAAACAACTATAAAAAAATATGCACCACAAATTGAAACTGTGGTAAATATAATGTAACAAATTGCCTCTTTTCGAAGAGATTGTAAGTTTGAATATTAACAAGAATAATAATCCTTAAAGGATTTTGATTAGGAATTATTCAATAACAGTCTTAAAAGAAATGCAGTTTTTACGACATTATCAAAAAAGAACTCAAAGTTTTAAGAGTTTTAATTAAGGAATTGTTACATTTTTAACTTAAATTTGTGACATAACCCTCAATCTTAAACTTATGAAAAAACATTACGCTCTTTTTTTATTATTGTTTTTTGCCGCAAAAAATTACGGCCAACAAAACCAAACACTCTTCGCAGATAAAGCGTGGGTAAATGAATCTGAAGAATGGTCAGACTTTCAGTATGCTGGTCAAATTATTTTCTCAACCACGGCAAGTAGCGAAGAAGGAAGTCTTAGAATTGGCAACTATGATCTTCTATATGATTTTTGCGAAGGAAAAGCAAAATTTTCCAACAAGGCCACTTATAGTTCTGCGGAATTTTCTCATCCAAGAAAAATTAGTTCTCAAACCGACAAACAGGGAATTTTAAATTCTAATTATGAGGGAACCCTAATTTTTCAGTCTGATAAAGATTATTATTCTGTAATAGCTTTGGTTACAATACTAGAAAAAGGGGGCAATATTATTGGTGTAAAAATGCGCCAGAAAGAAGGCAACCGAAAAGAGTATGCCTTTAGCTTAAAAGAAAAAAGTTAATTTTAAATAAGGATTTTTTCACGTTATAAAATCCTGCCACAAAATTCCAATAATTAAAAATGGATGTATTAATAAAAATTAAAGATCGAGAAGGAGTTATACACGAATTACAGGCTCCAACTGATATGGCAATGAATATAATGGAGTTATGCAAAGCATACGAACTTCCTGTTGAAGGAACCTGCGGAGGAATGGCCATGTGCGCTTCTTGCCAGTGTTATGTTCTAAATGATGTTGCATTACCAGAAATGGGTGACGATGAGGAAGCCATGCTTTCGGAAGCATTTTATGTTAAATCTAATAGTCGTTTAGGCTGTCAGATTCCAATTACTGAAGATTTGGAAGGTTTGGAGTTAGAATTAGCGCCAGAATACTAAAAAATACAAAAGCGAGAATTTATGATTCTCGCTTTTTTGTTTTTAATACTTCTTGATCAGATCATCTAAAGAAAACTCTCTTAATAATTTATCTAAATATTTCCCCCTACTGCTCAATTCACGCTGATAAGGTGCAAACAAACTTGTCGATTTATTCAGTTCATCATTCAATTCTTTCAGATAATTTTCTTCTTCATTTGTTTGAAAAGATGATTTATTAGCAATAAAATCCAAAATGCGTTTAATCGCGATTTCTTTTTCAATAATAGCATTTTCATCATTATTCAAAGTACAAATTCCGTAAACGCCTTTACAGAAATAATCCCATTCTTCTTCTAATGCTTTATCAGCCTTTTCACTAATTATCTGGCCTTTTTCATCAAAGACATTTCCATAAGCAAATGCTTTATTCTCATGATTATTTAAATTAGATAATAAATTCTGTTTAAATTCATGCTTTAATTTTTCATAACTCTCCCCACTATTTTTCTTAATCAGATCTACAATGTTCTTGGCAAAATATCTTTTGGATATTGTTAATTTATGCTGATCATTTAAAGGAGAACTAATCGTTATTTCCGAATCAATTACATAAGAGGGCGACGGAATTAATTTACCTTCAATAAGCTTATTTAACTCATCATCAGATAATCTTGTAAGCCTTTTGACTTCTTCAAATTCCAGATAATTATCTACGATATAAGCAAGATTTTCATCTCTCATCTTAATTACTTTTTAAAAATTCTGATGGATCAAAAGGCTCAAATTCTCTTTCAGAAAATGCTTCTGTCAATATTCCTGCTGAACATAACCATGAAATAGTTTCTTCAAGCGAATTACCTGTGTTGTAAATCATTTCACTATATCGTGGTAAAATATAATATCGATTATTTAAAAGAATAATTTCATCTCCATCAAAAGTATCTCCAATTCTGATTGAATTTAAAACTTGATCTTTCGTTAAAACCTCTTTTCCTTCATCCCAAAACCAATATTCGGTTATACGCTTTTTCCATTCTTCCAGAGTTAAAACAATCGTCTCAGGAAGATAAATTCGCACATAAGTTCCTCCAAGAATACCGCTTCCATATTGTTGAACGTATTCTTTATAATCTTCATCAAACACTACGTTTAATGTCTTTTCGCAAGCCAGAATTTCTTCTTCGTCGGCTGTAAATAGGTCAGTTTTATTCGTATTATAATTTGGAATTATCTTATAGTTGTCAAAATTCATATTATAATTTGGAATTATCTTATAGTTGTCAAAATTCATATTATAAGTTTTAACTGCTAATTTAATTATTTAAGAACCAAGCCAAAAGTTTTTGAAACGAAAAAACCGTAATCACATTGCTGCGATTACGGTTTTTCCTTTATAACAATTTTATTTAATCTCTAGATTATACCAAACCTGCTTTAATTAAGTATTCAGCAATTTGGATGGTGTTTGTTGCAGCACCTTTTCTTAAGTTATCAGCAACAATCCACATGTTTAATGTATTAGGCTGGCTTTCATCGCGACGGATCCTTCCAACAAAAACATCATTTTTACCTTCAGCATACAATGGCATTGGGTAAGTAAAGGTATCTAAATTATCCTGTACTACTACTCCATCAGTATTGTGTAAGATTTCGCGAACTTCATTTACTTCAAAATCATTTGTAAACTCAACGTTTACTGCTTCACTATGTCCGCCTACAACTGGCACACGAACTGCAGTAGCCGTAACTCTGATGGTATTATCACCTAATATTTTTTGAGTTTCGCGAACCAATTTCATTTCTTCTTTAGTGTATCCGTTTTCTTCAAAACTGTCGCAATGAGGAATCGCATTTCTGTGGATAGGATATTTGTAAGCCATATCTCCTTGAACTCCTGCATACTCGTTTTCTAACTGTTTTACTGCTTTTACACCAGTTCCAGTGATCGATTGGTAAGTAGAAACAATGATTCTTTTGATGTTGTATTTTTTATGCAATGGAGACAAAGCCAAAACCATTTGAATTGTAGAACAGTTTGGGTTTGCGATAATTTTATCTTCTCTTGTCAAAACATCAGCATTGATTTCTGGAACCACCAATTTTTTAGTTGGGTCCATTCTCCATGCAGAAGAGTTGTCGATTACAGTTGTTCCGGCAGCAGCAAATTTTGGAGCCCACTCCAAAGATGTATCTCCCCCAGCGGAGAACACAGCAATATCTGCTTTCATATCAACAGCTGTCTGTAAACCTACTACTTTATATTTAGTTCCTTTGTATTCGATCTCTTTTCCTACTGATCTTTCTGATGCAACAGGAATTAATTCTGTAACAGGAAAATTTCTTTCCGCTAAAACTTTAAGCATTACTTCGCCAACCATTCCGGTAGCACCTACAACTGCAATTCTCATTTTTATATTTTTAAATAATCAATTAATCTAATTTACAGGACAAAAATAAGTATAATAAAAGTCCTGACAAGGTGATTCACAAAAAATAACATTTTGTTACAAATAAAACATTTCGTTTTAAATTTAAGAATTGATTCATTGAAATTCAACTCAGTAAAACTGCAACTTGTAGCCTTTAAGAATAAAAAATTACAATATCATCATTTAATCTTTTTGCTTTTTCACTTAAGTGAATAGCATTAGACAATATAGAGCAACTTTCATTTATCAGTCTCTCATTCTGCATTGCGCTATCAAAATGGCTTTCTACTGTGTTTTTTAATAATTCATCCTTCTCAAGATTTTCAATAGTAATAATTAGCTCTTTTTTTTCATTCAGATCATCACATTCATTGAGCTGTATTCTACTATGTAAAAGTATAATATAATCCAGCTCTTGTATAAACTCTTCTTTTTTAAGATTCATTCTATCTCTTTCATCATAATTCCAAGTTGAGTAATCTACTGATTCCGAATCACCTAGACTTAAAAGAAAAAGACTTGCGCAACCATGCGATATATCATGCATTAATTCAAAACCGAATTCCTTCATTTTACCTACAAATCTTTCATCTTCTGAATCATAACCCCATTCCCCCATCCCTACAGATACTTCAAAAATATAGTCTTTGATACGATCTAATTCGTGAAAAGTTAATAAGAATGTATCCGTTTTTATTTTCTGAATTATAATATTTGCTTCCGTTGAAGAATAGATATGACCTTGAATACTATCTCTTTTTTTCAAATAGTTATCAAAATCCTCTTTATCAACCTCAATAAACTTAGAGGTTAAAATATCTCTTTTTAAACGATAAAATTTAACATCACACCCCATGAATTAATGCTTATTATGAACCATAAGTTTAAAAAAACCGCCTCTTTAGAAGGCGGTTAAGTTAGACTTAGTGTAGCGGTATTATATTTTTATTTATTTTTTAATAAATCTCTAATTTCTGTAAGCAACTCTTCTTGAGTTGGTGCAGCAGGCTGATTTGGTGCTGGCTCTTCTTTCTTTTTAAGGCTATTCATTCCTTTAATAACAAGAAATAAAACAAATGCCACAATGATAAAATTAATTACTGCCGAAAGAAACAAACCGTATTTAACACCTCCAAAGGCGGTTAGCTCTTCTATCTTTGACAAATGAGCTGCGTCTAAAGCCGGTTTTAATACTAACGGTGTAATTACGTCTTCAATAAATGAACTTACAATTTTACCAAAAGCAGCTCCTATAATTACAGCAACAGCAAGGTCAACTACATTGCCTTTCATTGCAAATGCCTTAAATTCTGAAAAAAATCCCATATCTGACTTGTTTATATTTATAATTAACGAGTATCGAAAATACGCAATTTTATTGAAATTTTTTAACGCTATCGGAAAAATACGCGCTTTACTCGTTGAGAAATGCTTGTCATTATCTCATACGGAATCGTTTTTAGCGCTACAGCCATTTCTATAACCGTTGGGCTTTCGCCGAAAATAATCACCGAATCGCCTTCTTTGCAATCTATATCGGTTACATTAACCATTAGCATATCCATACAGACACTTCCTACGATTTTGGCTTTTTGGTTTTTAATTGTTACATAACCAACCTCATTTCCCCATAATCTCGCAATTCCGTCTGCGTAACCAATTGGGATTGTCGCAATTTTAATTGCTGTATCGGCCATAAAACGGCGTCCATAACCTACGCTGTCACCAGCAGGAATAGTTCTGACTTGAGAGATTATTGACTTTAAAGTTCCAACATTTTCCAAATATTTTTGTTCTGAAGCATCATTTGAAACTCCATATAAACCAATTCCTAAACGCACCATATTGTATTGCGCATTTGGGAAATTGCTAATTCCAGAAGTATTCAAAATATGTCGGATTGGACTTATATTTAATTCGTTAATTAATCTTGAAGATAATTTCTCAAACAATGCAATCTGCTGATTAACAAAATCAAAATGTTTTGGATCATCACTTGTCGCCAAATGTGACAAAATACTCTGTACGCGAACGGTTGAATTTCCTTTTAAAGTTGCAATCAATTCATCGATCGTATTGTTTTCAAAACCTAAACGATGCATTCCCGTATCCATTTTGATATGGATTGGATAATCTTTTAAGTTCTTTTCGCGTGCGATTTTCAAAAAGGCGTTTAATCCTTTCAAACTGTAAATTTCAGGTTCTAATTGATATTGAATAATAGAAGGAAAACTGGTCGATTCTGGATTTAAAACCATAATTGGAAGCTTTATTCCTCCGTTTTTCAATGCGATTCCTTCATCGGCGAAAGCCACACCCAAATAATCTACTTTATGGTGTTCTAATAATTTAGCAATTTCTAAACCGCCGTTTCCGTATCCAAATGCTTTTACCATTACCATCATTTTGACATTTGGAGCCAGTTTTGATTTGTAATAATTAAAGTTATGGCTAATAGCATCGAGGTTAATTTCTAGAATTGTTTCATGCGTCTTTTCTTCCAGGTAAGAAACAATTTCTTCAAACTTAAAAGATCGCGCTCCTTTTATCAGGATCGTTTCATTATTGAAATCTAAATTGTCAATTTCGGCTATAAAATCGGCTGTGTTTAAAAACATTTTACTGTTCGGAAACTTAGCTTCAAAAGAAGAAATTGTTGGTCCAATACCAATTACTCGGTTTATTTTATTGTCTGAAATTAACTGGGCAACTTTAGAATACAATTCTTCGTTGGAAAATCCACTTTGGAAAATATCTGATAAAATCACAGTTTTGGAAGCGCCTTTTTTCTTTTGGCTTTCCAGAAAATCCAAAGCAATTTTAAGCGATTGAAAATCGGAACTGTAACTATCATCAATTATACTGCAATTGTTGATTCCGTTTTTTACTTCGAGACGCATTCGAACAGGATAAAGCATCTGAATTCGATTCTGAATCGTTTCCTGATCGTAATCAAAATGCAATAAAACCAATAAACACGAAATCGCATTTTCTACAGAAGCCGAATCGCTAAAAGGAATTATAAGATCATGAATTTCGTTTTTGTATTGATATTGAATTGCTGTCATTTCATTTTTGCTTTCTTTTTTCGAAATAAAAACATCAGCATTCTTATCTGTAAAACTCCACGAAAAAAGCTTTCGCGGATGCATCATATATTCTGCTGCAAACTGCAATAAACAAGAATCGACAATTTCGTTTTTTTGATAAATAATTATCGGACAATCTTTGAACAAGAGCAATTTCTCGTCTATTTTTTCCACTAGATTTTTAAACCCTTCGTCGTGCGCAGAACCTATACTGGTAAGCACACCAATTGTTGGTTTTATAATTTCCTCTAGTTTAACCATTTCGTTAACTGTCGAAATTCCAGCTTCGAAAATTCCTAAATTGTGTTTTTCATTAATGGCAATTACCGAAAGCGGCACCCCGACCTGAGAATTGTAACTCTTTGGACTTCTAATAATATTATAATCTGGGCTCAATAAAAAATTAAGCCATTCTTTTACAATCGTTTTACCGTTGCTTCCCGTTAATCCGATAACTGGAAAATGAAACAGATTTCTGTAATAAGCCGCAAATCCCTGAAGTGCAAAAAGGGTATTTTCGACCACCAAAAAATTAGCTTTATCTGCATAACCTTCTGGAATATACTGTACCACAAAATTCTGAACTCCGTTTTCTATTAAATCGGGAATAAATAAATGAGCATCGTTGTTAACGCCGGCCAAAGCAAAAAACAAGGTTTGCGATCCGTTTTGAAGTGAACGGCTGTCAATTGAAATATGATCGATTAAAACATCAGCCTCTGAACCAATCCATTTGGCATGAAGAACTGAAACCAGGCTTTTTAAATTTATGCTCATTTGGTAATTTCTTTTTTTCAAAATTACAGTATTAAGAGTTAATTTGCCACGAATTCACGAATTTCCTTTTTATATCATTCGTGAATTCGTGGCAAAAAAAGTATATTTGTTTTTACACCACAAATATTGCGTTTTGAAAAAAGTACTTCCACTCTTCTCTTATATATTACATCCGATTTTTATATCGCTGTACGCTACTTTGTTTTATCTGTTTTGCAAAGAAGACGTTTTTAGCAGACAGGAAAAGTATTTTGTATTAATACAGATTTTAGTAATCAATATCATCGTTCCCGTTTTGTTTTATCTGCTTTTAAAATCGACTGGACATGTAAAATCGATCATGTTGAGCCAAACTTCAGAACGAACTATTCCGTTGATTCTGCAATGTTTTTTATATATTTTATTAGTCAAAAGAAGCATTGTCATTACCCGTTATCCTGAACTTCACTTCTTTTTTCTTGCGGGTTTGTTCAGTACTATTTTAGCATTGGTATGCGTACTTTTTAAGACAAAAGCAAGTCTGCACATGGTTGCTATTTCGGGGTTAACGGTTTTTGTTATCGGATTAAATATTCATCTTCAAATGCACAATCCGTATTGGCCAGCTCTACTTATTTTATTGTCGGGAATTGTGGCTTCATCTCGTTTAGAAATGAATGCGCATACTCCTAGGGAAATATTAGTAGGATTGTTTATTGGAATAATGCCACAGCTTTTATTTTTATATCTCTGGTTATAAAATATAAAAAATCAATCCCGCATTTAAGGTTTTCATTTTGATTGGTTCTCCAGACAAAGTAGTGGTCGAATTAAACAGCGGATTTAAGCCATAATACAAATAAAGATTCCATGTATTATAACCCGCAGCAATGTATGGTCCGTATTGAAATGTATTGACATTCTTGTTGTTATTGATTCTATACGTATTTTCGCCATCGTTTAAAAGAGACATGCTCGAAAAAACATAACTCAATTTTACTCCGCCATAAATACGCCAAAATTTAGTGCTTTCATAAGTCGAATTACGCCATCTGAATTCTATAGGAAGATCTACGGAATATTGACGGTAACGGTTCGATACAAATTCGCCATAATTATTCACACCATATATTGGATTGCCTGACGCATCTTCAGAAATCGTTAAGTTTTGAAAGTAATTCTGATAACTCAAACCTAAACCTGCTGCAATGGCAACTGTTCTAGATTTATTAATGGGCATATCGCGCAAAAAACCTCCTGAAAGTCCGAGAGAAAATTTATTTTGTTTGAAATTGATCGGAATATCGGTAAACATATTATACGTAACCGAAAAATAAAACTGATCTTCTCGATACAGAGAATCTATTTTTACAACTGGTTTTATCTCAGGTTTAACCTCTTCTTGTGCAAAAGAGTTAAAAAAAGTGAGTAAAAATAAGCAGCTAAAAATAATTCGCATGTCGTGGTTTTGGGTTTTAAAGAGATGATTATAAATAAACGTTTTTGTACGCTTATTTATTTCACATACAAATATAATATAATGCTTTTTGTAGTAAAGATACAAAGTAAAAATATTCTCATTTTGACTGCGATTAAAATTAATTGCTGCATTATTTTCAATAAATCAATTCGCTGAAAGAAAAAATTAATCAATTTTGTTTTTATCTTTTATACCTTTGCAGAGCATGAAGAGAAAGCAGCTCATATTAAGTGTATCGTTTGCTGTAACAATATTGTTTTCGATATTGTTTGAGTCCATACACAGTTATGAGCATATTTTAAAACAGCTTACAGAAAAACAGTGCCATCATAATTACAATGATCCTAATGGCGAGATAACGCATCAGCATCATGATTATGACGTTTGTTTTGTTTGTCATTTTGCTTTTGAATCTTTTATTCTTCCGCAAAATTTCTCTTTTGAATTTCATTCATTTGACAGAGAAACGCCTTATTTCTTCCCATTTTCAGAGAAGATTTTTTCAATTTCAACCACTTCGTATTTCTTACGGGGGCCTCCTGCTGTTATAGTTTCTTAAATTTCGATTATTCGAAAAACATCACTTTTCTTTTAATTAAATTCAAAATAACATTGAGTTTCCTCATCCTATTACTATCAATTAGGATCAGAATGCTTTATTGTTGGCTTTTGTTTTTCATTCGAAGAAAAATTAATTTAACTATAGCATCATTTTCAAATGAAAAAATTTATAATTGCCCTTATTTTAGGGTTTTCGGGCATGCTGAATGCTCAAAATTCGGTTTCAGGAATTGTAACCGACACTCAAAACAATCCATTGCCTGGCGTTTCTGTTTATGCTCCAGAATTGCATAAAGGAACGACAACAGACGCAAACGGAAAATACGAATTGAATAATCTTCCAAGCGGAAGCCTGCGTATTGCTTTTACTTATGTTGGATATGCGAATCAAAACAAAACAATTGCTAAATTATTAAAGCAAAACACTTTAGACATAATTCTAGAAGAATCTATTTTAGAAATGGATGAAGTAGTCGTTTCAACGCCTTTCAACAAATTGCAATCGCAAAACGTAATGAAAATCGAGCACGAAAGCATTAAAACTTTACAGCAAAAAGGAACTTCAACCTTAATTGAAGGTTTAGCGACCATTCCTGGAGTTTCGCAGATTTCTACGGGAACTTCTATCGGAAAACCCGTAATTCGCGGACTTAGCGGTAATCGTGTTTTGGTTTATTCTCAAGGCGTTCGTATTGAAAACCAGCAGTTTGGAGACGAACATGGTTTAGGTCTGAATGATGCCGGAATCGAAAGTGTTGAAGTGATAAAAGGCCCTGCTTCTTTATTATATGGTTCGGATGCCTTAGGAGGAGTTTTATATTTTAATCCTGAAAAATTTGCTGATGCGGGTGATTTTAAAGCCAATTTCAGCCAAAAATATTTCACAAATACACAAGGAAGCAATTCTTCTATTGGCTTAAAAACTTCTACAGAAAATTGGAAATTCTTAGCACGAGGAAGTTACAATACACATTCAGACTACAAAATTGCTGATGGCGACCGCGTAACCAATTCACGTTACAACGAAACTGATTTTAAAACAGGAATCGGTTATAGCAATTCTACTTTCTCAAGTGTTTTACGATACAACTTTAACAAACTGGATATTGGAATTCCAGAAGACGGTATTGCAGAACAATCTTCAAGCAAAGACACGCAATTTCCGAGACAGGGAATTAACAATCATCTATTGAGTTTGAATAATGTGATTTTCTTTGAAAACTCAAAATTGGATGTTGATTTAGGATACATTGCTAATGACAGAAGCGAATTTGAAGACAGTAATGAAGCTTCTTTGCACATGAAATTGAATACTTTTAATTATAATGCGAAATATCATTTTCCTAAATTCGGAAAAATCGAAACTATTTTAGGCGTTCAAGGAATGCATCAGACAAATAAAAATTCTGGTGAAGAGTACCTGATTCCAGATGCGACAACTAACGATTTTGGTGTTTTTGGAACGGCAAATTACGAATGGAATAACAGCGTTCTTCAAGCCGGGTTGCGTTTTGACAATAGAAATGTGAATTCAATTGCACACGGAACTGAAGGCGAAGAAGGATATTTTCAAGCTCTAGACCGATCTTTTGACAGCTTTAATGCTTCTTTAGGCTATAAAACCAAATTGGCAGAACCGTTAACGCTTCGTTTAAATGTAGCAACAGGATTTAGAGCGCCAAACTTAGCAGAACTGACTTCAAACGGCGTTCATGAAGGAACAAACCGTTACGAAATTGGAAATGCTAATTTGAAAACCGAACAAAATGTTCAGACCGATCTTAATTTAGAATATAAAAATTCTCATTTTGAGTTTTTCGTAAATGGATTCTACAATCACGTAAACAACTACATCTACACTTCGCCAACAGGAGAAGTTTTGGATGATAATGATGTTTTTGCCTACGTTCAGGACAATGCACAATTATTTGGTGGAGAAGCTGGTCTTCACTTCCACCCGCACCCATTAGACTGGTTGCATTTTGAAACCAGTTTTGAAACTGTTACAGGCAAAAAAGACAATGATGATTATCTGCCTTTAATTCCTGCAAACAATTGGAACAATACGCTTAGAACCGAATTCAATATCAAAAACTGGTTAAGCGAAGGTTTTGCTTCTTTGAATGTTTCTTCAACTTTCAATCAGAATAATGTAAGCGGTTTTGAAACGGCTTCTAAAGGATATACTTTGGTGAATTTAGGTTTTGGAGGAACAGTTAAACTCGGAAAAACGGCTTTCGATATTAACTTAAACGGAAACAATTTATTCGATAAAAAATATATCGCACACCTTTCAAGATTAAAAACAGACGGCATTCCGAATATTGGAAGAAACATCGTTTTGGGCGTTAATTTTAATTTATAAAAATTTTTTGAACCATATAAGTTATATAATTTCATTTTAGCATAATGGGCCATCCTGCAAGGTTTCTAAAACCTTATAGGTTTTGTTTATTTTAGATTTGATCGCAAATTATACCTACAAGGTTTTGGAAACCTTGCAGGAAAATAAAATTAACTTATATGACTTATATGGTTTAACTTTTTCTTCCTAATTTTTCACAACAAAAAGTGCTATTTTTGTTACAACAGATAAAAACTAACTATGAAAAAAACATTTTTATTAATGGCAATTACAACTGCAGGACTATCATTTGGTCAAGATAAACTTCAATATCCGCAAACTAAAAAAGGAGAAACTGTTGATGTATATTTTGATACTAAAGTAAGCGATCCGTACCGTTGGTTAGAAGATGACAAATCTGCTGAAACGGGAGCTTGGGTAAAAGCTGAAAACGAGGTTACTTATGGTTACTTAAATAAAATTCCGTTTCGTGATCAACTTAAAAAACGAATGGAACAACTTTGGAATTACGAAAAAATTGGAGCTCCATTTAAAGAAGGAAAATTTACGTATTATTCTAAAAACAACGGACTTCAAAATCAATCTGTAGTTTACAGAAAAGATGAAAAAGGAAAAGAAGAGGTTTTCTTAGATCCGAATACTTTTTCTAAAGACGGAACAACTTCGCTAGGCGGTTTAAACTTTTCTAAAAACGGAAACATCGCGGCTTATTCTATTTCTGAAGGCGGAAGCGACTGGAGAAAAGTGATTATTATTGATGCGCTTTCTAAGAAAGTTTTAGAAGACACTTTGGTTGACATCAAATTCAGCGGCGTGTCTTGGCACGGAAATGAAGGGTTTTACTACTCTAGTTACGACAAACCTAAAGGAAGCGAATTGTCTGCGAAAACAGATCAGCACAAATTGTATTTCCACAAATTGGGAACTTCTCAAAAAGACGATAAAGTAATTTTTGGTGCTGACCAGAAAAGAAGATATGTTGGCGGATATGTTACTGAAGACAATCATTATTTGGTAATTACAGCGGCTAATTCTACTTACGGAAATGAATTATATATTAAAGATTTGACTAAGCCAAACAGTCCGATTGTTACCATTGTAGACAACTTCAACAGTGACAGCGCTGTTATCGAAAATGAAGGCAACAAATTGTTTATCGAAACCGATCTTAATGCTCCAAACAAACGCGTTGTGACAGTTGATGCTTCAAATCCGAAACCTGAAAATTGGAAAGATTTCATCAAAGAAACCAAAGATATTTTATCTCCTTCAACTGGCGCTGGCTATTTCTTTGCTAATTATACTAAAGATGCGGTTTCATTCGTACAGCAATATGATTACAGCGGAAAATTAATTCGTGAAATTAAACTTCCTGCTGTTGGAACTGCGGGTGGCTTTAGCGGTAAAAAAGAAGATAAAATTTTATATTACAGCTTTGCGAATTACACTACTCCGGGAAGCATCTATTCTTTGGAACCAAAAACGGGTAAATCTGAAATTTATCAAAAACCAAAAGTAGATTTCAAAAGTGAAGATTATGAATCTAAACAGGTTTTCTATACTTCAAAAGACGGTACAAAAGTTCCGATGATTATTACGTATAAAAAAGGAACAAAATTAGACGGTAAAAACCCGACAATCCTTTACGGTTACGGCGGATTCAATGTTAGCCTAACGCCAAGTTTCAGCATTGCCAATGCAGTTTGGATGGAAAACGGTGGAGTTTATGCTGTTGCCAACTTAAGAGGAGGCGGTGAATATGGAAAAAAATGGCACGATGCGGGAACTAAATTGCAAAAGCAAAATGTGTTTGATGATTTTATCGCTGCTGCGGAATATTTAATTACGCAAAAATATACTTCAGCTGATTATTTAGCTATTCGCGGAGGATCTAACGGAGGTTTATTAGTTGGTGCAACAATGACGCAACGTCCTGATTTAATGAAAGTAGCGCTTCCTGCAGTTGGAGTAATGGATATGCTTCGTTACAATGCTTTTACAGCAGGTGCTGGTTGGGCTTTTGACTACGGAACTGCTCAAGACAGCAAAGAAATGTTTGAATATTTAAAAGGATATTCTCCAGTTCACAACGTTAAAAAAGGAACAAATTATCCAGCAACTATGGTAACTACGGGAGATCATGACGATCGTGTAGTTCCTGCGCATAGTTTTAAATTTGCGTCTGAATTGCAGGAAAAACAAACAGGAGAAAATCCAGTTTTAATTAGAATAGACGTAAAAGCAGGGCACGGCGCAGGAAAATCTGTTGCGGCTACTATTCAAGAAAATGTAGATATTCAAGCGTTTACGCTTTACAATATGGGTTTTAAAGCTTTGCCTTCGAAGTAAAATTTTAGAACTAGACTTTTTTATAGCCACGAATTCACGAATTATTTTTGTGAATTTTGTGGCTGTTTTTTTGCCACGAATTCCACGAATTCCACTAATTTGTTTCACGCAGATTTAAAAGATTTAGGCAGATAAAAACAGATTTTAAATCTGCTCCATCTGCAAAATCTGCGTGAAACAAAATACACCCAAAGTTTAATCCTTTTAATCTTTTTAATCTGTGGCAAAAAAATTAGTGGAATTCGTGTAATTCGTGGCAAACCTTTTTATACGCAATTTCCATAAAAAAATAATTCGTGAATTCGTGGCTAACCTTTTTTAAATAAACTTTAAATTTGAGAAACTTAAAACTTAAACCATGAAAATTATAAAATGGGGAATTATTGGCTGCGGAAATGTAACCGAAGTTAAAAGTGGACCTGCATTTCAAAAAGCTTCAAACTCTGCTTTGGTGGCTGTTATGCGCAGAGATGCTGCCCTTGCAGAAGATTATGCCAAACGCCACAATGTTCCGAAATGGTATTCAAAAGCTGAAGATTTAATAAATGATCCAGAAGTTGATGCTGTGTATATTGCTACTCCTCCATCTTCTCATAAAGAATACACTATTTTATGTGCCAAAGCGGGAAAGCCAGTGTATGTTGAAAAACCAATGGCGTTGACTTTTGAAGAGTGCAACGAAATGATCAGCGCTTGCAAAGAGCATAATGTTCCGTTGTTTGTGGCTTATTACAGAAGAGCACTTCCGCGTTTTTTAAAAATTAAGGAAATCATCGACCAAGGAAAATTAGGGAATATCAGACATGTCAATTGTGTTTTATATCATCCTTTTGAAGAGCGCTATGATGACGAAATCAATCTTCCTTGGACAGTTTTGCCACATATCTCTGGAGGGGGAATTTTCGTCGACTTGGCTTGCCATACTTTAGATTTCTTGGACTTTGTTTTAGGCCCAATAAAATCGGTTCGTGGTCATGCCACTTCTCAATTAATGGCTTACCCTGCTGAAGATTCGGTTTCGATGTCTTTCTTATTCGAAAACGGAATTCACGGTTCTGGGATATGGAATTTTGCCAGTTTTGAGCGCTATGACAACACTGAAATTGTGGGTGATAAAGGAAAGATTTCATTTTCAACTTTCGGAAATGATCCGCTTCACATTCAGTATGCAAATGGCGAAAAAGAAACTATTACCATCGAAAATCCGCTTCATATTCAACAGCCTTTTATTGAAACGGTTATTGCAGAACTTTTAAGTAACGAAGGCGCTTCTCCATCAAAAGGAGTTTCTGGTGCTAGAACAACTTGGGTTATCGATCAGGTTTTGAAGGAGTTTAGAGAGGCTTCGAAATAAATTTGAAGCAATGTTTGTCATCCCGAGGAACGAGGGATCTTCGCAAGTAGCTCCGTAAAGTATAGTTTTCAATCTTTGTCGAGTTTCTTGCGAAGATCCCTCGTTCCTCGGGATGACAAACAATTCGCAAAATATCATTAAGCCAAACAAAAAGAGGATATCCTTTCGAATATCCTCTTTTTTTAAACTAAAAACTTCTATAAAATTATAGGCTGTATTTGATACCTAAAGTTAAGCCTAAACCAGAAATTCCAACATAAGAGCTTAACTCATCCATTGGTTTTGTAGAATCTACACCATTTGGGTTTGTTAATGCATTATTAGAATTTGTATCTAAACCATCTCTGTAATTTGTATGAATTTGAGCAGTTGTTCTAGTTGCTAAAGCATCTTGACCATTCATTTTAAACTCAGTAGTTTCTTTAGATTTTCCGTGTACTGTAAAGTTACGGTATTCTAATTCTGCAAAAGCTGAAATATGTTTTCCTAATTTATAAGAAGTCCCTAAAGCAGCAGAGAATCCAATTGTTGGATTTGGCTTAACTTTATCTACACTATGAACAGTCGCAGTTGCAGGATTTGCAACACCTGTTGGCACGATAGCGTCAGTAGTAATTTCTAAATCACCATGAATTGGAACTAAAACCCCAACTTTAGTATATGGCTCAAAACCATGAGCTTCTCCTAAAAACATTACTAGCGCTGGAGCAACATCAAATGCTGTAATTTGACCAACTGATTTAAAATTGTAAACAGGCTTTCCTCCCGAAACAAAAATTGCATCTGTAGTAGTTTGCGCCATCTTTTTGTCGTTACTGTTATAGTAGTTAACGCCAAGCTCAACTCCTAAACGTGCTGAAAAACGGTAACCTGCAGTAATACCAGTTCTAAAACCTTGTCCAAATGAACCTGTAACACTTTTTTCTGAAACTAATTTTCCTCCTACGTAAGTTCTATCTAAAGCTGGATTTCCTCCAACTGTTGGAAACTCTGTAGAAGCTGTCTGGTTAAAATAAGACCCTCCTAATTTAAAATACCAGCTTTCTGGCTTCTCTGCTTTTTCTGTTTGCGCCATAGTTGCCATAGAGCAAACTAGCATTCCTAATAAAAATAGGTTCTTTTTCATAATTTTGATTTATTGATTTATACAAACTTAGAATAATTTAACAGATTCTTACAGTTTGCAAAGTTAGACTTGGAACGAAAACGTTGTAATTTGGCGCAATATTACTAAAAAACTATTATGCATGCATATTTTTAACTAAAAAAATTAACATCCGTTTAAATTTTAACTGTTAAATTTTTAGTTCAGTTTAAAATTAATCTGCATTTTTTCTAACTCTTGCAGTAATTCAGTTGAAATTCTAACCTTCAAACGGCGGCTAGGCATCGATAATTTGGTTACTACTTTTATCTCTTCAACCTCGTTTACTTCCTGAATTTTTGTATTTTCAGGACCATCTTCAGTTTCGTTTTCCACTTCAAAAACTGCATCTTCTGCTTCAAAATCTGTTGGCGTTTCTACCTCAACCAGCTTTTTTATTTTTTCCAATTCCATGATTTCAAAAGTCACCGAATTATCTCCTTTATTTTCATTAAACAAATGGCTCAGCTTATGTATAAATTCTGGATGAAGATCTTTAATATTCAATAATAAAATTAGTTTTTTAGCGAAAGCTTCCAAAATATCCTGCAACTGTCGAATCTCCACAAACTGCATTCTCGGATCGGTTTTCTTACCCGTATCATGATTTACCCAGCCATCTTTTATTAATATTTTCAAAAAGGCAAAATTGTTCTGAATCAAGAAATGACGGAATTTCAAATACTCCTCACCAAAAATCTTGAATTCATAACTCTCATCATAACCTTCTAAGTTAAACGCTGCCCACCCTTTTCCATTTTTGGCTACACGATGCTGTACGTTGTTGATGATTCCGGCAAAATGAAGATTCTTTCCAACATATTCGTTCATACTTTTCAAAGCTTCTAAACGGGCATTACAGAAATATTTCATTTCAAACCTAAAATCATCAAGCGGATGCCCGGAAATATAGATTCCGACCACCTCTTTTTCTTTCGCCAGTTTTTCCATTGTACTCCAGTCTTCACATGGCGGCACAACTGGTTCTGCAATCTGCACTTCACTCGCTTCTCCAAACAAACTTACTTGCGATGAGTTTTCATTTTCTTGAAATTTCGATCCGTAACGCATGGCTTTTTCGTAGAATGTAATTCCGTCTCCATCATCGTGAAAATACTGAGCTCTGGTTGTTCCTTCAAAAGAATCGAAACCTCCAGCCAAAGCTAAATTCTCAATCGCTTTTTTATTCGCAGCGCGCAAATCAATTCGCTTCGCCAAATCAAAAATCGACTTATATCTTCCGTCTTTTCTGTTTTCTACAATTGTTTCTACAGCTCCAGAACCAACCCCTTTAATCGCTCCCATTCCGAAACGAACGGCATAATCATCGTTTACCGTAAATTTATAGTAAGATTCGTTTACGTCTGGGCCTAAAACCTGTAAGCCCATACGTTTACATTCTTCCATGAAGAACGAAACCTGTTTGATATCGTTCATGTTATTCGAAAGTACCGCTGCCATATATTCAGCAGGATAATGCGCTTTCAAATAAGCCGTTTGATAGGCAATCCACGCATAACAAGTCGAGTGCGATTTGTTGAAGGCGTAACTCGCAAAGGCTTCCCAGTCTTTCCAGATTTTTTCTAGAACTTTGGCATCATGACCTTTTGCTGCCGCTTGTTCCACAAACTTCGGCTTCATTTTATCTAGTACGTCTTTTTGTTTCTTACCCATCGCTTTACGCAAGACGTCGGCCTCACCCTTTGTAAATCCAGCCAAAGACTGAGACAAAAGCATTACCTGTTCTTGGTAAACCGTAATTCCATAGGTTTCAGATAAATATTCGGCGCAGGCATCTAAATCGTATTTGATTTCCTCATCACCGTTTTTTCTTCGAACGAAAGACGGAATATACTCCAAAGGTCCTGGACGATACAAGGCATTCATGGCAATTAAATCTCCAAAAACCGTCGGTTTCAGATCTTTCATGTATTTCTGCATCCCAGGTGACTCGTATTGGAAGATTCCAACAGTTTCACCTCTTTGGAACAGCGCGTACGTTTCTTCATCATCAATCGGGAAATTATCTGGATTCAGCTCAATTCCCGTTCTATATTTTACCAGTTTTACGGTATCTTTTATCAGTGTAAGGGTCTTCAGACCCAAGAAGTCCATTTTCAAAAGACCTGCACTTTCAGCAACCGAGTTATCGAACTGTGTTACATATAAGTCCGAATCTTTTGCGGTAGTAACGGGAACATAATTCGTAATATCCGACGGTGTAATGATTACCCCGCAGGCGTGAATTCCCGTATTACGCATCGAACCTTCCAGAATTTTGGCCTGCTGAATGGTTTCTCCTGCTAAATCATCTTCATTGGCAATCGCGATTAATTCTTTTACATTGTCAAATTCATCTGAACGAAGGGCTTTTTTAACCTCATCTTCACTTTCAGAAATAAAACGCGCCAGATTCCATTTTGATGGCATCATCCCTGGAATCAATTTCGCAATTCTATCCGCTTCAAATAAAGGTAAATCCAGTACACGCGCCGTATCACGAATCGCCGATTTGGTCGCCATCTTACCATAAGTGATAATCTGCGCCACCTGTTTCTGTCCGTATTTGTTGATTACGTATTCCATTACACGTCCACGCCCCTCGTCATCAAAGTCGATATCAATATCGGGCATCGATACACGGTCAGGATTTAGGAAACGCTCAAAAAGCAAGTCGTATTTAATCGGGTCGATATTGGTAATTCCGAGACAGTATGCAACGGCAGAACCCGCTGCAGATCCACGTCCAGGTCCTACCGAGACGTCCATTTTTCTTGCCTCAGCAATGAAATCCTGTACGATCAAAAAGTAACCTGGATAACCTGAGTTTGAAATCGTTAATAACTCAAAGTCCAGACGTTCCTGAATTGATTCGGTAATTTCGCCATATCTTCTTTTCGCACCTTCCATCGTAAGGTGTCTCAAATAAGCATTTTCACCGCGAACACCATTGTCTTTTTCGTCTTCTGGATCAACAAACTCTTCTGGAATATCAAACTTCGGAAGCAATACGTCACGATAAAGTGAATATCCTTCCACTTTATCAATAATCTCCTGAATATTAATAATCGCTTCGGGAAGATCAGCAAAAAGCTTTTTCATCTCGTCTTGCGACTTATAATAGTATTCCTGATTCGGAAGTCCGTAACGGTAACCACGACCACGGCCAATTGGTGTTGCCTGTTTTTCACCGTCTTTTACACACAATAAAATGTCGTGCGCGTTGGCATCTTCTTTATTTAAATAATAGGTATTGTTGGTCGCAATTAATTTTACATTATGCTTTTGCGAAAACTCAATCAGGGTTTTGTTGACACGATTTTCATCTTCCTGATTGTGACGCATTATTTCTAAGTAGAAATCTTCGCCAAATTGTTCTTTCCACCAAATCAGAGCTTCTTCGGCTTGGTTCTCACCAATATTCAGGATTTTACTCGGAATTTCTCCGTATAAATTCCCAGACAAAACCATAATATCTCCTTTATATTGCTCAACAATTTTGCGGTCAATTCTCGGAACATAATAAAATCCATCAGTATACGCAATCGAGGCCATTTTTGCCAAGTTATGATAACCCGCTTTATTTTTAGCCATTAAAACAACTTGATAACCATTGTCTTTTTTGGATTTATCTAAATGGTTTTCACAAATATTAAATTCACACCCAACAATTGGTTTTATTTCAGTTTCTGTTGGCTCTTCCCCCGCTTCAACTAACGCTTTATTTTTGGCAGAAGCTCCTTTATTGTGGTTCATAACAGCGCTCACAAAGTGGAAAGCTCCCATCATGTTTCCAGTATCAGTCATTGCCACGGCAGGCATTCCGTTTTTGGCTGTAGCCGCAACGATATTCCCAATTCCGATTGTAGATTGAAGTACCGAAAACTGCGTATGATTGTGCAAATGCGCAAATTTTGCCGCTTTAAAGTCGGCTTTATCTTCTTCTGAAACAACTGTCTGCTGACCTTCTCCAGCCAGAGCTTTAAGTTGTTCTCTAATTTTATCAGAAGCCGCTTTTAAATTGATGTGTTTTAAACCAATAAGCTTAAACGGCTCTGGGTTTCTTTCCTGAAAATCTTTGAAATATTCTTTCGGAACGTCAAGCTCTTCTTTGGTAAAAACCTCTCTTCTCACCAATTCTAAGAAACAGCGCGTCGTTGCCTCAACGTCGGCAGTTGCGTTGTGCGCTTCCGCGAAAGGAACACTGAATAAATATTCGTGAAGTTCGGTCAATGTCGGAAGTTTGAATTTTCCTCCACGACCTCCTGGAAGCTGTAATAATGAAGCTGTAACTTCGGTACAAGTATCCAGAACCGGAATGGATGCCATAGGAGAATCAACTCCCATTCTATGCAATTCGGCGCCCATAATATTAACGTCGAATCCTAAATTCTGACCAACGATAAATTTGGTTTTGCTTAAAGCGATATTGAATTTCTCCAAAACTTCGGCCAGCGTGATTCCGTCGGCTTCTGCCAGTTCGGTAGAAATTCCGTGAATACGTTCGGCGTCATACGGAATATTAAATCCCTCTGGTTTTACCAAATAATCCTGATGCTCGATAAGCTGCCCCATTTCGTCATGCAATTGCCATGCGATTTGTATACAGCGAGGCCAGTTATCAGAATCGGTAATTGGCGCGTCCCAGCGTTTTGGTAATCCGGTTGTTTCGGTATCGAATATTAAATACATATATTTTTATAGAAAAGTCAAAAATTAAAGTCCAAATTCCAAATCTTTCCTATTGTAAATATTTGACAATATGAAACATAACTAAATGCGAAATGAAAAATGGAAGGAAGTCAAATTTACGCTTTTTTTAGAGAAATAACGAAACGAAAGTTGTTAACAAAAGCACTTTTAACACCTATACAAAATGCAATTCTTCAACGCGGATGAAACGGATTCGTTATCACGAAGACGCAGATAAAAACGGATTTTTTACTTACAATATAAAAATCCGTTTTAATCCGCGTTTTTGCAAAGCAAATCAGCTTCATCCGCGTTATAATTTTACATTAAAAATGTTCAATTATCCATTTTGGATACTCATTACACCAAAATGAACACTTTTAAGCTGTGGTGTATCCTGAACTTTGCTTCATCAAATTATAACATTAAAAATAATAATCATGAAAACAATTTTTATCACAGGCGCATCATCAGGTTTAGGAAAAGCAACAGCAAAATTATTTCAGGCAAAAGGCTGGAATGTAATCGCTACAATGAGAAATCCTGAAAAAGAAACAGAACTTTCTAATTTAGCAAACGTAACGCTTTTACCTTTAGACGTTACCAATTTTGATCAGATTCAAAGCACGGTTCAAAAAGCACTTGAATTAAGCGATATTGATATCGTTTACAACAATGCCGGTTACGGTTTAATTGGTCCTTTGGAAAGTCTTAGCGATGCACAAATTACCAAACAACTTGACACTAATTTATTGGGCGTAATTCGTATTACAAATGCTTTTATTCCTTATTTCAGAGAAAGAAAAAGCGGGTTGTTTATCTCTACAACTTCTATCGGCGGATTGATCGCTTTTCCTTTAGGATCAGTTTACCACGCCACAAAATGGGGATTGGAAGGTTGGAGCGAAAGTATGGCTTACGAATTGAATCCTTTTGGAGTGCACATTAAAACGGTTTCTCCGGGCGGAATTAAAACCGAATTTATTCACGGTTCTCTTGACACAGGAACAAAACCGGAATATGAAGCTATGACCAACAATATGTTTGCAAGTGTTGATGCGATGTTTCAAATGGCATCAACTCCAGAACAAATTGCCGAAGTCGTTTACGAAGCCGCAACCGACGGAAAAAATCAATTGAGATATGTAGCCGGCGAAGATGCTAAAGCACTTTACAAACAAAGACTGGAGCAAGGCGATGAAGTTTTTCGCGAAGCATTTGGTAAACAGTTTTTTGGAGAATAATAAAAATAGCTTCGGAGAAGCGAAATATTTATAGAAATCATATTTCCTATTAATAGCAAAGCTCCAGCGGAGCGAAATACATCAGTATTAAAATATTTCGCTCCGCCGGAGCTCTTTTGCATCTGCATGGTTGGATTTCTATAAATATTTCGCTTCTCCGAAGCTGTTTTTTTCTAAATAAATAGGTTGCTTAATTGTTACTGAAAAACCTAATTAATCTTTTAATTTCATACATTTATATCATGGAAAAGAAAAATAATCCTCCTGCAAAAATTTCTTCTATCTCACAGTTTCACAGCTTATTGAATCTGCCCAAACCGCTTAATCCGATGATTAGTTTGGTCGATAACACGCAGCTGGTTATAAATGGCGATTTAGACAATAGTTCTTTTCTGCTTGAATTTTATAAAATATCCTATAAATTTTCGACCAACGGAAAAATGGGTTACGGTCAGGGTTATTACGATTTTAATGAAGGCGGATTGATGTTTGCTTCTCCCAATCAATTGATTTTTACGGATAATGAAGAAGGCGCAAAATATGGCGGTTTCACTTTGCTTTTTCATCCCGATTTTATCCGCAATTATCCTCTGGGAAAAAGCATTAAAAAATACAGTTTCTTTTCTTATGATACGAATGAAGCGCTTCATCTTTCAGACAGCGAGAAAGCCATTATTATTGGCTTATTAAAAAGCATTGATAACGAACTTCATACTGCGATTGACGAAATGAGTCAGGACGTAATTGTTTCTTATATAGATGTTTTGCTCAATTACAGCAATCGTTTTTACAAACGCCAGTTCATTACCAGAAAAACCATCAGTCACGATTTGTTATTGAAGGTTGAGGAAACGCTTGATAATTATTTTAATAATGCCGAAAGCTTAAAAAGAGGCTTACCAACGGTCGATTTTCTGGCTTCAAAAATTAATGTATCTACGCATTATTTAAGCGATATGCTCCGCAATTTAACGGGACAAAATGCGCAACAGCACATTCATTCCAAACTAATCGAAAAATCAAAAGATTTCTTGATTACGACCAATCTTTCAGTTGCAGAAATTGCTTATCAATTAGGTTTTGAATATCCGCAATCCTTCAGCAAATTATTCAAAAAGAAAACCAATTTAACGCCTTTGGAGTTTAAAAATTCGCTGAATTAATTCTCAAAAAACATCCAATCATCCAACCCATTTTCTTCCTAAAATTCATAAAAAAATACAAAAATTCACTTCTTGGATGTCGTAGTATTTTAGTCTTTTTTTGAAGACATAGAATCATTCTAAAAAGCTTTTTTCAATTAAAAAAAAGCAAAAAAACGTGTTTTTTATAAATTTTAAAAACTGTCAATTATTACTATTTTTATTCATTTTGTTACATTTTTTCAAAACAAACACTGTATTTTATAGTGATTTTGAGATAAATTTGCAAACTATTAAAACAAAGAACAATAAAGCAGAATTAAATCTGAAAAAGAAAAACAAAATCAGTTTCTAAATCATTTTTCTGTCAAATTTGAAGTTGCAAATGCCAATTGGCAATTTGTAATTTAGTTTGGGTATCGTATATAATGAAATATTGAAATTGACGCTTTTTTATCTTTTTTTACTTTTGTTTTGCTATTATAATGAACAGGAAAGGCTGTAGTTATAGAATTACATTTAAAAAAAAATAAAAAATGAGTAAGACATTATTTGACAAAGTATGGGATTCACACGTTGTGCGTAAAATTGAAGATGGACCAGATGTGTTTTTTATTGACCGTCATTTCATTCATGAAGTAACGAGCCCTGTTGCTTTTTTAGGATTAAAATCAAGAGGCGTTAACGTTCTATATCCAGAACGTACTTTTGCAACTGCAGACCACAATACACCGACTATAAACCAGCATTTACCTGTTGCAGATCCTTTGTCTGCAAATCAGCTTAAAGCGCTTGAAGACAATGCAACTGAATATGGAATTTCGCACTGGGGATTAGGTCACCAAAAAAATGGTATTGTACACGTAGTTGGTCCTGAAAACGGAATTACTTTGCCAGGTGCTACTATTGTATGTGGTGACTCGCATACGTCTACTCACGGTGCTTTTGGAGCTATCGCTTTTGGTATCGGAACTTCTGAGGTTGAAATGGTGCTTTCTACTCAATGTATTATGCAACCAAAACCAAAGAAAATGCGTATTAACGTAAATGGACAACTAAGTAAAGGTGTTGGACCAAAAGACGTTGCGCTTTACATTATTGCACAATTGACTACTTCTGGAGGAACTGGATATTTTGTTGAATACGCTGGTGATGTTTTTGAAAACATGACTATGGAAGGCCGTATGACTGTTTGTAATTTAAGTATCGAAATGGGTGCTCGTGGAGGAATGATTGCTCCTGACCAAACTACTTTCGATTTCCTTGAAGGAAGACTTTACGCTCCAAAAGGAGAAGCTTGGACTAAAGCAGTTGAATACTGGAAAACTCTTAAAACGGATGCAGATGCTGTTTTTGATGCTGAATTAAACATCAAAGCGTCTGACATTGAACCAATGATTACTTATGGTACTAACCCTGGAATGGGAATTGGTATCACCAAACATATTCCGAATGCTAATGAAGTTGAAGGCGGCGAGGAAACTTACAAAAAATCTTTAGCTTACATGGGCTTCAACGAAGACGACGTAATGATCGGAAAACAAATCGATTACGTTTTCTTAGGAAGCTGTACAAACGGACGTATTGAAGATTTTAGAGCTTTTGCTGAAATTGTAAAAGGAAGAAAAAAAGCGGACAATGTTACAGCTTGGTTAGTTCCGGGTTCTCACGTTGTTGAAGCTCAGATTAAAGAAGAAGGAATTTTAGATATTTTAACTGAAGCTGGTTTCGTATTGCGTCAGCCTGGATGTTCTGCTTGTTTAGCAATGAACGATGATAAAGTTCCTGCTGGAAAATATGCAGTAAGTACTTCAAACAGAAACTTTGAAGGTCGTCAAGGTCCTGGTTCAAGAACGCTTTTAGCAAGTCCAATTATGGCTGCTGCAGCCGCGGTTACAGGGAAACTAACGGATCCAAGGGAATTATTTTAAATTGGAGATTTTAGATTTTAGATTGCTCACTTTGCGTAATCTTCATCTAAATTTCTTCAAATAAAAATTCATTCACATTATTAATACAAAAAGATTTTAGCGTTTAGATTTCGACCAGAGAAGAAAATCTAAAATCTAAAATCCAAAAATCTAAAATTAAAATGGCATACGATAAATTTAATATACTTACTAGCAGCGGAGTTCCGTTGCCAATTGAGAACGTAGATACAGATCAAATTATTCCAGCTCGTTTCTTAAAAGCTACAAAACGTGAAGGTTTTGGAGATAACCTTTTTAGAGACTGGAGATACAATGGAGACGATACTCCAAAAGCAGATTTCGTTTTAAACAACCCAACATACAGCGGAAAAATCCTTGTAGGAGGAAAAAACTTCGGTTCTGGATCTTCTAGAGAGCACGCGGCATGGGCAGTTTACGATTACGGATTCCGCGCCGTAGTTTCTTCTTTCTTTGCAGATATCTTCAAAGGAAACTGTTTAAATATTGGTGTTTTGCCAGTACAAATCAGCCCTGAGTTTTTAGCAAATATTTTCAAAGCTATCGAAGCTGATCCTAAAACAGAATTAGAAATCAATCTTCCAAACCAAACGATTACTTTATTGTCAACTGGTGAGCAAGAATCATTTGCTATTAACGGATACAAAAAGAACAACCTAATCAATGGTTTTGACGACATTGATTATTTACAAGATATGAAAGAGGATATTAAAGCTTTCGCTGATAAACTTCCTTACTAATAGCAATATCATTCAGTCTATTAGACCCGAAAGGCTTCAAAACCTCTCGGGTCTTTCTAGAATATAGAACGCGGATGACACAGATTTGCTACCGCAATCCCGATAGCTATCGGGAGCAGATTGACGCTGATTTTTTAATTATTATATATTAAAAATCCGTTTTTTTCAGCGCCTTCGCGAAAGCGAATCCGTAAAATCAGCGTCAAATATGCGCAATGAAATATATTTAGCAATTGCGTCAAAACACTAAGAATTAGAATATCAATATGGAAAAAAGAAAAATTGAAATAATGGATACAACGCTCCGCGACGGCGAACAAACGTCTGGGGTATCTTTTTCTGCTGCAGAAAAACTGACCATTGCACAATTATTGTTGGAGGAATTAAATATTGATAGAATCGAAATTGCTTCTGCACGCGTGAGCGAGGGAGAATTTCAAGCTGTAAAAGGCATTACTTCATGGGCTGAAGAACGTGGTTATATTGACAGAATCGAAGTTCTTACGTTTGTAGACGGCGGTGTTTCGATTGACTGGATGAAAAAAGCGGGTGCGAAAGTGCAGAATTTATTGACCAAAGGCTCAATGAATCACTTAACGCATCAGTTAAAGAAAACGCCTGAACAACATTTTGCCGAAATTGCTCAAATTATCGCTTCCGCTAAAGAAAATGACATTGAAACCAATGTTTACTTAGAAGACTGGAGCAACGGAATGAGAAATTCTCCAGATTATGTTTTTCAATTTTTAGATTTCTTATCGACTCAGCCAGTTAAAAGAATTTTATTGCCTGATACTTTAGGTGTTTTAATTCCGTCTTTGACATTCGAATTTATTTCAAAAATAAAAGCAAAATATCCTCAGATTCACTTTGATTTCCACGCGCATAACGACTACGATTTAAGCGTTGCTAACGTGATGGAAGCCGTAAAAGCTGGAATCAACGGACTTCACGTTACGGTAAACGGAATGGGAGAACGTGCCGGAAATGCTCCTCTTGAAAGCACTGTCGCGGTTATAAACGATTATATGCCAGAAGTACACATTGGCATTAAAGAAACATCTTTGTATTCTGTAAGTAAGCTAGTGGAGACTTTTACGGGTTATAGAATCCCTGCCAACAAACCAATTGTAGGCGATAACGTTTTTACGCAAACTGCCGGAATTCATGCCGATGGCGACAACAAAAACAATTTGTATTTTAATGACTTGCTTCCGGAACGCTTTGGAAGAAAAAGAAAATACGCACTCGGAAAAACTTCAGGCAAAGCCAATATCGAAAAGAATCTTCAAGAATTAGGTTTAAAATTAAACAACGAAGATTTGAAATTGGTGACCCAAAGAATTATCGAACTGGGCGACAAAAAAGAAACTGTAACCAAAGAAGATCTTCCCTACATTATTTCTGATGTTTTGGACAGTCATACGTACGAAGAAAAAATCACAATCAATTCTTATATGCTGGTTCATTCTAAAGGAATGCGCCCTTCGACGACTTTGTCTCTAAATTTAAACGGAGAAATAATCGAAGAAAACGCTCAAGGAGACGGTCAGTTTGATGCTTTTATGAATGCTTTATCAAAGATTTACAAAAGCAAAAAATTAACGCTTCCAAAATTGATTGATTATGCCGTAAGAATCCCACCTGGAAGTAGTTCTGACGCTTTATGCGAAACAATTATTACTTGGGTAAATAACGGAAAAGAATTTAAAACCAGAGGTTTAGATTCAGATCAAACGGTTGCAGCGATAATTGCAACACAGAAAATGTTGAACATTATAACTTAATATAGTTGCAAAGATTCAAAGTGACAAAGAAGCAAAGATTTTTGACCTGCTTTGAAAACTTTGAATCTTTGTCACTTTGTCACTTTGAACCTTAATAACACACATAGAATGAAATTAAACATAGCCCTTTTAGCTGGTGACGGAATCGGACCAGAAGTAATCGATCAAGCCGTAAAAGTATCAGATGCTATTGCACAAAAATTTGGACATGAAATTACTTGGAAACCAGCTTTAACTGGTGCCGCTGCAATTGATGCTGTTGGCGAGCCTTATCCAGATGCAACACACGAAGTTTGTAAAAATGCCGATGCCGTTCTTTTTGGAGCAATCGGTCATCCAAAATACGATAACGATCCTTCTGCACCAGTTCGTCCAGAGCAAGGTTTGTTAAAAATGCGTAAAGCATTAGGTTTGTTTGCAAACGTAAGACCAACTTTTACATTTCCTTCATTATTAGACAAATCTCCATTAAAAAGAGAAAGAATCGAAGGAACAGATTTAGTTTTCTTAAGAGAATTAACTGGCGGAATCTACTTCGGAGAAAAAGGAAGAAAAGATAACGGAGACACTGCTTATGACAACTGTGTTTATACAAGAGCTGAAGTACAGCGTTTGGCTAAAAAAGGTTTCGAATTGGCAATGACTCGTTCTAAAAAATTATGTTGTGTGGACAAAGCAAACGTTTTGGAAACTTCACGTTTGTGGAGAGAAACGGTTCAGGCAATGGAAAAAGACTACCCAGAAGTTGAAGTAAGCTACGAATTTGTTGATGCAGTTGCGATGCGTTTGGTTCAATGGCCAAATTCTTATGACGTATTGATTACAGAAAACTTATTTGGAGATATTTTAACAGATGAAGCTTCTGTAATTTCTGGCTCAATGGGATTAATGCCTTCTGCATCTATGGGAGCTGAAGTATCTTTATTTGAACCAATTCACGGTTCTTACCCTCAAGCTACAGGATTGAACATTGCTAATCCAATGGCTACTGTTTTATCTGCTGCTATGATGTTCGAAAACTTCGGATTGATGGAAGAAGGAAAAGCAATGAGAGATGCTGTAAACAAAGCTTTAGAAGCTGGAGTAGTTACTGAAGATTTAGCTAACGGAGGCAAAGCCTACGGAACTAAAGAAGTTGGTGACTGGTTGGCTGCGAATGTATAATTAGTTAATTTTTGTTTCAGGTTGCAGGTTGCTGGAACTTGAAACAAAAAAAGGGATCAATGAAAATTGATCCCTTTTATATTTTAGAAAAAAAATATTAATATCCTCCTCTGTTTCCACCACGGTCATTTCCATAACCACCACGGTCATTTCCACCACGGTTGTTTCCATAACCACCACGGTCGTTTCCGCCACGGTTGTTATTAAAACTTCTTCTTTCGCCTTCTGGTTTAGGCTCAGATTTATTCACAACAATTGTACGTCCTGAAACTACAGCACCGTTCAATTCATCGATAGCTTTTTGAGCCTCACTATCATTTGGCATTTCAACAAAACCAAATCCTTTACTTCTTCCAGTAAATTTATCAGTAATAATTTTAACAGAGTCAACTGCACCATAAGCCTCAAAAGACTCTCTTAAATCTGCTTCCTCAATACTGAATGGAAGGCTTCCAACAAAAATATTCATAGATATTTATTTATAATACTTGACAAATGTAGTCTTATTTTTTTCTAATCTACTATATATAAGTTTATTTAAGTTTTTATTTGGATTTAAGCATAACCGAATAGCAGTATTATTCGGCTGAAATTTTATTATCTGACCCTATCTTAATTTTATAAAAAACACCTTCTGTAAAATGTATTTCCTGTTTTTCAGCGTCAGGATTAGTATTAACAGCCGTAAATTTGAATGTTCCCGAAATAGTATTTTCTTCCTTATTATATTCGGTCACTGTAATTTCTCCATTTCCTTTACCTGCTCCAGTGCTAAATACTGCTTCTTGTCCTTCATTTGTATTTTTATAAACGGCCTTTGTATTATCATCCACACCTAAGACAAAAGTTTTCTCAGCTATTTCAGGAAGCTGAAAATTGATTTGTTCGTAGCCAAGAGAACTTTCGACAATAAAAACTCCATTCGTTTCTATTTCTACTCCATAAATTTGAGCTCTCCAAAAAGTATTGTCTTTTAGAGCCTGAAAAGCGGTATTATTAGATGCAATATCTGACGTACAAGATCCTAGCAGAAGTATAAGTGATAAAAAACAGAAGTATTTTTTCATGTTTAAAAATGAATTTGATGCAGACTTAATACACTAAGAACTTTAACTAAAAAGTCAAAAAAATGCTAAAAAAACAGCTCTTAGATATTTAATGCTTTTTGAAACGTATATTTCGTAAAAAAATTATATCTTTGCGCCCTTAATTAACAGAGGTCGAGTACCTCAAAATTTAATCATTAGATTATGTCAGTAAAAATTAGATTACAAAGACACGGTAAAAAAGGAAAACCTTTTTACTGGGTTGTAGCTGCAGATGCACGCTCAAAAAGAGATGGTAAATACTTAGAGAAAATCGGTACTTACAATCCAAACACTAACCCAGCAACTGTTGAGCTAGATCTTGACAGCGCAGTAAAATGGTTACACAATGGTGCACAACCAACTGATACTGCAAGAGCAATCCTTTCTTACAAAGGTGCTTTATTGAAACACCACCTTGATGGAGGTATCCGCAAAGGAGCTTTAACTCAAGAGCAAGCAGACGCTAAATTAGCAGCTTGGTTAGAGGCTAAAACTGGAAAAGTTGATGCTAAGAAAGATGGTTTATCTAAAGCAAAAGCAGATGTTAAAGCTAACGCTTTAAAAGCTGAAAAAGAAGTAAACGCTAAACGTGCTCAAGCTCAAGCTGAAGCGCTTGCTGCTGCTACTGCTGTTGAAGAAGCTCCTGCTGAAGAAGTTGCTGAAGTTGAAGCAACTGAAGAAGCTCCTGCTGCTGAAGAGAATAACGAAACAACTGAAGCATAATTTTACTTAGCGATAATGCATAAAGAAGACTGTTTTTATTTAGGTAAAATCGCTAAAAAATTTAGTTTCAAAGGTGAAGTTCTGATCTATTTAGATACAGACGAACCTGAGTTATACGAAAATCTGGAATCAGTGTTTGTTGAACACAACAAACACTTGGTTCCTTTTTTTATTGAGTCAAGCTCAATGCACAAAAACGACTTTCTGAGAGTTCGTTTTGAAGATGTCAATACCGAAGAAGAAGCTGATGCTATTATTGGAAACGGTATTTATCTTCCTTTATCTATGTTACCAAAACTTAGCGGTAACAAATTCTACTTTCACGAAGTTATTGGTTTTGAAATTGAAGACAAACGTTTAGGCGTTTTCGGAAAAATAACTTCTATCAATGATTCAACTGCCCAACCTCTTTTTGAAGTTTTAAATGGCGAAGTTGAAATCTTAGTTCCAATGATTGACCAATTTTTGGTAAAAATCGACCGCGAGAACAAAAAGGTTGTTATGGATCTTCCTGAGGGATTGATCGAGATGTACCTGTAAAAAAGTATTCAGTGTTCAGTTTTGAGTGTTCAGTTTTCTTATTGAACTTATAATCTCTAATTTCTTATTTATGTCTAAATTCACTTTTAAGCAATTTTCTGTTTTACAAGACAAAACCGCAATGAAAGTAGGCACAGATGGTGTTTTATTAGGCGCATGGGCTCCTGTTTCTCATCATCCGTTTAGTGTATTAGATATTGGTGCGGGAACCGGAATTATTGCTTTGATGATCGCACAGCGTTCTAGCGCAGAACAAATTGATGCTTTGGAAATTGATGAAGATGCATACGAACAAGCGGTAGAAAATTTTGAAAGTTCTCCTTGGGGCGATCGTTTATTTTGTTTTCATGCAGGTTTGGATGAATTTATAGAAGAACCTGAGGATGAATATGATTTAATTGTTTCGAATCCGCCGTTCTATGCTGAAAATTATAAAACAGAAAGTGAACAACGTGATTTAGCGCGTTTTCAAGATGCAATGCCTTTTGAAGAAATTGTTGAAGCTGCCGATCTATTACTTTCTGAAAATGGTATTCTTGCGATTATTATTCCTTTCAAAGAAGAAGAAAAATTTATTGCTTTGGCAAAAGAAGCAGAACTATATCCAATAAAAATTACAAGAGTAAAAGGAACTCCGACTTCTGAAATCAAACGTAGTTTGTTGGCTTTTAGCCGAAATGAAATTTCAGAAATCGAAGTTAATGAATTAGTTATCGAAATTGACAGACATGTTTATACTCCGGAATATATCGAATTAACTAAAGAATTTTATTTGAAGATGTAAAAAAACATCTTTATCAAAGCTTAAAACTTTGACAAAGATTTGTACACAGCGCTTTTTAAACTTGTTCAAAAATATTTTTAAACTGATATAAAATTCGTTCTATTAAACGCAGATCTTCGGTTACAATTTCTGCGCTTCCTTTCATTTCCTGCTGAAAGGCAATCTGTTTGTTATAAGAAGTTTTTAATCCGTTTGGAAGTGCCACGTCCAGCAATAAATTTCCATCTTTATCTGGCACAAGAGAAATATTTTTTATTTCGCCTTTCAGAACGCCAAATTCTCTATCAGGATAATTGGCCAGTCGAATATTGACTCTCTGCCCCACTTTAATTTTTCCTGAATTTAAAGCCGGCGCTTTTACTTTTCCTATAAAGCTGTTTTTTGCATCTGGAATGATCGAAAATACATTATCACCCACATTTATGGTCTGATTCTCATTCCAGACTTGCAGGAAAGTAACTTTTCCGCTAATCGAAGATTTTAAGGCGTATGCCAGTTCCCAATCGCGTATTACTTTCTTTAACTGATAAAAAGATTGTGAAACGCTGCGTCCGAGATTAACTTCTTCTCTGGTGCTATTTATCTGCGAATTCTGGCTCGATTTTGTATTGTCAATAAGAGAAGACCTCAGTTGGGAAATTGATAACAATAAACTCCTGTAATTCTTTTGTGCCTGTAGAAAATTCAGTTTCTTGGCTTCCATTTCCTGAGCCGAAATAATTCCTTTATTAAATAAAGTTTCAAAACGGGCAACTTCATTTTTCTGAAGCTCCAATTCGCGCTCGTTAATTACTTTCTGCTGCTGCAGAATTTCTAACCGCTCTGTAATCTGGATTTTTTCTGATCGCTGTGCTCTGCTTTCTATTTCAAAAGGATGCAGATCCTGGTTTAATTCCTGCGCCTGATAATCTTTTTGAAATACAGCAAACGCGCTTTCTATTTCACCTAACTGTTTGTTTTTTAATAATTCAAAAGGAAATTCTTTTTTAGAATTGTTTATATCGTATTTGTCCACAATATCTTTTAACAAAAAAACATCTTTGTAGTTGGCTGTATTTTCGATAATGGCCAACGTGCTGTTTTTGGCAACTACGGTTTTATTTCTAACCAGAATGGCTTCAATGCGCCCAGAGGTTTTTGACACTATTTTCTCTGGGGGAATATTAGTAGTAATTACAATTTCTGTCCTTACAACGTCTGGATATTTTACAAACCACGAAACAAAAAACAGCATGATAATTATGGCAAATATTAGAACTGTTCCCCATCGTATCATCCAATGCGGTACTTTGGTCAGGATATCCTGCACTTCTTCGCTTCTTAATTCAAATGTATCTTCGTTCATGATTAATTTCCTAATTGCAGCTGATTTCTAACCAATTCAAAATAATTTCCTTTCTGTTCCACCAATGCAGAATGGCTTCCGATCTCGATGATTTTTCCTTTGTCCAAAACCACAATCTGATCTGCATTCATTACTGTACTCAATCGGTGCGCGATTACCACTACCGTTTTGTCTTTGAAAAAGATATCCAGTTTTTTCATGATTTCTTTTTCATTATTGGCGTCTAAAGCTGAAGTGGCTTCATCAAAAAATAGAATTTCAGGGTTTTTATAAACTGCCCTTGCAATTAACAAACGCTGTTTCTGTCCGGTACTCATTCCCAGACCTTCTGCCCCTATTTTGGTATTAAAACCTAAAGGCAATTCGCTGATGTATTCTTTAATATTGGCTACATCAGCAGCATAAAGCAGTTTTTCTTTATCTACCCTGTCAACTCCAATAGCAATGTTATTGGCAATAGTATCGCTAAAAATAAAACCTTCCTGCATTACGGCGCCAATATTGGATCTCCAGGCACTTTGCGATATATTTCTAAGCTGCGAATTTCCAATAAGAACTTCTCCTTTTTCGGGTTCGTAGAACTTCAAAAGCAGTTTCATTAAGGTTGTTTTGCCGCTTCCGCTGACTCCTACTATTGCGGTTACTTTATTGCACGGAATTATCAGGTTTAAATTGTCTAAAACGGGAACATCTGAACCTAAATATCGGAAAGAAAGATTTTTAATTTCGATATCGACATTTTGCGGCACTTCGTTGGTCTGATTGATTTCCTGCTGCACTTCGTCTTCTTTCTCATGAATTTCAGACAATCTGGCCAGCGATATTTTAGCATCTTGCAATTCTCTCACAAATTCAATTAACTGTGTAATCGGACCATTTAAACTGCCTACAATGGCGCTTATGGCAAGCATCATACCCAACGTTATAGAACCATCAATAACCAATTTTGCCGACAGAAAGATGATGAAGATATTCTTTAATTCATTAATAATCGAAGAGCCAATGGTTTGTGTCTGCTCCAAAACGAGCCCTTTTATAGAAACCCTGAAAAGTCTTGCCTGAACATACTCCCACCCCCAACGTTTTTGCTTTTCGGCGTTATGAAGCTTAATTTCTTGCATTCCGTTTATGAGTTCCATCACTTTACTCTGTTCATTGGAAACTTCGGCAAATCGTTTATAATCTAATGCTTCTCTTCTTTTCAAAAACAAAACAATCCATGCAAAATAACATACGCTTCCTGCAAAAAAGACTAAAAAGATCTGCAGATTGAAATAGGCCAGAACACCGCCCATAACAAACATATTAATTACAGAAAAAAGAACATTCAGAGATGATGTGGTCAGTATTTTCTCTATACGGCGATGATCATTTATTCGCTGCATAATATCTCCCGTCATTCGAACATCAAAAAAGGAAATAGGCAGATTCATTAATTTGATAAAGAAATCTGAAATAAGAGAAATATTGATTCGAGTGGATAAATGCAGCAGAATCCAGCTTCTGATGAGTTCTAAGCCTGTTCTTCCTGCAAAAACAAAAAGCATGGCAAAAAGGATCAGATAGATAAAATGGATATTCTGATTCTGGATTCCGACATCAACAATACTCTGTGTCAGAAAAGGAAAAATCAGATTGAGCAAACTGCTCGCTAAAAGTCCTATCGCAAGCTGGATAAGAAATGATTTGTATTGAAGCAGATATTGGGAGAGAAAACGGAATCCTAATCCTGAATTTTCTTCTTTATCAAATTCAGATTGAAAAAATTTAGGCGTTGCTTCGATCAATAAGGCAATACCTTCTTTTGTTTGGTCATTGGCATTATTACCAATCCAGAATTTAACAAACTCTTGCTTATTGTATTCTAAAAGGCCAAAAGCAGGATCTGAAATATAATATTTCCCCTTTTTAATTTTATAAAGTACTACATAATGATCGTTATTCCAGTGAAGAATACACGGCAAAGGAGCTTCTTCAATTCTTTTTACAGACAGTTTAACCCCTAAAGTTCGAAATCCGATTTTCTCGGCGGCATCACTCAAAAAAAGCAAATTACTCCCTTCACGAGTTGTTTCGCTAAAATCTCTCAACTCCTGAATATTGATTGTTTTACCGTAATATTTAGCAATAATTTTTAAACATGTCGGTCCACAATCTTTATGGTCTGCTTGTCTATAATGCGCGAATTTTTTCAATTTTATTTTGATTTATTCAAGACCAATGTAAGAAAAAATTTTCTTGTTAATCCATAAAAAAACAGAGAAGATATAAATCTTCTCTGTTTAACTATTTAAAAACAAATTTTAGCAACACAATTTCTTTAGGACATGGCCGCGGTTACCCTAACCAAATAAAATTAACACAGCGGCCAACTCCTAAGAATCTCAGTACCAATCATCAATACTGAGAATATGCTCAATGTTCCACGATCGAGCGCCTATACATTCAAAAAAAACATGACTAAATTCTAAATAAGGCTATATCGTATTACTTTTAAAAAAGTTAAAAATTAACAACAAAGACGACTTGTATCACAAATACCCGATGATGTATTTAGCGGACAAGTTTCGCCTGGCGGTATTAAAATGCATCCTGCTTGCAAAGCATAAATCCAGCATTCTGGAATTCCTCCTCTAATGGTTTTCTGCTCACTTTTATTAATGTGCTGAGCACCTTCAAGGCTTAAAATTTTCTTTAGCATATAATACCTTTTTTAGTAACTATCTTTCTGTTACTTCTTTGAAAATTAACAAGCATAATATTTATCGACAGCCGCATCATTGCAATTGAATTCTTGCGCATAATCACTGCCCAAAATATTTTTCTGCTCTTTTTTTGTCAGTTTTCTTGTTTCTTTGCTTTTCAAAATTTTTTCTAACATAATCTAGCTATTTACATTTTTGAGTTTAAGCCTCAAATCTCTAATAACTTGATGCTTAAAATTTCCTCTTTAACAGCTTCCGACATAATTACTTGGAATGCAGTTCCAGTACGCTGGCACAGTTCCAAATTCTGTACATCTTTTAGCTTTAAATCCGTCTTCACAAATAGGAGCATGATCTCCGTTTATTGTTTTCAGTTCATTAGCAGTCAATTCTACTGCACCTTTCAATTTCAAAATATTTTTTAACATAACTGCAGGTTTTTGGGGTTTAACTATTTCTATTTGGACAGTTGAAACTTCTGTGTTTTATGCTGTTTTTTCTAAAATTTGAACTTCTTCTACAAAATCATTTAAGAAATATTTCAATTCATTCAATTCATATTCATTAGGAAACAGCCTGTCGTTTACAATTTTAATAGGTGTGTAATTAAAATTGTTCATAGAGCACCAATCGTATTGTTTCTGAATTTCTTGATTTATCATCATGCTTACAGAATCAACATTCCATTTTTTAAGCCATTTTTTGTGAATCATTCTCTTGATATACCAGTCTGAAATTGCTTCAACTGTTTTTCCTGGCGTTGTTCTATTAATCGTTAAAAGTCTTTCGACAACTGCTTTGTATGGATTATCATTGTTTTCTGGATTAATATTAAAAAGAACATTCAAAAATATTTTATCTGGATATTTTAACACTAAATCAAAAGCTTCTTGAAAAGTTTTATAGCAATGTCCACAGCTTGGGCTCAGGATTACAGAAAGCCTAACTCCTGCATTTTTATTACCAAATGTCAAACCTCTTAAATCTTCAAATCCTTTTGTATATTTTACCTTTTTAGACAAAAAGTTTAATAGCGAATAATTTCTTTTAAATTTCTTAAGCTCTTTAAGAGAGTTCTCATTCTCAAGCATTTTTCTAATCATTACCTTAACTGTTGCCCAAATTGGTATTAAAAGCAATAAAGAAAACACGTATGGAAAAATGGCTTGGAAACTAAAACTTAGTGTAAATAGATCTGAAGAAAACCAAACAATACTCTGAACCAGTATTAAAAATGAGATTGCTAGACACATGATGCACCATTTTTGAATCTCAAATTTTTGAATCCAAATCGAACAAACTATTATTGGAATAGCCAATAGACTTAAGAATCCAACAAAAACAGCTGAACTTAAAGGCTGAACCAATATCGCAATAATGCTTGAGCTAAAGAAAAGCAATGGCAAATCTGAAAAACTAATCCATCTATTTGCAATATCATCATTAAAGCTTATTACGTAGTGGCAAGAAGAATTGGAACTTAAATTGCAGAATTTTGAAATCACTGTGTTTTTAACTCCCCATCTTTCTTGTACAATAAAGATGCTTACAATTAAACCAAGAACAGATGTTACCAAAAATGAAGCGCTAAATATATCAAAACGATTATAGAAGAAAGACAATCCGGCTAGAAGCACAAGTGGCAAAAAGTATTTTAACCAATTGTATTCGATTTTTAGATTTTCTCTTGCTACAACATTGTTTGGTTCAATAGCTACAATTACACCATTCCAGTCTAAAAGGAATTTGTCATACGATAATTTTTGAGTTCCTTTTTTTGTGGTTGTAATTCTAACTCCGCTTTTGATCTTTTCGACTAAGATTAATTCATCTTTAAAATACGCCAAAAAGTTAGACGGCAAATCTTCGATCTGTTCTTTCGAAACTCTTACGGCTGCATTCTCTACAGAAAGCAAATCAAACGAATCTGTAATGGCAAACAAACTCGGATAATTCGGATGAGACAAAAACAGATCCTTGAACTCATTTTTTATGTCTGAGTAGCGATTGATTTGCAGAAATTTTTGGACCAGTTTTAACATCGTTTTTGATCGTTTTTAAATCATAATTACACTGCAAAGATTGGGGATTTTATTGATAAAAAATGCATATATGCATACATTTTATTAATTATACCACATACAATTTATAAATTATACCAAGTATAGTGATCATTATAATTACCTGATTATAAATACTTTACTGCGTAATTTTTTTTCCAAAAAGCTCAGAAAGTCCATTTTCGATTAACGGTCTTCCTTTTTATCTAGTTTTGGATAAGCAATAATCTAAACATTGAAAAACATGAAAAATAGGCCAATTAAAACCTATGATTTTACAAGAAAAAAATCATAGAAAGTGGTAACAAAAAATGATTTAAAATCGTCAAAATTGCCCCTTAAAAATATCAAAAAACACTCCCAAAAAAGTAAGTTAGGATTAATTAAAAAACATAGAATTACCTTAAAGTAATATTTTTTCTACTGCTTTTTGAAACTAAAATAAACCAAAAAAAATCTTAACATAAACCAATTTTTAGCGCAGTTTTTTGTCGCATTTGATAAAGTTGCCTAGAAAAATTATGAAAGATTTATAGTACTAATTTTTAATATAATGCATAAAAACATGAATAATTCTAAATTAACATTCAACGATTTTCAATTAGAAACAATTTCTAAAAAAGAGTTAAAAACAGTCAAAGGTGGACAAGGAGAACCAGTTGACGGGAACGATCCTAAAAAAAATGACGGTGGAAATGGTAACACCTAAAGCAAACCAGAAAAACTTTTAAAATTAATCAAAAAAATAATGTCATGAAAAATAACAAATTAACATTCAAAGATTTTCAATTAGAAACAATTTCTAGAAAAGAGCAAAAAACGATTAGAGGTGGAGAAGATGATCCTATTGATCCAAACGATCCGAAAAAAAACGATGGCGGAAATGGAAATACATAGAAGTTTAATACCGATTAAATATTATTCGCAAACTGAGCTGGAGACACTCCAGTTCTTTTGCGAAATGATTTTGCAAAAGAAACGGCATTTTTAAACCCAACACTTTCTGCAATTGCTTGTGTAGAATATTTTCGATACAAATGATTGGTAATCATCTGGTTAATTACATAATTAATTTTCAGTTCATTGGAATATTCACTAAAAGATTTTCCAAATCTTTTATTCACAACATAAGATAAATAGGTTGTATTAGTTTTTATTTTTTTTGCCGCGTACGAAAGTGTAAAATCGGCGTTTAGGTATTCTAACTTTTCTTCTAAAACAAGTAGTTTTTCTACAATTTTATTTTCTTTAGCCTCATCAATACTTAAATTCGCATTTTCTTTCTTGAGAATAACATCTTCATTTTCAGCAGCCTCAATTAGCACTTCTTCGGCAGGAGCTTTCTCTATTTCTGTTTTCTCAAGTTCTTTTCTTTCTAGATTAGCTTTGAACTCTTCAATCAAAGCGTTCATTTTCTTTTGGGCTTTATTTTTATCTCTAATATTTTTGATGAGGAAAAATACAATTCCGATAACCAGAATTACATAAAATATTTTCAAGGCCTTATTCCAAAAAACCTCATATTTATATTTCTCCTGGACATCAAACATTTCTTGACTTAGATCTTCTGTTCCCAGTTTATAGTTAACCTCTAATGCTTCCTCTCTTAAATTCCCTTCGTATTTTTCATAAGAATCCAAATATACTTTAGAGTGTTTGTAAGCCAGTTCAGGTTCGTTTTTAATACTGTAAATTTTGGCCTGTATGTAGTTAGACTTAAAAAAACCAATATCAGCGGTTTTGTTTTTTTGGCTAATAGAATCTACCTTTTTTAAAAATATAAGTGCTTTATCATATTTCTTAATAGAATAATAAAGGTCTCCTAGGTTATAACTGGCAATTTGATATAGATATTCATTCTCTACCTGTTTAGCATAAAAAGAGATATCATAGTAAATTTTTTCGGCGTTGGTATAATCTTTTTTAAATACATAAATATTACCCAAACTAAGTTTTGAAGTAATTTTATTATTAATAAACTTATCCGAGTATGCTATACTTTTTTTATAGTAATACTCTGCAGAATCTAATAAATATTTTTTCTCTCGATTTTTATTGTAAAATCCTTCATAAGAATTTCCCAGATTAGTATAGGTATTACTTTTAGCATTTTGAAACTGATCTTTTTCATATAGCCCTTCATTCTTATCTAAAAACAAATCATTCTGTCTTAAAATTTTTATGGATAATTGATAATTGCCTACACTCTCATTGAGTAAAGCAATATTCGCTTTGAATTTTATAACCTGAACAACATCATTTATTTTAGAAGAAAGCTTAACCCCTTCCTGATAACTTCCTAGCGCTTTTCCATAATTAGATCTCTTCCAATAAATAAGACCTCTATAGTTACATAAATACGCATGCAATTTTGTTTTCTCATTAGACTCCGGAATCTTATTCAGATGCTTTAAAGCTTCAGCATACATTTTTTCAGATTTGTCAATGTTGCTCTTTAATTGATATAAATAAGAAGCTGCTCCATAAGCAAATGCAACATGAATCTCATTTTTAGACTTAAGTATTTGATTTACATAAGTCAAGCCTTCATCATAATTACCATTAATGCTGAAACGTATTTTATCCTGTAATTCTAAATACTTCTCTTCTGAAAGCTCTCCATTAGTTTGAGCGGCTCCACTGCAAAGTATTAGTAATAAAAAGAAAAAAGAGATGATCAGCCTCATTAAAGTTTGTTTTTGGAATTCAAAAATAGTCTATAAATTATCAATAAACTACAATTAATTTGCCAAATTCCTATTAATTATATTTTTACTATATATAAATATAACAATTTAACCGTTATTTGTTATATTTTTATTGTGTAACTTTGCTTTGATAAAAATTAAACAACATGAAACCAGACCTATTTCAATCTCCAGATTATTATAACTTAGACGATTTGCTAACAGATGAACATAAATTAGTTCGAGAATCTGCTCGCGCGTGGGTTAAAAGAGAAGTTTCTCCAATTATAGAAGAATATGCTCAAAAAGCTGAATTTCCGAAACAAATTATAAAAGGTCTTGGTGAAATTGGTGGTTTCGGTCCTTATATTCCGGTAGAATATGGAGGAGCAGGATTAGATCAAATCTCGTACGGACTGATTATGCAGGAAATTGAAAGAGGTGATTCTGGTGTAAGATCTACCTCATCTGTACAATCTTCTTTGGTTATGTATCCTATTTGGAAATACGGAAACGAAGAACAGCGAATGAAATATTTGCCAAAATTGGCTACAGGAGAATTTATCGGCTGTTTTGGTTTAACAGAACCTGATCACGGCTCAGACCCTGGAAGTATGATTACCAATTTTAAAGATATGGGCGATCATTATCTTTTAAATGGTGCCAAAATGTGGATTTCAAACGCTCCTTTTGCTGATATTGCTATTGTTTGGGCTAAAAATGAAGAAGGAAGAATTCATGGTTTAATCGTAGAACGAGGCATGGAAGGATTTTCAACTCCAGAAACACATAATAAATGGTCACTTCGTGCATCGGCAACTGGCGAATTGATTTTTGATAATGTAAAAGTGCCTAAAGAAAATCTTTTACCTAATAAATCTGGTTTGGGCGCTCCGCTTGGCTGTTTAGATTCGGCTCGCTACGGAATTGCATGGGGAGCAATCGGCGCTGCTATGGATTGTTACGATACGGCTTTACGATATGCAAAAGAAAGAATCCAGTTCGGAAAACCGATTGGAGGAACTCAATTACAACAGAAAAAATTGGCCGAAATGATTACCGAAATCACAAAAGCGCAATTATTAACTTGGCGTTTAGGTGTTTTAAGAAATGAAGGAAAGGCGACAACAGCGCAGATTTCTATGGCAAAACGTAACAACGTAAACATGGCAATTACCATCGCACGCGAAGCAAGACAAATGCTCGGAGGTATGGGAATCACTGGCGAATACTCGATTATGCGTCACATGATGAACCTGGAAAGTGTGATTACTTATGAGGGAACTCATGACATTCATTTACTGATTACTGGAATGGATGTAACTGGAATTCCTGCGTTTAAATAATTGATAATTATTAAAATATATACAAAATCAATCTAAAAAGCTTCTTCTAACAGAGAAGCTTTTTATCTTTGCATCAAAATTTTTTAAAATGAATATCGAAACGATAAACAAAAGCATACAACCACAAAAAGACCAATTATTAAACCACTCCTTATATAACAAGATTCAAAACATAGATGAGTTACACAGCTTTTTAGAAACTCACGTTTTTGCTGTTTGGGATTTTATGTCACTATTAAAAGCATTACAAGCCAAACTTACGTGCACGACAACACCTTGGTTTGCCACTAAAAACCCAGAAACCCGTTATTTAATTAATGAAATTGTTCTTGCCGAAGAAACCGATTTAACGCTAGACGGAAGAAGACAGAGCCATTACGAAATGTATCTGGAAGCAATGGAAGCTTGCGGAGCCGATACAACTGGAGTTTTAAGCTTTTTATCAGAAGTACATTCGCTACATAATATATTTGTTGCCATCAAACAAAGTTTATTGCATCCAAATGTAAAGTCTTTTCTTGATTTTACTTTTAGAGTTATCGAAGAAGGAAAACCACACGAAATTGCAGCTGCATTCACCTTCGGAAGAGAAGATTTGATTCCGAGTATGTTTACGCAGATTTTGAAAAATTTCCAGCAAAACCTTCCCGATACTGATCTGACAAAATTGCTTTACTATTTTGAAAGACATATCGAACTAGATGCCGACGAACACGGACCAATGGCGATGCAAATGATTACAGAATTATGTGAAGAAGATGCTCAAAAATGGAAAGAAGTTGAAGAAGTTTCTATTCTTGCCTTAGAAAGACGCATCGCACTTTGGAATGCCATTGAAGAAGAAATAGTGATGAAAACCGAAATGGTATAAAATCCAAAACCGCATATTTAACGTAACTATTTGTTTAAAGCGACTGCAAAATCTAATTTAAACAGATTATGAAACCACATTTTAAACAAATAGTTACCGTTATATTTTCCATCTTTCTTTTGAGCTGTAATGCCGAAGAAACAGATTCACCTCCGCCTGTAATAACTCCCCCGGTTGTAACTCCGCCCAAAACGCCCGAACCTCCAATTTCAGGTTCAATAAATTATTTAGCTTTAGGCGATAGTTATACCATTGGCCAAAGCGTTTGCGCGACTTGCCGTTTTCCAGAACAACTCAAAGCGAGTTTAAACGCCATGTATTCTAGTTCGATTTCGCTTAAAATAATTGCGACAACAGGCTGGACAACATCTAATCTATTATCAGCAATTGAAACCCAAAAGCCAGAATCCAATTATGATTTGGTTACACTCTTAATTGGCGTCAACAATCAATACCAGCACAGAAGTTTTTCTGTTTACGAAAAAGAATTTCCAGAACTGGTCAATAAAGCGATAATGCTGGCCAAAGGCGACAGAAAAAATGTTGTTGTGATTTCTATTCCAGACTACGCGTATACTCCATACGGTCAAGCTCTTGCAGGAGATCAAAGCAACAAAATTTCAGCAGAAATTACACAATACAATAATTTTGCAGAAAACTACTGCAATACCAATCAAATTGCTTTTGTTTCGATTACTGAGATTACTCGCGAAGGCCTTAACAGTCCAAGTTTAGTTGCTTCAGACGGACTTCATCCTTCAGAATCTGCTTATAAAATGTTTGTCGACAAGATGATGCCGAAAGTAAAAATGGCATTGCAGAATTGATATTTTTTTGATTGTTAGAAGCAGAATACTCGTTTTCAGAACAAGTTTAGTCCCGTCCCGATAGCTATCGGGACTATATCTTTTGTGTTGAACCCCAACACAAAAGGATGCCGCTACTATCGGGGCTAGATTACAAATTTATTGTTTTTAAGGCCCGATTTCTCTAATTCTATTGGTATTGGTCAAAATCAACCTCAACTTTTTCAAAAATTTCCGATTTTTCTAAAATGGAATTTATTCTTACCAAAGCTTCCTGATTATCATCGACCATGATAAATGCAAAACCCCAAATATCTTTGGAAATCGAAAATTGCCCCACTTCCGATTCAAAAGTCATTAAAACTTCATCATTCATCCATAAATCCAAAATGTTAGTCATTTTCGGGTTTATTTCTGCAATGACTTTCAGAAAATCCGAATTAAAATCTTCGTTTTCAGCTCCGCCAAAAATGTCAATTAAAAGTTCTTTCGATTGATAGCCAGGACGAAAATGATACTGATATTTACTCATTATTTTCTAATATTAAAAATACTTAATCAAAAGCAATCTAACCAATTTTCTTAGTTTTCCAAATAAAACCATCCAATAAATAATGCGTAAACTGAGGCACAGTCAGTAATGGAACCAATAAAATCTGCCAGCTCGAAAAATCAAAATTGGATACGCTAATGTTTTCATTCCAAACAAAAAGTTCCCAAAGAAATTCTTCCGAAAAGGCAATTGCAAGAAGAATTCCAATATAAATCAAAAGTCCTTTATATTGTTTTAAAAAAGACAATTTCCCTAGTTCTGATTCCGATTTCCCGTCGATTTCTTTAAAATAAATCAAAGCCATATACGGAATTCCGTGCGAAACGACATTCAGTAAAGTAAAAATCAAATCATCATTAAAATAAACAATTCCGAAATACCAAGAAAGTGCCGTTCCTAGAATAATCATGTTCTTAGGAATATTAAAAAACTGATTTTGAATAGATTTTACCGCAGTATAGATCACATACAAAACCATAATTGCGACATAGATCCAAAACACAACTTCCAGCAATTTTTCGTTTTCAAATCTAAAAAATTCATTTTCCACAAACCAGTTGAACTTTCGCTTAGACGAAAAAAACCAATATAGCATCGGATATCCAGTTGAAGCATAAATAGCCAAATTATCAATCCAAACTGACATTTTGGTTTTAGTTTCTTTTCTAGCGTACAATCTCATAAATCCGTATTGCTGCCTGATGAAATGGAAAACCGCCACATAAGCCAAAAACGACCAGAAGACCAAACTTCCAAAAGAGAAAAGCACAATTCCGGTTACAAAACAAAAAAGAGGAAGTAAAACCAATCTTTTTTTCTGTTTTTGGAATTCATCGGCAACAAAATAAGTTTTAAATAAAGTCGCATAAACGTGCGCTACGTCTATAAAAACAATCAGGAAAAGCCACGTATAAAAAGAATAATTCTCCTCAATTTCAGTAATATAATCCTGAAAAATGAAGATAATCGCCAGCACAAAAAAGGACGGTCCAATAATGAAAGTTAAATCGGTTTTGGCTTTATGAATCCAAGGTTGTGTCATCTAATAATTCGTTTACTGCATTAATTCCTTGATGAAAAGCTTCTTCAAAAATCGAAATTCCCGACAAATCGCTGTGCGCAAAATATATCTTTTTCTGAATATTTTGTTTGGCTTTTTTCTTCGCTTCACCAAAAATAAATCCTGGAGAAGGTGAAATCATTCCGTGTCCCAGAAGAAAAACTTCTATATCTTCTGTACAGTCTTCAATATCGGGATGAGCAATTTTTAAATCATTCAAAACAAATTGCTTCCAATATTCTTTATCTTTTTTATAAAGCTCTTTTCTGGTCTTCTTTAAATCGGCTGAAGAAAAACTATAATAATATGTAATGACCTTTTTATCCTGAACTTGATTCAAAGTCTGATGCTGATCATAGACATATCCCAAACCTTTTGCATCATAAATCACATTGTCCCAAGACAGCGGAAAACTGCCATTGTCTGCTAAATCATTGACGATTAAAGTTGCCAAAAGCCATGGTGTATAATGAAAATCTTTTGTAAATGTCTTTCGATCTGGAATCAAATACTGATTTACAAACTGCGGAGATGCCATGATTACTTTATCAGCAATGATTTCAACAGAAGTTTTTGTTGCATCATCAAAAGCTTTTGCGATTACTTTTTGGTTTTCGATTTTCACTTCATAAACCAAATGATTCTTCAAAGATTTATCAGTTGTATATTTTTTCAAATGAGTGGCAAGACGTGCATTTCCTTCTGGCCATGTCAAAACGCTGTCGTGTTTTTCGGGCGTGCTGTCTTGCTTTCTTCCGGCAAAATAATGAATTCCTGCCCAAGCCGAAACGTATTCAATTCCCAAACCGAAATCGTCTTTACAACAATAATCGATATAATTAAACAAAGGTTCAGAAGTAAAATGATTGTCTATAAACCATTGTTTCATCGTGATTTTGTCTAAAGCTCTTGTCTTTTCGTCCTTTGAAGAAAGATAAATCGGAATATCAAATAAATACTTTTGGTCTTCACCTTTGGCAGTTCTAAAAACATCCATTTGTTTGAAGAATTTCTCAAACTCCAAATCATCAGAAACTAAATTGCCGTTTTTTGGCACTACGCCTTCCTGCCAGTTATTTTTGTAAAACAAACGCTCGTCTGGCGCAAAAGTCAGTTGCAATTCATCAAAAATGGGAAATCCTTTTGAATCGTAACCTAAAATTATTTTTTCTTCTTCTAGAAAATGAAGCAGTTCTTTGTCTTGAAAATTGGGTAATGGCAGATAATGCGCCCCTAAAGGATATTTCGAGTATTTGTTTTGTCCATTTGAAGAATTTCCTCCTAAATGGTTTTCCAATTCTAAAATTAAAAAATCTGAAATGCCTCTTTTTTGAAATTGCCTTGCAGCGCTTAATCCCGAAATCCCTCCGCCCACAATTAAATACGGAATATTGATTTGCTTAGTCGGTTTAGGAAAATCTTTTATCCATAAACGATGTCCAAGTAAATGTTTGGTTCCAGATAAACGAATCATGAGCACCGCAATTTTATCAGAACAAAACTGCAGAAACGGAACCGCAATTAAAGCCGCGCCAATTACTTTTATAAAACCTCTTCGCGATTTATTGCAGTCTTCCCCACTCTTCATCAAAATAACGTACTAAAATCTGGTTGTCTAAACGATTAATTTCGATTTCGTTCGAAATCATATCGTTTGTAAAATAATTAAATCGGTCAAACTGATAATTGTAAAATTTCAATTTTTCTGCTTTTCGGTTTACGGTATTAAATGTAGTCCCGAAACCGTTTATAGCAATTGTATAACCCCATTCTCCAAACGACGGAACATACGCATGATACGCATCTGCCTGCGGGAAAACCTGCATCACCGTTTTGTTAATACACCAGAAAGATTTTGGCGCAAAATAAGGCGAAGTGGTTTGTATAACTGCCACTGCGTCTGGCTTTAAAATGGTTTTTAAAGTCTGATAAAAATTCAGCGAATACAATTTCCCCAAACTATAATTGGACGGATCTGGAAAGTCGATTATCGCGACATCAAATTGCTCTTTACAGCTTTTTGCCCAAATATAAGCGTCTGTATTTATTACCGTTACTTTAGGATTATTGAGAGAGTTTTGATTGAAATTGGTTAATACCGTATTGGTCTTGAACAACTTCGTCATTCCTTCGTCCAAATCGACCAACGTTACTTTTTCGACGTCTTTGTATTTCAGGATTTCACGAACCGCCAAACCGTCTCCTCCACCCAAAACCAAAACATTTTTGACGCTTTTTGCCATCGACATTGCGGGATGAACCAAGGCTTCGTGATAACGGTATTCGTCTGCCGAACTAAACTGCAAGTTATTATTCAGATAAAGCCTGTAATCGCTCTTATTGTGCGTTAAAACAATACGCTGATAAGGTGTCAAATTGGTATAAATGATGTTTTCTCCGTACAATTTGCCCTCTGAATACGCCAAAATATCATTCGAAAAAACAAAAACCGCCAACAATAATACAAATGAAAAAATGGCTTTTGCTTTCAGAAAATAAACCTTTTTTAATTCTCTTTTCAGCAAAAAACAAAGTACGATTGCAATGCTTACATTGATCATTCCAAAGAAAAGAGAAGTTCCCATGATTCCTAATTTCGGAACCAAAACCAGCGGAAATAGAATTGAAGCCAGCAAAGCCCCGATATAATCAAACGTGAAAACATTCGAAACGAGATCTTTAAACTCGACTCTATCTTTTAAAATATTCATTAAAAGCGGAATCTCTAATCCGACCAGGAAACCCGTTACAAAAACGAATAAATATAAAATAAACTGAAAAGACCCAACATTTTCGAATAATAGAAATAAAACTACCGAACTCAGACCTCCAATAAGTCCAACCAGTATTTCAATTTCTACAAAAGTGTTGAGCAGATTTTTATGAAAAAACTTGGAAAAAAACGAGCCTATACCCATCGAAAACAGGTACACGCCAATAATAAACGAAAATTGTTTTACCGAATCGCCCAATAAATAACTGGCCAAAGTTCCTGCAACCAACTCGTAAATAAGTCCGCAGGTGGCAATTATAAATACGGCAAAAAGTAAAAGATATTCGAACCTAAGAAACTTTTTACCCATGAATTGCGGCACTAATAATCATGGAGATTCCAATGATAAACGCTGCCAGAACAATCGCAACAGCAACATTATTTTTTTCTACAACTTCTTTCCAAGTGTGTTCTGGAGTTAGTTTTTCAATAATAAAATACCCGATTAACAGAATAACAATTCCTAAAAAAGAATAAATAATCGAGTTTACTATTGGCTGGGCGTGAATTAATTCCATATTGATTGATTTTTTTATTTGTGATAAAAACGGTTATAAGATGTTCGGCTTCCGCTCGTTGTTGATTTATAATTTTCGGTTGTTTCGCAATCGCAGATTCGGTTTCCTGCGAGAGTAAAATAGATGTAAACTCCAAAGCAAAAGCATCCAATTGCTAATGGAGCCCAATTATAAGTAAAGAAGTCAAAAATTCTTTTCATATTAATTTATTCGTAAGTAGAGTAAGAACTGTCTGCCCATCTCTTTTTTTCAAATTGAATTCTAAAATAACGTACTATAAAGTAAATTACAATCATTCCGATAATAACCAACCAAGCATTTCTGTTCGAAGGTTGATTCCAGACTACACTGATCGCCATTTCGCTGTTCGAAAGATCTTCTGGAGCTTTCATTGGGGTTATTAAAAGATGGTATTTTCCGCCTTCTACACCGCAAATATTAAATTTCTCAGACTGGCTTCCTTCTGTCCACGATTCTCCATCAGAACTGCCGTAATAATATTCTATGTCTTTGTTGGCGTAAATCTCGTCATTCGTATCTTCGTTTATCAAAGCAATATTTACGTTTGCCCAAGAATTATTAACGCCTGTAGAAACCTTTATAGTCATAGGCGCCGATGCGCCATTGAGCACAAACGACGGACTTGTCATTTCCTTATTATCAAATTCGCTAAATTTAATCTTACTGTTAAATACGTTTTGCTCTACTTGATCTTTATAAATATACCAGTTTGCAGTAATAATCAGCAAAGCAAAAAGACAGAAAATAACAGCTGTATTTTTAAGATCAAAATAAAACGGCTGAATCATACTAGTTCCTGACTGATACGGCAATGTTATTCCTGGAAATGCTTTTTTGATTTTATTTTTACTGAGATATTCACCATGAAAAGCAGTTTGAACATTATTCATTTTTTCAACCGAAACAATGTATGGCGGATTTATAAATTCTGCCAAATGAATTTTCTTATTCGGAATCTGAAAATCGAAAAATCCTTTCGCATTAATTATGTCAGCATCCGAATGTTCAAATAAGTCGTAATCTCTTCCATCATATTTCAGAACTTTCGTTCCTTTTTTGATATTGGCAATCTCTTCCATTTCGGTAAGCATCATCCAATGCCCGTTTGAAAGCGACAAGTAAAGAAATTCTTTTTCTTTGTTCTGCAAGATAAATTCTGTCCAAGTGTAATCTGGATACACATTTTTCCTTAAAATTCCCGTTACTGTGTACTCACTTCCGTTTAAGAAACCAGTGTCGCCAATTGCCAGCGGACAATCATGAAAAGGAGCTTTATATTGCGATCTTCTTCTAAATTGTCCCGCATCATCAACGACATAAACACTATAACATACAGGACAAACAAAATTTATTACTTCAAAACCAACCTCTAATTCGGTTTCTGTATTACAGTCGTAACAAGGAATCTTCATATCTTAACGGTTAATTTCAAAATCTTTAATAACTGCTGCATCAAAATACGTAACATAATCAGCCATTACAGCACGCACTTTTGCCGAATTATCCTGAAGATAATTGCACAAATAAACGTCTAAAGTCAACTGATTGTATTCTGGCCAAGTGTGTATACAAATATGCGATTCTTTGAGGCAGTACGAAATCGTAAAACTATCGTTATCAAAATCGTGAACCACTGCTCCGACCTTCTCAAGCTCATATTTCTCCAAAATAGAATTGGTAACCGCAACAAAACCTTTGCTGTCTGTAAGCTTCGAGATTTGGCCGACATGTAGAGTAACCAGTTTATGCAACCCTGGCGAATAAGGAGGTAAATCCATCAAATTATTTGTATTACACAGGAGCCAAATATATAATATTTCTGTAATAAAAAAATGCGGGAAGCCGTATTTTTAGAATAACTTTTTAGGACTATGTTTTTATAGTTTTGATGTTTTTTAAGGAGCAGAAATTTGAGTTTTCAGGACAAGTGTAGTCCCGTCCCGATAGCTATCGGGACTATATCTTTTATGGTCTCGTTAAAGAAACGAGACCATAAAAGGATGTCGCTTCTATCGGGGCTAGATTAGAGGTTTTTTGTTTTTATAACACCTTAGCCAACACTAAAAGGGAAAAATATTAAGATCTTTTTTTGATTTGCTCATATGCTTAGAATAACGACAATATGATTAAAAAAGATTAATTATAACCAATTCAAACTAGTTGTATAAAAAATTTCTTTTATCGTCATCCAAATTGTGATAATTATAAGTAAAATTATAAATACAAATTCTTTATTTCTGAAAACTATATCTTTTTTAAACAGATACAAAATAGTAATTCTCGTAGTTAAAAGGATTATAATTATTGACCATAAAATATAGATCGATTTCTTATGGTTTTTTGTTTTCAAATTGGTTACATCCTTAAAAACAAAACCTCTTTTAGTGCCTTTGACTCTAGACTCTAACTCAAATGATGGAGAATGCTTATCTGTAATTTTTGTATACAAAATATTAAAGCTTACACCATCTCCTTCTTCAAGAGCTTCATCTTCTGAAAGTTTAACGATAACCTTATTTTTATCTATAAACGATTCAAACATTAAATCACTTCTACTTTTTTTATCAAGAGAAACCGATAAAATTTGTATGCTATCTTTTGAATAAAATTTTATTGGTTTAGATTCTATAAACTCACTATGATCAATATAACTAGATCCATCATTCCAAATTACAAGAGTTGTAAAATAAACATTATTAACCTCTTGTTTCTTATATAAAATTTTCAAATTTGAATCAGATTTTTTAGCAACCAATTCTGGTGAAGTATTAAAATAAGAAGGGCTTTTATATGAAATTGAGATAAAATAGAAAAAAAAACCAGATATTATACTAAAAATTAGCGCAAATATTGGGTTAGATAGGAATGTCCAAATTTTCTTAGCTAACTCTTTGTTGAGCGTTATCATTTCTTTCAACTTTTTTAATTATATATCTTTTTACATGTCCTGAATTACTTTTTATCACATCAATTGTCAAAAGAATTTTACCTTCTCCTACAACTTGATTGGCAGCATGAAGAGACCAACTTAAAAGTTGTTTTTCTTCTTCAGTTAAATCTTTATGGCAATGAAACGATATTGTTTTACGTTCTGCATCATCATAAAACCTTCCTATACCACTTATATTATTATATTTTGTTACATTCCCAATGACATTTACACGCTCTTCTGCCTCATTTTGCGACATGACGTAATCAAACGTTTCACTATTAAATCTTAGTACGGTTCCAACCCTTGGTCTTTTTATTTCAATTTCTATATTTCGATCATTCTGGATTGGCCTATGAATTAACTGCAAAGGATTCTCCAATGCATGTTCGATCTCCTGAGCTAAATATTCATTATCCCTCACAATCTTCCTTGTAGTGCTCTGAGTTAATTCACCTTCTTGTCCAGTAGCTTGTTTCCAAGTAAATTCAATAAAATCCCAAAAAGAAGCAACTATCACAGAGGAACCAACTGCTAAAACTGCTGGATCTTCAAAAACAATAGTGACTAATTCAATAAAACTTCCCTTTTTTGGAGGATGTAAATAAAACTTGACATTTGGTATCTTGTCAACTCTATTTCTGATTGCCCCATCATTGATTAAAGCATGTGATGTAATTCCCAATGCTTTAGCCAATCCATGCATTGACGAAGCCGCATCATATAAATCTAATAAACTTTCATCTGCCTTTCCTCCAGTATATCTTATTGTAAAGTTAACTTCTTTGGACATATTCTAATTTTGTTAAAATTCTTAAACTTTTATATTATTTTACTCAAATTTAAATTAGGATATAGATTAATTTTTACGGCAATCCGTAATTCAAATAAATCTATCAAATTTTCTTGAAATATATAATCTTAATACGAATCTTTATCAAGTATATTTACCTGAATAAAAAAATCCACAGTTTCAATTTTATGAAACTGTGGATTTTTATTTAGCAGAGAAGAAGGGATTCGAACCCTCGATACAGTTACCCATATACTAGCTTTCCAGGCTAGCTCCTTAAACCACTCGGACACCTCTCTATTTTGGTCTGCAAATAACACAAAAAAATATGACTTTACAAAAGTAAAATAGAAGTTATATGCTTTTTCTAAATTCTTCCATAAACAGTTTTACCGCTTTTTTCTGATAACTGCCAATTGTCAGCATAAAAGCCTCTCTTTTGGTTGCAACACCTGTAATTTGTATCGCTTTGAGATCATCCCAGCCCTTTAATGCTTTTTCAGCAACTATGGTCGACCAGTCACTGTTTTCTACCATTTGCAGCAGTGCGTGAATAGAATGCAGTTCGATCGAAATCTTGGGTTTCATGTTAAACTTCTGGAATAATTCTTCGACAAATTCTCTTGAGTTCGAACCTTTTCCAGGCAAAATCAGCGGAATTTCTTCTATTTTCTTAAAAGCAATTTTATCTAAATGCGCCAAAGCATGATTTTTAGAAACCGCCATCACCATATTCGATGTAAACAAAGGCACTTTTAAAATCGGACTTTCAATGGTATGCGACGGAATGACCAGAACGACATCAACATCATTATTAATCAATTTTTGCTCGAGCGATTCTGTGGTGCCGTATTCTACAATAATTTTTAGGTTTTTATATTGTTTGGCAAATGTATTGACAACAGGCAGAATCAAGAGTCCGAAAATATAAGTCACGCCAATTCTGAGTTCGCCGCCAATCATTTCATTTAAATCTTCGATCGCTTGTTTTCCATTCTGAACATTCTCGACTACTTTTTTCGCATGAATCAAAAAAACCGAACCTGCTTCTGTCAATTGCACTTTCTTGCCAATTCGCTTAAACAAAGGCATACCAAGCTCTTCTTCGAGTTTTTTTATTTGCTGCGAAAGTCCCGATTGCGTTACAAAACACAATTCGGCTGCTTTGGTAAAGTGCAAAACCTCAGCCGTTTTAATAAAATATTCCAGTTGATAGATTTCCATATTGATAAGTTTTAATACTTATTATCAGTAAAATTATTAATTTTTCTAATGCTATCATAATCCCGACCTTTGTATTAAATATTTAGAGTCATGTTTAAAGCCTTAAAATCAAAAAACTTCAAGTTATTTTTCTACGGTCAATCTGTATCAGTTATCGGAACCTGGATGCAGAAAACAGCCGTAAGCTGGATGGTCTATAGCATTACAGGATCTGTTTTTTTATTGGGTTTGGCAACTTTCTTAAGTATGATTCCGTCTTTGTTTTTAGCGCCTTTGGCAGGAAGTATTATTGGACGCTACGACAGACACCGCGCCATGATGGTATTACAGTCTTTGGCAATGCTTCAAGCTGGGGCTTTAGCTTTGCTTATTTATCTTAAAATATACAATATCAATTTCATATTGGCATTGAGCCTTATTCAAGGAATTATTAATGCTTTTGATATGACCTGCCGCCAAACCATGATGATCGATATTGTTGACAATAAAGAAGATCTTCCAAACGCGGTGGCGCTTAACTCCACTTTAAACAACTTTGCCCGTATTGCAGGTCCTGCGCTTGCTGGGATTATTTTGCATGAATATGGAGAAGATATCTGTTTTATCGGAAATTTTGTGAGTTATGTTCCTGTTCTTATTTCGTTAATGATGATGAAAATTACACCGCATATCAAAACTGAAAACAAACTAAACATGATTGACGATCTTGTAGAAGGTCTTGATTATGTGAAAAAAGAAACCGAAATGGCCCGAATGCTCATGATGTTAACCTGCAGCAGTTTATTTGTAATTTCTTTTAATACTTTGATGCCGGTTTTTGCCAAAGATATTTTTAACGGAAATGCAGAAACTTTCAGCTGGTTCGAAAGCGCTGCCGGAATTGGTTCCGTTTTATCTGCCATTTATCTTGCCAATTTAAAATCTGCAGAAAACATGAATAAATTGATGATCGCAGCAAGTTTACTTCTAGGTTTCAGCGTAATTATTTTAGCGGTTTCAAGCAGTATCACAATCGCTTTGATCTGTATGACGCTAAGCGGAATCGGAATGATGGGTCAAACTTCTTCTATCAACATTTACATTCAGACGCATAGCGCTGTAAATATGCGTTCTAGAAGCATCAGTTATTATATGATGGCGTATCAGGGAATGATTCCTGTGGGAAGTTTGATTATTGGGTATGTTTCTCACTCTCTTGGCGTAAGAGCTACCGTTGCTATTCAGGGAATTATTTGTATTCTTTCTGTGATTGTTTATGTGTATTACAAAAAACATAAAGCTACGGAGGAGGATTTGGAAACTTGTCCTGTTCCTTACGGAAATTCCAAAAAATAAATTCCAAATTCCAATTGAATTAAACCATATAAGTCATGTAAGTTTTTTTTAAAACAAATGCGTCTAACTTTGACAAAGTTAGACGCATTTGTTCAGTTACTTAAACTGAACTTATATCACTTATATGGTTCAAAAAAATTTACGAAATCTCACCACGAAGAGCAGTTTCGAAAACATCTTTAAACTCGTTTTGAGGAATTTTATGTCCAAGCAGATACATTAATTTTGTAATTGCTGCTTCTGTAGTAATGTCTTTTCCAGAAATAACGCCTAAAGATTTTAGGGCTGTGCTGGTTTCGTATTGCCCCATGTTGACGCTTCCGCCTGAGCATTGCGTTACATTTACGATATGCATTCCAGATTTAATGGCTTTTTCAATTAAGTTTAAAAACCAATCTTCGGTTGGTGCGTTTCCTGAACCGTAAGTTTCCAAGATAATTCCGCGTAGGCCAGAAGTTCCAAGAATTGAAGCTAGAACAATTTCGCTCATTCCAGGGAACATTTTAATAATGGCAACGTGATTGTCTAAGTTTTTATGAACGATCAGTTTTGCATTTTTATTTACAGGAAGAAATAAATGTCTGTTTAGTTTTAAATGAACGCCAGATTCTACCAATTCAGGATAATTGGGTGCCGTAAAAGCTCTAAAATGTTCTGCATTTACTTTAGAAGTTCGGTTTCCGCGGTACAATTTATATTCAAAATACAAACAAACTTCTGTAATCACCGGTTTTCCGTTTTCTAAAAGCGACGCAATCTGAATTGCTGTAATCAGGTTTTCTTTGGCATCGGTACGCAAGTCTCCAATTGGCAATTGCGAACCCGTAAATACAACTGGTTTTGCTAAATTCTCTAGCATAAAACTCAATGCCGAAGCAGAATACGACATCGTATCTGATCCGTGAAGGACTACAAATCCGTCAAAAGCGTTGTAACTTTCCTCAATAATTGTGGCAATTTTGGTCCACATTTGAGGATTCATATTTGAAGAATCTATTGGGTGCTCAAAAGAAATCGATTCGATTTCGCAGTCCAATTGTTTGATTTCTGGAATTTTCTGAATTAATTTACCAAAATTGAAGGCTTTGAGCGCTCCAGTTTCAAAATCTTTGCTCATACCGATAGTTCCTCCGGTATAAATCAATAGAATTTTAGCTTTAGATGACATCTTGGTATTTTAATTTATTGACAACAGGATTGGCATACATGGCTAAAAACCCTTGTCTGGTAACAGGATTATCGCTTCCGATTCTCATTTCTAAACGACGTTCAAATAACGACTTTTCGCTTTCTTTGTATTTGTCAGCAAATCGGTCTGTTTCGTTTAAAATATCATAAGCAATAAAATTAGTTGGCCACAATTGATAGTTTTTCAAGATAACATCATCAATAGTTTGTGCCAAAGCTTGAACTTGCTTGTTTGCATTATCATTCTCAGCTACAATCTGATCGATTTCGGTATCTAAAACATCTCCGACAGAAATATGTATTCTTTTTTTAGTTCCCATGATACCACTTATAATGGTCATGAAATCTTCATTTTTATCTTTTACGTAAACTTCGTTGTTGGCTTCTGCCATCAATTGCGGCATTTTCAGTACATCCGTCGGATCATATTCGTAAGAAATAGAAACCGGAACGATTCTCAATTTCTTAAAATAATCCATTAAGTTTTCTTCGTCAGAACCCATTCCGATCATTTTTAAAACTCCAGGATTGGTTTCGTCATTTCCATCTTTTGTTCTTCCTTCTCTTTGTGCAATCCAAACCGAGCGGTTTTCGCGAAGCAGTAATTGCCCCATATATTCAGCCAACAACTTAGAACTTTGCAACATTTCACGAGGCGTTAATCCTCTTAAAACCAAAAAGTTTCGGTTTAATTTCGCTAAAGTTGCCAAGAAAGCTTTCTTTACTAGATTGTCTCCAATTGCCGAAGCTGTCATTACCAAACCATGTTCGAATAAACATACATTTAGTAAAGTGGTGTCCAAAAGAATATCTCTGTGATTTGAGATGAATAAATAAGAAGTATTAGGTTCTAGTTTTTCAAAACCTGAAGTCGTTAAACCTTCAGAGCTTTTTTCTAGGACTTTCTGAATTGTGTTATAAATAAAGTTGCATTGAAAATCACGAATCGAGTGTGTTTTCTTTAATTGTTCCTTCCAAACCTCATCTTCTACTTCCGGAAAAGTAAAGTTCATCATGGTTTTCATCATCGGATGATTAACCACACCATGAAGTGCTTCATTTATTTCGGAATCATAAAAAGGTCGAATGGCATCAAATTTCTGCATTATTTATATAGATTTAAGTGGGCAAAAGAACAAAAAAAAAATTAAAGTTTTGTAAGGCACAGGTTAAATCCCAAAAACGTCTTTTGAGTTTTGGGTTGTAATTGTTGCGATTTCTTCTATAGAAACTCCATATATATCGCTCAATTTAGCAATAACGTTTACCAGATAACTGCTTTCGTTTCTTTTTCCTCTATAAGGAATTGGCGCTAAATAAGGAGAATCTGTCTCCAAAACGATATGTTTTAAATCGATTTGATTTAAAAACTGATCGATTTTTCCGTTTTTAAAAGTCACAACTCCACCAATTCCTAATTTCATATTATAAGAAATAGCTTGCAATGCCTGTTCTAAAGTTCCGGAAAAACAATGAAAAATCCCAAACAAATCTTCAGATTTTTCTTCTTCTAGCACTTCAAAGATTTCATCGAAGGCTTCTCTGCAGTGAATTACAATGGGTAATTTGTATTGTTTTGCCAGCTGAATTTGTCTTTTAAAAGCAATCTGCTGTTCTTTTAAATGCGTTTTATCCCAATACAAATCGATTCCGATTTCGCCAACTGCATAGAATTTTCTTTTAGATAATTCGGTTTCCACATGCGCCAATTCGTCCAGATAATTATCTTTCACGTAAGTGGGATGCAAACCCATCATCAAAAATATATTTTCAGGATAATTTTTCTCTAAATCGTACATAGACTGCGTTGCTGCAGCATCGATTGCAGGAATAAAAAAACGTGTAATTCCAGCGTTTATAGCGCGCTGAATCATTTCGTCTCTATCCTGATCAAATTCTTCAGAATATAAATGTGTGTGCGTGTCGGTAATAATGGGTGTTGAATTCAAGGCTTTCATTTTAAAACGCCAAAATTACGACAATATTAAAAGAATAGCAATTCTGGAGTTGGAACGCAGATTTTACAGATTCGCTTTCGCGAAAGCGCAAATGAAAAATGGATTTTATTTTTTTTGTTATTTCTGAAAGAGAATTCTATGCATCGTTAGACTTGACAAGTTTTTAAAACCTGTCAGGTCAAGACGCCAAGTTGTTGCGAATTTTTCCTCTCGCAGATTTTGCAGATATGGCGGATTTTCACACACCGTTTGTCTTCCTGAGCGGAGTCGAAGGATCTCATGCTGCGTCTACACATTGTGGTTACTGCACTTGTCCTTCGACTCCGCTCAGGAAGACAAAACTTTGTCGAGTTACTTGCGAAGATCCCTCGTACCTCGGGATAATCGCGATTTCTTAGTTTTTAAGATTTTCCAGATTCTTGATTGTTGCTTGCTGCTTTTGAGAATCTTGTGTTTTTAATTCTCCTTTTTCTATAAAAGAAAGCGCTTTTTCTAAAACCTCATCTCGCCCTTCTTGAATACCTTTTATGGTTGGTTTAACTTCAATATCAGGAACGATTCCGATTCTTTGTGTTTCTCGACCGTCTGGATAATAAACACCCATTCCAGTAAAAGCAGTATGAAATCCTCTGAAATCAAACTCAAAATTATTTCCATCTGTTCCCGCTGTCTGACTTCCTATAATAGTCGTATTTCCTGCCGTTTGAAAACACATTGCCGTCCATTCTGACTGACTTATAGAATCTTCGTTAAGCAATACAATCACTTTTCCTTTGTAATGATCTTTGTTGGCAAATCCAGCTTTTCTTCCTTCTTCAAAAACAAATCTACCTGGATAGTTTAAACAAGGATATGTATAATCGCAAAATTTCTTTTCCTCTGGATTCAAAAAATCTGAAATCTCTTTAAAAGTTCCTTTTGGATAATTTCTCATGTCAAAAACAATTGCTTTTGTCGATTTGAGATTCTCTACCATATCAGGAACATTTTTGGGTTTAATTTCGCCCATATTAACATAGCCGATATTGTTCTCCAGAAGTTTAAATTTATCTTTCTTTTTCTGCGCTCCTTTTTTAAATTCATTTCTGTGTGAATCATGGTAATTAAACCATTTCATCGTTTTTGTTTCGTATTTTCCGTTTGTTAAAAATTCTACTTTAACATTTTCAGATTCGCTTTTTAGTAAACTAGCAATAATTCTATTTTGATAAGAAACTTCATTTGAAGCACTAACAACATCCCTCTTTTCTTCAATAAGCTCTTTAATCGTTTTATTGTTGATCTTGGTAATTACGGTTCCAATTTTAATATTATCAGCTTCAGCTAGACTATCCCCTAAAATCTCAGTAATGACTAGCTTTTCATCTATTATTTTACCTGTTGCAGGAAAATAAAGTGGGCTTTTTACAGTTGTTGCATCTGGATAAATGTGAAACATAACATGACTGTCATTTAGTTTTGTACTCATTTTTCTTAATGCTTTATTAAACTCATCCGAATTTTTCGCCTCAACCATAGCAGGAAGTATTTCATTTAAAGTAATATCCCATTTTTGATCCATAACATATTTATATGGAAAAAAATATTCTATTGCATTCCAATAAGCAAATGTCATTAAAAGCCTGTTGTTTTTATTACTATAATCAAGGTCAAAGTAATTTTTAACCGTTTTAAAAGCATCAAAATCAGGACTAAATTCTTCATTAGCCTGATATCTATTTTCTTCAATAAATTTCAATTTTGCTGAAAGATTTCTAGAAAATAAAGCACTTGTATTGATCCACGATAAATCAAAATTCTTATCAAAAAACTTGACATCTTTCGGCTCAGGAATTGGTGCAATTAACGGCACTTCTCCTAAAGCATCTATCCAGTTTGAAATTACCAATGAAAACTCTTTTCTGGTTTGCGCCTTTTCGACTTTTGGCAAAATGTCTATCAATTGCTGATCCCAATTAAATTCTCCTGCGGCAACTTTTGGATGATAATATTTTAGAAATCCCCAGACTTTGCACGTTGTGGCAAGTTTTTCTGTTTCGGTAACTTTTTGGCTAAAGATAAATTGAGAAAAGATAATAAGAAAAAATAAGGTGATTTTTTTCATGCAAGGTTTGGGATTGGTTTGAAAAAGTTTTGGGAAACTTCATTTTTTAATTCCGTCGAATGTAGGAAATATTTCAAAACAACTATTACGGTTTTCCTCAAATTATACTGAAAATTAGCACACTAAAAAGCATCTAAAAGATTCGCTTTCGCGAAAGCGCAAATAAAAACGGACTATTATACCTTGCTAAAAACAAAAAACCTTTGTCAAAGCTTAACTTTGACAAAGGTCTGAACAATAATAACCTATTTTTGTTATTCTAACGAACGAAGGACCTCACAAGAAGCTTCGAAAAAGAAAACCCCCATTTTTTCTCTCGATCAGCTAGTGCGATCCCTCGTTCCTCAGTACGACAAACAGGTTTTTAATTTACCTGCTCCTATAAATAGCAAAGTGCGTTCCAAACTTCATTTTCTCTAAAAAGAAAATCGAATTTAGAACTAAAATTCCAAATTCGATTGAGGTTTCCCGTATTCTGGGCATTTTTTTTACAAAAAGTTGAATTTTATTCCAATTCTTCTAATAAATGTTCCACTTCATCATAATCTTCATAATCCTGTGAGATGGTTTCTAGAATTGCTTTACACTCGGCATATTTTCCTTGTTTTAGCTTAGACAACGCCAGATTCCACTTTGCTTTTTCTTTGAAAACAGAATTTCCTGCTTCTAATTCTTTAAAAATAGTTTCAGCTTTTACATATTTGTTTACCTGCAATAATGAAACACCGTAGAAATATTTAATTTCTAGTGAATTATTTTCTTTCAAAATACTTTCAAAAAGTGGAATTGCTTTCTCATATCTTTTTCCATTAAAATCATTTTCTGCTTTTTTCAAAGTTTCTTCAGACACGCCTCTCTCCGTAAAATAAGCACTTTCTGGATGATTGTAATCTTCAAAATTTGGATAATGTTTATAATCAAAGAAAAATAGTCCGAACATAATAATTACCGATGCTGCAACGGCAAAATACCACGGCTTAAGCGATACGACTTTTTGTTTCTTTTTATTGAAATATTTATCTGAAATTCGAGTCAGATTTTCTTCAAAAGCGGCTCGCTCCTGTTCTTTTCCAAATTTATTTTCCAGCTGAAAATGCATTTCTTTGAAACTTTCAAACTCCGAAGCCAGTGTAGCATCTTCAGAGAGCTGTTTCTCAAAATTGTTTTTTTCATCAACGGTCAGTTCGCCTTGAAGATATTGGTCAAATAATATATAGCGTTCTTCGTTCATGATTAATTGTTTTTTAAAGAGTTAAAATTTTTCGCTTCCTGAATCCATTGCGTTAATTGCCCTGTGCACAACGATTTCTTTTTTCGGACATAACCGTAAGTTACGTTGAGTTTTTGCGCCACTTCTTCATCGATTTTAGAGAAAAACTGAGTTTCAAAACTTCTTGACATTTCTCTCCCAGTTTCTGAAACATGGTTTCGAAAAGCTTTTGTTTTTCATCAAATTCTTCTGCTTGAGCAATCAGTTCGTGAGCAGATTCATTGATAGATACCACATTCTCATAAATTGTTACCCCTTTATTGGCAGAATTTTTCAATTCGTTCAGCCAGCGTCTTTTGCATAACAGGAAAAAATAGGCATCAAATGGGCAAGTCAGCTGAAGTTTTCCGGCTTTCGCCTGATTAAAAAGCAAAATCATGATTTCCTGAATCACATCCTGCGCATGATCTTTGTCACCAGAATTATTAGTGATAAACTGGACAACTTTTGGCGCGAACTTTTTATATATCATTTCGATAATTACAGAATCGTTTGCAGCAAGTCCGTCGATATATTTTTGATCAGGATGAATTTTATTTTGATCCATAAAAAAAACATTTTACAGCTAATTTAAAAAAAGAATCTTAAAAATCTTTAAAAACGAGAGGTAACAATATTACAATCAATTGTATATATCAAAACAGAAGTCTTTTAAAAACCTTTAAAAAATTAAAAGAAATGGAAAGTTACCAATTTATTACTGAAAAAAACATAGATCGATTTTACGAAATAATCGCCGCCAAAACTCGCAGCGGTTTTGTAATTACAGAACAAAATGAAAAACTGCCTTACGTTGTTTTGTCTAAAGAAAAGAAAGCTGTAAATCATCCTTTTCATTTGTTTCTCAGCATCATTACTTTGGGTTTCTGGTTGATTGTATGGATTTATCTCACTATTACATTTTCTCGCAAAAAAGACATTTTGGTTGCTGTTGACGAAGATGGAAATCTATTTGAAGACAAATGCATTTCTGTTTAATTTTTTAAACACATAGAAACATAGGTTTTTATACTGTAGAAAGAATATTATAAGAAACTAGTTTCTAACACATAGCCTACACCATTTTTACTATGTGAATTTAAATTAAGTGAAACGCCTTTTTTAAAGACTCCTAAAAACTATGATTCTATGTGTTTAAAAAAAAATGAGCATTAATGGGGTAACAATTTTTCAGTCTAATTGATATAACACTATAAAAGCCTTTTAAAAAAAATTCAAAACAAAGGGTAACAAAATCAAACCCAAATTGATTTACAAATAAATATAACAACCAAAATCTGAAAAACCACTTGATAACAATCAAGCCAGATTTATAAAAACTAGAAATTATGAAAACAAATTTTAAAACAATCGGACTTTCACTTTTATTACTGATCTCTTTTGCAAGCTGCGATAATACCGACGGAGATGACATCAAACTTTCGCCACCAACTGCTGGAGCTTTTAAAAGCATTAGTGAAAAAGGAGTAAAAAGAAATACACAAAATTTTACGATGACAGCGGGAAATGGCGTTGTAACGCTAACCTCAGCAAAGGGTGTAAAGCTTTACATTAATGGAGATTGTTTGACCAAAAACGGAAATCCGGTTACAGGTCAAGTCGATATAGAATACATTGAACTTTTTGACAAGGGAAATATGCTGGTTACCAATAAACCAACAATGGGAATTATGCCCGACGGAAAGAAAAATCTTTTAATTTCTGGAGGAGAATTCTTCATCAAAGCAACTCAGGGGGGAGTCGAATTGCAAACTTCTTGTTCGTTGAGCATGATTGTTCCAACGGCGCTAACTGACGGATATGACAACTTAATGACTTTATGGACTGGAGTTATAGATGAAGATGGTGAACTGGCTTGGAGAGAAGCCAATGCAAATGGTGATGGTAAAGGCGGCGTACAAGGCGAAGGAAACAATTATTATGTAACATTCGGAAACTTTGGATGGACTAATGTTGACCGTTTTTACAACGACCCGAGACCAAAAACAACTATTCTGGTTGATGTTCCAGACGGCTACAACAACACAAACAGCGCCGTATATCTTTCTTATGATGGAGAAGGCACAAACGCTCTTGCCAAATTGGACACTTATACTGCCGAAGGATTGTTTAGCGAACATTACGGACAAATTCCAGTTGGTTTAGCTTGCCATATCATTTTTGCAACGGAAGATAATGGAAACTGGCGTTATGCAATAAAAGGAGTAACAACAACTGCAAATGCCGTTTACACCTTTACATTGGCCGAAACAACAGTCGGTACAGAAGCTCAATTGGTTGCTGCAATAAATGCCATACAGTAACTTACAAATGCTTTTTTAAGAGAAAGTGATGATTTGCTCATCACTTTTTTTTACATTTAATCTTGTTTTAAAATTGATTCTGAAGATTTTAAAGCCCAAAACTATCTCGTTATGAAACCACAACTGTCTATTTTCTTTATTCTATTTTCTATTCTTGCAATAGGTCAAACCAAAGTAAAAGACACCATAACCCGAAGAGCCAATATCGGTTTTACTCAAAACGGAAATCAGGTTATTTTTAAACCCGAAACACCGCCTTTGATTCCGATTGCGGGTGCGCCAAAACCAAGTTATTCGTATTTATGGGAACTTGGCGACGGGCATTACAGCAAAGAAGCCGAGCCGAAACACGTTTATAAAAAGAAAGGCACTTACACGACAAGACTTGCCGTAACGAATAATTATGACAACGGAAAACCGCCTGCAACACGGCCTAAAAAAGTTGCTGTAAACGATATTACCGATACCAATTATAAAGACATTGCTTCTATTGCAGACCAAAACGGTTTTGCGATTATTAAAAACTGCGATCCAATTCCAGATCAGGAAATGGTAGTTGTAGTGAGTTACCAAAATCTCGAAAATTATGTTTCGAGCGGAAAGCTTTATTTGTTTTATAATGAAAAGCAATTCAAACACAACAATTTCGAATTAAGCGATTTTAGAACGTATGCGGGCGAACGTGAAGTTCAAGAAAAATTGGTCGCTTCGACTGACGATCTCAACGATTCGAATGCTTTTTTGGCTTCCGCCGAAGGGAATTTCAAAACTAAAAAATACCGCAATACCACAACAGAAGAAGATTTGGATGCTTCGCTTCTAGATGCGAATAAAACCTATCATAATGTTTCTATTTTAGAATTTGATGAGGCCAATCCTGGAGAAACGCGAAATGTTTTTTACACTTTTAAAACGACTCCTGAAATGATAAAAGATACGAGTGCAACAGTTACCATGCGCGGTATTTTTGTACCGAATCGAAGCTATAAAAATCATAAGGTGAAAAATCTGGAAATGGAAATTGTAACTTCTCACGATCCAAACAAAATGGGATCCAACGGAAGTTTTATGAATTACAGATTGGTGCGTTTTAAAAGAGTAAATTTCAAAACTCGTTTTCAAAATAATGGTGAAGGTCCGGCGCGAAAAATCCGTTTAGAAACAGATATTCCCGATATGTTTGATAAAAAGACATTTCAGATCGAAAGCATGTATCCAGAATGTCCGATTTGCCCAAAAGGCGAAGAACCAACTGTGAGCTGTCTCGATACGATTATCAAACAAAAGCAGATTATTTTCACTTTCAAAAACATTTATCTGCCAGGAACAGAACAAAAAAATGTGCATGAAAAAGATTCCACCAAAGGCTTTGTCAAATATTCGATGAAGTTTGGCGAGGATTTCCATAAAGTAAAAACCAGAAGCCGAACAGCAATTATCTTTGACAAAAACGAACCTATTATAACCAATTATGCCACGACAAGATTCTTGCCAGGAATTTCGATTGGCGCCAAAGCAGGTTATAATATTTATCCAGATTTAGATAAATCTACGAGCTATTTTGTGGGCGCGACGCTTTCGCCTTTTAAATCCTATCGTTTTTACTGGCAGGTAGAGTGGGAAAATGCTTTAAACCAATATAATAGTGCTGTAACTGTTGTTGATGCCTTTAACACCAATGCCAACGGAACGCGTCAATTGGTGCGTACGACAACTTCAACCGAAAACAAAAATATCAATTGGGAGATTCCGATTTTGATTCGATATAACATTAATAATTATATCGGAATTGGCGCAGGAATTCAGGCGAATGTCAATGTATCGTCTGAACAAAATCAAACAATTCAGGTGGATACTTACGAAGGCGACAAGGAAAATTTCTTGATTAGCACCGAAACCAGTTCAAACAAAATAAAAAACACGTTTACCGATTATAAAGCGGGGCTTCTATTTGATCTAACGGCTGGTTTTGCCCGAATTGGTCCGAGTCTGGGCGCGCGTTATGTGATGAATTTCGAACAGAATTTTAATTATATTCAGCTTTATGGGATTTGGAAGTTTTGATTGGTTACGCAGAGACACACAAAGTTTTTTGCCACAGATTAAAAGGATTAGAATGATTTTTTATACTCTTTGGCTAAAGTTTTGCCACGAATTTCGCTAATTTTCACTAATTTAATTTGTGCTAATTCGTGGCAAAAAATCTCGGCGAAACTTTGTGGAAATCCTTTGGGAATCTCTGCGAAATAAAAAAACAACTTTAATATGAACTTATATCGCTTATATGGTTTAATATTTTTCCTCTTGACAATAAATGGTTTCAGCCAAAGTCAGGAAGAAAAAATCTACAATGCGATTGATAGTTTTACTGCAAAACCTTCCGCGGAAGCGTTACAAAATTTGAGAAATACAGAAAGTGTTTTTTGGAAAAGTGCCAAACCGAAAACTAAAGACGAATTACTGGCAATTGTAATTCTTAATTGCAATAAGGCTTATTATGAAAATCAGTTTGGGCAGACTTTAGATGCGGTAAAAAGCTATGAAAAAGCTTGGATGATTTATCAGAAGAATAAATTAAAAAACTACGATATAACTGAATATTGCCTTAAACCTTTGGGCAATTTATATACGGTTTTGGGCGATTATGAAAATGCCGAAAATAGCATCAAACAATATTATTTTATTGCCAGCAAAGAAAAAAACGAAACGCAGAAAATTTCGGCGATTCTCAATTTATCCAACGTTTATCAAAACACTGGAAATGTTGAAAAAGCTATTGATTTAATTGAAAAAACACTTCAAACTGAAAAGCTTTCTCCTACTCAAAAAGGCATTTTATACAATAATTTAGGGGCTAATTATTTATTAACGAATGTTGGTTTTGTTGTAAAATATAATGTAAAGAATGCCGAAAACTCTTTTTTAAAAGCAATTTCTTTATTGAAAAAAGATAAATCTCAAAGTGAAACTTTAGCGAATGCGTACCGAAATTTAGCCAAACTAAAAATGGAGCAAAACGATCTGGAATCGGCTTCAGTATTTTTAGCGAAAGCGAATATCGAATTTCAGAAAACGGTCAAAGAACCGCGCAAAATAGCGCAATTGTATTATGAAACTGCTTTTTTGAATTTTAAGCAAGGAAAAATTACCGAAGCGAATCAGAATATTTCAGCTGTTTTTAGGACTTTGATTCCAAATTACAACTCGAAAAATATACTTCCAAATCAGAATTCGCTTTATGCAGAAACCGTTTTATTGGATGCTTTAGATTTACAATCAGAAATTTATTTAGCAGAAAATAAACCCCAAGATGCTTTGAAAAGTTTTGCTCTTTCATTTCATATTGAAGAGTTATTACAGACACTTTTGATCTATGAAAATTCTAAAATCGTAACCCAAATCAGAAACCGAAATCGAACTGAAAAGTGCATCGAGATCTATTATTCGCTTTATCAAAAAGAGAAAAAAACGAGTTATCTGGAAAGTGCTTTTTTACTTTCGGAGAAAACAAAATCGGTTGTTTTAAAAAATCATCTTTCGAATACATCGTCCCTTTCGAGAGAACAAAAACTGATTTTACAGCAAATGCAAAATTGGAATACGACAATTCTAAAAGAGCAGCAAAAATTGGAATTGGCGGACATTTCTAAAATAAATGAAGCTATAAAAAAGCAAAACGAATTGATGTTATTGCTAAAATCAAAAACCACTAAAAACAATGCAAAATCTCAAACTAATTTTGATTTGCAACAACTTTATGAGAAATTAGAAAAAGATAAAGCGATATTGGTCGAATACTTTTTTGGATCGCATTCTATTTATAATTTTACTATTGAAAACAGAAAGATTAAACTTTATACAATTTCATTAGAAGGTACAGGATTTACTAAAATAGTTGGCTTTATTAATTATTTTAACGACGCAAAGACAGTCGCAAATGATCCTAAAAATTATAACCGTTTTGGGAATAAAATTTACAAAGAACTTAAAATTCCAAAACCTAATCACCACAAAAATCTTGTTATAATTCCAGATGGGATTTTAGGTTTTCTTCCTTTCGAAGCTTTAATAACGACAACATCAGAGACAACCAATTTTGCTAAAATGCATTATTTATTGAACGATTTTGATGTGGCATACAATAATTCGGCCGAATTTTATTTGAATTCTATTTCGCTTTCGAAAGGAAAAAAATCCGTTATAGGAATTTTTCCAATTTTCGAAAACACTAATTATGAACTGCGTTTTTCTAAGAATGAATTAGAGTCGATTAGGCATAATTTTGATGGTCAGTGTTTTGAAAATGAAAAGGCAACTTTTTCTAATTTTAAAAATAATGCCGTTGGAAAATCGGTTATTCATTTAAGTACACACGCTTCGGCAGGAGATTTGGAAACTCCTGCTAGCATTAAGTTTTCTGATCAGGAAATCTTATATTCTGAGTTATATAATTTACAACTCCAACCCGATTTGGTTGTTTTGAGTGCCTGCGAAACAGGAATTGGAAAATTGTTTAAAGCCGAAGGTGCCATGAGCGTAGCAAGAGGTTTTCAGTTTGCAGGCGCGCAGAATCTTTTGTTTTCTTTATGGAATGTGAATGATTATACAGCTTCCGTTCTCATGGATTATTTTTATAAAGAAATAAAACACAATTCTTCTTTTGTACATGCAACAGCAAACGCGAAGAGAGCATTTTTAAAAGATGAAAATATTCCGAATGCGAAAAAACCACCCTATTATTGGAGCGCTTTTGTGTATTATGGAACTCTAGAAGCACCAGAGAAATCTTCAAATTATATCTTCTATATCATTAGTTTTTTGGGTGTAATTGCTTTATTTTTGATATTTAAGAACAGGGATAAATGGAAAATCTTCACAAAATTCTCAAAATAGAGAAGTACAAAAAAATAAAGTTTAAAATTACCAAAACACAGCATTTGCAGATTAAAGCCAAGATTAATGGCATTTCTGGAATTTTCATTTTAGATACGGGCGCATCCAATACTTGTGTGGGTTTTGAGTCGATTGAGCGTTTTGAACTTTCTGCAAAAAACTCTAAAACAAAAGCTTCTGGAGCTGGAGGAACTGGAATGACTACACAGATTTCGTCTGAAAACAAACTGCAGTTAGGAAGCTGGAAAAGCAAAAATTTCAGTATCGTTATTTTTGATCTTTCGCATGTAAATGAAGCTTTAGAATCTTTTAAAGCTAAACCTGTTCATGGCATAATCGGCGCCGATGTTTTATTGGAAGGAAAAGCGATTATTGATTATTTTAATCATTACGTGTATCTTAAATAAAAGGAAATTCCAATTTTTTAAATCCAAATTCCAAATAAAAAGCCTTCTTGTTGAAGGCTTTACTATTTATTCTATTTCTTGTTCTACAATTTCTGTTTTTGAAACCGAATGCTTTTTCAACGAAAAATAAGCTACAACCGTACTCAACAGCATTAAAACTCCACCCAAAATAAAAGATGCTCCTGCAAATTTGAAAGGTGCATCTTCATGAGTGAAAAAGTAAAAGGTATTGGCCATCATGGGCGGACCAATGATTGAAGAAGCGCTCATTAAACTGGTCAGAGTTCCTTGAATTTCTCCTTGTTCGCTTGGTGCTACTTTACTTGCCACAACGGATTGTAAGGCTGGACCGGCAATTCCTCCAAGACAGTACGGAATTAAAAAAACAAACATCATCCAGCTTTCTGTTGCAAAAGCAAATAACAGCATTCCGATTGTATATAAGGCCAGACCTATATAAATGCTTTTCTCGTTTCCTATTTTCGGATTGATGTAACGAACTAATCCGCCTTGTACAACTCCAACCAATAAACCGATTATTCCTAATGAGATTCCGATCATTCTTTCATCCCAATTAAATTGATAGATGGTGAAGAAGCTCCAGTTGCTTTGAACGGCGTGAGAACCTACATACAACAGAAATATTGCGGCTATTAATCCGATTAATGTTGGGTGTTTTCTTAATCCTAGAATTGCGCCGATCGGGTTGGCGCGTTTCCAATCAAACTCTCTTCTGTTTTCTTTTTTAAGTGATTCTGGTAAAATAAAAAATCCGTAAAGAAAATTCAGCATACATAAAACCGCTGCGGCATAAAACGGAACTCTTGATCCATATTGACCTAAAAGTCCGCCAATAACAGGTCCAATGATAAATCCCAATCCAAAAGCAGCTCCAACTAACCCAAAGTTCTTAGCTCGGTTTTCAGGCGTACTTACATCGGCAATATAGGCTGATGCTGTTGTAATACTTGCACCCGTAACTCCAGCAATAATTCTTCCTATAAAAAGCCAGATTATAGTTGGCGAAAATGCTAATAAAATATAATCTAATGAAAATCCGAAAAGCGAGATTAATATAATTGGCCTTCTTCCGAATTTATCACTTAAATTTCCAATTACAGGGGCAAATACAAACTGAGTTATCGCATACGCGAAAGTTAACCAGCCACCTATTTTTGCGGCTTCGCTGATGTCTCCATGAATGAGTTCTTCTATTAATTTTGGAATTACGGGAATAATAATTCCCCATCCTGTAATGTCTATTAACATGGTTATGAAAATAAACCCAATCGCTGCAGACTTATCTTTTTGTAGCATAATACATTTTAAAAATGAAGTACAAATAAACGAAAAATCCCAAATTCCAATTTAAGGAATCTGGGATTTTTGTTTGAAATTCCGAATTCGGGTTCGGAATTTCTATTGAAAATTAAAACTATTAATGTGTATGTTTCGGATTAAAACCGTCTTCGCTTAATTCTGTATGCTCATAATCGGCATGCATTTCAGCTTCGTAATCGATTTTTTCTCCTTTAGAGAACTTACGGATAATTTTCTCCATAATTTCATAGATTACTGGTACAACAATCAAAGTAAGGAATAATGATGAAATCAAACCTCCGATGATTACCCATGCTAATCCATTTTTCCACTCAGCTCCTGCTCCAGATGCTAATGCAATTGGGAACATACCGAATACCATCGCAATTGTTGTCATCAAGATCGGACGTAAACGCGCGTGGTTTGCCTGAATCAAAGCTGTTCTGATAGACTCACCAGCAGCTCTTCGCTGATTGGTATAATCGACAAGCATGATCGCATTCTTACACACCAGACCAATCAACATGATGACCCCTAAGATAGTAAAAATATTCAATGTATTGTTTGTCAACGCCAATGCAAATAAAACCCCAATGAACGAAAGCGGAATTGCAAACAATACCACAAACGGGTGAACGAAACTATCATAAAGACCAACCATTACAAGGTAAACCAAAATAATAGCGGCTAATAATGCAATTCCTAAAGTACCAAAACCTTCAGATTGGTTCTCTTGGTCACCACCCCAGATGTAGTTAACTCCAGTTGGTTTTTGCAATTTATCCAGTTTTTCCTGCCATTGCTGTACAATTGTTCCTGCTGGTACCCCAACGTTCTGACCTTGTACCGTTACAGAAGCAGTTTTATCTCTACGCTCTAATTTACTTGGTCCAGAACCTTCAGTAATGGTAGCGAATTGGTTTAATTTAATCTGCTGACCTGCATTGTTTATGAAAATCAAGTTACTAACGTCTGTGATATTTTTTCTATCAAATTCGTTGTATTTGATGTTGATATCATATTCGTATTCACCAGCTCTAAATTTACCGTCAGTGTTACCACTATAAGCAGTCTGCATGGTTAAACCAACTGTTTGAAGCGTTAATCCTAAAGCAGCCATTTTATCTCTATCAACTTGAACGTTGATCTCAGGGTTTCCGTCCTCAACTGTTAATTTAATCTCAGTTGTTCCAGGAATGGTACGTAATTCAGCTTCTGCCATTTTTGCAAATTTCATCGCGCTTTCTACGTTTGGACCTGTTACGATCAAACCTAAAGTTGCATCTTCAGCAGTTCCTAAGATACCTACCGGTACCGTTTTAACTTTAGCTCCAACTAAAACTTTTTCTAGTTTACGTTTTACTTTTGCAGCATAAACATTCGCGTCATCTGTACGATCTTTTTGTTCGATCATTTTTACGTCGATCTCAGCTTTGTAAGCCGTTGCCTGAGCAGCTCCTAAACCTTCACTGGTTTGTCCTACAGTTGTAATCTGGCTGAAAACGTATTTTTCTCCTTTTAAGAAAGCTTCTGCCTTTTGCGTCATAAAGTTAGTCTGCTCTAATGATGCGTCTTTTGGCATCTCGATTTGTACTAAGAACTCCCCACTATCAGATGATGCGAAGAACTCTCCTCCAATGTATCCGCCTCCCATTAACCAGAAGATCGTTCCAAAGAACATGACAATGATAGCCACCATTGTTTTGATATAGTGATCTAAACACCAGTTTAGTAAGTTTGATACCCAGTTTGTAAAACGAGTTAAGTAACTTTCGAATCCAAGAATGATTTTTCCGAAAAGGTTTTTACCTTCAATATGCTCTAGTTTTCCAAAACGAGAAGACAACCATGGAATAATTGTAAATGAAGCCAATAATGAGAACATTGTAGAGATAATTACCGTAACACAGAATTGTGTAATAATGTTCGATACTAATCCTGTACTCATTGCAATTGGCAAGAACACCACCACAATTACTAATGTAATCGAAGTTACAGTTGCACCAATTTCGGCAGTTCCGTCATAAGCAGCACGAATTCGGCTTTTACCCATTTCCATGTGTCGGTAAATGTTCTCCAATACCACAATCGCGTCATCCACAAGAATACCAACAACAAGAGATAAACCAAGTAAAGACATTAAGTTAAGCGTATAGCCTAATAAATAGATTCCGATAAATGTTGCGATCAAAGATGCTGGAATAGATACCATTACGATCAATGAGTTTCTAATACTGTGCAAGAAGAACAACATTACAAATGCTACCAGAATAACCGCAATTAACAAGTCATGTACAACAGAATCTGCTGCTTCAAGAGTAAAGACTGTACTGTCTTTTGCCACTTCTAATTTCAATTGAGCCGATTTGTAATCGTTCTCTAATGTTTTAATTGTTTTAATCAACTGCTCACTTACCGCAACGGCATTCGCATCTGATTGTTTTACAATTTGAAGTACGATCGCACTTTTCTGATCAACACGCGCAATTTTCTCCGCGATTTTTTGTGTATCCTGAACATCAGCAATATCTCCTAAACGAATTTGAATTCCGTTTTGAGAAGAAACTACTAAGTTTCTTAATTCGTCAACGTTCTTATATTTACCCGCTAAACGGATTAAGATTTTTTGATTTCTAGTTTGGATATTTCCTGTTGGGAAATCCAAGTTTGATGTCAAAATAGTTTGCTGTACTTGAGGAACAGAAAGTCCGTAACCTTGCATTTTAACAGCATCCAAGTTTACTTGAATCTCACGCTCTTGACCACCAATAATATTTACCTGCGCCACCCCTTGTACACGAGACAAAACTGGAGCAATCTTTTTATCGATCAAATCGTAAAACGCTGCTTCGTCCATTTTTCCATTCGCGCCAAGCGTCATAATTGGTAAATCACTCAAAGAGAATTTAGTCAAGGACGGCGGATCTGCATCGTCTGGAAGATCACTTAAAATCGCATTAATTTTACGTTGCGCATCGTTCATCGAAATATCTACATTGGCAGTAGAAAGTAATGTGATCGATACTACAGAAAGAGATTCGTAAGATTTCGAATCGATTTTCTTGATATTTTCTAAGGAAGCAATCGCGTCCTCAATTTTCTTAGTAACCGTGTTTTCAACCTCACTCGGAGAAGCTCCAGGATATACAGTTGAAACCGTAATTACGTTGGTTTCGAATTTTGGGATCAGCTCGTAGCCCAATTGGCTGTAACTGAACAATCCACCTAATGTCAGAATTGTAAACAATACAATTACCAACGACGGACGTTTAATGGATATTTCGGCTAATTTCATATATTTTTTTATTTTATTAAGTCCTTAGTTTTTAGTCCCTAGCGGTTAGTTTTTGGCTAATTCTAAGGACTAGGTACTTTGTACTAATAACTAATTAACTATTACTTAATAATTTCTACTTTATTTCCGTCTTGTAAGTTGATTTGTCCTGTAATGATTACAACTTCTCCGTCATTCAAACCGTTGATAATTTCAACTTTATCTCCTAAAATTCTTCCAGCTACAACTTTTTTCAATTTAGCAACATTGTTTTCTACAACAAAGATTTCGTTGCTGCTCACACTTCCAACAAATGCATTTCTTGGAACCACTTTTAAGTTTTGCTTTTGGTTTTTAGCACCAAAGTTTGCCGTTCCATACATACCTGCTTTTAGGTCGTTGTTAGCGTTGTTTGTAATTTCGATTTCAACAGGGAAATTTAAAGAAGCATCTGCTTTTGCAGCGATGAAAGTAATTTTACCAGAGAAAGTTTTATCAGGATAAACACTTGCAGTAATTTCAACAGGGTTTCCTAATTTTAAACTAGCCACTTGGCTTTCGTTTACGGTAACTGTCAATTTTAATTTCGAAACATTTACAATATCAAATAAAGCAGTTGCAGGCATTCCAGCTAAAATAGAACCTGGTTCGATATATTTTTTATTGATGTATCCGTTAATTGGCGCTTTTACTCTTGTATCACCAACATTGATTTTAGCTTGAGTATAGTTAGATTGAGCATTTGTCAAAGCCAATTTTGCCTGATCTAATTGCTGTTTTGTAACACCGCCAGTTTTAAAAGCATTTTCATATCTAGCATAATCCGATTTTGCATTTTGATACGCTGCTTCAGCTGCTTGAGCATTTACGTTGATAACGTCACCTCTTACTGTTAAAAGAGTCTGTCCTACTCTTACATAGTCACCTTCTTTAACTAAAACACTAATTACTTTTCCAGATTTCTCAGCAGAGAAAGTCAATTCTTGAATCGGTGCAAAGTTTCCGTTTGCAGTAAAACCTAAGTTAACATCTTCTGTTTTTACTGTTGCTACTTTTACAGAAACCGCTGCATTCTTTTCAGCCACAATTGCAGTTTTGCCTTCGTTTTCTGCTTTGTTTTTATTTAAAATGTAGTTAATCCCGACAAAAGCCACGACTATGATTACGATTGTTATAATTATTTTCTTCATTGTAATAATTTGTTATTTAGTAAGAGATTTTAGTTCGCCTTTCGATTTGATTAGAGATATTTCGGCAATTTTATAATTTAAAACTGCTCTTGTAAAGTTATTTTGAGCTTCAAGCGATGCATTTTCTGCGTCTAGCAAATCGGTTAAAGAGGCTAAACCTTGAAGGTAATTGTTTTTGGTATTGCTTAAAATTTCACCAGCCAAACGCATATTTTCTCTCTGATTCTCAATAGTAACCAGATTGTTTTTTATCTGAGTCATAGCATTTCTATAATCTAAATCAAGAGAAAGTTTGGTGTCTTTAATATCTTCTTGAAGTTCTCTGATTTGAACATCTGCTTGTCTCACTTTAGCACGAGTTCCGAAACCTGTAAAGATTGGCACGTGTAAGTTTAAAGCAACTGCAGAGAAATCTGACCAGTAAACTCCTTTTTCTGGTTTTGCAAACCAAGGCATTTCTGGACCTTGCCCAAAATAATTGTAGCCAGCAGACAATGAAAGCGTTGGATAATATCCTGCTTCAACTGCTTTTTTATTGAATACTAACAATTCTTCTTGTTTTTTCAATAATAAGTATTCTGTTCTGTTTTCAATATTTGGCTCTTCTGTTAAAGCTGCAGGAACGACTTCAAATTCTTCTTTTGGTAATACGATTTGAGTTTCAATTGGCATACCCATATAGAACTTCAATGCATTTTCTTGCAATTCAATTTGATTTTTAATCTGCTGACGCTCTGTGTCTATATTAGACATTTTCACGATAATACGATCTAAGTCAATTTTTTTAGCCAGACCATTATCAAACTGCCCTTGTACGATATCACGAACTTTTGTAGTATTTACATAATTGCTATCTAACAAAATAAGTCTTTCTTGTTGTACGTAAACAGAATAGTAATTGTTTGCAACTCTCTCAATAACTTGCTCTTCTGTCAATTGATCATTGATTTGATAAAATTCGCGAGTAGATTTTGCTGCTCTCAATCCTGTAAAAACAGATTGATCAAAAATTGCCTGAGTTAAAGAAAGTCCAGCAGTTGAAGACCATTTTTGACCAAAAGCTGCTTGAATTGTAGTTCCTGGCGCACCAAAAGCCGCTCCATCGATAACTGTGGTTTGAATTACTGGATTATAAGTCAGATTTCCGTTTGCGCTAATTTGCGGTAAAGCTCTCGAACGCACTTCTTGAATTTGATACTCACTATTTTCAACCTGAAGTTTTGCTTTTTTAGCATCCGCTTTATTTTGAAGCGCATAATTGACTGCGTCTTTCAGAGTTAAAGTAGTGGTTTGTGCGACGGCAGACAAGCCTATTGTACACAAAACTATAAGAAAGATTCTTTTCATAAGTAGTTACTATTTATTTAAATATTTGAGATGGCATCGTCATTTTATCTTTTACAACTCTCCCAGAAAAATGACGACAATTTGGATAATTAATTATTAATTTTTTTTAATTGCTTTTCTAATTCCTCTACTCCTTTTTCAGTTGCCATGGCACGAGTATGATACTCCAAGGCTTCTAATTCTATTCTTTGCGCTTCACTTTCAGAAACCGTATTTTCGTTTATATGAAAAACTAGAGTGTAATAAAATTTAACATAAATCTCTATGTTTAAATCACTTCTATAAAGACCTTCTCGAATTCCTTTTTCTATATTATCTCTAAAAAGCTGGGTACACTGATCAATTTCGTACGATAGAATGTTCTGATAAATCTCCGGATAATGTTTTTTTAACTGATAAATTGGAGAAGTATCAATATTGTTCTTAAACATGTCACGAAACATTTCTCTGATCTCAAAATTTTCATGAATTGCATTATAATTCTTTGCTATAATGGTGTCCATAATCTCGTGAACTTGACTATGAACCAGTGAAGTGCTTTCTTCAATCAAAACTTCCTTATTGCAGAAATATTTGTAAATCGTTTTTTTCGAAATACACATTTCTCCTGCAATATCATCCATTGTAACACTTTTAAAACCAAGCTTTAAAAACAATTCGCTTGCTTTTGCTATTATCTTCTCTTTCATTTTAAATTCTCGAATTGCCTTACAAATATACTTTGGAAACTAAAATCAAAAAAATAGTTTCCGATTTATTTGTAATAATTTTACATTAATTTATTATTTTAGTAAGATTTATATGCTAAATTCTAAATTTGCTATAAGTTTGATGTCCTTACCTAAAGCTGCACCAGAAGAATGATTGAAAGAGCTGAAATCTAAACCAAAGTCTTCGCGTTTGATATTCCCTTTAATTTCAAAAGCTACTTTCTTTTCTCCGTTGTAAATATTCTCGCCTAAAAATTCTGCGTCCAATTCAACTACTCTCGTAATATCTTTTATCGTTAAATCTCCTTTGAAGAAATTGATATTCTGATTTACTTTTTGAAATGATGTCGATTTGAAACTGATAATTGGATGCTCATCTTCTTCAAAAAAATCTTGAAGCTGCAAATAAGCATCTATAGATTGGAAACTTTCATTTTTGTTATTGATATCCAATGAAAATTCTACAGAAGCATCTTCAATTTCATTGTCTTCAATATTCACATACCCATCAAATTTATTTGCAGTTCCCCCCAAATAAGAAGTTCGCGATTGTCTCATTTTCAATAAAACATCTGATTGGCTAGAATCTAAGGTCCATTTTGTTTTCATAAGCACTTGATTTAATTGATTTTATAAATCATTCAAAAATCTTAATGGAAACTTTTATGGTTTTCTCAGTTTCCATTAACGCTGCAAATATAGACAGGAAACTCTGAATACCAAAAAAGTTTCCAAGTTTTTTAGATTTTTTTTAAAACATTAAAAATGAGAATAATTAAAAGCTCGATTCCAATCATTAATCGGCTTTTAACATTTCGTCCTCAAAAATTCATATATGAATTGTATATTTGAGCCTCGAAATCAGAATTTATTATGCACGATATAAGTCAGTACCAAGATTTTTTCATCAATTATCTAAAAAACCAAAACATACATAAAGAGCCTAAAAATCTTTACGAACCTATAGAATACATTTTAGGACTTGGCGGCAAACGCATTCGCCCTGTTTTAACTTTAATGGCTGCAGAGGTTTTTGATACTGATTATTCGACGGCACTTCCCGCAGCAATGGCGGTCGAAGTTTTTCATAACTTTTCTTTAGTTCATGATGACATTATGGACGATGCTCCCTTAAGAAGAGGGCAAGTTACAGTGCATGAAAAATGGGATTTAAATACGGGAATTTTATCTGGAGACGCGATGTTGATTTTGGCTTATCAGTATTTTGAACAATATGAGCCAACTGTTTTTAGAAATCTTGCCAAATTATTCAGCAAAACGGCACTTGAGGTTTGCGAAGGACAGCAATGGGATGTTGATTTTGAGACTCGTAAAGATGTTACGATCCCGCAATATCTAAAAATGATTGAATACAAAACAGCGGTTCTAGTAGCAGCAGCCATGAAAATGGGGGCAATTGTGGCTAAAACTTCTGAAAAAGAAGCTGATTTAATTTACGACTTCGGATTGAATTTAGGACTGGCTTTCCAACTTCAAGATGATTATCTGGATGCTTTTGGAGATCCGGAAACTTTTGGAAAACAAGTTGGTGGAGATATTATAGAGAACAAAAAAACGTATTTATATCTAAAAGCTTTAGAATTTTCGTCAAGCGAAAAAGCTTCAGAATTAGAACAGTTGTTTACGTTACAATTAGATGATAATTCAGGAAAAATTGAAACAGCGAAAGCTATTTTCAATGAATCTGGAGCCTCAAAAGCAACTCAAGATGCAATTGAAATGTATACTTTGAAAGCTTTTGAAACGCTAGAAAAAATGGATATCAATGCCGAAAAGAAAGACATTTTGAGAACTTTTGGCGAGAACTTAATGGGACGTAAAGTTTAGTATTCAGTAAATCTACAATCATCACTCTAAAATCTAAAATAATAATATGTTTGTAGCACCAACAAATACAGAATCTTTACTAGAGCAGGCTCAGGCACAGACTTTATATCTTAATCTTATTGAACAGATTAATAAGGATTTCAATCTGGCCAATGAAGGAATCGATTTTCCTTTAAGCATTTCGCCAGACGAATTAAAAATTCAGCTGCACGAAAAAATCTACCGAATGATCCAGTACAAATTTGCTGAATATTTGAATCTTCTTTACATTATTGACGTACCAGAAAACGAAATCAAAAGCTTAGACGGATCTGATTTGGTAATTCTAGCCGAGCAAGTTGCTTTTTTGATTCTGAAAAGAGAATGGCAGAAGGTTTGGTTTAGAAATTATTACAAATAAGCTTCTAAGGTACTGAGTTGCTAAGGTTCTAAGGAGCTAAGTTTATCTTCTTTGCGAACGATACTTTTTAGTTTATCTAATTCTTTCCAAAGACCAAATCCTTCAGTATTCAATTTACTTCCAACAATCTGAAAACGACCACATTTAAAGCATATTTTTGCTACACCAATTAATTTTTGTTTCTTTTTAAAAATAAAAATATCCCGATATTCTGCAACACAGGCCGCAAATTCATTTTGCAATGAATCTTTTTCACTGAATACGTTTTGAATTTCTTTTTGTTGCTTAATAGACAAATTCGATTTTTTGTAATCATATTTCTTCAAAAGATTTTCAAAACTTTTTTCAACATTCTCGGGAAAATAGCCATAAAATACAGCTGAAAATTCTTTTTTCTTTTCCTCCTGTTTCGCATTATCTCTAGAAGAATGTTCAAAATCACTTGAATTTAAATAATAATGATCAATTTCATCAGAATCAAAAAAAGGTCGCAATTCTCTTTTTGCAACCTTCTGATTTTCAATATTTGACTTCTTCGAATTATTACAGCTTAAAGCTATAATAGCGACAATTATAAAAATATATTTCTTCAAATTTCTGTATTTAAAAAACTTAGAATCTCAGAACCTCAGAACCTTAGCACCTTTAAAAATAAACTCTCACAAAAGGCATAAATCCAGAGCCGTAAAGACTTTTATTTGGATCATACAAAACATCGTAGCGTGCTCCAATTGTCACATTATTAGTTCTGTAACCTGCTCCTAGATATAGAGCTGTATTCCAATAGGCATCGGCAAAACCGGGATGATAATAATTTTCTTCGTAGTCGGTATCAACCCTAACCTGCTCCAATTCTGCAGATAATTGCAGTTGCGGAATCGGGTTTACAAGCGTGATAAAACTTCCGCCGTAAACAAAAGATTCGTAATAATTTTTTTGATATAAATATCCAAATTGCAATCCGACACCAACGGCAACAATTTCGTTGATATTATAAATCGCACTCGGCATTACCGAGATATTGGTGTAGCCAGATCCAAAACCCAATCCGAGACCACCTCCAAATTGAACTTTTTCCCAAAAATGGTTACTGTTGTCAATGACATATTTTTGTTGCGCAATAGTATAACTAGAAAATAACACTGCCAAAATCACAAAAAAATATCTGCAATCGATTGAAAATTGAATTTTATTCATAGTTAACGTTTATTTTAACAAATTTTTACGTAAAAGTACGTAAAAAAAAGATTTAAATAAAGGTGATTGTTGTACTTTTGCCTTTCTATATAACAAAAAGTATATTCACTCATATTATGGATAGGTTTTCATTTTTAAACGCAGCGCATACCGAGTTTTTTGCACAATTATACGATCAATATTTAGTCAACCCAGACAGCGTTGAGCCTAGCTGGAGAAGTTTCTTTCAAGGTTTTGACTTTGGACAAACAACTTATAACGACGAAAACCCTGTGCAGACAATCGTTGAGTACGTGACTAGCGACAACACAGATTACAGTCAGGTTTCTGAAAAACTAAAGAAAGAATTCAACGTTTTAAAATTAATTGACGGATACCGTACGCGCGGGCATTTATTCACGAAAACAAATCCTGTTCGTGACCGTAGAACTTCATCTCCAACTTTGGATATCGAAAACTTCGGGTTATCGGCAGCAGATCTTTCAACTGTTTTTGATGCTGCTCAAACTATCGGAATGGCGCCTTCTTCTTTGCAAGATATCGTAAATCGATTAAAAGCTATTTACTGCCAGCACATAGGTATTGAGTATATGTATATTAGAAACCCTGGCGTTGTAAAATGGATTCAGGATAAATTATCTGTAAACACAAACCAGCCTAATTTCTCTACAGAAGAAAAGAAAACGATCTTAAATAAACTTAACGAAGCTGTTTCTTTTGAGAACTTCCTTCATACTAAATATGTTGGACAAAAACGTTTCTCATTAGAAGGTGGAGAATCTATCATTCCTGCTCTTGATGCTTTAATCGAACAGGCTGCTGAAAAAGGTGTTGAGCAATTCGTAATGGGAATGGCTCACCGTGGTCGTTTGAACGTTTTGGCAAACATCTTCGGAAAATCGACTCAAGATATTTTTGGTGAATTTGACGGTAAAGATTACGATCAGGAATATTTTGATGGTGACGTAAAATACCACTTAGGTCTTACTGCCGACAAAAAAACTAGAACTGGAAAAAGCATCAATATCAATTTAGCGCCAAACCCTTCTCACTTAGAAACTGTTGGAGCTGTTATTGAAGGTATTACCAGAGCAAAACAAGACAAATATTATAATGACGATTTCTCTAAAGTTTTACCAATCGCTGTTCACGGTGATGCTGCGATTGCAGGACAAGGTATTCTTTACGAAATTATTCAGATGGCTCAACTTGACGGTTACAAAACTGGAGGAACTATCCATATTGTAATCAACAACCAAGTTGGATTTACAACAAACTACTTAGACGCTCGTTCTTCTACTTATTGTACAGACGTTGCCAAAGTAACGCTTTCGCCAGTATTACACGTAAATGCTGATGATGCTGAAGCTGTTGTACACGCTGTATCTTTTGCATTAGATTATAGAATGCAATTTGGACGTGACGTATTTATTGATCTTTTAGGATATAGAAAATACGGACACAACGAAGGTGATGAACCTCGTTTTACACAGCCAGTTTTATATAAAATCATCGCTAAACATAAAAACCCAAGAGACATTTATGCTGAGAAATTACTTTCTGACGGCGTAATCGATGCTTCTTATGTTAATGCTTTAGAAAAAGAATACAAATCTAGATTGGAAGAAAATTTAGAAGCTTCTCGTAAAAAAGATTTGACTATCATTACTCCATTCATGAAAAACGAATGGGAAGGATTTGTTCAGGTTACTGATACGCAAATGCTTCAAAAAGTAGATACAACTTTTGATAAAAAAGGATTGGATTCTATCATTAATACAATCTCAACTTTACCAGAAGACAAAAAATTCATCAACAAAATCACTAAAATTGTATCTGACAGAAAAGCAGGTTATGATAACAATACTGTTGATTGGGGAACTGCTGAAGCATTGGCTTACGGATCTCTTTTAACAGAAGGATTTGACGTTAGAATTTCTGGACAAGACGTAGAAAGAGGAACTTTCTCTCACCGTCATGCTGTGGTTAAAGTAGAAGATTCTGAAGAAGAAGTAATTTTACTAAACGCTATTGAAAACAAAAAAGGAAACTTTGGCGTATTCAACTCTCTTTTATCTGAGTACGGAGTTTTAGGTTTTGATTACGGATACGCTTTAGCAAATCCAAAAGCCTTAACAATCTGGGAAGCACAATTTGGAGATTTCTCTAACGGAGCGCAAATTATGATTGACCAGTATATTTCTTGTGGAGAAGATAAATGGAACAACCAAAATGGTATCGTGCTATTATTGCCTCACGGATATGAAGGACAAGGTGCTGAGCACTCTTCTGCAAGAATGGAACGTTACTTACAGCTTTGTGCAAGACATAATATGTATGTTGCAGATTGTACAACGCCTGCAAACTTCTTCCACTTATTGAGAAGACAAATGAAGAGCAATTTCCGTAAACCTTTGGTAGTTTTCTCTCCAAAAAGTTTATTGCGTGATCCAAGATGTGTGTCAACAGTTGAGGAAATCGCAAGCGGAAGTTTCCAAGAAACTATTGATGACAACACTGTAGATAAAAAGAAAGTTAAAACTTTGGTTTTCTGTACAGGTAAATTCTACTATGATATTGTTGCTGAAAGAGAAAATAACGGAAGAAATGACGTTGCAGTTGTTCGTATCGAGCAATTATTCCCTTTCCCAGCAGAACAGATCAAAGAAATCATTGCAAAATATCCAAATGCTGATGATTATGTTTGGGCGCAAGAAGAGCCTAAAAACATGGGAGCTTACAGCTTTATGTTAATGAATTTTGATTTCATCAAATGGAGATTGGCTTCATTAAAAGCATATTCTGCTCCTGCATCTGGAAGTTACACACGTGCAAAACGTCGTCACGCAGATGCTATCAGAATGGTATTCGATAAAAATTTATTTAGATAAAAAAATAATTGTTTCCTGTTTCAATCCTGATCACTATTGGGATTGAGACTAACTAAAACTTTAAACAAAAACAAGATGATTTTAGAAATGAAAGTCCCATCACCAGGGGAATCAATAAAAGAAGTTGAAATTGCAACTTGGTTAGTAAAAGACGGTGATTATGTAGAAAAAGATCAAGCTATTGCTGAAGTTGATTCAGACAAAGCAACTCTTGAATTACCTGCTGAAATGAGCGGTGTAATTACACTAAAAGCAGAAGAAGGCGATACAGTAGCTGTAGGTGCTGTAGTTTGTTTAATCGATACAGATGCTGCAAAACCAGCAGGATCTGCTCCAGCAGCTGAAGCTCCGAAAGCAGAAGCGCCAAAAGCGGAGGCTCCAAAGGCCGAAGCACCGAAAGCTGAAGCTCCAAAAGCGGCAGAAGCTCCTGCAGCTGCAAGTTATGCAGCAGGAACTCCTTCTCCAGCAGCAAGAAAAATATTAGACGAGAAAAATATTGCTCCAGCATCAGTTTCTGGAACTGGTAAAGATGGAAGAATCACTAAAGATGACGCAGTAAATGCTGTACCTTCTATGGGAACTCCAACTGGAGGAAGCCGTGGAACTGAGCGTACTAAATTATCTATGTTACGTCGTAAAGTAGCGGAAAGATTAGTTTCTGCTAAAAATGAAACGGCTATGTTGACTACTTTCAACGAAGTAAACATGACGCCAATCAACCAAATTCGTAACGAATATAAAGATGCTTTCAAAGCTAAACACGGTGGTTTAGGTTTAGGGTTTATGTCTTTCTTTACAAAAGCAGTTACAAGAGCTTTACAATTATACCCAGATGTTAACTCTATGATGGATGGTGATTACAAAATCGGATACGATTTCTGTGACATTTCTATTGCAGTTTCTGGACCAAAAGGATTAATGGTTCCTGTTGTTCGTAATGCTGAAAACTTAACTTTCCGTGGAATTGAAGCTGAAATCAAAAGATTGGCTTTAAGAGCTCGTGATGGTCAAATTACAGTTGACGATATGACTGGAGGAACTTTCACAATCACAAATGGTGGTGTTTTCGGAAGTATGTTATCTACTCCAATCATCAACCCTCCTCAATCTGGAATCTTAGGAATGCACAACATTATCGAGCGTCCGATTGCAGTAAACGGAAAAGTGGAAATTCACCCAATGATGTACGTTGCTCTTTCTTATGACCACAGAATCATCGACGGACGTGAGTCTGTTGGTTTCTTAGTTGCGGTTAAAGAAGCTTTAGAAAACCCAGTAGAATTATTAATGAATGGCGATGCTAAACGTGCTTTAGAATTGTAATCAGCATAATTTTCAAAATATAAAAAGCCTGTTCATTTGTTTGAGCAGGCTTTTTTGCTTCTTAAACAACCATTTCCAAAACCTATTTTCTGACTAAAAATGATTATTTAAAAAAATTATTTAGAATAAATAAGAATAGCTTGCATTATATGCATTCAACATGTACATTTGCGCTATTAAAATCAATTCTAAATAAAAATGAAATTCAAATTTACAATTTCTTTTTTGAGTTTTTGTTTTGCTTTAATGACCAGCGTATCTGCTTTGGCTCAAGAAAAAGCAACTATTAAAGGCCAAATTAGCTTAACAAATAATGAAGCTGCAGACAATGTTTCTGTAGTATTGAAAGGAACAAAAATAGGAACAAGTACAGATGCAAATGGTTTCTATGAAATTAAAAACATTAAACCAGGAAATTATGTGATTAAAGTTTCTGGAATTGGATATTCTTCTAAAGAAAAAAGTGTTAGCCTTAATGCAGGCGATTCTATTATTGAAGATTTTAGAATTAGCGAAAACTCTCAAGAATTGAATGAAATTGTGGTAAACGGAAACAGAAAAAATCCGTTAGCTCGTAAAGAGACAACACAAGTATCAAGATTACCTCTTAAAAATCTTGAAAACCCGCAAGTTTATACTACTATTACTGCTGAACTTTTAAAAGAACAAGTAGTTACAAATATTGATGATGCATTAAAAAATGCTCCAGGTTTATCTCCGCTTTGGGCTTCTACAGGACGTGGAGGAGACGGTGCAGGATACTTCTCTCTTAGAGGTTTTGCTGTACAGCCAACTATGACAAACGGATTGCCAGCTTTGAATAACGGAAGCATCGATCCGGCAAACATTGACAAAATTGAAGTTATTAAAGGGCCATCTGGAACTTTATTTGGAAGTAGTTTAATCTCTTACGGAGGTTTAATTAACCTTACGACAAAAAAACCTTACGATCATTTTGGTGGAGAAGTAAGCTACACTGCTGGAAGCTACGGATTAAACCGTGTTACTGCAGATGTTAACACTCCATTAGATGATGAACACAAAATTAATTTCCGTGTTAACACAGCTTACCACAGCGAAAATAGTTTTCAAGATGCTGGATTTAGAAAATCGTTTTTCTTTGCTCCTTCATTATCTTACCAAGTTAGTGATAGACTTTCGTTCTTGATTAATACAGAATTCATGAATAACAAACAGACGAACCCAACTATGTTATTCTTAGATAGAGGAACAGAGTTGAGAGTTCATAACATGGATGAATTAGGATACGACAACAAACGTTCTTATACAAGCAACGAATTATTTATCGAAACTCCTTCTTACTCTCTTCAAGGACAGATGAATTACAAAATTTCTGACCAATGGACTTCTCAAACAGTTCTATCTAGAGGATCATCTAAATCTGAAGGATATTATACTTATTTATACGAAGGAACACAATTTGCACCGACGCAGATTAATCAAGGAATTGTTTTAGGACGTTCTATGAATTACCAAGACACTACTACATTAACAACAGATATTCAACAAAACTTTATTGGCGACTTTAAATTAGGCAGTTTAAGAAACAGAATTGTTGTTGGTTTGGATTATTTTAATAGAGGACAAGTTGACAATGGTTCAGGATACGTATCAAACGGATATGTTTATATCGGAAACTTAGATGTAGCAACTGTAAATAATTATTTATTTGGAATTACAGATCCAACAAAATATATTACAGATAATGACAGCGGTAATCTAACAAAAGCTGGTTCTGACAAACTTATTGCAGCAACTGATGCAAACAACAACAAAACGAAACAAGAAGTTATTAGTGCTTACGCATCTGATGTAATCAATATTACGCCTGCATTATCTGCAATGGCTAGTTTACGTGTTGACCGTTTTATGACAGAAGGTGACGTTACTACAAATGCTGATGATTTTAACCAAACTTCTTTTTCACCTAAGTTTGGTATCGTTTATCAGCCAATTATTGATAAAGTATCGCTTTTTGCTAACTACATGGATGGTTTTACTAACACAGCTCCAACAACTGATACCGGCTTAGGCGGAATGGGTATTCCAAGAACTTTCAAACCAGAACACGCTAACCAATTTGAAATTGGTACGAAATTAAATGTTCTTAAAGATAAAGTTTATGCAACATTCAGCTACTACGATATTAAGGTAACAGATCAAGTTTATACTGTTTATGGTTCTACAGGCGGAGTACCAACTCAAACCTCTTACCAGGATGGTGAACAAAGAAACAAAGGTTTTGAAGCAGAAATCGTTGCAAGCCCAATTGACGGTTTAAACATCGTTGCAGGTTACAGCTACGTTGATGCTGTCCTAAATGCTGGAGATCCTTCTTTTGTAGGACATAGACCAGAAAGTTCTGGACCAAGAAACACTGCAAACTTCTGGGCAAGCTATAAATTCCCACAAGGAGATTTACAAGGATTTGGTTTAGGTTTTGGAGGAAATTATGCTGATAAAAACTTAATCATGAACAGAAATGTTGTGGGTCAGTTTACACTTCCTTCTTACACCGTATTAAATTCATCTATTTTCTACGGAACAGAGAAATTTACATTGACACTTAAGTTAGACAATATTGCAAATGTTGACACTTATGACGGATGGTCAACCATTCACCCAAAAAACATGAGAAGTGTGTCTGCAAACTTTTCATATAGATTTTAATAAATAATAAACAAAAACACCTTTCTAAAAATTTAGAAAGGTGTTTTTTAAATTTCTAAGATTATGATTACTATAGCCAGTCTTATCGTTTTTTTAGCTTTTTATACGCTTTATTACACCTCAAAAAGAGCTGTTTTATCGTATGATTTTGGTTTTGAAAAATGGATGAAAAACAATCCAAAGCAAACCAAACTTACAGGTCTAGGATTATTATTGATTGCTTATGCATCTTGGCTTTATACACAATCATTAGGCTGTGGCACTTTAATGTTCTTTATTCAGCTAATGACTGTTGGAAGCTTAATCATCATTTTAGCACCGCTTAAAAAAGTGAACCACAAAGCGCTTTTAGCACTTTTGATCATCATTTCTATTTTAGAATTTTATTACGCTTAAATCCAATAACGAATGCCAGCAAATCCAAAATATTTAACTCCAGCCTTTTTGCCGCGTTTTCTTAAAATCACGGCCGCAATTTTAGGCGGTTATTTCGTTGCCGTTTCTTTTCACCTTGCCCTTGCAGCTTGGTTTAACCGAGCTAATGTTTTAATGACAATGGCTTATAGCGGTTTTATTCTTTGGGTTGCGCTTATGGTCATTGCTTTTCTAGCCAAAAGTGGTTGGAAAATCTGGGGAATTTACATTCTTCTTACTTTAGTTTTCTGTCTTTTTATTTACTTAGGTCAAACTTACCATCCAACGGCAAAATAATTTATGAATAACCGTCATTACAATATCTATTTTCATACACATACTGTTAGCGGAATCGTTATCAGCGTAGTTCTTTTTGTAATTTTCTTTGCTGGGTCTTTTTCTTTTTTTAGAGATGAAATCATCAATTGGGAAAGAAGTGAATCCACTGCAATTACAAGAGAAATCCAACTAGACTACAATAGTGCGCTAAAAGATCTTGACAAAAAACATATTTTACACGGAAGAAATATTACTATTTCTAAACCTTCTGTCGAAGAAAGAGTAGCCGTTTACATGGAAGGAACCAAAGATACTTTGGCTCCAGCCAAACAAAAAGAAGGTTCGTTTTTCTATCTTGATGCTAAAAATTTTAAATCGTACACTTACGAAGAATCGTATTCTTTGGGAGAACTTTTATACCGTCTGCACTTTTTAGCGCAGATTCCTTATCCTGCCGGATATTATTTATCTGGATTTACAGCTTTATTCTTCTTGTTTGCAATCGTAACAGGAGTTTTATTGCATTGGAACAAAATTGTATCTAATTTCTACATCTTTCGTCCAAAAGAAAAATTAAAAACACTTTGGACAGATGCACACACTGCATTAGGAATGATTGGTCTACCATTCCAATTTGTTTATGCGGTTACAGGAGCCTTTTTTATGATTAAACTTTTAATCGTTGCTCCCGCTGTAATGGCTCTTTATGGAGGAGATGATAAAAAACTGTATGACGAATTAGAATACAACGATCCTGATTATACTTTTGAAAATAAAAAACTGGCCAATCCTTTTAATGTAAATGAATTAGTTGCAAAGGCAAAAAACAACTGGAAAGATTTTGAAATCACCAGAGTAATCATTCAGAATTACGGAGATATTAATATGCATGTTTTGGTCGAAGGCGAATTATTATCTCATAAAAAATTTGTCGGCGTTGGAAAAGCAGTATATCGCGTATCTGACGGAAAAGAAATTGCTAAAAAAGATCCAGTTTCACAAAACAATTATCTTGATGCCGTAAAAACTGTTTTATACCGTATCCATTTTGGAGATTACGGCGGATATGCTTTAAAAATCGTAAGTTTCATTTTAGGAATTATAACCTGTTTTGTCATAATTTCTGGAGTTATGATTTGGCTTGTTGCTCGACAAAAAAACAATTTGCCAGAAAAGAAAAGACGTTTCAACGCTGCAGTGGTGCGTATTTATTTGGCAATCTGCTTAAGCATGTATCCAATTACAGCCATGTCTTTTATTGGAAGTAAAATTTTCTATCCTTTAAGCCAATCTAATTTATTTGCACTTTATTTTGGTGGATGGTTAATCCTTACGATCTTCTTTATTATTAAAAAGAATGATGCTTTTACCAACAAGTTCTGTCTGATTTCTGGAAGTATTTTAGGATTCTTGATTCCGATTACAAACGGTATCGTTTCTGGAGATTGGTTTTGGACTTCTTTTATGGAAAACAAAATTCAGATTTTCTTTATTGATGTTTTCTGGATTTTCTTGGCTTCCATTTCGTTATATACAGCTTATCATTTAAAACCTAAAAAAGCGGTTTCTAACTAAAAGTTTTTTTTTGCCACGAAGACACGAAGGCACTAAGTTTTTTTGAATCTCGCAAAGTCGCGGAGTCGCAAAGTTTTGTTTCCCGCAGATTTGGCAGATTGAGCAGATTTAAATTGAGTCATCTGCGAATATCCGCGTGAATCATATTTAAATCTGCGTGAAAAAAATCAGCTTAATCTGCCAAATCTGCGGGAGAAACATTTCTTCAAATATTCCAATCTTATTTCCGCATTTAAACAAAATATCCACAAGGATTTGTTCCATATAAATTTTGAGCATACTTTTACGCTTTTAATTAAAAAATGGGATTCAAGACCAAAATACGATTTCTGCACAAATGGCTCGGATTAATTTCTGGGCTTATTGTTTTTGTAGTCTGTATTACGGGTTGTATTTTTTGTTTTCATGACGAAATAAAAGACATTACCCGAAAAGAATGGCGTTTAGTTGAACCTCAAAACAAACCTTTTTTATTGCCATCTGAATTGCAGGAAAAAGCAAAAGAAACCGTTCCTGATAACAAAGTCAGCATGGTTGCTTATTACGGGAAAAACAGATCGGCAATTGTTTACACCTATTCAGATACCGAAAATCTTTACTTATATTTTAATCCGTACACAGGAAAACATTTGCAATCTGAAAATCCCGAAACTGATTTCTTCATCATTGTAGAATACATTCATTTGTATCTTCTTCTGCCCGATTATATCGGAAAACATATTATTGGTGGAGCAACTATCATTTTTATTTTGTTGCTCATTTCCGGAATTATACAATGGTGGCCAAAACGAAAAAGTGATCTCAAAAGAAGTTTTACCATTAAATGGAATGCCAAATGGCGACGTATCAATTATGATTGGCACAATACTACAGGTTTTTACATTTCGATAATTGCCTTAATTCTAGCCATAACTGGACTTACTTTTACCTACGAATGGGTTGGCGACGGAATTTACAAATCTTTTAATTTGGGCGGAGACAAAGCAGCCGAAACAAAAACTCCTGTAATTGATACCACTGCATTCAAAACCAATTCGATTACCGCAATTGACAAAGCATTTATTCAGACCCAAAAATTAGAGCCAACAGCAGAAATGTTTTTTGTGATGATTCCGCAGCAAAAAGGAGATATTGTGAGTACTGGCGCTTATCCGCATACATTGCGTTATGATCAGCAGAGCAATTATTATTTTCATCCGTCAAGCGGAAAATTAATTCAAAGCCAGACTTTCGATAAAAAAACTTTAGGACTACAAGTTGTAGAAATGAATTACGGAATACATACGGGACAAGTTTTGGATCTTCCTGGAAAAATTCTAGCCTTTACCGTAAGTTTAATTGCAGCCGCACTACCCATAAGCGGATTTATAATTTGGTTTGGAAGAAACAGAAAATCTAAAAAGAGAAAAGCATAAAAAAACCGCCCCGATGTATCGGGACGGTTTTTTTATAATTGGGGTTTCTGAAATTATGATTAATTTCTGTTTGCTAAAGCATTTTTCTGTAAGCTTTTAACCGAGCTTACTTTATTGTCTACATACGCAACTTCGTTTAAACTGTTTTCATTAAAATAAATCCAATTTCCAGTTTTTACTCCGTCTGTATATTCTCCAACGGCTTTTTTGTTTCCATTTACGTCATAAGATACCCAAACACCGTCTAATTTACCGTCTTTAAAAAAGCCTTCCTGCTGTACTTTACCATTGTCATAGTAATACGTTGCTTTTACCTTGTTTCCAGCAGCTTCCAATTCAGGCTTTCCTTCTTGTGCAACTACAATTCCTGAGAACAATATTGCAGCTAAAATTACACTCTTTTTCATATCTTTAGGTATTTAATGTTAAGAAATCTTTATCAAATATAATCAAATGTTTACATTAAAAAAACTTTTGCTTAACAATTTGGTAACATAAAATAAAAACTTAACATTGGAAAACCGCAAAAAAACAAAAAACCAGCGCTCAGGCACTGGTTTTACTGGTGTTTTATAAAAAATGCTATTTTACGAAAACGTTTTAAATTTCGTAAAAAATTTAGTTCAATAATGCGCTAAGCTGTTTATCTAATTCAGGATCAGACGGTCTTGCCGCTTCAGATTTCAGAATATTTCCATTTGGATCTATCAAGATAAATCTCGGAATTCCTAATATACCGTAGTTAACAACAAACTCAGATTCCCAATCCTTGTCAGCCAATAGCTGTGTACCGCCAAGATGCTTATCATTTACAAATTTTTTCCATTTCTCAGTGTCTTTCAGTTTATCAATAGAAATACTCACAAATTCAATATTCTTTCCATGATATTTCTCTTCGATCTTTTGTAAATACGGAATCTCAGCTCTACAAGGTGCGCACCAAGTTGCCCAAACATCAATGTAAACATATTTTCCTTTCAAGTCAGAAAGTTTTGTTTTTCCTCCTTTATAGTTATCATAGTCAAAACCTGGAGAAGGTTTTCCTGTCAATTTATTAGCTTTTGCAGCTCTCTCGTATTGTTCTGTGCCATATTGGTGAAAACTTTCGAAACTAAGTTTTAAAGATTTTTTAAACTCTGGATCAAAATTATTCTTTTCTAAATTTTCTGTATCCGATTTTAATTTGCCGTCAAGCAAAGCAGTAAATTCAGCTGGTTCTTTAGTAAAAGCATCTTTCTGAAAGTTTTCGTCCTTTAGGGCTTGCTGTGCTAAAAAATTACTTTCATCAACACCTTTACCTTTATAAACAATAGTTTCGTCAAATTCTTTTGCATCCATTGTTAAATTGATTTCAGAATTTGGCTTTAAGTATAAATTAGAAGATTCCTTTCCGTCAGAAAACACATAAAACCCCTGAGGAGCATCAAAAGTTGCAGCAAAAACTTCCTTTTTATCAATTGGAATTACTTGTCTGAAATTATCTCTACCTCTTATTACAAGAGTATCGCTATTTCTATTGGCAATCTTAGCAGTAAATTTTATTGAATTTTTGCTCTGACCGATAACATTCAAAGCATTAAAAATTACCAAACCCGCAATAAAAAGTTTTTTCATAGGTATTATAATTAGTTTTTAGATAATCAAAACTAAATAAATTAAAGCTTTCAGATTTGACAATTAACAAAATATTTAAAATTATTCTGCATCAACTTCTCACTTTACTATATTAATTTGAATTTTGTGTTTACTTTTGCAGTCTAAAATTTTGATTATGTATAGAAGTCATAATTGTGGCGAATTAAATGCCTCAAATATTAATACGGAAGTTACACTAGCGGGATGGGTTCAAAAATCTCGTGATAAAGGATTTATGAATTGGGTTGACTTACGTGACCGTTACGGAATTACACAACTTATTTTTGACGAAAGCCGTACCGATAAAACCGTTTTTGAATTGGCAAAAACTCTAGGAAGAGAATTTGTAATTCAGGTAAAAGGAACTGTAATTGAGCGTGAAGCTAAAAACAAAAATATTCCAACAGGTGAAATCGAAATTTTAGTTTCTGAATTAACAATTTTAAATTCGGCTTTAACTCCACCTTTTACGATTGAAGATGAAACAGACGGTGGAGAAGATATCAGAATGAAATACCGTTATTTGGACATCAGAAGAAATCCTGTAAAAAACAGTTTATTGTTCCGTCACAAAGTGGCAATGGAAGTTCGTAAATATTTATCTGATTTGGATTTCTGTGAAGTTGAAACTCCTTATTTAATTAAATCTACTCCAGAAGGAGCTAGAGATTTCGTTGTGCCAAGCCGTATGAACGAAGGTCAGTTTTATGCTTTGCCACAATCTCCGCAAACTTTCAAACAACTTTTGATGGTTGGAGGAATGGATAAATATTTCCAAATTGTAAAATGTTTCCGTGATGAAGATTTACGTGCAGACCGTCAGCCAGAGTTTACACAAATTGACTGCGAAATGGCATTTGTGGAACAAGAAGATATTTTGAATGTTTTTGAAGGATTGACAAGACATTTATTAAAAGAAATTAAAGGTATTGAAGTAGAGAAATTCCCAAGAATTACTTACGACTATGCCATGAAAACATACGGAAACGATAAACCAGACATTCGTTTCGGAATGAAGTTTGGAGAATTAAACGAGTTTGCACAACATAAAGAATTTCCTGTATTCAACGCAGCAGAATTAGTTGTCGGAATTGCTGTTCCAGGAGCAGGAAACTACACTCGTAAAGAAATCGACGGATTAATTGACTGGGTTAAACGTCCGCAAGTGGGAGCATCTGGAATGGTTTACGTAAAATGCAACGAAGATGGAACTTATAAATCATCTGTAGATAAATTTTACGATAATGATGATTTAGCAAATTGGGCAAAAACTACAGAAGCAAATCCTGGCGATATGATTTTTGTACTTTCTGGTCCTGCAAACAAAACACGCGCACAACTTTCTGCTTTACGTATGGAACTAGCAACTCGTTTAGGATTGCGTAATCCAGAGGAATTTGCACCTCTTTGGGTTGTAGATTTCCCATTATTAGAGCTTGACGAAGAAAGTGGCCGTTACCATGCAATGCACCACCCATTTACGTCTCCAAAACCAGAAGATATGGCTTTATTGGAAACAGAACCAGGAAAAGTTCGCGCAAATGCATACGATATGGTTTTGAACGGAAACGAAATCGGTGGAGGATCTATTCGTATCCACGATAAGGCGACACAGCAATTGATGTTTAAATATTTAGGATTTACCGAAGAAGAAGCAAAAGCGCAATTTGGTTTCTTAATGGATGCTTTCCAATTTGGAGCACCGCCACACGGAGGTCTTGCTTTTGGTTTGGACAGACTGGTTGCCATCTTAGGCGGACAAGAAACAATTAGAGATTTTATCGCTTTCCCAAAAAATAATTCTGGGCGCGACGTAATGATCGATGCACCTGCTGCAATTGATGATGCACAATTAAAAGAACTAAAAATTAAAGTAGATATTGCTTAGTTTTAAATAGTTCCTTCATAAAAACTAAAAACGCGTTGCAATTGCAGCGCGTTTTTTGGTTTAATAAAATGTTAAGAAAAATCTTAAGGCTATTTTTTTTGAATTATCAAATTCTTACAAATGCAATATTTTTAGATTCTTACAATTAATGATTCGCAAATTTCACTATTCTATAAATAAATTGATGCAATAAACCGCGTAAAAACACTGTAAATCAATAATTTTTACAAAAAATTAACACGTAGATGTCTTTTGTATTATTTTATATATTACATTTGTTTTATTATAAATTATTATTACAATTACAATGCGTACAGGTACAGTAAAATTTTTCAATGAATCTAAAGGTTATGGATTCATTACAGACGAAGAAACAGGAAAGGACATCTTCGTTCACGCTTCAGGAATTAACGCGGAAGAATTACGCGAAGGTGACCGTGTAAGCTACGAAGAAGAAGAAGGAAGAAAAGGGAAAGTTGCTGCTAAAGTAGCAGTAATCTAAGAAAAATATAGCAATTTATTTTTTTTGCCTCTGAATGGTCTCAGAAAACGTCTCGAAATATCGGGACGTTTTTTTTTACCCATTTCTTAAAAAAATATTAAAATAACGCAATGTTATTTATAATGAATAAAAATTACACATAAACGCGGTTTCAAGCACTACTTATCTCCTCCTTTAGCTTGTGTTTTACAGAGTTCCAAGTTATCTTTGTGGCTCATTTTTTAAGTAAAAAATCGAAGTTTATGCAATCTGATCAATACAGTTACATTCCTATTTTAATGCAGTTTATTCTAGCTGTTGGTTTTGTGGTAGGAACAATCATTATTTCTGGAAAATTAGGACCTAGAAGAACCTCTGAAGTTAAAGATAAAAACTTCGAATGCGGTATCGAATCTGTTGGTAACGCCCGTATTCCTTTCTCAGTAAAATACTTCTTAGTTGCTATTTTGTTCGTATTATTCGACGTAGAGGTTATTTTCCTTTACCCATGGGCAGTAAACTTCAAAGACTTAGGAGTTGAAGGAATGTTAAAAATGATAGTTTTCATGTCTTTACTTTTAGTTGGTTTCTTTTATATCATCAAAAAGAAGGCATTAGAGTGGGAATAAATGATTTTAGATTTTAGATCTGAGATTTTAGATTTATCTAATACTGAGATTTAAAATTTGAACTCAAATTTAAAGTACTGATTTAAAAAATTGATTTTACTTTTTACGATTTAAAAAATCTAAAATCTAAAATCAGAAATCTAAAATAAAATGAGCGATTCAAAAGTAAATATGGTTGCGCCGCCAGAAGGAGTTACTGGTGAAGGTTTCTTCGCTACAAAACTTAGTGATGTTGTTGGTTTAGCAAGAGCCAACTCATTATGGCCGCTTCCTTTCGCGACTTCATGCTGTGGTATTGAATTCATGGCAACAATGGCATCTCACTACGATTTAGCTCGATTTGGTTCTGAACGTGTAAGTTTCTCTCCTCGTCAAGCTGATATGCTTTTAGTAATGGGAACTATTTCTAAAAAAATGGCGCCAATTTTAAGACAAGTTTACGAACAAATGTCTGAACCACGCTGGGTAATTGCTGTTGGAGCTTGTGCTTCTTCAGGAGGAGTTTTTGATACGTACTCTGTTCTTCAAGGAATTGACAAAGTAATTCCGGTTGACGTTTATGTGCCAGGATGCCCGCCAAGACCAGAACAAATTGTTGATGGAGTTATGAGATTGCAAGATTTAGTAAAAAGCGAATCTGTGAGACGAAGAAGCTCACCAGAATACCAAGAATTATTAGCTTCATATAATATCTCATAAGATGGCTTTAGAAAATACCCAAATTCAAGACAAACTTGTAGAAACATTCAGCAATGATGTTTTTAACTTTCAACAAGAAAGAGATATTTTTTCTTTAGAAGCTTCGGCTGATAAAATCACACCGTTGATTCTATTCCTTAAAAACGATCCAGAATTAAAATTTCATTTCTTAACTGACTTATGCGGTATTCATTACCCAGATAATGAAGCGGAACGTCAGTTTGCAGTTGTTTATCATTTACACAACTGGTACGAAAACAAAAGATTAAAAATCAAAGTTTTTCTAAACGGAGAAAAACCAGAAATAAAATCAATTTCAAATATTTTCTTGTCTTCCAACTGGATGGAAAGAGAGACTTTCGATTTCTATGGAATTGACTTTATAGGCCATCCTCAATTGAAACGTATTTTGAATATGGACGAAATGCAGTCTCACCCAATGAGAAAAGAATTCCCATTGGAAGACAGCGGAAGAACTGATAAGGATGACAGGTTCTTTGGAAGAACAACAACAAATTGCTAAAAAATAATTCAACATTATAAAATGTCAGAACTATTATTACCACCAGAGCATCGTTATGCTAAAATAATTAAGGAGAGACTAAATGACGACGGAAGCGAACTTTCTGTACTGAATTTAGGTCCGACTCACCCAGCTACACACGGTATTTTCCAAAATATCTTGTTGATGGATGGTGAAAAAATTCTTGAGGCTGAGCCAACTATTGGCTACATCCACAGAGCTTTCGAAAAAATTGCCGAAAATCGTCCTTTTTATCAAATTACACCTCTTACAGACCGTATGAACTATTGTTCGTCTCCTATTAATAATATGGGATGGTGGATGACAGTAGAAAAACTATTAGGTATTGAAGTTCCTAAAAGAGCTCAATATTTAAGAGTTATCGTTATGGAGCTGGCTCGTATTACAGACCACATTATATGTAACGGAATTTTAGGTGTAGATACTGGTGCGTATACTGGTTTCTTATATGTTTTCCAATTTAGAGAAAAAATCTACGAAATCTACGAAGAAATTTGTGGTGCTCGTTTAACAACCAATATGGGAAGAATTGGTGGTTTTGAAAGAGACTGGTCTCCAGAAGTTTTCAAAAAACTAGATGCTTTCCTTGAAGAATTCCCTCCAGTTTGGCAGGAATTCCAAAACTTATTCGAAAGAAATAGAATTTTCCTTGATAGAACTGTAAACGTAGGTGGAATTACTGCCGAAAAAGCTATGGCTTACGGATTTACAGGTCCAAACTTACGTGCTGCAGGAGTTGATTACGACGTACGTGTAGCACAGCCTTACTCTTCTTACGAAGATTTCGATTTTATTGTCCCTGTTGGAAAATCAGGAGACACTTACGATCGTTTCTGTGTTCGTAATGCTGAAGTTTGGGAAAGTTTAAGCATTATTCGTCAGGCGCTAGAGAAAATGCCTCCAGGAAACGAATACCATGCTGAAGTTCCAGATTACTACCTTCCTCCAAAAGAAGATGTTTATACTTCTATGGAATCTTTAATTTATCACTTTAAGATCGTAATGGGAGAAGTTCCTGTGCCAGTTGCAGAAGTATATCACCCAGTAGAAGGAGGAAATGGAGAACTTGGATTCTATTTAGTAACAGACGGAAGTAGAACTCCATATAGATTACATTTCAGAAGACCTTGCTTTATTTATTATCAAGCATTCCCAGAAATGATTAAAGGCGCTATGCTTTCTGATGCAATTATCATCTTATCAAGTTTGAACGTAATTGCAGGAGAATTAGACGCGTAATTGATTGTAGATTTAAGAGTTTAGATTTTAGATTGCTTCGCAGATTTTAAAATTTAGAGTCATAAATCTAACCCAAATAAAGATTGAAGAATCTAAAACTTAAAAAATTATAGATACAGATTATAGATGCAGATTTGAAAAAATCTAAAATCTAAACTCAGAAATCTAAAATTAACAAGATTGCAGAATACGGATTGGACAAAGATTTGAAAAAATCTATCCCGATAGCTATCGGGACTAAAATCTAAAATCTAAAATAAAAATGGAACGTAAACATTACAAACAAGAAATAAATATGACTGAGGCATTGATGAACCGCATCAATGAATTGATCAGTCATTATCCTGAGGGCAAACAAAAATCGGCTTTACTGCCTGTTTTGCACGAAGTTCAGGATGCACACAACAACTGGCTTAGCATTGAACTTCAAGATAAAGTTGCCGAGATTCTTCAGATAAAACCGATTGAGGTTTATGAGGTGGTTACTTTCTATACGATGTTCAACCAAAAGCCAATTGGCAAGTATATGTTTGAGTTCTGCCAGACTTCTTGCTGCTGTTTAAGAGGTGCTGAAGATTTGATGGATTACACTTCTGAAAAACTAGGCATTAAAATGGGCGAAACAACTCCAGACGGAATGTTTACCATTGCTGGCGTAGAATGTTTAGGCGCTTGCGGATACGCTCCGATGATGCAGTTGGGAGATTTCTACAAAGAAAAACTGACAGAAGAGAAAATCGATCAGATTATTGCTGATTGTAAAGAGGATAAAATAATATTACACGATAAATAAGATGTCACAAAAAATATTATTAGATAAAATCAATATTCCTGGAATTAAAACCTACGAAGTATATCGCCAAAATGGTGGTTATGCTTCTGTAGAAAAAGCTTTAAAAACACTTACTCCAGATGAAGTTACTGAAGAAGTAAAAAAATCAGGATTACGTGGTCGTGGCGGTGCAGGTTTCCCTGCTGGAATGAAATGGAGCTTTATTGATAAAAAATCAGGAAGACCAAGACACTTAGTGTGTAATGCCGATGAGTCTGAGCCAGGAACATTCAAAGATCGTTTCTTGATGGAATATATTCCTCACTTATTGATCGAAGGAATGATTACTTCAAGCTATGCTCTAGGCGCTAACCTATCTTATATCTACATTCGTGGAGAATATATGTGGGTTTTCAAAATCTTAGAAAGAGCAATCGCCGAAGCAAAAGCTGCCGGTTGGTTAGGAAAAAATATATTAGGATCAGGATATGATTTAGAACTTCACGTTCACTGTGGAGCTGGAGCATATATCTGTGGAGAAGAAACTGCATTAATCGAATCTTTGGAAGGTAAAAGAGGAAATCCTCGTATTAAACCACCTTTCCCAGCGGTTTCTGGTCTTTGGGCAAACCCAACAGTAGTGAACAATGTGGAAACTATTGCAACGGTGCCTTGGATTGTAAACAATTCTGGTGATGATTATGCTAAAATTGGAATTGGACGTTCTACTGGAACTAAATTAATTTCTGCTTCTGGACACATTAAAAATCCTGGAGTTTACGAAATTGAATTAGGTTTAAGTGTTGACGAATTCATGAATTCTGATGAATATTTAGGAGGAATGTCTTCAAGCAGACCTTTGAAAGCATTTGTCCCTGGAGGTTCTTCTGTGCCGATTCTACCAGCTGAATTAATCTTCAAAACAGCAAACGGAGAAGATCGATTAATGACTTACGAATCTCTTAGTGATGGTGGTTTTGCAACTGGATCTATGTTAGGTTCTGGAGGATTTATCGTTTACAACGACACTGCTTGTGTGGTTAGAAACACTTGGAACTTTGCTCGTTTCTACCACCACGAATCTTGCGGACAATGTACTCCTTGCCGTGAAGGAACTGGATGGTTGGAAAAAATCTTATGGAGAATCGAAAACGGTCAAGGCCGTGAAGAAGATATCGAATTATTGTGGAGCATTCAAAGTAAAATTGAAGGAAACACAATTTGTCCACTTGGTGACGCTGCTTCTTGGCCAGTAGCTGCAGCAATTCGCCACTTTAGAGACGAATTCGAATATCACGTTCGTTTCCCAGAAAAAATTAAAAATAGAGATCACTTTGTAGCTGAGCCTTTTTCTCAGGTTAAACATTTAGTTGGCGGTAAAGTAATCGTATAAAAATATATAGCAGAAAGTTATAAAGTTAAAAATATTAAAAGGACAGCAACTCTTTTGAATATTCTTACTTTCAACATTCAAATCAATAAGAGATGAAAGTAACCATAGACGGTCAAAGTATAGACGTAGAACCAGGAACAACGATCCTGCAGGCTGCACGTATGATTGGTGGAGATTTAGTTCCGCCAGCCATGTGCTATTACTCAAAATTAAAAGGCAGTGGCGGAAAATGCCGTTGTTGTTTAGTTGAAGTTTCTAAAGGAAGTGAAGCTGACCCGCGACCAATGCCAAAATTGATGGCATCTTGTGTAACAGGATGTATGGATGGTATGGAAGTAAACAGTAAATCGTCTGCAAGAGTAACGGAAGCACGTAAATCTGTAACAGAATTTTTATTAATCAATCACCCATTAGACTGCCCTATTTGTGATCAGGCTGGAGAGTGTGATTTACAGAATTTAAGTTTTGAACACGGAAATCCGAAGTCGCGTTACATTGAAGAAAAAAGAACATTTGAACCAGAAGATATTGGTCCGAATATTCAACTTCACATGAACCGTTGTATTCTTTGCCAAAGATGTGTACAAGTTGCAGATCAATTGACAGACAACAGAGTTCACGGGGTATTAGACCGTGGTGATCACGCTAATATTTCGACTTGTATTTCTAAAGCTATTACAAATGAGTTCTCTGGAAACATGATCGATGTTTGTCCAGTTGGAGCTTTAACAGATAAAACTTTCCGTTTTAAATCAAGAGTTTGGTTTAACAAACCTTACAACGCACACAGAGAATGTACAACTCCAGGATGTTGCGGAAAAACTACCGTTTGGATGTTTGGTGGAGAAATTCAGCGTGTAACTGGCCGTAAAGACGAGTACCATGAAGTGGAAGAATTCATCTGCAACAGCTGTCGTTTTGATCATAAAGATGTGAAGGATTGGGTAATTGAAGGTCCAAGAGAATTTGAAAAAGACTCTGTAATCAATCAAAATAATTACACTCAGAAATTAGAGAAAGTAACGATCGACACAGAAAAGAACATTCTTTTAGGCCGTGATATTGACCGTAAAAAGATTAGTATGGCAGCAATTCCATTAACTGATAAAGACCAAAAATAGTAAGAAATGGAAAGTGCGTTAATTATAGAAAAAAGTGTTGTTATTGTAGTCGTTTTTGCGGTTACAATGATTATGGCCATGTATTCTACTTGGGCAGAGCGTAAAGTTGCTGCTTTCTTGCAAGACCGTGTTGGACCAAACCGTGCAGGATGGGGAGGTTTATTACAGCCGCTTGCAGATGGTATGAAATTATTCTCGAAAGAAGAATTTTTCCCAAACACTCCTAATAGATTCTTATTCGTCGTAGGTCCCGCAATTTCGATGAGTACAGCTTTGATGACAAGTGCTGTAATTCCGTGGGGAGATCGTTTACACCTTTTCGGAAGAGACATTATTCTTCAGGCTACTGATGTAAATATTGCTTTATTATACATTTTTGGAGTTCTTTCTGTTGGAGTTTACGGCATCATGATTGGTGGATGGGCTTCTAACAATAAATTCTCTTTGATGGGAGCTATTCGTGCTGCTTCTCAGATGGTTTCTTACGAGGTTGCAATGGGATTATCAATAATCGCTTTATTGATGATGACCGGAACAATGAGTTTAAAAGAAATCTCATTACAGCAGCAAGGAATGAACTGGAACGTTTTTTATCAGCCATTATCATTCTTAATTTTCTTAATCTGTTCATTTGCAGAAACAAACAGAACTCCTTTCGATTTAGCAGAATGTGAAAACGAGTTAATTGGAGGTTACCATACAGAATATTCGTCAATGAAAATGGGATTCTATTTATTTGCTGAATATGCGAGTATGTTTATCTCTTCTACTATTATTTCTGTTTTATTCTTTGGTGGATACAACTACCCAGGAATGCAATGGATGGTAGAAAATGTAGGTGTAAATGCAGCTAACTTATTAGGAATTGCAGCATTATTTGTAAAAATATGTTTCTTCATATTCTTTTACATGTGGGTACGTTGGACAATTCCAAGATTTAGATATGACCAATTAATGAATTTAGGCTGGAGAATTTTAATTCCACTTTCGATTATTAATATCATGATAACAGGTGTTGTTATTTTAAGACACGAAATCTTAGCTGCCTTAGGCTTCTAAGAACCGTAATGCCCTAGCCCTGATAGAAGCGGCATCCTTATATTTTTTTCTTTAAAAAATATAAGATATAGCGGATAGCAGGATTAGCTTCAAATAAAAAACAAAATAGATTTTGAATTTGATTGATGTCAAATTGTAAATCATAAACTATAATAGTAAAAATGTCAATAGAAACTATATCATTATCGGGTAGAAAAAAGGTGGTGTCAAATAAAGACATGTCTTTTGTTGAGCGATTGTATCTTGTGGCGATTGTAAAAGGTCTGGTTATTACAGTAAAGCACCTTTTTAGAAAAAAAGTTACCATTCATTACCCTGAGCAAGTTCGTGAAATGAGTCCAGTTTACCGTGGTCAGCACATGCTGAAACGCGACGAACAAGGCCGTGAAAACTGTACTGCTTGCGGATTATGTGCATTATCTTGCCCTGCAGAAGCAATTACGATGAAAGCTGCAGAACGCAAGCCAGATGAAAAACACTTGTACAGAGAAGAGAAATATGCAGAAATCTACGAAATCAATATGCTTCGTTGTATTTTCTGCGGTTTATGTGAAGAAGCTTGTCCAAAAGACGCTATTTACTTGACTGAATCTAAAGTGTTAGTTCCTGCTAGCTACAACAGAGAAGATTTCATTTTCGGGAAAGATAAATTAGTAATGCCTTTAGAAATGGCTTTGAAAAACGCTCAACTTAAAAACGCTAACTAAATGATACATATTCCTGATTTTGCACACGCAACAACTGTTCAAGTTATCTTTTGCTTTTTAGCGTTTATTACCGTTATTACTGCTTTCTTGACTATTTTCAGCAGAAACCCGATTCACAGTGCCATTTATTTGGTAATCTGTTTCTTCTCAATTGCTGGTCATTATTTACTATTAAATTCTCAATTCTTAGCTGTTGTTCATATAATAGTCTACTCTGGAGCTATTATGATTCTGTTCCTGTTTACCATCATGTTGATGAACCTGAACGAACAACGAGAAGTTCACCGTCCTAGAATTACACGTCTTGGCGCTATTGTTTCTTTCTGTTTAATCTTGATTGTTTTGATTACAATCTTTATTAACTCGAAACCAATTGTGGGTGAATACGACTCTACTGGAGAAGATTTCCAATCAATTAAAGTTTTAGGTAAAATTTTATTGGACGAATATATGGTTCCTTTCGAATTTGCTTCGATCTTACTTTTGGTTGCTATGATTGGAACAGTTCTATTGTCTAAAAAAGAAAAATTAAATAAATAATGGGTAATATATTAAATCAAATAGGTATTGAAAACTACATCTTTTTGAGTGTTGTACTTTTCTGTATTGGTATTTTTGGTGTATTGTACAGACGAAATGCTATTATCGTTTTCATGTCTATCGAAATTATGTTGAATGCGGTAAACCTTTTATTTGTTGCTTTTTCAACTTATCATCAAGATGCGCAAGGACAAGTTTTTGTGTTCTTCTCGATGGCGGTTGCTGCAGCCGAAGTTGCGGTAGGATTGGCCATTTTAGTTTCTATCTTTAGAAATATCGGATCAATTAGTATCGATAATTTAAAAAATTTAAAAGGATAATCAGAAATGGATACCAATTTAGCTTTAATTTTAGTTTTAACTCCTTTACTAGGTTTTCTAGTAAATGTCTTTTTTGGAAAAAGCTTAGGAAAAACAGCTTCTGGTGCAATCGGAACTGTTGCTGTAGCGATTTCTTTTGTAGTTTCTCTTTTACTTTTTAATCAAATAACTTCAACAGGAAAAGGAATTGAGGTTACTTTATTTGATTGGATTCAAATTAGCAACTTAAAAATCAATCTTGGATTTTTATTAGATCAATTATCTGTTCTTTGGTTATTATTCGTAACTGGAATCGGATCTTTGATTCACTTATATTCTATCAGTTACATGCATGACGATGAGAATATGCACAAGTTTTTTGCGTATTTAAATCTGTTCGTATTCTTTATGATTACGCTTGTAATTGGAAGCAACTTATTAGTTCTTTTCATCGGTTGGGAAGGTGTTGGACTTTGTTCTTACCTATTAATTGGATTCTGGCATAAAAACCAAGATTACAATGATGCTGCAAAAAAAGCTTTCATCATGAACAGAATTGGAGATTTAGGTTTATTAATCGGAATGTTCATCATCGGATCGATGTTTTCAACTTTGGATTATTCGACTTTAAAAACTGCAATTGCAGGAACAGCTGATTTAAATTTACCATTACTTTCTTTAGCTGCTTTATGCTTATTTATTGGAGCTTGTGGTAAATCTGCTCAAATTCCTTTATATACTTGGTTACCTGATGCGATGGCTGGGCCAACTCCAGTTTCTGCATTGATCCATGCGGCTACGATGGTAACTGCAGGTATCTTTATGGTAACAAGATTAAATTTTGTATTTGACTTAGCTCATGATGTACAAAATGTAATCGCAATTATTGGAGCTATCACTTCATTGGTTGCTGCTACAATTGGATTAGTACAGACAGATATCAAAAAAGTTTTAGCTTATTCTACAGTTTCTCAATTAGGATTAATGTTTTTAGCATTAGGATTTGGAGCTTACGAAGTAGCTGTTTTCCACGTAATCACTCACGCTTTCTTTAAAGCTTGTTTATTCTTAGGTTCTGGATCTGTAATTCACGGATTACACGGAGAGCAAGACATGCGTAACATGGGAGGTTTGCGTAAAGCGATGCCAATTACATTCTGGACCATGTTAATTTCTTCATTAGCCATTTCTGGAGTTCCATTCTTCTCTGGATTCTTTTCTAAAGACGAAATCTTATTGACCGCTTTCCACCACAGTATTCCATTATACGTTGTTGGATCTGTTGCTTCAATTATGACAGCTTTCTATATGTTCCGTTTAATGTTCTTGACTTTCTTCAAAGAATTTAGAGGAACAGAAGAGCAAAAACATCATTTACACGAAAGTGGTTCTTTAATTACTATTCCATTAATCATCTTAGCTATTTTAGCCACTTTCGGTGGATTAATTAGTTTACCTGGAAACAGCTGGTTAAATCATTACCTAGCTCCTCTTTTCACAAAAGTAGCAGGCGAAGAGCATCACTTAGGTACAACTGAATATACTTTAATGGGTGTTGCTGTTCTTGGTGGATTATTAGGAATTTTAATTGCTTACGTAAAATACTTCAAGCAGGACAATATACCGGAATCTGATGAAAACATTACAGGTTTAAGCAAAGTTTTATACAACAAATATTATGTAGACGAAGTTTACGATGCCGTATTTGTTCAGCCAATTAATAGCTTATCTAAATTCTTTAGAGATTATATCGAAACTGGTTTATCTGCTCTTGTTTTCGGATTAGGTAAAGTGACGAACGAAATCGCTTATCAAGGAAAGAGATTACAATCAGGAAGTATCGGATTATATCTATTTGTATTTGTTTTAGGAATGTGTGCCATTATTTCCTATATATTTTTAGCTCAATAATATTATAACTATGAACGTTTCTACTATATTAATTATACTTTTAATTGGTGCATTTGCCACTTATTTTTCTGGTGACAAACTAGCTTCAAAAGTTGCTTTGCTTTTCAGCTTAGTTGCTTTAGGATGTTCAATTGTATTATTGAATAATTATAATGCTGGTGAGAACATCAGCGTAATCAACAGCTGGATCACACAGCCGAAAATTTCTTTCGCTTTAAATGCTGACGGATTAGGATTGGCAATGGTTTTATTAACTGCAGCCCTTACTCCTATAATTATATTTTCTTCTTTTGGAAATGAATATAAAAACGCAAAAGCTTTCTACGGATTAATTCTTTTTATGGCATTTGCTATGACAGGAACTTTCTTAGCTTCTGACGGTCTTTTATATTATATTTTCTGGGAGCTTGCTCTTGTTCCGATTTACTTTATTGCTTTAATCTGGGGTAATGGCGATGCTGAAGAACGCAGAAAAGCAGTGGTTAAATTCTTTATTTACACACTTGCTGGATCGTTATTCATGTTAACTGCTTTTATTTACTTATACACAAAAGCAGGATCTTTCTTAATTGAAGATTTATATAAATTAAATTTATCTGCTTGCGAGCAATTCTGGATTTTCTTGGCTTTCTTCTTAGCTTATGCTATTAAAATTCCGATTATCCCTTTCCACACGTGGCAGGCAAATGTGTACCAAAAAGCACCAACTGTTGGAACAATGCTTTTATCTGGTATCATGCTAAAAATGGGACTTTACAGTGTTCTTAGATGGCAATTGCCACTTGCGCCAACTGCTGCAAAAGAATACATGTACATCTTTATTGCTTTAGGAATTGCAGGTGTAATTTATGGCTCAATTGTGGCCTTAAGACAAAATGATCTTAAAAAATTATTAGCTTATTCTTCTCTTGCACACGTTGGTTTAATCGCGGCGGCTTCTTATACCTTAACACTTGATGGTTTAAGAGGTGCGGTTTTACAAATGATTGCTCACGGTTTTGTGGTTGTTGGATTATTCTTCGCTGCTGAAGTTATTTTTAGAAGATATGAAACTAGAGAAATTGCAGAAATGGGCGGTATTCGTACACAGTCTCCAAAATTTGCTTCAATGTTTTTAATCTTAGTATTGGCTTCTGTTGCATTACCAAGTACATTTAACTTTGTTGGAGAATTTACTGTTTTATACAGCTTATCTCAAATTAATATTTGGTTTGCTATTTTAGGAGGAACGACTATTATTTTAGGAGCTTATTATATGTTGAGAATGTTCCAGCACGTAATGTTGGGAGAAACCAACTCAAAAGCTTTTGCTGATGTGACGCTTAACGAAGGAATTTCTTTCGCCGTAATTATAGCTGTTTTATTGTTCTTCGGATTTTATCCAAAACCAATCACAGATTTGATTACACCAAGCTTGGAAAACATTTTACAAGTTATCAATAAGAACTAATATTTTAAACAAAAAATAAATTAGGATTACATTTAAAAATTGAAATCCTAAATCAAAAAGATAAAAATGAATACATTAATAGCTATAACAGGATTGGGTATTTTCTGCCTATTGTTTGAAATTCTTAATTTAAGAAAAGCCATCGTTCCTTTTACCATTTTAGGTCTACTAGGGGTATTGGCAATCAATTTCTGCGAATTCGGAATGGAACAAAGTTATTACAACAATATGATTACAGTAAGTAAGTTCTCTACTTCTTTTTCATCATTGTTTATTGTCCTGACGATTTTCCTTGTAGCATTAAGCCATAATTTCTACCATAATCATCCAACGAAAATTTCAGATTATGTTGCTATTAAAGTTTTCTTACTGGCTGGAGCTGTAGCAATGGTTTCTTTTGGAAACTTAGCAATGTTCTTTTTAGGAATTGAAATTCTATCTATCGCTTTGTATGTTTTGGCAGCAAGCGATCGTTTAAATATTAAGAGCAACGAGGCCGGTATGAAGTATTTCTTGATGGGATCTTTTGCTTCTGGAATTATCTTATTTGGAATCTGCTTGATTTACGGTGCAATGGGAAGTTTTGATATTAGCGAAATTCACGAAAGCGCACTTTCTGCTGAGTTGCCAATCTGGTTTCCAATCGGTATGATTTTAATGGTTATCGGTATGTTATTTAAAGTAGCTGCTGTACCTTTCCATTTCTGGGCTCCAGATGTTTACGAAGGCTCACCAGCTTTAACAACTGCTTTAATGAGCACATTGGCAAAAGTGGTAGCAATTGCAACGCTATTTAAATTGGTTTCTGGTTTAAATTTAATTGCTTCATTAGACAACCAAGATCTTTTACACACATTTGAAATTATTGTCGTTGTTCTTTCTATTGCTTCAATGTCTGTTGGTAATATTATGGCATTAAGACAAGTAAACGTAAAACGTATGTTGGCTTTCTCTGGAATCTCTCACGCAGGTTTCATGTTAATGACATTATTAACTGTTTCAGCTTCTGCTGGCGTTTTATTATACTACACTGCTGCTTACGCATTATCAGGAATCGCAGCTTTCAGCGTAATTTTATATGTTTGCAGAGATCATGACAATGAAGACATTACCAATTTCCACGGTTTAGGAAAAACAAATCCGTTATTGGCTGCAATCCTTACAGGTTCATTATTGTCGATGGCAGGTATTCCTATTTTCTCTGGATTCTTTGCTAAATTATTCTTATTCAACCAAACTATTCAAGCAGGATATATCGGTTTAGTAATTGTTGCCGTAATTAACTCTATCATTAGTGTTGGATACTATTTCAAATTAATTCTTGCTATGTATTCTAAAGAACCAAATCAGGAAAGAACAGGAAGACCATTCCTTATTTACGCAACTGCTGTAGTTTCAATTGCTTTAAATATTATTATTGGTTTATTCCCTTCATTAGTTTTAGACTTATTGAATTAAGATAAAAAATACAATATATAGAAAAATCCATCAGTCTCGGTTGATGGATTTTTTTGCTTTATAAAGAACAGAAATTCATGTTAAATAATTCTCTTCGGAGATTGCACTTCAAAAAATCTCCATATATTTGGGTTCAATTAAATGTATTAAATTATGAACTTTAATTCAAAAAATCCATTTTTAAACAGCAAGCGTTTTTCAAATGCTGACTCAAGAACAGAAGTACACCAAGCTCAGATTATTGATTACAATCAAGAAATGACGGTGTCTGGAACAATCAATAAAACAGCAATTTTATTTCTTATTTTATGCGGTGCTGCTATGGTAACATGGTGGATGGCTTTTAACGGGATGAATCCGATGCTTCCAACAATTGGAGGTGCAATTATTGGTTTTATTTTAGTGTTGGTTTCTTCATTTAAACCACAGGCTTCGCCTTACCTAGCTCCGGGATATGCTTTATTTGAAGGATTGTTTATTGGAGGGATTTCTGCAATATTTGAATTAAAATTTCCAGGAATCGTAATTAATGCAGTTGGTGCAACTCTAGTTACTTTCTTAGTTTGTTTAGGATTATACAAATTCAGAATTGTTAAGGTTACAGAACAATTTAAATCTGTGGTTGTTGCGGCAACATTGGCAATTGCTACTTATTACTTAATCTCTTGGTTAGTCTCTCTATTTACAAGCTGGCAGCCTGTTCATTATGGAAATTCTATGATGAGTATTGGGATCAGTGTTTTTGTAATTATTATTGCTGCTCTTAATTTATTCTTAGATTTTGATTTAATTGAAAAAGGTGCAAGAGAAAGAATGCCAAAATTTATGGAATGGTACGGAGCGATGGGATTAATGATTACATTGGTTTGGTTATACATTGAATTCCTAAGACTTTTAGCTAAGCTTTATAGTAAGGATTAATTCTTCTTTATAAAAATTTAAGCCCTTTTGAGTAAAATCAAAAGGGCTTTTTTTATTTTAATAAATTTACTTTTTTGAAGTTTAAATGTAAATTTTGAGATTAAATCTTTAAGAATAATCTGTTCTTCAAAAAACAAAAAGAATTCTTTTCCTACAAAAAAAGGAAATGTAATTTATGTAATTAAAAAAAATTACAAATCCTCGAAATTCTTCCTGTTTAAATTGTAAAATTCTAAAAAGCTAATAAATTACGGCTTTGCTTACACAATAATCAATGTGTAATAAATTACAATTCATGCAATTAATTACATTTTTAATATTTTAAAAGCTAAAAAAATTAAGTATATTCTTTTTTTTAGTAAAAAAATTACGGTATTAAAAATTAATATATAATTTTGTGTAATCGATTACAATTAAACCACTTGGAGTCGAAAGTAAAACCACTTACTTATTTTATTAACTATCTTAAACAAACACTATGAAAAAAAACCTACTTTTCGTAGCTGTCTTTCTTATGACAGCTCAATTATGGGCCCAAACTATCAATGAAGCTTCCGGCTGGTTGGAATATGCTTTTGTAAAGTGGCAGCCAGTCAGCGGTGCCCAGACCTACAATGTTTACTACACGGGTAACGGATTTACAGACAAAAAAATTGACGACCAACTTATTAGAAGTTATGGCTCTTATTTTCGCGCTGATATTCCTGGGTTAAAAGCAGGAACTTATACCGTAAAAGTAAAGCCAGTTATAAATGGCAACGAGGGAACTGGAACCACAACGGGAAACTTAACTGTGGCAGCACATGACCGAAATGGATTTGCTTTTGAAAGCGGCCGTATTCCTGGCGGATATAAAGCTGACGGAACTCCAAAGGATAATGCCGTAATTCTTTATATTACGCAAAATACCAAAAACACCATTTCTATGAATATTACTGGGGCAAGTTCAAATCCATGCATTGGTTTACAAAATATTTTGTATGCTATTAAAAAAGGAAAAGATACGCGTCCGTTCATTATTCGCTTGATTGGAAATATCACCGATATGACCGTTATGGAAGGCGGTGATGTTGTTATTGAAAATGCAAACAATGCTTCAAGTTATGTTACATTTGAAGGTATTGGTGACGACGCTGTTGCAAATGGCTGGGGAGTTAGATTGAAATCGGCTTCAAACATAGAAGTTAGTAATCTTGGATTTATGAACTGTAACAGTACTGCAGGTGATAACGTAGGAATGCAGCAAGACAACGATCACGTTTGGGTACATAACTGCGATTTATTCTATGGAAATGCAGGAAGCGATGCCGACCAAATAAAAGGCGACGGAGCATTAGACAACAAAACTTCGACTTATATTACATTGTCTTACAACCACTTTTGGGACAATGGAAAAGCAAGTCTTTTAGGTTTAAGCGAAGGTACAACTTCAGGATTGTACATCACGTATCACCACAACTGGTTTGACCATTCTGATTCTCGTCATCCACGAGTGCGCTATTATTCTGCACATATTTACAACAACTATTATGATGGCGTTTCTAAATATGGAGCAGGTTCAACGTTAGGATCTTCACTTTTTGTTGAAGGAAATTATTATAGAAACAGCAAGCATCCAATGCTAACTTCACTGCAAGGTACTGATATTTGGGACGAAGCGAACCAAGTGAATAACGCAGGAACAATGGGAACATTCTCTGGTGAAGCAGGTGGAAGCATCAAAGCTTTTAACAATACTTTTGACGCTTCTAACGGAACAAACAATATGCGTTTTGTAGCGTATAATGATCCAAATCCTTTATACAATATTTCAGGAAAGATAAGCTCTACAACAGATTTTGATGCCTATGTAGCTGCTACAAGAGGAGAAGTCGTAAGCAGTTCTGTAAAATCGAAATCGGGCGCTAATACCTACAATAACTTTGATACAGATGCTAATTTATATGTAAAAAATCTAGTAGTTGATACTCCAGCAGCGGCAAAAACTAAAACGACTCAATATGCAGGACGTGTTTCTGGAGGAGATTTAAAATGGACATTCAATAATGCGACAGATGATACTTCTTCTTTAGTTATTACAGCATTAAAAACAGCTCTAACAAACTATACAGGAACTCTAGTTGCTGTACAAGGCGAAGGAAATCCGCCTTCAAGCGGACAGACTTTAACGCTAACATCTGCTTCAAACAACAATCAGACTGTTGCAAGCGGAACTGCTATTTCTTCGATCGTATTTACATGGGGTGGTGACGCAACAGATGCAACTGTAACGGGATTACCAGCCTCTGGATTATCTTTTGTAAAAAATACATCAGCAAAAACTATCACTATTTCGGGTACGCCAACTGCAACAGTTTCGTACTCCATTGCAACTTCTGGAACTAGTGGTTCTCCAGCCACTGGTTCAGGAACTGTAACTGTTACTGCTGCTGGAAACCAAACTTTAACTTCTTCTGGAAACAATAGCCAAACTGTTTCTTCTGGAACTGCAATTGCTTCGATTGTGTTTACTTGGGGCGGAAACGCTACAGACGCTTCAATAACTGGATTACCAGCTTCTGGATTGTCTTTTGTAAAAAATACATCGGCAAAAACCATTACCATTACAGGAACTCCAACTGCAAATGTGTCTTACTCTGTAACCACTTCTGGAAGTGCAGGAACTCCAGTAACTGCTTCAGGAACAATAACCGTTACAACGGGTTCTACTGGAGGTTCTGAAAATCATAATTTTACAACTTCTGGAAAAACAAGTTCATTCTATTCTATTACAGGAAATATGAATTCAACTCCTGGCTCTGTAACTTATAATGGCTTAACGCTAACACAACGATTAAAAATTGAATCGAGCACTTCTATAACGTACACAACAACAAGTGCATCAACTTTAACATTGGTTTTCGATTCTAACTTTACAGGAACTATTAAAGTAGACAATGTTTCTTACACCGCATCTGCTGGTATTGTAACAGCTTCTATTGCTGCTGGTTCTCATAGCATAACAAAAGGTTCTGTTGCCAATTTATTCTATATCAACACAGTTTACAGCGGAGGAACATTAAAAATGACGACTGCAACTGATTTAGCTTTAGAAGAAAACGATACAAAAACTTCAGATATTATTTTATATCCAAATCCAGTTTCAAGCACTTTATATTTATCAGATCCTGAGCAAAAAGTGCAAAAAGTACTGATTTACAATATTTCTGGAAATCTAGTAGTTAATTCTGGAAATTCTCAAAGTATTGATACAAGCGGATTAATTCCTGGAACTTATCTAGCGAAAATTTATACTGTCGATGGATCATTTAATCAAACTCTTATAAAAAAGTAAAACTAAACTTAACTTAAAAAGGCTTCCAAATTTGGAAGCCTTTCTTATCTCAGATATTTATATAATTACAAATCAAATTTAATTCCCTGCGCTAGCGGAAGGTTTGTTGTATAATTAATCGTATTGGTTTGACGACGCATGTAAATTTTCCAAGCATCAGAACCTGATTCGCGTCCTCCACCTGTTTCTTTTTCACCGCCAAAAGCACCACCAATTTCGGCTCCAGAAGTTCCGATATTTACGTTTGCAATTCCGCAGTCAGAACCAGTTGCTGATAAAAATCTTTCTGCTTCGCGCAAATTATTCGTCATAATTGCCGACGATAAACCTTGTGCAACTCCATTTTGAATTTCGATTGCATTTTCTACTTCGCCGGAGTATTGAATCAAGTATAAAACTGGAGCAAATGTTTCGTGCTGTACAATTTCAAAAGAATTTTCAGCTTCTACAATTGCAGGTTTCACATAACAGCCGCTTTCATAACCTTGACCAGATAAAACTCCACCTTCTACTAGAATTTTTCCGCCTTCAGCCACAACTTTATTCAAAGCTGCTGCGTACATTTCGACAGCATGTGTGTCAATAAGTGGACCAACATGATTATTTTCGTCAAGCGGATTCCCGATTCTCAATTGTTTGTAAGCCGCAACCAAAGCGTCTTTTACTTTATCATAAATACTTTCGTGAATGATCAGTCTTCGAGTTGAAGTACAACGCTGTCCAGCCGTTCCAACCGCTCCAAACACAGCTCCGATTACCGTCATTTTTATATCTGCATCTGGAGTAACAATAATTGCATTGTTTCCACCCAATTCTAATAATGATTTCCCTAATCTTCCTGCAACGGTTTGTGCTACAATTTTTCCCATTCGGGTTGAACCTGTAGCAGAAATAAGGGGAATACGAGTGTCTGCTGTCAGCAACTCCCCTATTTTATAATCGCCGTTTATTAAGCACGAAATTCCTTCTGGAAGATTGTTTTCTTTAATAACCTGAGCAATAATGTTTTGGCAAGCAATACCGCAAAGAGGTGTTTTTTCAGAAGGTTTCCAAACGCAAACATCTCCAGAAATCCATGCTAAAGCCGTGTTCCAAGACCAAACTGCAACTGGGAAATTGAATGCCGAAATTATTCCAACAATTCCTAATGGATGATACTGCTCATACATACGGTGACCAGGTCTTTCAGAATGCATCGTTAATCCGTGAAGCTGACGAGATAAACCAACTGCAAAGTCACAGATATCAATCATTTCTTGAACTTCTCCAAAACCTTCTTGCAATGATTTTCCCATTTCATAAGAAACCAATTTACCAAGAGCTTCTTTATTCTGTCTCAATTTTTCTCCAAACTGACGTACAATTTCACCACGCTGTGGCGCCGGAATCAATCTAAAAGTCTTAAACGCTTCTACAGCAGTTTGAATTGCTTTTTCATAATCCTCAGCAGTTGACATTTTTACCGAAGCAATTAACTTTCCGTCAACTGGCGAATAGCTTTCTAGAATTTCTCCAGAAGAAAAATTATTTGTTCCTGTTGATGTTCCTTCATTTACGGTCTTGATGCCCAATTTTTCAAGAGCTTCATTCATTCCAAATTGCGATGCTATTGTTGTCATTGTAACTTTTTTAGTTAAAATTGTTATATTTTAATGTAAAGATATTGTTTTAGAATTAATTTACGATTAAACTTAATTCATAAATCAACGTAAATTTAAGTTTATTTTATAGTATTTACAGAAACGAAACCTCATAATTGGATTTATTTAATGAAATTTGCATTACTTAAAATTAAAAATATGATCCATTTCAGTCGGCTTCTTGTTTGCTTCCTTTTAGTTTCAGCTCCTATGTTTTCTCAAAAAGAAAAATCTTCTTTTTCTGTAGTTCCTTTAGGCGTAATGGGCGGTATTGACGAAAAAAATCTTTCTGCTTACTTAATAGCTCCTTCCAATACTAACGACTATATCTGTCTTGACGCTGGAACGGTAAATGCGGGAATTGAAAAAGCTATTGAAAAGAAAACTTTTAAAGTTTCTACAAGTGAAGTTTTACGAAAATACATTAAAGGATATTTGATTTCGCACGCACATTTAGATCACGTTTCTGGTTTAATTATTAATTCTCCAGCCGATTCTTCGAAGACGGTTTATGCGACAAATAAATGCATGGAAATGATGGAAAACCATTATTTTAACGATCAGACTTGGGCAAATTTTGGAGATGCTGGACCTGGTTTCCCTTTAAGAAAATACCATTTTCAAACTTTGAATTTAGGCGAAGAAACACTATTAATGAATGCTAAAATGACGGTTAAGGCATTTCCTTTAAGTCATGTTAATCCGTTTGAGAGTACTGCTTTTTTAATTAGAAGCAATACTGATTATGCATTATATTTAGGAGACACGGGGCCAGACGAAGTTGAAAAAAGCAATAATCTCCGTGATCTATGGACAGCTGTTGCACCACTAGTTAAAGGAAAACAATTAAAAGGCATTTTTATTGAAGTTTCTTTTCCAAATGAGCAGCCAGACAAATTTTTATTTGGTCATCTAACTCCAAATTATTTAATGAAAGAGCTTCATGTTCTAGAAGATTTGGCAGGAAAAGGCTCTCTGAAAAACTTCAAAATTATCATCACGCATTTAAAACCTCCTGCAAAGAATATTGTAAAAATTAAAGAACAGTTAAAAAATCAAAATGATTTAGGAGTTCAGATTATTTATCCAGAACAAGGGAAAAAGTTGGAGTTGTAAAAAATTCTGTAAGTTATTTTTTATATTTTTGTCGAAAATTTATTGATGAAAATTGTTTGGTCAAAAAACGCTAGGTACACTTTCTATAATATTCGAAACTATTTAATCCATTACAGAAATCCCGAAATTGTTGAAAAATTTGGAAGTGAAACAGTGCATGTACTCCATTTGCTTAAAAAAAATCCTCATTTAGGAAAATTTAGAAAAGATCTAGAATGTAATGAAATATTAATTTGGAAATATACATCCCTATATTATGTGATAAAGGAAGATAGGATTCATTTGATAAGATTTTATGATAATCGCCAAAAGCCATTAACAATTTTTAATCTTTAGTATCAAATGATTCCTTTTCTTTTAAACTCTTCCAACATTTCTTCATGAGTAAAATAATCGCCAGCTTCATATTCTCGTTTAGCTTGTTCGATTTCTGCTTTCAGTTCCATTTTGAAATTTTCTTCTGGCGAAATTATCTTTGCAATTGAAAGCATTTCATCTGGAGTAAAAGATTGTGTCTTCAATTTACGATAAAATGTAGGACTAGGAATGCCAGCTTTTTCTATAATATAGTTTTTTTTGAAAGGAGAATCATTCATCAAATTTTCAAGATCACTTACAATATTCTTATATGTGATAATTTCCTGTATCATAATTGAGTTTTTTATATATCATTTATGATACAAATATAATAAATAAAAAGAGGTGTTACAAATATTTGAATGAAAATACATCGAAAAAAAGTCCGGCAAGTTTAACCTGTCGGACTCTTATTTATACATTTCAGAATTACTTCTTCGCCACAAATCTCGGATCAGTTTCCATAACAGTTCCGCAATTATCACAAGTTCTTAATTCTTCTGAATTGTAAAAATGCTCGAAATGAGGAAGGAAGTCTTTCTCAATGTTATGAAGTTCAAAATACACTTCGTACAATTTATGATTGCAGTTATCGCAATGCCAAAGCAAGCCATCTGTAAAACCTTGTCCAGCGCGTTTTCTTTCAATTACTAGACCAATAGAACCTTCAGAACGAACAGGAGAATGTGGTACTTTAGCTGGATGCAAGTACATATCACCCGCGTTTAATTCCATTTCTTTACGCTGTCCATCTTCCTGAATTACCACTTTAATACTTCCTTCCAGCTGATAAAAAAGTTCCTCTGTTTCGTTGTAATGATAATCTTTTCGGGCATTTGGTCCTGCTACAATCATTACAATATAATCTCCAGAATCTACATAGAGATTTTTATTTCCAACAGGTGGTTTCAATAAATGACGATTTTCGTCAATCCATTGCGTCAGGTTAAAAGGTTTTGCTATAGCCATTTTATAAGTACTAAATTTTGAAAAGCTAAAGTTAGTAAATTTGTAAAGACGCACCGCAGTGCGTCTTTAGATTCGTATAAAACATTTTAAAACCATAATCGAAAAAGATTATTCTGATTATTCTGCTGCTTATAAAAGCCGTTGCAAAAGAAGTTTTGAAGAAAATTAAATGAGTTTTTTTGCCACAGATTAAATGAATTAAAATGATTTTTTTAGTTTGCCACGACCCGAGCGATAGCGAACAGGCGAAGCAATTTCACTATTTACACTAATTCATTCTGGCTGAAAAAAATCCTAAAAATCTTTTTAATCTGTGGCTAAAAAATTCGAGCAATTCGTGTAATTTGTGGCAGAAAAATTTTTAGGGTTTTAAAACGAGATATTAGATGCACTGCGGTGCGTCTCTACTTTGCGACTTCTTTTATCAAATAAATATAAACGGGAAAATGATCACTAAATCCTGCTTCTGTAAGCGAATTTCGTAGTGGATAACCTTTATATTGTCCAGAAGTTTGAATAAGATACGGTTTGCTGAAAATACCTGCTTTCCAAAAATTATAAGTCAAAAAATCAGGTTGAATTAAGGATTGGGTCATGATAATTTGATCAAAAATGTTCCACGAATCACGATAAGCGATCGTTCCTAAACCCTTGTTAGCTAGTTCCTCAAACGGATTAAAAACTCCAAATTCTGCTACTTCAGCTTTTATGCCTTTAGCTCCTAACCCAGACTTTATACTTTTGTTCAATGGTCCGTCATTAAAATCTCCCATCGTCAAAACTTTGGCTTGCGGATTAATTTGTTGTAGTGAATCGATAATTTTTCGGTTTAATTTTCCTGCGGCTTCTCGAAAGAGACTTGTTGCTTTTTCTCCACCAGATCTCGACGGCCAGTGATTGACAATAATATGTATTTCTTCATCTTCTAAAAATCCTGAAACCAAAAGCTGATCTCGCGTAAAAACACGATTTTTATTTTCCTTTTTAACCTCAATTTCATCATCTAAAACTTCTTCTTCCTTTTTCGGAATTTCTTTTTTATAAATAATTAATGGAATATTTGAATAAGAAGTCGGCCTGAAATATTTTTTCTGATAAAGCAAAGCCACATCGATACCTCGTTTGTCTGGCGAATCGAAATGAATGATTCCTAAATCCAAAAACAAGAGTTTTGGCTCTTTAATTAAATCTTCTAAAACATTGCGATTTTCTATTTCTGCACCTCCAATTAAAGTTGGAGCATTTGTATTTTCTGGTGTTCCAATTTCAGAAATCACTCTGGCGATATTTCTCAATTTCTGCTGATATTTTTCTATTGTCCAATGCTGTGCTCCGTTTGGAGTCCATTCGTCATCATTTGTAAAAGCATCATCTTCAGTATCATAAAGATTTTCAAAATTGTAAAAAGCAACCGTGTGGATTTTATACTTTTTGGATTGCGATTGCGTTTGAAATGAAAAAAGAATAAGTAATAAAAAGTAGCTTCTAAAAAAGTGCATATATTTAGTATTTAAAAAACATTCAATATTACTCTTTTTTAATTAAATGTAAGAAAATTCAAATATATTTAAAATCTAAAATTTCTATATTTGTTTTTTCATATAAATGAAAGAAGCAAATGATGATCATGAAAAACCTATTAAACATTAAGAAACCGTCTATTATTTATCAGTTCGCATTTCTTATTTTTGCTTTACAATCATTCAACTGTCAATCTCAACAAAACATGATAACACCGCCTTACTTACAAAAAGGAGATACTGTAGCGCTTTTAGCAACAGCGCGAAAAAATATCGATGACAATTTAAAACCAACAATAGATTTATTGCACAGCTGGGGCCTAGAGGCTGTAATTGGCTCGACAATTGGATTAGATTATCATCAATTGGCTGGAACAGATGAACAAAGAGCTGCTGATTTTCAAAAACAATTAGACAATCCGAATATTAAAGCTATTTGGTGTGTTCGCGGTGGATATGGTACTGTTAGAATGTTAGATTTATTGGATTTTACGAAATTCAAACAGCATCCAAAATGGGTTATTGGTTTTAGCGACGTTACCGTTCTGCATAATCATTTAAATACGATGGGCTATAAATCTATTCACGGAATTATGCCGGTTACGGTTCCAAGAGCAACTCCAGATGCCGTAAGTTCTTTAAAAGCGGCGCTATTTAATGAACCTATTTCGTACTCGGTAAGTCCAACTCCTATGAATCGTTTGGGAAGCGCTACTGGCGAATTGGTGGGCGGAAATTTATCTATTTTATATAGTTTATTAGGATCTCCATCGGCAATTGACTGTAAGGATAAAATTTTATTTATAGAAGATTTAGACGAATATTTGTACCATATTGACCGTATGATGATGAACCTGAGACGCAACGGCTGCATTGAAAATCTCAAAGGAATTATCATTGGCGGAATGACAAGCATGAAAGACAATGAAGTGCCTTGGGGTAAAAATGCTTTAGAAATTATTGATGATGTAACCAAAAAATACAATATTCCCGTAATTTTCAATTTTCCAGCAGGCCATATTAGAGACAATAGAGCTTTAATTATGGGAAATACCGTTTCTATGGAAGTTACTGCTACTGGAAGCACGGTTACTTTTAAAAAATAATATTTCGTATTCCTTTTTTTAAGGAAGTTCAAAAATACCACATAAAATCTCGCAAAGACGCGAAGCCACAAAGTTTTATGCTTTTGTGTCTTCGCGTCTTTGCATGCAAAAAACTCAAACCCAATATAAGATTCAACAACTTGAAACTTGAAACTTGAAACTTTAAAGTAAAACCATGGCAGAGCACAATGATTTAGGAAAATTAGGCGAAGACCTTGCCGTCTCGCATCTTGAACAAAACGGATATACTATTCAACACAGAAATTACGTTTTTCAGAAAGCAGAAATAGATATCATTGCACAAAAAGATTCTATTTTAGCCATAATTGAGGTAAAGACCCGATCGAATTTAGATTTTGGTTCTCCGCAGGATTTTGTGAAGCCAAAAAAAATTCAATTACTTATAAAAGCAGTAAATGCCTACATAAACGATAGGGAAAAGGATTTTCAGGAAGATTTAGAAATCCGTTTTGATATCGTTGCCATCCATAAAGACAGGGAATCATTTGCAATTGAACATCTTACCGATGCTTTTTATCACTTTTAACATAATTTTTTATTGTTATAATTGTAACAATTTGTTTTTTTATTTATATTTGCAAAGAATTATAACATCGCAATGTTAAATTAACAACCAACTCAACTGTTACCAAAAAAAAAAAGAATTATGAAAACTGTTTCTTCTATTGTAGAAAACTACATTAAAACAAAACCATTTTTATTAAATGCTCTGTCGCTCGGAATTATTAACCTAACTTCACTTTCGCGAAATATTATGACCGAATTAGAAAGTGAGTTTGGAAAAGAAGTAAAACAAGGCGCTGTTGTAATGTCTTTAAAACGACTGACGGAAGAACTAGATTTTAAATTAAACCACAAAATCAATAAAGTAATTAAAAATATAGGTGAAATCACCGTTCGTTCTGAGCTTACAGATTACACTTTTGCAGCATCTGAAACTGTTTTAAACAAACAGGCAGATTTAATCTCAGACATTAATGCTTTATCTGATATTTTTTATACCTCATCGCGTGGCGTAAACGAAACCAATATCGTTGTCAGCAGCAGTGTAAATCATTTAGTTGAAAAACACTTTATGAGAGAAAAATTAATTCAGAAATTAGATAATTTAGCTTCTATTACAGTAAAACTACCAAAAGAAAATATCGTAGTTCCAGGTATTTACTACTTCATTTTCCAGCGTTTGGCTTGGGAAGGAATTATTATCAATGAGGTAATTTCGACTTCAAATGAATTTACGATTTTAGTTGGAGAAGATCAAGTTGATGTCGCTTTTAAAGTGATTAAAGACTTGAAAAACTAATTCAAAAAATACAGCTTTTAAAAATCAAATAAGAGTTTATAATACCAAAATCCTTTTGTCTTTTCCTATAAGATAAAAGGATTTTTCTTTTGAAATAAAGCCAGAAGACTAAAATTTCATATTTCGTAGATAAGAATATTCTCAAAAGTAAGATTCGGAATAAAAATTTATTTGGCAATAGCGTCAAAATAACACTTACTTGTAGAAAAGCCACTTCAGCGTGTTTTTTAAGTCATCATTACAAAAAACTAACAAAAAATCCGAATTAAGTTTTTTTAGATATAATTTGTTGCGAATAATATTTTTATATATTTGCGATGAAGTCAGATTCAGGACCTCTTATTTTGATAGCCTAATATCATTAGAATTAAATAAAAGCGATTAAAATTGTTAGAAGCTGCCAACCATAGTGAAAAATTATTGGTAAGTGAACTCAAAAAAGGAAACGAAAAAGCCTTTCGCCAGCTTTTTGATTTATTTCGCCAAGATATTTATGGATATAGCATTAGCCTTCTAAAATCGAAAGAAGCTGCAGAGGAAAATGTACAGGATGTTTTTTTGAAAGTTTGGCTTAATCGCGAAAGTTTAGATGTAGATCAGTCTTTTAAAGCCTACATTTTTACGATTGCCAGAAATCAGGCTTTTAATGTTTTGAATAAAGCGGCAAATGAAGTTATTTTGAAAGAAGCCGTTTTTTATGAAAGTCAGAAAACACATGAACACGGAGATTATGCTATTCGCGAAGCCGATTGCAAAAAACTCCGAAAACAAGCTATAAAACAGCTCCCGCCCAAACGACGGCAGATTTTTAAAATGTCGCGGAAAAAAGGAATGAGTTATGAAGAAATAAGCGAGGAACTCGGAATCTCGATAAACACGGTCCGGAACCAAATGAGTAAAGCGCTCGAATCGATGCGCGGTTTTTTTCAACTTCACGATGAAATTATCTAACCAAAACCACAATAATGCCCTTAAAAATCACTCTTCGGAGTGATTTTTTTGTTTTAAATTATACCAATCCGTCTTTTTTAAAATCATATATTTTAAACATAGCCCAAAACGTCTTGATCTGCGTGATTTGCTTTGCGTTCCAAGATTGAAACCATAGCCCACGGTTTCAACCGTGGGAAACGTATTGATTTGCACGATTTCAATTGCGTGATTTGCGTTGCGTGATTTGCGTTGCGTGATTTGCGTTGCGTGATTTGCGTTGCGTGATTTGCGTTGCGTGATTTGCGTTGCGTGATTTGCGTTGCGCTCCCACGGTTGAAACCGTGGGCTATGTTTTAATTTCTTTGCGTCGATCTTTGTCAAAGTTTAAAACTTTGACAAAGATTTCTATTTAATCAGAAAATTTTTTATTTACAAAAACCATTAAAAATCAACAAGTTAAATACATATCATTCGTTTCCAAATGTTAAAATTTAAAAATTTATAACGTTTGAGTAGTACTCAACTCCTTCTCAGCTGTATTATAGAAACACAGAACCCAAAAACATTCTTAATGAATTCAAATTCTGAAATAAAAACGCTTTTACAGAAGTTTATTTTAAATCAATGTACTGCTGAAGAAACAGAACAGGTTATTGCTTATTTCAGAAGCAATAAACTTACTGATGAATTTCCAACAGTAGAAGAAGTGAAAAAACTTTTGGGCGAAATGCCAAAAATGGAGGAACAGAAAGCCGATTCCATTTTTGACAGCATATTAGCTACAGCGAAAGAACAGGAAACAGTAATCGAATTACAACCTAGAAAATCAAACTACAGAAAATACATTTCTATTGCGGCTTCTGTTTTGGTTCTTCTTGGAGTTGGACTTGCCTACAAACAAGGTTTCTTCAGTAAATCTACTGAAGCAACTTTCGATTTTAAAAGCTCTGATATTGTTCTACAAATGGAAGACGGAAGTATTAAAGTTATTTCTGAAAACGGAAAAGTTCAAGTTCATGATAAAAACGGGAATATTATTGGGAACCAAGACGGCGATAAATTGGTTTATGAAAATCAAGCTGATTCTGATCAATTGGCTTACAACACGCTTAAAATTCCGTTTGGCAAAAAATTTCGTTTGCAATTATCAGACGGAACTATGGTTCATTTAAATTCTGGTACTACTCTAAAATATCCAGTAAAATTTATTGCTGGAGAAAATCGTCAGGTATATTTGGATGGCGAAGCTTTTTTTGATGTCGCAAAAGACAAGAAACATCCTTTTATTGTAAATGCCGACAACTTGAATGTACGCGTTTTAGGAACACACTTCAACGTTTCTAATTATCCTGAAGATGCCGCAACAGATGTTGTGCTTGTTGAAGGTTCTGTTGGTATGTACCGTTCTAATGAAGAATTTGATGCTGCAAAAAATACTATTCTGAAACCGGGTTACAAAGGAAGCTTTAATAAAGAAAATGCCTTTATTTCTGCAAAACCTGTTATTACAGAAATTTATACTTCTTGGATAAACGGAGGACTGACATTTAGAAATATGGCTTTCAAAAATATTATTACCAAACTAGAAAGACGCTATAACGTAACCATCATTAATAAAAACGAAAAACTGGCTAACGAGAAATTCAACGCCAGCTTTAAAGAAGAATCTATAGAAAATGTCATGAGTTATTTCAACGACATCCATGGCATAAATTATACTATCAAAAACAATCAAATACTAATTAAATAACCTCTTAAACCAAAGGAAAAATATGAGAATAAAAAAGTACTAGAATAAAAAAATCGGAAAGAGCTGCGAACAATTTCCGATTAACTAAGTGATTGAATATAACGAATTAACTACAATCAATTAACAAAATTATGAAAAAAAAATCTAAGAATAATGGGTTTCTATACTCATTGTTCCAAAATGACCTAAAATTGAAATTAACAACACTACTTATTTTGGTCGCCATGTTTAATATCAAAGCGAGTACTTATGCCCAAAAGACAAAAGTTACTCTTGATTTGAACAATTCAACCATCGAAAAGGTTATTGAGACCATTGAACAAAAAACAGATTTCAGATTTATTTACAAAATGAACGATGTCGATTTAGATCGTACAGTTTCAATTTCTGTAAAAGATCAGTCTATATATGTTGTTTTAGACAAAATTTTTAAAGGAACTCCAACCGAATTTAAAATTCGTGACACGCAGATTATCCTTAAAAAACCAGAGCTAAAAACGCAAGTAATCGAATTTCAAAAACAAACTGTTTCTGGTGTTATTACAGACGAAAACGGCCTGCCATTACCTGGTGCTTCGGTTATTGAAGAAGGTACAAAAAATGGAATGGTTACTGATTTTGACGGTAAATATAAACTTACTGTAGAAAGCAGCCAGTCTGTAATCATTGTTTCTTTTGTGGGATATAAGGAAAAAAGAGTGACTGCAAATCAACCTGTTATAAACATTCAGCTGCTTCCAGACGCAACTGACTTACAGGAAATTGTAGTAGTAGGATATGGAACTACAGCCAAAAAAGATGTAACTGGAGCGGTTTCTTCTATTGCTGCAAAAGATATGAATCAGGGAGCAATTGTAAATCCTTTGCAGTTGATCGCAGGAAAAGCTGCCGGAGTTAATATTACGCAGATAGGAAGTGAACCAGGTTCTGGACCAAGTGTTCGTATTAGAGGTATTGGCTCTTTAATTGGGGGAAACGATCCTTTGGTAGTAGTTGATGGGATTCAGGGAAACATGGATTTATTAAATCAGGTTCCGCCAAGCGAGATTGAGAGTATCGATGTTTTAAAAGATGCTTCTGCAACTGCCGTTTATGGTTCTAGAGGTGCGCCTGGTGTAATCATTGTTACGACTAAGAAAAACAAAGCCGGAAAAACTACGATAGAATATACAGGGTCAACTTCTGTTGATTTTATTCCAAAAAAACTGGATATGTTGAGTGCAGACCAATGGTGGGAAACAGGCCAGAAGTATGGTGTTCCAGCTTCTGCAAATCATGGTTCAAATACCAACTGGTATGGTCTTTTAACTGAAACTGGAATTACTCAGACTCATACCTTATCATTTGGCGGCGCAACGGATAAATTTAATTACAGAGCTTCTATAACAGCTATTACGCAGGATGGTGTGGTAATTAATTCAAGCAACCAAAAATATATTGGCCGCATTCAGGCGACACAATTGGCTTTAGACGATAAATTAAAATTGACTTTTAATTTAAACTCAGGAATAAATAATATTACAAGCAGTATTGGAAGTATTGGTACCGTTGCTTATACATCAAACTTAATTACAAATGCATTATTAGCAAGACCAACAGATCCTGTTTATAATACTGACGGAACTTATTTTACAGATCCTGCTGTATTTCATTACTTAAATCCTTATGCGGCTGCACAAGAGGTTACAAATGAAAGACAAGAAGATAATTTATTTGGAAGTTTAAAAGCTGATTTAGATTTAGGAAAAGGTTTTACAGCAAACTGGTTTGGAAGCTGGAGAAAGACCAATTATACAGCTGGATATTATATGCCAGCAGAATCAACAGACTTTAATGCGGTTGAACAACATGGTTTTGCCAATATTGACAATAAGAAACAAAACGAAAAATTAACCAATTTTAGTCTTACCTATAAAAAAACTTTCGGAATCCACAGCTTTAATGCATTGGCTTTATACGAATGGCAAAGTCAGACTTACCAAGGTAATTATACTCAGGCAAGAGGTTTTATCAGTGATGAAGCTACATATAATGCGCTTCAGTTTGGCGATTTGTCTAAAGTCAGAGCTGGAGATATCAGATCTTATAAAAATGACAGATCATTGGCTTCTTATTTAGCACGATTAAATTACTCTTTATTAGATCGTTATTTACTAACAGCTAGTATCAGACGTGATGGTTCATCTGTATTTGGTTCAAACAACAAATGGGGTAATTTCCCTTCAGCATCTGTTGCTTGGCAGATTAACAAAGAGTCTTTTATGATGAATCAGAATCTGTTTAGCGAATTAAAATTGCGTGCGGGTTATGGTGTAACAGGAAACCAGCAAGGACTTTATCCGCAGACTTCGCTTCCATTAGTTGACAGCGCAGGAAATATTTATTTTGGAGGATCGATCATTACCAATTTTGGTATTTCGCAAAATGCAAATGCTGACCTTAAATGGGAAACCAAAAAACAAACGAACATTGGACTTGATTTTGCTCTTTTAGACAATAGATTAAGAGGAAGCATCGATGTTTATGATTCTAGAACTGATAATCTTCTGTTTGACTATACAGTACCTCAGCCTCCTTATCCGTATAATAAAATCAAAGCCAATGTTGGAAGCATTTCTAACAAAGGTTTAGAAGTAGCATTGGCGTATGATGTTATTAGAACAGAAAACAGCACGCTGACGTTAGCAGGAAACATGTCTTTAATGAAAAACGAAGTTCTTAATTTAAGTGGAAGCATTAACGGAATTCCTTTAAATACAAACTTTGTAAACTGGGGAGCACCAAACTCATTACTAGTACAAGGAAAACCAATTGGTTCATTTTATATTTTAGAAAGTACTGGTACCAATAGTAATGGTGTCGAAACAGTAAAAGACCGCGATGGAGACGGTAAAATTGATCAGGGAGCTACAAGTCAAGATCGTTATTATGCAGGTTCTGCACTGCCAACTTACACTTTTGCCTTTAATCCGTCTTACCGATACAAAAACTTCGATGCTTCTATGTTAGTAAGAGGTTCTGGAGGAAATAAAATCTACAACAATCTTAATCAGCGATTAAGCATGTTAGAAAACACAGGTAGTTCTAATGTTTTGCAAAGCGCTGTTGACAGAGGAATTTTTTCTTCTCCATACGGATCTGATGCATGGTTAGAAGACGGTTCATTTGTACGTTTAGAAAATCTTACTGCTGGATATACTTTCCGCTTTACAGATAAATATGTAGACTCTGTACGTCTTTCTCTTACTGGAAATAATTTATTCTTAATTACAGATTACACAGGTGTTGATCCAGAATTGAACATAAGCGGAAGTGGTGACCCTAATGATAACTTCGGCGGCGATAAAGGAATTTATCCTCGTACCAGAAGTGTTGCGTTTGGTTTGACTGTAAAATTTAAATAGTACAAGAAATGAAAATTAAAAATATAGTATTAGCAGGAAGCGCATGTTTTCTGACACTTTTTAGCTGTACAGATATCAACGAAAATATATACGACAAATATCAGCCGGACAGCTTTTATGGAACTCCAGAAGGAGCAAATATTGCTCTGGCGAGCGTTTATGCTGAAATTCCGGGTGACTTTGAACGTAAAAATGTACCAGGCGTAGGTTATGCAGGAGCAGATAACGGCTGGTACGACATGAACTGTATGTCATCAGACGAGCAGGTAATTCCGCATAGAAATGACGGTAACTGGCAGCAAGATTTTGCCCGTCTGCACAAACACGAATGGCTTCCATCAGAATTTATCATCAACAATACCTGGAATTGGTTATACAAAGGTATTTTCAATGCTAACTTGGCAGTTGAATTATTAGAAAAAGGAAGTGCAGATCCTTCAAAAATTGCCGAAGCAAAAGTATTACGTGCTTTCTTTTATTATTTGCTAATTGATGATTTTGGAAATGTTCCTTTTTATACAGATAACAATATTACTGTTGACAAAATTCCACAGTCAAGCCGTAAAGAAGTTTTCGATTTCATCGTAAAAGAACTGACAGAAAATGTAGAATTACTTGCCGTGACAAAAGGCGGTAATTATTATGGAAGATTCAATAAATGGGCGGGTTATACTTTGCTAGCAAAAGTGTATTTAAATGCAGAAGTATATACAGGAGAAGCAAAATGGAATGAGTGTTTAGCTGCTTGTAACAAAGTAGGCGAAGGCGGTTTTTCATTGCATTCAGGAGAAGCAAACGATGCAAGTCCGTTAGGAAATAAATATTATGAATTATTTGGAGACGTACTTCCAGATGACGAAACGATCTTGCCAATTTTCGCAACTCTAGATGTTGTTTCTCGTAATGTGTATGCAGTTCGCAGTGTATACGGGCCTCAAGGTACAAATATGTTTGGATTAAGCGGTTGGAACGGAACTATAGTTCCAAAAGACTTCTTCTTGAAATATGCCGTAAACGATGTTCGAAGAAAGCAATTTTTGTTTGGAGAACAGCCAGGAGGATTTAATTATACATTAGAAGTTGCTTCGTTAGACAATCCTGGAGCAGCGCCGCAAGCAGGAGTTCGTAATGTGAAATTTTATCCTGCAGGTGTAAAAAGCGGAGGAGGAGCTTCAAACGACTTCCCTATTTTTAGATATGCTGATGTAATTTTAATGATAGCAGAATGTAATGCACGCTTAGGAAATCCTGCTGCTGCAAAACCTTTTGTAGATCAGATTAGACAGCGTGCAGGCTTAGATGCTTTAGACCACAATCCTACTCTTGATGATATTTACAACGAAAGAGGATTTGAATTAAGCTGGGAAGGCCACAGAAGACAGGATATGATTCGTTTTGATAAATTTTTATTGGCAAACGAATTCAGACCAGCGTCTCCAGCTTTCAGAAAATTGTTCCCAATCCCAACATCTGCTTTAGATGCAAATCGTGGACTTAAACAAAATCCAGGTTACTAAAAACAAAAACTATTATGAAAAAATATATTAATAAATTATTCGTATTAGGCAGTTTGCTTTTTTTAGCAACTTCCTGCGAAACCGAAGGACAATTAACAACCTTAGCGACTGTCACTTTTCCTTCTGCAATTGAAGCATCAGCGAGTACAATAGTTCTTAAAGAAGATGTTTCAGATCAACCAGCTTTGCTTGTTTCATGGCCAAAGGTAACCTATCCTATTAGTGCGCCTGTGAGTTACGCCATACAATTTGATTTAACTACAGACATTAAAGGAAGTGAAGCGTGGCAGAAAGCCAAAAGAATTGATGCTGGACAAGATGTTTTGAGCAAATCATTTACGGGTGCCGAATTAAATAAAATTGCCACAGATTTAGGTCTAAAACCTGATGTAGCTGGTGAATTAGTAATTCGCGTAGAATCTACTATGGACCATAGAGTTTATTCAGATCCTATTGTAATAACAGTTACACCTTACCTGAAAACGGTAGTTATGGGCGAAATCTATATGCCAGGAAGTTATCAGGGATGGGCCGTGGAAACTGCTGCCGCATTAAATGAAATTCAATTAGGAGTCTATCAAGGTTATATGACTTTACCAGAAGGTGCAGGTCCTGGGTTTAAATTAAACAAAGGAAGAAACTGGGCACAATTCTATGGTGCAGGTGACACAAATGCTGATTTAAAAAATATGAGCGACACTGATTTTGTACTTCCTGAAGCAGGTTCGTATCAAATAAAAGTAAATTTAAATACTTTAAAATGGAGCTCAACTCCTTATGCATGGGGAATCGTTGGAACTTCTCAAGTCGGAGGATGGGATAATAGCACGCCTATGAGCTACGATCATCAAACCAAAACATGGAAAGTTACAGCCAATTTAACAGCAGGAGCTTTAAAATTTAGGCTAAACAATAGCTGGACTATCAATTATGGACCAGCAGATCCTTCTACAAATACCATTAATTTAGATAATGGAGGTGCTTATGACATTGCCGAAGCTGGAGTTTACGAAGTAACTTTTAAGATTGATGAAAAAGATCCACTAAGTAACGGTTACCCAAAAACTGCAACTTGTACGATAGTTAAAAAATAATCTAACAATGTAATAAAAGCTAGATTAGTTTTGAGTGATACCTGCCTTTTTGAGCGAAGGCAGGTTATTTTAACCTCTAAATTTTATTACATCCAAATTCAATAATTATGAAATTTAATATAAAATTCGTTTACGGATTAGTACTTGCATTAGCCTTTATGTCATGCAGTTCTTCTGATGATGATAACAAAACACCAGAATCTCCGTATACCCAATTCGGTGCTCCTTTTGATAAAATGCCGAAAAAAGAAGATGCAATTATTTATCAGGTAAATATTCGCGCTTTTAGTCAGGCTGGAACTTTAAAAGGTGTTCAAGAAAGATTGACTCAGATTCAGGAATTGGGCGCCAATGTCATTTACCTAATGCCAATTTACCCTGTCGGGAAAGAAAGAGCCTCTGGCGAATTAGGTTCTCCGTACGCAGTAAAAGATTATAAAGCTGTAAATCCAGATTTCGGAACTTTACAAGATCTTCAGACTTTAGTTGAAGAAGCGCATAAAAAAAACATGGCGGTGGTTTTAGACTGGGTTGCCAATCACACTGCTTGGGATAATGCGTGGATTACACAACACAAAGATTGGTATCAGCAGGATGCAAGCGGAAATATTATCATTCCGCCAGGAACCAATTATAATGATGTGGCTCAGTTAAACTTCGAAAATAATGAAATGAAAGATGCCATGATCGATGCGATGTCTTATTGGGTTTACAATGCCAACATCGATGGTTTCAGATGTGATTATGCTGATTTTGTTCCAAATAATTTCTGGACTGATGCTATTTCAAAATTGAGAAAAATCAAAAAAAATCAAGAGATTTTAATGTTGGCTGAAGGTTCAAAATTCAATCACTTTGCATCAGGATTTGATTATACTTTTGGTTTTAATTTCTTCTCGACTTTAGAACAGCTTTTCAAAGAAAATAAATCGGCTACAACTATTCAGAGCTCTAATACAACTGAATATGCAAATGTTTACGATCCATCAAACAAAGTTGTTCGCTACACTAGCAATCATGACGTAAACCTTTCTGAAGGAACTCCGTTAGAGCTTTTTGGAGGTAAAAAAGGATCAATTGCAACGTTTGTAGTCGCTGCCTATTTAAAATCTGTACCCATGATTTACAACGGTCAGGAAATTGGCTACAACAAAAGATTAAATTATTTTGCTAAAACACCTATTGACTGGTCAACCGCAGATAACGAAATGTTTGCTGAATACAAAAAAATCATTGCTTTCAGAAACACAAGTAACGCTATTAAAAGAGGAGAATTTACCGGTTACAGCAGCGATGCCGTTAGTGCTTTTACTATGATAAAAGATTCTGAAAAGGTTTTTGTGCTTTCTAATTTAACTGACTCTACTGTAAAACAGCTTATTCCATCAACATTAAAAGGAAACTGGAAAGATGCATTTACAGGTGCTGCAGTAACAGTTGGAACAGATGTAACCTTACAGCCTTTTCAATATTTAGTGTTGAAAAATTAATACCTAAAGCAACTTTAAAATCTAAATTTGCACAAAACTAAATAAACATGAATTTTCAATCCCAAAAATCATTGCTTCAAATGCGTTTGAGCAAAAAAACTGCGCTTTTATTTTTTGTATTTCTAAGTACATTTTGGCTTCAGGCACAAGAAATAACTTCGCCAGACAAAAATCTTTCTTTAAAATTTGAATTAAAAGAAGGCGGAATTCCGTCTTACCAATTATCATACAAACAGAAACCAGTTATTAAACCAAGTACATTAGGTTTAGAACTAAAAAACAACGCTTCGTTTATGGATGGTTTTTCCATTACAAATACATCGCAAAATTCTGTTGATGAAAATTGGAATCCGGTTTTAGGGGAAGAAAAAACAATTCGCAATCATTACAACGAATTGGTTGTCACTTTAGCACAAGCGAAAAACAACAATAGATTTATCCGTCTTCGTTTTCGTTTATTCAACGACGGATTGGGATTTAGATATGAATTTCCTAAACAAAATGACCTTAGTTATTTCGTAATTAAAGAAGAGCGCACAGAGTTTCAATTGGCTGGAAATCATAAAATTTTCTGGATTCCAGGGGATTATGACACCAATGAATATGCGTATACGACTTCGAAGATTTCAGAAATTCCTTCGTTGATGAAAAAAGCAACGATCGAAATCAATGCGCAACAGCCAATAAAAGAATTGTCTGTGCAAACGCCTTCAATGATGAAATCGGATGATGGTTTGTACATCAACATTCACGAAGCAGGATTAATCAATTATCCAGCAATGTATTTAGAAGTTGATGCTAAAACCAATAAAATGGTAAGTCATTTGGCTCCAGATGCAGTTGGAAACAAAGGTTATATGCAGACAGATGCACAGACTCCGTGGAGAACGATTGTAGTAAGCGACAAAGCAACCGATATTCTGGCTTCTAAATTGATACTGAATTTAAATGACCCAACTTCATACAAAGATGTTTCTTGGATTAAACCAGTAAAATACATCGGAATTTGGTGGGAATATTTCGTTGCCGGAAGAAGCACTTGGGCTTTTGGAAAAGAAAACAATGTTAAACTAACGGATGATTTTACCAAATTGACTCCAAACGGAAAACACGGTGCTACAACAGAACGTGCTAAAGAGTACATTGATTTTGCTTCTAAAAATGGTTTTGATGCGATTTTGATCGAAGGTTGGAACATTGGCTGGGAAGACTGGATTGGAAATTGGAAAGAAGAGGTTTTCGATTTCGTAACTCCTTATCCTGATTTTGATGTAAAAGCAGTTCATGCTTACGCTGCCTCCAAAGGCGTAAAAATTATCATGCACCACGAAACTTCAGGATCGGCTACGAATTACGAACGCCGTTTGGATCGTGCTTTTCAATTTATGAATGACAACGGTTATGATGCCGTAAAAACAGGTTATGTAGGACAAATTATTCCACGTGGCGAACATCATGACGGACAATGGATGGTCAATCATTACATTAACGTTGCGAGACGTGCTGCAGATTATAAAATTATGATTAACAGTCACGAAGCTGTTCGTCCAACGGGATTAAATCGAACTTTTCCAAACTGGATTGCTCAGGAATCAGCGCGCGGTACCGAGTTTGAATCTATGGGAGGATTAGCACCAGATCACACGACAATTTTGCCTTTTACCCGTTTAATGGGAGGTCCAATGGATTATACACCGGGAATTTTCCAGACCGATCTTTCGTATTACGGAACAGGAAGTTCACAACGAGTAAACACCACTTTAGTAAAACAATTGGCTTATTATGTTACCATGTACAGTCCGTTGCAAATGGCTGCAGATATTCCAGGAAATTATGAGCGTTTTCCAGATGCATTTCAGTTCATTAAAGATGTGGCGGTAGATTGGGATAACAGTTATATTCTGGAAGCTGAACCTGGTGATTACATTACAATTGCCAGAAAAGCAAAAGGTAAAAACGAATGGTTTATTGGCGGAATTACAGATGAAAATGCAAGAACAGCCAATATTTCTTTTGATTATTTGCCAGCAGGAAAAAGTTTCGTAGCCACTATTTACGCTGATGCGAAAGAAGCAGACTGGAAACAAAATCCGCAGAAATATACTGTTACTAAAGTTGTCGTAAACTCAAAAAGCAAATTGAAGCAATATTTAGCTCCGGGCGGTGGTGTTGCCATCAGCATCAAAGAAGGAACTGCTTCAGATTTAAAAGGATTGAAAAAATTATAGATTATCAAGTTTTTTTCGCCACGAATTACACGAATGCCACGAATTAAAGCACAATTAAAATTAGTGCAATTCGTGTAATTCGTGGCAGAAAACTATTGCCTAAATTTTAGGCAGAAAATTAAAAACTTACTATTGAAAACTATTAACCACAAAATGTTTGTCGAATTTAAATACAATGCGAGTGAGAATGAATTTTAGTTAGAAATGCCGACAAGCATGCAAAAAACTATTATTATGAAAATCAACATTACCCCTAGGTTATTTCATTTTACGAAAGCACTATTTTGTTTTCTGTTATTATTTGCAACTTCCCTTTACGCACAAGATCCCGCGCAGTACGGAACACCATTTGCGGGCGTTCCCGATACGCGAGATATAAACATGTATCAAGTGCACATTCGTCCGTTTAGTGCCAACGGAAATTTAGCCGGAGTAACCGCCCGATTAGACAATATAAAAGCGCTCGGCACCAATGTGATTTATTTAATGCCGATTTTCCCCCACGGAACCGATTCTCGAAGTTCCCCTTCACCTTATTGCATCAAAGATTTTAAAGCCGTTGGTTCAGAATATGGTTCGCTAGCAGATTTAAGAACTTTAGTTGACGGCGCTCACAGCCGCGGAATGGCCGTTATTTTGGACATTGCCATCAACGGAACTTCTTGGGATCATGGCTGGACTGTTTCGCATCCTGAATATTATAAACGAAGCGGGACAACAATTCAGCAATTAGGAAACTTCTCAGATATTGCAGCGCTCGATCTTAACAATTCGGCAACTAGAAATGCAATCAAAGACGCTATGCGTTACTGGATTTTCGCTGCCAATATTGACGGTTACCGTTGCGATTATGCTAACAATCCGCCTTTAGATTTTTGGTCTGAAGTGAATTCAAACCTTAGAAGTATATCTTCTCATAATTTATTAATGTTAGCCGAAGGTGACAGACAAGAGAATTTTCAGGTTGGTTTTGATATGAATTATGGCGACCGTTGGTTTCACAGCGGTTTATATGATGTTGCTAACGGCGGACCTGTTTCTCAAAGACTTCAGGATCAAACAACTTACGAATATGCTAAAGCAACCGGAAATCAGCAAATTGTTAGATACACGGGTAATCATGATACGTACACCAATGACGATGGCGTAAGAAGGCCAATCATACCATTTAAAAACCATAACGGAATTGTAGCCAACTTTCTCGTTTCGGCCTATATGAAAGGAGTTCCTTTCTTAATGAGCGGACAGGAAATCGACTACGAACCCAAAACCGATTGGCCTTGGCAGAATTTCAAATTCAACTGGTCACAAAACCCAACCGCTGCCGCCGATTTTGCTAAAATTCTAAATTTCAGAACTTCAAGCGCAGCCATCAGACGCGGTGATTTGACTACTTATGCAAATGACGACATCAGTATTTTTACCAAAACATTAGGTACAGAAAAAGTAATCGTAATGTCGAATTTGAGAAATGCTTCTAAGTCTTATGTAATTCCAGCAGCTTTGGCGGGAACTTATGTAAATCCGTATAACAATAATGCTTCGGTGACTTTGACTACGGGGACTACAAGAACTTTTGCAGCTTATGAATATTTAGTTTTAACTAACACCAATGCACCAGTTGTAGCGGTTACAGGAGTTTCTGTTAGTCCGACAACGGCAACTGTTGGTTTAGGAACAACACAGCAATTAAACGCAACAATTGCTCCAGCAAATGCAACCAATCAAAACGTCACTTGGACATCAAGCAATACCGCAGTTGCAACTGTAAACGCTTCTGGATTGGTTACAGCTGTCTCGGCAGGAACAGCAACGATTACGGTAAAAACAGTTGACGGAAACAAAACAGCAACCTCAGCTATAACAGTTTCTACAATTCCCGTTTCTTCTGTAGCGGTTTCTCCAACTTCTGCAAGTTTGTATTCAGGAAATACACAACAGCTTACAGCGACTGTTTTGCCGACAAATGCAACGAATAAAAATGTTACTTGGTCATCTAGCAATACTGCTGTTGCAACAGTAAACAGTTCTGGTTTGGTGACGGCAGTGGCGGCAGGAACGGCAAGTATTACAACCACAACCCAAGACGGAAACAAAACAGCTTCGGCAACAATTACTGTTAATCCGAATACTAATTTTACTGTTTATTTCTACAAACCATCAAACTGGGGAACTGGAATCAAAATTTATCATTGGAGTGCTTTACCTGCAGGCGTTTTAGCAGATGCTTCTTGGCCTGGCGTAAATATGTCCAATGCTGGAAATGGCTGGTACAGTTATACGTTTACAAACGTAACTTCAACGAATTTAATTTTTAATGACGGAACCAACCAAACTGCTGATTTAAGCCGAAATAAAACGGGCTGGTACATGAATGGCGCTTGGTACGATTCTAATCCTGGAACTGGTATTGCGGTTACAAGCGTAAGTTTAAGTCCGTCTACGGCATCTTTAAATGTGGGTGGAACGCAACAGCTTACACCTACTGTACTTCCTTCAAATGCTACAAACAAATCAGTAACGTACAGTTCAAATAATACTGCTGTAGCAACTGTAAATGCTTCTGGTTTAATTACCGCTGTCGCAAATGGAACAGCCACAATTACCGTAACAACTGTTGACGGAAGCAAAACAAATACTTGCTTAGTTACAGTTACAACAGCTTCAGGCGGAGGAAATTATTATACGATCAAAAACAGATGGACAGGTGCTTATTTATCTGATGCCGGAACTAATGTTGGTTACGGGACTACCGTTTCTGGAAACAATTACAAATGGCAGAAAATAGCAATTGACGCCACTTATTTTGTATTGAAAAATGTAGCAACAGGTGAATTAATTAATATTGAAGGACAAACGGGATCTGTACAATGTAATATTACTGACACCACTTTCTGGAGTGCACAATGGTCTAGCGATTATATCGACGGAACTTGGACAAGATTGAGAAACAGATGGCAGTCTGGAAATATTATTCATGTCGAAAACCAAACAGGATCTGCTCAATACGGAAATTCGCAAGACGGCTGGTACAGCGCGCAATGGCAATTGGAACCAACAACTGTTGGAACATCAAAAATGGCACTTAATGTTGAAGAAGCTCCTGCAGCTGAACCTGTAATTGGCATTTACCCAAATCCTTCTACAGGAAATGAATTTAATATTGTAATGCCTGCATTAACAAACGGAGATGCCGAAGTTTTTGTTTCTGATTTGAATGGGAGAACTCTTTTAAACCAAAGACTTTCTTCTTCAGGACAAGTTAATCATCATCTATCTACAGGAATTTATATTGTAAATATCGTTTCTAAAGATTTTAATGTGACTAAAAAACTGATTGTGAAATAATATTTTTTTTTGCCACGATTCATGAATTAATTTTCTATAAATTTTTAAAAAATTCGTGAATTCGTGGCTATTTTTTAAAACGTATAATTCAAAGCAAATCCAAAATCATTTGCTGCTGTTATATCATTTCTTATAACTGCGGGTTTAAATGCTAATCTTTCATCAACATTAAATTGAGACAATGCGGCATCAATATTCGCATCAATAATATTTAAAACGTAAAAACCGACCATAAACAAAGCAGACAAATCTCTGTTTCTTTGAAACTGTTTTTGCGCTGTTATTAATTGGCTTTCGCTTAACCTCGCCATATAATCCGAATCACTTGTTTTACCTTCCAATCTGTTTTTATATTCGTCTCTATACAAATTGTATTTTTTCTGGTTATCAATATACAAATAAGTACTCGTGCCAATTGCACCATAAACCAACGGAAGTTTCCAGTATTTTTTATTGTAAATCTGTCCCAAACCTGGCAAAACAGCCGAATAAAATGCCGCCTTCGCTGGACGAAGCGGGTCAATCTCAACTGATTTTAAAGAATCAGCGACAATTATTTTGTCTGTTTTCTGAGCTGATAGTGTAGTTATTCCAAATAATAAAAATGCAAAAAGAAGTCTATAAGGCATAAAAGTGGCTTTGAAAATTTTGATTCAAAGAAAACTTTTTAGTTCTAAGATTTTTCTTAAATGAAAGATAAATAAAACTTAAATTTTTTTTAGCCACGAATTGCTTCGCCTGTTCGCTTTCGCTCGAGTCACGAATTATTAAAAAAGCAATTCGTGAATTCGTGGCTATTTTTTTTATTCCTCAAACAACTCCATCAATTCCAGCGCACGTTTTATAGACTTCACATTTTCGAAAGTCAATAACAAACGTAAACCATTAACGGTTTGTTTTTCTTTCATTTTGCAGAGATTACTATGCTTTTGAACAAAGTTTAAAACATTTCTAAACTTTACAGACTGATAATAATCAGATTGTTGATCGGATACGAAATAACCAATCATTTTGCCTTGTTTCAAAACCAATTTCTCGATTCCGACTTTCGTAGCAATCCATTTTATTCTGATGCTGTTTAATAAAGCTGTTGCTTGTTTTGGCAATGGCCCGAAACGGTCGATTAGTTTTTTCTCGAATTCCTGTAAACCAGCTTCGTCTTTTATGGCACCCAATTCGTTGTATAAAACCAAACGTTCTGAAACGTTATTAATATATTCATCTGGAAACAACAATTCGAAATCGGCATCGATTTGAATGTCTTTTACGTATTCTTTCGTATCGATATCATTTTCTTCAGGATACAAATCTTTGAATTCGTTTTCCTTCAATTCTTCGATCGCTTCGTTCATGATTTTTTGGTACGTATCAAAACCAATTTCATTGATGAAACCACTTTGTTCACCACCTAATAAATCTCCTGCTCCACGAATCTCCAAATCTTTCATCGCAATATTGAAACCGCTTCCTAATTCGCTGAATTGCTCCAACGCTTGGATACGTTTTCTCGCATCTTCAGTCATTGACGAATACGGCGGACAGATAAAGTAACAAAATGCTTTTTTATTGCTTCGTCCTACTCGACCACGCATTTGATGCAAATCTGACAATCCGAAATTATTGGCATTATTAATAAAAATCGTGTTGGCATTCGGAACGTCCAATCCGCTTTCGATGATTGTGGTTGCGACTAGAACATCAAAATCTCCGTTCATAAAACCTAACATCAATTCTTCGAGTTTCGCGCCGTCCATTTGTCCGTGACCGATTCCGACTCTGGCATTTGGAACCAAACGCTGAATCATTCCTGCAACTTCTTTAATATTTTCGATTCGGTTATTAATAAAGAAAACCTGTCCGTTTCTTTGAATTTCATACGAAATCGCATCGCGGATGATTTCTTCATTAAAACCAACCACATTCGTTTCAATCGGATAACGATTTGGCGGAGGCGTTGTAATTACGGATAAATCTCGCGCCGCCATTAAGGAAAACTGCAAAGTTCTCGGAATTGGCGTCGCTGTCAATGTCAACGTATCGACATTTGCAGCAATGGTTTTCAATTTATCTTTTACGTTTACACCAAACTTTTGTTCCTCATCGACAATCAATAAACCAAGATCTTTAAAAACTACATTTTTATTGACCAACTGGTGTGTTCCAATAACAATATCCAGTTTTCCTTCGGCTAAATCTTTTAAAGTCTGTGTTTTTTGTTTTGCAGTCCTAAATCGGTTTAAGTAACCAATTGAAACTGGCATATCTTTTAAACGTTCTGAGAAAGTTCTAAAATGCTGATACGCCAAAATAGTCGTCGGCACTAAAACCGCAACTTGTTTGCTGTTATCAACCGCTTTAAAAGCAGCACGAATCGCAACCTCCGTTTTACCAAAACCAACGTCACCGCAAACCAAACGATCCATAGGGCGATCGCTTTCCATATCGGCTTTTACTTCAGCCGTCGATTTCATTTGGTCTGGTGTATCCTCATAAATAAACGAACTTTCTAATTCGTTCTGAAGATAACTGTCTGGCGCAAACTGAAACCCTTTTTCTAAACGACGTTTTGCATACAGCTGAATCAAATTGAATGCAATATGTTTAACGCGCGCTTTGGTCTTCTGTTTCAGAACTTTCCAAGCGTTCGATCCTAATTTATATATTTTCGGAGGCGTTCCGTCTTTTCCGTTGTATTTCGAAATTTTATGCAGCGAGTGAATGCTCACGTACACAATATCATTATCGGCATAAACCAATTTTATAGCTTCTTGTGTTTTACCTTCAACTTGAATTTTCTGCAATCCGCCAAACTTCCCGATTCCGTGATCGATATGTGTTACATAATCACCAACAGAAAGTGCGGTCAATTCTTTTAAAGTGATATTCTGCTTTTTAGAATAGCCATTTTTGATGTTGAATTTATGATAACGCTCAAAAATCTGGTGATCGGTATACGCCGTAATCTGATTTTCTTCGTCAATAAATCCTTGATACAAAGGCAATACAATCGTATGATATTGTTTTCTGATATTCTCCGAATTGGCTTCGTCTAAACTTTCAAAAATATCATGAAAACGTTTTGCCTGAGTATCATTCGAACAAAACAAATAATTCACATATCCGTTAAAATGATTTTCGCTCAGATTATTCATCAATAAATCAAATTGTTTATTGAAAGAAGGCTGAGGCTGAATATGAAATTCGAATTTTTTGGTCGTTTTATAAACCGGTCTTGAAGCCAATTCGACAACCGAAAAATCTAAAGAACGTTTTATAAAAGAAGCCTGATTCAAAAACAATTGTTCTGGCGTGGCATGTTTTATTTCTTTAGAAAGTTTCTCAAAAGCTTCTTCTGCCCTTGCAAATTGTCTATCTAATTGAGAAAAAAGCCCTTCGGTATTTTGAATAAAAAGAACGGTTTTTTCGGCGATATAATCTAAAAAGCTTTCGCGATTTTCCTGAAACAATTTGTTCTCCACATTCGGAATAATCGTAATTTTTTTATGCGTCTCAACCGATAATTGTGTTTCAACATCAAAAGTTCTGATGCTGTCTACTTCGTTTCCGAAAAACTCAATTCGGTACGGATGATCGTTTGAAAAAGAGAATACATCGACAATTCCTCCACGAACCGAAAATTCTCCAGGTTCTGTAATGAAATCAACTCTTTTAAATTCGTATTCAAACAAAACTTCATTGATAAAATCGATCGAAATTTTGTCGTTCAACGCTACTTTTAAAGTATTTTTATCGAGTTCTCTTCTCGTAACCACTTTTTCAAAAAGAGCTTCTGGATACGTGACAATTACGGCTGGTTTTTTTCTAGAATTAATTCTATTTAAAACCTCAGCACGAAGTAAAACATTGGCATTGTCGGTTTCATCAATTTGGTACGGACGGCGAAATGATGCAGGATAAAACAATACATCCTGCTCACCGATCATTTGTTCTAAATCGTTCAGGTAATAAGCCGCCTCTTCTTTGTTGTCTAAAACAATCAGAAAAGGCAGTTCAGTTTTCCTGAAAACGGAACGTATAATAAATGAAACAGCAGATCCTAACAATCCGCTGATGTTCATTTTTACTTGGTTACCTTCCAGTAAACTCGATGCAATCTGCTGTGCTTTTGGCAGATTATCGTATGTGGTATATAAGGCGTTTTTACTCAACTCTCGGTATATTTGGATCTATTGGCGGTGCCGAACTCGGAATCGCGCGTGCTGTGTCTAACATTCTAAGGAAATCGGCTTCTCCTTCTTCTTTCGGTATTTTGGCTTTTTCGACAATTTTATCCATTTGTCTTTCTAGCGAAATCAGCTCTTTATTGATTTCCTGTATCAAAAAAACCACTTTATCGTCTGGAATCTTACTCAAATGAATAAACAAATCCAGCATTTTAATTTTAGTAATTAGAATAGAAATTCGGCTTTTGATCTGCGGCTGATTAAACTGCGCAGGAATATTATTGTTCAAAGCCATTGCTTTTTTAGCAATAGCAGTAGATTTTTTCTGAAAGGCACCAATTGTTTTTCTTGGCTTATCGCCGATTTCTTTCATAAACTCACGCCATTCTGTCCAGGAATTCAATTGTGATTCTGAAATTTCATTAATGGGTTCGTCTAGAAAAGTCCAGCCTTTATTTATATTATTAAAAATAGCTTCTTTCTTTTTCGCTTCTTTTGCGTTTTCTGCAAGGCGTTTTTCATTTTCATTTTGGCAAGAAAATAACACAGTTGTCAAAAGCAGAAAAAGAGATATTTTGTATTTCATTTATTAAAATGTTAGGCTGCAAAGTTACGAAGTAAATTTACAAATATGAATTCTGATTTTATGCTAAAGATTCTATAAATCAAGGTTATTATTTTTGTCCTTTATGACGTGAAATAAGAAGATTTTTTTCGTTTTATTCTTCTTAAAAATGACCTTTTAAACCGAAAATAAAAAGGCACAAAGACACACCCCTCTAAAAGAGAATAATCCAACAAACAAACTTTTTAATTATTGAATTAATAATTTATTATTCAAAAAAACTCACGTAATTGCGAAAACGTTATATTTGTAAATCTAAAAATCATGAAAAAATGAATCCAAAAATATTGATCATTGGCGCTTGCGGTCAGATTGGAACGGAGCTGACTCAAAAGCTTCGCAAAATATACGGAACAGAGAATGTAATCGCTTCCGATATTCGAAAATTGAATACTGATGTTGTTAATTCAGGGCCTTTTGAGGTGGTCAATGCTTTAGATTTTAATCAGATCGAACATTTGGTAGAAGTGCATAAAATTACCGATGTCTATCTAATGGCTGCTCTTTTGTCTGCAACGGCTGAAAAAAATCCTGCTTTTGCTTGGGATTTGAATATGAATTCGCTTTTTCATGTTTTAAATTTAGCTAAAGCTAAAAAAATCCAGAAGATTTTCTGGCCTTCAAGTATTGCCGTTTTTGGCCCAACAACTCCAAAAGAAAACACACCTCAATATACTATAATGGAACCTTCAACAGTTTACGGAATCAGTAAACAAGCAGGTGAAAGATGGTGCGAGTACTATCATAATATTTATGGTGTTGATGTGCGCAGTATCCGTTACCCAGGTTTAATTAGCTGGTCAACTCCTCCAGGCGGTGGAACTACAGATTACGCTGTTGATATTTTCTATAAAGCGATTGCTGATAAAAAATATGAGTGTTTCTTATCTTCTGAAACCAAAATGCCAATGATGTATATGGATGATGCGATTGATGCAACAATCAATATTATGAAAGCACCTGTTGAAGAAATTAAAATACATTCTTCGTATAATTTGGCTGCAATGAGTTTTACTCCAACTGAAATTGCCGCTGAAATCAAAAAACATATTCCGGAATTTGAGATTACCTACAATCCAGATTTCCGTCAGAAAATTGCGGACAGCTGGCCAGCAAGTATTGACGATTCTTCTGCCAGAGAAGACTGGGGATGGAATCATAAATTTGATTTGGAATCTATGACAAAAGATATGATTGAGCATTTGAGTTAGATCTATTAAGCTCGATTTAATAAAATTTTTCAATTGCCTCCAGCTTTAGCTGGAGGTTTTTATTGTAAAAGCGAAAGGCTTTAGCCAAACTTAAAGTGTTCGGCTAAAGCCTTTTTCATGTTTGATTGTTTAACTCCAGCTAAAGCTGGAGGCTATTGAATTTTCTATTTGGCTTAAAAGTAAAAGTCCCGATTAAAATTTTAATCGGGACTTTTCTATTTTTTTATTTGAAGATTACTTCACTTCAAAAACGTTATTTGTCTGTTTTACATCAGCCATTAATCCGCTTGGATCGATAGTGATTTTTTTGATTGCCGTTTTGGCTTTATCAATTGTAAAACTATAGTTTTGCTGTGCCCAAGCCCAGTCTTCCAAAACTGTTCTTTTTTCGTTCGGGTTTGGATTTGGCTTAATAAAATTCATCATTCTCAACGGAATGTAGAATGTCTCAGAAGTTCCGTCTGTATAATCTACTTTTAAGTCAATTGGCATTGGCATTCTACCGATTCTTTCTAAAGAAACAGTTGTTTTTCCAGCATTATCTGCTACGTCTTTAATTCCGTAATCGATCGTATTTGTAGTTTGTGTCCAATCAATTAAATACCAATCTAACTCAGCTCCAGAAACTCTTTCAGCGCTTCTTTTAATATCATTTGGAGTTGGATGCTTGAATTTAAAATCGTTGAAATATCTGTGTAAAGTTGCATCAACGTTAGCTTTTCCGATTACATATTCTAACTGAGAAAGGAAAAGGCTTCCTTTTACATAAGAAGAAATACTGTACGGACGGTTTTCATCGTAACGATCTCCATGCGTTGTCTGCGGCTGTTCTTTACCAGAATTTACTAAACTATAATATGCTTTGTAATTTCCAACAAAAGGATTCACTTCTTTTTTGTCTCCTTTTAATTCGTTCAAAGCACTGTCTTCGATGTAAGTTGTAAAACCTTCGTCCATCCAAGGGTGTTTAGATTCGTTTGAAGCTAAAATGTGCTGGAACCAAGAGTGTCCTAATTCGTGCGTTGCAGTTCCCAAGATTCCTTCAAGAGTTCCGTTTCCTAACATTAAAGTACACATTGCATACTCCATTCCGCCATCTCCACCTTGAATAAATGAATATTGTTTGTATGGATAAGCTCCAACTCTTTGGTTGTAATATTCCATTACTTTCACCATTAACGGCTCTAACTGTTTCCAGTTTGCAGTCGTTTTTTCGTTGTTTTTGTAGAAGAAATGCAAATCTACATCGTTTGGTCCTTTTACAATATCATGCGTATATTCTTTGTCTGCAGCCCATGTAAAATCGTGAACGTTTGGTGCAATAAAATGCCATGTTAACGTTTTTTCTTTTTTAGGATAAGTAACCGTTACACCTGCATCTTGGTAACCGTGTCCGATAGAATTTTTGTCTTGCAAATATCCAGATCCACCAATTGTATAATCTTTATCGATTGTAATTTTTACGTCGAAATTACCCCAAACACCGTGAAATTCTCTCGCGATGTATGGATCTGCGTGCCATCCTTCGAAATCAAATTCGGCTAATTTTGGATACCATTGAGACATAGAAAGCTCTACTCCTTCAGAATTGTTTCTTCCAGAACGACGAATCTGTACTGGAACTTGTCCGTCAAAATCTAATGTAAAAGTCGTTTTAGAATTTGGCAGAATTGGTTTTGCCAAAGTCACTTCTAAGATTGTTCCTGAAACTCTTGTTTGAGCAACAGCACCATCTTGTTTGAAATTTGTAATTTTCAAATAACCAATTTCGTTTGGTTTTAAAGTTTCAATACGGCTTTGTTTTACTTCTTTTCCGTCTGCTCCTTTTACTTTGTTAACCATTCTTCCGTCTGGATCTTTAATAAAATGAAGACGTGCATCCATTTCGCTTCCTGGCTGAAAAGCATTTGGAAACAAATGATAGAATACTTTTTTTAGTGTATCAGAAGAGTTGTTGGTATAAACCAATTCTTGTTTTCCTTTGTACTGATAGTTTTTTACATCCATCGAAACTTCCATTTTATAGTCAGCGTGCTGCTGCCAATATGGGGCGCTTTGCGCGAAAGCCGAGTTAAAACCTAAGCTTAGGAAAGAAAGTAAAATAATTTTTCGCATGTTTATATGTAATAGAAAATGGAAGAGCGCGAACTCTTCCATTGGATTAATCGTTTAATGTTGCTTATTTTTTAGACATCTTTTCAGCCATTAATAAAGCATTGTAAGCATTTACCATCTTCGCTGTTTTTGATGATTCTACAGAAGAAACGGCAGCTGGTTTCTCTCCAGGATTTTCGCTTTTACCTAAAACAACTGTTGAAGGAAGTGCTACACCAGAATCCATCAAAATCTTTTTAACCTGTGCGGCTTTTAATTTTGGATAGTAAGAGCGAATCAAAGCCGCAACACCCGCAGCATTTGGAGATGCCATTGATGTTCCTTGTAAATATTTGTATTTGTTGTTTGGAACTGTTGCATAAATTTCTTCACCTGGAGCAAAAACGTCTACGTTTATTTTTCCGAAGTTTGAAAATGATGCTACAACTGTTTCTCCATACGATTTATTAATCGCTCCAATGGTGATTAAATTATCTGCAAATTCTTTTACGTTGTCTTGAGAATCGTTTGGATAATTGATGTTTTTTGTTTCGTCAATATTGTAACCGTCGTTACCCGCAGCGTGAACAATTAAAACGTCTTTTTTAGCTGCATACTTAATCGCATCGTAAACCCAGTCTTTGTGCGGAGAAAAGCTTTTTCCGAAACTTCCGTTGATTACTTTTGCCCCATTGTCTACTGCGTAACGAATTGCTAAAGCAATATCTTTATCATATTCGTCTCCGTCTGGAACGGCTCTAACTGTCAAAATTTCAACATTTGTCGCTACTCCGTCCCCACCTAAATTATTACCGCGAATTTGCGCAATAATTCCAGCAACGTGAGTTCCGTGTAATGCTTTTTCTTTATCTGGACCGAATACTACGTTATTTCCATATTTAGTACCTTTAATATCGTCTGGATTATCTCCTACGATTTTTCTTCCGTCAAAATCTTTATTTAAGTTGTATTTTAACTGCTCTTCAACCTGATCGCTATACTCTTTTAATTCTTCTTCTGGATTAAAAGTTGGGCCAGCATTTGTAAAAATCTGAGTCATAACCGCCTTACTTCTTGCCACTTTTGGATCTGTAGAAGTAATTGCACTTAAATCTTCGATTTTATAATCTGTCTTATTAAGTTCTTTTTTTATGGTATTATGAACTTCCATTAAAAAATCTGCTTGCTGTTTATCTTGAAGCGCTTCTTCGTATTTCTCTGTAAATTGTGCTAGAGCAGCTTTGTATTCTGCAGAACCGTCATCGGCTTTTTTCACGATACGAGTCATTTCCAGATTTTCGTGAACAGCATCTCCAAGGAAATTCCATCCGTGAACATCATCAATAAATCCGTTTTTATCATCATCGATTCCGTTTCCTGGAATTTCTTTTGCATTCGTCCAGATCATTCCCTGAAGATCTTCGTGCTCGATATCTACACCAGAATCTACAATTCCTACGATTACTTTTACGCCTTTTTTACCTTGCAATAATTCAGCGTAAGCTTTATCAACACTCATTCCTGGAATTGAATCTTTTATTAGATCAAGATGACTCCATCTTTTTAATTCATTTTCGCTAAGGGGAGCTTTTTTTACAACTGCTGCAGGAGCTTTGATAAACTCTTTTGAAGTGGAAACCTGCGCTTGAACTGTAGCACTACATCCTGCTAAAACAAGCAATGCAAAAGCAGATAATTTGAGGGGTTTTATATGATTCATTTATGTGTGATATTTAAGTAAAGTTAAAAGATGGGTCTAAATTATGCTTTTTTGTTACAAAAAACTAACTGTTAACACTGTGTTATGAAATTTTGATGTAAAATGCTTAAACTATAATATTTACAAACATTAAAATACCAAATGAATGTTGTAAGATTAATAATCGCAAATATATTTTGAGTGAATTATTTCTTTTTAAACTGTAAAAAAATCAACAAATAATACAGTCGTTACGTCTTCCCGTAAGGTTTATCCATTTAATTGACTTACACTTGCGCGACCTAATTCTAAACTTTTTCTATGAAAGCAAAACTACTCTTATTGCTGTTACTGGCAAATTTTTCTATTTATGCCCAACAATACACTAAGATTCCCGATCCTAATTTCGAGAAATTCTTAATTAATGAAAAATACGATTCAGGAACTCCTGACGGACAGGTTTTAACCGCAAACATTTCTGCCATAAAAACATTAAATGTAAACGGATTAAATATTAGCGACTTAACTGGAATTCAAGACTTCAAAGCATTGACCCAGCTAATTTGTTCTTTTAACAATTTAACTTCTCTTGATGTTTCTCAAAATACATCACTTACAATTCTAAATTGTTTTTCTAACAAAATAACAAGTTTAAATCTTTCGAAAAATACGTCTTTAGATAATTTAAATTGTGCTAGTAATTTACTAACTGCTTTAGATATATCGGCAATTACTTACATAAGAACTGTAAACTGCTATGATAACAAGCTTAAAGCTTTAAATCTTGCAAACAATATTAATCTAAGTAGCCTTAACTGTTCTGCAAATGATTTTACAAATGGGCTAAATCTTTTTAAGAATCCTTATTTGACATTTTTAAACTGTAATTTCAGCAATTTAACTAGTTTAGATCTTTCAGAAAATAAATCTTTACAGTTATTAAATTGTCAAGGAAATAGTTTGAAGACATTGGATCTTTCAAACAATATTGCGCTTACATTTGTAGACTGCAGTTCGAATCAATTAAAAAGTTTAAATTTAAAAAATGGAAAAAACACCATTTTAACTACTACTTCTACTTTTAAAAACAATTCAAACTTAAGCTGTATTCAGGTTGATAATGAAGTTACTGCAACGGCAAACTGGGCAAATCTAAAAGATGCCGCGGCTGTTTATAACACCGATTGCAGTATAGAAGTTCCGAGCACATCTATTCCCGATATCAATTTTGAAAAGAAATTAATTGCTTTAGGCATAGATTCGGGTACGCCAGACGGTAAAGTTCCTACTAGTAAAATCAATAAACTCACCAGTTTAGATGTATCATCGAGTTCGATTACTGACTTAACTGGTCTTCAAGATTTTGTTTCGTTAACATATTTTGTAAATATGTACAACAATACGCCTACTGTAGATCTTTCTAAAAACGTTAATTTAACTTTTTTTCGTTGTGAAAGGAGCAACATTGAAAATTTAAATGTTTCTCAAAACACAAAATTAACTCAATTAATGTTCGGAGATAATAAAATTAAAAGCGTAGATCTTTCTAAATTGACTGAGCTGAGAGAATTATATTGCTATTCTAATGCACTGACAAATATCGACTTGTCGAGTAATGTTAAATTACAAACATTATACATTTATGAGAATCAGCTAACCAAATTAGACCTTAGCAAAAATGTCGCTTTAACATATGTAAATGCTAGATCAAATAGATCATTAACAGAATTAAACTTAAAAAACGGGCAAAATACTCTAATCAAAAAAGGCAGCCTTATTGCAACTGAAAATACTAGTCTATATTGCATTACGGTTGATGATGTCGATTATGCTAATACAAACTGGAGCACGGGAAAAGACATATCTGTTGATTTTACTTTAACTTGTTCTGAACCAGAATATACTCTTATTCCAGATGTAGAATTTGAAAAGAAGCTAATATACAACGGATTAGACGTGGTACAGGATGGTAAAGTGCTAACAAAGAAAATAGCTAACGCTGAGTATTTAAACATTGATGATGCTCCTATTACAGACCTAACAGGATTGGAAGTTTTTTCGAATTTAAAAAGATTATACTGTAGCGGTATAAAGACAAAAAATATTAATCTTAGTGCTAACACCAAGTTAACCGAATTAAGCTGTACTTCAAATAATTTGGATTCTATAGATTTGTCTGCTCTTGTAAATTTAAAAACATTAAATCTTTACAATAATAAATTCACAGAAATTAATGTTTCTAAAAATCTGGCACTAGAGAGCATTTATGTCCACAGAAACAATTTTACATCAATTGATTTTAGTGCCAATAAAGCTTTATCTGCAATTTCTTGCGATTACAATCCGATAACAAAAATTAATGTTTCCGAAAATACTGCTTTAAAATATCTAAATTGTTCAAGCACGGCAATTACAAGTTTGGATGTAAGAAACAATCCAGCACTTTTAAGTTTAGATCTTAAATATAATAGAATAACTACGATAGATCTTTCTAAAAATCCAGAATTATCAAGCTTAAACTTGGCTCAAAATCCAATAGTTTCTTTAGACTTAAAAAACAATAAAAAACTAACCAATTTAGATTGTTCGGGCAGTTATTATAGTTCTGCCAATGGTGGTTCAGGTTTGTTAACTTCTCTTGATCTAACAAATAATGTACTTTTAACTAATTTAAATTGTTCAGCAAATCAATTATCTACACTTGATTTAACATCTAACACTAAGCTTCAATATTTTTATGCTTTCGGAAACATCCTTACCACTTTAGATCTTTCTAAAAATACTGATTTAGTATATGTTTCCGTAAACAGCAACAAATTAAAAAGTCTGAACTTAAAGAACGGAAATAACACTAAAATTACTTCATTTGAAGTAACAACTAACCCTTCATTAAGCTGTCTAGAAGTAGATGATGTTGCATATTCTACTGCAAATTGGACCAAAAAAGATGCTGCAGCAAGCTATAGCACTAATTGCGCTTACAGCACAGCTATTCCTGATCCTAAATTTGAAGACAAATTAATTGCTCTTGGAATTGATTCGGGCGCAAGAGACGGAAAAGTTCTTACTGCTAATATTGCTTATTTAACATCATTAGATATTTCAAATGCTGAAATTACTGATTTAACTGGTATTGAAGATTTTGCTAGCTTAGAATCGCTTTTAGCTAATGAAAACAATTTGACTAAAATAGATGTTTCTAAGAATTTAAAATTAAACAGTTTAAGTGTTGCCAAAAATAAATTGACACAATTAAATTTATACAGCAATGGCGCTCTTCAATCTCTTATCTGCAACGATAATGAGCTTACATCTTTAGATTTATCAAAAAATAAAAATCTATTTGCGGTTTATTGCCCTAACAACAAACTTCGTTCTTTAAATTTAAAAAACGGAAACAATATTGCTTCTGATGGGCCAGGTGTTAAAAATTTCACCAACAATCCTAATTTAACTTGCATTCAGGTAGATGATGAAACTTATGCTAATTCAAAATGGAGCGCATTTAAAGATGCTACAGCTTCATACAGTACAAGTTGTGAATATTCGACAGCAATTCCTGATCCTAAATTTGAAGACAAATTAATTGCTCTTGGAATTGATTCGGGTGCAAGAGATGGAAAAGTTGCTACCGCAAAAATTATTGAAATTACATCTTTGAATATTGATAAAGCTGAGATTTCGGATTTAACAGGACTTCAAGATTTTATATCATTAAAAGAATTATCTGCTAGAAATAACTTAATTAAAGAATGGGATTTTTCTAAAAATACTACTTTGACTAATTTAGATGTAAGTATAAACAAATTCACATCTTTAAATGTTTCTAAAAATACTCCTCTGAAAATATTGTCTTGTGGCAATAACTCGATTTCTAGTCTAGATGTGACACAAAATACTAATTTGAACTATTTAACATTTGAAGGAAATAAAATTGAATCTATAGATTTATCTCAAAATAAAGAGCTTATTTTTCTAGAAGCTGGAAGTGGCTTATTGAAAAGTTTGGACATTTCTAAAAATCCAAAAATCTATTATTTAAACTGTTATAATAGCGCTCAACTACAAACATTGAATCTGCAAAATGGCAATAATGCTTTGATGAAAAATGGTTATGTGTCATTTTCAAACAATCCAAAATTGTACTGTATTCTTGTTGATGATGTAATATACGCTAATGCAAACTGGGCAAATAGAAAAGATGCTACAGCAACTTATAACACAGAATGTACTGGCGAATTGTTTTTACCTTCTTACAATTTTACTGTTGAGACTAAAGGAGAATCTTGTTTAGGAGAAAATAATGGAGAAATTAGCATCGTTGCACAAGCTTCATTTGCTTACAAAGCTATCATTAACGATAAAGCTTACACTTTTACAAATAACAGTCTAAAAGTTGCAGCATTGTCTCCTGGAGTTTACGCGATTAAGATTACAATTCCTGAAATGATTTTCGAACAGAATTTTAATGTAACTATTCAAAAAGGAGCAACTATTACAGGAAAATCTAATGTATCTGCAAAAAATGTAGAAGTTGAAATTACGGAAGGAACAGCTCCATTTACAGTATTTGTTGACGGCGCAGAGCAATTCCAAACAACAGATGCTAATTTTACAGTTGCTTTGGATAAAGCTGGATTGGTTGAAGTAGCAACTGCAAAAGCTTGTGAAGGCGTGTATGCTAAAAAAGTTACTTCTTATGAATTAGGAACTACTCTTGCGGCTTATCCAAACCCTACTTCTGGTAGTATCGAAATCGAAATTCCGAGCACTAAAACTGAAGTTGCAATTGAATTATACAATTTTGGTGGTCAAGTAGTTTCTCAAGGAACTTATAACATTGAAAGCGGAAAAGCTATTTTAAATCTTGAAAAATTACCTTCAGGAATTTATGCTGCTAAAATCAATTTAGAAACTCCGGAATACGTTAAAATCATAAAAAAATAAAAAATGAAGAATTCTATATACCTTTCAATAATCTGTTTAGTATTTGCAGCCTGTGGAAGCGGAGGTGGAGATGATCCAGTTGCGCCTGCGCCAGTAAATACTGCTCCTACAGCACCTGTTTTAACAATTCCTGCAGATAATAAATTATGTTTGGACAACAATGTTTCTTTTCAATGGAATGCTTCAACAGATGAGCAAAAAGATGCGATTGTTTATCAAATCCAAATCGCAAAAGATAACGGATTTACTCAAATTATGAGCACATTAGACAATTCTTCTCTTTCTACAAGCGCTTTGGCATTAGAGAAAAACACTGCTTATTACTGGAGAGTCAAAGCAACAGACGCTAAAGGATTAGCTAGTGCTTATTCATCTACTTTTAAGTTTTATACTGCCGGTACAGCTGTTGTGAATCATTTACCTTTTGCACCAGAATTGGTTTCTCCTGTATTAAACGCAGCAATCGGTACCTCTTCTGCAAACTTAACGTGGAAAGCTTCTGATGTTGATACTGCTGATATTCTTACTTATGACATTTATTTTGGAACAGCAAATCCACCAACGGCAAAAGTAAGCGAGAATGCAAGTTCAAAATCATTTGAAGTTGCGCTTCAATCGACTACGCAGTATTACTGGAGAATTGTTGTAAAAGACAATAAAGGTGGTGAAACCGTAGGTCAGGTTTGGAAATTCAAGACAAATTAGACTTAAAAATTACAATTAGTTAAAACCCAAAAAATCCCATTTTCATTCAGTTGAAAATGGGATTTTTTACATTTTGAGTATTATGATTAAAGAATCTCTTCACAGGTAAAAACCTCTTTTAATCGAACACCTTTTTCGGTATGTTCAACCGTTATAATCTGATTGTACGCATCGTGTTCTAGAAACAAATAATGATTCTGATCTGCTGCTGCATTCAAAAATTTTGATTTTTCTGGCATAGTTAACAACGGTCTTGTATCGTAACCCATAACATACGGAAGCGGAATATGTCCGGCTGTAGCCAATAAATCGGCACAAAAAACAATCGTTTTGTCTTTGTATTTAATGTACGGAATCATTTGCTTTTCGGTATGTCCGTCTACATAGTAAATGTCGAAACCTAATTCTTTTGAGAAACCAAAGTCAGAATCAGGTCTTTCAATAAAATTCAATTGTCCGCTTTCCTGCATTGGCAGGATATTTTCTGCTAAGAAAGAAGCTTTTTCACGCGTATTTGGTTTAATTGCCCATTCCCAATGATTTTCGTTTGTCCAAAACTTAGCATTTTTAAACGCTGGCTCATAACCCGTTTTATCCGAATTCCACTGAACGCTTCCGCCGCAATGGTCAAAATGAAGATGCGTCATAAAAACATCTGTTATATCATCTCGGTTAAAACCATATTTTGCTAAAGATTTATCTAACGAATGAGATCCCCAAAGCGAGTAATATCCAAAGAATTTTTCAGATTGCTTATCGCCCATTCCCGTGTCAATCAAAATAAGACAATTTCCATCTTCTATCAGTAAACAGCGCGCAGCAATATCGATAAGATTATTAGCGTCGGCAGGATTAGTTTTATTCCAAATCGTTTTAGGAACAACGCCAAACATAGCGCCTCCGTCTAACTTAAAATTTCCAGATTCTATTGGGTAAAGTTTCATGAGAATGATTTTCTAAAACAACAAAGCTAGAAAATTCAAACTCCTTTTGCTAAAATTTAAGGTTAAAAACTTTTGGCTACTCTAATGTTACTGAAGTGCTTCCCATTATTTCCTGTTTATCAAAATAATTTACAAAGTAAGTTCCTTTCTTAAACTGATCTGCATTTAAAATTCCGTAAGCATTTAACGATTTTCCTTGAAAATCGGCGCTGACAATAAAACTATACACCAACGCTTTATCATTCCCAAACTCAATCAATTTATTGTCTCCTAAAACCGTGTTTTTATGATCTAAAACCTGAACATAAAAAACTCTTCTTCCTGTTTTTGCAACCGCATTTCCGTTAACTGTAAAACTAATTTTAAGCTTTTTGGTATTCTTTGCCTTTGTAGTTTCAAATTCTGCTCCTGAGCTTTTTTCGCGAAGCGCAACAGCTTTAAAATTGCTCAAATAAAGCCTTGAAGCATCTTTTAAAGTCGATTCTAATTTCTTTTGTTTAGAAATCAAAGTATCATTTTCTGCCTTTTGCTTATACATGACCACGTTCTGACTTTCAATTTCTGTCAATAAATTTTTATTCTGCGATTTCAATTTTTTAATCTCCGTCACTTTACTTTCCAATGAAGATTTCAGACCAAAAAGCTGATTTCTATAAATTCGAATTTGATCTGCAGACGGATTTTGCGAAACTTTAATGATTTCCATTAAACTTTCTACATTTCTGCGCTCTAATTCTAATTCTTTAGACAAAGCTGTTTTTTCTAAAATAGCCTGATCATACGCTTCTTTCAATACATTCAAAGAATCTAAAATATCTTTTTGTTCGCTTGTTTCTCTACTTTCAGATGAAATTGTATTTACTATACTTTTATTTCCAGCTTCACTTTCAATCGCATCATTCTCATTACTAAAAACTAAAGCTACAGCACCTATTCCTAAAACAAAAATTAAAGCAAACAAGGGCTTAAACCACTTAATTTCATTTTGTTTATTCATAATTACTTATAATTTTCTGCAAAAATATTGAATAAAAAACGACTATAATCAGTAGAAATACTTGTTTTTTAACATTTACAAGCGATATTTGCAGCTTTAATTCTAAAAAAAAAGTTTTTTTTAATCGGAGCTGTTTCCAAGGTCTATTTAACAAAATAAGTAATATCTATTTTCTCATTTGTTATAATAATGTGAACCGCTATGGAAAAAGGTTTTTAAGTCGTATCTTTGCAGATAATTTCATTTCTGCATTGACATACAGCACTTTAAAATGTACTAATTTAATTACTTTTTAAAGATTAATTAAAGGAATGTTGAAAAGATAAATACTAAAAAACAATGATAAAAGTTTCTGATACAGCCAAAAAGAAAATCATCGACTTAATGACAGATGATGGTTTTGACGCTGCGCACGACTATGTTAGAGTAGGTGTAAAAAGCGGCGGATGCTCTGGTTTGTCTTATGATTTAAAATTTGACAAAACTAAGGGTGACGATGACAAAATTTTCGTAGATAACGACATACAAATTGCAGTTGAAAAAAAATCATTTCTTTATTTAGCCGGAACAATTCTTGAATTTTCGGGCGGATTAAACGGAAAAGGGTTTGTTTTCAATAACCCGAATGCAAGCAGAACTTGTGGTTGCGGAGAGTCATTCTCACTATAATTAAAGCTAAAAAAATCGTAAAGTAGAAATTTAATTTTTACTTGATATTAAATAAAATAATGAGCAAATACACCGAAGACGATTTAAAAATCGAACTGGAAACTAAAGAATACGAATACGGATTTTATACCAATATAGAGTCTGAAACATTTCCTGTGGGCTTAAACGAAGATATCGTAAGAGCCATTTCTCTTAAAAAAGAAGAGCCAGAGTGGATGACCGACTGGCGTATTGAAGCTTTCCGCGCATGGAAGGAAATGATCGAACCAGAATGGGCAAATGTTCAATACGAAAAACCAGATTTTCAGGCTATTTCGTATTATTCTGCTCCAAAACAAGTAGATCCTAATAAAACTTTGGATGATGTTGATCCAGAATTATTAGAAATGTACAAAAAATTGGGAATCTCTGTAGACGAACAAAAAAAGATGAACAATATCGCAATGGATATTGTAGTCGACTCAGTTTCTGTAGCTACAACTTTCAAGAAAACTTTGGCAGAAAAAGGAATTATTTTCTGTCCGATTTCTGAGGCTATCAAAGAGCATCCAGAATTAGTTAAAAAATATTTAGGTACAGTTGTTCCTCAGAAAGATAACTTCTACGCTGCTTTAAACTCAGCTGTTTTCTCTGACGGAAGTTTCTGCTACATTCCAAAAGGCGTAAAATGTCCGATGGAACTTTCAACCTATTTCAGAATCAATCAAGCAGGAACTGGACAATTCGAAAGAACTTTGGTTATTGCTGATGAAGGAAGCTACGTTTCTTACCTTGAAGGATGTACAGCTCCAAGTCGTGACGAAAACCAATTACACGCTGCTGTAGTTGAATTAATCGCTTTGGATGATGCTGAAATTAAATATTCAACAGTTCAAAACTGGTTTCCAGGAAACAAAGAAGGTAAAGGTGGAGTTTTCAACTTCGTAACTAAAAGAGGTTTATGCGAAACTAACGCTAAAATTTCGTGGACGCAAGTTGAAACAGGTTCTGCTGTAACTTGGAAATATCCTTCTTGTGTACTTAAAGGAGATAATTCAGTAGGAGAATTTTATTCTATTGCTGTTACTAATAATTTCCAACAAGCTGATACCGGAACAAAAATGATCCATTTAGGAAAAAACACTAAATCGACTATTATTTCTAAAGGTATTTCTGCAGGAAAATCACAAAACAGTTACCGTGGATTAGTGCAGATTTCTCCGAGAGCAGAAAATGCAAGAAACTTTTCTCAATGTGATTCTCTTTTAATGGGTAATAACTGTGGAGCGCATACTTTTCCTTATATCGAAAGTAAAAATCCATCGGCAAAAATTGAGCACGAAGCAACGACAAGCAAAATTGGAGAAGATCAAGTTTTCTATTGCAACCAAAGAGGTATCCCGACTGAAAAAGCGATTGCCTTAATTGTAAACGGTTTCAGTAAAGATGTCTTGAACAAACTTCCAATGGAATTTGCAGTTGAAGCTCAGAAATTATTAGAGATTTCTCTTGAAGGTTCTGTAGGTTAATAAAAACAAAACATTATGGATATACTTTTAAAAAATGTAAATAAGAAAGATTTTCCGATTTTTAAATCACTCGCAAAATCTCTTGGTTTCGAAATTGTTGAAGAAGTAGAAAAACCATATAATCCCGAATTTGTAAAAGAAATTTTAGACGCTGAAAAGAGCATAAAAGACGGGAAAGGAATTAAAATAAAAACAGAAGATTTGTGGAAGTAATTTATTCTGAAAAAGCTCAAAAAGACAGAGAATATTGGAAAAAATCTGGAAATAAAGCGGTCATGAATAAGATTACAGCCTTGATTGAAGACATTTTACTTCATCCTTATGAAGGAATTGGAAAACCAGAACCTTTGAAATATCAACTTTCAGGAAAATGGTCCAGAAGGATAAATCAAGAGCACAGATTAATTTACAGAGTTACCGAAGAAGAAACAATTGAAATATTAGATATCCTTTCGATGAAAGGACATTACGAATAAAATAAATACAAATGTTAAGTATAAAAAACCTTCACGCCGCGATTGGTGATAAAGAAATCCTTAAAGGAATCAATATTGAAGTTAAAGCGGGAGAAGTTCACGCTATCATGGGACCAAACGGTTCTGGAAAAAGTACACTTTCTGCTGTTATTGCAGGAAACGAAAACTATGAAGTTACAGACGGAGAGGTAATTCTTGACGGAGAAGATCTTGCTGATCTTGCACCAGAAGAAAGAGCACATAAAGGTGTTTTCCTTTCGTTTCAGTATCCTGTAGAAATTCCTGGAGTTAGTGTAACTAACTTTATGAAAACGGCTATCAACGAAACTCGTAAAGCAAACGGTCAGGAAGAAATGCCTGCTAACGAAATGCTGAAAGTGATTCGTGAGAAATCTGAATTATTAGAAATCGACCGTAAATTTTTATCTCGTTCTCTTAACGAAGGTTTTTCTGGAGGAGAGAAAAAGAGAAATGAGATTTTCCAAATGGCAATGTTAGAGCCAAAATTGGCTATTCTTGACGAAACCGATTCTGGTCTTGATATCGATGCTTTAAGAATTGTTGCAAATGGCGTAAACAAATTAAAAAGCGACAAAAACGCTATTATCGTTATTACGCACTACCAACGTTTGTTAGATTATATCGTTCCTGATTTCGTTCACGTATTATATAATGGAAGAATCGTAAAATCTGGCGGAAAAGAATTGGCTTACGAATTAGAAGAAAAAGGATACGACTGGATCAAAGCAGAGAACTAGTTTACAGTTATAGTTTACAGTTTGCAAAACTCATAACTTATAACTCATAACTCATAACTAAGAAAATGGATTTAAAAGAAAAATTAGTATCGTCTTTTATGGCTTTTGAAGAGCGTGTAGATGTGCATTCAGATTTGCATGACATCCGTACAACGGCTATAAAAAACTTTGAAAATAAAGGTTTCCCAACCAAAAAAGAAGAAGCTTGGAAATATACATCGTTAAACGCCATCCTAAAAAATGACTTTACGGTTTTTCCAAAGCAAGAAAATGCAATTGAATTTAATCAGGTAAAAAAATACTTTTTACACGAAATTGACACCTATAAATTAGTTTTTATCGATGGTGTTTTCAGTTCGCATTTGTCTTCTACAACACATGACGGAATCGATGTTTGTTTGATGTCTTCGGCATTGACCAAACCAAAATATAAAATGGTTATTGATACCTACTTTAATCAAATTGCAAGTAAAGATGACAGTTTAACTTCATTGAATACCGCTTTTGCAATTGAAGGTGCTTTTATCAATATTCCAAAAAAGAAAGTCGCTGACAAACCAATTGAGATTATGTATTTTTCAACTGGAAATGAAGCTGCTTTAATGGTACAGCCTAGAAATTTGGTTATTGTGGGTGAAAATTCACATGTTCAAATTATTGAGCGCCATCAAAGTTTGAATGAAAATCCGGTTTTAACGAATTCTGTTACGGAGATTTTCGCTCAAAAACGTGCGATTGTTGATTATTACAAAATTCAAAACGATAACAGCGAAGCGAATTTAATCGACAATACTTACGTTTCACAACAACAGGAAAGCCATGCTTCTGTTCATACTTTCTCATTTGGAGGAAATCTTACCCGTAACAACTTAAACTTCTACCATTTCGGAGAAAGATTAACAAGTACGCTTAACGGAATTTCGATCTTAAATGACAAACAACACGTTGACCATTATACTTTGGTAAACCACGCACAGCCAAACTGCGAAAGTTTCCAAGATTATAAAGGAATATTCTCTGATCGTTCGACTGGAGTTTTCAACGGGAAAGTTTTGGTAGAAAAGGAAGCTCAAAAAACAAATGCTTTCCAAAAAAGCAACAACATTTTATTGAGTGACAAAGCAACGATCAACGCAAAACCGCAATTAGAGATTTTTGCCGACGACGTAAAATGTTCTCACGGATGTACAGTTGGACAGCTTGATGAAACAGCAATGTTCTACATGCAGTCTCGCGGAATCCCGAAAAAAGAAGCTAAAGCTTTATTGATGTACGCATTCTCAAATGCCGTTATCGAAAGCATCAAAATACCAGAATTAAAACAAAGAATCACTAAAATCATTGCCATGAAATTGGGCGTGAATTTAGGATTTGATTTGTAATAAATTCTTTTTAAAAAACTAAAAACCGATAAGCTTATAAAAAAAGTTTATCGGTTTTTTTATTCCTGCAAGGTTTCCAAAGCCTTGTTAGGTATTGCGCTAAGATTGACACCTACAAGGTTTTGGAAACCTTGCAGGAAAACTCTAAAGATTTTTCCCTTTGCGGTTAAACTTGTTTCTGATGAAAGGTTTTTAGTAAATTAAAATTGCTACTAAGAGGTGAGTAAAAAAAATTGATTGGATCTTCTTCCAAATCTTTTTTGAATTTAATCTTTCCCAACCCTATCTCTTCAATATCTTTTAAATCAATTTTTATATCATCATAATAAATACTTTTTTCATCAAATTCTATTGTCTTATATTTCTTGAACATTTGAATCATAACAAACGTAAACAAGGAAAATATCATACAGAAAACCAAAGCCGCCGTTTCAACAATTATACTATATAATAAAAACCCTAATGAACCAATAAAAATTATTTTAGCAACTAAATTGTATAAAAAACTAATTTCATGATTTAACTTGTATTTCATAATCATTTCTTCACACTATCCATAACCTCTTTCAAAAAACCATTAAAATCAAATCCCGGTTCTTCTTCTCTCACTCCCATTCTCACAATCACCATATCCAAAGACGGAATAATAGCCACCATTTGACCTTGATAACCGCTGCAATAAAACATATCACGAGGAACATCTGGAAATTTTCCTCCAGCGTTTAACCAGAACTGAGCGCCATATTTTCCTTCAGAAGTATTGGTTGGAGTTGCGGTGTATTTTACCCAACTTTCGTCTAAGATTTGTTCTCCGTTCCAGTTTCCTTTTCTTAAATATAATAATCCAAATTTTGACCAGTCACGCGGTGTTGCCCATCCGTAAGACGAACCAACAAAAGTTCCCGACATATCCTGCTCTACAATCATTGAGTTCATTCCGATTTTGTCGATTACGGCGCTATACCAGAAATCAAGATATTCTTGTTGTGTTTTGAATTGTCTTCTTAAAATCAGCGATAATAAATTGGTTGTTCCAGAAGAATAATTCCAATGCGTGTTGGGTTTAAATTGTGCTGGTTTATCCATTTGAACTTTTCCCATATCTTCAGCTTGGAAAAGCATTTTTGTAGCATCACAGATTGTGCTGTAATTTTCTTCCCATTCTAAACCAGAATTCATGTGAAGCAAATCGTTTAATGTAATATTTTTACGTTCATCATTTTTCCATTCTGCAACTGGAGCTGGTTTATAGATGTCAATTTTTCCTTGCTTTGCCAAAACTCCAAAAGCAGAACTTGTGATACTTTTTGTCATCGACCAACCTAAAATTTTACTGTCTTTGTTAAATCCAGTATCGTATTTTTCGGCAATCAATTTGTCTTTATATAAAACTACGACGGCACGCGTTCTTTTAATTCTTCCTCCCGTTTTATCGAAAGCATTATCAACCGCTTTTTTTAATTTGGAATAATCAACATTCGAAAAAGCAGTATCTTTTGGTTCGTTATTTCCGTATGGAAAAGCAAGATTATTTTCAAGTTTTGTTCTTTTTGGAAGTAAATACGGTTTCGAAATATCAAAATTATCATTAATCAAAGTCGCCCCTAATCCTTCACGGTAAATTGCTTTTCGCTCTTTCAAACCATAAACAGACGAAATGGCAAATTTCCCTGCATCATCAATTGAGTTTTTTGCCAGATCAATCATATCGATATCATTGTCTGTTTTCTGAATTAAATCCAACGGACGATTATCTATAAAATGACCTGAAGCTACACTTTTGGCCGAGAAACCAGAAATTAAATCCAGCTTCGGATAAGTTGTAAATCCGAAATACAAAAATGCAAGAACTACTGCAAGCAAAAGTACTTTGAGAAATTTTTTCATGATGATTAGTTTATTTTTAATGCAATATAAATAATTTATGTTCACGTTTTTAGAACTCAAATTATAATTCTGTTTCAGATAATTCAGAAAAGGGATTTGATTTTTACGGAATCTACATTTAGCTCTCCAATCGATGGCACCATAAAAGGAAATTATAGAATTCCTGTATAAACAAATTTAGTTTTAGTACTTTTGTAAATAGATTTTTTCTAAATAAGAATATGTTAGATATCCAAAAAATAAGAGCCGATTTTCCTATTCTTTCTCAAAAAGTTAATGGAAAACCTTTAGTATATTTCGACAACGGAGCTACTTCGCAAAAACCACAAGTTGTAATTGATGCGGAAGTAAAATATTATAACGAAATCAATGCCAACATTCACCGTGGCGTTCATACTTTGAGCCAGTTAGCGACTGATGCTTATGAGATTTCACGCGGAAAAGTGAAAGACCACATCAATGCAAAACATGCTCATGAAGTGCTTTTTACTTCGGGAACAACACACGGAATTAACTTAGTTGCCAACGGTTTTGCTTCTATTTTAAAACCAGGCGATGAAGTGGTGGTTTCTTCATTAGAACATCACAGTAACATTGTGCCTTGGCAGATGTTATGCGAAAAAACAGGTGCTGTTTTAAGAGTAATTCCGATTGATGAAAATGGTGAATTAATCATTTCAGAATTTGATGCTTTACTTTCTGAAAAAACAAAAATCGTTACCGTAAATCATATTTCGAATGCATTGGGTGTTATTAATCCAATCAAATATATTATTGATAAAGCACATGCTGTTGGTGCTGCCGTTTTAATTGACGGCGCGCAGGCAGTTCCCCATTTAAAACCAGATGTTCAGGAGTTAGATTGTGATTTTTATGCTTTTTCGGGTCATAAAATGTGCGGTCCAACTGGAACTGGAATTTTATACGGAAAAGAAGAATGGTTAAACAAACTTCCTCCATATCAGGGCGGCGGCGAAATGATCAAAGAAGTGACTTTCGAAAAAACAACTTATGCAGATCTGCCTCATAAATTTGAGGCGGGAACTCCAAACATCGCAGGCGGAATCGTTTTAGGAACTGCAATAGATTATTTAAACGAAATTGGTTTTGATAAAATTCATGAATACGAAAATGAATTATTAGAACATGCTACAAAACGTCTTAACGAAATTGAAGGCATCAGAATTTACGGAAACACAAAAAATAAAGCTTCTGTAGTTTCGTTTAATATTGATGGAATTCACCCTTATGACGTTGGTTCTATTATAGATAAATTGGGAATTGCTGTTAGAACAGGACATCATTGCGCTCAGCCAATCATGAACTTCTTCTGTATTCCGGGAACGATTCGTGCTTCGTTTTCTTTCTACAATACCAAAGAAGAAATTGATTTAATGGTCGATGCTGTGAAAAAAGCACAAACCATGTTAAGCTAAAAAATAAACTTATGCGAATACTATCATTATTACTTTTAACTGTTTTTATTGCAGGCGGATGCTGCAGTCAAAAAAAAGCAGATATGGCATCAACTCAAATTGAATATTCTGCACTTTCAAGAGGTTATCATAAAGTGATAACCGTAGAAAACAAAACAGTTTCTGTTACAAAAGAGCGTAACGGTGAAGCTGTAAAAAGCAATATTGATGACGCAAAATGGAACGAAATTGTTTCTGCTTATTCAAAAGTTAATTTAGAAGGTCTTTCTTCTTTGAAAGCTCCAACTGACAAACGTACTTATGATGGTGCCGCGATTGGCAATTTAAAAATAACAAAAGATGGAAAAACATACGAAACTCCAGGTTTCGATAATGGTTTTCCTCCAAAAGAAATCGAAAAACTAGTAAATTTATTAGTTGATTTTTCTAAAGAATAATTATGACAATAAAAGAAATTCAAAACGAAATAATAGACGAATTTTCAATGTTCGACGATTGGATGCAGCGTTATGAATACATCATCGAGCTGGGAAAAAGTCTTCCGTTAATTAAAGAAGAATACAAAACCGACGAAAATTTAATTAAAGGTTGCCAGTCTAAAGTTTGGCTGCAAGGTGAAGAAAAAGATGGAAACATAGTTTTTACTGCCGACAGTGATGCGATTTTGACAAAGGGAATTATAGCGATTTTAATTCGTGCTTTCTCCAACCAAAAAGCAAAAGACATTCTAGAAGCCGACACAGATTTTATTGATGAAATCGGTTTAAAAGAACATTTATCGGCAACAAGAGCAAACGGCTTGGTATCGATGATCAAAAACATCAAAATGTACGCTTTGGCTTTTGATGCAAAAAACAAAAATTGAAAAAATTAAACCATATAAGCCATATAAGTTCATTTAAAAGCATAACTTAAAAATTTCTTATATCACTTATATGTCCGCAACAAAAAAGTAAGTTTTATCTTTCTTTTTTATTTGTAATATTGCTAAAAAAAGTAATGATTACAAAGAAATATTTGACTGATTTAATTTATCAAGTTAATGGAGCAGCAATTGAAGTCCATAAAAGAATTAAATTTAAGAGGAATTAAATTTCAATCCGAACTGAAGATTCCTGTTGAATATAAAGGTTTGGAACTAGAATCAGATTTAAGATGTGATTTGTTTATAGAAAACTGTTTGGTTTTAGAATTGAAAGCGGTGGACCAAATTATTCCAATACATATTGCAAAATTAATGTCTTATATGAAACTTTTAGAGTCTCCAATAGGATTAATGATAAATTTCAATGTTACAAATATTTATCATGAAGGTCAAAAAACATATGTAAACGAACGATATCGCTTACTCGAAGATTAAAAAAATAAAAATTTAACCATATAAGTGCATATAAGAAAATTTAAGATTATCCTTAAATGATCTTTGGAAAACACAAAGTAATTTAAATGAACTTATATAACTTATATGGTAAAAAAACAAAAAATAAAATGGAACAAGAAATAGACACAAACGAATTAGGAGAATCAATCGTAAGAGTTTTAAAAGGTATTTACGATCCTGAGATTCCTGTAGATATTTACGAATTAGGATTAATTTACGATGTAATGGTAAACACCGATTACGAAGTAAAAATCTTAATGACATTAACTTCGCCAAACTGCCCGGTTGCAGAAAGTTTACCAAGAGAAGTTGAAGAAAAGGTAAAAACAATTGAGAACATCAAAGATGTAGATGTTGAAATTACTTTCGATCCGCCTTGGAGCAAAGATTTAATGAGCGAAGAAGCAAAATTAGAATTAGGAATGCTTTAATAAAAAGTGTTCAGTGTTCAGTTTTTTAGTATTCAGAAATGCTGATTACTAAAAAACTGAACACTGCCTACTATAAAATCATGGAAGAAATCATCAATAAAGTTGCCAACAGCGCATTAGAAGTATTCGATTTGGAAGATTATTACCCAAAAGGATTTCGTGTGCAGATTGACATTTCGCAATGGCTTTTAGAAGGTTTTTTATTAAAAGAAAAAGACTTTAGAGAGCATCTTAAAAATCATGACTGGTCACAATATCAAGATCAATATGTAGCTGTGTATTGCAGTACAGATGCTATAATTCCGGCTTGGGCTTTAATCTTAGTAAGTGTTCATTTAGCGCCATTTGCTAAAAAAGTAGTAAACGGAAGTATTGAAGATCTTGACTCAAGTCTTTACGAAGAGATTTTAAGCAAAATCGATTATTCTGTTTACCAAAGCAAACCTGTTATTGTGAAAGGCTGTTCTAGAAAACCAGTTCCTATGAGAGCCTATATTTTAGCTACAACCTATTTGCAGCCTTTTGCTAGAAGTATTATGTACGGCGAAGCCTGTTCTGCCGTGCCTTTGTATAAAGAATCTAAGAAATAACCTGCAATAACTCGTCGTATTCCTTAACTTTCCATTGGTTTTTAGTATATTTGGTTATACACTCTAAACTAAAAACCATGAGAAAGCTAACTTTATTACTTTTCATTTTAGTAAACTTCACATTTGTACAAGCCCAAAATTCAGAAAAAGAGTTAATTAAAAACACTGAAAAAGCAGTAAAAAAAATTAACGATACTATAGAAGGAGAAGGCTGGAAAACAAAAGGAATTGTCTCGCTTTTATTAAATCAGTCCAGCTTCAATAACTGGATTGCTGGAGGTGAAGACAGCTTTTCTGGAACACTGGGAATCAATTACGATTTCAATTACAAAAAAGATGACATCACTTGGGACAACAAACTTTTAGCCTCTTACGGTTTACTGCAAACCAAAAATGCTGATTTTGAAAAGAAGACAGATGACAGACTCGAATTCAATTCTATAGTTGGAAAAAGAGCCTTTGGAGAATGGTACTATTCTTATTTCCTAAATTTCAGAACGCAATTTACAACTGGTTATATTTACGGCCAAGATGAAAATGGTAAAGAAATTAGAACCGAAAACACCAAATTCATGTCGCCAGGTTATCTAACCACAGGTCCCGGTATTTATTGGACGAAAGATGACAATTTAAAACTCAACTTTGCTCCATTGACCTCAAAATTCACTTTTGTAGATAATGCTTACACCTCTGGAATTGATTATGTAGATGGTGACTATTTTGGCGTAGATGCCAATAAAAGTATGCGTTATGAACTAGGTTTCTATGCTTCTGTATATTACAAACTCGCCATTATGACCAACGTTACTGCAGAAAACACTTTAAATCTTTATTCAAATTATCTTGAAGATCCTCAAAATGTCGACATCGACTACTCGTTAAATATTGTTATGAAAGTAAATAAATTTCTATCGGCAAATTTATCGTTTCAAGCCATTTATGATGATAATGCCTTTCAAGGTTTCCAAACCAGAGAAGTATTTGGTTTAGGAATTAATTTCGGATTTTAATTTGTTTTTTTAACGCAAAGGGCGCAAAGTTTTTTATAAAGACTATACTTAAAATACAAAGTTCGCAAAGCTTTATCTAGATTTAGCTTTGCGAAGGAACAATAAAAATAAAAGGCTTTAGCCCAAACTTTGTAGTTTGGCTAAAGCCTTTTCCTATTTAACTAAAAACCTCCAGATAAATCTGGAGGCAATTAATTTTTATATTATAATTACATAAATTCACAATATGCAAAATTGGAATTTGGAATTTTCTAATTTGGAATTTGATCTAAAATCTTATTCTTCTTCCTTTTCTACAGCATCCTTATAATCTGGATACAAAAATTTATTGTAAGGAAAACGTGTTATATGAATCTGGCGAACCGCTTCATAAACTACTTCTCTAAACTCTTCAAAGTTTTCTTTGTTTCTGGCCGAAATAAACAATGCATTATTTTCTCCAACATTACTCATCCAAGTTTGTTTCCATTCGTCAAGCGCCCAATGTTTTCTGGTTCTTTCCGTAATTAAATCATCTTCATCAATAGTAAGATGTTTATAAGCATCGATTTTATTAAAAACCATAATGGTTGGTTTATCGTTGCTCTTTATTTCCTGCAAAGTTTTGTTGACAGATTCAATATGATCTTCAAAATCGGGATGTGAAATATCTACCACATGCAAAAGCAAATCTGCTTCGCGAACCTCATCTAGCGTACTTTTAAAGGAATCAACCAATTGTGTCGGCAATTTTCTAATAAATCCAACCGTATCTGAAAGCAAAAAAGGAAGATTTTTAATTACTACTTTTCGAACTGTTGTATCTAAAGTTGCAAACAATTTGTTCTCTACAAAAACATCACTTTTTCCGATGGCGTTCATCAAAGTCGATTTTCCAACATTCGTATACCCAACCAAAGCCACACGAACCATAGCACCACGGTTGCTTCGTTGAATACTCATTTGCTTATCGATTGTTTTGATTTTATCTTTCAACAACGAAATTCTGTCGCGTACAATACGTCTATCGGTCTCAATCTCTGTTTCTCCAGGTCCACGCATACCAATACCCCCTTTTTGGCGTTCAAGGTGCGTCCATAAACCAGAAAGCCTTGGTAGTAAATATTGACATTGTGCCAATTCTACCTGCGTTCTTGCATAAGAAGTTTCTGCTCGTTGCGCAAAAATATCTAGAATCAAGTTAGTTCTATCTAGAATTTTGCAGTCAATAATTCTTGAGATGTTTTTTTGCTGTGATGGCGTTAACTCATCATCAAAAATTACAGTCGATATTTTGTTTTCTACTACAAACAGATTGATTTCGTCAATTTTCCCCGTTCCAACAAAAGTCTTCGGATTAGGGCGTTCCATTTTCTGCGAAAAGCGTTTAATAACTTCACCGCCAGCGGTAAAAGTTAGAAACTCCAATTCGTCTAAATATTCATTTAGTTTTTCTTCACTTTGATTCTGAGTAACAATACCAACGATTACTGTTCTCTCAAAATTTATAACTTCTTTTTCTAACATAGTCTTGAATAAGTTGCAAATTTAATCATTTGTCTGCTACAATCAATTATACAATTTTGTTTTTGCATTTATATCTAAATTCGATTGAAAATAAACTGCAAAAAAAATGGAACCTGTTGAGATAAACCCAACAAAGCTCCACTTTTAAATTGAATGGTCTAAGTTTAAAACCTTTATTCGTAAATAAACGTTTTTTCCGTTTTTACAATTCCGTTTTCTTCTATTTGAGAACAAGAAATTGGATAATTTAATTTGTTGTATTTGTACTTTCTGCTCACCGCAACCAATGCTGTTGATGATGGACTGAAATTCATTTCGTTATTATAAGAAATAGATTCAAACTCAAATTCCTCTTCGTGATAAGAAATCATAGGTACGATTACTTTGTAGTTATCACCAAAAAGGTTCTGAACGATTAATTGGTCAACCGATTTTTTATCATCATAAGTATATGTTTTAGAGATTTTATCTCCAACCAAACCTTTATGTCTCGACACATTATCGTTAACATATACATATTCTAGTTTTCCAATAATGGCTTTGTTTCTATCACGTGAAGTACGTCTTACAATAATTCCGTTTTCCACAAGATATTCGATATCGTCTACCAGATTCTGATGATTAGTACTCTTTTTTGTAGTTACTTTTACCCTTGCGCCTTCATATACAAACGAAACTGTTTTGGTAATATAATTTGGACCTTCCTGATATTTTTTTACAAATTTGGTAATATTGTTATCAGGATTGTAAGTATAGTTGATTACTTCTTTCCAGTCACTTCCAACTTTATCTTTTACGGTCATGTCTAGCAACCCGTTTTTGTTGTAGTAGAAATGCTGTACAACGTCTGAAGTCGTTATTGTTTGGACTTTACCATCTTTAAAAACCATTGTTTTATTAACAATTTCACCATCTTTAGAGTTTTGGTAATTTGTTTTTACAATATTAATCTGCTTTAGTTTAACTATGTCTTGACTGTGCATCAAGAAAGGAGACACCATCAGTAAGATGGCAACAAAGTAGGTTCTCATATTTGTTTTTGTATTGATTTGGGATGACCAAAATACAAAAATCAATTAGATTTTAACAATTTAAAACTTAAAAAAAACTAAACTGTTTTGTTAAGCATTTTTAAACTGCGTTAATTTTAAATTTTAATTGCAGTAAACCGCATTAAATGAAGCATCTATATAAATCTTAAAGAACAATAGCAATGGCAAGTATAATTATGGCAACTAAAATTGCTAATGCAATTTTTAGGTTGCTGTACGGTCGTTCCCCTACTAATTTGCCACTTCTTCCATTGACATAAAAGCAATATAGTTTATTGTTATATGTATAGGTAATTACATATACAGGCAGTAGAATATGCGTAAATTTAATATTACTCGATACTGTTTTTAAATTATTAATACGCTGGTTGTCTCCTCCAATCTTTCTGCAAATTTCAGTTTTTATTGTGCTATTAATAGTGTTTTGTACATTTTGAAAACCTTCATTTAATTTAACTTTATACTTTTCAGTTACAAAACCTGCTAAATATTTATCGTTCATTTTAACTAAGGCTCCCATATCCCAAGGAAATAATTGTTTTAAGGAGCTTTTATCAATATTTCCCGAGGCAGGAGTTAAAATATCTTCAAAAGCAACAGAAATTGAGCCCGAGACATCACTCCATTCTGTTTCTAAAATTGGAATTTTATTTCTCCCTACCTTAACTGTCGAAGTATAATTTTTTCCTCTTTCTCCTATGTATTCAGAAAAAGTTTGCAAATCAAATGTCCAATATGGAATATAAATACCTTTTAATCCTCTAGGAGAAAGTGCCGTTTTCTTTAAATTATCTGGTGCCCACCATAGGCCATCAATCCATTTTGAAAGTATATTATAAACTTGCGGAGTGTCTAAATTAAAGGGAACAATATAATTAGGTTTTATAAATCTTTCATCTCGAATATCATTTTCCAACAAAGCGGTACCGCAATACGGGCAAAATAAAGATTTTAAATTTTCTGCTACCGATGAAATAGAACCACAGCTTTTACACTGAATTATTTTTTCTGTCTCAAAATCTTCAGATTCAGATTTTTTGAGATATTCATAAAAATCCAGTTTCTCAATAATTGTATTTTCTGTCTGTATTTCATTTTTTGTACCGCAATATTCACATATTAGTGTATTTGTTCCTGGCTTATATTTTAGTTCCGCACCACAATTAGTACATTTTGAAGTGCTTAATTGTACTTCGTTTATTTCTGCTTCGTTCATTACAGGCATCAATTATTTGGTAATGGCGGTGGACTTTGTTCAAAAATGTTTTTTAAATCTTCAACCTCAACAGCTTTCTTCCAATCAGACAATCCTTGACACCAAACCAAAGTTTCTTGAACAAACTGTCCCGTTTTTTCCATTTCTTTAATTTGATTTTTGGTAAAAGGACCAGATTGTTGATTATTGATTGCTACATAATAATTTGATTCGGCAGGAATTGGAGGCGGTGTGTTTTGAGATTGCTGTTGAACATGGGTTTGGTTCATCATGCCACTCATTGCTAATGCCACTCCCATACCAACACCAGCACCTGCCACTCCAGATTGATTATTTGCGGCAGCTTCAATTGCTTTTGCCGTTTTATACTGTGTAAGTTTTGATAAATCTATAGTATTTAATCGGCTTAACTCAAATATCTCTTTTTTGATTTCATCTGGCATTGACACATTTTCGAGCAAAAATTTAGTTACCTCCATGCCATAAGCTTCAAAATCGTCTTTCATATAACTAAAAATAGCCATTGAAAGCTCATTTAAATTTGAAGCATAACTTTCTACAGGAAGATTAGCTTCTCCTATAGCATCTGTAAAACGTGTTACGATAGCACTTTTTAATTGTTCTTGTATCTGTTCTGTTGTAAACTGGCCATTAGTACCTACAACTTCATTTATAAATTTTCCTGAATCGATAATTTTAAAAGTATAGGTTCCGAAAGCACGAAGTTCTAACATTCCAAAACGATTATCGTTTAGTGTTACAGCATTTTTTGTCCCCCACTTCTGATCCAAAAAATTTCTTGTATTGACAAAATAAACTTCAGCTTTAAAAGGACTGTTAAAACCATATTTCCATCCTTTTAAAGTAGTCAAAACAGGTAGGTTTTGAGTATTTAAAGTGTATGTACCTGCATTAAAAATATCTGCAATTACTCCTTCACTAATAAAAACCGCCTGTTGCCCTTCGCGAACAACTAGCTTTGCTTCATTTTTTATTTCGTTTTGATACCTCTCAAATCTGGCTACAATTGTATCATTACTATTGTCTATAAATTCAATAATATCAATGAATTCATTTTTAATCTTTTCAAATAATCCCATATTTTCATTTTTTTTATCTCAAAATTTTAAGCTCTGTTTCTCCTTCTGGGATGTATAAAAAGTATTTTCTGTATTTTGCTCTTACAGATTCTTCATCCTTATATTTACCCCATAAAGCTGATTTCCCTCTCATAATTTTTTCTAAACTTTTGAGTTCTAAGCATACTAGTTTGCCATTGCCATAATACTTCACAACATAATTTTCTAAAGGTTCAAGTTTAAAAGTTGTATCTGTAAAAGGCATTAAATAAGCTTCCAAATTTTCTTCCAATTCTGTTTTATTATTAAACTCACTTTGGCAAGTTTCTTTTTCTTTCAAATCCAAATACGAAAAGTAATCATCTACTCTTTTCTCATCAATAATCATCCACTGATTTTTATAGAACTTAAAAATTTTTTCTTCTAACATATCTATGTCCCATTTACTTAAATCACGAGCTTTTTCCAAACTATGAAACTCATAAGGTACAGTAGCATTAAAAGTAAAACTTGTCTCATAGTACTTCTTTCCTGAACCTACAAATTTTGTTCTTTCATAACCATCAGCATTTTTATATGTGCTAAGAGGTGTTAAATAAGATATTATTTCTTTACCTTTTAAATCTCGTTTTCTATTGTCAGATTCTGTTATTTCAATTTTCATGTTAGTTTCATCTGTAAATGTTGAAAAATCAAAATCTTTGTTCTTCCCCGCAGAATACATTCTTACAGTAACTTTTTGAATTCCACTTTTAAAAATATATCGATTAATATTGAGTGTTCTACCATCTACTAGTTCCGTAAAATTTTTATTAATAGGAATATCATTTACCAATATTTCTGAATAACATATATTTTGTTCATAATGTAAATAATACATTGGCTCATATGTATATCTTTTTGTATTATTCATCATTGTTTCAATATAATTTTTGCTCGTTAAATTGCTCATTTTATTATTTTGAGAACAAGCTGTAAAACATGATAAAAACCCAAAAATTATAATTTTTAATATTTTCATTTCTAATGTAATAATATCTATAAAATGAAGCTTTAGCCCCTTTTTCATAATCATTTCCTACGCTTATTATTGATTATCTACCTTAAAATTTTAAGCTCTGTGTCTCCTTCTGGTATGTATAAATAATATTTTAAAAAATCTGCCATTCTATCTTTATCATATTTTGCCCATAAGGCAGATTCTCCTTTTAAATTTTTATCCTCACTTTTGAGTTCTAAGCATACTATTTTACCATCAGCATACAATTTGAGTGTATAGTTTTCTAATGGTTGAAGATTATAATCTTCAATGGTAAAAGCTTCCAAATAGGAATCTAAAGTCTCTTGTAATTCTGTTTTATTGTAGAATAAGCTCTGGCTAATTTGTTTCTCTTTTAATTCTAAATAAGAAAAATAATCATCTTCTCTTTTTTCATTGATTATCTTCCATTGGTTTTTATAGAAGTTAACCACTTTTTCTTCTAATACTTCTTTTTTCCATTGGCTTAAATCACGGGCCTTATCCAAATTATTAAATTCGTATGGTACAATAGCATTAAATGTAAAAATTGCTTCATAATAGTCTTTTCCAGTAGCTATAAACCTTGTTTTTTCATATCCGTCAGCTTCATACGTAGCTAATGGCGTTATGTAAGTGGCAATTTCCTTCCCTTTCAAATCCCTTTTTTTATTATCTGCTTCTGTAATATCAATTTTCATTTCAGTATTATTAACCAAAGTCGGAAGATCCAAAATGCCAATTTTACCTACTGGGTATAATCTTATAGTTACTTTTTGAATGCCACTCTTAAAAATAAAATGATTAATATCGAGTGTTAAGCCTTGGGAATTTTTTTCAAAATTTTTATGTACTGGAATATCGTTTACCAAAATCTCTGAAAAACACGAATTTTGTACAAATGTTAAAAAATACATGGGTTCATAGTCATAACGCTTAGTACTATTAATCATAGTTTCAATATAATTTTTGCTCGTTAAATTGCTCATTTTATTGTTCTGAGAACAAGCTGAAAAGCATGCCACAAATACAAAAATTATAATTTTTAATATTTTCATTTCTAATGTAATAATATCTATAAAATGAAGCCTTAATCCCTTTTTCATAATCATTTCCTACGCTCATTATTGATTATCTATCTTAAAATTTTAAGCTCTGTTTCTCCTTCTGGTATGTATAAATAATACTTTAAAAAATCTGCTGTTTTATTTTCATCAAATTTTGCCCATAAAGCAGATTTACCCCTCATTTTAGGTTCCAAACTTGTCAATTCCAAGCAAACCAATTTTCCATCACCATAGAATTTAAGTTCATAATCCTCTAATGCCTGAAGATTGTAATCTTTAATAGTGAATGCTTCTTGATAAGATTCTAAAATATCTTGTAATTCGCTTTTATTATTAAACATACTTTGGCAAGATTCTTTTTCTTTCAATTCTAAATACGAAAAATAATCATCTTCTCTTTTTTCGTTGATTATATTCCATTGGTTTTTATAAAAGTTAACAACTTTTTCTTCTAATATTTCTTTTTTCCATTGGCTTAAATCACGGGCCTTATCCAAATTATTAAATTCGTATGGTACTGTAGCATTAAATGTAAAACTTGCCTCATAATAGTCTTTCCCAGAACCTTCAAACTTGGTTCTTTCATAGCCATCAGCATTTATATAAGTAACAAGCGGAGTAATGTAAGTAGTTATATCTTTCCCTTTTAAATCTCTTTTGGTATTATCTGATTCTTCTATTGCTATTTTCATATCAGTATCATCTGTGAATGTTGAAAATTCAAAATCTTTATTTTTACCAATAGAATATAATCGGAATGTTACTTTTTGTATACCACTTTTAAAAATATAACGATTAATTGATATTGTTCCTCCATCAACTATTTCTTTAAAATTTTTATTAACTGGAATATCATTTACCAATATTTCTGAATAACAAACATTTTGCTCATAGGTTAAATAATACATTGGTTCGTAAGAGTAACGCTTGGTATTATTCAAAATTATTTCGATATAATTTTTACTCGTTAAATTGCTCATTTTTTTTGTATTTGTGTTATTACTTTCCTTACATGATAAGAATATTAAAAGAGATGTTAAAATTAAGACCGCATTTTTCATAGGTTTTTATTTTTGTGATTTAGTGTTAAAAAGGTAGATAGTATTCAAAATAATCGTATGACCTTCCAAAACAGTAAAATCTATTGGCTTTCCTTCATTTGATGAATATTCTACAACTTCTCTATCTTTAACTTGCAAATTTCCGTTTGCACTGAAAGTACCTTTTAGCCCTGAAAACTTAAGTTTTTGTTCCATAAATAAGCCTTTTCCATTTTTTTTGTCATATCCGAAGGTGGTTATAAGAATAGCTTCACATGCCATTTGCAACATAATTTTGCCATTTACCTTTGTTTCTATCGGAGAAAATTTAAAAAACTCTTTATAATATCCAGTCTCAAATGAAACACTACCTGATATTTTTCTACTATAGGCAGTTGTATTGTTCTCTATCAATTCGCTAAACTTATCTTTTAAGCTGTATTGCTCGGTTAATATGTTGTATTGAATATTTTGTTCTAATTCTATTTCACCCCTCATCGTCAAAGTAATAATCAAGCTTTTTACTCCCATTTTATCGGCTATTTGATTTATTTTTTCATTTATTACGATCAAAATTCCATTATTACTATCCGAAAACATTTTTTTTAAATCATACTTTCTCTCAAAATTTATTGCTACTAAAGGATCTGCTTTTATGTTTGCTTCAACAATTAATGCCATTCTTTTGTCTGCGAGAATTTTGTAATACATCCCAGCGTTTATAGCAATAGATGAAGGCACTAATTCTGCTCCTGCATCGTCTAGATATTTTGTTATTTTTTTTACCTTTTCAGCAATTTTACCTAGCTTGCCTACTAAGTTTCTCCCTCTAGTGAGATAAATCATAAGCAAATCAACAACTATCCCAAGAGCAACCATTTCATAAATTACAAAAGCGACAATATATCTTGTTGTTGAGTCTGTTTTTATGAAATCTTCTTCCTCGCCTTGCAAACTCAACAATTCTTCTCTTTTCTCAATTTTGCGATCATATATTGCATGCAACCCTACATCGTAAATCATAGAATTTTTTTGTATGTAAGGCAGCAGCACTTCTCTTAAAATCCAGCCTGTGGGGAAAAAACCCATTATTTTGCCTATTATAGAATTTGATAATTCTGTAATTTCTTCTTTTATACCATTTTTTAGTTCGAAAGATTTATTATGGAAAAAATATGGCGTTTTAGATTCTACACCTTTTGTTGTATGTGTATAGTTATATTGAAAATGTGCTATCCAGACCACATCAGGATATGCATTTATAGTAAAAGTAGGGTGATCTGTAATGGAGTAATAAGCGCAGGAATGTAAATAATAGTGGTATTTACTTCTATACTTCTCTCCAAAAGAAAATACGTCTTTTATTTTTGGCACATCTGGAAGCAATGAATTAAGTTTAACTTTTATTTCGTTGGTTTTATTTTCTATTAAATCGTGAGGATCTAACTTTACATAACTTTGATAAGATTCCAATTTATTTAAATGCTCTTTTGTTTTGTGGCATCCTTTTCTGCTAAGACCTTCAATAAAAATTGTAGCCTCTACTGGTTTATTATAACTTGGAACAACCACATCATGCACAAGAGTTTGCGCATCATTTTCAAAAAGTTTAAACTTTAAGGTCGTTCTTCTATTTTCCTGATGTTGTTCTTCAGATATATTTTCTCCTTTATATATTAACTTTGTTTTTCCGTACCCTTTTGCAGTAATTAATTTAGCATCTACGCCTTTAGATATTAAGTACTTTACTACAGAATCTGCTCTTTTGCTTGACAGTTCTAAATTGTATTCATCTGTTCCTCTAATATCAGTGTGAGCACCTATTTCTACAGGTAATAAAGGCGGTTCAATTAAATATTTTGCTACCTCATCAAGTATTGGTTTTGCATCTTTACGAATTTCCCATTTGTCATAATCGTAATGAATTTTGTCGAGAGTTTCAAAATTATCATTTGGATTTGTGCGTCGAATAAACTTACCTTCATCAAAAATCAGATCATCTTCTAAATAATTTATTCTAATTTTGGTAAACTTACAGCTTCCAGGATTTTTTTTAAATGGCTCGTTCTGACCAACTTTTGATTTACTGGTTCCTGTTTCTACTTTTGGCAAAATTAATTGCGTTTTGTTTTTGATACGCAGATAACGCGCATGATAGATTTGGTTTTTATTATCTACAATATATTGATCGGTAGATGGATTTTTGACTTTAATATAAAAATCTTCTATTTCTTTTTTATTTTTTATTTTCCAGCTTATCGTGTCTCTTAATATGATGTTTATTTCTCCATTTATTACGGGAGTTTGCTTATATACAATTATTAGTTCATCATCATCAATACCTTTACCTCCTCTTACCCGACGGTAAACCTCGACAATTAGATTACAATACCCATTTAACCCTTCTGTTTCTAACCTGAGATAGATTGGGTTTCCGTAGCAAAAATTGTGTGACTTCCTTACATCCTCGCCTTTCGTTTCTGTAGACCATGCGCTAGAGATAATTTTAGGTTCACACCATCCATTAATAACCATACCGGCGGCTTTAGAATATTCGATAGGCAAACTTGCTTCAACATAATAGGCAAAAGGACCACATAACTTTTTAGGAAGTTTTATTCCGTAAGTGTCCGATGCCTTTTTATTCATTTTCAGAATAGTCTGTCTCGGATTATAATGCTGAAGACGCCATAATATTTCCTTATTTTTTTCCTCAGCCGTAGTTCCATTATGCCAATCTGCAATTTTAAAATACACAAATTGATTTGCTTCTATTACCGTTAACGCATTTGATTTAGAAGGTCTACTTACTATTTTTCCTTCACCGCTCCATTCAATTTTTTTTATTCCTTTCATGACTAACAATGTTCTATTCCATTACAATCCAATTCTGGTTTTCCTATTTCGCCTAAGTTTAATAACGGGTTGATTCTGTTCTGTATATCTGGATTTGCTTCCTGAAAGTTTTGTGCGATCGGCTCTGCAATTTGACCGTGATTAACAATTTCAATACTTTCTGGCGTTCCCATAAGGCAAGTGGCTTTACTGTCTTCTAATAATATTTTTCCGCCATTGCTCAAGGTTATCTTTTCATAAAATTTTTTCCACTCCGTAATTTGAATTATACACGGCAAAAAATCGGCGCCAATAGGCTGTTTTGTACATTTCCCAAAAGTATTTTGCTGAAATGTTTGTCCAATATCTTTGGTAGAAGCATACAACTTTTTCTTGCCCGCTTTATCATTCCCAAAATGTTTCGATTGTGATTTTACTAATAAAATATCCGTATTAGGCTGTACACTCAAAATACACCTGCAAACCGCTCCTTGAACTACTTTATGTTTCTCACTCATACTTATTTTATTTTTTAAAAAAGAATTTAAAAATGCCGTAAACAGCAATAGCTATTATTATAACAACTATTACAGTTAGCCATCTTGTTTCACGTTCCATTTTTTCTTTCTTTCTATCTGTTGGTACATATAATTTAACTCGAGAATTAATGGCTAATTTGACTTCCTCCTTACTGTCGGATAATTCAATTGTAATTTTTTGCGGTACATTAAGTTTCATTTCACATTCCAGAAAAAGACTATCAATGATGTTTGTGTTGGGATCTAAAAAATAAAAAGCTTCAAAATTTCCTTCCATTTTTTCAGATCCTTCTTCTAAATCTGTATTAGGAAAATCTAAATTATTTTCAAAATCATCCTTACTTCTATCATCAAAAAGAACTCCTGTTTGCGTTACATTTACCAAATTATATTTATCTACCGCTGGGAGAATAGATTGCTTGACATCAAAGACTACTTCACCAATTCTTTGTGAGACTGGAAATTGGATTTTATTTTGAATCGTTAAATCTTCTTTATATTCAATATGTATTCCTGGAAAAAAAGATCGCAAAAACCAATCTTTAGAAAAAGATTGTGCTATAGCATCATCATCAGCTATATTTTTTTCAAACACTTTTAACCGTTCCTCAACAGCTTCTCCTTCAAATTCTTTAAGGACTTCTGTTTTAGTTTCTGGCCAGCGTTTTCTAATTTGATTAAAATTATGTATTACTGTGTAGCTTCCGTTAGAATCAACAACAACTTGGAGCGGATAAAAAACCTTAGCAGTCATTTCTGCTAATTTATCTGCCATTGTTTTTTCTATTTCTTCATCAACATACAATGATTTTCTATCTATCTCAAAAAAGAAATATTGATTTTGATCAGTAGATAACCATTTTATAGTGAATTCTTCTTTTAAAGAATACTTTATATCGCCATTGCTAATAGTATATTTTGCTAAATACTTTTTATTTAGTAATTGAGGTTGAAACGGTAATTTATAGTCTTTACTAGAAAAATGTATGGGCTCGCGTTGGGCTTCTTTAGCCTGCTTTTCTTCTTGAGATTGTAGAATTATATATTTAAGATGTCTTGGAAAATCTTTACGTATAGAATCTTCCTCTGGACAATATCTATTATGATAGCTTCGTAATTCTGATACTTCAATACCCAACTTCTTTGAAACACTTTCTAGAGTATCTCCTGAAAGTATTTCATAAGTCAGATAGTTATTATAAGAAAATGTATTTAAGTAAAGCATATCTTATATTTTATTAAATCAAATATAAGAATTATTTTACAACATAACATCTTTTTACTTTTCTCCAAATATTTTAACATCATCTACCATAAAAGCGCCATTTAATGTTTTGTCTTTTCCAGATCCGATGTATTTAAATGCAATATGTATGTTTCCAGAATAAGCAGAAAGATCGATTCCGCCAGAACTGATAAACTCGCGAGAAGGCGTTGCAAGTGTTGGCACTTTTGCTTCTAATTTTGTCCATTTTGCTTTGGTGACACTTGCCCCGTCAAAATTGGTTGAAACATATACTTCCAAAGTATTTAAAGGCGAGTCTATTTTTAAGTCATGTTGTGCACTTCTAAACGAAAGAACAGCATTTTTATATCCTGTCAGATTAATTTTAGGAGAAACAAGCCATGCAATATTCTCGGCTGCAGTTGTGCTTGTGGTGTTAAATTCTGCATATCCATTTCCAGAATACACCATGCTTTTCCACAATTTTGTCGCTTTCTCTACAATATTGCTCCAGCCTGGAAGCGAAAAATTCACATTGTTTTTAACCGATTGAAAATCTTCTGAAAAAAATGGCGTATTTCTTTTTCCGTTCATCACGATATCACTTTCATAGCGAACCATAAACTGATAATCTGAACTAAATTTGGTTAAAATCCCTCGCACTTTTCCGCTTCCTTCTGGCACAGAATGATCTGCAAATTTCGCATAAGAGCTAGTTCTAAAAATAACCTGATTTCCTGTTTTATCTCTTAAATACCAATTAGTCGAACCTCCAATATTATTCGATTCTTCAAAATAATGACGCCCCAATGCTGCTTCGGTAAACTCAACATCATTTAATTCAATCAAAGTATTGAGTTTAGAATCTGAAAGTGCTTCTTCTATAGAAAGTGATTTTACCAATTCATTTTCGTCGATATTGGTGCACGAAGCGTTTAAAACATTTTTGTATTCGTTTTGAGAAATTCTTCCAATTGTTGGATCTCCGGCATTGCTCACATACAAACTCCCAATTCTCAAACCGCCGTAATACAAATCTGTAAATTGATTTTTAAGTTTTACAAACACTTTATTTCCTATACGATAATCGATATAAGTATTGGTTGCATCAATAGGAACACTAAAACCTATTGCAGGGTCTTTTTGGGTTGCTTTTGTCTGTAATGAGATTGTTTTAAAAAAATTCCCCCCTTCATCGCTAGAAACGACATAAGCTTCTATTACATCATCGTACAAATACTGCTTCGCTGTCGTTCCCGAAAGTTCATAAACTTTTTCTACCGTTTTATTGACCTCTAGATTGGGCTGATTGCAAGCTAATTGCGGAACTTCCACTTCTTGACTGCAGCTGTATAATAATGATAATGCAAAAAATAAAATTAGTTTTTTCATAAGAATAAGTTTTCAGTTTATAAACCAACAGTAAGATTTAGAAAATAAGTTCGACCATATCCATAATAATATCTTGATCCAAACGATGGTGTTCCGCTAGACATATCTTGATTTAGGGCTCTAAAATTGGCATTTCTTGCTTGTTCAAAACCGCCAGTTTTATACATTAAATCCAAAGCATTATTGACGCTAGCAAAAAGTCCGACGTATTTTTTATGAATACGCCAAGATTTACCACCGCTGAAATTCAGCAATGTAATTGGCTTAAATTTTTCTTGTTTCAATAATTCATTTCCTCTTTCGGAAGTCGCTTCAGGAAACGGAAAACCATTGGCTGGATTAATATAAAATTGAGACGTTCTAGAAATCGGCGAAACATCAATATAGCTTTCGGCCAAATAATTGACATTAGCGCCAAGCCACCAAAACTTCGGATCACGATATTCCAGTCCAAAAGAATAGGCTTGTTGCGGAGTGCCTGGCTGTTTGTAATTCTTTAAAAAAGCTGGGCCGAAATCAAAGTTGGTTTGCGCGCCTTCTTTTGCTCTGTTGGCATCGTTTGTAATTGTCACATAAGGATTGCTGCTATAAATATAATTCCCAAATGCAGCAGATAAAGTGGTTTTTAATGTTGATGAAATCTGATACTCTAAACTCAATTCGGCTCCAGTATTTTTCTTATCCAATTTTGTCAAAGTCTGACTGACAAATGCGTTTGTTGGATCGTAACCAGAACCATTGTCAAAAATTCCTTCGGCATAGAAATAAGAAGTTTTTGAAGCATTCCTAATTGCCGAATAATAAGCTGTTAAACGTAATTTAAGTTTTGCCGAACGGTATACATAATTGGCCTCGGCACTAGTGATATTTTCACTTTCGATTCCGTCAACAATAGTATTATTTAAACGTGCATTCGAGAATGTATTTCTTAGTGAAGGCGCTCTAGTGAAATGTGCAGCATTAAAAAACAGCAATTGTTTTCCTGAAATTTTATAAGTGAAACCGCCTTTGAAACCAAAATTTTCAAAATTTACCTTTTCGCTTTTTCCTAATGAAGTAGTCGGATAAAGTCCGTTTTGATATAATCCTTCTCTTTGATAATCTGACATTGAATAAGATTGCGCCAAAAAGAATTCGGTTTTGTTGTAATTAAATTTAAACTGAGCAAAAACATCTAAAGTACTGGCCAATAAATTATAATTATATCCGTAAACATCTCCTTTCCCGACTTGTCGATTTGGATGCTGCAAATCGGACTGCGAAAGATTTCCTTTGTAAAATGGATCAATATCTTCGAAATATGCTCCGCCAAGAAGATCTAATAAATATTGAAAATTATGTGATTTTAATTTCTTAAAAGTAAATCCTCCATCAAAAGAAATATTAGGCGTGATTTGTGAATTTAGATTTGAATTTGCTGCAAAAGTACGATCATCTGTTCGGTCTTCATAAAGTACATAATGGCTTTGCGTAGGTATATAACCGTCTGTACCGAGCTTTTGATTCGCAAAATACATTTCGCCCCAATCAATCTGCGGATTTGCTAAAAAAGCTATTTTGTTTTTTTCGGCATTTTCATAATCTGGAGTAAACGCGCCCGAAAATTCGCCTTGATCTTTCGCGTAAAGCGAACTAAAATAGCTTGGCATTTTTCTGTAATAAACAGGATCTGGACTATCTGCATTTTGATAATCAATATTGCTATTGCCTACTTTTCCAAACTGATACATTACAGCCGAATTCAGATTGTTTTTATCATCAATTTTATAATAATGATTGAGCATAAATAGTGGCTCTTCGACGTTTTTTACTCTAGCATTTCGTTTTTCTCCATTCTGAAATCCCCAATACGAATTGTATTTTTCGCCCATTAAATCAGTAACCTCAGTGGTATTGGCGGAATTTTTTCCGCGTGAATTTGGCGTATAAAATCCTGTAAAATTGATAGAATGTTTTTTGTTTAATTTCTTTTCTACACTAAGAAAAAAAGAATCTGCATCGAAATTTGTGCCTTCAAAATAACCTTCATCCGTCCAACGTTTTCCAGCCGAAATCGCAAAAGCCCATCCATCAGCATTCATTCCAGAAGCATAAGTGCCAATTGCTCTCCATAAATAAGTGGTGTTGCTTCCAGAAAAAGTTAGTGAAGCTCCTTTTCGATACAGAGAAGCGCGGGTATAAATCTGTTGCGTGCCTAAGATGCCTCCAAAAGTATAATTCGAAACTGCTGTCCCGACCGAGAATTCCTGATTTCGGAGCACATTATTTAAGCCTCCCCAATTCCCCCATTGCGGTCTGCCGTCGTAGATTTTATTCATAGACATTCCGTTGAGCATTGTGACGGCGTTTTCACTATCTAAACCGCGAACACGAAATCGAGCCTGTCCCCAATTGAAAGCCGATGCCTGCATGAAAGCATCTTTGGAAGACTGTAAAAGTCCAGAGGTCATTTCAGACGAACTGTTGTCATCTGAAAAATCATTATCTGACAGCGTAATCAATGCAGCTGGAACTTCATCTGAATACGTATCTTCTAATTGTAAAATTCCGAGATCTATATTTTGTCCTGAATTGGAAAGCACTTTTAAAAGGAAATCTTTATATCCTTGATTTCTCAATAAAAGCAATTGCTCTTTTTTAGGAAATATATGAAGTTCAAATTTACCCGTTTTTGACGTGAGCTGCATCACTGCGGTATTTTGTATCGTAACCACTACATTTTCTAGCGGATTTTGTGTTCGGGAATCGATAACAATTCCGTACACCGTTATTTCTTTTTGCGAAAAAGCAAAATTGAAAAACGATACAATAAAGAAGACTGCGTATTTTTTTACCATTAAAAATCCAATTTATTTTGAAATAATTCTTCAAAAGATAAAATTGGTTTTTGGAAAAAAAAGAACGCTTAGAATTCAGGCCTTTCTTGAATTCAAATGTAGCAAAAATATTTAAAAACAAATAAATTCCTACAAATTTATTTGAATTTTATTAAATTCTAGTAATTTTTAATTAGGATTAACTTCTAATTTTAGAAACCATAAAAGCAATCAGAACCCCAAAAATTCCGATAAAGGCAAAAGAAAACTGCAATCCGAAACTTTGTGCAATATGTCCAATTACTGGAGGCCCCATTAAGAAACCTAAGAAACTTACACTCGAAACAATCGTTAACGCTTCGCCCGCTGGCACTGTTGGATTTTTCCCTGCAATACTATATACGGTAGGAACAATGGTTGCAACGCCCAAACCTACAAACATAAAGGCAATTGTACACGGAATTATATAAGGAAGAAAAACTGCCGTAAAAAGTCCTGCCGAAATCATGACACCGCTAATCTGCATAACGCGTTCGCGCCCAAATTTATTGATTAAGCCGTCGCCCAAAAATCTGCCGCTGGCCATCATAATCATAAAAGAAGTGTAGCCCAAAACCACCAATGGTCCAGGCGCTTTTACGATATCTTTAAAGTAGACACCGCTCCAGTCAAACATAACACCTTCGCTTGCCATACTGCAAAATCCGATTACTCCAAGCCAAAGCAAAGCCGTATCTGGCTTTACAAATAGTTTTTTCCCTTCTTCTTTTGGTTTCTTTTTTTCTTTGGCTCTAACTAAAAATTTGAAGTTAAAAGCCACCATCAATAAAACAATTCCGGCTACAATCATAAAATGATGCAGCGGACTTAATTTCAAAGCCAGCATTCCTAAACCTACCAGCGCACCAGTAAATCCAGCAAAACTCCACATGCCATGAAAAGAAGACATGATTGTTTTTTTGAATAAAACTTCGGTATAAACGCCTTGTGTGTTTACGGCAATATTGGCCAGATTTCCGAAAACTCCAAACAAAAATAATCCTAAGGATAATTGTAATGATGTTGTTGCCAATCCTAAATTGATTAAGCACAAAACGTACATTACTAAAGAGAAAATCAGAATACGATGGCTGCCAAATTTGGTTACCATTTTTCCCGAAAACGGCATCACGATCAGCTGTCCAACCGGAAGCGCAAACAAAATGGATCCCAAGTCTCCTTCTGTTAAATGCAAAGTGGTTTTGATATCTGGAATTCGGCTGGCCCATGTGGCAAAACTCAAACCCATTCCGAAATAAAACATTCCGACAGCAAAACGAATACGATTTAAATACGAAGCTTTAGCCTCTCTAAATACTTTCTTGATTTTTGCTTTGGTCTGAAAAAGCGCTAATGGGTTAAAATTTAACAGCATATTGAATTTGTATTGGAATGTGTTCAAAAATACTAAAAACGCTCGTTAAAGTGCATAAAGCCTAAGGTTATGCACAATATACAACGTTATTGTTTATAAATTCAAAGATTTTCAGTTGAATTCTGTTTATTAAAATTACAATTTTTTAAGATGCTAAGCCTCTAAGCTACTAAGTTTCTAAGCAAATAAACAAATGAAAAAAGCTCCAGCGGAGCGACATATATTATAGATTATAAAAATATATCGCTCCGCTGGAGCTTTATATGGTAATCTTATTCTCTACTATAAATATTTCGCTTCTCCGAAGCTTACAAAATAAAAACTAACCTTTTTAGATGCGCATCTCTATGATATGCTTATTACTTTCTGCTGTGCATTACTTGCAATTGCGGCTTCTATAACCTGCATTACTTTTACGCCTTCGTCTGCGGTAACGGGCTCTTTTTTATCGTTTACAATCGAATCATAAACGCCATCGAAGAAACTGAAATAATTGCCTTGAAGCGTTGGAATTTTTTCTCTCACAATTTTACCGTCAATTTCGGTATGCAAAAGTCCTTGAAGGCTTTCGTCTTCTGTTCCCCAAGATTCTCGGTTTGGTTTTTTACCTACTTTTAAATCGTCTTCCTGAACATCTCCACGCGGTTTTAAGAAAGAACCTTTTCTACCGTGAATTGTGTACGCTGGATGGGCTTCGCGCACAAAAAAACCAGCTTTTAGGCGGACTCTGAAATTAGAATAAAACAAAGATAAATCTATCCAATCGTCTACAACAGAATTTTCTCTTGTTACGCGAATGTCTCCAAAAACAGCTTTCGGGCATCCAAAAAGACTTATAGCCTGATCGATAATATGAGGACCTAAATCTTTTAAGACTCCTGCTCCATCATTGGCGGTTTCTTTATGCGCTTTCGGACTTAACAGCGGATTATATCTGTCGAAATGAAATTCTGCTTCGACTAAATCTCCTAAAACGCCGTCATCGATTACTTTTTTAATGGTTTTAAAATCGCTGTCCCATCTTCTATTCTGAAAAACAGCCAATTTCAAACCTTTTTCTTTGGCAATTGCCGCCAATTCTTTTGCTTCTGCGGCCGTTGTTGTAAAAGCTTTTTCGACCACTGCATGTTTTCCTGCCAAAAGTACTTTTTTAGCATATTCGTAATGCGTTCCTACTGGAGTGTTTACAATTACCAAATCGACATCATCGTTTAATAATTCGTCTAGCGAAGCGTAACTTTTTACGTATGGATAATCTTCTTGGATTAATTTTTTGCTTCTTTCCCAAGAACCTAATAATTCAAATCCTTCGTGAAGATCTAAAAATGGAGCGTGAAAAACTTTTCCCGACATTCCGTATGATAATAATGCTGTTTTAATTTTCTGCATCTGAATCTGTTTTTTCCGCCACGAATTCACGAATTATAATTTTAAAATAAATTCGTGAATTCGTGGCTAATAAAATATTAAAGTTTAGCTCTTTCGTATTGTTTTGGCCATTGAATATCGTCTCCTAAATCCTTAGCAAAGTCCAAAGGCAGATTCGGGTTTCTCAGAGATTCTCTGGCGAATAAAATCAAATCGGCCTGATTCTTATTTAAGATTTCTTCTGCCTGACTTGCTTCTGTAATTAATCCGACAGCGCCTGTTGCAATGCTGGCTTCTTGCTTCACTTTTTCTGCAAAAGGAACCTGATATCCTGATCCTAATGTAATTTTTTGATGCGAAACCAATCCGCCTGACGAAACATCGATTAAATCTACTCCTTTTTCTTTTAATATTTTAGAAAGCTGTACAGATTCTTCTGGATTCCATCCGTTTTGTGCCCAATCGGTTGCCGAAATTCGCACCAATAACGGCAAATCTGAAGGCCATTCTGATTGCACGGCTTCAACAATTTCTAAAGTAAAACGAATTCTATTTTCAAAACTTCCTCCGTATTCATCCATTCGTGCGTTTGTTAGAGGCGATAAAAACTGATGTAGCAAATAACCATGAGCCGCATGAATTTCTAGCACTTGATAACCCGCTTCTACCACTCTTTTTGTGGCAGTTTTGAAATCTGAAATTACTTTTTGAATTCCGTTTTGATCTAAAGCTTCAGGCAAAAACGGCTCATCATCATGATACGGAATCTCACTTGGTGCAACAGTCTGCCATCCGCCTTGAGCGAAATCTAATTTTTTATTCCCAAGCCAAGGAGCCGAAACACTTGCTTTACGGCCAGCGTGTGCTAATTGAATTCCGGGAATGGAGTTTTGAGAAACAATAAATGCGTTGATTTGTTTTAGTTTCTCGATATGTTCGTCTTTCCAAATTCCAAGATCAGAAGGAGAAATTCTGGCTTCTGGAGAAACTGCCGTGGCTTCCTGAATAATCAATCCAGCACCTCCAGTAGCACGGCTGCCCAAATGAACGAGATGCCAATCGTTTGCAAATCCGTCTATTGCCGAATACTGGCACATTGGCGAAATAGCGATTCTATTTTTTAAAGTGATTTTTTTTATGGTGAGAGGAGAAAATAATTTCGTTGCCATATACTGTAACTTTTTATGAATTTTTACTACCAATTGAATAAGGCAGTGTTTGAAAAGTAAAGTTACGGCATCTTGCTAAAACGAGAAATCGAAATGTTTATTAATTAACAAACATTTAAAATCTTAAACACTATCTTGCACCTTTATATTAAATTAGAAAACGCTACTTTTGTGCGTTAAATACGAATTAAAAACAACAAATGGATATAGTTATCAAACTCTCTCAATTTCTATTGAGTTTATCTTTACTTATTATTCTTCATGAATTAGGGCATTTTATCCCTGCTAAATTGTTTAAAACTAGAGTCGAAAAATTTTACTTGTTTTTTGATGTTAAATATTCACTTTTCAAAAAGAAAATCGGAGAAACAGAATACGGTATCGGATGGTTGCCGCTTGGTGGTTATGTGAAAATTTCTGGAATGATTGACGAAAGTATGGACAAAGAGCAAATGGCTCTGCCTCCTCAACCTTGGGAGTTTCGTACCAAACCAGCTTGGCAGCGTTTAATTATTATGCTTGGCGGGGTTACCGTAAACTTTATCTTAGCTTTTATTATCTATATCGGAATGGCATTTGCTTACGGAGATACTTACATCGCCAATGCTGACTTAAAAGATGGTGTTGCTATTGAAAATCCTGCTATGCTTAAAGCTGGTTTTAAAACGGGAGATAAAATTGTTTCTATTGACGGAAAAACAGTAGACGCTTATGACAGTGATATGAACATGAATATCATCATGGCAAAACACGTTTTAATTGAAAGAAACGGGCAACAGCAGACTATTACAATGCCAACAGATTTTGTTGATCAACTTTCTAAAACAGAAAAAGGACTTCTTGTAGGTATTCGTTATCCTTTTGCTATTGGAAAAGTTCCAGAAGAATCTCCTAATCAGAATTTAAAAGCAAAAGATTTGATTCTTTCTCTTAACGGACAAAAAGTTAAATATTTTGACGAAGCAAAATCAATCTTAGCTGCAAATAAAGGAAAAGAGATTTCTGCAGTTGTATTACGTGATTTAAAAGAAACACCTCTTAATGTGAAAGTTTCTGCAGAAGGAACTTTAGGCGTTTTTTCTGGTGGTTTAGACATGAAATCTTTAGAAAAACTAGGCTACTATAAAATAAGCAAAAAAGAATATGGTTTCTTCGAATCTATTCCGGTTGGTCTTCAAAAAGGAAAAGATCAATTAGTAGGTTACGGAAAACAATTGAAAATGATTTTTAATCCAGAAACAAAAGCGTACAAACAAGTAGGTGGTTTTGCTGCGATTTACAATATTTTTCCAAGTTCTTGGAGCTGGGAAGTTTTCTGGTCAATCACGGCTTTATTGTCAATTATGCTTGGAGTTATGAATTTATTGCCAATTCCGGCTCTTGATGGCGGACACGTTATGTTTTTATTGTATGAAATAATTAGTGGCAAAAAACCAAGCGATAAATTCCTAGAGAATGCGCAAATGGTTGGTTTTGTTTTACTTATTTCACTACTACTGTTTGCTAACGGTAACGACATTTACAAAGCCATTGTAGGCAAGTAAAAAAAAGTCAAAAAAAGAGCGAAAATGTTTTTGAGAAACTAAAAATAGTTTTATATTTGCACTCGCTAAAAAGAGCAACAACTTCCTCCTTAGCTCAGTTGGTTAGAGCATCTGACTGTTAATCAGAGGGTCCTTGGTTCGAGCCCAAGAGGGGGAGCAACTTTTTTTAGCAAACATATTTACCTTTAAGGTGATTCCTCCTTAGCTCAGTTGGTTAGAGCATCTGACTGTTAATCAGAGGGTCCTTGGTTCGAGCCCAAGAGGGGGAGCTTAAAAAAAGACGATCAAATTGATCGTCTTTTTTTTTGCAGTAATCCCAAATGTTTTTTTTACCGCAGAGGGCGCTAAGATTTTACGCAAAGTTCGCTAAGAGTTTTTTATACTTAACTCAATAGAAGCCGAAGAGTTCGCAAAGCTTTGTCTAAACTAATCATTCCTCCTTTTTAGCCACAAAGCTTCAATTTTGTCATTTCGACGAAGGAGAAATCTTCACAAGTAGCTCCGTAAAGTATGTCAAATCTTTGGCGAGTTTCTCGCGAAGATTTCTCCTTCGTCGAAATGACAAACTATCTCTATAAAAAAAGCCCACAAAGCTTTGCGAACTTAATCTTTAGATTTAACTTCAAAAAACCTCAGCGCTCTCTGCGTAAAATCTTAGCGTCCTCTGCGTTAAAAATCTTCTCGCAAACAAAAAAGCTCACAAAACTCTATACACAAAGCTTTGCGAACTTAATATTTAGATATCGCTTAAAAAATAACTTAGCGATCTTTGCGTAAAATCTCTGCGTACTCTGCGGTAAAAAAATAACAGCAACTTACTTCATACTCAAAGTCTCACTTTTGAACCTTTTCATCAAAGCATCTGCTTTTTCATTTTCATTTATTGATTTTAAGGACTGTGCGTATCTGTAATAGTAAATAACATCCAGATCTTTGGCTTCAGCAAATAACTTCTCGTAATAGCCAACTGCTGCGGTTAGATTCCCTTCAAAATAAAAGCGGTCTGCCACTTTTTTCAGCATATCGACAGATTTGTAGCCTTTGTCAATTACTTTTTCGTAGGTGTCTACCATATTAACCGTTACATATTTTGAAGTTGTAGGAGCAGGAGCCGTGATTTCGACCTTAACAGGTTCTACAGCAGCGTGCAAATTGGCTACGGTTGCTTTGGCTTCTATTGTATTTGGAGCTACTTTTGGTTTTCTTTTTACGTAATTCGGAATTACTGTTCTCGTGTTATTAGGACCAAGATCGTAAGTATCGACCATGTCCAATTTTGAAACTTGGTAGGTAATAATTCTACCTCCAAAAAGTTTATTTATTCTCTCCTCTACATAATAAGATTGTATAACATAATCACTATTCGTAGCAAGATTATCCGTCAATAGTGTCGTTTTTCCTGTTGCTGGAGACGCAGAGGCATTGTTTGTGCGCTGGGCCAAACAGCCGAGAGAAAATACGAACGCAAGTGTAACCATAACTGCTTCATACTTTTTCATGATTTTTGAATAAAATTAATGCTCCAATAAAAAACTCACATTAAAGTTACTGATTTTCTTCTACTTAGCTTTATTCTCACTGCAAATGACACAGAAAAACGATTAAATGCTTCTTTTTACGAATTTACCATCTGAACGCAGGCTTTTTGTATTTCTTCGTCTGAAAACGGCTCTAGAGTTTTGGCTAGCATTTTGGCAGTTCTAATACAGCTTAACATTTTAAGTCGCAACTCACGGTTGTTTCCCGATTCTGCTTCTAAAAGATATTCAAAAATTTCAGTTAAGTATTCGGGATGGTTTTTAAATTCTCCGTCGAAACAAATGTCTGATACCAATCTGGCTACCGATTCTATTACTTTCTTTTGATTTGCGTTGTTTTGGTTTTCTGTTTTCATGGCGTTTAATTTTTATTGTACGAAAAATTGTATTTTTGTTTCGGCTAGATTAAACAATAAAGCAGTATTTACCAAAAACAAAAAGTTGTTCTTAACAGCTAATCCTATTGTATTTAACAACACTAATATTTTTTAGAGAAATTTTAAATATCTTTGAGCTATGACTACAACAGCAAAACCAAAACATATTGGCAGAAACATAAGCCGAATTAGAGAGCTTAGAGGAATGAAACAAGAAGCACTTGCTATTGCTATTGGCGTAAGCCAACAATATGTTTCTTCTATTGAAGGAAGCGAAACGGTTGATGATGAAAAATTGGCGAAAATTGCGGAAGTTTTAGATGTTTCTGTCGACACTATTAAAAATTTTAGTGATGAAGCAATATTTAATATTATTGGAAACACTTATCACAATACAAGTAGTGACAATTCTACATTGATTTCCAGTTCAATGAATTATCACCCAACTTTCAACCCAATTGATAAAATTGCGGAACTTTATGAGCGTTTGGTTTTGGCTGAGAAAGAGAAAGTGGAGTATTTGGAGAGGTTGTTGAAGGGGAAGTAGCCATGCCTCATTATTAATTAATCTCATTACCAATTAATAATATAGAAATGAATTTCTTTGAAAATCATTACATCTTTAACTTTCTAAAAGTCAAACTTATTCTTTCCGAATTATCATTTTCTATTTCTGACAAAATAGAATGAAGCCAAAACTCTTGAATAATCTGACTCATATAAAATAAACTATTCGGATAAATTGAAATATCAAAAACAATATTATAATCATTCTTATTTTTAAATCTCATAATTCTTTTGTTACCAAGAGAAACTATTGCAATACCCGTATTTTCAGATAAAATATTAACTTGATCAGAATGAAAACCCATTTTTGAATCACCTTTATCATAATAATTTATAAGACAATTATTAGGTGAAAAACCAAGTTTTTCTTCTATCTTTAATGCAATTTTTAAAATTTCATCTGGAAAAGGAATAAATTGATATGAAATATTAGAATAGTTGTAAGGAATACCGTAACTCGCAGTTTTTCTTGATCTTATCTCGTTATTCCATTTACAATTATATTTCAAATTTTCAAACAATGAAATGTCATCAAGAAGAAAGTTTTCTTCTATTTTTATGTCTGATAATAATTGCTTTACATCCATTATTTTTTTCTACAAAGTATGAAAAAAATAATATATTTACAAGAAAAAACTTATTATGCCAATAAATGATATTAATGATAATGAACTAGAAAATTATAATAATTTTCCAAATGATTTAGAAGTAAATAACATTGAATTTGGAGCCAGTAAAAGCCACTTTGGAAAAAAAGAATTTCCAAAATGTTATATGACTGACTTAAACATACCAAATCTGCCACATTTTAAAAGTATAATAGATTATGAGAATCACGATTGTCATTATTTAGATGCAGGATGTAATTATTTTGAGCATGATTTAGAAGGACGAACTTTTGATAATTTAATCTTTTGTAATCCTAATGAATTCGGTTTTTTAGGTCCTGGTCATGCGAAAGATTTTTTAAATAGAGCTGGTACCCTGTTAAATGAAAATGGACAAATATTAATATTGGGACATACAAAAAATCCTTGGTCAAAATCACAAAAAATAAAAAAGTATCTGGACAAATTAACTTCAGATAATGAGCTTGATTATAAAATGCAGATAATAAATATTGAGCCTTTAGATTCAACACATGATTATATAAGGAACCACAAGTATAATCGATGTGATATTGAAATAGAAACTATCCCAAATGAAAAAATTATTATACAAAAGTTAGCATCATGAATGCAAATAGTATATTAGACATAACAAAAAATCAAATAGAGAATATTGTTCTAACTGATAATTATAGGAGCAAAGGTCTAACAAGGAATTTTAATTCTCACTTAGACACTTTGATTGAGACATCTATTGAAATAACTGGAGAAGACAAATCTGTTTTTAAAAGAAGTAATATTGCTCTAACAAACTCATTATACTGGCAAACTGAAGCCCATATTTTGGAAGAATTAGATGATGTAAATGATAATCATATTTTAACTGAATTAGATAATTTAGAAGATTTACTTCATAATAAGATTATTGATGACTTAGGGAGTTATTATGATAAATCTTCCATTCAAAATAAGATGATTGATATAAGCGTACATAATGCATTAATGTATGTTAAATTTCATTATTTTTCAGAAGCCAATAAATATAAGAACCCTTGGGAAGATGCTAAAAATATATTATTTGACAACTGTGTTTTGCATACATTTTCACATAATGTAAAAGACTTTGAGGAATTTGGTCTTAAATTAAATAAAAAAGAGAGTGAAATAACAAAGTATAATAAAATTGGAATTCTAGGAAAAGGTCATAAAAAAGGTTACTCAACTAGTTTTATAAGAGATTTGGTATCATTAAGAAATACTTTGTATAATGTTTTAGATGATGCTGGCCACAAAAGCAGTAACCCAATAAAAACTAATGATATTATATTAGAAATTAGAAAAATTGGAATTAGTGAGGTTGAACTATCAAACAGCAATATTTTAAATTGGTTAATATCTCCTTTAAAAAGAAGTAATCGAATTGGTTCAAATAAAGATGGCTTTTTTGTAATAAAAGATTGTGAAGATCTGCTTGCTTCCTACAAGAGTCATTATGAAAATTTCAAAGGGTATTATAGAACACTGGAAAAACATAAAAACATGTCTCAAAAATTCACTTGTTCAAATAATTTTTTTGACAAGCATCTTGATATTTTCAATAGTTAGTGATCACATTTTTAAAAGATTAACAAAACTAATAATTGCTTATAAGTAAAAAGCAACATTACTCAAAATGTTGCTTTTTTTACTTTAAATATTTATTTTAAATTATTAAACCCCTAATTTCTTAGCAATTTCTGCAGGAATTCCTCCTTTGTTTACTAGAAGAGCAGTCGTTTTATATTTTACGAAATTCTTAGTTACAAACAAGAAACCTTTGTAGTCGTTTGTTTCTCCCCAAGAGTTTTTTACGATATAATATTCTTTACCCGTTTGATCTTTTGCAAGACCAATAATGTGCATTCCGTGGTCGTCTGTTGTAGTGTAGTTATCAAACGCTGCTTGACGCATTTCTGGAGTAATTTCTGGTTCAGCTTTTGGTCCGTTAAATAAGTCTGCTTTTTCTTCTGCAGTCATATCATCGAATTTTTTAGTCGCTACATACGCCACACCGTTTTTCCAGCTGAACGTTTTCTCGCTCACATCTGTTGCCCACGCCACAGTGTATCCTTTTTTCAACGCATTGTCGATAACATCAGTCATGTCATTTATTTTTACGTTGTAAACCTGATCTAGTGACCAGTTGTCTGGCACCATCATCGTTGTTTTTTGGTAGTAAGGCACATTGTTATAAGAAGACATTTCTACATATTCGTCTGGGTTAATTCCAACCATTTCTTTTGCAAAAGATTGTGGCGTATAGTTTTTCCCTTTGTATGTAAAGTTTTCTGGTGCTTTTCCTAAATAAGAATCGATCATTGCTGCGTAAGCTTTTTTCCAAGTTGGAGTCAATTCTCCGTTCGGATTCTTTACAACAGCCGTCAAAAATCCTTCGATTAAAGCGCCCATTTCAGCAAATTTATTTTTGTCTGTTCCATAGTTCAAACCAGTGTAAACTTCTCTCGGCACAGTTCCGTATTTTTTGTACATATTGATTACATCGTGCAAAGCTCCTCCGTCTCCAAGTGTAATCGCGCCGTGCATACGAACGTAGTTTTCTCCTTTGTCAACATACACATTTCTTGCAGAATAAATCTGAGATAGCTCTACCGGCTGTTTTCCTAAACGAATCATTTCTGACTCTAAGAATGAGTTTGAAGCATAACTCCAGCAAGTTCCAGATGAACCTTGGTTTTTTACCGATGTTGTTCCTAAGTTAATTACTTCTGTAAATTTGAAGTTCTCTTTACTTTTGTCGCTTGCGTTTAGTTTTAGTGAATTTACTAATACGTCTTGCGCAAAACAGCCTGCAGTTCCAGCTAAAAATACTGAAGCGGCAAACACTGATTTGAATGAAAATGTATTCATAATTTATGTTTAAGATTTAACAAAATTAGTCGCCAATGTTTCCAATTTGTTACAAAACAATTAAATATTATACAATTTGTGTTATGTTTAGTTGTTAATGTTTTCTTAATGACTCTGATTATTAGGACATTTAATACAAAAAGCCTCGGTAATTCTTTACAGAGGCTTTTTGAGCATAATTTTTTATAAATTAACTTCTTACAAGTTTTTTCCTTTTTTAGTTATCGCAGCCAGTTGCTTCCAAAAACGATATAGTACGCCCAGTCTTCTGGTCCGCGGGCAACGTCTACCCCCATTCGGAGTTTAAACTTTCGGGCAACTAGGTATCTAAAACCTGTTCCGTAGCTGTACACAACGGGTTTTGCAAAAGCTTTGTCCCAATCGTTAAACGCGCTTGCAAGTCCTCCAAATCCCATAATACTCCATCGACGGTAGAAATCCCAGCGCAATTCGGCTTCGGTCACAATACTGGTGTTTCCCATATATCGTGCCGCAGGAATTCCTCGTAAATTGATTCCTGGTTTTAGATAAAAAGGCGGACTCCCCAACGCCTGCTCTCCTTCTATCCTAAGTCCGCCAATTAATGTTTTCGCCAACGGATAATATCCAATTGCCGATAAGTTTATTCGCCAAGCATCATAATCGCTTCCAAGTACATTATCTGACCAGAAAAAGTCGGACTGAATCCTTATTCCTTTATCTGGCGTAAATATATTATCGCGTCCGTCAAACTGAATGGCGCCACCAAATTGACTTATGGTGCTTTTAATGTCTTTTGGATTTACAAAAGGCGGCGGAAGGCTTACATCGGGCAGATTTATTTTAGAATTTAAAAACAAATATTGCGGTCCTGCGCTCCATTTTGCATTTCTGAACTGTTTGAGCCATTGGGTATAAAAAATGGTTGATCTAAAATTGAGTTTAAATTCCTGATCGTTTGCTTTGGGAATATTGTTGGCATAAAACGATAAGTTTACATCGCCGTAACCTGCCATAACTCGGTATAAAATTCTAGGTTTTATAAGTGTTGCAGACCGAAAAGCTCCTGTCATCCAGCTTTTGTTTCCGGTGTACATTCCCATTCCTCCTGTTATGTCGGGATTTATAAAGCGTTTTTTACCGTTTTCGTCTACAACCGGCGCGTGTTTTTTTAAGAAAATCGGAACTACTGCGCCTCCAATTCCTCCTAAAGCGGGTTCTGTAATAATGGTTGGAACGACAATAAAACCGTGTGCATAAATAATATAATCGCTTAAATCGAAAGCGCCATCTAGAGAGTCTTTTACACTTATATGATATTTTTGTGCGTTTGTAAAGTTAAACGACCAAAGAGATAGAAGTAAAAAAAGAATGATTTTTTGTGATGGTTTTCTGTTTTTCATAAAGAATCTAAATCGTTTGTAATTCATTCTTAAAACTCTAAGCCTTCAAAAATGCAAGTCTGTAAATTATTTTTTCTTCAGACTGAAAACGTGTGCCAGCGTGATAAAAAAAGTATTTCCCTGAAATCTATTTTCTGCATTTATTTCTCCAAGCCATCTAAAACCAACATTCGTCATACTGCCAATATGCAGATAGTTAACCTCTGCTCCTAGGGCATTGACATGATCTTTGTCTGGCTCAATTACAAAAATATTCCCTACCGGAATTTCATCATCTGACAGTTTGTATTGCAGATAATAAATTAAACCAGCATTTAATATTCCTTTCGGAGCTGTTTTTTCGGCATTCATGCAATAAAATGTTTTTCCTAAACCGCCTTCAATGCTTAAGATATCTCCAGTTTTGATGTCGGTATCTTTTTTCTTTCCATTGATTTCATAAGAGGCCAATGCCGAGAAATGAAATGTTTTTTTGTCATTAAAAAACAATGTTGTTCCTCCGGAGAATTCGTTTACAAACATTCCTAAACCGCTATTATCACTGCCTCCTGCTTCATATTTTCCTGTTGGAAGAAACATTTGGTAGCTAAAGACAAAATCGGCTCTTTTGTTGTGCCAGCCTAACTGGATTGGCTGTATGTACATGTCTGTAAAAGCAAAATCGCTTTTGGAGTCAATATAACTGCCTTGAATAGTGTTTGAAGCTCCTGCTATTAAAAGCGTAGCTCCATAATTGGCTCCCAAAATTTTGAAATCGCTGACAAAATTGGCACCAACACCAGTAAGAAACATGGTAAGATTTGGATCTCCGACTTTGTCTCCGTCGCTATTTCGCAAAGATGATGCGCTGTAAATATAGCCTGGAATGTACACGCTCAAAGTATTTTCTGGAGCTTGTGTTCCAGACTGAAGTCCCATAGAACCCAAAATGTGAGCTCCTTTTAATTGTGCATTACTATAAAAAGAAATCAATAGCAGCATAATGGTTAAAACCGATTGCACTATTTTTTCCGAATCATTAATTTTTGCTTTCATGATGGAATATTTTGAATGAATTAAGGCTCTGAACTTTTTAATTTATGAGGAAAGAACTTTACTTAAAATAATAAGCTTCTGAACGATCAGGATTAATTCTAATCGTTTTAAAATATTCTGAAGGAGATTTTCCGGTGTGTTTTATAAACGCTCTGAAACAAGTTGTTCGGGATTTAAAACCAGAACCCCACGCCATGCCTTCTAATGATAAATCTTTCCACTCGGGATCGTTTATTTTATCTTTAAAATATTCAATTCGTTTAAGATTTACATAGTCTTGAAAATGAAGACCAAATTCAGAATTAATCAAATTGGACAAATGGTGCACTGATATTCCCGTCTCGTCAGACAAATCTCTGATTACGAAATCCTTTTTTAAGAATAGGTTTTTAGAATTTAAAACATAATCTAGTTTCAAAAGGTATTCTTCTCTTTTCTCTAGAGGCAATTCGTTTACTATTGGAATCGTAGTCTTGATTTCTTTGGTTTTTACTACTAATGTATTATCAACCACAAAATCGAATGTTTCTTCTTCATCATGAAAAATCTGCGGTCTGAAATAAAGCCAGCCAACTGTAAAAAACAATACAGAAGAAATTAGCACATAACAGGAAAGATCTGATGCGTCTACTTTTTGAAGTAAAAAATGATGAACAAAAAGCGCCGAAAACAAGAACAAAATCATGAGATTGTACACTCTAATCCAATTGATTACTTTATTGTGATGAAATTGGTTTCCTTTAAATTTTTTCAGATCATAGTTTAAAATCAACATGGTTTGAAAAAATACATAGAAAAGCCAAATCGTCAACGTTAAAACAGAAAATGGATTTTTGATTAGTCCTGCAATATAATCGACCGCTTTTATATCGGTGTAACTTCCAACATAAACAATCAGCGTTAAAAAGAAATAAATAATGAATGGCATAAAGTGAAGCCAATCGTATTTTCTGAAACTTTTATTTAATGATAAAATGTTTCTAACATACAAAAATGAGCATGGAGCGGTTAAAAATATAAACGCTTTTGTGATAGTAAAGAGATCTGGGAAATTTTTAAATAAATTGGCCGACAAATAAAAATTGTAGATACTTACTACCGCCAGGCTCAGTAAAAACATGCCTAAAAAGAAGCTTTTAGAATAGTTTTTTCTGGAAAATAAAACCATAATTGAGGTTGCGAGTCCAGCAATTGTGGCTACGAAAAAGAAAAGGGAGAGTAGTATATCGATCATTTTTTAAGTTTATTAGTGTGGTATTATTATCTTAAAAATAGAATGCGAAAAGGGGCTACAAGAGTAAAGCCTGTACTTGCCGAAAATGGCAAGTACAAAACTTTATTTGTTTCATTATTTTTTAACGGCTCCCGGAGGGAAACCAGCTAGTATTTTTTGGATAGAACTATTAATAAATTCTTCTGGATTATCTGGTTTGCTGTCTATTTCAGCATTTCCGATTCCCTGCCAAACCAACTTATCTGTTTTTGTAGAGACAATGTCTATTACCAGCGAGCCATCAACATAATCGTAGGTATTAAATGTTGTATTGGCACCACCCATCATAGCACCGCCTCCCCAATAACCGTAAGGGCGGTACATTCCTCCGTATCCGTAAAAATCGGTATTGGCACTAACAGAAGTTTTGTTTTTTAAGATAGAAACGGCATTAACCTTTAAATCTGGAGTGCTGGATTCTGTAAATCCTTTTGCCAGCATTTCGTTTCTAATTGCTTTGGTAACACGGTCAACATTCAGCTGATTAACCTGACCTTGCTGTGCTTTTAAATCGTAAACGGCAAATGTTTTGTATTCACTAAAATTAGCACCATGATCATAATCAGTTGTCACTTTTACAGTTGGAGAACAGCTGTAAAACAAGCCCAAGAATAGAATTGGGATTATGCGAAGATTTGTTCTTTTAATATTCATGTTGTGGTATTTATTAAATTAATAATTAAATCAGTTTAACTCGAATCTATTAAAATCGTAAAAATCTTGAACGGAGGGGGCTTAATCGTAATAATTGTTTCAAATAGCACAAACCACTATTAAACAATTACTTAGATCACTCTCAAAGATAAATTATTTTATTTAATTAACACTATTAAATAAATAAAATCTTACGCCTTTGTTTTCGCGGCTTTTTGGCTTCAAGATTTTGTTTTTTTATTCTATTTACCCTGTACGGCTACAATACTTTTTTCTATTAAGAAAAAAAACTAAATTTCTGGCGCTACAGGCAATTTTCCGTGTTTTATTGCTTCCAGCATTTTTTGGTAATCCAATTCGTTTTGATGGGCATACAGCATCGAAAACTCAGCAATTGCATCAGCAAATTCGTCTGTATCTCCAATATAACCCGAAATTAAAGACGGATCTCCCGAACGCGCATGAGCTCTTGCCAGTGCCCAACCGCAAGCTTTGGCGTAATCTGCCATATTTTTGGGCTTCATAATTTCGAGAATTGGTTTTATTTTGGCATCTCTAAGCTGTCGAATGTAGAAGAACTTACCTGTGCTGTCATTTGTCCAGCCTAGAAACATATCAGACGCCGATTGCATCAGTTTTTGCCCCATAACAATACGTTCGCCCTGATGCTTATATTTTCCTTTAATTTTTACATTTTCTTCTAATACGCTTTTTCTGGCTTCTTTAAATTGCAAAAAAATAGGTTCTCCCGTAGCAGACATTAATAAGCTGATGCCGCAAAGCGTTCCAACACTTCCTACACCCACTACTTTTATGGCTATATCATGAATTCTATATCGGCTTAACAAAATCTGTTTATCTTCTGATAGCGATTCGACATATCTTTTATGAATAATCTCGCCTTCTTTATTAATTTGCTTTTCAAGATCTCCGCTAGGATGAAATATCAAAGGCTGATCATCTTTTATGCGGGCTCTGGCTCCATCAAAATAAGTCATCTTTGCAAACTCTTTTTCATGAGCGGTATATTCTGAAGCTTTTTTTATTCTTTTATGATGAAATTCTTTGAGCTCTTTGTCTTTTCCTAACTCAATCATTTCTGCAAAATCAATATCGGCATACCAAATCTGAAGGGCAGATAATTTACTGTAATCCAACATGTGCCGTTTGTAGCTATCTGCAACATTCCACGCAAATTGTTTACCGTTTTTGTTGGAGAATTTTCGCCATTGTCCCGCAATGATAAAACTGGCTGCCAATCTTTTTACATCCCATTCCCAAGGACCTGGAAATGTTTCGTCAAAATCATTAATATCAAAAACCAATTTGCGTTCAGGAGTTGCAAATCCGCCGAAATTCATTAAATGGCAATCACCGCAAAGCTGAAGGTTTATTCCCGATACAGGCGTATGGGCCAAATCTGCAGCCATAATCGCGGCAGCTCCTCTGTAAAATGAAAAAGGCGATTCCATCATTCTTCTGTATCGAATAGGCAATAAACTTTCAACTCTTCCTATACTGGTCTGAATCAAAATGTCTACAGGATCTTTTCGATTCTTAAAAGAATTCCATTCCTGATGTTTTGACAAAGGCACTTTTTTTCTGATCAAAGCGCCTTTTTCATAACGTTCTGCCTTTGATGCCAATGGATCAAATATGGTTTCTTCGATATCTTTAGATTTTTCAGGCATAACTTTTAATTAGCGTTTTATCCTTTTACCAAAGATGGCGGCGTATAGCCTTTTATCATGCTTTCTTCTGGCCAATAAGAACGTAATAAAAGCCCAAACTTATCTTTTGGAACAGGAAGCCAATTGCTGACTTTGTCTGCAGATGGTTTCGTGTTTTGGAAATATAGGGTTAGCGAGCCATCTGTATTATATTTCAAATCTTTATTTTTCGTTCCTAACGAATAAATTTTGGCATCATTTATAAAAAAGAAATGATTGTGATCATAAACGGTAAGTGACCAGAAACCTTTTACTTTCGGAATTAAATCTTTCGTAAAAGTGATGGTGTAGTTTGATTTTCCATTCAATTCAACACCTTTATTATCTAAATCCTGATTGTAATAAATGGTTTCCTGCGGCTGGTTTACAAATATATTTGCTCTCGCAGCACTTGTTCTGCTGAGATAATCGGTACCAAAGTTTGCTCCATTTTTTGTCGTATTCCAATAGTTTCCTACCGGTACGCCTACGTTTTTGAATTGACGAAGTGGCTCTATTAATTCGCGCTCAGCATCTATAGCTGCTTTTGTTAAAATAGGCATTAGAGTACTGTCTTTTTTAGTTGCATCTAGTACTGAATTAAACTGCGCATAAAGGGCTTCTTCTCCTCTTAATGGCGGAACTTCTTTTAGAATACTTGGAAATTCTTGGAAAAATTTCTCTGGAATTACAAAAGCAACTTCTTTTCCGCCTTCACTTTTATTTGGATCAGGAAATGATGGTATTTTTGCCCATTCTTTTGTTTTTACTTTTCCATCGTATTCACTTAAAGGATATGCCATCAATTGATTGATAACAGGCTGAATCGCTTTTCTGTCTTCTTCAGTATTATTCAAAAACGCTCTCGGAATTACAAAAGCTAAGTTTGTATCGCTATGAAAAACTTCTGTAATGCCGTCAGGCACTTTTCCATTCCATCCTGGTCCTACGATTAAATAAAACCCTTTTTTACTGCCATACATGGCGCCCAATTTTGCAATTCCGTCTGTACGCTGGTTTCCTAATTGAACCACCCAAAAACGATCTCCAAAATCTGGAACCTGAACTACAACAGGACTTTCATTCAGCATCATAATTCCGAATCCGTAAACTACATCCTGATTTGGACAGGCAACATAGCGTTCAAATGGCGTAATATAATCTGATGTCATGCACAAATTATTTACTGGCGCAACAGGAACTGCTCCGCCATTAAGTCCCGGCATAGGCACTTTTCGCATTACCAATACGCGATTGTGCATATTTACCAATGGCCATCCCCAGAAATACATTTGTTTTCCAAGCTGATAAACATATTCTTTTGTCATTACAACATCGGGAACTGGTCCTGGAACAACAGATTTTACGGTATCTTTTACCGTTTCATTAATCGAAACTGTATTTTCTTTTTTATCTGATTTACATGAAATTATTAGTACTAAAAGTAATAACAGTGCTATAGCTTTTTTCATATATCTAATAGATTTTGATTTAAAAACAATATGAAGTTCGTTTTAAGAACCAGGAAATATGAAGGCTACCACCGCTCTAAGTCCCCAATCTGGTCTTATGCTTGAATGCCCTACAACTGGTATTAAAGGCATAACAGCAAATTGCATCGTCTGATTTCCTAATTTGGTAATGGCTCCAACATTTGGACTAACGGTAATTAGCGTCGAATTGCCTTGCCAGTTTTGCGTAATCTCTGAAGTAATACCTAAACTCGCACCACTTTTATAACTATGTGTTAGAAATAATTGTGTGTAAAACTGATTAAAATCGGCCCGATCATTAGCTCCTGCAACAGACCAAATTTGATTGGCCAGAAAACCTATAGAAAGTCCTTTGCCTTGGTGCATGACCAAAACACTAGGTCCAATTCCAAATTTTTCTGTTCCTAAAAATTTTTCTGTCGCGGTTGGCACTAAAAAAGCAGGACCAACTCCTAAAATAATTCCCTTTGTTTTAGGAGCAAAAAAAGCAGTTACTGTTGCGTCACTTAAACCAAACTCATGTGTGTTTTCTCCCGTAACATCTTGCTGATCTACAACTGGAAGAATATAACGAGTAATTAAATTTAGATTCTCACTTAATTTAAAAGGAACAACTGGCTGTATATTGATCTGATATTTTATTCCATTATACGGACCAATTCCATAAGTAAGATTGTTTTGCAGCGGCACACTAATTAAGCTCGCTACAGGATTTGCCATTTTATCGGCAAGTTCTTGTGCACTTGTTCCAGCTTTAGGCTCTTCTTGTGCCGATACGACTAAACTTGAAAGTAAAAAAGTTATGCTTAGAAATAACTTTAGGGCGTTTTGTGATCTCATAATTTTCATAATCGTATACTTAAAGATTATCAATCATCTTTTTAGTCAAAAAAGAAACAGCCTCAACTTTGTAAAAACTGTTTCTTTTTGATTTTTACTAATTCGGAATTATTTGTCTGGAAATATCGTTTTCCAATCGTCTTTCATACTGATTACATGATATTTGTATTTACCAGCAGTACTTAATGAAAGATTATCTTTTTCTTGGTAACTGTATTCTCTGATAGAATCATTGTGGTTTACAATCATTTGAAATGAAGGATATTTGCTTCCTTGAGAATATCGCAACATGGCAAGGTCTCCTGCTCCGCCTTCATTTCCGCAGGCAAAAACAGGTCTTTGACCAATATGCAATTGTATTCCAACTGGTTTGCCTACTTTATCGTCCAAAAGGTCTAAGGCAGGTTCTCTTACAATATTATTGGTAGCATCATCAAATTTATATTTGAAAGAAGTTCCCACAACCTGATATTTTGGAATTCCGTAGAAATCTTCAGAAATAGTACGTACCAATTCTACAGTTCCCCCTGTTACAATAAAGGTTTTAAAACCATTGGCTCTCAGATAATTTAGCAATTCTAATTGAGGCTGGTATCTAATTTGCTTTATCGGCACATTTTTACCAGGATATTTAGCTCCTGCAAAAAACTCCTTAGCCGAAGCTTCAAACTCCGCTTCAGTCATACCGGTATGAGTCGCTGCAACGAGTTCAATTAATGCTTTATCTCCTCCTTTTTCAAAAAAGGCTTTATCTTTTTCTACGACAGCTTTAAAAGGCTGTTTTTTTGCCAACTCCGGATTTGCTTCGACCATTTTTTTCACACGGTAAAAAGCAAATAGTTCTTGTACATAAGGTTTCTCAGCCCACAAAGTTCCGTCATTATCAAAAGTGGCAATTCTATCTCCTTCAGGTATAAAATCAGCGCTTCCTTCTTTGGTTACTTTCGTAACATAATCGATAATTTCTTTCTTTAAAGGCGTATCATTCCAGCTTGGCAACGGGTCAGAACTCGTCGCTATATTCGTGCTGTCAGAAGCTGAAGTATTTACTGCAGCTGGATTATCAGATTTTTTGCAAGAAACAAACACAAACAGTGTCAGCGTTAAAATGGATAGTTTTATCTTGTTCATGACATTTTGAATTGTAGTCAAAAAGATCCAGACACTTACGCCTGAATCTTTTTAGAACTGGTTACTATTTATTTTTTCTTCGAATCAGAAGCCGCTTTATCACCTTCCATTTTTGGCAATACATTTTTCTCTATAAACTTTTGCGCCTTAATACTTTGCAGCATTTCTTCCATAATCGTATATGCAGAGAAACTTGGCGGAATAGAACGCGGTGGAAAATCTTTGAACGTCATCGCAAATTCTACTACATCATTTGTATTTCCGTAAATCAAAGGAACATGATTCAACTGCCAGTCATAAAACGTATTCGAAGTAATATCTGCTCTTTCAAACGGATCCTGCATTAAGTTGAAGATTTTTTGAAGCCTTAATTTAGTAAAAGGTTCTGCCCAAACTTCCAAAGTTCCTTCTCTTCGCTGTTCTGCATATACAAATTTATAATCTCCTTCACGCCAGCCTACAAGCAGACCGTCATCATCAGAATATATAAATCTGTTTCTTGCGCTTTTTTGAGATTTTCCTCTTAAAAAGTCTTCTTGATTGTATCCATCCAAGTGCACTTTATAATTTTTACCATTAGCTGTATATCCAGTTAAAAGTTTTTTAATCAAATCTTTTTCTCCAGCAATAGATGCTAATGTTGGCATCCAGTCGTTATGCGACATAATTTCGTTACTCACTACACCTGGTTTAACAACTCCTGGCCAACGAATCATACATGGAACTCTAAAAGCTCCTTCCCAGTTTGTGTTTTTCTCAGAACGGAATGGTGTCATTGCTCCGTCAGGCCAAGTATTCATGTGCGGACCATTATCTGTAGAATACACTACAATTGTATTGTCTGCAATTCCTAAATCGTCTAATGCTTTTAGAAGATCTCCAACAGTCATATCATGTTCGATCATACCGTCAATGTACTCACTATCTCCGTGTGTGTATCTTCCTCTGTGCTCAGGTCTTACGTGTGTACGAAGGTGCATACGTGTTCCGTTCCACCATACAAAAAATGGTTTTCCAGCTGCATGCTGTCTTTTGATAAAATCGATTGCTGCTGCAGATGTTTCGTCATCGATAGTTTCCATTCTTTTTTTAGTAAGAGCTCCTGTATCTTCGATTTTTTGTTTGCCCACTTTTCCAAAACGAGGATCAACTGTACCATCATCTGCACTAGTTGCAGAACATTTTAAAACTCCTCTAGGTCCAAATTTTTTCAAATATTCTGGATCTTTTGGATAATCCGGCAATTCTGGTTCTTCTTCGGCATTAAGGTGATAAAGATTCCCGAAAAATTCGTCAAAACCATTTACTGTCGGAAGGTTTTCGTTACGGTCACCCACGTGGTTTTTACCAAATTGCCCTGTTGCGTAACCTAGATTTTTCATAATCCCTCCAATAGAAGGATCTAACTGGCTCATTCCCATTGGAGCCCCTGGATATCCTACTTTTGTCAATCCAGTACGAATACCGTGCTGCCCAGTTAAGAATGCCGCACGTCCTGCAGTACAGCTTTGCTCTCCATAATATTGGAGAAAACGTTGTCCTTCATTTGCAATTCTATCAATATTTGGTGTTGTATACCCCATTAATCCATCGCTGTAAGCACTAATATTAGTTGTCCCAATATCATCCCCCCAAATAATAAGAATATTTGGCTTTTTGCTTTGCGCCATAATAGAAACCCCAGAAAAAAATAGTAACGCTAATACCTGAAAGGTATTTATAAATCCGCATTTTAATTTAATTTGTTTCATGATTAAAAAATTCGTTAATAGATCTTGTTATTATTATATGAGTTTGATAAATGCAAAAAAATCAAATGGGAAATGGTAAGCTTTCAAAAAAACAATCTAAACGAGGTTTCATTTTTTTGATGTGTTTCAAATTCATTTTATTTTAAAATCTGAAACAAAAAAATTTTAACTTTTTCTTAAGTCTCTCAAAATTAACTAATAAATGAGCGAACAATTGTATTTATTCGGAACGAGCTTGTTTCATTTTATAATATGAAACAAGAAAAGTTAAAAATTTGCACCAAAATGTTTCATCTTATAAAATGAAACACATCAAAACGTCAGAAAATTAACTAGTTACATTTTTGTTACCAAAAGTTCGAAAAAGAAGGAAATGCAAGTTTGTTCCGTTTTTTTGTGTAGTTAATTTGTAAAAATTGAGTCAAATGAAACATAAAAACTCTTTTTTGACCAAAAGTGTATAAGATTGCCAGAATAGCAAATCAAGGAAAGTAAACTATTTTTGAAAAAGTCTCAAAAAACAAAAAAGCCGCTTAAAGAATAAGCGGCTTTTTTAAAATATGTTTTGAAGAAATAATTACTCGATTTCAGAAACTCTCATCGTGTTAACCATTCCTCTATCTTTAATTGGCATTGCAGCAAGGTTGATTAAATAATCTCCTTTTTTGGCATAACCTTTCTCGATTGCAATTTGATTTACATCTGTTACAGTATCATCTGTACTTTCTTCATTATCATAGTAGAAAGATTTAACTCCCCATAATAAATTCAATTGTGTTAAGATTCTTCTGTTTGAAGTAAATACTAAAATATGAGCAGTTGATGGTCTCCAAGCCGAAATTTGGAATGCCGTGTAACCGCTGTTTGTTAAAGTACAGATCGCTTTAGCTTCGATTTCATTTGCTAATAAAGCCGCTTGGTGACAAACTGTTTTAGTAACAAAACGTTTTGTTTTAATCTGTGGTGTATTTTGTGGAACTTGAATTAATGGTGAATTCTCAACAGCCTCACAAATTTGTGCCATTCTCTGAATTACTTGTACAGGGTAGTTTCCTGTAGCCGTTTCTCCAGACAACATAACAGCATCTGCACCATCCATTACAGAGTTTGCAACGTCATTTACTTCTGCTCTTGTTGGAGTTAAACTTGTAATCATTGTTTCCATCATTTGTGTAGCAACGATAACTGGAATTCTAGCCGTTTTAGCTCTTCTGATCAAATCTTTTTGTACCAACGGAACTTCGTGAGCAGGAAGCTCAACACCAAGATCTCCACGAGCAACCATTAAACCATCGCAATATGCTACAATTTTATCCATGTTCTCAAGAGCTTCTGGCATTTCAATTTTAGCAATGATTGGAATTTTAACTTCAGAATGCTTAGCAATTAATTCTTGTAAGTCTTGTAAATCGCGAGGAGTCTTTACGAATGAAAGTGCGATCCAGTCTACTTTTTGCTCGATAGCGAAAATTGCATCTGCAATATCTTTTTCTGTTAAAGCTGGTAAAGAAATTTTTGTATTTGGAAGGTTAACTCCTTTTTTAGACTTCAATTCTCCACCTTGGATAACTTTAGCAACAACCTCCGTTTTTTTATCTGTAGAAACAATTTCGAAAATCAATTTACCATCATCAAGCAAGATACGCTCTCCAACGTTAACATCATTTGGGAAATTCTGATATTTCATGAACGCTCTTTTTGAAGTTCCGATAATATCTTCAGCAGTTGTAAAAGTGATTTCATCACCATCGTTTACAACAGTACCTTCTTCCATTACACCTACTCTAAGTTTTGGTCCTTGCAAATCTCCTAAGATTGCTGTCGTGTAACCAAACTCTTCGTTTAAGCCTCTAATAATGTCTATTTTTTCTTTTACTCCTTCGTAATCTGCATGCGAAAAATTGATTCTAAACACATTAACACCTGCGTCGATCATATCTTTAATGATCTCTCTTGTACTACAAGCGGGGCCAAGTGTAGCAACAATTTTGGTTTTCTTGTTTGTTAGCATTTTTTTTAAAAAATTAGATTGTTTTTTGATTTTATCTTGTCTGTATCAACGGCATAAATAGCCGCAATACTTTCTATTGTGTTTAATTTTTGTTGAATTTCTGAAAAATTAAGCGCCTCTTCGCTATTATCAATTTTCAGGAAAAAATCGACTTTTTTAAATTCAGGAAGTAAATGAATTGTTGTCGAAACCTCACTTGTTTCATTAGAAAACAAATTCTGAAAATCATTTGTACTCACAGAAATGATTTCATTTTTATTCTGAATTAAATTCCAGGAAACAGCTTTTTCTTCATCATAATAATAGAATCTAGAAAAATTTGCTTCACCTTCCTTAGTCTGAGCATGGATCTCGTGTTTGCTCTTACTTAAGTTAATCGGAAGGATTTTATTGATAAAATAGGCCAGTCTATAATCTTCTAATGAAGTATGAATTGCCATTAAATAATAATCAATTTCGTCAAATTCGTCTAAATCCAATTTATGAATAGCCATGTCTTGAAAAATCAAGTTGTAAATATACTATTTCTAAACGGAGCATCAACAGTTATGACATGCTTGTTTTGTTAAATTATAAACGAAAACGTTGTAGCCTTGTGATAGTTACAACATTTTTGCAGCTATTTCTTGTCAATTTTCTCTTGAAATGCAAAATACGCTCTTTGCGATGCTTTTTCTTCTGCTTTCTTTTTTGAAGTTGCTCTCGCTCTTGCAACAACTTTATCGTCGATACTCAATTTAACACCAAATAAACGCTGGCCGTCTATGCCATTGTCTTCAAAAATGTCATAATGAAAAACTCTTTTTTCTTTCTGGCACCATTCGATAACAAGGCTTTTATAACTTATAACTTTTCCTTCTAATCGAGCAATATCGACATAAGGTGTCACTACCTTTTTTTGAATAAATTTTTCGCAAAAAGAATAGCCTTTATCTAAATAAATTGCTCCGATAAGTGATTCAAAAATATTACCGTGAATGTTTTCTCCAAAATGCTGAATCGGCACTTTGCTTTCTACAAACTGTACTAAATTTAAATCTTTACCCAATTCATTCAAATGTTCACGACTCACTATTTTGGAACGCATTTTGGTCAAATAGCCTTCGTCTCCATTCGGAGCTTTGTTAAACAAATGTGCAGCAATAACCGCACTTAACATAGCATCTCCTAAAAATTCTAGGCGTTCATAATTTATAGGATGGCCTTTTTCATCTAATTTATTTGAAGAGCGATGCGTAAAAGCTCTTCTATAAAAATCAATATTTGTAGGCTGAAAACCAAGAATTTTCTGAATAGTGTCAAAAAAAATCCCGTCTTCTAGAGAACGGGATTTAGAAAATATTTTTTTGATAATATTCATATACAGAAATTAGTCAGCTAGTTTTTTAAACAATACGCAAGCATTATGTCCACCAAAACCAAATGTATTACTCATAGCAACATTTACTTCTCTTTTTTGAGGTTTGTTTAGAGTAAGGTTTAAAGATGGATCAATGTTTTGGTCAACAACTGTATGGTTAATCGTTGGAGGAACAATTCCGTGTTGCATTGCCAGAATAGAAGCAATAGCTTCAATAGCTCCAGCAGCACCAAGTAAGTGTCCTGTCATAGATTTTGTAGAGTTGATATTGATGTTTTTAGCATGATCTCCAAAAACTTTGCTAATCGCTTTTAACTCCGCAACATCTCCTAATGGAGTAGAAGTTCCGTGGGTATTAATGTGATCAACTTGATCAGGGCTCATTCCAGCATCTCTCAATGTATTTTCCATCACTGCAATAACTCCAATTCCTTCCGGATGTGGTGCGGTTAAGTGGTAAGCATCAGAAGACATACCTCCACCGCCAATTTCGCAGTAGATTTTTGCCCCTCTAGCTTTAGCATGCTCGTAATCTTCAAGAACTAACGCTCCTGCTCCTTCTCCTAATACGAAACCATCTCTGGTAGCATCAAAAGGTCTAGAAGCTGTTTCTGGGCTTTCGTTTCTTGTAGATAAAGCGTGCATTGAGCTAAATCCTCCCATACCTGCAATTGTAACTGCTGCTTCAGAACCACCAGACACAATAACATCACACATTCCTAAACGAATGTAATTGAAAGCATCAATTAATGCGTTTGCAGAAGATGCACAAGCAGAAACTGTAGTATAATTTGGCCCCATATACCCGTTACGCATAGAGATATGCGCAGGAGCAATATCAGCAATCATTTTAGGAATAAAGAAAGGATTGAACTTTGGAGTTCCATCACCTTTTGCATAATACAATACTTCATCTTGGAAAGTTTCTAAACCTCCAATTCCTGCTCCCCAGATAACACCAACTCTTTGTTTGTTTACGTTATCATTTGTGATTCCGGCATCTTTGATAGCTTCATCACTGGCAGCAATTGCATACTGTGCAAATTTATCTAATCTACGAGATTCCTTGCGATCCATGTAATCTTCAATATTGAAGTTTTTTACTTCGCAGGCAAATTTCGTTTTGTGTTTCTCGGTATCATAATATGTGATTGGAGCGGCTCCGCTAACTCCATTCACAAGTGCATTCCAATATTCTTGGATATTATTCCCGATAGGAGTAAGTGCACCTAATCCTGTTACAACAACTCGCCTTAATGCCATAAATATGTATTTTGTACTTTAAACAAATAAAACCCACGCTTTCTTAACTTATAGTTACTTAAGAGCCATGGGAATTACAATATAAATATATCTTTTTGATTGAGAATCAATCGAAATTTAAATTTTAAAAAAATAATAACACCCGACTCTTAAAAATTTCAAAAATCAAAAATCAAATTCCAATTGGAATTTGGAATTTCAAAAATTGGGATTTTTAGAAATCGGGTGTGGTATTATTATTTTTTTGCTTCTTCGATATAAGAAATAGCTTGACCAACAGTAGCAATGTTTTCTGCTTGATCGTCTGGAATTTGAATATCAAATTCTTTTTCGAATTCCATAATAAGCTCAACAGTGTCTAATGAGTCAGCTCCTAAATCATTAGTGAAGCTTGCTTCTGTTACAACTTCGTTTTCGTCAACACCTAATTTGTCTACGATAATCGCTTTTACTCTTGATGCAATGTCTGACATAATCTTTAATTTTAGAATTTAATTTGTTGGCAAAAATAAAAAACTTTATTTTAAAACAACTATTTAGTTTATAAATGTGACACTAATTTATAAAATTAATTTCAAGAAAGGTCTTTCAAAGCTATTTATTTTCGTTTTTTATTCCGTTTTTTGCATTCTCAAAACACACAGCTTTATGAAAAAAATTATCGTTTTTGCCTCAGGATCAGGAACTAACGCAGAGAACATTATAAAATATTTTGCGAACACCGAAATCGCGAAGGTCGTTTCGGTCTTTACAAATAATGCTTCAGCAAAAGTGATTGAAAGAGCAAAAAATCATCAAATTCCAGTTGAAATCTTCTCAAAAAACGAACTTTTAGAGAGAAACCTACTACAAAAAGTACAGGAAATCGACCCAGATTTGATCGTGCTGGCTGGTTTTCTATTGAAGTTTCCCGAAAACATAATCGAACTATATCCAAACAAAATAATAAATATCCATCCTGCACTTTTACCGAATTACGGAGGTAAAGGAATGTACGGAATGCACATACATAGAGCTATTGTAAATAATAAGGAAAAAGAAACAGGAATCTCTATTCATTATGTAAACGAACATTATGATGAAGGCGGTATCATTTTCCAAGCAAACGTTGCGCTAACAGACGAAGATACTCCAGAAACCGTTGCAGAGAAAATTCATGAACTAGAACAAAAACATTTCCCGGAGATTATCGAGAGATTACTGCACGCGTAATTTTTTAAACCATATAAGTTATATAAGTCCATTTTAGAAGGGGGACGCAAAATTATAGGAACGTAAAATTTAAGATCTTATAAGTGTATTTGAATTCATTTTAAGCTGAAGTATAAAATAACAAAACTTAAATGTCCTTGTCACTAAACAACATTGCATTCCAATTTTTTAAATATCCTTATATAACTTAAATGGTTTAAAAAAAGAAAAAACAGGCAAAGCATTTACTTTTTTATCAAAACTTAAATGCCCTTGCCTATCCATTAAGCAACATAACGTTCCAATTTTTAAAATGAACTTATATAACTTATATGGTGAAAAATAAAAAAAAGACAAAGCATTTCCTTTTCTATCAAAACTTAAATGCCCTTGCCTATCCATTAAGCAACATAACGTTCCAATTTTTAAAATGAACTTATATAACTTATATGGTAAAAAATAAAAAAACAGACAAAGCATTTCCAATCTAAAATCAACAATCTAAAATCTAAAATAATTAAATGTCTCACGAAGTACATATATATACAGATGGCGCTGCCAAGGGAAATCCAGGAAATGGCGGTTATGGTGTTGTCATGGAACTAGTAGGTACTCCATATAAAAAAGAATTCTACGAAGGTTTTCGTCTTACTACCAATAACAGAATGGAACTTCTGGCGGTAATTGTTGGTTTAGAAAAACTCAAAAATCCAGGCATGAAGGTTCTGGTTATTTCAGATTCTAAATATGTAGTTGACTCTGTCGAAAAAAAATGGGTTTTCGGATGGGAGAAAAAAGGCTATACAGGCAAAAAAAACCCTGATTTATGGAAGCGCTTTTTAATTGTTTACCGAAAACACAAAGTCGATTTCAAATGGATAAAAGGCCATAATAATCATCCGCAAAACGAGCGTTGCGATCAGTTGGCCGTTATGGCATCTATGCAGCCCAAACTTTCGGTTGACGTTTATTACGAAACCATCGGTTCTAAAGAATAAAAAAACGCATCAATATTGATGCGTTTTTTGTACTAACTTAAATCTTTACAAACTGCTTATTCTTTATCTAAATCTTTTGCCGTTTTAAATCCTGTCAAAAGTCCGATACCTGCCATTATGAAAATAATTGAAGGGTAAACTGCTCCATCGTCAAGAGAAGTATAAGTTGTAATTAGCAACGCTAGAAAAATTCCAACGCCACTTCCTATTAATAAGAAAGCTACATTTACAACAAACACTTTCCAAGCTGGCACCCCATTTCCTTTTCCTTGCAAAAAGATACTGGCATCTACTCCTTTTTCTATAAGAGCCAGACGCTCTCTGTTTCTTGTTGAATAAATTAAATAAACGATCCCAAAGACCATTAAAAAAAAGCTGATTGGAATTAAAATTTTGTCGTCCATGATAGTTATGTTTTTAATTGATTGATATACCCATAGGACGACAGGTTTTGAAATGAGGTTACAGAATTTTAAAATAAATTTCAAAAAACAAATCCCAAATTACAAAAGTCACTGATAATCAATTAATTTTGATGTTATTTTTTACGTTGCCAACTTTGTCAAAGTTTAAAACTTTGACAAAGTTCAATTCTACCTTATATATTAAAGATTGGAATTTGGAATTTAAAAAGTTTGGAATTTATTTTTCAAGATTCTTGTAACCTTTTTCAAAACATTGTCGTCCTATATAATATGAGTACAATTAATGATCAGCATTATATCGATAAAATCCTGCAGGGCGAGACCAATGCGTTTGCCGTGCTGGTTGATCGTTATAAAGATATGATCTTTACGCTGGCTCTTAAAATGGTTAAAAACAGAGAAGAAGCAGAAGAAGTTGCACAAGACACTTTTATAAAGATTTACAGTTCATTAAATAAATTTAAAGGCGATTCTAAATTTTCAACATGGATTTATAAAATTGCTTACAATACCTGTCTGGATCGTTTAAAGAAAAACAAAAAAGAAGATTTAAATATTTCAATTGATGAATTTTCTTCTCATTTAATTAAAACGATGGACAATGCTTTGAGCGCTTTAGAAGACAAAGAACGAAAGCAGACCATTCAGAAATGCTTAAATTTATTACCAAGTGACGAAAATTTCTTGCTGACTTTATTTTATTTTGAGGATCATAATTTGGAAGAAATTGGAAAAATAATGAATATTTCGGCCAATAATGCCAAAGTAAAATTGTTTAGGAGCCGACAGAAATTAGCCGTAGTTTTGAAACAGCAGTTAGAACCAGAAATAATAGAATGTTATGAAATCGGCAAGATTCCAAAACAAAAACAAAATGAAGAGTGCCGATAACATATTCCGTTTAAAAAACAAATATTATATTCGTATGAAAGAGAGCGATAAAAACTTAGAACAACTTATTGATAAAATGATGGCTGAAGAAAAACTGCAGTCGCCATCTTTTGATTTTACTTCTAAAATAATGTCTGAAGTTTTAATCTTGGAAGAGAAAAAACTAAAAGTATACAAACCTTTAATATCTAAGCCTGTTTGGATTGCTATTGGCGCGGCTTTAGCTATACTCGTTATTTATTTATCGCTTTTTTCAGTTTCAGAAAGCAATCTTAAAATTGATGAAATCGGAACTTTATATTCTGATAAGATTTCAACAGCATTTTCAGGAATTCATTTTTCGAAAAATATTCTTTACGCTATTTTAATTGTTCCAATTATGATTTTGGTTCAGGTTGGCGTTTTGAAGAATTATTTTGATAAGAAATACGATTTGTAATGAAAAAAGTAAACATAAAAACTCAGCCTAATATCTCTAAAGAGGATTTCAAAACATGGATAAAAACGGCCGAAAAATCTCCAAAAATTTCTTTAGAAGAATTTAATGAAAAATGGGAAAATAAAAAGCTGAAAATCAAATCACTTATAATTTAAATGGTCATCTCTTTTATAGAGATAATCCTTTCCAAGATAACAATCTTGACTAATATCATATCTATTTATATATAGTAAATATGCGATGGTTAGATATTCATCGTTTTTTAAATTAGATTTATTAAGCTCTAATTTTCCTTTTCGAAATGATTGTTTAGAATATTTTTCTAAAAACTTATCAAATCCCAATTTAGAATATTCTCTTTCAATTACAGGATTTATCTTAAACAACTGAAGACGCCTTTGATTTTTCAATAATCTGTTATCCAAAACAAATTCTTTATTTAAAATTTGGTTTAAGAAAGATTTAAAAGTTCTGAATTCTTTAGAATAATATTTCTTGTAAAAGAAAAATAGTTCATCACTATTTGTCAACATAATATCATCACTTTTTACACGAAGGTATATATTGGAAAATGATGATGGCGGTGGAGGCAATCTTATCGTTCCATTTATAGTTTCACCACGATCAGCTAACATTTCTAACATTTTATCAGAAAAATTAAGCTCCTTTTTTTCACAGGAAAATAAAACGCAAATCGATAATAAAAAGATAATTTTCTTCATGGATTGATTTTCGTATTTCAACAAAACTAATCAAAAGATTTTTCAAAATATAAGTTGCGTTTTAAATCCTAAAAACATATTTTAAGCATTCCAAAAAATCAATTTTAACCAATTCATTTACAAGCTTTTTACTTCGAAATCGTTGTCATTATTTTAAGAAAATTTTGAGAACCTAAACCATTGCAAGATTGTAACTTATAGAGTATCTTTGCACCCTAATTCGAAATTCATAAAATGAATAAACTATTGATTGTTGGAACAGTTGCTTTCGACGCGATTGAAACTCCTTTCGGAAAAACAGATAAAATATTAGGTGGTGCTGCAACCTACATCGGATTATCAGCGTCATTTTTTAACTTGCAATCGGCCATTGTTTCTGTAGTTGGCGACGATTTCCCTCAAGAACATTTAGATCTTTTAACTTCAAAAAATATTGATATCTCTGGTATCGAAATTGTAAAAGGAGGGAAAACTTTCTTCTGGAGCGGTTTATACCACAACGATTTAAATTCTAGAGATACTTTAGTTACTGAATTGAACGTTTTAGCTGATTTTCAGCCGAAAGTTCCTCAAAACTATAAAGATGCTGACGTGGTAATGTTAGGAAACTTACACCCATTAGTACAAAGCAGCGTTTTAGATCAATTAGAGAAAAAACCAAAATTGGTAGTTTTAGACACTATGAACTTTTGGATGGACTGTGCTCTTCCAGAATTATTAGACGTTATTAAACGTGTAGATGTTATTACAATCAATGACGAAGAAGCAAGACAGCTTTCTGGTGAATATTCATTAGTAAAAGCAGCTGCGAAAATCCAAGATATGGGGCCTAAATATGTAGTGATCAAAAAAGGAGAACACGGAGCACTTTTATTCCATAATAGAGAAGTATTCTTTGCACCAGCTTTACCATTAGAAGATGTTTTTGATCCAACTGGAGCAGGAGACACTTTTGCAGGTGGTTTCTCTGGATTTATTGCGCAAAGCGAAAATATTTCTTTTGGCAATATGAAGAATGCAATTATTTACGGTTCAAATCTAGCTTCGTTCTGCGTAGAGAAATTTGGAACTGAAAGGATGGAAACATTAAGCAAAGCAGAAGTAGCGATTCGATTACAGCAATTTAAGTCGTTAACTCAGTTTGACATAGAAATATAATGCCTAAGAGCCTCGATAAAACGGGGCTTTTTTTATTACGTTAATACACACAACTTACAACAACACACAAAAAAACAAAAACAATGAGCGACGCGTTAAAACACGAATGTGGTATAGCTTTAGTAAGATTACTAAAACCGCTTGAATATTATAAAGAAAAATACGGAACTGCTTTTTACGGAATCCAGAAAATGTATTTAATGATGGAAAAACAGCACAACCGCGGACAAGACGGAGCTGGTTTTGCAAGCATTAAATTTGACGTTGATCCAGGACAGCGTTACATTAGCCGAGTTCGTTCTAATCATGCACAGCCAATTCAGGACGTTTTTAAACAAATTAACGAACGCATTAGCGAAGAATTGAAAGAGCATCCAGAATTGGGTGACAATATGAAAGAACTAAAAGCAAATATCCCTTATGTTGGAGAATTGTTTTTAGGTCACGTTCGTTACGGAACTTTTGGAAAAAACAGCATCGAAAGTGTTCACCCATTTTTACGTCAAAGTAACTGGATGCACCGTAACTTGATTTTGGCAGGAAACTTTAATATGACGAATGTTAAAGAACTTTTCGAAAATCTAGTTGAATTAGGACAGCACCCAAAAGAAATGGCTGATACTGTTACTGTAATGGAAAAAATTGGTCACTTCTTAGATAAAGAAGTAATGCAATTGTACCAAGACTGCAAAACTGAAGGTTATTCTAAAAGAGATGCTTCTCCAGTAATTGCAGAGCGTTTGGATATTGCTAAAATTTTAGCTCGTTCTGCTAAAAATTTAGATGGAGGTTATGCTATGGCTGGATTATTAGGCCACGGTGATGCTTTTGTTTTTAGAGATCCAGCAGGAATTCGCCCAGCGTACTTTTATCAAGATGACGAAGTGGTTGTAGTAGCTTCTGAAAGACCAGTTATTCAAACTGTATTTAACGTTCCTTTTGAAAGTGTTCAGGAAATTGATCCAGGAAATGCTTTGATTATCAAGAAAAATGGTAAAGTGAGCATGAACCAGATCTTGGAACCAACCGTTAAAAAAGCTTGTTCTTTTGAAAGAATTTATTTCTCTAGAGGAAGTGATGCTGAAATCTATCAAGAGCGTAAAGATTTAGGTAAATTAATTTTACCAGCCGTTCTTAAAGCAATTGATAGCGATACAGATAACACTGTTTTCTCTTATATTCCAAACACAGCAGAAACTTCATTTTATGGTTTAGTAGAAGCCGCTCAGGATTTCTTAAACCAGAGAAAAAACAATTATATTCTAGAAAATAGAAATACATTAACTGCTGAAACGCTTCAGGAGCTTTTATCTGTAAAAATACGTACAGAGAAAGTAGCCATAAAAGATGCTAAACTTAGAACTTTTATTACTGAAGATAGCAGCCGTGACGATTTAGTTGCTCACGTGTACGATGTTACGTATGGTGTAATCAAGCCAGAAGATAATTTGGTAATTATTGACGACAGTATTGTTCGTGGTACTACATTAAAAATGAGTATCATTAAAATGATGGATCGTTTGAAACCAAAACGTATCGTAATTGTTTCTTCTGCACCGCAAATTCGTTATCCAGACTGTTACGGAATCGATATGGCAAAACTAGAAGGTCTAGTTGCTTTTAGAGCAGCGCTTGCTTTATTAAAAGAAAGAAACCTATACCATATTGTAGATGAAGTTTATGCTAAATGTAAAGCACAAGAAAATTTCCTTGATAAGGATGTTGTGAATTATGTAACTGCAATTTACGATCAGTTTACAGATGAAGAAATTTCAGATAAAATTGCAGAAATGTTAAGCTCACCAGAAATCAATGCTGAAGTAAAAATCATCTTCCAAACTGTAGATGATTTACATAAAGCATGTCCTAAAAATTTAGGCGACTGGTATTTTACTGGAGACTACCCAACTCCTGGTGGAAATAGAGTTGTAAATCGTGCATTTATGAATTTTTACGAAGGAAAAGACGCTAGAGCTTATTAATAAAATACTAACAAAAGGTTAAATTGTGCATTTCATCGGTTTTTTTTGCCGTTCATCCTATTTCTTTGGTGAAATTGAAAAGCTATGATACTTTTGGAATACCATAACATTAGTAGGTTAAGTTTATGGTAGATTTGGGGCAAAAAGGGTGGAAGAAATTCCACCTTTTTTATTGGAATAAACTCAAATAATTTATAAACAGCCGATTATATCTCTTAATCGGATTTACTTACCTTTCATCTAAAATTTTTTCTTCACAAAAATAACTGTCCTACATTTACTATACCATAACATTAGTAGGTTAGTTTATGGTAAATTTGGGGCAAAAAAGGCGGAGTAATATCCGCCTTTTTTATTTTCACAACTTAAATTATTGAAAAACAATTAGTTATATGGTTTTCATCGAGTATAATTGCCTTTCATCTAAAAAATTTTCATTATAAAAATGTCTGCCATACATTTACTGAACCATAACATTAGTAGGTTAGTTTATGGTAGATTTGGGGCAAAAAAGGCGGAGTAACATCCGCCTTTTTTATTGCAATAAATCTATAAATTTTCCAAAATAGCCCATATAGGTTTTTAATCGGATATTGTTGCCTTTCATCTATAAAGTTTCATTCAAAAATATATCTGAGCTACCTTTACAAGACCATAACATTAGTAGGTTAAGTTTATGGTAGATTTGGGGCAAAAAAGGTGGAAGTGATTCCACCTTTTTTATTTTATTTTTTTTAGAGAATAGATAAAAGAAAATAGAACAAAGACTTAAACTTAAAACTTATAAATAAAAAAAAGACGAACAGCTTTCGCCATTCGTCTTTCTTCTATTTTCTTTACTCTATTTTCTTATTTGTCTAAAGCAAATCTTCTAGCAACTTCTGTCCAGTTAATTACACTGAAGAAAGCTTCAATATAATCTGGTCTTCTGTTTTGGTAGTTTAAGTAGTAAGCGTGCTCCCAAACGTCCATTCCTAAGATTGGAGTTCCACCATTACCAGCAACTTCTGGCATTAATGGATTATCTTGATTTGGAGTACCTACAACTTCTAATTTTCCACCTTTTTGCACTGTCAACCAAGCCCATCCTGAACCGAATTGTGTAGCTCCAGCTTTAGCAAATTTTGCTTTAAATTCTTCGAATGATCCGAAAGAAGCTTCAATTGCAGCTAATAAATCACCTGTCGGCAATCCTCCTCCGTTTGGAGACATAACTGTCCAGAACAAATTGTGGTTGTAGAAACCTCCACCATTGTTACGAACTGCAGCGTTAGATTTATCTAAGTTGATTAAGATATTTTCGATTGTTTTTCCTTCTAAATCTGTTCCAGCGATTGCTGCGTTAAGATTTGTAGTGTATGCATTGTGGTGCTTTGTATGATGGATTTCCATTGTACGTGCATCAATATGTGGTTCTAATGCATCGTATGCATAAGGTAATTGTGGTAATTCAAAAGCCATGGTAAAATGATTTTATGGTTTATAATAATTTATTCCAAATTTAAACATTTAACTTTGGAATTGAAAATACTATTTCGTTATAATTGAATTTAATTAACTGATAATTTACATTTTTATCACATAAACAACTGAAAATCTTTATTTTCCATTAAAAGTCGTCATTGTATTTTCTAAACCTGCAGTTCCAAAAGTTCTAATTATCTCCGCAGAAATTTCGTAGCGTTCTGGTAGTTTTGCTTCTTCTTCTGCAGTCCATTCTCCTAAAACATAATCTACCTGCTGGCCTTTTTTAAACTGGTCGCTAATACCAAATCTATAACGGGTATAGTTTTGGGTATTTAAAACCAGATTGATGTTTTTAAGTCCGTTATGACCGCCATCACTTCCTTTTGGCTTGATTCTGATGGTTCCAAAAGAAAGGTTTAAATCGTCTGTAATAACTAATATATTTTCAAGAGGAATATTTTCTTTATCCATCCAGTATTTTACTGCTTTTCCGCTTAAGTTCATATAAGTATTAGGCTTTAAAAGAAAAAAAGTTCTCCCTTTAAATTTATATTCCGCCAACGAACCTAATTTTACGGTTTCAAACGAAAGACCTTCTTTTTTGGCTAAGAAATCAAGTATTTTAAATCCAATGTTATGTCTGGTGTTTACGTATTCGGCTCCGATATTTCCTAATCCGACGATTAAATATTTCTTCATATTACCTGTGTTCTCTTCTTTGGGTGTTGATGAAAACAGTTTTGTTATCCATTTTATCATTTAGCAAAAATAAGGTTAATTGGGGAATTAGGAAATGTGTTAATTAGATAATTTGTCAATTAGATAATTTCCTGTTAGCTGTGTTTTTTTAACCGCAAAGTTTGTGAAGGATTTACGCGAAGAACGCGAAGAATTGTCGCGCAATTTTTTTTTTCGTTTTGAGTCAAAGCCTTAGCTCAAAGCTTGACAATCTAACATGAAATACTTTGCGTGGCTTCGACTCCGCTCAGCTTGACAAAAGATTGAAACAAGATTTTTTTTCAAACCTCATTCCAACTTATAAAAACGATATTTCTCGCTAGCCCTGACAGGAGCGATATCCTTTTTCTGGTCTCGTTTTTTTTGACGAGACCAGGAAAAGATTTAGCGGATGGCAGGAATGTTACTTCTGATGAAAACGGAGGTTTGTGCTTCTAAAAAATAATTAGATAATTAGGGGAATGTAGCAATTAGATAATTTGGAATACGTGAATTACTGTGTTGGGCTTCGACTCCGCTCAGCCTGACAAAAAAATACGATTTTTCAAACTTAGAAGCTCAGTACCTTAGAAACTTAGAAGCTTAAAAAAAAAGCCCCAATCGTAAGATTGAGGCTTTTGTATAGTTTGAAAAAAAATTATTTTTTCTTTCCTTTTGCAGGAGCTTTTGCAGCTTTTGCAGCTTCTTGAGCAGCTTTCATAGCAGCACGAGAGATTCTTACTTGAGCTACAACTGTGTTGTCTGGGTGCATAATTTTGTACTCTGGTTTTCCAACTTTAGTAACGTATAATTTGTTACCCATTTCAAGTGGAGTGATGTCAGCTTCAACAAAATCAGGAAGATTTGCTGGAATAGCTTTAACTTTCAATTTACGTTGGTTTAAACGTAAAACACCTCCCGCAAGAACACCTTTAGATGTACCAACGATTTTTACAGGAACTTCCATAGTGATTTCTTTGTCATCAAATAATTGGAAGAAGTCAATGTGTAAAATTTTGTCAGATACTGGGTGAACTTGGATATCTTGCAAAATTGCATTGAATGATTTTCCTTTTCCAAGTTCGATCACAACTGTGTGAGCGTTTGGAGTGTAAACCAAGTTTTTGAATGCAGTAACGTCTGCTGAGAAATGTACTGCTTGGTTTCCTCCGTATAAAACGCAAGGTACCTGTCCAGCATTACGTAAGGCTTTAGTTGACACTTTGCCCACGCTTTCTCTTTCTGATCCTTTAATTGTAATCGATTTCATTGTAAAAAAATATAGTTATTAAATAAATATTCTTATTTGTTGTAAGCTTTAAGCAATAAGCTTTAGGCTTTTTCAAAATGCATAACGATGCTTACAGCCTAAGGCTTAAAGCTTACTGCTTTTACATAATGAATTTTCCACTGATGGAATTGTTATGGTGAACCATTTGCATTACCTCAGCAAATAGAGGCGCGCAGCTTACCACTTTTATTTTCTTTGATTCTCTCTTTAACGGAATAGAATCTGTTACGATTAATTCTGTTAGTTTTGAGTTTTCAATTTTTTCGTACGCACCACCAGATAAAATAGCGTGTGTACAAATTGCTCTTACGCTTAGCGCTCCTTTTTCGATCATTAGGTCGGCAGCTTTCGCTAAAGTTCCTCCTGTATCGATCATGTCGTCTACTAAGATTACGTTACGTCCTTTTACTTCACCAATTAGCTCCATAGTGTCGATAACGTTGGCTGCTTTTCTTTGTTTGTAACAGATTACTACATCTGATTCTAAAAACTTAGAGTAAGCATATGCTCTTTTTGAACCTCCCATATCTGGAGATGCAATTGTTAGATTTTCTAAATTTAAACTTTCTACGTATGGTAAAAAGATTGTAGATGCAAATAAATGATCTACTGGTTTTTCAAAGAATCCTTGAATCTGGTCTGCATGCAAATCCATTGTCATGATTCTTGTTGCTCCTGCAGCTGTTAATAGGTTTGCTACTAACTTTGCTCCAATCGGAACTCTTGGTTTGTCTTTTCTATCTTGTCTTGCCCAACCAAAATAAGGCATAACCGCTGTAATATGTCTTGCTGATGCACGTTTTGCCGCATCAATCATTAACAACAATTCCATCAGATTATCTGCACTTGGAAAAGTTGAACATACGATGAATACTCGCAATCCTCTTATTGACTCTTCGTAAGATGGCTGAAATTCTCCATCGCTATACGTTGACATCGTTACTTTTCCTAACGGAATCCCGTAGTCTTTTGCAATTTTTTCTGCAAGATAAACACTTTGTGAACAAGCAAAAATTTTAGCTTCTGGTTCTAGGTGCGACATTATATGTGTTGTTTTATTCCGTTACATTTAATAAAATTTTACTTTATCATTTCTGCAAAGCTCGATACGCTTAAATGTCTCGGATGTAGTTAGTTGTGTGTGCTTCGTTTTAACGAGCTGCAAATTTATAAAATTAATCGAACACTGAAAGTAAAATTTTGAGATTTTTTATTAGAATTTTTAATTTTATTTTTTACATTTGCACCGTGTTAAAGGAATGGGCACAGAAATGAATTCATTCTATTGCGTTAAAATAATCACTTTAGATTGTTTTTTCGTCTGCTAAGCCCGGATGGCGGAATTGGTAGACGCGCTGGTCTCAAACACCTGTGGGAAACCGTGCCGGTTCGACTCCGGCTCCGGGTACAAAACCTCTTCTTAACGGAAGAGGTTTTTTTGTTTTATAGATTTTCCTATAATTTAAATTTTTCAGGATTTTGATATGTATTCCAAAATCTTAAAAGCTCAATATTATCATTATCTACAATTGTATAGTACAATGTAATTTGCTTTGTAACGGGAATCTGAAAAACATTTTTATAATTTGAAGATTTAAAAATCACGTTTTGCCTTGTCAGTAACTCAATGAGAGTATCTGTTTTATCTATAAAATTATAAACATCTTGCAAAGTCCATTCTCTTTCTAAATATTCAATATTTTGCCAATAATCATTTTTTGCAGTATTTGTCCAAATTACTCTTATCATAGATTATCTATTGAATAAATGTGGAAAACGTTTTTTAGTTTCATCCATGACATCTTGATGAGATTGAACCCTTCCTTTTGCCACATCTTCCAAAGCTTCATCGATTGCAACTTTTTGGGCATTACTCAACAAAGAATCATCATTTTCTTCATCTAATGGAATCACAACAAATGAACGACCTTTCCCTCTGTGAATTATTAATTTTTCAGACTCTGCTATATCCAAATATTTTTTAATATTTCCTCTAAATTCTGTTACGCTAACTGTTTTCATAATTACCAATTTTTACAAATGTACGCTTTTCTGTACGTTAAAATTAAAAAACCTCACAACTCGCATTATGCAAAACTGGAAAATTGCACGAATTAGCAATAAAACACAATTGATTTGCTTTTGTATGTAATTCTAAAGCCAACCCTACTTTATCAGAGTTTACAATTGTAACTTTTGGATTTAACCGAACTTCTGTAAAACGACCGCTTCCGTCTGGATTTACTTCTAAAATTCCCTCCGCATTATCAGAATATTCTAAAACTTGAATTCCGTTTTGGGAACAGACATATAAATAAGACATCATGTGGCAAGAAACCAAACTGCTCAACAATAAATCCTCGGGATTGTATAATTCTGGATCGCCTTTGAATGCTTTTGCTGCTGAAACGTCTAAAACCGATTTTCCTTCAATTTTTATTTGATGGGTTTTACTGTAGAATCTTTTTGTTGATTCTGTTTCATTTTTCTTGGAAGTCCAGTTTAATTGGGTTTTGAATAAATGTTTGAATGCCATAACTGATTTTTTTCGCCACGAATTCACGAATTTATGCAAATTGAAATGCATGTAAAAATCTAATTTCACAAATTTCAATTTCACAACTTGGAATTTTTTAGAAAAAATTCGTGAATTCGTGGCTATTAAAACTAAAAAACCTCGAAAGCAATTACTTTAGAGGTTTTAGAAATTAGAATAAATTAACAAATTCCAAAAAATTATTTTCCCCATTTAGTCCAGTCAGAATCTGGTCTTTTAAATGGTTCTGATAAAAATTTATTCACTATTGCATTAAAAAGTTCCGGATTTGAAGCCGGTGCAAAATGCGTTTCTCCAGGCATAATACATAACTGTGCTTTAGGTATGTTTTCGAATATTTCAACCGTATGCTCGTTTCTAATTATATCTCTGTCTCCTGCTATTACAAGAACTTTTGCCTTTATTTTTGATAAGTCTTTTGCTGGAATATTTGGTTGGTTTAGCAAAAGCCCCGCAAGTTGTTTTCCTAAATCCCAATTTTCACTGGTGTCTTTCGCTTTAATCTTCGACTCAAGCATCTCTCTCGTTTTCGAAACATCATTAATCGCCCAAGAATTAACACCGTCTGGTCTCAAATTGGCACCCATTGCCACCATTTTCTTTATTTTGGTTTTTCCTGAAATTCCCATTTGCAAAGCAACAATTCCGCCATCACTCCATCCTACAATGCTGATAGAATCTAATTTTAAATGATTTACTAATCCTTCCCAATCTTTTGTAATTTGAGTATAAGTTAAAGAATCTGTTTTCAACTCCGATTTACCTTGACCTCTGTTATCGGCGATAATAACTCTATATTTTGTTTTAAAATAATCAATCTGATTTCCCATCGATTCAATACTACCGTTATTTCCATGAATCAGCAATAATGGCTCTCCTTTTCCATATTCTTCGTAATAGATTTTAGCACCATTAAGTACAACAAATTTTCCAACGGTTTCATTTTTACCGTATGGGGTATCAAATTTGAAATTCATTTCAATCTGAGCATTTGTTGTTTCAAATACTGAAAAAATTAACAATAACAATAATAGTTTAATCGGTTTTTTCATAAATAAAAAGTTTTTTTTAGGATAGTTATTTTCCAAATATAAGAAAGAACATACAAAATATTATTCTTTTAGAATGTTTTTTTATCTTAATCTTTACCTATAAAAAAACCTCGAAAGCAAATCGCTTTCGAGGTTTTTCAAAGAATTAAATATTGATTTCATAAAGATAATTCTGATCTATAGGGAAAGTTATATTTTCATTAAAAGATCAATAGCCTTTTGCCTTATATTTCTATAAAGATTTGAAAAATTATCCGCAAACAAATAAAGATATAAATCATGCTTTTTAGGCATCCCTAATAAACTCTGAGAATCAGTTTTTAAGGTTGCATAATTAGATTCTGGTTCATATTGTATTTTTTCCAAATAACTTTCAATTTCTATAATTGGATGATGCATTATAATTTTACAATCAAAGAACTCTTTATCATTTTCCATTTCATTTCTAACAGATTGAGCGGTCGGTTTTAAATATGAATATGGATTTATAGCAATCTTATTCCATGATAAAATTACAGATTGAAGCCTATAAGAGTATTTATTGTCATTTGATTTGATACCTTTAATTTCGTCTATACAAAACTGAGCAAGTTCTTCCAACTCATATTTCTTAGCTGTTAAAAGTATATCCGAGAACAATGTTGATAGTTTTTGTTCTCCTTTTGTAAGTTCTTTTAAATAAGATGAAATCAAGTCTTGTAATGAATTTATAGATGATTTTGCTGGTAGTGATTTTAACCAATCATTAATTCTGATTACATCATATGCGGTTGCTTCAGTGTTTGAGGTACCATTTCTATAATATACACTTCCTAACTGAAGTCCTTTTAAAATGCTTACTGAAGGAACAATTGGCATTTCATATTTTACAACGGGAAATTCTAGTACAGCAAATTGTTTATCTTGGTAAGATAATGTGGAAAACAAAAAAACTGGTCTTGGAATTACTTTGTCTTTAATTTTATCTTGAAGAATCGCATCATCAATTGTATAAGATATTCCGTTTAATTCTAGTCCAGATTCAGACTCTCCAATTCCAAAAATTATAAATGACGTTTCAGTTCTAATAGTATTAGAAAAAGCAATTACATCTTTAACAAATTTTGCTGTATTAGATTTATCCTTATCATTTCTAAAATCATAAAAATCCATTTTAAAATCCAATATTGAACTTTCATTTTTTGTTATTAATATCTCAAATTCCTCAACAGTCATTTTATTAAAGTTTTTATAACTAATCAAATATAAAGAATAATTTAACCAATAAAAAAACCTCGAAAGCAAATCACTTTCGAGGTTTTAGAATTACTAAACTAATTAACAGATTTTAAAAATTACTTCTTTACAGAGAATTTAAAAGTCGTTTTCGTTTTATAATTTTCTCCCGGGTTCAAAACCGTTGTTGGGAAGTTTTTCTGATTTGGAGAATCTGGATAATGTTCTGTTTCTAAACATAATCCTGTTCTGTGTGCAAATGTTCCTCCGTTTGGCATTGGCAAAGTTCCGTCAAGGAAATTTCCAGAATAGAACTGAATTCCAGGTTCGTCTGTTGTCATTTCAAGAACTCTTCCGCTTGCTGCGTGGTATACTTTTGCAATGATTGTTTTTCCTTTTTCTGGATTGTTCAATACCCAACAGTGGTCGTAACCTTTTCCTTTTGCTAACTGGTCATTTTTAGCTTCGATATCTTTTCCAATTAATTTTGGTTTTCTAAAATCGAAAGGCGTACCGGCAATATCTTCTAATTTTCCTGTCGGAATTAAAGTTGCGTCTACTGGAACTAATTTATCTGCATTTAAAGTCAATTCGTGATCTAAGATTGTTTTCGTAAAATCTCCTGATAAATTGAAATAAGAATGCTGCGTCAAGTTCACAACCGTTTTCTTGTCTGTTGTAGCTTCATACAAAACTTCTAACTGATTGTCATTTGTTAAAGTGTACGTTACAAAAACCTGAAGATTTCCAGGATAACCTTCTTCCATATCTTTACTTAAATATGACAATTTTAAAACTGCAGTATCACCAGATTTAACCTCATCAGCTTTCCAAACCACGTTGAAATATCCTTGCGGACCACCGTGTAAAGCATTTGGAGCGTTATTAATTGCTAGCTGATATTCTTTTCCGTCAAGCGAAAATTTTCCTTTAGCGATTCTGTTTCCGTATCTTCCTATTAAAGCTCCAAAAAATGGATTCTCTTTTTCGTATTGTGCCAAAGAATTAAAACCGATTACTACATTTTCTGAAACACCTTCTTTATTTGGCACTTTCAAATCTGTAATTCTTCCTCCAAAAGTGATGATATCTACTTCCATCCCATTTTGGTTTTTCAGTTTATAGCTTTCCACCTTTTCACCTTTAGCCGTTGTTCCGTATTCCGATTTTACAATCGTAACCGAAGCTTTTGCATCAGCAGTTTCTGTTTTTTCTGTATCGGCTTTTTTCTCGCCTTTACATTCAACTAATACTATTGCCGTACTCAACAGAGTTAAAATGAAGACACTACGTTTTAATACATTCATAAATGATATTTTTAAATTTTTGTAAAAAGTAAAATATTAGATGTTAAAAGCTAAAAGTAATAAAAAACTTAGAAACTCAGAAGCTTAGAACCTTAGCGGCTTAGATTACAATCCGTGTTGAAACAAATGGAAATAAGCTTCGTTGGCATTGATTTTATCTTTAAACTCTCTTACCGTTGTTCTTTCATCAATAACCAACAATTCGATTCCAGCGATATCTGCGAAATCTTCCATAAATTCTGTTGTAATCGACTGACTGTAAACCGTGTGATGCGCTCCTCCAGCAAGAATCCATGCCGTTGCTGCTACTTCTAAGTTTGGTTTACAATCCCAAAGTACACGTGCAACTGGTAATTTTGGTAATTCCGCCATTGGCTTAACCGCTGTAACTTCGTTCACGATTAAACGGAAACGAGTTCCCATATCTACCAAAGAAACATTGATTGCGTCACCTGCAGGCGAATTGAATACCAAACGAGCCGGATCTTCTTTGCCTCCAATTCCTAATGGATGAACTTCGCAAGAAGGTTTTCCATCCGCAATTGATGGACAGATTTCCAACATGTGCGATCCTAAAACATATGATTTTTGTGGTGTAAAATGGTACGTGTAATCTTCCATGAAAGAAGTTCCGCCTTCTAAACCGATACACATTACTTTTAATGCTCTAACCATTGCAGCCGTTTTCCAGTCTCCTTCTCCACCAAAACCATAACCATCGGCCATTAATCTTTGTGTTGCGATTCCTGGTAATTGTTTCCAAACTCCAAGGTTTTCAAATGTATCTGTAAAAGCTCCGAATCCACCTTCTTCTAAGAAAGCTCTTAAACCTAATTCGATTTTTGCTGCTTCTACTAATGAACTTCTTTGTGCTCCGCCTTCTTTTAAAGAATCGGTTAAATTATAAGAAGACTCATAAACTGCTAATAAATCAGCTAATTGTTTGTCTGTTACTTTTTCAATATGTTTTGTAACGTCTGAAGAATCGTATCCGTTTACCGACATTCCAAAACGAATTTGAGCTTCTACTTTATCACCTTCTGTTACAGCAACTTCACGCATATTATCTCCTATACGAGCTACTTTTAGATTTTGCAATTCGTCCCATCCTAAAACGACTCTTGACCAGATTCCTAATTGTTTTTGAACTCTTTGGTCTTCCCAGTGTCCCACAACCACTTTACGTTTTTTACGCAATCTTGACATGATAAAACCGAATTCACGATCTCCATGAGCCGATTGGTTCAAGTTCATGAAATCCATATCGATGCTTCCCCACGGAATTTCAGCATTGTATTGTGTATGTAAATGACATAATGGTTTTTTAAGAATATTCAATCCGCCAATCCACATTTTTGCAGGAGAGAAAGTATGCATCCAGGCAATAATTCCGATACAGTTTTTAGCAGAGTTTGCAGCCAAACAAACATCTAAAATCTGCGAAGGAGATTTTACTACATCTTTATAAACCACTTTTACTGGAATTGAAGACGAAGCGTCTAATCCTTTTGCAATAATCTGTGAATGTTCTGCTACTTTTCTAAGCGTTTCTTCACCGTATAATTCCTGGCTTCCTACTACAAACCAAACTTCTTTTTGAGATATATCAATCATTTTATTTTTTGTTTCAGGTTTTCTTTGTTTCAAGTTTGCTTCGCCTGTTCGAGCAGAGCTCTCGAGTCAAGTTCGAATCGCAGAAAATCTATGTTCTATATTCTATGTTCTTTTTTCTAAATCTAAAATCTGAATTCAAAAATCTAAAATCACTATTGTCCGTAATACGAGTCTTTTCCGTGTTTACGGTTGTAATGTTTTTTTATTAATGAATCTTTTAATCTTGGTGCATTCGGATTTATTTGTAAAGTCAGATAAGCCATTTCTGCTACAACTTCTAAAACCTTACTGTTATAAACCGCTTTTGCCGCATTTTTCCCCCACGCAAACGGACCGTGATTTCCGATCAAAATCATTTCTACTTCTTCGTACGAAAGATTTTTTTCTTTAAAACAATCCAAAATCTGTATTCCGGTATTGTGCTCGTAGTTTCCTTCAATCAAATGATCTGCCATTGGTGGCGCGCAAGGAATATCTGCTGTTAAATGATCGGCGTGAGTGGTTCCGAAAATCGGAATATCCTGCTGTGACTGCGCCCAAGCAACCGAATATGTTGCGTGTGTATGCGCAACTCCGCCTATATTTGGCCAATGTTTGTACAAATAAGCATGCGTTTTGGTGTCTGAAGACGGACGCATTGTTCCTTCGATAACATTATTATCAAAATCGACAATTACGATATCTTCCGGTTTTAAATCTTCGTAGGGAACACCGCTTGGTTTAATGGCAAAAACACCATTTTTTCTGTCCACAGCGCTCACATTTCCGAAAGTATACACTACAAGATTCAATGCATTCAACTGCATATTTGCCTCGTAGCATTCTTGTTTTAAATCTTTATAAAGAGAACTCATTTTGAGAAATTTTAATTGTTGGATCAGCGAAAGCACTTAATTGTTCGTAAGCTAAAAGCAGTTTGTGGTATGCTTCTACTTTATCTGTTTGAGGGAAATATTCTCCATCAAAATCACTTCCTATTTTCTGGCTTGCTTCGATTACGTTTGGATAAATTCCTGCTGCAACCGCTGCATAAATTGCCGCTCCTAAAGCAGGAGTTTGGTCTGAAGCTGCAATTTTAATTGGCTTGTTTAAAACGTTAGCCAAAGTCTGCATGATAAAAGGAGATTTACGGGCAACACCGCCAATTCCGATAACGCTGTCGATTTTTACACCTTCTTCTTCAAAACGGTCTACGATTTTCTTCGCTCCAAAACAAATTGCGTTTACCAAAGCTTTAAAAATATGTGGTGCTTTTGTTCCTAAAGAAAGGTTTGAAATCGCGCTTTTCACTTCTTGATTGGCATCTGGAGTTCTACGTCCATTAATCCAGTCTAAAGCAATTGGAAGACTTTCTGAAACTGGAATTTTCTCTGCTTCTTTCGTTAATTCAACAATCAATTTATCGCTGAATTCTTCTCTTAATTGTTCTTTTTGAGCATCGTTTAAAACAGAAGATGAACCCAATAAATGTTCTGTCGGCCACATCAATAATTCTTTGTACCAAGCCAATAAATCACCAAAAGCAGATTGTCCCGCTTCCAAACCGATAAATCCCGGAATTACAGATCCGTCCACTTGTCCGCAGATTCCGCGTACGGTTTTTGTTCCTACCTCATCATAAGAACCAACCAGAATATCGCAAGTTGAAGTTCCCATAACACGAACCAAAGTATTCTCTTCGATTTTGGCTCCAACTGCTCCAGAATGCGCGTCGAAAGTTCCAACAGCAATAATGGTTTCTGTTGAAAGTCCTAAACGGTCTGCCCATTCTTTGCTTAATTTTCCAGCTGCTAAATCTGAAGTATAAGTCTCATCGTATAAATTGCCACGAAGCTGCGCTAAATACGGATGTAGTTTTTCTAAGAATTCAGCTGGCGGTAATCCGTTCCAGTCGGTGTGCCACATCGCTTTGTGACCCGCCGCGCAACGGCTTCTTTTGAAGCTTTTTAAATCTTTATCTTCAATTAATAAATACGTCATTAAATCGCAATGCTCCATCCAAGTGTGCGCTGCATTTCGAACCGCTTCGTCTTGTCTTGCAATGTGAAGGATTTTTGCCCAAAACCATTCAGACGAGTAAATTCCTCCAACGTATTTTGTAACGTCTTCTCCGCCCCAGCTTACCGCCAGTTCGTTGATTTCGTTTGCTTCATTGATTGAAGTATGGTCTTTCCATAAAACCATCATCGCATTCGGATTTTCTTCAAATCCTTTTGTCAATGCCAATGGCGTTCCGTCTTTGGTAACTGGAACTGGAGAAGATCCCGTTGTATCTATACAAATTCCTTTTACTAACGAAGGATCAACTTTACTTTCTTTAATAACGGTTTGAATCGTGATTTCCAATCCTTCAATATGATCCAAAGGATGCTGGCGAAACTGATTTATAGAAGCGTCACAATATTGTTTGTTTTTCCATCTTTTATAATGAGAAACATTTGATGCCAGCTCCTGTCCATTTTCTGCGTCAATAAGCACCGCTCGAACAGAATCTGTTCCGTAGTCCAATCCTATTACGTAATTTTTCATTTCTAAATTTAATTGGTTAAATAATTGACAAATATAAAGATTATAATTTTATAAGTGTACAAAAAACACTTAATATGATTTTGCTATTTAATTTTTATAAAAAATGCATCAAAACAAGGCTTTAAGCTTAAAACCAAAGATAAATGTCAACATTACATTTATTCTTTTGCGATTATTTCATCTTAATCTTCAAAACAATTAGAAAACAAGTTGGAAATAGCACTGACTTTATTTTGAATTTTTAATTATATTCAAATATTGGCCTACCGTTTTTATCAAATTTTAATTTCATCATTCTCGCATGACGATTAGGATCGTATAACGGATCTGCAATAATTTCTTTCAACGGTCTTTTATCTGTCGCAGGTACCACTTTTGGATCACCAACAGCTTTTTCATAATCCCTTGCATGATAAATTACTAAAGGTTCTCCGTTTTCATCTACTGTGAAAGAGTTATGCCCTGGTCCATAAATCTTTTTTGCTTCATTGGTTTTTAATACTGGATATCTGGATTTTTTCCAAGAATTTCTGTCTAGTAAATCAGCATTTTCATCTGCTTCCATCATTCCCATACTATAACAAGAACCTGTAGCGCTTGCTGAAAAAGTAATGTAAATTTTGCCATTGTTTTTAAGAAATGCAGGCCCTTCATTTACCCAAAAACCTATGCGTTCCCAATCATAATCTGGAGTCGTTAGCATGAATTGAACTGTTTTTAGTTTTATGGGTGATTCCATTTCGGCTAAATACAAATTAGAAGCAGCGAACTGCCCTCCTGTTTTTTCTGCCCAACAGAAATAGCGTTTATTTTTATGCTCAAACACAGTCCCATCTAGAGAAAAATCGGTAAAGCTTTTTGGATCTGCGTCGGCTGCCTGCATTTGCCCAAGCTCAATCCACTTGTCATGCAAAGGATCCTGACCTGTACACTGCAAAACATAAGGTCTTAATCTCCAAATATCGTCTTCTTGGCTTGCCGCAAAATACACATACCATTTTCCATCCAAATAATGAATTTCTGGAGCCCAAACATGACGGCTCATTGGTCCGCTTTTGTGTTTTTCCCATACTCTAAAAGTTTCCGCATTTTGAAGTTCATCAATAGACTTTGCGCGTCTTAACTCTATAGCGTCGTAGGTTGGTACCGACCCTGTAAAATAGTAATATCCATCTGTATGCTTGTAAATAAAAGGATCTGCTCTTTGCAACACAATAGGTTTGTTAGTCAAAGTTGTTTTTGTAGTCACTTCTTTTTTAGACAGCTCTTTTTCCGCTTTCTTATCTGTACAAGAAGAGATACTTACAAAAACAACGGCTGAAAGTGCCAGATTTTTTAATAGGTTTATTTGCATGTTATATTGGTTTGTTGAATTAAATTTATTTGTGAGGAATTCAGTCTTTAAAATCAATCCAGACTTTCATTTTATTTACGCCTCGGTTTGACCAAGAATAGTATGGAATGGCTTTGAATTTATCAGTTTCAATTACATTCACTCCATTCAATAAATTGGCTTCTTTTCTTACTTGGAAAGTATCGTTGGCGCTGATATTTATTTTATCGAAATTGCTATTATTATCCACTTCTTCAAACGCATAAACAATTGGTCCGTATTCTAAAGAAACTTTGTTTTTGTTGGTTTCAACTTTCGAATTGGTTTCAACTTCCTGAACTTCCATTGGAAAATTAAGCGCAATTTTGTCTCCTTTTTTCCAATTTCTGGTTACGTTGAAATAACCGTTTTCAGGCTGAATTGCTATTATTTCTCCGTTTATCGTAATCGTTGGTTTTTGAGTCGAAGCTTTTTTATACGTATATAAATCGCCTGGTAAAACTTCATTTCTTGCCCAACCCGGAACTCTAAGTTTAATCGTGAATTTACTTTCTTTTTTAGGATTTACTGAAATACCCACTTTTCCGTTCCAAGGATAAGAAGTCTGCTGTGAAATCTGTAAATCGGTTTTTCCTAAAGTGAAAGAAGCGTCGTTTGAAGCATATAAATTCACATATAAATCATTCTTTGTTTTTGAATAAATCAATCCTGGAATTGACGGAATAAAACGAATCAGATTTGTCGGACAGCAAGAACAGTCAAACCAAGCCTGACGTGTGCAAGAACCTCTATTTGACTTATAAACTCCATCAGATTCTAAAGCATTGGGATAGAAAAATTGTTTTCCGTCAAGCGAAATACCCGAAATTAATCCGTTGTACATCGTTCTTTCGATGACATCAAAATATTTCGATTTTCCGTATAAACTATGCAGTCTGTGATTCCAATATACATCGCCGATTGCGGCGCAGGTTTCATTGTAAGCAGTTAGATTTGGCAATTCGTAATTTACGCCAAAAGCTTCACCGTCATGTCTGGAACCGATGCCGCCAGTGATGTACATTTTTTTATTGACCATATTTTCCCATAAATTATTTACGGCATTTTCATAACTTTTATCTTTAGTTAAAGCTACAATATCGGTCATTCCCGCATACATATAAACCGCTCTTACGGCATGCCCAACCACTTCATTTTGCTGAATTACAGGAATATGATCTTGTGCATATTCTCCATATAATTTATGATCGTTTGGATTGCCGCGATTGTCCAAATAGTATTTTGCCAGTTTCAAATAATCTTCTTTACCCGTAATCTGATACAATTTCAACAAACCCGTTTCGACAATTTGATGTCCTGGAACACCTCTTATCTGATCTGGTTTTTCTCCAAAAGTCTTTACTAGCAAATCGGCATTTTTGATGGCGATGTCCAAGAAATTTCTTTTTCCTGTTGCTTCATAATGTACAATAGCCGCTTCGATTAAATGTCCTGCATTGTAGCATTCGTGGCTAATTTGTAAAGATTCCCAACGCTTTCCTTCTATAACCGGAACCCAAGTGGCTGGCGGTTTTGCAGGATTTATAGTTCTCCAAGTCGTTAAATAACCGTCTTTTTCCTGACCGATTTTTACAATGGCAATTAAAGAATCTAGAACTTTTTCCAATTTCGGATTTGGTGCTGAAATCAAAGTATTTGATGCGCCTTCGATAATTTTGTAAACATCGGTATCATCAAAAGGCATTTCTCCGCGAACGGTTCCTGTTTTTTGTTTTCCAGCAATTAAAAAATTCTCAAAACGGCCTTCTTCATTACATTTCTGAATGGCATATTCTATTGTAATTTCTTGCACTCTTTTGATTATTGGCAACCAAAAAGAATCGGTTAATTTTACATTTTGAATGTTAACGGGTTCAATTTCGTAACCTGCTTTTAAGGCTGAAGTTTTACTAGATTGTACCACATCGTTTTTGGTTTCTTTACAGGAAACTAGAGCCAGAAGCGAGATGAAAATCGTTAAAATTGGTAAGTTGTATTTCTTCATTGTATTGTTTTATACTGACTTATTCTGTGTAATTATTTTTTAAACACATAGAATCATAGTTTTTCTTTGTCTGTAAAAGGCATTTCATTTTATAGAAAAAACATAGCTATGTGTTTAAATTTTATTTCCCGCAGATTGAGCTGATTTATTTTAATCTTTTTAATCCTGTTCAACGGATTAAAATCCGTTGCTACAATATGTTTCGTTCCTACGGAACTTCTTTTTATTTTAAAATCGGCCATAAATCGGCGTCCCATTGCATTTCTTTGACTACTAATTTTGGTGTTCCGTTGGTTTTCTTTTCGTAAGCATGGTAAAACATATAATCTTTTCCGTCGAAAGTGTAGGCGCTGTTATGGCCTACGCCAAAGTAATTTTCATCGCCTTGAACAACTAAACTTCCTCCGCCTTGATCGAGCTGTTTTCCTTCTTTATCCAAATAAGGTCCGGTCACGTTTTTTGATCTTCCAACGACTACTTTATAAGTGCTTTTTTCTCCGCGACAGCATAAATCCCAAGAAAGAAATTGATAGTAATAACCATTTTTCTTGAAAATAAATGGAGCTTCGAGCGCGCCGTCACCTGGATCTGAATCAGCTAACTCAAAACTTCTTTTTCGTTTCGAAATCGTATGCCATTCCTGCGGTTCTGCAATTGATTTTAAATCTGGATTTAGTTTTACTAATTTCAATCCTTCCCAAAAAGAACCGAATGAAAGCCAAGGCGTGTTGTTTTCATCAAAAACCAAATTCGGATCTATGGCATTCCACATATCGCGATTTGGATGTGAATGAATCACAATTCCCTGATCGATCCATTTGTAATTTTTATCTTTTGGGTCTAATGTTATATTTGTCGCGACACCAATTGCCGACGTATTTTTCGCGAAAGCGGAAACCGAATAATACAGATAATATTGATTGTTATGGAATGAAATATCTGGTGCCCAAATATGGTTTTTAAAATCGGCTGCAACGCCATCTGCCCAAACGGGTTTCTCTTTGAAAACCTGTTGTTCTTTGTTCCAATTTTTTAAATCTTTCGAACTAAAAACACTTATTCCGTTACCTGTGCAATACAAATAATAAGTGTCTTTTTGTTTGATGACAACGGGATCATGAACGACAATATCCTGCGCAAACGAAGCTGAAGTTATCAGCAACATTAGAGTTGTAATTGCCTGTTTTATGTTTTTGTAAACCATATAAGTGATGTAAGTTTTTTTAGTTTTCCTGCAAGGTTTTCAAAACCTTGTAGGTATATGAAATTCTCATTTTTGTCATCCTGACGAAGGAAGGATCTCTGTTAGTAGCTCGACAAAGATTGACGATTCTCTATATGGAGTTACTTGCGGAGATCCCTCGTTCCTCGGGATGACAAGATTGTGGTTACTTTTCTAATTAAGAACATTTAAGTTTTAAAAACTGAAATTTGAAATGGCCTTCGACTCCGCTCAGGCTGACAACCTTACTGAATTCCCTCAGATGTCATGACCACACGTTTCATCGTTCCGTCTTTGTTGTAAAATAATTTATCAACGCAGACTGACCTTCTAAAACTTCCTCCATGTGGCTGTGATGCTCCGTTGTGATAAATGAAATACGATTGTCCTTTAAAATCAATTATCGATTGATGGTTCGTATTGCAGTTTCCAGCTAATTCGTTTAGAATTCCTTTAAACTCCCAAGGTCCAGTAATGGATTTGCTCATCGCGTAGGCAATTTTCTCTGGAAATTCATAGGCGTACGACAGATAATACCAGCCCTTATGTTTGTGAATCCATGGTGCTTCAGTGAAATTTGGCAGTTTTATGTGATGAATTTCTCCGTCGATTTCCGTCATATTTTCTTTTAATTTGGCATAATGGCAAGCGGTATTTCCCCAAAATAAATAAGCTTGTCCGTCATCATCGATATAAACTGTCGGATCGATATCGTCCCAGCTTATATCGCTAAATTTGGTCATATCGTTAGTGATTAAAGCTTTTCCCAATGCATCTTTAAAAGGTCCAAGCGGATTGTCTGCAACGGCAACCCCAATCGATTTTCCTGGAATAGTACCGTGTTCAACCGTTACGTACCAATAAAATTTTCCGTTTCTTTCTATTACCTGCGAAGCCCAAGCGTCACTTTTCGCCCATTTAAAATCGGTTACTTTTAAAGGCACTGGATGCGATTCCCATTTTTTCATATCAGAAGAAGAATACACCAGCCATTCGTTCATTTTATAAAAATTGAAATCGTTTGGCGCTTCGTCGTGACCCGCATACAAATACACTTTGTCTTTATAAACCAATGCCGCTGGATCTCCTGTATATTTATCGGTGATAACGGGATTGTTTGTTTTTACCGATTGCGCAGTGGCTATCGATAAGAACAAAATGGACAGGCTTGTAAATAGGTTTTTCATTATTGCTTTTATTTTTTTTCGCCACGAATTCCCGAATTTTACCAAATTATAATTCGGGAAATTTGCGGTTATTTTTATTACACAAATTTTTAGTCATTTTAATTCGTGAATTCGTGGCTTATTTTTTTGTTTCACGCAGATTTTACAGATTAGAGCAGATTTATTTGATTTTTTTCTACCTGCTAAAATGGTTCTCTCGCAGATTCTGCCGATTTATTTTTAAGCTCTTATACCTTTGGAATTTGGGATTTAAAAAAATTGGAATTTTTAGTTCACTTTCTTACCCCAAACCGCTAATCCTGCGCTGTTGATTCCGGTGTAGGTTAAAGTCACTTTTCTGGTGGCCGATTCCCAATCCCAGGCATCGACTACGTTGCATTTTACTCCGTTTATGGTGGCGATTTTTTTAGCTGCATCGTATGACCAAGTTCCTGTTACGTCTCCGCTTACTTTTTTATCAGCTGTTAGAAAAATCGTAACTGCTTTCTGCATGGTTTTGTATTGGTAATTCATCGTGATTTGTTCCCAAGTTCCTACCAGATTTCCTTCTGCGAAAGTCGTTGTTGGCACTCCCGCATAACGTTCTGGCTCAATAACTGGCCAGCCATCTTCTGTCCATTGAATGCCGTGAACATGACCCATCATGACCGCATTTGAAACTGCGATTCCAGCAACACCTTCAGGCAAACGCGCTTGAGAAGCATAAAACCATTGTTTAGTTGTAGGATTTTGAAAAACAGCACAATGCGCAAATCCAACCCAGCCTGTATGATTTTTAAATTGATACGGATGTGTTACTAACGGAAAACATTCTGCTCCGTTGGTAATACTCATTCCTGTATTAGTCACATAAGGCCCAAGAATGCTTTTTGATCTTGCAACACGTGTATTGTACGCCACCGATAATTCGTCATAAGCCAAAAACAAATAGTAATATTGGGTATCTGGATTATAGATAATTTCTGGACCTTCAAGCGCCTGCCAACGGTTTGTGTTTACATTTCCGCGGCCTGCAATTCGAACTCCGTAATCGTCAATTGTTTTTAATTTGTCTGGTTTTCCTGTTGTTGGATTTAGTTTTAAAGCTGCAATTCCAGAATGCCAAGAACCGTAAATTAAATACTGTTCTCCTTCGGGAGTTTCGATAAAACTCGGATCGATGGCATTGAATTTAAAATAAGCATCCCAATCGTTTCCTCCATTTCTAACATAACTTTTTACACCGTCAGGTTCAGAACAAACTACCATTCCTTTGTCTGTCCAATTATTAGATGCCAAATCATCTGTTTCGGCTAAGCCAATAAAAGCGCGCTCTGACCAAGACGTATTGGTGTCTGTTCCGACAATTGGATTTGTAACTACAATGCTGTAGTACATTCTAAATTTATTCCCCACTTTTCGAACACACGGCGCCCAATACCCGTAATTCGGATTTTCGATTGGAGGAAGCGCCGGATTCATTCTCGCTCTTTTATTATTCAACGAATCTTTTACCCAAGCCGGAGCTGTGGTCATAGAAGATCCCATAAATTCCCAATTGATTAAATCTTTTGATCTTCTGTAGAAAAAATGTCCGTTTCCTTCATGCGCATTTCCGTATGAAGCATCGGTCTGATACATATAATAGTACTCTCCCGATTTTTCAACTGAAGGATCATGAACGTTGGCTAAATTCCATTGCGATCTGCTTGCCCAGCTTGCAAATGCCGTATAATTGTCAGCATACGTTGGCCCGTTAAATGTTGGCGTAACCACTGGAGGATTCACTACAGGATCTGGATCTGGCGTCTCTGTCGCAGGATCGTCTTTGGAACAGCTTACCGCAATAAGCGCCACAAAAAAGAGTCCGATGTACGAAACTGTTTGGAGAATGAAATTGGATTTTTTCATCTTTATAAATTTATTTTCCTTCTAAAACAACTACTGAGAAAGGAGGAATCGTGATTTCAAGTTTTCCTTTTTTGTTTTCGAAACCTTTAAAAGCTGTTGGAACAATTTTATTTGGGTTTTCGAATGAATTGTAATCTTGTAATTTGGCAGAAGTAATAATCGTTCCTGTGAAGTTTTTTACACCCAAATCCTTAACATCAATTTCGATTTTGTTTTTGTTTTTGGCATCCACATTCACTAAAGAAATATGAACAGCTCCATTTTTATCTTTTGATGCCGATGCTGAAACTGCAGGAAGTTTTTCTCCATTATACGTATATAAAGGCGATTGAAAACTTACTGGCAATAGTTTTGCATCCTGATGCACGGCATACATTTTCATTACAGAATAGGTTGGTGTTGTAATCATCTTAGCTTTATCGGTAAGAATTACGGCTTGTAAAACGTTCACACATTGTGCTAAGTTGGCCATACGAACACGTTCTGCGTGATTGTTGAAAATGTTTAATGTTGCTCCCGCTAAAACAGCATCACGCATGGTATTTTGTTGGTATAAAAATCCAGGATTTGTTCCTTTTTCTACTTCGTACCATCCTCCCCATTCGTCTACAATCATGGCTACTTTTTTCTCTGGATCGTATTTGTCCATAATAGCCGAATGTTTGGTAACCAATTCTTCCATTTTTAAAGCAGACTGCATGGTTTTAAAATAACCTTCTTCTGTAAATTCTCTGTCGCTTCCTTTTTTGCCCCAGTCAATTACAGCATAATGGTGAACGCCAACTCCGCCTAACATATTTAACGGAATTCCTTTCATTAAAACTTCTGTCCAATTGTAATCAGAACTATTCGATCCAGAAGCAATTCTTGTAATTCCGCCCGTATTTTCCCAGTCTGACATGAAAGTCGCGTATTTGCGGTATTCGCCAGCGTAGTATTCTGCAGTCATATTTCCTCCGCATCCCCAAGCTTCATTACCAATTCCCCAATATTTTACTTTCCAAGGTTCTTTTCTTCCATTCTTTACACGCAAATCACTCATCGGACTTTTGCCTCCAAAATTGGTGTACTGAACCCAGTCTGCTAATTCCTGAACCGTTCCGCTTCCTACGTTTCCAGACAAATACGGTTCTGCGCCTAGAAGTTCGCACATGTTCAAGAAATCATGTGTTCCAAAACTGTTGTCTTCTGTTGTACCTCCCCACCATTTGTTTACAATAGTTGGTCTTTCGTTTTGAGGTCCAATTCCGTCTTTCCAATGGTATGTATCAGCAAAACATCCGCCCGGCCATCTTAAATTTGGAATTTTCAACTCTTTTAAAGCAGCAATAATATCATTTCTTACTCCGTTTGTATTTGGAATTTTCGAAGTATCTCCCACAAAAAAACCTCCGTAAATACAGCGGCCTAAATGTTCTGCAAAATGACCGTAAATATTTTTGTCAATTGTTGGTGCATCAGCAGAATTTTTAATGGTTATTGTCGTCTGCGCGAAATTTAACTGACTACAAAACGTAATAAGAAATGAGATTAAAAGTGCTTTTTTCATAGTGGTTTTTGTTGTAGAGGAAAGTCCGAAAACTTTCCTCTGAATTTTAGTTTTTTAATAAGAAAGTGTTGGCCATCCAGATGACCATTTAAAATATACGATTTCAAGTTTTGGGTTTCCGTTATCGGCTGCATTGTAATAATGAACAGCTCCTTTTTGGGTTCCTGTAATTCTAGACAAATGCCCTGGACCAATGTAATTGCCTTGTGAAGCTAAAACTGTTGTTCCGCCTCCGCTTTTTAAAGAAACTCCATTTTTATCTACAAAAGGCCCAAACGGACTTGTTGAACGTCCGACAACAATGTAATAGGTGCTGTTTACACCATTGCAGCAAGTGCCGCGGTTAACAAACATATAGTAATAACTTCCTTCTTTAATCAAACAAGGAGCTTCCCAAGATGCGCCGTTTCCGCCTGCAACAATAGTTCTACTTCCAGTTGTTTTTCCTGTTGAAGGATTAATTTGAATAACTCCGATTCCGGCATGCCAAGAACCGTAAGCCATGTATACATTTGAACCATCAACTAAAATAGACGGATCGATAGCATTTACATCTGAGGCTGATGAAGACGAAACTACGACTCCTCTGTCTGTCCAAGTTGTTCCTGCGCTTTGCGAAATGGACGGTGATGTAACCAATCCGATTGCTGAAGTTGCAGAGCCAAATGTCGAGCAAGAATAATACATATTCCATCTGTTATTGAACCAAGCCACATCTGGCGCCCAAAATGTTTTTGTAAATCCTGGAACATAACCCGTAATCCAACTTGGCGTTGATGAAAATACTGATGTTCCCCAAGACCAGTTGATTAAATCTCTTGAATAAGTAACTGGAATATTATCTCCAGTGGTAAATACATAATAATTAACGCCGCTTTTTACAATCGTACTCGGATCGTGCGATGGCACATTTCCGCTGACTGTTTTAGCGGTTGAATTGGTAACCTGTGAATCCTGAGCATTTGCAGCTGTTGCTGTTTCCTCTGTTGGGACAATATCTTCATTTTGACAACCCCAAAATAATACTGCTAATAAAACCAAACTTGTAATTGTTTTCATTGTTCTAATTTTAGTTACGGTTAAAAATTACTTCTCTTGTATTCCAAATTCTAAGGCATAATATCATGTGAAGCGGCAATTCTTCACATGATATTAGGTATCTAACTAACTCAAATAAATATTAATAACTGTCGTTTTGGATAGTTCCCGGGTTATTATCCATTTCTAATTGCGGAATCGGGAAATATTCTCTTCCTGCTGTATAAGAATTAAATTCGGCATCTCTTGCTTTCAGCCAAGCTAATTTAGCTGGATCTTGAAGCCATCCCCAACGGCGGATATCATCAAAACGGTGTCCTTCAAGAGGAAATTCTAAAAATCTTTCGTGGCCAATCTGCTCTCTCATCTGTGCTTGGCTCATTCCTGGTTTTGTCGTTGCCAAATCAGGAAGATTGACTCTGTTTCTTACCATTTGAATGTAAGTATAAGCTCCAGGAGTATCTCCTGTTTCGTTTAAACATTCGGCATACATTAAAAGAATATCTGCATATCTTAATAAACGCTCATTGATTCCTGAACGCCAATCGTATTCGTCTGCAAATTGTCCGTCAGAGTTTTGGTATTTTCTACAGAATAAATCATTTAAATCGGCTGGGCTTGAAGCATAAAATGTAGCAAAATCTTTTCCGTACAATTGCATTCCGCCTGGTTTGTTGTAGAAAATAGTAGCTTCTAAACGTGGATCATCTGCGCCAGATACTGTTTTTTCTTCTTTAAATTCATTAAACAATGCCCACGTCGGTTGTACGTCTGTCCATCCGAAAGCACGTGGTGCGTATGTAATTGCACGCGCAGAAGTTTTTCCCCAACCAGAAGCAGGAGCGCCTCCCCAACCTAAATCAACTCCGCCGGCATCTCTGCTAAACTGCACTTCAAAAAGAGATTCTGAATTGTTTTCGTTTGCTGTTGTGAAATTGTCTCTATAACTATTTACTAAAGAATAAACTCCTAAATCTATTACTTGTTTAAAAGTACTTTTTGCATTAGTAAAATCTTTGGTAAACAAATAGGCTTTTCCTAAATATCCTAATGCGGCACCTTTAGTCGCGCGTCCTTTTTGTCCTGCGTCTAATCCTGAAATACCAACATAAGTCGTTGGAAGCAATTCTGCAGCTGCTTTAAAGTCTGCAATAACTTGTGCCCAACCTTCTTCTTGTGTTTTTTGAGGATAGTAAACCGCTAATTCTGTTGGAAGCGGCACATTCTTAAATAAATTTACTGCGTGAAATAAATACAATCCTCTTAAGAAATAAGCCTGTCCTATAATTCTGTTTTTTAGAGCTTCATCTTCAAATTCAATTCCTGGAACATTTGTCAATACCTGATTGGCACGGTAAATACCTTGATAATACGTTTCGTAAGCCCAACCATAAATAGCAGGGTCTGCCACATTAGAATTGAAATGTCCAACATTGTACATAGAACCCCAAGGGCTGTTTGTACGAGAATCATCTGCTTTTACGTCCAGCAATAATGGTGTACTTCTCATGTAAGTTCCGTCTGTCAATAAACTTCCGTAAGTTGCATTTACACCTTGCAGTGCATCTTCATCTGTTTTCCAAAAATTATCTACAGAATCATTATTTGGGTCCAGTTGAGTCAAATCTTCGTTGTCCACACAGCTTGTTGTTACCAAGGCTAATGAAAGGAAAACGGTTATATAGCTAAAAATTTTAGATTTCATTTTAATACGTTTTAATGGTTAGACCTGGTTTAGAAGCTCACTTCTACTCCTAAAGAAATTGTTCTCGGATTTGGAAAAGATCCCGCATCATATCCTCTTGAAAGCAATCCGTCACTGTTAAAGTCTGGATCGTATCCTTTATATTTAGAGATAATCAACAAGTTTTGACCATTTAGGTAAACCTTAGCTTTTTCAATAAATTTATCCTTAAGCGGAATGTTATAACCGATTTCCATTGTCTGCAGTTTCAAATAATCACCGCTTTCAATAAACCTGTTTGAATCTCTAGCATTTCCATTTGGATCTCCAATAACTGGAGCTGGAATATTTGTATTGGTGTTTGTTGGAGTCCAATAATTTAATTCGTCTGTATGATGGTTGGTGTATTGTCCAATCATCAAATTGCGGTACATGGCATTAAATACTTTATTTCCACCAGCTCCCTGCCAAAACATGGAGAAATCGAAGTTGGAATAAGAAGCACTGAAATTAAATCCGAAACCATATTTAGGAATCGTTACACCTTGAAACGTTCTATCTGCATCAGTTATAGCTCCGTCACCGTTTACATCTCTAAATTTCACATCTCCAGGAGCTGCGCCTGTTTGTGTTGGAGAAGATGCAACCTCAGCCGCATTTTGGAAAATTCCGATCGCTTCCCAAGCAAACATTTCTCCTACTGATCTTCCTACTTCTGTTTTAGAAACTGCTCCATAAATAGGGTTTCCATTTACGCCGATTTTAGTCACTTCATTTTTAAGTGTTCCAAAGTTGGCCGAAATATCATATTTAAATTTATGATGATGATTACTGTAAGACGCTGTAAATTCTACTCCTGAGTTTTTCATCGATCCAGCGTTTGTTGTCACACTTGCCGGAAATGCTCCTGTAGAAAACGGAAGAGGAACTCCCAATAATAAATCGTCTGATTTTTTCATGAAATATTCAGCCGTGAACTGTAAATCATTATTTAAGAATCCTAACTCGATTCCCACATTGGAGTTGATCGATTTTTCCCATTTTACATTCGGGTCAAGCGCTGCAACTACCGTTGTTCCTGGAGCAAGCTCATTATTAAAATCGTATCCTGCAAAACTGTTTACTGTGGAAGCAAAGAAATATTGCAAAATAGTATTATTTCCTAATGTTCCGTAACCTCCTCTAAGTTTAATATTGCTAATCCATTCAGGCAGAGTCCAGAATTTCTCATTGCTAAGTTTCCATCCTCCTGAAAAAGAGTAAAAGTTTGCCGAATTATTTTTTTCGCTGAAAAGCGATGTTTTATCTTGTCTAAAATTAGCCTGCAATAAATAACGGTCATCATAAGCATAATTCAATCTGCTGATGTAAGACACTCCTGTTATCGTAAATTTATACTCTGATGCATTTCTAGCATCTGCATATTGAAGCATCGGAATGTCGTTTGGAGTAAAACCTACACCTCTCATATTATATCTATGATAATCTCTTTTTTCTTGAATCCAACCTGCAAGAGCATCAATTTTATGTTTGCCTAATGTAACTTCATAAGTTAAAATGTTATTTAAGAATGTTCTTAACTCATTTCCTTTTTCAACATCTAGAGAAGCTTCATCATTTGTTGTAATATAATACCAACCTAAATCACTTGGCGGCATAAACTTTCTAGTTTCCCAGTCTGTTCTATCATAGCTTACGTCTAATTTGTATTTAAGACCTTTTACAATTTCAACTTCTCCCCAAACGTCTCCAATGAAACGGTTTCTTTTTCCGTTATTGTCAATTAAATTATTGTACCCAATTGGGTTCATCGAAATAGCTCTTTGCGTCAAGTTGTCTGTACCGCCGTAACCTCCAAGTCTGTTGGCATCGTAAACTGGCATTGTCGGAATAGCTCCTAAAATGTCACTAACAACAGTTTGTCCAGCATTGTATTCATTAAAAATTTCTTTATCAGATTGCGTATATGCGATTTTTGCACCGTATTTAAATCTTCCTTTTTTACCATTCAAATTTAAATTGGTCGATAATCTCTCATAGTCCTGAGGCGTTTTGATATAACTTGTATTTTTAAAATAATCCACATTAAAACTATAGGCAATACTTTCTGCACCACCAGTAAACGTAAGAGCTTGATTTTGAACTACACCAGTCTGAAAAGATTCTTTCTGCCAATCTGTGTTTACATTTGAAATATACGAAGGGCTATTTGGGTCATTCCCTGGCGCAATACTTACAGGAACTCCTGCTCTAATATCTCTGTTTCTTTCAGCTTCACTAGTGATTTTCTGATATCCTACGCGATCTGTAACATCCCATTTTTTAGCCACATTTTGAAGACCTACAATCGACTTGAATTTAATATCCATCTTGCCTTGTCTACCTTTTTTAGTTGTAATAATTACAACACCATTCGCACCGCGAACACCGTAAATAGCAGCAGATGAAGCATCTTTTAAAACCTGCATCGATTCTATTTCGCCTGGAGCAAAGTCGTATGGAGAATCGACCATGATCCCGTCAATAACAAACAGCGGATTATTGTTACTAAATGAAGTTATCCCTCTAATTTTTACATTGACAAAACCTCCTGGTTCTCCCGAAGATTGAACCGTAACACCTGGCACTTGTCCTTGGAGCATTTTGGCAGCATCATACGTCACTACTTTTTTAGCCGATTCTAGATTAACAACACTTACAGAACCTGTTAAGTCCGATTTCTTTTGAGTTCCGTAACCAATAACAACTACCTCATTAAGTTTGTTGGTGTCTTCCCCCAAAGCCACATCAATTTTAGACTGGCTTCCTACGACTATCTCTTTGTTCTGAAATCCTATAAATGAAAAAACTAAAACATCATTTGGCGATGCTTTAATCGAATACTCTCCGTCAAATCCAGTTGCAGCAACTGTTTTGGTTCCTTTTATAATAATGTTTACACCCGGCAAAGGAAGATTGTCTTGCGCCGATGTTACAACCCCTGTAATCGTTTTGCCTTGAGCAGACAACTGATTTACAGAAAATAATAGCATTAATATTGCTAAAATCCAGTTCGTTTTTGGCAATAGAAAATTGCAATACAAAAGTAATTTTTGTTTTGTAATCATAATGGTTTAGTTAAGATTGGTTAGTGGTTTTAGTTAATAAGTGTTAATCTTACATTTGTAAATTTAACTAAAAAAAAATCACGTAAACAAATTAATATCACAAAAAAACCGCCGAAAAAAAACACATATCGCAAATTAAGTGTTGAATTAACATTTAAAAATTCATAGTTTTTTCAAAAAAGCAGTCGTTTTTTAAGTTTTAATTGTGTAAAAAATACACTTTTTATGAAAAAGTCGTTTTTTAATCAAAAAACGGCTCCAATAAAAAATTGAAGAAATATTCTGTTTTTTAATGTTTTGAATGGAAAAAAATGATAATTTTGTAGGTAAAGGATTGTTTATTTTCGATCGTTTTTGACTAAACAGAACCTTTTTTTGCAAAAAACTATCCTTGACTGTCCTGTTTTTTTCTTAAAAAAATCTTAAAATGGAGATTTGTATGTTATTTTTGTGTAAAATCTAACTTTTTTAACTTTACATTTGAGCAGTTATTTATGTAAGTGTAAAATCTACATTAATAAATTATGATAGCTTTTAAGAAGTTCATATATTTACCACACCAAATTAATATATATGCTAAATAGTTATAGCTCTGCTGATAAAGTTTTACTGGCAGTAGACTGCATCATTTTCGGATTCGACAATGACGGTCTGAAAATACTTCTTATTCAAAGAGATTTTGAGCCTGAAAAAGGAAAATGGTCTTTGATTGGAGGATTTCTAAAACGCGATGAAGTTTTAGACGCTGCCGCAACCAGAATATTAAATACATATACAGGTCTTAACGATATTTATATGGAGCAGTTATATGCTTACAGTGAAATTGATCGTGACCCGGTAGAAAGAACCATTTCGGTTTCTTATTTTGCTTTAATTAATATAGAAAACCACAATGCAGAACTGATCCAGAATTATCATGCAGAATGGTTCCCAATTAATGATGCACCAAATTTGATTTTTGACCACAACGAAATGGTGCAGAATGCAATTAAAAGACTTCGATACAAAACTTCTATAAAACCAATTGGTTTTGAACTGCTTCCTGAAAAATTCACCATGCGTCAGCTTTTAGAATTATACGAAGCGATTTTGAGCAAAGAATTGGACAAAAGAAATTTCATCAGTAAAATAAATTCTCTGGAAATCTTAAATAAACTAGACGAAAAAGACATGCAGTCGTCTCGTAAAGGTTCTTATTTATATACTTTTAATAAAGAGAAATATGAAGAAAAATTACTTAACGATTTTGTTCTGAATTTGTAAATAAACTGTAACGCATATTATTTAAACACATAGAAACATAGCTTTTCTTTGTGGAGAGAGGCGTTTCACTTTTTTAAATTCACATAGCTATGTGTGGAAACTAGTTTCTTTTGTATTCCTTTTAAAGTTCAAAAAATCTATGTTTCTATGTGTTCAATTTTTTTCAACACTCCCGATTGTCAGGCTGAGCGGAGTCGAAGCCCGGTTCCTATTGGAGCGCCCTTCGACTTCGCTCAGGGTGACAAACTAAATTTCTATTCGTGGCAAAAAAAAACATCACAAAGAATTCCGCATAATAAGAGCAGATCTATTTTCGATCTGCTCTTTTGTTCCTTTTAGAATCATATCGGCTAGAATTTTTCCCATCAATTCAAAATTGGTCGAGATCGTCGTAATGCCATTTGCCGCAATTTTCTTCAATGGCGTTTCATTATAAGATATAATTCCGAAGTCTTCTCCGAGCTTTAAATTTCGATTAATGGCATTTTCTATAACCAAAAGCAGATCGCGGTCGTGCGGAATAATATACAAATCTCCCAAAGCAATAGATTGGTTGCTGAAATCTGAAATAATTTCATGTTCAAAACCATACGTCTGGCAAAACGATTCAAAACCTTGTTTCATTCCCAGAGGCTCTCTAAAACCAGAAAAAATCAAAATCAATTTCTTGTATTTTGACAATCGAAATTTGCCTTTCATCAAACCTTCATAAATATCTTTTTGATGATTCTGGTAAATCGCTGGGAACATTTTCAATTCCGAATTGGTCTGATCCAAAATAATTACGTCGCCTACTGGTAGGGTTTTTATCGAATCGACGATATCGTTTAAGTTCGTCGGCATGATAATATATTTGGTATAATTCCCATTGCTGTCATTTAGCAGTTTTTTGAAAACCTGAACATTAAAATGGTGAAAGAAAATATCTACCTGAACATTTTTTCCGATGTTTTTTAAAAACGAATTATAAATGTCTTCTTTGAAAATATTCAATTCATCAAAAAGCAAAAAAACCTTCTGAGTTATAGTGATTTCAACACTTTTAACGTAATATCCTTTCCCAGGAATGGCATAAATAATTCCCCTTTTTTTCAATTCGTCATACGCCAGCAAGACTGTATCTCGAGACAAAGAAAAAACCAAACAGACTTTATTGACCGACGGAAGCCTGTCACCTTTAACTAAATTCCCCTCTTCAATAGCTTTTTCTATTGAAAGAATAATCTGCTTATATTTTGGCAGACCGATATTATTTTGAATTGAAATGATGTTCACAATAAAGTCATTTTGACTATAAATATTAAAAACTGGTAGGTACTGGTATGCAAAAATAATAAATGTTTCTATTTTTGGATTTCACTTTTGGTAAAATTTTTATGGAAATAAAACACATATCGCATTTAAAGGAGAATCCTAATTGTAAATTGTTTGGTTTAATGCCGAATAAGGATGAAATTTATTCAATTGATCTCGTTAACAAAAACGGAATGAAAGTTCAGATCATCAATTATGGTGCAACGGTAACTTCGATCCAAATTCCGTTAAACGGAAAACTGATAGATGTGGTTTTAGGTTTCGATAATATAGAAGCGTATTTAGAATCTTATAATTTGCCAAGTGCTCCTTATTTCGGCACTACAGTGGGGCGTTATGCAGGACGCATTCATAAAGGTGCTTTTAACCTTAATGACATCGAATTCAAACTTGATGAAAACAATAACGGAAATACACTTCACGGCGGAGACATGGGATTTGGAAGAAGAATCTGGAATGTAGCGAATGTTATTTCGGGAGAAAATTCATCTGTTACTTTTAGTCTCCTAAGCGAACATTTAGACGAAGGCTTTCCAGGAGAAATGACCGTTTTCTTGACGTATACATTAACTGAAGAAAACGAATTAAAGCTAGAATATAATGCAACCTCAACAGAAGATACCGTTATTAACTTAACACATCACAGCTATTTTAACCTTGACGGACACGATGCAAATGTTCTGGAACAGCAAATGTTTATCAAATCGGCTAAAATGCTGGAAACAAATCCAGATAACATTCCAACTGGAAATTATACCGATTTAACGAATCATGATTTTGATTTCAGAACACCAAAAAACTGTCCGTTTCCTATTGACAATTCTTTCGTAGTCAATTCTAAAACAGAAATTGTGGCGCAGTTAATCAGTCTTAAAAATAACCTGAGAATGAATGTTTACACCGATCAGCCAAGTGTACATATATATGTAGGCGGAAATTGTTTCGGAAAACTAAAAGGAAAAGAAAATGTAGATTATAATGCACAAAGCGGAATTTGTTTTGAAACACAAAATTTCCCAGACGCTCCAAATCATGCTCATTTTCCGAATGCTGTTTTGAAAAAAGGAGAAGAATACACTCAGAAAACGCTTTACAAATTTGAAAGTTTAAATTAAAACAAAATTAAATTTAAATACATCGAGATTCAGTTTGTCACCCTGAGCGAAGTCGAAGGGCGCTCCAAAAAGAAGGCAAAGAGAAAAATATTTCTTTCACATAGTATACTATGTGCTTTTAAACAAGTGAAACGCCTTTTTTAAGTTTACATAACTATGTTTCTATGTGTTAAAAATTCACACAATTAATTAATACCAAAAAACCACAATACAACTAACTATATAATGAATGATATTTTAATACAGAATACCACTGCTTTTTTTGAGAAATCTTTCGGAACTTCTCCAGAAAAAATGGTACTTTCTCCAGGTAGAATCAACATCATTGGAGAACATATTGACTACAATGATGGCTATGTTTTGCCTGCTGCGATTGACAAAATAATCTGTTTTGCTTTTTCTAAAAACAATACCAAAACTTCAAAAGTAATCGCGATTGATTTAAATGAAGAATTTGAAATCGATCTGACTGAGGAAGTAAAACTGAGTGATGTCGTTTGGACGAATTATATTCGTGGCGTTATCAAACAACTTCAAGATAACGGTTTTTCTTTTGAAGGTTTTAATTGCGTTTTCAGCAGTAATATTCCGGTTGGCTCTGGATTGTCTTCTTCGGCAGCTTTAGAATGCGGAATGATTTTCGGAATCAAATCTCTTTTCGATTTAAAATTGGAGAAAAAAGATATCGCATTATTAGGTCAGAAAGCAGAGCACTGGGTTGGAATCAACTGCGGTATTATGGATCAGTTTTCTAGTGTTCACGGACTTGAAAATAAAGTTATTCAGTTAGACTGCAATACTTTAGATTTTGAATATCACAACGCCGACTTCAAAGATTATTCACTTACTTTATTTGATTCTAATGTAAAACATTCACTTTTTACATCAGAATATAATACGAGAAGAATTGAATGTGAAGAAGGTTTATCAATCATAAAAAGCCATTTTCCAGAAGTAAAAAGTTTTAGAGACGCAACCGAAGAACAGGTTGTAAGTCTGAAAGACAAATTTTCTGGAAAAGTTTTCAGCAGAGTTCATTTCGTAGTAAAAGAAATCAATCGTGTGATCAAGGCTTGCAAAGCTTTGGACGCTGGTAATATCGAACTTTTGGGCGAATTGCTTTTTGAAACGCATTATGGTTTATCGCAAGAATATGAGGTAAGCTGCGAAGAATTGGACATGTTGGTTGATACCGCAAAAGAAGACGAAGCCATCGTTGGTGCCAGACTAATGGGCGGAGGTTTTGGCGGCTGTACCATCAATTTAGTTAAAAAAGGACACGAAAATGAGGTAAAACGTAAGTTCTCTAAGCTTTATTTAGATACATTTGGAATTGAATTAAAATTCTATGATGTAAAAATCTCAAACGGAACAACGCTACTTTAAAAACCACAACACACTACAATGAAAAATTTTGACATTAACGAAGATCCGCACAGACGCTTCAACCCACTAATTAACGAATGGGTCTTGGTTTCTCCTCACCGTTCAAAACGCCCTTGGCAGGGACAAAACGAAGTTATTTCTACAGAAGAACTTCCTCAATACGATCCAACCTGTTATTTATGTCCAGGAAATGTTCGCGCCAACGGAGCGCATAATCCTGCTTACGAAAACAGTTTTGTTTTTGAAAATGATTTTGCGGCAATGAAGCAGGACGAAATTATTTTTGAAGACGACATTAAACATACTTTTTTTAAAGCAAAACCAGAACAGGGAATTTCGAGAGTAGTTTGCTTTTCGCCACGACACGATCTAACATTGCCAGAAATGGAAATTGCAGATATCGAAAACATCATCAAAACTTGGCAGAAAGAATATACCGATTTAGGAAATATTAAATTCATCAACCACGTTCAGATTTTCGAAAATAAAGGAAGCGTAATGGGTTGCAGCAACCCGCACCCGCATGGCCAAATTTGGGCACAATCTTCATTGCCAACTCAGGTTGAAAAAACGCAAAATAGCTTAAAATCATATTTCGATAAAAACGACAGAACATTATTGGAAGATTATGTCAAAGCCGAATTAAAAGTGGGCGATCGTATTGTAATCGAAAATGATCATTTTGTAGCATTAGTTCCTTTCTGGGCAATTTGGCCATACGAAACGATGATTGTAAGCAAAAGAGCCGTAAATAAAATCACCGATTTTACTGCTGAAGAAAGTACCGCTTTCGCGAAAATCTTAAAGCAGCTTACCACGAAGTACGACAATTTATTTAATACTTCTTTTCCATATTCTTCAGGAATTCACCAATCGCCAACAGATGGGTTGCTTCATCCAGAATGGCACTTTCACATGCACTTCTACCCACCGTTGTTAAGGTCGGCAACTGTAAAGAAATTTATGGTTGGGTACGAAATGATGGGCGAATCTCAACGAGACATTACTCCAGAAAAAAGTGCCGAAATCTTGAGACAGCTTTCAGATGTACATTACAAAAGTCTGGTAAAAGCGTAAGAGTAAGTGTTGGAATTTAGTCGAAAATCAAAAATTTAACACAATTTGTTATTTATAAATGTAAAAAATACATTTACTAATGGCGGATTTCTAAATTTTTATTTTACATTTGGCTTCTGCTTTTATTTTCGCAAAAAAATAACAGAAATAAAACACATCTTGCATTTTTAACAAGATTTAACAACATAAAAACAATTTAGAACCACATAAACAAACAACCCTATAATAATTATTTAAAATACTACTAACAATGAACCAAAACCTTGCTGTCGCAGATTATGCGGTTTTTATTATTTATTTTATCGTAGTTTCGGTCTACGGTTACACGGTTTACCGCAAACGTAAACAGGACGAACAAGATGCTAAGGCTTACTTTTTGGCTGAAGGAAATTTAACTTGGTGGGCAATTGGTGCTTCTCTTATTGCATCTAACATCTCTGCAGAACAATTCATCGGAATGAGTGGTGAAGGTTTCTTTTTAGGAATCGCTGTTGCTGCTTACGAATGGCTTGCTGCCGTTGCTCTTATCATCGTAGCGGTATGGTTTATTCCTGTATATCTTAAAAATAAGATCTACACAATGCCTCAATTCTTAAAAACACGTTACAACGAATCTACTGCTTTGATTATGGCAGTTTTCTGGTTGTTTTTATACGTTTTTGTAAACTTAACTTCTATTCTTTATTTGGGAGCAGTTGCCATTAACGGTCTTGCTGGTGGAGAATATCTGCACGTAATCATGTTAGGATTAGCCATTTTTGCTTTATTTATTTCTCTTGGAGGAATGAAAGTTGTGGCTTACACAGACGTTATTCAGGTTGCCGTTTTAATTATCGGAGGTTTGGTAACTTCTTATATCGCTCTTACAACTGTTGGAAGTGCTTTTGGAGTTGGCGAAAATGCCATTGCTGGTTTCAAAGTGTTAATGAAAGAAGCGCCTGAGCATTTCAAAATGATTATTCCAAAACCGACTGCAACTTCTTCTCAGTTAGAAATCGATAAATATTTAACTTTCCCAGGATTGTTATCTTACGCTGCTGGTATCTGGATCATCAACTTAAACTACTGGGGATGTAACCAATACATTACACAAAGAGCACTTGGAGCAGATTTGCAAACAGCTCGTACAGGAATTTTATTTGCTGGTTTATTAAAATTATTAATGCCGCTTATCGTAATGCTTCCTGGAATCGCTGCTTACGTTCTCTACACAAACGGACAATTGCCTCAATTGGTTGGAGGAAAAGATGGAGCTTATTCTGCCATTCTAACATTCCTTCCGACAGGTTTAAAAGGACTTTCTGTTGCGGCTTTAACTGCGGCGATCGTTGCTTCTTTGGCTGGAAAAGTAAACAGTATTTCGACAATTTATACATTAGATATTCATAAAAAATACATTCAAAAAGATGCTGGCGAAAAACAACAGGTAAACATTGGTAGACTTGCTGTATTTGCTGCAATGCTTTTAGCTGTATTATTTACATGGAATGACATCTTAGGAATCGGTGGTGTTGGTGGATTTACATACATCCAAAAATACACAGGATTCATTAGCCCTGGAGTTTTTGCTATGTTCTTCTTAGGTATGTTCTGGAAAAGAACTACTGGAGCAGCAGCTATCGTGGGTGTAATTTTAGGATTCGTATTATCGGTTTTATTCAACGAATACGCTCCTGCATTATTTGGAAACGACACACTTTTATATACAGCCTACCCGAACGGAAAAGGAGCTTTCGAAATTCCGTTCCACATCTGTATGGGATTATCATTTTTATTTACAATGATTGCGATGATTCTAATCAGTTTCGCTGGACCAAAAGTAAACCCTAAAGCATTCGAGACTGAGCCTGGAATGTTCAAAGTTAAACCGCAGACAACGGTCTTAATCGTAATCACGATGCTGATCATTATCGCGCTTTATGTTAAGTTCTGGTAATAAATATCAGTTCTAATTCTCTCTATTTTTACAGCTGTTGTTTGTCATGAACAACAGCTGTAAATTTTTAAAAGAGTTTATTAAATGATATATTGCCACAGATTAAAAGATTAAAAGGATTATTTATGAATTAAATTGTCACCCTGAGCGGAGTCGAAGCCCACGTCCAATTGGAACGCCCTTCGACTCCGCTCAGGGTGACAAAACAGAGTGTAAAATCATTTTAATCCTTACAATCTGTGGCAAAAAAATTAAACACATAGAATCATAGATTTTGAAATGCGTTGAAAAGAGCAAAGAACAAATCTAGATTTGCACACATAGCTATGTGAATTGAAACAAATGAAATGCCTTTTCTACACAAAGTAGAGCTATGCCTCTATGTGTTAAAAAAATAGCACAACAGAAAACAAACAGTATTTAAATTAAAATAAAAATCATGCAGTTATCATTAACCCAAAAAATCATTATCGTTACGGGCGGTGCGAAAGGAATCGGTTTAGGAATCGTTAAAGTTCTAGCCGAAGAAAATGCCATTCCGTTTATCGTAGGACGTAACGAAAATGACAACATCAAAGCCGTAGAAGAATTAAAAGCCATTGGAAAAGAAGCACATCAAGTTGCTGCCGACTTAACCAAACCAGAAGACTGCAAAAAAGCCGTTGAAGCCGTAATCGCCAAATTCGGAAGAATTGACGGATTGGTAAACAATGCCGGAGTTAATGACGGCGTTGGATTAGAAAGCGGAAATTATGAGGATTTCGCTGCTTCGCTTCACAAAAATTTAGTGCATTATTATTTAATGGCACAGCACGCACTTCCGTATTTAAAAGAATCGAAAGGCGCTATTGTAAACATTGGTTCTAAAACTGCTGAAACGGGACAAGGTGGAACTTCAGCTTACGCTGCTTCAAACGGAGGAAGAAATGCTTTAACAAGAGAATGGGCGGTTGAATTATTAAAATACAGCATTCGCGTAAACGCTGTAATTGTAGCTGAATGTTATACACCACTTTACGAAACGTGGATCAATACTTTTGAAAATAAAGAAGAAAAACTGGCGGCAATTACTAAAAATATTCCATTAGAAAACAGAATGACAACCGCAGAAGAAATCGCAAACATGGTGGTTTTCTTATTGTCTGAAAAATCAAGCCACACTACTGGACAGATTATTTATGTTGATGGTGGTTATACGCATTTGGATCGATCGATTTAATTTTTTTTCGCAAATTTTTTTCGCCACGAATTCACGAATTTTTTTTCACGCAGATTGAGCAGATTTACTTAATGATCTAATTCGTGAAATTCACATTTTTTTTCAAGCAGTCCTTACGGATTTATTTAAAATTCGTGAATTCGTGGCAACTTTTTTTCCGATTGTCACCCTGAGCGAAGTCGAAGGGCGCTCCAATTGGACGTGGGCTTCGACTCCGCTCAGCCTGACACAACTAAAATTAAAAATTTGTGGAAATTCGTGTAATTCGTGGCAGCCTTTCTCAATCCAAAGCATTACTCTTAAACTCCGTAGGTGTAATCCCTTTGCACTTTTTAAAAAGTTTATTAAAATTAGAAGCCGTTTTGTAACCGCACGCATACCCAATCTCAGACATACTTTTATCCGTTTCCAACAACAATTTACAAGCATTCGAAATCCTAATTTCATGCAGATAATCCATGAAATTTTTCTTGGTTTTGAGTTTGAACATTCTGCAGAAAGACGTCCGTGTCATATTTGCGACAGCGGCAATTTCTTCTAAGGAAATATTCTTTTTGTAATTTTTATTAACGTATTGAAAAACCTCCGAAATACGATCCGTTTTAGAATCCTTTTGCATTAAAGAATAAATTTCGTCGTTAATGTAAATCTTATCTGGACTATCCGAAAGAATCGATAGAATTTCGAAAAGTCCGACAATAACTTCGAAGTCTTTTTTAGCGACTAATTTTTCCAGTTTTTTGGCAATCTGTTTATTTGTTTTTCCGATAATCGAAATCCCTTTTCCAGCCTGCACAAAAAGCTCATTTATTTTTTGGGTTTCCTGTAATTCATAAAAAGCAGATCCGAAAATATCTTTGTTGAAATAAACCACAATCGAATTGGCTTTTAATTCTTCAATTCCTTGATAATATTTCTCGTCATTCAGCCATACGTGCGGAATATCTGAACCTAGAAAAACCATATCTCCTGGCTCAAACGGCATAACAGAATTCCCGATAATTCGCTTTCCAAAACTCTCTTTTACATACACTAATTCCAATTCTGGATGCGAATGAAAAGGCGATTGAAAAAAGGGTTCAATCCGATTCAAAACTGAAACTTTGGAGTTGAGATACGACGTTATTTTGGTTTGCTCTAATTTCATATTGCAAAGATAATAAAAGATTACACAAGGATAATATTAGGCTAATAACCAATCCTTAAAAAAACTACTTTTATTTTTCGCTTATCTCTCATTTTTTTAAAGAAAATCAGGCTTTTGAATTGATTTAAAATCACGAGAAATGGCATCAAAAAAAGAAAAAAAACAACAAGCAATGTCTGAGAATAATACAAAAAAACTGGTTGTAAAACTACATCCGGATGATAATGTTTTGGTTGCCCTGACCGATCTTCAAAAGGGAGAAACCATTCATTTTGAAAATGAATCTTACCTTTTAAAAGACCTCATCAAAGCGAAACATAAATTCTACATGCAGGATATGAAGCAGGGAGAAGAGGTAAATATGTACGGCGTTTTGGTCGGAAAAGTACAGTTTGATGTACCGCAGGGAAGTTTAATGACAACCGAAAACCTAAAACATGCGGCAGATCCTTACGCGTACAGAAATGCTTCTTACGAATGGACCGCACCAGATGTTTCTAAATTTGAAAACCGAACTTTTAAAGGTTACAAAAGAAAAGACGGACGCGTTGGAACTGCCAATTACTGGCTTTTTATACCAACTGTTTTTTGTGAAAACCGTAATCTTGACGTGATCAAAGAAGCATTACACAAACAATTGGGTTATGCGGTAACGGACAAATACAATCAGTTTACGCATGAACTATTGGAAGGTTATTTGAACGGAAATGACATTAACGACATTAATATCGAATTGAATCCGACGCCGAAAAACAAACGTGTTTTTGAAAATGTGGACGGAATCAAATTCTTAAATCACCAAGGCGGCTGTGGCGGAACACGTCAAGATGCTTCCACTTTGAGTGCATTATTAGCTTCTTACGCGAATCATCCAAACGTTGGCGGAATTACGCTTTTGAGTTTGGGATGCCAGCATTTACAAGTTCAGGATTTTGTGAATGATGTAAAAAGACAAAATCCGGAGTTTGATAAACCGTTGTTTATTTTTGAACAGCAGCAAACCGAAAGTGAAGAAGTTCTGATTACCAATGCCATCAAAAAAACATTTGAAGGTTTAATCGAAATCAATAAATACGAAAGAACCGATGCGCCTTTAAGCGATTTATGCATTGGTGTAAAATGTGGAGGAAGCGACGGTTTCAGCGGTGTTTCTGCAAATCCAGCTGTGGGTTATACTTCTGATTTAGTTGTCGCTTTAGGTGGAAAAATTCTTTTGGCTGAATTCCCAGAATTATGTGGCGCCGAGCAGAATTTAATTGACCGTTGCGTTACCGAAGACAAAGCCAGAAAATTTATCGATTTGATGGAATCTTACGATGAACTGGCACATAAAGTGGGTTCAGGATTTCACATGAATCCTTCGCCGGGAAACATCAAAGACGGCTTAATTACTGATGCTATTAAAAGTGCTGGAGCAGCCAAAAAAGGCGGAACTTCTCCTGTAATTGACGTTTTAGATTATACCGAATTGGTTACAAAACCTGGTTTAAGTTTGGTTTGTACACCAGGAAATGATGTCGAAGCAACAACTGGAAAAGCAGCTTCTGGAGCAACACTTATTTTGTTTACAACAGGTTTAGGAACTCCGACAGGAAATCCTGTTTGTCCTGTAATTAAGGTTGCGACCAATTCTGTTTTAGCGACTCGAATGAAAGACATTATCGATATTGACTGCGGACCAATTATCAGCGGTGAAAAATCTATTGAAGAAATGGGCGAGGAAATTTTAGAATATTGCATCAAAGCGGCAAGTGGCGAAATTATTCCGAAAGCGGTTCAATTAAATCAGGACGATTTTATTCCTTGGAAACGAGGCGTATCTTTATAAGCTAAATTTCAATTAAAAAAGCATAAATTTCAACACATAGAGACATAGATTTTCTTATCTACAAAAGGAAATTAAAGTAAACTAGTTTACACACATAGACTATGTGAATTTTAATAAAGTGAAACGCCTTTTTAAACTCAAAAAAGCTATGTTTCTATGTGTTAAAAATTGCACTCGACAGATTAAAAAATAAATTATTAAACACATATAATATGTTTTCATTACAAAATAAAAAAGCCATAATCACAGGTGGAGGAAGCGGAATCGGAAGAGCAATTTCGGTTCTTTTTGCAAAACAAGGAGCTGAAGTTCACGTTTTAGAATTAACAGAAGAAAGCGCAAAAGAAACGGTTGAAGAAATAAAATCGGCTGGCGGAAATGTTTTTGCTCACGCTTGCGACGTTTCAAACCACGAACAAGTAAAAGCAACTTTCGAGAAAATCGGAAACATCAATATTCTGGTAAACAACGCTGGAATTGCTCACGTTGGAAAAGTAGACACTACTTCCGAATCTGATTTTGACAGAATTATGAACGTAAACGTGAAAGGTGTTTACAACTGTCTTCACGCTTCGATTCCTGCATTGAGAGCTTCTGGAGGTGGAGTAATTTTGAACTTAGCTTCAATCGCTTGCTGGGTTGGAATTCCAGATCGTTTTGCTTATTCTACTGCAAAAGGTGCAGTTATGGCCATGACTTTATCTGTGGCTAAAGATTATTTGAACGATAAAATCAGATGTAATTCGATTTCTCCTGCGCGCGTTCACACGCCTTTCGTAGACGGATTTATCGCTAAAAATTATCCTGGAAAAGAAGAAGAAATCTTTGAAAAATTATCTCAATCACAGCCAATCGGAAGAATGGGTAAACCAGACGAAATCGCGACTTTGGCATTATTCCTTTGCAGCGACGAATCTTCTTTCATCACTGGTTCTGACTACCCAATTGATGGAGGATTTATAAAATTGAATAACTAAAAAGAAATAGCCACGAATTGCTTCGCCTGTTCGCTATCGCTCGGGTCACGAATTTATACATATTATGATTCGTGAAATTCTAGGTGATTTTATTTCACGAAGATCTCACGAATAATTGAAATAAAAATTCGTGAATTCGTGGCGAAAAAAATATAAAGCCACAGATTTAAAGGATTAAACAGATATACACTGTTTTGTCAGGCTGAGCGTCCCGAAGTTTCGGGAGAAGCCCGATTCCAATTGGAGCGCCCTTCGACTCCGCTCAGGGTGACAATCTAATTCATAAATCATTTTAATCCTCTAAATCTGTGGCAAAAAAAACTCAAAAATAAAAAAATATGAAACTTATTAGATTCGGAGAAGAAGGAAAAGAAAAACCTGGAATTCTTCTAAATGATAAAAGATACGACGTTTCGTCTATCGTAACAACAGATTACAACGAAGCGTTTTTTGAAAATGACGGATTAAAAAAATTAGAAGAAGCTTTAAAAAGCAATCCAACTTTACCAGAAGTAAGCGATTCAGTTCGTTTAGGTTCGGCAGTTGCAAGGCCTTCAAAAATTATCTGCATCGGATTAAACTATGTAGATCACTGTGAAGAAACAGGTGCCGCAATTCCAGAAGAGCCAATTATTTTCTTCAAATCTACAACTTCTCTTTGCGGACCAAACGATAATTTGATCATTCCAAAAAACAGTGAAAAAACAGACTGGGAAGTAGAATTGGCATTTGTTGTTGGTAAAAAAGCAAGCTATGTTTCTGAAGAAGATGCGCCAAATTATATCGCTGGATATTGCCTTTTGAATGATTATAGCGAAAGAGCTTTTCAAATTGAGCGTGGCGGACAATGGGCAAAAGGAAAAGGCTCTGATACTTTCGCTCCTCTTGGACCAACAATGGTTACGCCAGACGAAGCTGGAGATGTAAACAATCTTAAAATGTGGCTGACGGTTAACGGAAAAACTTTCCAAAACAGTAACACTTCAAACTTAATTTTCAAAATTCCGTTTTTAGTGCATTATTTAAGCCAATTTATGACTTTACTTCCTGGCGACGTGATCAGTACAGGAACGCCTCCGGGAGTTGGACTTGGAATTAAACCAGACCCGATTTACATTAAAGCGGGTGACGTAATCGAATTAGGAATTGAAGGTTTAGGCACAAGTAAACAAACTGCTGTAGCTTATTCATAAATAAAAAATAATATGGCAGCACAAAAATTCTGTTTGGCCTTAGATTTAAAAGACGATCAAAATTTAATTGCAGAGTACAAAGAACTGCATGAAAATGTTTGGCCAGAAATCAAGAAAAGCATTCAAGATTCTGGAATAGAAGTTTTGGACATTTACTGCACGGGAAATCGTTTGTTTATGATTATTGAAGGTGATGAAAATTTCTCTTTCGAGAAAAAAGACGCCGCCGATGCAGCCAACGAAAAAGTTCAGGAATGGGAAACTTTAATGTGGAAATTCCAACAAGCTTTACCTTGGGCTAAACCGGGTCAAAAATGGATTTTGATGGATAAAATATTTCAGTTATAATTCACCAGAAATATTCCGCTAGGAATATCTCGTCGGTAGAAAAAAATATTGCCACGGTGAATTATGTCCTGTAGGGACATCTGATTTTATGTAAATCCATTCGTCAATAAATCAAACGTTCCTATGGAACGTGTAATTGCGATTTCAATTTCTTCTACCGATGAAACATTCCTAGCGGAATGAATAAAAAAAAGCCCTGATTATTCAGGGCTTTGTTCTTTTTGCATATTTAATAAATACGCCATATTCGCTATTACGTGATCGTGTTTTTTTACAAACGGATTTTCCTCATTCCAAACATAACCTGCCAAAACCGCACATATTTTTTCTTTCACATCTGGGTTTTCTGGCTGATGGAAGAATAGTGTCTGTAGATTTCCAGTATACCATTCTTGCACATACGTGGTGAAAACAGCAATCCCTTTTTTCATATATTCTGTAAATTCAGTTTCCCAATTTACTTCAATTCCTTGTGATTCTTTCAAATATAATTTGGCGGCCAGCATTCCAGATTCGGTTGCAAAAGCGACTCCAGAAGAGAAAACAGGATCTAAAAACTCTGAACTGTTTCCTGTTAGAGCAAATCCATCACCGTACATTCTTTTTACCGCTCTAGAGTAATTTTCAAGTTTCACCGGCTCAAACAAAAACTCTGTTCCAGCAAATCTTTTAATATAATAATCCGATTTCTGAATCGCATTTTTTAAAGCCTCAGCATTGTCTTTATTGGTTGAAAGCGAATTGATAAATTCTGTTGGACCAACAACTCCCAAACTTGTATTTCCATTAGAAAACGGAATTACCCAAAGCCATACTTGAGTTTCCAAAATATCAAAAGAAATCTGAGTTCCCTCCTCGCCTTCTGGCCTGTTAATGTCTTTTACGTGTGTGAATATAGAAGAATGTGGATCTAATTTAGATGGCGTATCCAAATCTAAAAGTCTTGGCAAAACACGTCCGTATCCGCTAGAATCGATAATAAATTTAGCGTGAATTTCTTTTAGATTTCCGTCTTTGTCTTTTACAATCGTTTTAGAATTTTTTCCTTCAAAAGAAACTTCCAAAACTTCAGTTTCAAATTCTAGATCAATTCCTTTGCGCACAATTTCCTGCGCCATCGTATTGTCAAAATCAGCTCTTGGAACCTGCCAAGTCCAATCCCAGCCTTCGCCAAATTTTTTGCTGAAATCAAAATTGCAAATCTCTTCGCCTCTAATAAAACGAGCTCCTAATTTCTTTTCAAAATTCATTGCATCAAGCGCATCAAACAATTCTGCCTCAGCAAAATGGTCCATTACACGCGGAATAAGGCTTTCACCAACAACAAGTCTCGGAAACTTTGTTTTCTCAACAACTTTAACCTTAACATTGTTCTTAAAAAGATAAGATGCCGAAACACATCCTGATGGTCCTGCACCAATCACTAAAACATCAACAAACTCCTTTGTCATATTAGAATTATTATCATTAATTAACCTACATTTGCCATCATCAAAATAACTACATTTATTTTGATAAATAAAATTAAATTAGCACAACCAAAATCGATTTGATGAATACAATAAATGAATATTTAAGTTTAGCTGAATTTGAAGCCATAATCTTTGGAAAAAACAAAGTTGCGATAAGTGATGTGGTTCTAAATCGAGTAAACGAAAGTTTTAATTTCTTAAAAGAATTCTCAGGAAATAAAGTAATCTACGGCGTAAATACTGGCTTTGGTCCAATGGCTCAATATAGAATTAAAGAGTCAGATCAAATTCAGCTGCAATATAATTTAATTAGAAGCCACTCTTCTGGAACGGGAAAACCGTTGAATGCGGAATGTGCAAAAGCGGCTATTTTGGCTCGTATGAATACGCTTTCTTTAGGAAATTCTGGTGTTCATCCTTCTGTTATTCATTTAATGGCAGAATTAATCAATAGAGATATCACGCCTTTAATTTTCGAACATGGCGGTGTAGGTGCAAGTGGAGATTTAGTCCAATTATCTCACTTGGCTTTGGTTTTAATTGGCGAAGGCGAAGTTTTTTATAAAGGTGAAAGACGTTCAACTGCAGAAGTTTTTGAAATTGAAGGTTTACAGCCAATTCAGGTAGAAATTAGAGAAGGTTTGGCATTGATCAACGGAACTTCTGTAATGACAGGAATCGGAGTTGTAAATGTGCATTATGCGAATAAATTATTAGACTGGTCGTTAAAAGCTTCTTGTGCGATTAATGAATTGGTTCAGGCGTATGACGATCACTTTTCGGCAGAATTAAACCAGACCAAACGTCATAAAGGACAGCAGGAAGTGGCTGAAAAGATGAGAAAAAATCTTGCTGACAGTACTTTGATCCGTAAAAGAGAAGACCATTTATATTCTGGTGAAAACACCGAAGAAATCTTCAAAGAAAAAGTTCAGGAATATTATTCACTAAGATGTGTTCCTCAAATTTTGGGGCCAGTTTTAGAAACGATCAATAATGTTGCTTCTATTTTAGAAGACGAATTTAATTCGGCAAACGACAATCCAATTATAGACGTAAAAAACAAACACGTTTATCACGGCGGAAATTTCCACGGAGATTATATTTCTCTTGAAATGGACAAACTGAAAATCGTTATTACCAAATTAACGATGCTGGCAGAACGTCAATTGAATTATTTATTGAATTCAAAAATCAACGAAATCCTTCCTCCATTCGTAAACTTAGGAACTTTAGGTTTCAATTTCGGAATGCAGGGCGTTCAGTTCGTAGCGACTTCAACAACTGCCGAAAGTCAGATGCTTTCAAACCCGATGTACGTACACAGTATTCCCAACAACAATGACAATCAAGACATTGTGAGTATGGGAACTAATTCAGCTGTTATTACCTCTAAAGTGATCGAAAACTCATTTGAAGTTTTAGCTATTGAATTGATTACAATCGTTCAGGCAATCGATTATTTAGATCAAAAAAATAAAATTTCATCGGTTACAAAAAAATGGTACGATGATATTAGAACTATAATTCCAACATTTAAGGAAGATCAGGTAATGTATCCTTTCGTACAAAAAGTAAAAGATTATCTAATCAACAGTTAATCTAAAACGATTTGTGTTTTAAAAAATAATGCCCCAAAAAGAGTTTTAACTTTTTAATCATTAAAATTGAATTTTAAAAATCATGAAAAAGACATTTATTTTTTTACTGCTAGTATTTATTCAAGTTGTTAATAGTCAAGAACTGGCATTAGTTAAGAAAAATTCGAAAATTGGATATATTACCAAAGACGGATCTTTTAAAATAGAACCTCAATACAAATCTGCTAAAAGTTTTTCTGAAGGTTTAGCCGCTGTAGAAAATGGCGGAAAATGGGGATTTATTGATTCAAAAGGAACCTTTGTAATTCCCGCAGATTTTAAAGATGCCAAAGAGTTTAACAGCGGAATTGCTGTTGTACAAAAAGATAAAGACTGGGTTTATATCAATACAAAAGGAGAAATTCAAAAAGCTCCTGCAACAGAAAAAGTATTTGATTTTAATGACGGCGTTGCTTTCATCAGACAAAACAATAAAGTTGGACTGATCAATAACAAAATGGCAGTTGTTCTAGAACCAAAATACGATCAGATCAAACCTTTTGAAAATGGTTATGCAAGAGTGGAACTAAACAAAAACTGGGGAATTATTGATACTAATGGAAAAGAATTAGTAGAACCTGTTTATGCTGAAATTGGAAATTATTTTAAAGGCACAACTTGGGCAAGAAAAGATAAAACTTTCGGATTGGTAAGCGGCGGAAAATTTATTCCAGTTGATGGCGCAGAAAAAATCTGGGATTTTGAAACTCAAGATTTGACTTTCGCCAAAAAGAATGGAAAAATCGGGTACATCGATTTAAAAGGAAATTGGGCCATTCTTCCTATTTATGATAAAGGAAAAGCATTTTCTAAAAATTTAGCTCCAGTTTTAGTTGGAAAAAAATGGGGTTTCATTAATCCAGAAGGAAAATTTGTTATTGAACCAACGTATAGCGATGCAGAAGTTTTCAGCACCAATGGTTTAGCTCCAGTAAAAGAAAGCAATTGGGGATTTATTAATGAATCTGGAAAATTGGTAATTCCAACTCAATATGGCATCACTACAAATGCTATTATCGCGATGTTTACACAACAAGATAAGGGATTTATTGGCGGTGTTGCGAGAGTAAAAAATGAAGGAAAATGGGGATTTCTAAAACCAGACGGAACTGTTCTTGCCAACCAATGGTTTGAAAATGCTGAATTGTTTTCTAAAAGTGCAGAAAAACCTCAACCAGCTGCAGCTCCTGCCGAAAAACCAAAAGAGGAAACTAAACCTACTGCAAAAAAACCTGCTGCAAAACCAGCACCGAAAAAGAAAAAATAGTATTTATCTCCAATAAATTATAAAATTTGCATCATGAAATCGCTCTTATTACAAAAGCGATTTCATGATAAATAAAACCTACATTAAATGAAATGTGTATTAGTAACAGGCGGTTCGAGAGGAATTGGAAGTGCGATTTGCAAAAAACTTGCCGTAGAATCCGATTATCATATTCTGATTAATTATCATTCGAATAAAACAGCTGCCGAAGAAACATTACAAGAAGTGCAAAAATTAGGCGCGACGGGAGAAATCTTAGGTTTTGATGTTTCTAATTTTGAAGAAGTTCAAAACGTTTTAAACAAATGGCAGGAAGAAAATCCTGAAAAATTGGTTGAAGCAATTGTAAACAATGCCGGAATTACAAAAGATGGCCTTTTTATGTGGATGACTCCCGAAGACTGGAACGGTGTTTTGAATACTAGTGTAAACGGTTTCTTTAATGTAACTCAGTTTTTCATTCAAAAAATGTTACGCAACAAATACGGGCGTATTGTAAATATGGTTTCAGTTTCTGGCGTTAAAGGAACTGCAGGACAAGCCAATTATTCGGCCGCAAAAGGTGCTGTTGTAGCAGCGACCAAAGCCTTGGCTCAAGAAGTTGCCAAAAGAAACATTACGGTTAATGCTGTCGCTCCAGGTTTTATTAGAACCGACATGACAAGCCAGCTGGACGAAAAAGAATTATTGAAACTAATTCCTGTAAATCGTTTTGGCGAAGCCGAAGAAGTGGCAGATTTGGTAAGCTTTTTGATTTCTAAAAAAGCTAGCTATATCACAGGAGAAATTATTAATATAAATGGCGGAATATATTCTTAGAATTTAAAGCCTAAAATTGCCACAAAGACACAAAGTCGCAAAGTTCTATTAAAAAAACTTTGTTACTTTGCCACTTTGTTACTTTGTTACTCTGTTTTCTATGCAAAAAAAATTACACTTTATAGATTAAAAAATTACTTTGAAAGACGATGAATAGAAGAGTTGTAATTACTGGAATGGGAATTTATTCTTGTATCGGAACTTCTTTAGACGAAGTAAAAGATTCTTTGTACGAAGGAAAATCTGGTATTCAGTTTGATTCTGAACGAAAAGAATTTGGTTTTCAATCGGCCTTGACAGGGATGGTTCCGAAAACCGATTTAAAAAATCTTTTGACACGCAGACAACGCATGAGCATCGGTGAGGAAACCGAGTATGCGTATATGGCCACTATAGAAGCTTTGAAAAATGCAGGAATAGACGATGCTTTTTTTGATGATCATGAAGTTGGAATTATGTATGGAAACGACAGTGTTTCTAAAGCCATTATTGACGCTACAGATATTGTTCGCGAGAAAAAAGACACCGCTCTAATTGGTTCTGGTGCGATTTTTAAATCGATGAATTCTACCGTTACCATGAATCTTTCAACGATTTTTAAACTTCGTGGAATTAACTTAACTGTAAGTGCAGCCTGCGCGAGCGGGTCTCATTCTATTGGTTTGGCATATTTTTTAATTAAAAGTGGTTTTCAAGACATTGTTATCACTGGCGGAGCTCAGGAAATCAATAAATATGCAATGAGCAGTTTTGACGGATTAGGCGTTTTTTCTAACCGAGAAGGCGATCCGACAAAAGCTTCAAGACCTTTTGATTCTGACCGTGACGGATTAATTCCGAGTGGCGGCGGGGCGACTTTAATTCTTGAAAGTTACGAATCTGCCGTAGCCCGCGGCGCCAACATTATCGCTGAAATCGGCGGTTACGGATTTTCTTCAAATGGCGGACATATTTCAACTCCAAACGTTGATGGTCCTGCAACAGCGATGAAACGTGCACTTGAAGAAGCAAAATTACAAGCATCTGATATTGACTATATAAATGCTCACGCCACCTCAACACCTGTTGGAGATGCCAATGAAGCAAAAGCTATTTTCGAAGTTTTTGGCGAAAAAAATCCGCCTGTTAGTTCTACAAAGTCAATGACAGGACACGAATGCTGGATGGCGGGAGCAAGCGAAATTATTTATTCTATCTTAATGATGCAGCACGATTTTATCGCGCCAAACATCAATTTGGAAAATCCAGATGAAGATGCGTCAAAATTAAATTTAGTTAAAACTACGTTAAACAAAAAATTTGACATATTTTTGTCCAATTCTTTCGGGTTCGGAGGAACCAACTCTGCGTTGGTGGTTAAAAAGTTTAAATTGGACAATGAATAAAGAAGAGATTATAGCAAGAATTAACGGTTTTTTAGTTGATGAATTTGAAGTAGACAATGACGACATTGAACCAAATGCTAATTTAAAAGATACACTTGGGTTAGACAGTCTGGATTATGTTGACTTGGTCGTTTCAATAGAGGCAAACTTTGGTGTAAAACTAGTTGAAGCAGATTTTGTTGGAATCTCTGATTTTCAAAGTTTTTACGATTTAATCGAAAATAAAATCAAGGCCAAATCTGCTTAAATGAGTCAATGGGATGGCAAATCCAAAGGAACTGTTTTAGGGTATAGAATATTCGTTTTTTTAATTCAGAAAGCGGGTGTCAAAGCTGCTTATGCCCTACTTTATTTTGTTGCTTCTTATTATTTTTTATTTCTAAGAAAAAGCAACAAAGCCATTTTCTACTATTTTAAAGAAAGGCTTCAGTATTCCTATTTCAAATCTAAAAAAATGGTTTTCAAGAGTTATTACACTTTTGGACAGACTATTATTGATAAAGTTTCTATTTCCGCAGGAATGCGAAACAAATTTACCTACGAATTTGACGGAATAGAAACCCTGAAAAAATTACTCGCCGAGAAAAAAGGTGGTGTGCTTATTAGCGCTCATGTCGGCAACTTTGAAATCGCAGAACATTTTTTAGGAGATATTGACATCAATTTCCAAATTAATCTTGTTACTACAGATTTAGAGCATTCAGCCATTAAGAATTATCTAGAAAGCGTTTCTCAAAAACCTACCGTAAAATTTATTATCATTAAAGAAGATCTCTCTCATATATTTGAGATCAACGCCGCTTTGGCTAATAATGAGCTAATCTGCTTTACCGGCGATCGATATTTTGAAGGAACAAAATCACTTTCAGCAGAGTTTCTGGGTAAAGAAGCCCATTTTCCTGCAGGTCCGTTTTTAATTGCTTCAAGATTAAAAGTTCCTGTCGTTTTCGTTTATGTAATGAAAGAACCAAATCTTCATTATCACTTATACGCCAGAGAAGCCGAAGTAAAACACCGCGACGAAAAAGCACTTTTGAAAGAATATATAAAAAGCGTCGAAAGCATTTTGCAGAAATACCCTTTACAGTGGTTCAATTACTTTGATTTCTGGAGTTCGCTTAAATGATTTGCCACAAAGGCGCAAAGGCACAAAGTTCGTTGCCTATAAATTTTATTTGCCACGAATTCACGAATTATTTTAAATACAGTAACGATGATTTTTCTAAAATTATAACTACAATTAATTTCACGAATTATGGTTTATGCAAAGGATATTATTTTAAGAAAAAGAATTAGTGAAATTAGCGACAAAAGCATTCGTCCAAATAATTAGAGAAAATTCGTGAATTCGTGGCTAAAAAAACTTTGCGTCTTAGCGACTTTGCGGCAAAAAAACAGTAAAAATTCGTGAATTCGTGGCTATCAAAACTTCACCCACCAAATAAGAAAATTCGTTTAAATAAATTTACTTATTTTTGCTCACCACCAAAGCCAAAAGACCCTAAATGAAAAACGTACTCGTAATATATTACACACAGTCTGGACAATTGGAATCGATTGCACAAAATATTGCAAAACCATTTCTAAATTCAGAAGAAATAAATCTTACTTTTCACGAAATACAACTAGAAAAACCATTTCCATTTCCGTGGAATAAAGAATCTTTTTTTGATGCCTTTCCAGAATCTTTTTTACAGATTCCGACCGCATTAAAACCAGTTCCAGAGGAAATTTTAAATACAACATACGATTTGGTATTATTTCATTATCAAGTTTGGTATTTGTCACCTTCAATTCCAATTAATTCATTTTTGAAAAGCGACGACGCCAAGAAAATTTTGAACAATACTCCCGTAATAACCATCAGCGGATCCCGAAATATGTGGATTATGGCTCAGGAAAAAATCAAAGTTTTATTGCGAAAAGCCAATGCAAATCTGGTTGGAAATGTTGCTTTGGTAGACCGCGTTGGAAATTTAATCAGCGTAATTACTATTGTAGAATGGATGTTTTCTGGAGTGAAGAAAAAATATTTAGGTATTTTTCCGCTTCCGGGTGTTTCAGAAAAAGACATACAAGAGTCAAGTCAGTTTGGAGAAATCATGCTTGATACTTTACAAAAAAATAATTTAGCGCAATTACAGCCAAAATTAGTAAATGCTGGCGCTGTAAAAATAAGTTCATATTTAGTGACTGTTGACAAAACGGCCAATAAAATTTTCAATAAATGGTCAAATATCATTTATAAAAATCAAAAAAACCGAAAACAGCTGCTTAAAGTATTTAATGTTTATTTATTCCTTGCGATATGGTTAATTTCACCAATAGTGTATATATTGCACCTTATTACCTATCCGCTAAAATTAAAGAAAATTAAAAAGGAAACTCAATATTATCAAGGAGTTTAGAAGAGGAAATTTATATTATGTTTGAAGTATATATTACAAAAGCTGCAAAATATTTGCCAAACGAAGCCGTTTCAAATGACGAAATGGAAGCCTACTTAGGCCTTATCAACGATACTGCTTCTAAAGCAAGACGCATTATTTTGCGCAACAATAAAATTACAAGCCGATATTACGCTGTTGACAAAGAAGGAAAAAGCACGCACAGCAATGCCGAATTAACAAAAAATGCCATTTTACCGTTATTCGACGAAAATTTTACACCTCAGGATTTAGAAGTACTTTCATGCGGAACTTCAACTCCAGATATTTTTCTGCCTTCGCACGCTGCGATGGTTCATGGTCTGCTTAAAAACAAATCGGTAGAATTAAACTCTTCAACCGGAGTTTGCTGCGCTGGGATGAATTCTCTAAAATTCGGTTTTCTTTCAGTAAGATCAGGAAATTCAAAAAATGCAATCTGCACAGGATCTGAAAAAGTTTCGACTTGGCTGAATGCCCAAAAATACAATCACGAGGCTGACAATTTAAAAACTCTTGAAGAACAGCCAATTATTGCTTTCAAAAAAGATTTCCTTCGTTGGATGTTATCAGACGGTGCGGGAGCTTTTTTATTAGAAAATAAACCAAGAGGACCAATTTCTCTAAAAATAGAATGGATGGAGGCTTTTTCGTATGCGTACGAATTAGAAACCTGCATGTATGCTGGAGGTGATAAACTAGAAAATGGCGAAATTAAATCTTGGAGCGATTACGCGCCAGAACAATGGCTGAATGAATCTGTTTTTTCTATCAAACAAGACGTTAAATTATTAGACGAATTTATCCTATCAAAAGGTGCAGAAAGCATGAAAAATGCGATGGATAAAAACAATATTAAATCAGACGATATTACGTATTTTATTCCTCATGTTTCTTCTAACTTTTTTGTTGAAGGATTAAAGAAAGGCTTAAATGAAAGAGGTATCGGAATGACCGATGACAAATGGTTCATGAATCTTTCTAGAGTTGGAAATGTTGGCTCTGCCTCTATTTACCTGGCTCTTGAAGAATTGATGAATTCAGGAAACTTGAAAAAAGGAGATAAAATTTTATTATCTGTTCCAGAAAGCGGAAGATTCTCTTTCGCGTATGCGTATTTAACTGTTTGCTAATGGAAACAATGGCACTTCTAGAAAAAGAAATGGTAGAAAATTTATTGCCACAAAAATTTCCTTTTGTGATGGTAGATGCTATGCATTCTTATTCTGAAACTTCTTTGGTTTCTGGTTTGGAAATTCAGAGCAGTAATATTTTTGTTTCCGATGGTATTTTTCTCGAAGCAGGTTTAATAGAACACATGGCACAATCTGTGGCATTGCATACGGGATATCAATATTTTTTGAAAAACGAAATTGCTCCTACAGGCTACATAGGTTCTATTAAAGAAATTGAAATTAAAAAGCTTCCGAACGTAAACGACAATATTCAATCTGAAATAACGATTCTGCAAGAATTTGCTGGAATCACTTTGGTTGATATTGTGACGACCTTAAATAACGAAGAAATTGCCAGAGGACAAATGAAAACCGTTTTGGCAAAATAAAATCAAAAATGAAAACTAGTTCTGCCGTTGACATACAAAATTATTTACCACACCGAGCACCAATGCTTATGGTGGATTTGATTTTGAATATCGATTCGAATTCGGTAGAAACTGTTTTTCTTATTAAAGGTGACAATATTTTTATTCAAAATAATGTTTTTATAGAAGCCGGTTTAATCGAAAATACAGCACAGACTTGTTCGGCGATTGTTGGAAAAAAATACTTTTTTGACGACAACGGACTAGAAAATGAGAACGTAAATGTAATTGGATTTATCAGTGCTTTAAAAAATGTAAAAATTCACGCACTGCCAAAAGTTGGCGATACTGTTATGACCAAAGCCGACTTGGTTTCTAAATTTACAGGCGACGATTATACTTTATGCACGATGAGCTGTAAAAGCTTAGTCGAGGATCAGATTCTATTAGAATGCGAAATTAATTTGTTTATTCAAAAGACAATTTCAGTTTCGTAACAATTCCACTTGAAAATAATAACTAGGTAATGGAAAAAGACAAAGTACCTCAGGATCAAAGCAATTTAACGAAAAACAACGTTAAGGAACTTTTGTATGCAACAGACGAAAATGGAGAATATACCACGACATTAAGTACGGGCTGGGAACCAAAAGCGATTGCACTTTCTAATTCTATTGACGAAATAAACGAAAGAATTGCCGACGCCAGACAGCAAGTTTTAGACGGTGAAGCAAGTCCGATTCTATATTTTATGGAATTAAATAAAATGGATTTGACTATTCTTTCCAGTTATGTTGGTTTGTGGAAATGGCGCGTAAAAAGACATTTTAAACCAAGTGTTTTTGCCAAACTAAATGATAATACTTTAAAAAAATACGCTGATACTTTTGAGATTTCTGTCGAAGAATTGAAAAACAGCATTACCAAATAATGGAGTTAACTTTTACACATCATCAGTCTGCTCATTGCGAGAATGGAGTAGCGTCAAATCTGTTAAAAAACAACGGACTAAATATTAGCGAACCGATGGTTTTTGGTATTGGTTCGGGTTTGTTTTTTGTCTATTTGCCTTTTATAAAGGTCAATCACGCACCGGCAATCAGTTACAGAACTTTGCCAGGACAGATTTTCAATAAAGTAGCGACCCGTTTAAATTTAAAAATAAAAAGACAAAAATTTTCTTCTGTTTCGAATGCCAATAAGGCTTTAGACGAAAATTTAAAAAATAACATTCCAACTGGATTACAAGTTGGCGTGTATCATTTGAGTTATTTTCCAGATGAATACCGCTTTCATTTCAATGCACACAATTTGGTCGTTTACGGAAAAACCGAAACCAATTATTTGGTCAGCGATCCAGTTATGGAAACCGTAACCACTTTGACGCACGACGAATTAGATAAAGTTCGTTTTGCGAAAGGCGCATTCGCTCCGCGCGGACAAATGTATTATCCGATTCAGATTCCGTCAAATGTCGATTTAAAAAGTGCCATTATAAAAGGAATCAAAAATACCTGTCGTGATATGCTGGCGCCAATGCCAATTGTGGGTGTTCGCGGAATCAAATTTGTTTCTAAAAGAATTAGAAAATGGCCGGCTAAACACGGTGTTCGAAAAGCCAACCATTACTTGGCACAAATGGTTCGTATGCAGGAAGAAATTGGAACAGGCGGCGGCGGATTCCGTTTTATTTATGCGGCATTTTTGCAAGAAGCTTCAGTTGTTTTAGAAAATGAAGAATTAAAAGAACTTTCTAAAGAAATGACAAAAATTGGCGATTCTTGGCGCGATTTTGCTGTTGAAGCTTCGCGTATTTACAAAAACAGAAGTGCCAAAGAAGATGCTTACAACACCATTGCCGATGAACTTTTGGACATTGCCAACAGAGAAGAAATCTTTTTCAAAAAACTAAAAAAAGCAATCAGCTAAAATATTTTGCAGTCTATCATTCAAATAGAATCCCTTTCGAAACAGTACAAAAATGCAGAAATGTATTCTTTGAATAACGTTTCGTTAAACATAAATGAAGGTCAGATTTTTGGCTTATTAGGACCAAACGGCGCTGGAAAAACAACCTTAATTTCTATGCTCTGCGGATTGGTAAAACCAACTTCTGGGCATTTTACAATTGATGGTTTAGACTATCAGCATCATGCTTCAAAAATTAAAAAAATCATTGGCGTTGTTCCTCAAGAATATGCTTTGTATCCGACTTTAACGGCAAGAGAAAATCTGCTTTATTTTGGAAGCATGTACGGTTTAAAAGGTTCTGATTTAAAAGATAAAGTGATCGAAGCTTTGGATCTTTTAGGTTTGTTGAAATTTGCCGATAAACAAGTTCAGACTTTCTCGGGCGGAATGAAACGCCGTGTAAACCTGATTGCGGGAATCCTCCATAATCCAAAGGTTTTATTTTTGGATGAACCGACAGTTGGTGTCGATGTGCATTCTAAAACTGCGATTATTGATTATTTGAAAGCTTTAAATCAAAACGGAACAACTATTATTTATACTTCTCACCATTTGGCTGAAGCCGAAGATTTCTGTTCGGATATTGCCATTTTAGATCAAGGACAGATTTACGCACAAGCAACTCCATCGGCATTAATTGAATCTACAAAAGATGCTCGAAATCTCGAAGATGTTTTTATTTCATTAACCGGTAAAGCGTTGCGAGATGGTATATAAAATTTGGATGTCGGTAGTAAAAGAATTCCTTTTGCTAAAAAGAGATTTAGGCGGACTGATTATTTTATTTATCATGCCGTTGGTTTTGGTCATTGCCGTAACCTTAATTCAAGACAGCACTTTTAAAGCAGTAACCGATTCTAAAATTCAGATTCTTTTGGTCGACAAAGACAAAGGAGCTGTTTCGAAAACCGTTTTCGAAAATTTAGAAAAAAGCAGTTATTTTACTGTTGTGACACAAATTGACAATCAACCGATTACCGAAGAAGTTGCCAAAGAAAATGTGTACAAAGGAAAATTTCAACTGGCAATCGTAATTCCAGAAAATCTAAGTTCTGATTTACAGACTAAAGTCGAGCAGAATGTAGAGAAAATCGTCAGCAATTTAGGTTTGACTGACAGCACTGCAACTGCAGAACCTCAACGTGTCATTAAAGAAAAAGAAGTTAAACTGTATTTTGATCCAGCGGTTCAAATGAGTTTTAAAAATGCCGTAATGAGTTCGATCGACAAAATGATTTCGCAGATTGAAACCAAATCGATTTATTCGACTTTTCAAAAACAATTAGGAGAAGAAACGATCGATTTTGAGCAAAAAAACTTCATTACTTTCAAAGAAATAATTCCGCGAATCAACAACAAAGAAGTTCGTCCGAATTCTGTTCAGCATAACGTTCCAGCTTGGACACTTTTTGCGATCTTTTTTATTGTCATTCCGTTATCCATCAATATTGTAAAAGAAAAAACACAGGGAACTTTCGTTCGATTAAGAACCAATCCTGTTTCCAATTTAATTGTGATTATTGGCAAAACCATCACCTACTCGATCATTTGTATGATTCAGTTTTATATGATGGTTGCCGTTGCCGTTTTCTTATTCCCATCAATCGGACTGCCTTCTTTAAATATTGAAGGACATTTCTTTTTGACAAGCGTTGTCGCCTTATTTTCAGGATTTGCTGCAATCGGCTTCGGAATTTTATTAGGAACCGTTGCCAGCACGCAAGAACAATCTGCTCCTTTTGGGGCAACAAGTGTGATTATTTTGGCCGCAATTGGGGGCGTTTGGGTTCCTGTCTTTGCGATGCCAAAAATTATGCAGTTTATCGCAAAATCTTCTCCAATGAATTGGGGATTAGAAGCTTTTTACGATGTATTGCTTCGAAACGTTTCTTTCGTCGAAATCATTCCAAGAATAACTTTGTTATTTTTGTTTTTCATTATTACAACTTCCATCGCATTATTTTATGACAAAAAGAAAAGAGCAGTTTAAAGAAGCTACAGATCTAACCGTTACGCACGAAATCAGGATTCGTTTTAACGAAACCGATCCGCTTGGAATCGTTTGGCACGGCAATTATATCACCTATTTCGAAGATGGAAGAGAAGCATTTGGACGTGAGCACGGATTGACTTATTTGGACATTGCCAAAACGGGTTACACAACTCCAATTGTAAAATCGACTTGCGAACATAAATTGTCTTTGCGTTATGGTGATGTTGTAACAATCGAAACAACGGTTGTCGATACGCCAGCTGCGAAAATGATTTACCGTTTTAAAATTATTGATGATAAAGGAGAAGTTGCCTGTACAGGAGAAACTGTTCAGGTTTTTTTAGATAAAGAAGGAAATTTAATGCTGACGAATCCTCCTTTTTATGAGGAATGGAAAAGGAAAGTTGGGTTGTTGAAATAGTTTTTTTTTTAGCCACGAATTTCACGAATTAGCACAAATTCTAATTGTAAAAGTTAACCGCAAATTTCACAAATTTTCACAAATTCAAATTATAAAAATCTTTGCGAATCTGCTTAAATCTGTAAAATCTGCGTGAAACATTTTTAAAAACAAATCCGCTTAATCTGTAAAATCTGCGAGAGATTAAATATACACAACATAAAAATAAATACCGAAAAGGTTTTGTCCCGAAGCTTCGGGAGCAGGAAAACATAAAATGAGAAAAGAAATATACATTACAGAAACAAATTGTATCACGCCTTTTGGTTTTGATGTTGAATCCAACATCGAAGCAATTCTTCGCGGCGATTCTGGAATTCAGCTTCATAATGATATTTCTTTGATGCCCAATTCCTTTTATGCTTCGATTATTAGCGATGAAAATATAAATAACGCTTTCGCGGAAGTTAGTTCTGAAAATCAATATTCGCGTTTAGAGAAATTGATGATACTGGCTTTAGAACCAATTATCAAAAATTCGAAAGTTGAATTAAATTCAAAAACTGGATTTATACTTTCTACCACAAAAGGAAATGTAACGGCTTTAAAAGACAATTCTGCGGAAAGTTTTAATAACGCACATTTAGATGTTTTAGCCAAAAACGTTGCTGATTTCTTCGGATTTCAAACTCAGCCAATCGTAGTTTCGAATGCTTGCGTTTCTGGAATTTTAGCGGTTTCTATTGCCAAAAGAATGATTCAGTCTGAATTGTATGATACTGTTTTTGTCGTTGCTGGTGATGAAGTTTCAGAATTTGTTTTGTCTGGTTTTAATGCTTTTCAAGCGATGAGCGATTCGCCTTGCAAACCGTATTCTAAAAATAGAACTGGCGTAAGTTTGGGCGAAGCAACCGCTGCCGTTTTAGTTTCGGCGAATCCGGCAACTGCTAAAATAAAAGTGCTTGGCGACAGTTCGATCAACGATGCGAATCATATTTCTGGTCCGTCAAGAACAGGTGAAGGTTTGTTTAGAAGTATTCAGAATGCTTTGAAAGAAGCGAAAATTGAAGCGAACAAATTAGATTATATTTCAGCGCACGGAACCGCAACGCCTTATAACGACGAAATGGAAGCAATTGCTCTAACTCGTTTAGATTTACAAAACGTTCCAATAAATAGTTTAAAAGGATTTTACGGCCACACCCTTGGCGCTTCGGGATTACTGGAAACGGTAATAGCCATAGAATCTGCCAATCAAAATACACTTTTTGAATCGAAAGGTTTTGATGAAATCGGCGTAAGCGAAACTATTAATGTAATTGAGAAAAACAAAGAAGCCAATATTGATTTCTTTTTGAAAACAGCTTCTGGTTTTGGAGGTTGTAATACGGCTGTGGTTTTTGAGAAAGTGAAATAATATGGAAAATCAAACGAATTGGACACCGTTTCCTGATGATAATTTATTAGGTATAACAGATAAAAATCAAATTAATGAATTTGAAGCAGTTGGTATTGCCAAAGCTGAACTTTATACTTTTGAATTAGATATTGATGTTGAAATTTCCACAATGCTAATTTTGGAAATTCATAAAATTGCTTTTGAACAACTTTATGACTGGGCTGGAAAATGGAGAACTACTGAAGTTTCTGTTGGACAGCTTATACCGCCAAAACCAAATATGGTTTTACATGCAATGTATCAGTTTTTGGATAACTTAAATTTTAAAATTTCAATTTCTAAAACACTTAACGATCATATCGAATGCCTAGTTTACGCTCATTATGAATTTATCAGAATTCATCCTTTTAACAATGGTAATGGAAGGACAGGAAGGATTCTTATGAACCTTATTGCTTTAAAATTTGGATATCAGCCTTTAGAATTATATCACAGAGAAGGTGAAAGTAGAAAGTTTTATATTAATGCTATGAAATTAGCAGATAATGGAGATTACAAATTATTAAACCAATTAATTAGTGAAGAACTGATTTCCTTTTAATTCTTTTTCCTTTAGGATGGCATCTACAATTTTAACAACTTTCCCTTTTGGAACCTGCTGGTCTTCTAATGACATTGTAGAAAATACAGTATCAGTAAGAACTTTTGATAAAAAAGTCTTATTTTTTAATTGTGGATATTTTTCGTAGAATTTCATAACTTGACAAAGTTATAAAAAAAAAGATTACTTAATATAATACAATTCAATCCGTTAAATGAAACTATCAAAATTCATGTTTGTAACTCTAATTCTTCTTTCATCTTTTGGATGTAAAAAGAAGGAAGCACCTGAATCTGAATTTGAAAAAGAGGTTTTAAATAGTGTTTTCGTCGAAATTGTGGATTCTATTTATATGGATCGGAGAATGATGCTTGGACCACCTCCTCCTCTATTTAATTCTAAAACAAACAAAGTTGATACGACAGGACATGCTGACGAATTAAAGAAATATCTACGGTATAAAGACAGCATAAAAAACATCAAAAAAAGAATCTTGCTAGGCGTTTATGATCAAGTTGGAAAAATTAGTTCTATGGAAACAGAAATAATTTCGAAAGAAGTTGATCTTTCAAACTATACGTATGACACTTTAAAAGAAGGTGAAGAATTTAAATTTAATTTAGAGCCTTTTAAAAAAGATAAAAAGTTCAATTTTCAATATACATCCAAATATCTTCATGAAAAAGAATGGAACTTAAATGATAATAGCAATTCTTTTATACCTGTTGGAACTATTTTTATATCCAGAATTCAATTTGATAAAACAAAAAAATCAGGAATTTTATCAGCTGGCGCTTCATGTGGAGGTGGAAAATGCGGAAGAGGTTTTCTTGTCATAATTGAAAACAAAGACGGTAAATGGAAAGTAAATAAAATTATTCATACTTGGGATTCGTAAACAAATCCGTTATTAAAAAAATGACCAATAAACCCTACATACAATCCTATATCAAAATAGAAAACAACGAAATTGTTCTCAACGGCGAATCCATATTCAAAATTGAACCAACCGATTTTGCTGATTTTGCTAAACAAGCTTTACGTCATTTCGAAATCCAATATCCAAAGTTTTTCAAAATGGATGCTTTGAGCAAACTGGCTTTTTTAGGATCAGAACTGCTTTTGAGTCCGATTACCTCAACGGAGCAGGAAAACAATATCGCTTTGGTTTTGGCGAATAAATCGTCGAGTTTGGATACCGATGTAAAATATCAGGAATCTATTTCAGACAAAGAAAACTATTTTCCGAGTCCGGCGGTTTTTGTTTATACACTCCCAAATATTTGCTTGGGCGAAATAAGTATCCGCCATCAGCTGAAAAGTGAAAATTCTTTCTTTATATTTGACACGTTTAACACCGAATTTATGTCGAATTATTCGAATATTTTGCTGAATACGAATAAGGCTGATACCGTTTTATGCGGTTGGGTAGAATTTTTTAATGAAAGTTATAAAGCTTTTCTTTGCATAATCGGAAACGAGGAAAACACAGAATATAAAAACGAAACTATCAATACATTATACAATAAATAATCATGGAAGCATTAAAAGAAGAATTAAAAAATAAAATCATAACGACTTTAAACCTTGAAGATATCGCAGTTGAAGATATTGCTGATAACGATGCATTGTTTGGAGACGGTTTAGGTTTGGACTCGATTGATGCACTTGAATTGATCGTGATTTTAGATAAAGACTACGGAATCAAATTAGTAGATCCGAAAGAAGGAAAAGCTATTTTCCAGTCTATCGAAACTATGGCTGCGTATATCAGTGCTAACAGAACTAAATAAATTTTAGATTTCAGACTTTAGATTTTAGATTTCTTAAACAGAAATATTAAAATCTAATTCAGATACTACGACAACTTTGTCAAAGTTTTAAACTTTGACAAAGTTCGAGCAAATCTAAAATCATAAATCTAAAATCTAAAATGACAAGAGGTGTTGCAATAACGGGAATGGGAATTATCTCTGCGATTGGTAATTCGGTTGAGGAAAATTACATTTCGCTGACCGAAAACAAAATCGGTATTTCTCGTATTCAAAATATAGCTACTGTTCACGCAGATGTAATCAAAGTTGGCGAAATCAAAAAAACCAACGAAGAACTCATCAATGAATTACAGCTCGACGAGAATAACAATTTCTCCAGAACCGCTATGATTGGCACTTTAGCAGCAAAACAAGCTGTTGAAAATGCTGGCATTACCGATATAAATGAATTTAGAACCGGACTTATCTCTGCTACAAGCGTGGGCGGAATGGATATGACGGAAAGACATTATTACGATTATTTCGAAAAACCAGAATTGGTTAAATACATTACTTGCCACGACGGCGGCGATGTTGCCGATAAAATTGCCGAAGAATTAGGTTTAAAAGGAATGGTGACAACGATCAGTACGGCTTGTTCTTCTGCAGCTAATTCGATTATGCTGGGCGCAAGATTAATCAAAACGGGAAAATTAGATCGCGTAATCGTAGGCGGTGCCGATGCTTTGGCAAAATTCACGATCAACGGATTTAAGACTTTAATGATTTTATCCGACGATTACAACAAACCTTTTGACAATACTAGAAAAGGATTAAATCTTGGTGAAGCGGCGGCTTTTTTAGTTTTAGAATCGGATGAAATTGTGGCCAAGCAAAATAAAAAAGTACTGGCAAGAGTTTCTGGTTACGGAAATGCAAATGACGCTTTTCACCAAACGGCTTCTTCAGAAAATGGAGACGGGGCATTTTTAGCAATGAAAAAAGCGTTTGAAGTTTCGGGTTTAAACCCTTCTGAAATTGATTACATCAACGTGCACGGAACGGCAACGCCAAACAACGATTTGTCTGAAGGACGCGCTTTGAAGCGAATTTACGAAGACTCCGACGTTCCTGATTTTAGTTCTACAAAACCTTTTACGGGTCACACTTTAGCGGCCGCAGCGGCAATTGAAGCCGTTTACAGCGTTTTGTCCATTCAAAATAACGTGGTTTATCCAAATTTGAATTTTGATGTTCCGATGGAAGAATTCGATTTGAAACCACAGACTACTTTAAAAAATAAAACTATCGAACATGTTCTCTCTAACTCTTTCGGATTTGGAGGAAATTGTTCCACTCTTATATTTTCAAAAAGCTAATGACAAAAAAAACATATATAAATGGAGTAGGCTGTATTTCGACTCAAAAAACATTTGATACTGTTTTTTTAGAAGAAGCTATTGTCAATCATGACGAAAATGTACTGGCAATTGTTCCGCCAGCATACAAAGAATATATTTCGCCAGCTGCCAGCCGACGCATGGCAAAAGGTGTAAAGAACGGAATCGTTGCTTCTGCATTGGCAATGAAAGATGCGAATGTAGAAAACGTTGACGCGATTATTACCGGAACTGGTTTGGGCTGTATTGAAGATTCTGAAAAATTCCTGAAAAGTATTTTAGACAATAATGAAGAATTTTTAACTCCGACTTCTTTCATTCAGTCGACTCACAATACAGTTGGTGCTCAGATTGCTCTTTTACAGCAATGTAAAGGTTACAATTTCACTTACGTGAATGGTGCTGTTTCTTTTGAATCAGCTTTGATTGATGCGAAAATGCAAATTGAAGAAGAGGAAGCCAGTTCTATTTTAGTCGGTGGAGTTGATGAAAACGGCGATTATACTACTGCCCTTTTCAAACTAAACGGTCGAATTAAAAAAGACAATTCGGGTCCGTACGATGTTCTGACTTCTAATACAAGTGGAGCAGTTTACGGAGAAGGCGCGAGTTTTTTTGTTTTAGAAAATGAAAGAAAAGAAAATACGTATGCTGAACTTTTAGACATTTCTATTGTAAATACTCTGGAAGAAAGTGAAGTTGAAACCGCAATCCGATCTTTTCTAAAATCAAATAATTTGGAAATTTCAGATGTTGATGCTTTGATTCTAGGTTTTGACGGAAATGCTAATTTCGAAAATTATTATAAAAATATTGCTGAAAATACATTTGCTCAAACTCCTGTTTTGTATTACAAACATTTGTGCGGCGAATATGATACGGCTTCGGCTTTTGCTTTTTGGATGGCGACTAAAATTTTAAAAACGCAGGAAATTCCAGAAATTATAAAAGTAAATTCAGTTGCAAAACCAGTTTACAAAACGATTTTATTATACAATCAATTAAACGGAAAAAACCATAGTTTTACGCTGCTGTCAAAATGATAACGCACAAAAACATATCACTGTTTTTTATCTTTTTATTGCTTTTATTGTTTCTTCTGAATCTTTATAATGCAATTCATTTTCTGTGGTTTGTTCTTATAATTCTAGTTTGGATAGGAATCAATGCTTTTGGTTCTGCCCGAATTTCTTCCAATTATCATGTAAAAGCGTTTTGTAATAATGCTTTAGAAAAAGAAAAAAAGATTGCTTTGACTTTTGATGATGGCCCGAGCGTTTATACGTTGCAAGTTTTGGAACTTCTAAAAAAATACAATGCCAAAGCAACTTTTTTCTGTATTGGAAAAAATATTGAAACGCATCCTGAAATTCTTCAAAAAGTAATTTCTGAAGGACATTTAGTTGGAAATCATTCGTACTCACATTCTAAGTTTTTTGATTTTTATAATGCAAAAAAAGTAATCGAAGAACTTCAAAAAACAGATGAACTTCTCGAAAAATTCACTTCCAAAAAAATCAACTTTTTTCGTCCGCCTTATGGAGTTACGACGCCTTCGATTCGGAGAGCTTTAGAAGTAACCGGACATAACGTTATTGGATGGAATATTCGTTCGCTTGACGGCGGAACAACAAATGTAGAATTGATTTTGAAGCGAATTAAAAAACACGTTTCTCCCGGTGGAATTGTACTTTTGCACGATACGGGATCTCACTCTGTTTTGGTCTTGGAACAGTTTTTGCAATTTTTACAGCAAAATAATTATCAAGTCGTTTCGATTGAAGAACTTTTGAATCTTAAGGCTTATGCAGATTGAACGCGAATGACACGGATTCGCTTTCGTGAAGACGCGGATAAAAACAGCGGACGTGTCCTGCAAGGTTTTCGAAACCTTGTAGGTCTACAATCAACAATACCTAAAAGGTTTCGAAAACCTTGCAGGAAATTAAATAACAAAATATGAAAACTAAAATAGCACTTCTTATTCTTTTTATTTCAGGCAATTTGTTTGCTCAGGAACAAAAAATGTCTGCTGCAGAAATCTCTCAGTTTAAAGAAGATGTAAATGTGGTGGCAAAAAAAATCAAGACTTTAACTACCGATTTTGTTCAGTACAAACATTTGGATTTTTTGTCGAAAGATATTGAGACTTCAGGAAAAATGATTTTTAAAGAACCTGCGCTTTTGCAATGGCAATATAAAAAACCATACAATTACAGCATTACTTTTAAAAACGGAAAAATCCTGATTAACGACGAAGGAAAGAAAAGCGCTGTCGATATTGGAAACAGCAAAATCTTTGCCCGAATCAATAAATTAATTGTGGGAAGTGTGAGCGGGAATATGTTTGACGATAAAGAATTTACGATTTCGTATTTTAAACTAAAAGGTCAGAATCTGGCGAAATTTATTCCGAAAGATGCGACGCTGAAAAAATACATCAAACAAATCGAACTGACTTTTGATAAAGAAGAAGCAACTGTGGTTCAGGTAAAATTGTTGGAATCATCTGAAGATTATACTCGAATTGTACTTAAAAATAAAGTGATCAATGCAAAAATCGACGATTCAGTTTTTACTAATTAATTGCTTTCTGGCAGTTGTTTTAATTTCTTGTGGTTCGGTCACAAAAAACTATACGCCCAAAAAATTAGACAAAACGTCTTACACGGTTCCCTATTTCTCAGATTCAAAAACCGATTATGTTTACAAAACTAATATCAGTGTTTACGGAAATGAATTGTCGGGAATTTTTATTGCCAAAAAAATAAACGATACTACGCACCGAGTTGTTTTTACAACCGAATTTGGAAATAAATTAATGGATTTTGAAATTTCAGAAACCGATTTTAAAGTCAATTCAATTGTGTCTGAACTAGATCGAAAAATATTGATCAATACTTTGAAAGAAGATTTCAGATTGCTTTTAAAAAAGGAATATCAGATTCAGGAACAATTTGAAGACCAATCGGCAGACATTTATAAATCGGCAAACGGCAAACGCGACAATTATATTTTTATCTCCAAAAAAGATCAAAAACTAGAAAAGATTGTTCATTCGTCTAAAACAAAAGAAAAATTTACACTGTTTTTCAATTCAGAAAACAATATTTTTGCTGAGAAAATTCAAATAATTCATCAGAATATAAAGCTGAAAATTGAGTTAAATTATTTTAAATCAGAATAGAAAATTAAACTAACCATAAACTTTAAATCAATTCAAAATGAGAAAATTTGCTGTACTTGCAATTATGTTATTAATCGGAATCCAGACAGAAGCGCAGGTAAGAGTTAGTCCTGGACTTAGAGGAGGTTTGAATGTATCGACATTAACGAATATTGACGACAATAGTTCGAAAACAGATTTTTATATTGGCGGATTAGTGGATATCAAATTCAATAAATATTTCTCAGTTCAGCCAGAGATTACCTATTCTAGACAAGGTGATGAAGGAAGATACTTTGAAAATGGCCGTTATTATTCTGAAAAATATGAGTTAAATTATATAACACTTGGAGCTGTTGCAAAATTTAACTTTAAAGGTGGCGGTTTTCACGTTTTGGCGGGACCATCTTTAGATTTAAAAGTGGATGATAATTACATTAATTCGAATCCTGAAGATTTCGATCTTGCAATTGTTGGAGGTGTTGGCTACACGTTACCAAACGGACTGACTTTTGAAGCGAGAATCAAACAAGGTCTTGTTGATATTTATGGTTACGATTACTATGACAATGACTATTATTATGATGATGTAATTTTGAACCAAGTTTTCCAAATTGGAGTTCGCTATACATTTAAAACAAAATAAAAACATTATAATATAAAATGAGAAGACAAAGTTTAACTATAATCTTATTCGCTTTTTTTGCATTTGTAACAACACAAGCTCAAGTGACCTTTAAACCTGGAATACATGCTGGAATAAATATTTCTAAATTGACAAACACAGATTTAAACAGCAAAACAGATTTTTACATTGGAGCTTTTGGAGCTTTAAAACTTGGAAGAGTTTATACCCTTCAGCCTGAATTAACGTATTCAAGACAAGGTGGAAAAGGAAATCAAGCCGTAGGAACTGAAAGCACTTATGATCCACAAACCAATATGTATACGAATTCTGTTGTTAGTGCCGATGTTAATGCTTCGTTGCAATATATTTCTGCAATAACAATTAATAAATTTAATTTTAATGAAAACATATACGCTTTGGTCGGACCCTTTTTTGATATACTAGTTTCAGATAACTTTGAAACAAATCCTAAAGGTTTGGAGGGAAGTTTTTCAAAAGGAGAAGATATTGATTTAGGTATTGTTGGTGGTTTAGGTTATAGTTTTAATAATATTGCTATTGAAGCAAGAGTGAAAAAAGGAGTAACTGATGCCTACATTAATCGTTATGTGTATAGCGATAGTACTAATAATTTAGTATTTCAGTTAGGTGCAGCATATTCATTTGGAAAATAAAAAATATGATATTACAAGATTTTTATAAAATACTCTCGGAGGAAAAAGTATCCGATTCAAAATATAATATTACAATTTTAGTCAACGAAAAACATGAGGTTTTTAAAGGTCATTTTCCTGGAAATCCTATTATGCCAGGTGTTTGCATGATTCAGATTATTAAGGAACTTACAGAATCGATTGTAAAAAATCCGTTGATGATTCAGTCTTTGGCAAATGTAAAATTCATGGCCCTGATTAATCCAGAGGCTACACCAGAATTACGATTGGAACTGGATGTTACAACTACTGAAGACGGTTTGGTAAAAGTGAAAAACACGACTTACTTTAACGACACGACTGCTCTTAAACTGAGCACAGTGTATAAAAAAATATAATTATGAAACTGTTACTGACATTACTTTTATGGGTTAGTTTTGCTGGAACGCCAGATTTGGCTTCGATCCGCAAAATGTATTCTGATGTAGCAAAATCAGAAACCAACGCCAAAGATTTTGTTGCAAAACTTTCGGGCGTTTCCAATAATGATGATAAAATTTTAATCGCTTATAAAGCTGCTTCCATTTTAGTAGATTCTAAGTTTGAGAAAAAATTAGGCGAAAAAATTGAACGTTTTAAAGAAGGCGCTAAACTTCTTGAAGCAACAATAAAAAGCGATCCAAGCAATATCGAAATGCGAATGATCAGACTGAGCGTTCAAGAAGATGTTCCTGGAATTACGGGCTACAAGAAAAATATTAAAGAAGATAAAAAATTCATTACGACGTATTATGCATCGCAAAGTGCGGCTTTGAAAGAGTATCTTAAAGACTTTGTTTTACAATCTAAAAGTTTCTCTGAAAAGGAGAGACAATTCGTGAAGTAAGCCCAAAAAACACCTCATGAAATCACAGCACGAATTACTTAGTTCGACTAACTTTTGCGTTATTGTGCCTACGTACAATAACCAGAAAACACTAAAAAAAGTACTGGATTCTATTTTAGATTTCACGACAAATGTCATCATTGTCAATGACGGATCGACTGATTCTACGAGCGAAATTTTAAAATCGTATTCTCATTTAACGCAAATTCACCATCCTCAAAATATAGGAAAAGGACGCGCGTTAAGAAACGGATTTAGAAAAGCGCTGGAATTGGATTTTGAATACGCCATTACAATCGATTCTGACGGACAGCATTTTGCAGCAGATATTCCCGTTTTCTTAGAAGCCATCCAAAATGAGCCAAACACTCTTTTGATTGGAAGCCGCAATATGACGCAGGAAAATGTTCCGAAGAAAAGCAGTTTTGGAAACAAATTTTCTAATTTTTGGTTCAAGTTTGAAACCGGAATAAAACTAGACGATACCCAATCTGGATTTAGATTGTACCCGATTCGATTACTGCCAAAACGTTTTTATACCAATAAATTTGAATTTGAAATCGAGGTTATTGTACGCGCTGCGTGGAAAGGAATTACCGTAAAAAATATTCCAATTCAAGTTTTGTACGATCCAGCTGAAAGAGTTTCGCATTTCCGTCCGTTTCAAGATTTTACCCGAATCAGTATTTTAAATACGGTTTTGGTAACCAATGCTTTGCTGTATATAAAACCTCGCGATTTCTTTAGGCGAGCAAAAAAAAAAGGTTTTAAAAAATTCTTTCTAGAAGATATTTTAGAAAGCAACGATTCTAATTTTAAAAAATCTGCGGCAATCGCTTTAGGTATTTTTATCGGACTTTCTCCTTTTTGGGGATTTCAAACTGTACTGCTTTTTACTTTTGCGGCCTTGTTCAGACTTAACAAAGTCATTGCTTATCTTACGTCAAACGTAAGTTTTCCGCCTTTTATTCCGTTTATTATTTATGCTTCACTTCAAGTGGGAAGTGTTTTTGTAACCAGCAGTACGCCGCTGGTTTTAGACAGTTCCATTACACTCGACGATATTCAAAAAAATGCTACTCAATATATCGTAGGAAGTCTTATTTTAGCATCCGTTTCGGCGCTGACAGTTGGCTTAATAAGTTATTTGCTTTTAACCGCTTTCAGTTCCAAAAAATAAAATAAATATTTAAGTTATGTTTGCCACAGATTAAAATGATTAAATGATTTTTACATCCAGTTTGTCAGGCTGAGCGAAGTCGAAGCCCACGTCCAATTGGAACGCCCTTCGACTTCGCTCAGGGTGACAAACTAAAGCAAATCTTTTAATCTGTGGCAAAAAATTAATAAATAACCATGCATCAATATTTCTACGCCATTCATTTGTTTGTAAATCGAAGAAAATCTCTTTCGGTGCTACTGGCTTTATTGATGCTTTTGGTTTTCGGCTTTTTTGCTTCAAGGTTGAAGTTTGAAGAAGACATCACCAAACTTATTCCCACAAATGACAAAACCGACGTTACGGCCAAAGTTTTAAAACAATTAAACTTTGCCGATAAAACCACCGTAATTTTCAGCTTGGATAAAAATGGTTCTGCAGATGATTTGAAAGAAATGGCGACTGTATTTTCAGACAGCGTTTCAAAATCTTGCAAACCTTACATCACAGGAATTCAGGGAAAAATTGACGAGGAAAATATTCAGGAAACTATTGATTTTGTTTATAACAATCTTCCTCTTTTTCTAGATGATAAAGATTATGCTGCTATCGAAAAGAAACTTCAAAAAGACAGCATCACAGCAACCGTTGAAGGAAATTACAAATCGATTATTTCTCCTTCTGGATTTGTTACTAAAGATTTTATTCTGCAAGATCCGTTTGGAATTTCTTTTATCGCTTTAAAAAAATTACAGCAATTAAATATTGGCGACGATTTTACGCTAGAAAATGGTTTTGTAATGACGAAGGACAAAAAGAAATTGTTGCTTTTTATCACTTCAAGTATTCCGTCAAGCGAAACAGAAAAAAACACCCTTTTTGCCGAAAAACTAAAATCGATTCAAGAAAATCTAAATCAGAAATTTAAAGGCAAAACTTCCATCAGCTATTTTGGTTCTGCGCTTATTGCAGTTGCAAACGCTACCCAAATTAAGAGCGACATTATTTTGACAACATCCATCGCGATGTTTACTCTGATGCTGATTCTGATTTTGTTTTATCGAAAAATCTTGATTCCGCTTATTATTTTTCTTCCGACGGTTTTTGGAGGTTTATTTGCGGTTGCATTTTTATATTTTGTAAGAGAACAGATTTCGGCAATTTCATTAGGAATTGGTTCTATTCTTTTAGGAATTACGATCGATTATTCCATTCACATTCTCACTCATTACAAACACAACAGCGATGTAAAAACATTGTACAAAGACATTACAATGCCCGTAATTATGAGCAGTTCTACAACGGCTGTGGCGTTTTTATGTCTGCTTTTTGTAAAATCGGATGCGCTGAATGATCTCGGAATTTTTGCCGCCGTAATTGTTATGGCTTCGGCAATTTTCTCACTTTTGATTATTCCTCATTTATACAAACCAAAAGAAAATCCGGCAGAATACAAGAAAAATGTGATCGATAAAATGGCGCATTTCTCTTTTCACAATGATAAATTCTTAATTGGTTTTTGTGTCATTATTACCATTATTTGCTGTTTTACTTATAATGATGTTGGTTTTAATAACGATTTATCACAACTGAATTTTATTCCGAAAGAAATAAAAGCTGCCGAAAAACAACTGGAAGAAAGCACGAGTCTGACTTCTAAAACTATTTATGTGGCTTCTTACGGAAAAAGCATGGAAGAAGTTTTGCAACATAATACCCAGCTTTTTTCTGCTTTAGCAAAAGAAAAAAAGGAAAACAAAATCTTAAATTTCAGTTCTGTCGGAGGCATTATGCTTTCGCAGGCAGCACAAATTCAGAAAATCGAAAAATGGAATGCGTTCTGGAATACGCAGAAAAAGCAATTTTTAAAATCAGAATTAATTGCCGAAGGTTCTAAATTGGGTTTTAAACCAACAACTTATAATTTGTTTTTTGATCATTTAGATTTTGATTTCAAACCTATTTCCGCAAATGAATATTTAAAAATTCAGGCTTTACAATTCCAGGAATTTGTTACCGAAAAAAATGGTTTTTACACCATTTCGACTTTAGTAAAAGTAGCACCGGAACAGCGTGATGCTTTTGTAAAATCGGCTTCAGTAAAAGAAAACATCATTGCAATCGACCGCCAGCAAATGAACGAAACGTTTTTCAGCACTTTAAAAACCGATTTTAATTCATTAGTAAATTATTCTTTTGTTGCCGTAATTCTAATTCTGTTTTTCTTTTTCCGAAGAATCGAATTGGTTATTGTCAGCTTAATTCCAATTGCTTTAACAGGAATTGTAACCGCGGGAATTATGGGACTTTTTGGCATTCAGATGAATATTTTCAGTATGATTGTCTGCACTTTAATTTTTGGACACGGAGTCGATTTTAGCATTTTCATGACCAGCGCACTTCAAAAAGAATACAGCAACGGCGTTAACGAAATTGCGATTTACAGAACCTCAATTATTTTGGCCGTAATCACGACAATTTTAGGAATCGGCGCCATGATTTTTGCCAAACATCCTGCACTGACTTCTATTTCATTGGTTTCTTTAATCGGGGTTTTTGCCGCACTTATTATAACTTTCATTTTCTATCCGATTCTATTTAAAATATTTATATCAAATCGATCAAAAAAAGGAAATCCGCCTTTTCAATTGCGAACTTTTATTCACGGTGTTATTTCATTTGCCTATTATGGTTTGGGCGGAATTGTGATGTCAATTTTCAGTTTTACCATTATGCCGATTTTGCCTTTTAGCAAAAAAGCAAAAATGAAAGCTTTCCGATATGTGATTTCAAAATTCATGAAATCGGTCTTGTATTCTAATCCGTTTATCCGCAAAAAAGTAGTTAATCATTTCAATGAAACCTTCGAAAAACCAGCTGTAATTATTGCCAACCATTCTTCGTTCTTAGATATTTTATCTATCGGAATGCTGAGTCCAAAAATTATTTTCTTGGTAAGCGACTGGGTTTACAACTCTCCTATTTTTGGTGGTGTTGTGAGAAAAGCAGGTTTTTATCCCGTTTCTGAAGGTCTTGAAGGCGGTGTCGAACATTTACGCAAAAAAGTAAATGAAGGCTATTCGTTAATGGTTTTCCCAGAAGGAACACGATCAGAAAATAATGTTATAAAACGATTCCACAAAGGCGCTTTTTTCCTTGCCGAAGAATTTAAAATCGATATTATTCCGATAGTTATTCATGGCGCTTCAGAACTAATTCCGAAAGGCGATTTTGTCATTCATCACGGAAAATTGACGGTTACGATTTTAGAAAGAATCACTCCTGAAAATCTTTCTTTCGGAACAAATTATACAGAAAGAGCCAAGCAGATTAGTAGTTTCTTTAAAGGAGAATATCGAAAAATCCGTCAGGAATTGGAAGGTCCCGATTATTTCAAAACCATGCTCATTAACAGTTACGATTACAAGGAAATCGAAATTGGAAATAGCGTAAAAAAAGATGTAAAGCAAAATCTTGAAACCTATTATAATTTAAATAAACTCATTCAGCCAAAAGCAAAAATTCTTCATTTAGGAAACGATTACGGACAATTGGATGTTTTATTGGCGCTACAGGAACCACAGCGAAAAATAGTTTCTTTTATAAATGATGAAGAAAAATTGCTGGTTGCCAAAACCAATTATTTAGTTAAAAAGAGAAAAATAACCTATCTCGAAAAATTAGAATTGGCAATTGAAAATCATTGCGATGTCCTTTTAATTTCTGATGAAAATTACTCAAAAGAAATCGAAAAAATAATTGCACCCGTTTCTTCTATAATTTTAGTCAATTGTTCTCGTTTAAAAAATCAGTTGGAGAATTTTGAAATTGTTGCTGATGAAAATGCTTTAATCGTTTTAAAGAAAAAACAATGAAAAAACAGTACGATGTAGTCATAATTGGCAGCGGTTTGGGCGGATTGGTTTCTGCCGTTATTCTGGCAAAAGAAGGCTACAGCGTTTGTGTACTCGAAAAGAACAATCAATATGGCGGAAATCTCCAAACTTTCGTACGAGATAAAACCATTTTTGATACTGGAATTCATTATATAGGAGGTTTGGACGAAGGCCAAAATCTGCATCAATATTTCAAATATATTGGCATAATGGATCATTTGAATCTGAAAAAATTGGATGAAAATGGTTTTGATATAATTTCCTTCGAAGACGATAAAACCGAATATCCGCACGCCCAAGGTTTCGAAAATTTCATCAAACAACTGACTCTTTTTTTTCCTGAAGAAAAAGAAAATCTAGAAAAGTACTGCGAGAAAATAAAAGCCGTTTGCAAAACTTTTCCGCTTTACAATCTAGAATCTCAAGGAAAATATGATGACGAAATTCTAACGCTTAACGCGAAAGAAACCATCGATTCTTTCACTCAAAATGAAAAACTGAAAGCGGTTTTGGCTGGATCCAATTTTCTTTATGCGGGCATAGCCGAAAAATCACCTTTTTATGTTCATGCGCTTGTCGTCAATTCTTATATTGAAAGTTCGTGGCGATGTATAAACGGTGGAAGCCAGATTACGAAACAGCTTCTGAAACAGCTGAAAAAATACGGTGGCGAATTCTTTAAACACAAAGAAGTAACACAATTTGAAGTCGAAAATCAGAAAGTGAATTCGGTTAAAATGAAAGACGGAACGGAGGTTTCGGGAAACATTTTTATTTCGAATATCGAACCCAAAACGACTTTGAAAATGGCGGGTCAGGAAAACTTTCGAAAACCGTTTGTCAATAGAATCCAAGATCTGGAAAGCGTACTTTCTGCTTTCAGCCTTTATATTGTTTTTAAACCAAAAACTTTCAAATACATTAATCATAATTATTACCATTTCAAAAGTGCCAATGATGTTTGGACGGCGCATGATTACGACGAAAACTCTTGGCCAAAGACTTTTATGGCTTCCATGAATCCGTCTAAAAAAGACGAAGAATGGGCAGATGGAATGACGTTTTTAACGTACATGAAATATGAAGATGTCAAAGCTTGGGAAAACACTTTTAATACGACTTTTGAAGAAAATGAAAGAGGTGAAAGTTACGACGAATTCAAAGCTAAAAAAGCAGCGAAATTTTTAGAAGAAATCGAAAAAAAATTTCCTGATATAAAAGATTGCATCAAATCGGTGCATACCTCTACTCCGCTCTCCTACCGCGATTATATAGGTGGAGACGGCGGAAATATGTACGGATATGTTAAAGATTCTAATAATCCGATGAAAACTTTAATTCCGACCAAAACTAAGCTAGAAAATCTTTATCTTACAGGCCAAAGTATTAACATGCACGGAGTCTTAGGCGTTACAGTTGGAGCGGTCATAACTTGCTCAGAAATTGTAGGAAAAGAATATCTGCTGGAAAAAATCAAAAAAGCATCTGAATAAAATGTAAGGGAAAATTCCAAACAGAAAATTCCAAATCCCAACTCAGCTACTAGCGTTATGAAAAACTCAAGTTTACTTTTATCTTCTCTATTTTTTATGTTGATAATTGTTTCCTGCGGTACTTCAAAATCAAAAAAACATACGCCTGACATTTCGGCTTTCAATGCTACAAAACCAACTGTTCAGAAAATATCAGACAGCATTTTTATTTCTGGATCCAATTCGCTTTTAAAGAATAAACAAGGCCTTTGGGAATTGTATGTCGAAGGCGATCCACTAGAAATCGGATTGACAACAGGCGCGCTAACCGATTCGCTCCTCGAAAAACAGCAGCATATTTTTTTCTCTAAAATAACCGATTTTGTTCCTTCAAAATTTCAGCAGAAACTGCTTCGCCAATTTTTAAAGTGGTACAATCGAAAGTTATATTTAAATGTTCCAAACGAATATCAGACTGAGATTTATGGTGTTTCGCAATATACTTCGGCAGAGTTTGACAATATAGCACCACAATTTCAACGAAGTTTATACTTGCATGCTGCTCACGATATTGGTCATGCTCTGCAAGATTTGGCTTTAGTAGGCTGTTCGTCTTTTGCAGTTTGGAACGAAAAATCGGAAAATGGAAATTTAATCCTCGGGCGTAATTTTGATTTTTATGTGAATGACGCTTTCGCGGAAAATAAAATCATTGCCTTTATAAAACCCGAACAAGGATTTCCGTTTATGATGGTGACTTGGCCTGGAATGATCGGTGCTGTTTCTGGAATGAACTTCGAAGGATTGACGGTAACGATTAATGCTTCAAAATCTAAAATTCCGCTTAGCGCGAAAACTCCGATTTCTATTCTGACACGAGAAATTTTGCAGCATGCCAAAACTATTGACGAAGCCGCTGCCATTGCAAAAAAGAGAAAAGTATTTGTTTCTGAATCGATTATGGTGGGGAGCGCCAACGATAACAAAGCCGTTTTAATTGAAGTTTCGCCAGATAAAATGGATGTTTACGATGTTCCGAACAGCGATCAATTAATTTGTTCGAATCATTTTCAAGGTGAAGCTTTCAAAAATGACAAACGAAATCTGGAACAAATTGCCAACAGCCATTCTGAATATCGATATGAAAGAATGCAAGAATTACTATCTGAAAATCCAAAAGTGAATCCTGAAATTGCTTCTGAAATTCTGCGAAATAAAGAAGGTTTGCAAGATCTGGCTTTAGGTTACGGAAACGAAAAAGCTTTAAATCAGCTTTTGGCGCATCACGGAATTATCTTTAAACCGAAAGAAAAATTGGTTTGGGTTTCGGCAAATCCGTTTCAGTTAGGCGAATTTGTTTGTTATGATTTAAATTCCATTTTTGGAGAAAACCGTAATGAAACAAAATCTTTTCAGAAAGAAAATTTGAATATTGCCAAAGATCCATTTTTGGAAACGGTTGCGTTTCAGAATTTTAAAAAATTTAAAATTGAAGATCATAAACTAGATGCGATTCTAGAAAAGAAAGAAAACGTTTCTCCAGAGTTTCTTCAAAATTATCAGGCATTAAACCCCAATTATTGGGTTGTATATTATAAGACAGGATTGTACTTTTACCAAAAAAAGGAATTTCTTCAGGCAAAGCAAAATTTTGAAAAGGCTTTAAGACACGAAATCACCACAGTTCCTCAAAAAGAAGAAATTGAAAAATATTTAAAAAAAATCAAAAGAAAATTAAAATGATTCCAGCAATAGAAAAAGATTCTTTAGAAGAAATTAAAATTTTTCAAGAAAAAAAACTAGCCGAACTTTTAGCTTATATCAGCGAGAACTCTCCTTTTTACAAAAGGCTTTTTGCAGGACAGAATATTGATATTTCAAAAATAAAAACGCTCGAAGATTTACAGCATCTCCCAATTACAACCAAAGAAGATTTACAGCAATACAATGATGATTTTTTATGTGTTCCACAGCATAAAATTATCGATTACGCCTCTACTTCAGGAACTTTAGGAGATCCTGTAACTTTTGGTTTAACGGATTCTGATTTGGATAGACTGGCTTATAATGAAGCCATTTCGTTTGCCTGCGCTGGAATTGCAGAAGGCGACGTTGTGCAGTTAATGACAACCATCGACCGAAAATTTATGGCAGGTCTTGCCTACTTTTTAGGTTTGCGAAAACTGAAAGTTGGAGTTATTCGTGTTGGTGCAGGAATTCCAGAAATGCAATGGGATTCTATTCTAAAATACAATCCGAGTTATTTGATTACGGTTCCTTCTTTCCTTTTAAAATTAATTGAATACGCTGAAATTCACGGAATTGATTATAACAATTCGAGTATAAAAGGAGCAATCTGTATCGGAGAATCTCTGAGAGAACAAGATTTTTCGATGAATATTCTATCGAAAAAAATCACAGATAAATGGAATATTAAGTTGTTTTCTACTTACGCTTCCACTGAAATGAGTACAGCTTTTACCGAATGTGAACATGGAAAAGGCGGACATCATCATCCAGAATTAATCATTGTTGAAGTTTTAGACGAAAATAATATGCCTGTGAAAAACGGCGAAACGGGCGAACTGACTTTTACTACTTTAGGAATTGAAGCCATGCCTTTATTGCGTTTTAAAACCGGAGATATGGTTCAGTTTCATGACGAGCCTTGCGCTTGTGGACGAAATACGTTGCGTGTTGGACCAGTTGTGGGACGTAAAAAACAAATGATTAAGTATAAAGGAACAACATTGTATCCGCCAGCGATGAACGATGTTTTGAGCAGTTTCGATAATATTGAAAATCACTTAATTGAAATCTCAACCAATGATTTAGGCACCGACGAAATCTTGATCAAAATTGCGGTAAAAAATCAGTCTCCAGAATTTCTGCAGGAAATAAAAGATCACTTTAGGGCAAAATTAAGAGTGACTCCAAAAATAGAATTTGTTCCAAAAGAAATTCTAAACCCTATTGTTTTTAACCCAATGAGTAGGAAACCAATTCGCTTTTTTGATTATCGTTAGATTTTTTTTGAAACCATATAAGTGATGTAAGTTCATTTTAAAAAACTTTGAGCTTAAAAAAATGTGATGACCTTAAATTTGTTAAACACTTTTCCATACTTATATGTACTAAAAAACAGCTTTGCAATTTAAATGAACTTATATGTCTTATATGGTTCAATTTTAACAATTTACGCTGACTTTGAATGTTTTGCTGTGAATTGAACTAAATGTTGTAATTTTGCAAAAAATATAGATGATGGTTAAGATTGGCAATATAGAACTACCCGAATTTCCTTTATTACTTGCTCCGATGGAAGATGTGAGTGATCCGCCGTTTCGCAGATTGTGCAAAACGCATGGAGCTGACATGATGTACTCTGAGTTTATTTCGTCTGAAGGATTAATTCGTGATGCGATAAAAAGCCGCATGAAGCTGGATATTTTTGATTACGAACGTCCGGTCGGAATTCAGATTTTTGGTGGTGATGAAGAAGCAATGGAGATGTCATCTAAAATCGTTTCTACTGTAAAACCAGATTTAGTAGATATCAATTTTGGATGTCCGGTAAAAAAAGTAGTTTGCAGAGGTGCTGGTGCAGGAGTTTTAAAAGATGTTGATTTAATGGTTCGTCTGACAAAAGCAGTTATTAAAGGAACAGATTTACCTGTTACTGTAAAAACCCGTTTGGGCTGGGATGATAACTCGATTAATATTGACGAAGTTGCTGAAAGACTTCAAGATATTGGTGTTCAGGCTTTGACCATTCACGCTAGAACACGTGCACAAATGTATAAAGGCCATTCAGATTGGTCGCACATTGCTCGCGTAAAAAACAACCCAAGAATTACAATGCCAATTTTCGGAAACGGCGATATCGACAGTCCAGAAAAAGCGCTAAAATATAAAAACGAATACGGAATTGACGGAATCATGATCGGTCGTGCTGCGATCGGTTATCCGTGGATTTTTAATGAAATCAAACATTTCTTTAAAACGGGTGAACACTTGCCTGCTCCAACGGTTATCGATCGTGTTGAAGCTGCCCGAAATCATTTGCAATGGTCAATGGATTGGAAAGGCGAGCGTTTGGGAATTGTAGAAATGCGTCGTCATTACACAAATTATTTCAAAGGAATTCATTCATTTAAAGAATTCAAACAAAAATTGGTTACTACTGATGAACCTGAAAATCTTTTTGCGATTATGAAAGAGATTGAACAGGTTTATGCGGGGTATGAGTTTGTTTAAAAATATATAAACTTTGTCAAAGTTTTTAACTTTGACAAAGATGAATAAGTTATAAAAAAGGAAGACCTTCAAATATTTGAAGGTCTTCCTTTTTAAACTTATACCTGTACTCTCTTCCACTTTCCTCTTTTATAGAAAAAGATTCCTGCTAAAGTAATAGCCGTTTCAGCAACTGGAATAGCAATAAAAACTCCAGTTGGTCCCATATTAAAATGTTTCGCTAATACAAAAGCCAGCGGAATTTGGAATAACCAAAATCCAAAGAAATTAATCCCTGTTGGTGTCCACGTATCTCCTGCTCCGTTGAAAGTATTAATGAGAACCATTCCGATTCCGTAGAAAATAAAACCGATGCTCATGATCTGCAAAGCTTCAATTGCGATGGTTTTTACTTGTTCATCATTCGTGAAAAACGAAATAATATATTGTCCAAAAGCCAAAGTAATAATCATAATCGTTGCCATGAAAATGACATTATACCTAGCCGTTGTATAAACCGATTTTTCGGCACGATCGATTTGTTTCGCTCCTAAATTCTGCCCGACCAAAGTCGCTGCCGCATTGCTCAATCCCCAAGCTGGAAGAATGAAAAACATCATAATTCGCAACGCCGTCTGATAACCCGCCGAACCATGATCTCCACCTGTTGTAGCCACTAATTGAGCTAAGAAAATCCAACTGCAAGATGCAATTACAAATTGTAAAATTCCAGGCGCGGCAATTTTTACTAAAGCTTTTATCTGTGCAAAGTCTGGAGCAAAATATGGAATTTTTATTTTTAAAATTCCGTTTCCAAAAAACAGATGATAAACCTGATAGAGAACTCCAATGCTTCTTCCGAAAGTGGTTGCCAAAGCGGCTCCAACTAATCCGAAAGCAGGAATTGGTCCAAAACCATTAATTAAAATCGGACATAAAATGATGTTACAAATATTAGCAATCCAAAGGCTTTTCATCGCGATTGCTGCGTTTCCAGCGCCGCGGAAAATTCCATTTATAAGGAACAAAAGCATAATACATAAACTCGATCCGATCATGATTTGGGTAAATCTGTAACCGTGTTCAGCTGATTCTACTGACGAACCCATTAGAATTAGAATATCTTTTGCATAGATAATTCCGAAAATGCTTAAAACACTATTAACAGCAAAAGCGATAATAATAGCCTGCATTCCAGCTTTTGCAGCAGCGATTGGATCTTTCTCTCCAATACGTCTCGCCACGACTGCTGTTGCCGCCATACTCATTCCGATTGCGAGAGAATAAATTACAGTCAATACCGATTCGGTTAAGCCAACGGTTTGAATGGCAAAACTGCTGTGCTCTAAATGTCCGACGAAATATAAATCGACTAGAGCAAAAACCGATTCCATCATCATTTCTAAAACCATCGGAATGGCCAATAGAATTACAGCTTTTTTTATACTTCCAGAAGTATAGTCAAAAGATTCGTCGCCTTTTAAGGCTTGTTTTAAAGTAGTGAAAAATTTAGAAAAGAAGCTTTCCTTTATAGTTGTTTCTGTCATGATATTTTAGGATAAATGATAAAATTGGTTCAGATGTTTCTTATCTGAACTAAAAAAGTAAACGTAAGTATCCTAATTATTCTAAAAATAAAATAGGATTAGGCAGAAACAATCATATGCTGTAGATTTATAAGGCGGTAAATATAAGTAATATTTTTTAAGAAATATTAATCAAGCAGTTTTTTACTCACTCGGCTGCTGGCAATTAATGAAGCAACAAAACCTAGTGAAATAATTGTTGTCATTACAATTAAAACATTTTCTATTGTAAAAACAACGGGATATGCCAAAGTCGGCGTGATCATGATAAGTTCAAATTTCTGCTGTAATATCACGAGGATTATTCCCAAAACCAGTCCGATTAAGCCGCCGAAAACGCTTAATAAAGTTCCTTGAAGCAGAAATATTTTTCGAAGATCTGTGATATCTGTACCTAAATTAAAAAGCGTTTTTAGATTTCCTTTCTTTTCTAAAATCATCATAATCAAGGCGCCAATCAAATTAAAAAGCGCCACAATGATCACTAATGTAAAAATCAGGTAAACGGCAATATTTTCTGTATTGAGCATTTTGTATAAAGACTCATTCAACTGTGCTCTATTTTTTAAAGTAATTTTATTTTTAAAAATAGAATTTAGCTGTGCCTTTATGGCTCCTTCATCTGCGTTTTCTTTTAATTTAAATTCAATTCCTGAGATTTGATTGGGTTTGTACATTAGCAATTCTTGCACTAAACCTAAATCTGCAAATACATATTTTGAATCTAAATCTTCGCTGATAGAATAAATTCCAACTGGCAGAACATCTGTTTTATTGAAAGCTTCTTCCGGATTTTCGATTGCTCCTTTTCCTGGTTTTGGTGCAAAAACCTGCAGAGGATTTTCAAAATCAAGAATTCCCATTGAGAAGTTTTGAGCTAAACCGTAACCAATTACAACCTGAAAACTATCTGGTTTAAGCCATTGGCCATTAAAAAGCTTTTTCTTGATATCGTTAACAACTGGATAAAGGCTGTCAACACCTTTCAAATAAGTAACTTGCTGTTTGTCTTTAAATAAAAACAAAACACGTTCTTCTATTATTTTGGTGTAAGAAGCAACGCCATCTATTTTTTTTATTTGAGCTTGCTGCTCTGGAGTGATTACAAATGATTTTCCGTATGTACTGGTCAATTTTAAATCTGGGTCAATTTCATTTGTAAACGAAAGACTGAAAACTTTCAATCCGCTGAAAACAGACAAAACTACAAACAAAGCCATCGTGCCAACAATGATTCCCATGCTGGCAATGCGGTTGATAATATTGATAGCATTGTTTTTGCTGCTGCTAAAAATATATCGTTTGGCTATGTATAAAGGAAAATTCAAACTACGACTTTCTTCTTTTTTCTAAAAGATCACGATTTTCTATTGGATTTTCTTTTCCTGCAAGTGCATTGTCGATTTTCTCAATATAATCTAATGAGTCATCAATAAAGAATACCAAATTGGGAACACGGCGTAATTGCAGACGCACACGCTGTGATAAATCATGTTTGATTAAAGTTGTATTTGTTTTAATTGCTTCTAATGTTTCTTTGGCTTTTTCTTGCGGAAAAATGCTTAAATATACTGTTGCCACAGATAGATCTGTAGTTACACTAACTTTGGACACTGAAATTACCAAATTTGTAATTCCGTTTTTTCTCACTTCACCTTGCAGAATATCAACCAAGTCTTTTTGAATGACACCACCTATTTTTTTCTGTCTATTTGTTTCCATACTGCAAAAATACTACTTTTTAAATTCAATAAAATGCAATTTCAAATCAACTTCAAGATCAATTTACATTTTACTGCCTAAAAAATTGAAATTAATACCTCTCATTTTATTTTCATTTAAAAAAATAACTATCTAAAATACGTTTTCTTTCTCAGTTTTCTCGTGACAAAAATCATCTTTTAGCTATCAAATAATCTTCAAATTTGATGTAAATCTAACACCATCAAATTATGAAAAAGAGAGAACCAATCAGCCACATTATGACCAAAACCGTCATAACTATCAATCAAAATGATGATTTAAAAAGTGTAGTGCAAAAATTAAAATCCAATGCTATACGACACCTTCCTGTTGTAAATGGAAAAGAAGTTGTGGGAATTATAAGCCGTACCGATATTAACCGACTGACTTTTGGTGCATTGTTTGACGGACAAGATGGTGCAGACGAAGCTGTTTTAGAAATGCTTACTATTCCGCAGGTTATGACTTCAAAACCTAAAACAGTTTCTCCAGATCTTATTATTAGAGATTTGGCAGAGATTTTTGTGACAGAAGAATTTCACGCTGTTCCAGTTGTGGATCAAGGAGAATTGAAAGGAATTGTTACGACAACAGATGTTTTAAAATATTTCTTAGAAGAAAGTTATTAATATAAAAAAAGGGAGCTTAATTGCTCCCTTTCTATTTTATCTGCTTTGCAGCCATCCTTCCGGATTATTGTTTGATGTATTTTGAAGAATCAAGAATTTGATGATTGTTTTTCCTGTATCACCGCTTGTTCTAACTCTTCCTATACTTTGTTTGATCGATACTTTATCGCCCTGACTTACAGAAACCGAACTCAAGTTTTGGTAAACCGTAAAGTAATCTCCATGCTGAATTACCACTGCTTTATTTACTGGAGACAAAACGATTACTTTAGAAACTTCTCCTGCAAATACAGCTCTTGCACTTGCGCCGTCTTCGGTAGTAATCTCTACACCAGAATTATGTACTGTAATTGAAGGATGCAGCGGGTGTGGCTGATCTCCGTATCCAAGAGAAATAAATCCTTTTTCAACAGGCCAAGGCAATCTTCCGCGGTTAGCTTTAAAATCGGCTGCTAAAACTTTATCTTCTGGAGTTAAAGCAATTTTAGACGAAGAAACTGGTGCTTTCGTTTCACTTCCTGGATTTGCTTTTGCTCTTTCTGCCGCTGCTTTTCTATTCGCTTCGGCAATAGCTTCACGAATTAAACGGTCAATCTGTCTGTCAATTCTTTTAGATTCGCTTTGTTTAGATCGAATATCGGCAGCAATTTTATTTTTGTCCTTTTTAAGAGCATTTACTAGTTTCTGCTGTTCTTTTTTCTCCGCTTCAAGAGTAACTTTTTCTTTCTGATTTTCAACTATAATTTTCTTTTTTACTTGGCGCTGACCATCTAGTTTAGCATTAAAATCTACTAACTGGGCCGTTTTTGATTGAATTTCTAAACCTTGATTTTTTCTAAAAGCGGTGTATTGTTTCAAATATTGTGCTCTTTTGTATGCCTGCAAAAAGCTTTCAGAAGACAAAATAAACATGGCGCGGCTTTGCTCAGAACGGCTTTTGTATGATTTCAAAATCATTTCGGCATAATCTTCTTTTAGAACTTTTAATTCTTTTTTAAGTTTATTTACCTGAACCTGATTAATATACATGTCATTACTAAGCAGTCTTTCTTGTTTTGCCGTAGTATTAATTAATTTCTCTTTTAATTTGATTTTATTGGCCTGAATCAAATATTCGTTTACAGCTGATTTTTCTTTTTTACGAACAGATTGAAGCATTTTTTCATTGTCTCTGATTTCCTGCTGAATCTGTGCTTTACGCTGCTCCAGTTTTTCTTGCTGCGAATCCTGCGCCCACACAAAAGTAGTGGCACATATTAAAATTAGGCTTAGGAGAAATTTTGGCATGTTTATGTTTTCTTTTTGCAAAATTACTTAATTAAAACTTGTTTGTATCCGCTTGGGACACTGTAAGGAAAAGAAAGTTCTTCGTTGAATGAGATATTATTATAATTCAGATTGATGCTGGTTTTTCCTTTTGGCTGAACCGCATTGATTTCAATACTTGTCGGCAATGTTCCCTGATCAAAATTTTTAGTGTCCGAATAAGCTATTTGCAATGTTCTATTTTCTGATGGCTGCGAAATCTCTTCTTTCTGAATCAAATATTTCTCTCCATCTAAGAAAAAGGTTTTCTTCAAATTAGCATCTTTTTCTTCGTCCAATCTAAATAGGTTATCGACAATAGTCTGCGTATATTTTCCTTTTCGTAAGTCATCAAAAGCTTCTCCAACTAATAGATTTTGAACTTTTGTATAATCTAAATCTGTTCCCAGCCATTTGCTTAAACTTGTAAAATCTCCATCGTAATAAGTGCTGTTTATTTTTTCGTAATAACTAACTTTTGATGGTGTTATTAAAGCTTTCGCCATTGTAATTCCCAAGAAACGTACGCTTATTAAAATCTGTTTGTCTTTTTCGATTCTAATTTCGGCAGTAACATTTTGGCTTTGTTTTTCATCAGCATATTTTGCACTTGCTTTTATGTAAAGTGTCGAAAAATCTAACTTATTGTCGTAATGTTTTTCGATAACTTTTTTATCCTCTTTTGGTGCAACGGTCTGGCTTGTATTTCCTTGCACCGCTACTGCTTTTGATTTACATGAAATCACGGCAATAGACAATACTAGTATTGATATATATTTTTTCATCTGAATTCTTCTTTTTATTTTTTCTTCTTTAATAATTCATTTGCCTTCAAAAAGTATTCCTCTTTTTTCTTTGCATCTCCCAATCCATTATAAGCTTCTCCTAACTGAATATTAAAATTTGATTCTAATTTTACGTCATCAACTACATAATCAAGACCCATTTCTAAAACCGTTTTTGCATTTTTAAACTGTTTCAGCTGATTGCTTCCTAAACCTCCATAATAATAAAACTGAGCCTGACTCGGATAAACTTCAATCAGCATCATGGCTCTTTTGGTCATTGGGTCATATTGTTTTGCTTGGGAATACGCTTCTAACAATAACATATTAGTCTCCAAATCAGTATCTGAATTTGCCTTTAAATCTTTTTCGTAATATTTAATAGCATTTTCAAATTGTCCTTTGCTATGATAAAATTTTCCTATTTCTTTGGCCACATCAACATTTGGGTCATTGTCGAAATACGAAATAGCTTTTTCTAAATCGGCTGCATACTGTGGATTTTTATTTACATAAATCAAAAATTCATTCAAAGTTCTGTGTTTGATTTTTGAATCGATTTTTGAACTTGCTAAAATCACATTCATCGATTTAATGGCTTTATCAGCTTGATTGGCATCCAAATAGGTTTTAAATAAACTCACTTGAGCCCATTCTGAATTTGGAATTTCTTTTGCCAATTGTTTGGCCACTTCCAGCGATTTTTCATTTTCATTATTCTTCGAATATAAAAGAATAAGATTGAGATAATTAGATTCTTCTTTCGGATCTTTTTTAATCTGCTGAACCAAATTGTCTATTTCTGAGTTCTGGTATTTTCCTTGAGATAAAATCTGCTGTTTGTAAATTTCGCGATCGGCCGACTTTCCGAATTTATCATTCATTTCGTTAATGGCTGTCAATGCCTTGTCATACTGATTGGTAATCATGTACAACGAAATGAGATCGTCTTTATACTCTTCATCAAAAACAATTATTTTTTGAATCGTTTCTATCGCAAGCGGATAGTTTTTGGTTTCGAAACTTACATCGTAAATTCCGAGCCAAAACCATTTATTTTTAGGGTCTAATTGCGTAGCTTTTTCAAAAGCATCCTGTGCATTTTGATATTGTTTAAGCAACAGGTAATTTTTCCCTAATTCAAAATAAGCAACTGCATCATTGGGTTTCAGCTTGATACATTTTTCCAATGATACAATGGCTTTATCATAATTTTCAATTCCTTTTTGTTTTAATGATTCATAAAAAGAATCCTGATATTCATCTGTTGCCATAGCAATATCTTCGGGTTCTGTCTGAGCAAAAACCGAAAATGTGCTTCCGAAGAAGGCAAAAAATAAAACAGTTAAGATTCTCTTTTTCATTATTTTAAAATTACATTTTAAACAAAACGAAATTTTGATATTTTTTATTTTATTCTAAAACTGCGTAATCACCAATACTGATACTTGTAAATTTACCATCGTAACTTACATGATTTCCGATCATGGCGTTGTCTAGATCAGCATTTTTAATTTGAGAGTTGGTCTGGATCAAACTGTTTTTAATAGTACTGTTTGTTACCTGACATCCTTTTCCTAAAGAAACATTTGGACCAACAGTGGTGTTTTTCAAGACAACATTTTCGCCAATATAACAAGGAGGAATAATAGTTGAATTTTCTAATGTTACTCCATAATCTACTAAATGTTCTCCATCGTTATGCAAGAAACCTAACATTCTCGTGTTCGTTTCAACCGTAACATCTTTGTTACCGCAATCCATCCATTCGTCTACGCTTCCAGTTTTAAAAACTTTTCCGTTTGCCATCATGGCTTTAATTCCGTCGTTGATTTGGTATTCGCCTCCGTTTTGAATATTATTATCCAAAACATTCTGAAGCTCGTTTCTTAAAACACCAACTTCTTTAAAATAGTAAATTCCGATAACCGCTAAGTCACTTACGAACTCTTTTGGTTTTTCAACCAACTCGATAATTTCATTATTTTGATTTAGTTTTACTACACCAAAAGCTTCTGGCTGGTCTACTTGTTTTACCCAAATAACAGCATCTGCAGATGGATCTAATTCAAAATCTGCTCTAATTAATGTATCTGCATAAGCAATTACAGCTGGTCCAGAAAGAGAGTCTTTTGCACACATAATTGCGTGTCCAGTTCCTAAAGGCTGATCTTGACGGTAGATCGAAGCTTTTGCTCCTAATCCTTTAGCCAAATCTTCTAAACTTGTTACAACATCATCTCCAAAGAAAGCTTCATCTCCTAATATAAACGCAACTTCTTCAATTGGTTCTTTTAATATTTTGGCAATATCTTCAACTAAACGGTGCACGATAGATTTTCCCGCAACTGGAATTAACGGTTTTGGAACGGTTAAAGTATGAGGCCTCAATCTTGATCCGCGGCCTGCCATTGGCACAATTATTTTCATTCTTTATTTGATTTTATGGGAAGATTTAAAATCTTCATTGGGTTTGGTCTTTCTCTTCTATTATTTCACGCCAGTGCTTCCAAAGCCTCCTTCACCTCTTGATGTTTCAGAAAGTGTTTCAACTTCTATCCATTCTGCTCTTTCGTGTTTTGCAATAATCAGCTGCGCAATTCGTTCTCCATTTTCGATTACAAAATCGTCATTAGATAAATTTACTAAAATTACTCCGATTTCTCCTCTATAATCTGCGTCAACAGTTCCTGGTGAATTTAAAACAGTTACGCCTTTTTTTGCCGCCAGACCGCTTCTTGGTCTTACCTGAGCTTCATAACCAATTGGCAATTCTATAAAAAGACCTGTTTTTACAATAGTTCTTTCTAAAGGTTTTAACGTAATTGGTTCTATAATATTGGCACGCAAATCCATTCCTGCAGAAGCAATTGTTTCGTAATTTGGTAAATCGTGCTGTGATTTATTGATAATTTGAATTTTCATTTTTAAATATAATTTTCTTAAAACGTCTTATTTTCTTTTCATTATTCCCTTTATAGTATCTTTTTCGAAATGGTAAACGAGGTACATAAAAGCTAAAAGCAACGGAATTCCAACATAATATTTTTCTCTAAATCCGTAAAATGAAATTATTGAAAATAATATTGAAACGCCTAAATAAGCACCAATCTTGTTCATATCGTAAGGAATCGGATAGTATTTATTTCCTAAAATATAAGAAATAAGCATCATGCTTCCATAAGCAGAAATAGTTGCAATTGCAGAACCGTAATAACTGTATTTCGGAATTAATAAATAATTTAAAATCAAGGTTATAATTGCACCTACTATAGAAATGTACGCTCCTATTTTTGTTTTATCTGTCAGTTTATACCAAACCGATAAGTTGTTATAAATTCCTAAAAAGAAATTTGCCAAAATAATTAGCGGCACCACTTTCATAGCTTCCCAGTACGATTTATTGTCTAATAACAAATATTTTAAAACGTCTGCAAAAACAATTACTCCTAATAAAATCAAGGATCCTAAAATCACAAAATATTTAGTAATAACGGCATAAGTCTGAGGTGCGTTTTCATTTTTAGCATGACTAAAAAAGAAAGGCTCAATTCCTAATCTGAAAGCTGTTGCAAAAAGAACCATAAATAATCCTAATTTGTAACAAGCAGAATAAGCTCCAACTTCAGATTTTGCTAAATTTTCTGGAAGCAAATAACCTAAAAGAATTTTATCGAAATGTTCGTTTACAGCAAAAGCCAGTCCGGCTACCAAAATTGGAAGTCCGTATTTCATCATTTTTTTCCAAAGTACTGGATCAAATTTTCGCCCAAGCGAAAGATAATTTGGAGAAAGGACAACAAATGTTGCCAAACTCGCCAAAAGATTTGCAATGAAAATATAAGCAATCTGGAAGTTTTCAATATATAGATTATCCCAAACAGAATTCGGGTTTGAAGCTGCCAGTTTTGGCAAATACATTAAGAAAAATATATTTAATAATAAGTTTATAACAACATTTCCAATCTTAATTGCGGCATAAACCATTGGTCTTTGGTTGGCTCTAAGTTTAGAAAACGGTATTAAAACCAAGGCATCCAAAACTAAAATCCATACCGAATACGTAATATACTGAACATCGACTTCGGCTAAATTAGCAAGTGTGTTTCTGAAAATGAGGGCTACAAAAAGGAAAATTATTGAAGTCCAAAATATAGAAATAGTCGAAGTAGCAATGACATTTTTCTTATCCTCTTCTGCACTGTAAAATCTAAAAAATGCCGTTTCCATACCGTAAGAAAGAACTACGTTAAAGAAAACCATCCAAGACAATACGATCGAAACTTCACCATACTCTGCTGTAGGCAAAATTCCTGTATATAATCTCACCAATAAGAAACTCAGCATTCGCGGTAAAACTGTTGCCAGTCCGTAAATTGCTGTTTGTTTGAATAGATTTTTATATAATCCCAAAATATAATTCTAATAATGTTTGTAAGACAAAAATAACCATTTCTTTTGTTTAATGGTGTTTTTGTTAATGCAATAAAGAAAAGTTATGTGTGTTTTTAAACAGTCATTTTCTTTTCATCTAAAATTTTTACAAAATGAAACCCTCTCGGAGCATAACCTTGATTATAATAAAATCGATGAGCAGCAAAGTTTCCTGTAAATGCATCCAAAACTATACTGCTGCAATTCAATTCTACTGCTTTTTTCTCTACATAATCGGTAAGCATTTTTCCAATTCCTTTAGATCGATATTCAGGATGTACCACAAAATTGTCAATTTCGAGATATTTGCCCGTCCATAATTTTGTTGCAGACCAGCATCCCGTAATTCCGATACAATTTTCTTCTTCAAAAACGGCAATTTGAGTATAATTATGCGGAACCATTTCTGAAAGAAACGATTCGTATTTCTCTTCACTCAAATTAGGATAAAGAAAACGTATGGTATCAATCTGAGAGAGCATCTCTTTTATGGTTGTTAGTTCTCGTAGTTTCATTTCACTAAAAAATTATACTTCAAAAATACTTATTTTCGACCGAAATACTTCTGAATTTAAAGCAAACGATATTTCATGTTTTTTAGAAATTTGTAAGAATCAAAAAAATAGTTTTTATTTGTGTTAATATAATAATAAGAAATCTTCAACGTTATATCATTAAAAACCACTTCTTTAGAACTTTTTTCTTAAAAAACTTCATTTCTCATTACAGATTTTTTTCAAAACATGTGAATCATATAAATATCACATGGAAATTATGTAAGATTTTTTCGTTAAACCTTTCTTAAATTTGTTTCACAGGGATTGAGAAAGCTAAATACAACCCTTATAAAAAAGGAAGCATTGGGACTAATAAAGCTTGTTTGTTCCCATAAAAGACAAAGCATAAAGGGATTGAAGTTAGCTAAAATGTAACCCTTATAAAAAAACTAAGCATTGGGATTGATAAAGCTTGTTTGTTCCCATAAAAGACAAAGCACAGGGATTGATTCTGCTGAAATGTAACCCTTAAAAAAACAGAGCAATGGGACTAATAAAGCTAGTTTGTTCCCATGAAAGACAAAGCACACAGAGTTATCTGTCTATTTTTATAAAATGGTAGTGATTCTCAACTTACTTTAATTTGAGAATCACCATTTTATAAAATTATTTTTAAAAAAGAATAAAACTTCCAATAAAAAGAAAAGCCAGCTTTATGCTGGCTTTCTTTTTTTATTATGGAATAGATTATCCGTTTAAAGCTTCTGCTCCACCAACAATTTCCAAAATCTCACTTGTAATCGCAGCCTGACGAGCTTTGTTATAAGTTAATTTTAATTGGTTTCTTAAAGCTGTAGCGTTATCTGTTGCTTTGTGCATTGCAGTCATACGCGCTCCATGCTCAGAAGCAAATGAATCACGAATACCTTTGTACAATTGTGTTTTTAAAGACTTAGGAATTAAAGCCAATACAATTTCTTCTTTTCCTGGCTCAAAAATATAATCTCCAGAAGGAGCAGCTGCATCTGTAGCGATAGGTGCTAACGGTAAAAACTGTTCTACTTGAACAATTTGAGTCGCAGCATTTTTAAACTGATTATAAACTAATTCAATTCTATCGTATTCTCCAGATAAAAATTTCTCAGTCAAATTATCTGCAATTCCGGCAACATTTTCAAAAGTTAAATGATCAAAAATTGCATTGTGATGACCGTGAACTTTATGCGTTTTGCTTAAAGCGTCGTTTCCTTTTTTACCAATAGCAAAAATATCAACTTGTTTTCCAGCGTAAAACTCTGTACGGTTTTTAATCTCTTTAATAATATTCGAATTGAAAGCACCGCATAAACCTCTATTTGAAGTTACTGCTACTAACAATACTTTTTTTACTTCACGTTGTGTAGTGTAATCTCCTCCTACTTCACCTTCTAGTGTAGCTGAAAGATCTTGCAATAACTCCGTTAATTTCTCGGCATAAGGACGCATTGCAGTGATTGCATCTTGTGCTTTCTTCAGCTTTGCAGCAGAAACCATTTTCATAGCCGATGTAATTTGCATCGTCGATGAAACGGAAGTAATTCTATTACGGATTTCCTTTAAATTTGCCATCTATTGATTAGAAAATGTGACAATTTGAAAATTAGATAATTAGAATAATGAGTGAACATTTTCTAATTATCTAATTTACCAATTATCTAATTAGTTATATTTTGCTGAGATTTCTTTTGCTGCTTTTTCGATAACGTCTGTAATAGTGTCATCTAATTTTCCAGCTTTCAAAGCATTAAGTGTATCTTTATGTTTGCTGTTTAAGTAAGCTAAGAAGTCTGCTTCGAATTCTTTTACTTTATTTACAGGAACATTTCTTAACAAGTTTTTAGAACCAGCGTAGATAATCGCTACTTGGTTTTCAACTGGATAAGGATCATTTAAACCTTGTTTCAAGATCTCAACGTTTCTTTTTCCTTTTTCAATTACATTTAATGTAACAGAATCTAAGTCAGAACCGAATTTAGCGAAAGCTTCTAATTCACGGAATTGAGCTTGATCTAATTTTAAAGTTCCAGAAACTTTCTTCATTGATTTAATTTGAGCATTACCTCCAACACGAGATACAGAGATACCTACGTTAATTGCAGGACGAACCCCAGAGTTGAACAAATCTCCATCAAGGAAAATCTGACCATCTGTAATAGAGATTACGTTTGTTGGGATATATGCAGAAACGTCACCAGCTTGAGTTTCGATAATTGGTAGCGCCGTTAATGAACCACCACCTTTTACGATTGACTTAATAGAATCTGGTAAATCGTTCATGTTTTTAGCGATACCATCATCAGCGATTACTTTACAAGCACGCTCTAATAAACGAGAGTGTAAGTAGAAAACGTCTCCAGGGTAAGCCTCACGTCCCGGTGGTCTTCTTAATAAAAGAGAAACCTCACGGTAAGCAACAGCTTGTTTAGATAAATCATCATAAACGATAAGAGCTGGACGACCAGAATCTCTGAAGTACTCTCCAATTGCAGCACCAGCGAATGGAGCGTAAACTTGCATTGGAGCTGGATCAGAAGCATTAGCAGCAACGATAACTGTATAAGCCATTGCTCCTTTTTCTTCTAACATTTTTGCGATTCCTGCTACGGTCGAAGCTTTTTGTCCGATTGCAACATATATACAGAATACAGGTTTTCCTGCATCGTAAAATTCTTTTTGATTTAAGATTGTATCGATACAAACAGTAGATTTACCTGTTTGACGGTCACCGATTACAAGCTCACGCTGTCCACGACCAACTGGGATCATAGCATCAACTGCTTTTACTCCTGTTTGTAATGGCTCAGTAACTGGCTGACGGAAGATAACTCCAGGAGCTTTTCTTTCTAATGGCATTTCGTATAAGTCACCACCGATTGGCCCTTTTCCATCAATTGGAAAACCAAGAGTGTTAACAACACGTCCTACCATTTGCTCACCTACTTTAAGAGAAGCAATACGTTGAGTTCTTTTTGCAGTAGATCCTTCTTTAAGTCCAGTTGATGGTCCTAATAATACAACCCCAACATTATCCTCTTCAAGATTCAATACGATACCTTCCATACCGTTATCAAATTCTACTAACTCACCATATTGTACATTAGATAGCCCGTAAACACGAGCAATACCGTCTCCAACTTGAAGTACTGTTCCTACTTCCTCTAGCGTAGCACCAGATTCAAAACCTTCTACTTGCTTTCTTAATATTGCTGAAATTTCAGCAGGTTTGATTTCCGCCATCTTAATTTATAATTTAGACACTTTTTGTGTTATAAAACTAATTACTTAACTCTCTTTTTAATACTTGTAATCTGTTTGCAACAGAAGCATTGTATTGATTATCTCCTATTCTCAAAATAAATCCACCGATAATTGAAGGATCTACTATATTTTCAATTGTAATTTTTTTATCTGATAAAGTTGCAACTTTTGCTAAAACTTTAGCTTCTAAAGCAGCATCCATTGGGATCGCTGTTGTAACTTTCGCTACTTCAACACCATTATTTTCATCAAATAATTTACTGTATCCTAATGCAATTGCATGTAGAATTTCAAATCTTTTGTTTTCGAATAATAAACGGAACAATCCTTTTGTCACTCCATTTACATTTGCAAAAACTTCTAAAAGAGCACCTTCTTTAACTTCAACTGTAGTCGTTGGGTTCTGAATAAATGCACTCAATTCCTCATTTGTTTCAATTGCATTAGCAATTGATTTCATATCGTTATTGACAGCTTCGGCAACACCTTTAGAGTTTGCTAAGTCTAGAATTGCTTTTGCATAACGAATTGCTGCTCTTGTACTTGCCATAATCTTAGTTTAACTTTACGTCACCTAACATTTTCTCCACCAATTTAGTTTGAGATTCTTTGTTAGATAATTCTTCTTTCAATAATTTTTCAGCAATACTCAATGATAGTGTAGAAACTTGAGATTTCAATTCTGCCATTGCAGCATTTTTTTCGCTTTCGATAGCCGCTTTAGCTTGCTCAATCATTTTTTGACCAGCTTCTTGTGCTTCGTTTTTAGAATCAGCAATCATTTTCTCTTTCATTTCGCGAGCTTCTTTCAACATCGCGTCACGTTCTGCACGAGCTTCATTCAAAATTCTTTGATTGTCAGCTTGTAAATTTTCCATTTCTCTCTTTGCGTTTTCAGCAGAAAGCAATGCATTTTTAATACCTTCTTCTCTTGCAGTAATAGATTCCATAATTGGTTTCCAAGCAAATTTTACTAAAAGCAAAATTAGTATTACTAAGATTAAAGCCTGCCAGAAGAATAATCCGAATGAAAAATCGTTAATTAACTTATCCATTTTATATAACTATATTAAATATTTAATTTCTTTTTTAAAGTAACAACACCTTTAACCAACCGTTAAAGATGTTGTTAGTTTTTTCTTTATTAGTTTTTTCCTAAGATCAAAGCAGCAAATGCTAAACCTTCTAATAAAGCAGCGATAATAATCATCGCAGTTTGGATTTTACCAGCAGCTTCTGGCTGACGAGCAATAGCGTCCATAGCAGATCCACCGATTTTACCTAAACCTAAACCTGCACCGATTACTACTAAACCAGCACCTACTAAAGTTGGAATTGTTCCCATAAGTATTTATATATATAAAATTAAACTTCTAATTAAATGATTGCGTTTTCTTCCTCATGTGCATGTCCGTGATCATCATGATGGTGATCTTGAACAGCCATACCAATAAACAATGATGATAACATTGTGAAGATAAACGCTTGTAAAAATGCAACTAAAACTTCAATAACAGAGATGAATAGAGTTAATCCTAATGAGATTGGTAAATCTGCTGCTAAATTTTTTCCAACAAAAATCATTGCAATTAAACTCATAATTACTACGTGACCTGCAGTAATGTTTGCGTACAAACGAATTAATAATGCGAATGGTTTTGTTAGTGTTCCTAAAACCTCAATTGGAGCTAAGATAATTTTCATTGGAACCGGTACTCCTGGCATCCAGAAGATGTGTCCCCAATAATCTTTGTTTGCACTAAATTGTGTAATAATGAAAGTAAATAATGCTAAACAAACTGTAATTGCAATATTTCCTGTTACGTTGATTCCTAGTGGAGTCATTCCTAATAAGTTTAACAACCAAACAAAGAAAAATACAGTTAACAGGTAACCCATATATTTACGGTATTTTGTCTCTCCAATATTAGGAACTGCGATTTCGTCTCTAATGAAAATAATAAGTGGTTCTAAAACTCTACCAAATCCAGTTGGGATTGGTCCTTTTTTATATGATTTTGCTAAACCAGTAAACATTAAAAATAATAATACTGATACGAAAAGCATTGAAACAACATTTTTAGTAATTGAAAAATCTAATGGTTTTTCATTTGAAGGATGACCGTGCTCATCAAAGTTGATTGTTCCGGCTGCATCTGTTTTGTAAATTTTACCGTGAACTAATTTATAGTAGCTACCGTCAACTTCTGCAACTTCTTCTCCGTGGTGTAATTTTGAAGAAGAGAAAACTTTTAAACCTCCATCAATAAGAATAACTGGTAATGAAAAACCATAGTGCTTATTTTCTTTTTCATCTGAAAAGAAAACAAAGTCATGAGAATCTTGTAAGTGGTGATCAATAAAAGCGTCCACTTTTGCTTTTGGGTCAAGAGCAACATGCTCTCCTTCTTCGTGAGCATTATGTGAAACTACTTTCTCTTCGTGAGCAGTTTCAGTTTGAACATGCGTCGAATCATTCTCTGGATTTGCAAAACCCATAATAGGTAGAGAAGCAACAAAAGCTGCAAGAATAAAGCTGAGTGGTTTGTTTGAAATCACCATATCGTGGAAAATCTTATTTTTTTACGTTTCTAAAATTTGGTGCAAAGGTACATTTTTTATTAATATTCAAAAGGATATGAAAAATTATTTTTAAACCTTGTTTTAAAGAATTGTTATTTTAACGCTTTTCATTTAATAATCGGACAGTTAAAAGCGTCTGAAATAACAAAAACAGCACAAATGTTATAAAAAAACTAACTTTTTCAACATCGGTTTCTCCAGTTTTGTTTTTTAAGATCGGCTGCAGAGCTAAATAGGCTAATAACATTTGTGTAAAAGTTCCGAATAAAAACGCCATTCCGACGATTTCAAAATTCTTCTTTTTTACTACTAATAATATAAGGTATAATAAAGACGAAATTGCGAAGAACGATAAATACAGTATTTCTAGACTGTAATGAAAGTTCTCTGTTTTAATTTCGCTAAAGAAAAAAAGGGCTTTATGTACTATATAAGTTCCTAAAGCAAGACATAACAAATAAAATAGCGGTTTGTAATTTTTTGAAAGCATTCGAAATAATTTTAGTGCAAAGATGCAACTTTTATCTCAAGGCGTTTTATATACAAACTACTTTGTTTTATTGATGTCATTTACTTGTCGGATTACATTATATAATGCAACGCCAACTCCGGCCAATACAAAAATGGTGTTATAATATACTTTTGGGCTTGGATGTTTCTCGTCGAGCCAGGTTCCGAAATAAGAGAATACAAAGATGATTACTCCCATTTGAAAAGGAATATTAATAAATGCCAGCCATTTATTTCTCCTATTATTGTTCGGTTCCTTTTCCATCTTCTAGCATGATTACTGTATTGGAATGGGCAAGCATCGTACAGGTTGCTGTGAAGTCAGCTCCTGGTTCTATCGAAAGTTTTCCTACTGCTACTTCTCCGTGTATTTGAGCAGTCGATTTAATATTAAGCGTTTCTAGAACTTTTATTTTTCCGTGAAATTCTCCTTCAATGTCTGCATTGTTACAGATAATTTCTCCTTTAACAACTCCTTTGGCCCCAATCACTATTTTGCCCTGCGAAGTAAAATTTCCAATCAATTCGCCGTCTAATCTAAAATCGGCTTTAGAAACGATGTCTCCTACTATTGATGTTCCTTCTACAATTCTGTTTGTTTTTCCTAATTGTTCAGTTCCGTTTTTTTTTACTTTTTCAAACATGGCGGTTAAGATTTTAAGGGGTTTTCGGGGTAAGGTATGCGTCTAAATTCTTTTTAATCTGAACAATTTTATAATTATCATTTGATATAATTATTGCCTGATCTGGAATTTTATATTTTTTATCTTCTCTAAAAACTCCTGCAATATCATTTGCATAAGCTTCAGATTTTAAACCATGAATAACTACAAAACTTTCTGTTTTATTGTATTTATCCAGAGATGTTGTCAATCTTTCGTAATTTTCTACTAATAAAAATACTCTAATAGCTTCTTCAATTCTTTTAACCGTTTTTGTATCGGTATTAGCAACACGGTATAATATTTTCCAGTTTTTAGTGTCGGTTGTGGTAAAATTGAGTTTTTCTAAAACAGGAACCTGTTTTTCTAGAATTTCTCTAGCGTTTTTACCCTCTTCACTATTTGGATAATTATCTGCCACATTCTCAAGTCCTTTTTTATAGGCTTCTAAACCATTTACTTTTCCTAAAGTGTTGGCTTTCAATAATTCGTATTTAGAAACAATATCATCTCCAGAATATTGGTTAATCAAATTGTCAATATTGGCTAAGACTTCATCAAAATGTTCTTCTTCAAAAAGTTTATACCATTTTTGATATTCTTTGTCGGGACTAGAATTTGAATCTTCTTCCTTATTATTTATAATGTGAGCATATCTTGAATCTGGATATTTCGTAGAAATCTCCATTTTTATAGCTTCTGCTTTTGCCGGATTTGTAATTTGATAAATTTTGTACAAATTATACATTGATGGCAACACCAGTTTTTCTTCAGGATTGTTCTGAAGCAATTGTTCTAGTTTGTCGCTCGCCAAATTGTATTCTTTAAACTTCTCCTTATATATAAGTCCTAATTGATAGTACGAAAAATTACGTTCTTTACCAATGCTGTCCATCGCCACTTGCGAAGTTGGAAGCTGTTTTACATAATAGGCAACCGTATATTTTTCTGGTACAATTGTATCATTCATTGCATTGGCAACTTCTTTTGTAGCAATTGTATCATTCATGGCATTATCATTGGCTGCTTTTATTCCTGCCAATCTCCAGTTACCGCCCAAAGTTCTGTTACCCCACATTTTTTTAAACTGAAGTTTTCCGTAGGCAACTGTTGTCGGATTGTAAAAATAAAATGAACTAGCATTATCGTTTCCACCTGGAGGCATTCCAATTCCTTCTGGTTCTGCAGGTCTACCCAATGATTGCGGATTTACAGCTCCATTTCCAGGAATCTCGGCTTGAGAGTTTCGATCGATATTTGCTAATCGTTCTTTTTCTTTTTCTTCTAAAAGTCTTTTGGCTTCGTCTTTCTTTTTAAGCTCGGCTATATAATTTTCGAAATAATCTTTCTTTTCGTTTGGCGGCAAATTATACACCTTAATAATACTATCGTTGCGTTTTGCAATCGCTTCGTACTTAATTACGTCATCAAGATTTTTTCTGTTTTTTTCTATAAAAGCAAATTCTCTGGTTTTAGGATCCATTTTTACCAAAGTACTGTCATAGTATTTTGCTGCCATACTATAATCTGTATCTTTAAAATACATATTCCCAATATTTCTATAGGCAGAAGCCATCAAATACGGATCTTTAGATTTTCTTCTTAAAGATTTATTGTAGTATACTAAGGCATTTTCCTGATCTTTCTTTTTATCATAATAAACTCCCATTTCATAAAAAAGAACATCATAGTAAGGGCGATTTTCACGATCGGTTACCAATTTATTAAATGTCTTTAAGAAAATCGTATCATTATCTTTTCCATAATCAAACATTTGTGCTTTTTTCGCGTAAGCGTGCATCATATATTTACGATCTGCTTTTCTATTTAAATCAATTACTTGATCGTAAAAATAAACCGCACTATCCTTTTTGCCTTCTGCCTGATACATTTGGCCAAGGATAAAACGATATCTTGCACGTTCTTCGTTATTTCTGGTAAATTGTTCTGCAATTCTAAGTTTAGCAACGGCGCTGTCTTTTTCCTCCAAATTTAGATATGCTTCTGCCAAAAGAGCATTTGCATCTGCATAAGTTTGTTTGTCTAAATCTGTTTTTTTAAGTAAAATTTTGATGTTTTTAAGAGCAATTGCATCGTTGCCTAAACGCATATTGGTTTTTTCGCGCCAGATTTTTGCAATATTAATATTATCGCTTTCAGGATATTTATATAAAACATAATTGAATGCTTCAATTGCCGGAATAAAACGCTGATCGTAATATCTTGCTTTTCCCAACATTAAGTAAGCTTCATCAATCTGATAATTTTTTTCTCTACCGCCAATATTCATTGAGTGTTTCTGAATGGCTTTTGTAGCTTTTGTTTCTGCCAGCTCAAAATCTGGGTTTTTAGCTTTTTCACCTTCTGAGAAGTTTTCATCAAACTGCATTTTTTCAATTGGCAGCAGTTTCCAGAAATTGTCTTCGTTATTAGCCTGAATAGATTTTAATCCTTTATCCAAACCAATTCCGCCATTGTACAAAATGTTATATTTTGTGCTTAAAGCATGGGAATTTCTAGACAAAAAAGTATTTTTTTTGGTAGAACAAGCTATCAAAAAGAATAAAAAAACGAGAGTAAAACTATATTTAAGAGTATTCTTTTTCAATAGAAACGAGTTTAAAACAGATAACTACTAAAAATTGGTTTTAGTATATTCATTTGTAAAAATACGCTTCTTTTTTAAATATAGAAATTCTTACACAGCAAAAAACAATTCTAGTTCTTGTAAGGTCTCTTTTGAAGTCTGAATGTCCTTCACTATTTCGCCTTTGTTAAGAACCACAATTCTATTGCAAACCTCGACAGTATGCTGTAAATCATGACTTGAAACTAAAACAGTTACGTTTGGATCATCGGCTAATTCTTTGATAATTTTTTTTAATCGGCTTACTGTAGTTGGATCTAAATTTGCAAAAGGTTCGTCTAAAATAACTACTTCTGGATTTCCAATAAGTGTTGCAATGATTCCCACTTTTTTCTGGTTTCCTTTGGACAGATCTCGAAGGTATTTTTTGTTCTTCAAAATTTCGCCATTAAAAAACTCTTCATGTTTACCTAACAGCGCATCGACATCTGCTTTGTTCTGATTTCGCAAATCGCCAATAAAATAAAAATATTCTTCTGGAGTTAAATATCCGATAAGGAAATTTTCATCTAAAAAAGATCCTGTAAAAGATTTCCATTTTTCGCTTGTATTTACTTGAATATCATTACTTTTAATATATCCCGTTGAAGGCTGAATAAGGTCTAAAAGTAGACTGAAAAAAGTGGTTTTTCCTGCTCCATTATTTCCCACCAATCCAAAACTTTGTCCTTTTGGAATTTCTAGATTACTGATATTTAAGACTGTAGTTTGGTTATATTTTTTTGAAAGCTGATTTACTTGTATCATGATAATTTTAGATTTTTGATTGTAGATTTTTAGATAATTATCTAATTGACTAATTCTCTAATTAACTAATTGGTTAATTAACTCTTTTGCTTATAAGCACTTATCGTACTGTACTTCTCTATTTTGTATCTCTTTTCTATTAATGAAAAAACTTTTTCCTTAAAAATAAATCCGATAACTCCTGCTCCTGCTACGAGAGATAATCCAATCATTTTATTTCCGAAATAAAGTCCTAACGCATACAGTCCTAGAGGCAATAAAATTTTTGGCAGCGACAAAAGCATGGCGCTTACATTAAACGCTTTTTTATCTCCAAAAGCTCCGCCAGCATTACTTAAATCGATTGGAGTTTTGGTAAATGCCCCGCCTAAAAGAACCAAATGAGAGTTTACTCCAATATTGTAAATGGCTCCTACAACAATAGTTAAATAAACTTCCCATCCAAAAAACAAATAGAACGATGCCAATATGGTCGAAATGAAAGTCGCTATAACAATAAGCCACCATTTAGAAGTAATGTAGCCTCTGTACGGAATATTCTGTGTCATCATTAATTGATAATACGAACTATCCCAACTTGGCACAAACTGCCCGAAGACAAATAGAAATCCTCCCGAAACAAATATTCCCGCAAAAATATGCATCGCTTCTGGTTGGTGCGTGTTTCCGAAAAAAATCAATCCGTAGAATAAAAAAATCACACTCATTAAAATAGTTGTTTTTGACCTTTTATTTCTTTTAATGAGTTTAATATCATTTTTAAGAAAAGTGCCTAAAGTTCCAAACTGATTGAGCCACGAAAGATTTTCTGTAGAAGCAATATCTTGTTTTACAGAAAGTCCTGCATCGAGATATAAGTTTTTTTCGAAGTATTTAAAAGTAAAAAAATGCAACGCAATCAACACTAAAATCGGAACCAAAAATAAGCCGTCGATGTCATAAAAACTTTGAAAAAATGGAGTTGTAAATAATGTAATATCAAATAGTTCATAATACTGCGCACCTCCTAGAGCTACAATCAATATTAAAAACAGGGCGAACAGTTTGTCAATATTGCTTAAAATAATATTCAAAAAATTGTTGATGTAAATGATAGACATTACTCCCAAATGCCAGAAAATAATTTCAATAACATCGTAGCCGTTTAAAATCAAGACAACCGAAAACGGAATAAAAAATAAAGCATGAATCCAGTTAAAGAAAGACAAAACCGTTTTGCCTAAAGAAAAATGGACAATCGTTGGTTTCTTTAAAGGAAGAACCAGTAATGGCTTAATATTCAAGACTGGGATTGGTTGCAATAAGAGTCTAATTACTAAATCAAATAGGAAGTAGTAAATCAGAAATTTATTAATGGTTAGTAGTGGCTCCAGTTTCATTTCTTTAAGCATGTAAAATGCTCCAACTCCCATACCAATAAAAATTAATGAAAAATAGACCATCAAAAAGCCCATTATGATTTTCATTGCCAGATTTTTACCGAAAGATGCCGATCTGATAAAAGCTTTCCATTCGAGATAAATAAACTTCTTAAACATGGTTTATGGTTTTAGTATTTTTGTAGTAAGAGACCAAATGTAGGAAAACGTTACAAAAAAAGTTAAAAAAAATAATTTAGTGGCAAACTTTTAATAGTGGTTTGCTACTTTTGCATAAAAATTCTATCATGCCTTCATTCTTAAAACTTATAATTAAAGAGGTTAAACGCGAAACTGCAGAGGCTGTTTCGATACTTTTTAATGTTCCTGAAGAACTAAAACCAGACTATAAATTTGTAGCTGGTCAATATATAAATTTAAAATTAACACTTGACAATCAAGAAATTAGACGTGCTTATTCTATTTGTTCTGCACCAGACAGCGGCGAACTAAGAATTGCTGTAAAAGCGGTAAAAAATGGTCTTTTTTCTCAGTTTGCCAATACTAAATTAAAAGCTGGAGATGTTCTTGAAGTAGGACAGCCAGAAGGTAAATTTACTTTTGAGCCAGATGCTGAAAGACAAAAAAACTACGCAGCATTTGTTGCAGGTAGCGGAATTACTCCTGTTCTTTCTATTATAAAATCGGTTTTAAAAAATGAACCAAAAAGTTCATTTGTATTGGTTTACGGAAATAAAACTCCTGAAAACACGATTTTTCATCAAGAACTTCACGATTTGCAATTGCAATACGTAGGCAGACTTTTTGTGCATTATGTATACAGCCAAGCGAAAGCTGAAAACGCATTGTTTGGAAGAATTGAAAAATCGACTGTGAATTTTGTTTTGAACAATAAACACAAAGAACTTGAATTTGATAAATTTTTCCTTTGCGGACCAGAAGAAATGATTAATACTGTTTCTGATGTTTTGAAAGAGAAAAATGTAAAAGAATCTGCGATTAAATTTGAGCTTTTTACTTCTTCTTCTGAAGAAAATGTAATTCAGGGTTCTCAAGAAGGTCATACAAAAATTACAGTTTTGGTAGACGACGAAGAGACTACTTTTGAAATGTCTAAAAAACAAACTATTCTAGATGCCGCACTAAAACAAGGTGTTGACGCTCCATATTCTTGTCAAGGCGGAATCTGCAGCAGCTGTTTAGGTCGTGTAACAAAAGGAAGCGCAGAAATGACGAAAAATTCTATTTTAACTGACAGCGAAATCGCAGAAGGTTTAATTTTAACTTGCCAAGCACATCCAACATCTGAAACCATTTATGTGGATTACGACGACGTATAAATTGTAAAATTCCAAAAAAATATAAATTCCAAATTCCAATGTTAAAATTGAGATTTGGAATTTTTTTTATCGATAATTTATAATCTTTGTCAAAGTTTTCATTTTCCATTTGGGATTTGGAATTTAAAAATTTGGGATTTTATTTTATGTTATGAAATCAATTCGAGAAATATTTAGAAATAATAGAGATCTTCTGGAAGAATCTGAAGTACAACAACTTGTTTCTTATTGTGAAGAACTGCAAGATGAAATTGTAGAATTAAAATTTCAAAAAACGGAGAATAAGGAACTTGCTTTAATTGACATGATTAAAGAAGTTTTAAAAGGTTGCGAAGCTTTGGACAAAGAACAAATGGAGCACGAAAGGTTTGGCTATGATGCGCCAGATTATAAATCAACCGTTTCGTATTTACAGCGATATATTCATAGCCGATGCCGTGAGGAGAAGATTTGGTTGTGAAGAAATTCCAATAAAAAAAATCCAAATTCCAATTTGAAAATCTTTGCGTAAATCTTTGTCAAAGTTTAAGACTTTGACAAAGATAAGCTCAAGTGAAAATTGAAATTTTTTTATTGGAATTTTCTTTTATTTAGAATTTGTGCTTCAATTTTAGAAACAACATTTTCTGGTAAAATAGTTCTCATCGCATCTTCATAACCTTCCACAATTTTGTTTCCATAAACTGAAGTTGGCAGTTTCGGATATTGATTTCGGTCTGAAGTCAGTGCGTTTTCTAAGCTTTGATTGAATGGCAAAAATCCCGAAAATGGATGTGTTGCTCCCCAAAGTGTCACTACTTTTACACCCAACATTGCGGCGATATGAGCGTTTCCAGAATCCATAGAAAGCATCACATCAAGGTTACTGATTAACTGTAATTCCTGCTGAAATTTAATTTTTCCAGCCATATTAATTACATTTTCAAAGGGTTGCGAAATTGAATCTAAAATTTCGATTTCTTTCTTTCCTCCGCCAAAAAGCAAAATTTTGTACGACGAATTTTTAGCCAATTTTGCAATAACTTCTTTCATCAAATCCAAAGGATAAACCTTAGAACCGTATTGAGCAAAAGGTGCAATTCCGATTAATTTTTGGTTTTCGTTTCCGATAATTTCTAAAATTTCTGCGCCTAATTTGGCTTTTTCAGGAAATTCAGGATGAGATAAATCTAATGGAAAACCCAATTCTTCAAACACTTTTGCGTGTCTTTCAAACATAGTTGGCAGTTGTTTGAAAATCTTATTTTCAGATCGAGTTAATTCTTTTTTTCCTTCTCTTCCCTTATCAACCGTTGCTCTTTTTTTTCCGCTTAAAGCGAAAAGCAAACTCACAATCTTAGATCTCAACACATTATGAAGATCTGCAAAAGCATCTATTTTGAGTTTTTTTACATCTGAATATAACTTCAAAAGTCCTGAAAAACCTTTGTGTCTTTCTTTTTCGTCAAAAGCAAAAAACTCTAGATTGGGAATTCCGTCAAAAAATGGTTTGAAAAAAGGACGTGAAATAACCGTCACTTTCACGTTTGGATATTGTTTTACAAAAGCGCGTAAAACAGGAACCGTCATGGCGACATCTCCCATTGCGGATAGTCTCATGACGGCTATATGCTTAATTTTGCTAGACAAGTCTGCCAAATTATTTTTTGTTTTGATATAAAACTGGGTTCAATTCATCGTCGTTGTACATTTTCATTTGTTTGTACACTTTCATGAATTTATCTCCGTTTTCAATATCTGTCAGTAATTCTTCAATTGCTGTAGATAAATCTGTTCTTTGTTCTAAAAGAATATTTAATTTCTCTTGACATTTATCTCTGTGCTCCTGAGAAGCCTCTGCGCGAGTTGCTTCTTCATGCATATGATAAATTTTTAAAGCTAAAATAGACAATCTGTCAAACGCCCAAGCTGGACTTTCAGAATTGATTTTTGCTCCGTCTTTTACTTTTACATTACTGTATTTTTGTAAAAAGTAACTATCAATATATTCCACCATATCAGTACGTTCCTGATTTGATGCGTCGATTCTTCTTTTTAGTGTTAACGCTGCAACTGGATCAATCTGCGGATCACGAATAATATCTTCGAAATGCCATTGAACGGTGTCAATCCAGTTTTTAAGATATAACAAATGCTCGAACTTATCTTTTGGATAAGGATTATTGATTGGCTGATCTACATTATCAAATTGATGATAATCTTTGATGCTTTGTTCGAAAACAGAATATGCTAATTTTGAAAACATGTCTTTATTTTTTTTACTAAACAAAGATACTTTTTATACTTTTATACTTTGAAAAAAAGCGTTAATTTTTCAATTATTCATAAAAAACAATTGATCTTCTAAAAAAATAGTATGAAAATCCATTATATATCTGAGAACAACAGTGTGTTAAATCATTTTTTAGGACAGATCCGAAATGTAGATGTTCAAAACGACAGTATGCGCTTTCGCAGAAATATTGAGCGCATTGGCGAAATTATGGCTTATGAATTGAGCAAAATTTTACCTTATAAGCAGATTGAAATCCAGACTCCTCTGGGAATTAAGAAGACAACAGAAATTGATGCCGATTTAGTTTTATGCCCTATTTTAAGAGCCGGACTGCCGCTTCATAATGGTTTTCTAAATTATTTTGATCACGCAGAAAACAGTTTTGTTTCTGCTTGCAGATTTCATCCCAACAATGACGATGAATTTGAAATTCGAGTTGAATATCAAGCAATTTCAGATTTAAACAACAAAACGGTTTTACTTCTTGACCCAATGCTTGCCACTGGTCAATCGATTGTGGCAGTTCATAAAAAATTAGTCGAAAATGCTACTCCAACAGAAATTCATATTGTTGTAGTTATTGCTGCTCCTGAAGGTATTGCTCATCTAGAAAAAAATCTTCCAGAAAACTGCCATTTATGGGTTGCCTCTTTAGACGAAAAACTAAATGAGAAAAATTATATTGTTCCTGGACTTGGCGACGCTGGCGATCTTGCTTACGGAAGTAAATTATAATTGAGAGAAAAAAGTAAATAAACTACACACAATCAAGGTGTAATATACAATCTCGTTATTCAGTTTTTGCTGCATATATTCTACATGACTCGTTGCCATAATAGTTAATGGGGCAATGCTAAACAATAATAAATCATTGCTTTTATTTGGCGAAATGATGTATACAAAAGCCGCTATAAAAAAACAAGCCACAATTTTCTTATACGAAGAATGTACAATTTGCGGTCTGTTTGATAAAGTCATTAACATCGAAGTAACAAAAAATAAAGCAACTGCAGTGTAGATTGAAAGTGCTGCGTTTTCGTAATTATTCTTAAAATAATCAATTTTAAAATCGACAACAGCTCTTTCTTGAATGAAAGCTACGGCATCGAGATTTATAATTAAAGATGTCATGTAAAATAAAATCGCTACTGCCAAAAGTGCTATAAAAGGCAAAACCCAGTTTCTATAATCTCTTGAAACGTGAAAAACAATAGATATGTAAACCAATATTAGGAAGAGAATACTCCAAAATTGAAATAAAGAAGCTACAAAAATCCAAAATGCCGCATCAAATATTTTTTCTTTCGAAGATTTTAACGATTGAAGCGAAATTAATCGTCGAAGTGCCAATAAAATGAAAAAATTGGCATATATAATATTTGGGTTATTAAATATCGTTGGAAAAAATAAAATGAACAATAAGTAGAAAAGTATCGCGTAACCATTATCTTTACTGAGTCCGTTCTTTTTTACAATAAAATTAATCATAAAAAAAGAAGCCAAAATAAAGCATAATAAACTCACTTTTTGGAAAGCCAAAAAATAAGAAGTAACCCAAGAAGGGTCTTTAATTTGGAACATAAAAAAGAAAACCAGTATTAAAATTACAACCAATGAATAATTTAATGGCGTAGATTTTTTAAAAACACTTGTTATCATAAGGATATTTTATACTTTTGTGATTGTAAAGATACTACTTGTTTAAAAGGAAAAACCTAACAAGTTGAAAAAAGATTTGGTTCGCCGAATTTTATCTTCAAGGCATTACACAACAATAAATAACATATAATTTTTAAAATTATGACAGCTTTTTTCGAAGGAATTCAATACCTATTCGTTAACATTTTGTTTGCTCCTCTTGACTTTTTACGTCGTTTGGAATTAATTACATGGTTTGGTGCAAACACTATCAACTGGATTTTTATGATCATCTGCTCTGTAGCAATCGTATATTGGATTAAACAATTACGCATTTTTGATGATGCTGGAACAGAAAACCAAGATACAACAGCTCATTCATTTTTAAAATAAAAACCAAACCCTTAATTAAAAGGGTTGGTCTGTTTTATTTTTAAATTAGATCGAAGCCAATATCTTTTCTAAAATACATCTTATCAAAGCTTAGTTTATCTATGTTTTGGTAAGATTTTTTTATGGCCTCCTGGAAATTATCTCCATAAGAAGTTACAGCAATTACACGTCCTCCATTAGTAACGACATTTCCATTATCTAATTTTGTTCCTGCATGAAAAACAATAGAATCTGTAACATTTTCTAAACCAGAAATTACTTTTCCTTTTTCAAAATCTTCAGGATATCCGCCAGAAACAACCATTACCGTTGTAGCACTTCTTGGATCAACTTCCAGATTAAAATCTCCTAACTTTTGATCTGCAACAGATAAAAACAATTCAACTAAATCTGACTTTAATCTCGGAACCACAACTTCGGTTTCAGGGTCACCCATTCTTACGTTGTACTCAATAACGATTGGTTCTCCTTTTACATTGATTAAACCGATGAAAACAAAACCTTTGTACTCGATTCCATCTTTTTGGAAACCTTCGATTGTTGGTTTTACAATACGAGTTTCAATTTTTTCCATTAAAACTCCATCAACATAAGGAACTGGAGAAACTGCTCCCATTCCACCTGTATTCAATCCTGTATCTCCTTCTCCAATTCGTTTGTAATCTTTTGCTGTTGGAAGAATTTTATAGCTTTTACCATCAGTTAAAACGAAACAACTTAATTCGATTCCATCCAAGAATTCTTCGATAACAACTTTAGAACTTGCTGTACCGAATTTTGCGTGAACCAGCATGTTTCTTAATTCCGTTTTTGCTTCTTCAAGATCTTGAATAATCAAAACTCCTTTTCCAGCTGCTAATCCGTCTGCTTTTAAAACGTATGGAGGCTGTAAAGTTTCTAGAAATTCACATCCTTTTTCAACCGTTTCGGCAGTAAAACTATCATAAGCCGCGGTCGGAATATTGTGTTTCATCAAGAATTCTTTAGCAAATTCTTTACTTCCTTCCAATTGAGCGCCTAATTTTGATGGTCCGATAACTGGAATATGTTTTAAACTTTCGTCATTTTTAAAATAATCGTAAATACCTTTTACCAACGGATCTTCTGGTCCTACGACTACTAAACTTATATTTTCTTTCAGCACTAATGCTTTTACTGCTTCAAAATTTGTTGCAGAAATGGCAACGTTTTCAGCAATTGCAGCAGTTCCTGCATTTCCAGGTACTACAAAAAGTTTTTCGCAAAGCGGACTCTGAGTCATTTTCCATGCAAATGCATGCTCCCTTCCGCCTGATCCCAATAGTAAAATTGTCATGGTGTTGTTGTATTTAGTTGTGGTGCAAAAATAGTGGGTTTTAACCTTAAATAATAATTTATTTTACCTACCTTTGGCGTTAGTAATGCGAAAGGTATGATAATTTCATTTGGATCTAAAGACACTGAAAAAATTTGGAACGGTATTGTTGTCAAAAAGCCTTCAATAGAAATACAACAGATTGGAAGAAGAAAACTTAGAATGCTTAATAACTCGCAGAATATTGCTGATTTGAGAATCCCACCTTCTAATCGGCTAGAGAAACTTTCTGGGAATCTTAAAGAATTTTATAGTATTAGAATTAACAGCCAATGGCGAATAATTTTTTGTTGGGAAAATGGAAATGCTTCAAACGTAGAAATTGTAGATTATCATTAAAAAATTAAAGAAATGGAAAAATTAAAAAACATACATCCTGGTGAAATTCTATCAGAAGAATTTTTAACTCCGTTAAATATTACGCCTTATCGTTTATCAAAAGAATTAAAAATTCCTCAAACAAGAATATCAGAAATTATTAAAGGAAATCGCAGAATTACTGCTGATACTGCTTTACGTTTAAGTCAATATTTTGGAAATTCTGCTAAATTCTGGCTGGGTCTTCAAGATGATTTTGATATTGAAGAAGAAGAAACTATTAAAGGTCAGGAATTGAGATCAATCAAGCCCTATGACGATATTAAAGAAGCCATTTAATGATTCGACTCTTTGATATTTCACTACAACTAAATGGTTTTCCGATAAAGAAAGCCAAAGCTGAGTTGGATAAAATTGTTCATTTCTCCGAAGAAGAATTTGCAGTTTTTCTTGAAAATAAAAAGAAAGAAATTGTTGATTTTCATCTAAAAAATAATCCTTTTTATAACGAATTGATTGGCAATAAAATTGTAGAAAAATGGGAAGATCTTCCTATTCTAAACAAACAAAATCTTCAAAAACCACTTGAAAAAAGGCTTTCTAAAGGCTATACTATAGAAAATGTTTACCTCAACAAAACTTCAGGATCAAGTGGAACTCCTTTTGTTTTTGCCAAAGACAAATATTCACATGCTCTGACTTGGGCATCAAATATTATGCGTTTTGGCTGGTTTGGAATTGATTTTAATCATTCTTACCAAGCACGTTTTTATGGAATTCCTATGGATTTTATTGGATATCGAAAAGAGCGATTCAAGGATTTTCTAACGCATCGTTATCGTTTTCCTGTTTTTGATTTATCTGATGAAATTCTTGAAAAATTTCTTGAAAAATTCAAGACCAAAAAATTCGATTACCTCAACGGATATACCAGTTCTATCGTTTTGTTTGCTAAATATTTAGAAAGAAAAAATATCATTTTAAAAGAAATTTGTCCAACTCTAAAAGCTTGTTTTGTCACTTCGGAAATGCTTTTTGAATCAGATAAAAAACTCTTAGAAAAACAATTCGGGATTCCAATCATTAATGAATATGGCGCTTCTGAACTTGATTTAATTGCTTTTGAAAACCCACAAGAAGAATGGCAAGTAAATGCTGAAACTCTTTTTGTTGAGATTCTAGACGAAAATAATCATCCTGTTCCACATGGAACGGAAGGCAAAATTGTAATCACTTCTTTATTCAATAAAGCAAATCCGTTTATCAGATATGAAATTGGCGACATAGGAATTTTAGACGAAAAAAGCTCTCCTCAAAAACCAATTCTCAAAAAACTTATAGGAAGAACCAATGACGTTGCTATTTTACCAAGCGGAAAAAAATCTCCTGGATTAACCTTTTATTATGTAACCAAAAGCATTGTTGAAGACGACGGAAATGTAAAAGAATTTATCATCAAGCAAACCAAAATAGATTCTTTTGAAATTGAATATCTTTCTGAAAATGAATTGACCTCAAATCAAATTCAAAAAATCGAAGATGCTATTTTCTTGTATTTGGAACCCAATTTAAACTTCACATTTACCCGAAAAACGATTTTAGAAAGAACTAATAGAGGAAAACTAAAACAATTTAAATCTTATATTAAATATAAATAAAATCTTACATTTGTTTTTTTAATGAAAACTTATGGACGGTCAATCTTTACTTTCTGAAGAAACAATTTCAGACAAAATATATTTTATCCGTGGGCAAAAAGTGATGCTAGATTTTGATTTGGCTTTTCTTTATGATGTTGAAACCCGCAGATTAAATGAACAAGTAAAAAGAAATCTATCACGATTTCCTGAAGATTTTATGTTTCAACTACATAAAACTGAGCTTGACACTTTGATGTCGCAAATTGCGACATCAAATCGTGGCGGAATCAGAAAATTACCTTTCGCTTTTACCGAACATGGCGTCCTAATGCTTTCAAGTGTTTTAAAAAGCGATAAAGCCATCCAAACCAATATTCAAATTATGCGAATTTTCACGAAAGTGAGACAAATGCTTTTGGACACAACAGAAATTAAAGTTGATATTTTACAGATTCAGAAGAAGTTAGAGAATCATGATAAAAATATTGAATTGGTTTTTTCTTATTTGGATGAATTGACAGAAAAGAAAGAAAATGAAACTGAAAGAGTGAAAATTGGGTATAAAAAGTAAATTACAAATTCTTCAAGGTCGCAAATTGCGACCTTAAACTTGATGTCACAATTTTTGACTTCAAGATTGTAATTAATTCATTTAAATTTTAAAATATTAAGAAAGCGCTTCAATCTATTTAAAATCCAATTTAAACTTTACTTTTGCCATACAAAAAGTTTATTCTACTTATTGAAGCTAATCTATGAAAATTACCATAATTGCAGGCGCAAGACCTAATTTCATTAAAATCGCACCGATTATTAATGCCATAAAGAAAAAGCAAAATGAAGGTTTTGATATCTCATTTCGTTTGGTGCATACGGGTCAGCATTATGATAAAAATTTAAGTGATACTTTTTTTGAAGAATTAAATATTCCTCAACCCGATGTAAATCTCGAAGTAAAAAGCGGTTCGCAGGCCGAACAGACAGCGGCTATAATGATTGCTTTTGAAAAAGAACTGATTCAGAATCCTGCTGATTTGGTATTGGTAGTTGGCGATGTGAACTCCACAATGGCTTGCTCTATTGTTGCCAAAAAATGCCATACAAAGGTAGCTCACGTTGAAGCCGGAATTCGTTCTGGAGACTTATCAATGCCAGAAGAAATAAATAGGATGCTTACAGACAGTATTACTGATTACTTTTTTACAACCTCAACTTCGGCTTCAGAAAATTTATTAAAATTAGGTTCAGATTCTGAAAATGTTCACTTTGTGGGCAATGTAATGATCGATACTTTATATCAAAATATAAACAGAATTTCGGCTCCTGCTTTTTGGAACGAGCATCAGTTACTGGAAAAAAATTATATTATTCTGACGCTGCATCGTCCTGCAAATGTGGATGAAGTTTCTTCTCTTATTGAATTACTTCACGGAATTGACTTTCTTATAAAAGATAAAAAGATCATTTTCCCAATTCATCCGAGAACGCAGGCAATTTTAAAAGAAAGTAAAAATGACTTTAAGAACATCATTTTTGTTTTACCTCAGGGTTATTTGAATTTTATGTTTTTAATTAAAAATAGTTTTGCAGTTATAACAGACAGCGGTGGAATTTCTGAAGAAACGACTGTTCTTGGGATTCCTTGTTTTACCATGCGTGATAATACTGAAAGACCTGAAACAGAAACTATTGGAACTAATAAAATTGTAGGAACTTCATTAGAAAATCTGAAAAAAGTTTTTGGTTCTTTTTTACAAAATGGACTAGAAAAAAGGGGGATTCCCGAATTATGGGACGGAAAAGCATCTGAGAGAATTGTTTCTATTTTATTGGATAAAAAATAATGAAAGACATCCTTATAATATCCAATTATTATCCGCCTGAAAAAGGGGCTGCTGCTAATAGAATAGAACAGTTAGCTTTGAAATTAAACCAAAATGGGTATACTGTTTCGGTGATTTCCCCTCTGCCCAATTATCCAAAAGGAAAACTTTTTCCAGAATATAAAGGCAAATTTTCGGTTATAGAAAAAATCCAGAACATTACTTTAAAACGTCTTTGGATTTATCCGAGTAACAGCTCTAATATTTTTAAAAGAATTATATCTACTTTTTCGTTTTCGACCACTTTATTTTTCTATTTATTGTTTGTCCGAACTCCAAAAAAAGTCATAGTACAATCACCTCCATTACTATTATCCTTTACAGCTGTATTAGCTCTTTGGATAAAAAGAAAAAAGATAATCCTAAATGTTTCAGATCTGTGGCCAATTGCAGCAATTGAACTCGGCGTTTTGAAGAAAAATAGTGTTTCGCACAAATTTCTGTGCTTTATGGAGCGTTTTATTTATAAAAAAGCAACTCATATTTTTGGTCAATCTAATGAAATTATCTCGCATATTCATTCCATTTTTCCAGATAAAAAGTGTTTTTTATATCGCAATTATCCAGATCATGTTATTGAAAATATTGTTGATAAAAAGCAGAGTTCTGATGAGCCAATAAAACTGTTTTATGCCGGTTTACTAGGAGTTGCGCAAGGTGTTTATGAAATTATTCAGCAATTGGATTTAGAAAACCTTAATGTCGAACTTCATATTTTTGGTGATGGCGCCGAAAAAACTGAAATCTTAAATTATATAAATAAAAAACAAAGTAATAAAATTGTTTTTCATGGAATGCTGGAGCGAAATGTCCTTCATGAAACTTTACAAAACTTGGATATTGCTTTTGTTCCTCTTAAAACCAGAATTTATGGATCTGTTCCTTCAAAAATATTTGAATACACCGCTTTAGGTTTCCCTGTTCTGTACTTTGGTGGCGGTGAAGGAGAATTTATTGTAGAAGAAAATAATCTAGGTTGGGTTGTTCCCGTTGAAGATTTTGAATGCCTAAATAATGTTTTAAAACAAATTTCTGAAGCTGGAAAAGATGAAATTCAAAACATGAAAAAATCAATTTTTCTTCATGCAAAATCTCATTTCAATCTTGACGAACAAATAAAACAATTAATTGAAAATGATGCTTTTTAATTTCATTTTCATTGAAAAATAAAAGGGAAATATTTGATAATATTTCCCCTTTCTTTTATTTAATGTAGTTTGAAAAATCTTTATGTTCTTCTTTTGAAAGTTCTTCTGGCGATAACGATCTGAAATAATCGTAAGTGATTTTCATTCCTTCAGAACGGCTTACTTTTGCTTCCCAACCTAATAATTCTTTTGCTTTTGTCGTATCTGGCTGACGTTGCAACGGGTCGTTTATTGGAAGCGGATGATACACTACTTTCTGATTTGTTCCTGTTAGTTTTATAATTTCTTCTGCAAAATCTTTGATTGTAATTTCGTCAGGATTTCCAATATTTACAGGATATACATAATCAGAATGCAGTAATCTGTAAATCCCTTCAACCTGATCGTCTACATAACAAAAAGAACGCGTCTGCATTCCGTCACCAAAAATGGTTAAATCTTCGCCACGAAGTGCTTGGCCAATAAAGGCGGGAATTACACGCCCATCGTTTAATCGCATTCTTGGTCCGTATGTATTAAAAATACGTACGATTCTGGTTTCTACACCGTGAAAAGTATGATACGCCATCGTGATTGATTCCTGAAAACGTTTTGCTTCGTCATAAACTCCACGTGGACCAATTGTATTTACATTTCCATAATATTCTTCAGTCTGCGGATGCACTAAAGGATCTCCATAAACTTCAGAAGTTGATGCAATCAAAATTCTTGCTTTTTTAACTCGCGCTAAACCTAATAAATTATGTGTTCCTAATGACCCAACTTTCAAGGTCTGAATCGGAATTTTCAAATAATCTATCGGACTTGCCGGTGAAGCAAAATGTAAGATATAATCTAAATCACCTGGAACGTGAACAAATTTGGTAATATCATGATGATAGAACTCGAAGTTCTCCAATTTGAATAAATGCTCAATATTTTTAAGATCTCCTGTAATTAAATTATCCATTCCGATTACAAAGTAACCTTCTTTGATAAATCTGTCACATAAATGTGATCCTAAAAATCCTGCTGCTCCGGTAATAAGTATTCTTTTCATTTTAGTATTTTCTGTTCATTAGAATTATCCACAACATTGAAAATGCAGTAAAAAATTATAAAGAAAATTATTCCTCTTTGTCTACTCAAAAAAGATTCGGTCAAAAATAAGACTATCATTGTTACTGCAAAAGCAATATGAATAAAATCTTTATTTAAAATTCCTTTTCTCATGGTAATAAATAGCATAATCAATAGTATTAAAACCCCAAATATTCCTAATTCTGAAAAGATCTGGATATATTCATTATGGAAATTAAATTCACCATAACTTGAATGTAAATTATGTTCCTTTACTTTTTGTTTTATTTTTTCCTGAGATGCATCTAAACCAAAACCTTTAAAAAAGATATTTTCTCTTTGAAGCATTTCCATAAAAATTCTAACCTGAAAAACTCTTAATGCTGTTCCTGAAAAAAAATTATTTTCTTGAAATGTATCATTATTCCAGGCTTCTCTGGTACTAATATTAGTTATTGATTTATTTGTACTATTTATAGAACTGTCTGTCATAACCGTTTCAAATTCTATCATAAAGCGGTTTTTTATAGGTGCAACAAACAATACAAAACAAACTGCTATAACTATAGAAAATGAAATAGTTACAATTTTTATTTTTTTTGAAAGGTCAGAAAAAAATAAAAAATATAGAATTACCAATAATAAATCGACTAGAATAATATTTTTTGATGACAACAAAACAACAAATATTATAAGAACTAAAAATGCAATATTATCCGAAATTTTCTTTTCTTTTTTTCCTAAAAAAAATAACATTGCCATAGAAGCAAAAACAGATACATAAATAGCATTTAGATTTAAAGTAACCAATTCATGATAAAAGAATACATTTTTATTTCCTGTATTTAGGAACCTTATTACTGCTTTTATAAGATAAAAAAAGGCATAACCTGCCATTGTAAAACTATATATTTTAAGTACTTTATTTACTGTATTTTTTGTTATTTGTGGTAACAGCAAAAACATTATCGGAATCAATAAAAGTAATACTTCTTTTTGTAATCCTTTAATTGTTTCTTTTATGTCAATAGTCCAATTAAGCGAGAGAAGCATTAAAATATAAAGCGCGATTGGTAATAAAAAAATTCCTGAAATTGAAAAATCGTTCTTTTTTGCTTTAAGCAATGTAATTAAAATAAATAATAAACAAGTCAAACTTCCAAAAATATACTTTAAAGGAAGTGTGATTAACATAGCAGAAAGAAGATAAACTAGTGCTGTTTGATTTTGCCAGTCTATATTATTTAAGAAATTTTTCGAATAATTTAAGATACGATTCATTTATTTTATTCCAATTAAATTCATTGATAATCGTTTCAAAATTATCTTCAATTAGCTGTTTGAAATTCTCTTTTTTAATTATTTGCAATATTTTTTTTATTTCTGAAGCTGTAGTAAAATAAAATGCTTTTTCTTTTAAAATTGCGTAATTAAATTCATTTTTATGGGCAACAATAAGTGTCTTGGCTGCCATTGCTTCTAACAAAGATGGATTAGTTCCTCCAACAGAATGTCCGTGAAAATAAATATTAGAGAAAAATCTTAAATTGTTCAGATGTTCTTGGTTATAAATGGCTCCTAAAAATCTTAAATTATTATAATTCTGATATTTTTTTTTCAGAGATTTTCCAAACTTATTTTCATTATTTCCGATAATCAAAATTACCTTATCGTCTTTACTTTCTACTACACCATCGAGAATAATTTCAATATTATTTTCAGGTTCAAATCTGGCAATTATTAAATTAAAATTATACTTCGAAACTTGATATTCAGAAAGTATCGCTTCATTTTCATTTATAAATGGTTCTGCTCCATAAGTAATATATGAAACTTCTTTTTTATATTTTTCCTTGAGGTATTTTTGTATTCCTATAGAATCTGCAATTAAATGATTACTGCTTTGAACTGCTTTTTTTTCTGCAAACCGTAGAAACTTTTGTGTTTTTTTTGAGTACTTGGTTCTCTTCCACTCCATTCCATCCATATTTGTAATAATAATCGATTTTTTAGGCAAAAGAAATGACCAAACCGAATTACTTGTATATCCTAGTTGAAGAATAATATCAAAATTTCTTTTTCTAGAATCTAAAATACAATTCAAATCATAAATAAACTGACCTGCAGTTCCTATTTTATATTCTGGATCGTATTGATGGATAATATTTACATTTTTAAATTTTTTATATTTAAAAATATGGTTATGAGAATTATATACAAACACATCATGATTTTTCTGCGTTAAATAAACAGCAAAAATTTCAGCAAACTGCTCGAAACCTCCATAATTATTTGGAATTCCTCTGGTTCCCAGAATTGCTATTTTCATTGGTTTTTATTTATTTCTTCCATTAACAATTTGGCAGATTTTTTCCAATTGTACTTTTCTTTAATTATTTCTGAATAATTAACGCTGTGAGTTTGCTTCAATTTTGACATTATTTTATTATGCAAATCGATTTTATCAAAGGGATCAAATTTGCAGTTTTCTAAGAAATTAAAATCCTTCATTGCAGTCGTGTCCGAGCACAAAGAATCAACACCTGCAGACGCAGCTTCTAAAGGTGGAATTCCAAAACCTTCTGCAATAGAGGGATAAATAGAAATACGAGCTCCTCTGATTAGTAACTGTAGCTCTTCAAAATTAATATTTTCTAGAATGATAATTTTTTCTCGAATATTTTTTGTCAATGAATTAAACAAATTGTCAAATTCCTTGTTCTGTAAATCTCTTTTTCCAACCAAAATCAGAAAAAAATCTTCATAGTATTTATTCTCTGCAAAAACTTCTAATAAGAAATGATGATTTTTTCTAGGCTCCCATCGACTCACATAAATAAAATAATTTTCTGCCTTGTATTTTTCTTTAACTTTTAATTGAATTTCGCGCTTATCATATGATTCAAAAAAAACATCATTAACCCCATTTGGTGTAATCACAACATTTTTATTTCCAAATTTCTCCTCGATTTGTTTTTTTGAATATTCTGAAACTGTCAATATAACATTTGAACGCTTTGCACTGCACTCAAATAAAAATTTGTTTTTAATTCTGTACATTAACGGAAAATATTGTGGGTATTCTAAAAAAATTAAATCATGTATAGTATTGATGTATTTACAATTCTTTATAGGCGGAACAATATATTGAAAATGTGCAAAATCTATATTGCTTTTTTTAATAAGCCTAGGAATATCTATTAACAAACGATAAAACCTGTTTTCAGATCTTAATTGAAGGTAATTTATATTTTCAGCCTTTCCGAAAATTTCTTCTATCTGCATGATATTTTTTGCGGCAAAAAAGAACTCTTTGCTTTTGTCTTTTACAAGTTCTTGATATAATCCTGTTATATAGGTTCTGGTTCCTTCATAGTTTTTATCAAAAATATGACAATCCACAAATATTTTTATCCGCTCTTTCATTGATATTTTTGTTGTGAAAAAATAGAAATAAGTCCTCCTAAAATAAAAATAATAACATCTCTCGGATTATATATTCCTGTAATTGTCAAAGTTGTAAATAAAAAAGAGACACCAATAACACTTATAAATACTGGTGTAAATTGAAAACTAAAATAAATATAGTGATAGATTTTCAATAAAAAATATAATAGTAAAATTAAGCCAATAATTCCTGTTTTGTAAAAAATATAGATATAGCCATTATGGGTTTCTGAAATATATCGTATTCCTTTTTCATCCAAAGGAGCTTTAAATTTTAGATCAATTAGGGACCCAAATCCGGTCCCTATAATGTAACTCGATGGTGATTTATCCATTAGCACTAAGGCTCTTTTTACCTCATAACCACGCCAGTGATCCCAAAGTTCTTTATGATTTTCTCTATCAATTTTTGTTTTAAAAATTTCTGAAGGAGCGATCTTTACTTTATACAAAAAAGCTTCAAAACCTTTACCGTTCCTATCAATTTTAATTGAAAAAAGGTAAATATACAATAGACTAACAGCTGTTATAATACCCAAAACGATTTTAATGTTCTTAGCATTTATTTTAGTATACCCATAAATAGTTAAAAATCCTAAAATGAAAACCACCAGCATTGTTCTCGAAAAATATAATATGCCAGAAACAATAATTGTAAAGAAAACTATGTGGTTATGCCATTTATTCTTGAACATTCTTTCTTTAAAAAATTTATTATAGAAACAAAAAAATAACAAACCAAAGGTTTCCATAAAATTATCTTTTCCAAAAATATTCCTCCACTGATTTACATCATCTACAATTAATTTTCCATTAAACAAAATTAAAATGATGTGAGAAATAGCCATTAAAAAAGCTAATAAAACAATTATTTTGATAAATTCTTTTATCTCAATTTTTCTAAAAAAAAGGTATCCTAGAGAGATTCCAAGAATTGGTTTCAAAAAATGGGTAATATCTTTTATTAAGTGAATTAGTTTAAAATTTTTTCCTAAAAAACCCAAAAATCCGATTCCAAAAATTAGAAGTAAAGGAACAAGCAAGTTTATAAGTGTGTTGCTTATCTTAAAATTATTTACTTGCACTATAATAAACAAAGCAAATAGCTGAATAGCAATATTTACTTTAAATGGCAAATACAGCTGTGAAAATACTACAACCAGAAAAAGACCTATTATGACTTGTTTTATTTTCATTAAATCGTGTCTTTGATTCTTTTAATTAAAATATTAATCGAAATCATTAAAAAGGCAAATTGCCTTTTGATTCCAAAAAAATGTTTACGTACATAGATTTTATATCCATTCATCAAAAATCTATTTCTTGATGTATTATGTCCAACAAAATGAATATAACTTACTTGTGGAACAAATACACAACGTTTTCCTACGTTATGCATTCTCTTGCATAAATCAACGTCTTCTACATACATAAAGAATTCGGAGTCGAAGCCTTGAAATTCTAGATAATCTTTTTTTCTAATTAACATAAAAGCTCCCGTAACCCAATCAACAATATAATTTTGAGTAAAATCGAATTTGCCTTGCCTAAACTCTTTTCGATTATCATTCATAAAAGAAACCTTAAGTAATCTAAAAACTGATGGAAATCTCCCCACTGCTATTAAATATTTTTGTTTTTCGCTTAGCATATTTACTGTTACTATTCCATAATTGTCGTTTGAATTTAAAACCTCAACAGCTGGTTTAAGATCGTTTAAAAGAATCGTATCATTATTGAGCAGAAGCAGTATTTCTCCTTTTGCATGATTTGCTCCTAGATTATTTGCTTTACCAAAACCTAAATTTTCCGTACTTTGAATAAGAATAACTTGAGGATAATTTTCTTGTACGAACCGAACACTATTGTCATTAGAATTATTGTCAACTAGAATTATTTCATATTGCAAATTATTTAAATGGATATGCAGCGAATTAAAACATTCTTTAAGATATTTTAATCCATTGTAATTTACAATAATGACAGAAATCATTTGATCCATTTAAAATAAGGTATAAAATCCCAACTTCTTCTTTATATAATAAACACACAAAGTATTGAGTAGTAGGTTTGTCACTAAACTTGCCCACGCAGCACCTAAAATTCCTAAAAATGTAATAAATACAAAATTTATTACAACATTTGCAGTAAAACAAACCAATGTAATATTTCTTAAAACATTTTGATTATTAGTCATATTTAAAATCTGATCTCCATTTCCTGCCATTGCATTTACAAGTACTCCAAGCACTAATATGATAAGAACATTTGCTCCAGACACAGCCTCTTCACTAAAAAATGATAAAATAGTTTTATTGAATATTATAACAATTAAAACTAGCGGAATGGTCAATATTGAAATCAGTTTTGTTGCATTTTGAATAGTTTTTTTTAATTCTTTAAAATTTTTCTCTCCATAAAGTTGAGCTATTTTTGGAGTTATGATAGTACTTATAGAAACTATTATAAGCAGTCCCAAATTTGCTATTTTGTATGCAACATTATAAATCCCTAATTGTTTTTCATCCACTATCAAACCTAAAATAATAATACTTGTTCCGTTTAATAAATACATCAAAAAACCGCTGAGAAATAATGGAGAAGATGTTTTTAGTAGCTCTTTAGTAGATTGTACCTTAAATTTTTCTTTCGGACTCCATTCAAAAATTGTAATTATTTCAATTATTACAGTTAAAAGTATAGAAATTGAAAAAGCCAAAAAAGTAAAATATCCTCCTCTGTTTAAGAAATAGAATAAACTTAAAAACCCGATTAACAATATGTTTGGAATTACAAACATAAACAGATTAAACTGGAGAAACTTTTTTGTTGCAATAAAAAAATAGACAAAAATTTCGTGAGCTACAAATAAAGGTATAGATACCGAAATAATTAAAAAATACGGATATAAATCTGAATTTTTAAAAACAGAATCTGACAAAAAACCTGATCCTATGTAAAAAAGTAACATGGGAACTAAGGCGAACAAGAGCGTAATTTTACAGCCTTTAATCAATAATTTTTTGGCAGCAAAATAATCATAATTTCCGTTTCCAATAACTTTAATAAGTGTGTTTGGAATTCCGAAAGAAACAAATAGTGTAGAAATTTGAGAAATAGTCAGAATTAAGGAATACTTTCCAAATGCTTCCACTCCAAAAAACCTATTTATAAGCAATACAATAAGAAAAGAAATTCCTAGACCAAAAATTCTAAATTGAATGTTTTTTATAAAAGAAACAATTAAACTCTTATGTCTATAAAATAAATTCATAGTTGTTTTACTTATAAATAACCTATCTTAAATAAAAAATGAGGCTTTAAAAGTAGACTTATTTAAATTCTAAAGCTATTTTATCTACAAGTAAATCTGTTCCCATTAAATAAGGATCATATGAACCATTTACCGAACTTAATTTGTATCCGTAATAATTCATATCCCAGCTTACGAATTCATTTGGACTAAACCAATCTATAAAAATTTCGTTTGAACCATCAAGAATTTTATCTTTATGTCTAATCGAAATATTCTTTATTGTGACATAGCCTTGACTAGGATTTACACCTAAATCTATTCTAAAGTTTTTAGGATTAACATCTTTGGGAAGATCTAACACTATTTTTTGCATTCTATTAGAGGCATAAATTGCCTGCGAAACAGAATTATCATTATTCCAATCTTTTCCTTCAACCAGATAATATAATTCTATTTTATCATTTTTTTGAAAAAGCCCTTCTATTTCAATCGAATAATTATCTTTAACAGAGCCATCTGTACTTACAGAGTTGTTGCAAGACACAAATACTAATAGAAAAAGTGTAAAAAGAATAAGTAGTTTTATTTTCATATAATTCAATTATTTTTGTATTCTTTTTTGATAATAATTTCTACAAAAGCTCCACAAAATATAACAAAATAAAAACAACAGAGGAATTAAAATCTTATAATTTAAATAAAGTGGTGTCTTAGCCTCAATATTAGGAGTTGTGCTATTTTCTTTTATAATTTTATCAAAACTGATTAATTCTAATTTATGGTGGCCCTGCTCAATAATTAAGTCGTTCTTAGTCTTAATAATCTCATTAAGTTGCGTATTTTCATTATAATAAACTAGCTTATCGCTTTTAGAGCTACTGTTTACAGCTTTTGAAAAATTATTTAAAACTCCATCAATCTGTTTAATGATGGTATCATTTTGCTTCATTTTGTATTGAACATTTGAATAAACTTCTTTCTGTACTTTGCGGAAATGTTCAGATTCATTCAAATATTTTAAAAGGGGCTGAATAATATTTTCTTGAGTTACTTTTCTATTTGTCCATAAAAAAATCGTCTGATATGGATAATTTTTACTAGTTACGTTTTCTTCAAGAACTTTTTTAATTTCACCATCTTCAGCCATTAATTTAATCAATTCAAAATTTTGCTCTTTGTCTTCAATAAACTTATAAACATCGGCAATTGGTTTTATTTCAACTTTTTTAATCGATTTTGGTTTATTAATTCCTACTTCATCTTTTAAAAAAGCAGTATCTCCGGCGATAATTTTAGATTCTATCAAATTTATTTTAGAATATAAATAATCTACACTCCCAAAATTTGGAGTTACAATAATTTGATTTTCATATGTTTTTTTATTTGATTCTAAATACCAGCCTATACCAAAGCCTACAATAACTAAAATTAAAACTATAATCCAATTGCGAACAAAAAAATGAATTGATTGAAAAATCATGGTGTTAATTCTATCGAAAAAACTACCAATACTTTTTGAAATCATAGTCAAATCAATCTCCTGATCTTCCAAATTCTGCGGTACTTTTGTACTCATTTACAATTTATTTTATATTGAAAATTTGTTCTAAAATTTTAATAGTAATCAAATAAGTAGGTTTTACACCTGTTGTTCCTAAACCGCCTGAAGCCAAAGTACTCCCTGTTTCCAATGGATTATCAGACGCATAATACGCATAACGAACTTTAATATCGTGCGGTACGCTTTTTCTAATTTTTGATGCTGACTGAATTGCTTTTTGGTAATATGATCCTTCCATTTCTAGACCAATTACTCCCCAAGTCGATTCGTGGAAAAATTTCAATAAATCTCTGTTTTGCAGCGAAGTTCCCAGAACGGTAACCATTGCTCCTTCATAAATATCAATTTCATTTCCTTCGAACATCGAGCCAGTTAATTCATTTTCAAAGAAATAATTATCAGCTGTTCCTTCGTTGATATGTGCTGTCGGAATCATAATATCGCCTTTTCCTCCTTCCAAAATTCCAGCTTTACCCATAATAGAAACCGATTTTACATTTAATAAAGTTTCTTTTTTATAAGGTTTTAAAAGCTCATCGATGGTTTCGTAAGCCTGTTCGCCAAAAGCATAATCCATTACGATTATGACTGGTTTTTCTTCGCCCACATTCGCGTGCGAAAATGCTGTTTTTGACCAGTCAACTTTGGCTGTATCAAAAATCTGAACATCGATATTAGTTCCAGAAGTATCTGGTAACGAAATCATTCCGTTTTTTAACGCCAATTCTTCAACTTGAGTTCTAATTTCTTTTGAACCCGAAGCGCTTAATTCTTCATAAATAAAGAAATCTGTTTTTCCTTTATATTTTGTTTTTAACAATGGCGTTGCAAAAATCGAATTCATAACACTATGCATGTTCGCACTAATGACGTGAATTGGCCTTTTCAGCAAATCGTTTGCTTTTAAAACTTCTTTTATGTTGGTTGCCCAGATTTCGCCGTGAATGTGATGTCCCAAACGCTCACGTAAAACGGGACTAAAAGTGATTGTACGTTTATTGTTTTCAACAATTTCTTCAATCGCTAATTTTCCTAACCAATAAATAACATGCAGAAAACGATCTGGCGCAGTTTCAGAACCGAAAGCGTCATAAATATCTAAAACTTCCTCAAAAGTTCTAGCCAAAATATTAGCAACGTGCGAAATAGCTTTTTCTTTTTCTACCAAAGAAAGCTTTTTGGTCTGCATAACAGCTTGCTCCAGCTTTTGCCAATCGCGAGAAACCTCACCTCCATCGTCTATTAAAACTCTATTTTTGATTTTATGAGATTCGATGAAAATAAAAGTCAAATGTGTAAGGATATCATAAATATCTGAACGCCCACGCGTGATTTCGACATTCATTTGCTCCTCGTCTATTCTGTAACAGTTTCTTCTTCTTTTTGGAGGAACAATTGGCTGAAAATGCGATTTAGAATATCCTTCGTCTGATGTTAAATTGATAAAACGGCACTGCTCAATTCCGATTGGAAGACGCTCTATAACATACAAAAGTCCGTTAAGTTCCACTTTTTCCTCGGCTATATTTCCGTAAATTTCTGGACGCAATGCCAATAATGATTCTCTTAAACTATCGCCCGAAACCCCCATTGGTTTGTAAAAACCACGGTTGAATAAATGGCGCATTGTAATGTACATTTTTTCAATAGCCGCAGATGATTCCTGCGCTCTTGATCTTGATATATGTTTGGTTTCTTTCATTCTATTTAATTTATAACTCAAATGTAAGCAAATACAGTGCATACCTTGTATCTACAACATTATTTTTTAAAAAATCATTTTTATTTTGATTTGTCTTGTTTCTTAAATTTGTCCTTTGTCCAATTTTCGGGATTTGAAACAATATAATCAGAAATTCTTTGATATTGATTATTGTCTCTAATGATATTATCATAAAACAATTTTTGCCATTGATGCGGATATCCTAATCTATTGGCGTGTTTGGTTACAGCAGATTTATAGGATCCAACAATAGACGAAATGGTGTTTTTCCCAATGTTTTGAAATCGTTGCGAACCTGGTTTTTCAAACGTCATGATCGGTGACGGCGGTGGTAGATACAGGGCATGCCCTGTATCTACATCGTTCGCATCCTTCATATTATTCACGTTATCCAAATCGATATTATTTTGTTTATCAATAATCAAAATTCCGTGGATATGATTTGGCATCACCACAAAATCACCCAATTCGACGTTTTTATGGTGCATCGGAATTTGATGCCACAATAAATCGGCAATAATGCCAACTTCTGATAAAACCATTTTATTATTTTGAATTTCTCCAAAATAATGTTTTCTGTCCTGTGTACAAATTGTTATAAAATACGCTCCGTTCCAACCATAATCCCACCATTGGGCTCTTATTGAAGAAATACGATATTTATTTTGAAACTTTCCTTGACTCATTAATTTTCATTTACTTATCCATCTCAAATTCATTGGATAAATAACTGCTTAATCTTGGAAATATTATTTTATTTTGTAAGATTATCCGCAATATTTCTGTCGTTCGACAATCTCGGTATTTTATTTTGACCTCCCAATTTTCCTTGCGATTTCATGTATTCCTGAAATCCGTTTTTGGAGACCTTTGTGATCACAACTTTTCGCAGGACATTTCCTGTAATTAAATCGTCGTAATAAATATTTTGTTTTCGCATCGAATTGTCTAACGCTTCCGCGAAAGCGTCAAAATTGTCTGGTTCTCTTTCAAATTCAATCAGCCATTCATGATAAGGCAATCCGCTCGCAGGCGTAATTTGCGGTGCCACAGTAAATTCGTTAATAACAATATTAGTTTCTGCAACTGCTTCTTTCATTGCATTTTCAACTTCATTAGCAATTACGTGTTCTCCAAAAGCCGAAATGTAATGTTTGATACGTCCAGAAACTATAACTCGATACGGAGCCAAAGATGTAAACTGAACAGTATCGCCAATATTATAGCGCCAAAGTCCCGCATTCGTAGAAATAATTAGCACATAATTTACTCCCACCTCAACCTCACCGATTGTATATACTTTTGGATTTTCGGTAAAGAATTCATCTGCTTTTATAAATTCGTAGAAAATACCTGAATTCAGTAACAGCAACATACCTTTTTCTTTCTGCGAATCCTGATAAGCAAAAAAACCTTCAGAAGCCGGAAATAACTCTATACTGTCTACTTTTCGGCCAATCATATTTTCAAATTTGGCGCGATACGGTTCGTAATTGACTCCTCCGTAAATAAACAGATTAAAGTTTTTGAATATCTCGCCTATTTTCTTCCCTCCGCTTTTCTTTTCCAAACGCTCAAAATACATTTGCACCCAAGACGGAATTCCAGAAATAACAGACATATCTTCTTTTATCGTTTCGTCTACAATCGCATCTACTTTGGTTTCCCAATCTTCAATACAATTGGTTTCCCACGAAGGCATTCTATTTTTCTGAAGATATTTAGGAACAAAATGCGCGACAATTCCAGAAAGTCTTCCAAATTTAATTCCGTATTTCTCTGTTAGAATCGGACTTCCCTGCAGAAAAATCATTTTTCCGTCAACAAAATCGGCTTTTCCAGTTTCATGGACATAATGCAAGATCGCATTTCGCGCCGCTTCTATATGATAAGGCATTGATTCTTTGGTCAGCGGAATATATTTTGCTCCCGAAGTAGTTCCCGAAGTTTTAGCAAAATACAATGGTTTTCCTTTCCATAAAATATCCGATTCTCCTTTTACAACCTTTTCAACATAAGGCTTTAAATCTTCATAATCTCTTACAGGAACTCGTTTCTGAAAATCTTCGAAAGTTTTTATTTCATTGAAATGATGATCTTTTCCAAATTCAGTGTTTTGGGCACTTTCAATTAAATTTTCAAAAACCTTTTGCTGGGTTTCAACTGGTTTGTTAGCCCATTTACGTGTTTTATTGTATATTTTTTTAGCAAATATTTTTGCCGCAATTGACTTAATTGACATTTTCAGTGGTATTATTTTTTATCACTTTTCTTTTTGTCTTGAGATTTAGCTTTCAGTTCTTTTTCCGTTTCGGCAACGTCTTCTCTTAGTTTTATCTCAGCCTCCGAAGCTTTCATATTTACATCTGAAGCATCTTCTACAGATTCTGCTAATATAGAATCTTTATTAAATTTTGAATATTCTAATTCTCCCTTTAAAACTCTTTGAATTCCTTTTATATAAGCTTCATTTTGTTTTAAAGCCGTTTCTAAAGAATCTGATTTAATGGCCAGTCTTGTAGCATTTCTTTTCAATTCTGTAGAAGAATATCCCGGAATAAATTCGCGAAGCGGAGTAAAAGCAATAATGAAAGTAGTAACCAAAATTAGAAATATTCCGCCAAGAGTAAACGTTACGAAAACATTCATTAAAGTAAGCCTCAAAGAAAATAACTCTTCAAAAGTCTCCTCATTTAAAATAACTAAACGGTTTTTAATGAACAGTTTTTTCCTAAAATTCTTTTTCTTTTTTTTAGTCATTATCCTTCTTTATGCTAGCAAATATAGTAATTAATCGTCATGATATTTAGTCGAAAAATTTTATGAAGAGCTATAATTTACGATTTTATAAAATATTTAACGTGGTCTGATACAAATATTTTAAACTAAAAATACTTCTATTTCGTATATTTCTATATACCTTTGCGGAATAATTAAGAAAAACAATTTGCTTCGGCATTAAATATAATAGTCATGGGAAGATTAGGTCTTACAGAAATCCTTGTTATCGTAGGTATTGTGATTTTACTTTTTGGAGGTAAAAAAATTCCAGAATTAATGAAAGGTTTAGGAAGCGGAATTAAGGAATTTAAAAACGCTGCTAAAGACGATCAACCTGCTGCTTCTAAAAAACAAGAGGAAGAAACGAAATAATAAATTCGAAAAACTTATTAAATCCCAAACTGCAATCGTAGTTTGGGATTTTTTATTTTCATACAAAACAAAAACTCCCAAATTAAAATGTAATTTGGGAGTTTTTTTATCTAAAGATTCTAACTTTTTGGAATTTGGAATTTATAAAATTGGAATTTCCGTTAAAGAACCATCGTCAACTGAATTCTTTTTCTATCTTCATCAACCTCAGTAACTTTCACATCAACATGCTGATGTAATTTTACCACTTCATTTACGTCACTCACAAAACCAGCTTTTAACTGTGAAATGTGAACTAAACCGCTTTCTTTGATTCCGATGTCAACAAAACAGCCGAAGTTCGTAATGTTATTCACAATTCCAGGTAAAATCATTCCAGTTTTTAAATCTTTAATCGATTTTACGTTGGCGTCGAATTCAAAAACCTTCGCTGACTTTCTTGGGTCCAATCCAGGCTTTTCAAGCTCTTTAATGATATCTTTTAGCGTTAATAAACCAATTTCTGGCGTAACATACTTTTCTGGCTTAATAAGCGCTGTTTTTTCTTTGTTTGCAATTAAGTCGTTTAGAGAAATATTCAAATCTTTCGCCATCTTCTCCACAACTGGATAAGCCTCTGGATGCACCGCAGAATTATCCAGCGGATTTTTAGCATTTGTAATTCTAATAAATGCGGCTCCTTGCTGATAGGCTTTATCTCCTAAACGAGGTACTTTTTTTAGCTGTTTTCTATCTTCAAAAGGTCCATTTTCAGAACGGTATTGTACGATATTTTCGGCCAGCTTCTCCCCGATTCCACTCACATAACTTAGCAAATGTTTACTCGCTGTGTTAATGTTAATTCCAACCGAGTTCACACAACGAATTACCGTACTGTCTAATTCTTCTTTTAATTTAGTTTGGTCAACATCGTGCTGGTACTGTCCCACTCCAATCGCTTTTGGATCGATTTTTACCAATTCGGCCAACGGATCTGAAAGGCGTCTTCCAATCGAAACCGAACCACGAACGGTTACATCATAATTAGGAAATTCTTCTCTCGCAATTTTTGAAGCCGAATATACCGAAGCTCCAGCCTCAGAAACTACAAAAACCTGAATCGGCTTGTCAAATGCGATTTTTTTGATGAAAAATTCAGTTTCTCTTGAAGCAGTTCCGTTTCCGATAGAAATCGCATCAATTTGATACGCATTAACCATCGAACGGATTTTTTTAATCGCCATAGTTTCCTCGTTTTGAGGCGCGTGCGGATAAATGGTTTCATTATATAATAAATCGCCTTTTTCGTCCAGACAAACAACTTTACAACCGCTTCTAAAACCTGGATCGATCGCCAAAATTCGTTTTTCTCCCAACGGCGGCGCTAATAATAACTGCCCTAAATTGTTAGCAAAAACCTGAATAGAATTCGCATCGGCTTTTGCTTTTGCTTCTTGCAACGTTTCGTTTCCAATTGCTGGATTCAGTAAACGTTTATAACTATCTTCGATCGCCAGCTGTAAATGCGCTGTTGAATTGTTTTGTTTTTTAATGATAATTTCGTCAATAACGTCGTATGCATCGTCGATATCAACATCTATTTTCATTTTGATAAAACCTTCATTTTCTGCACGAAGCATCGCTAACAAACGGTGCGCTGGCGCTTTTGTCAACGGTTCTTCCCAATCAAAATACTGACTGAATTTCTGCGCTCCTTCTTCCTCCGCTTTCTTTTTAACGACTTTAGTTCCAATAGTAGCTTTTCGCTGAAACAATCTACGAAGCTGTTTACGAACATAAATATTCTCGTTGATCCATTCCGCTACAATATCTCTTGCTCCCTGAATAGCAGCTTCTTCATTAATCACATTTTCATTTAGATATTGCGTTGAAATAAAATCAAAATCAGAATCACTTTCAGACATTATTAATTTTGCCAAAGGTTCCAATCCGAATTCGCGGGCAACATCTGCTTTGGTTTTCTTTTTCTTTTTATACGGAAGATAGAAATCTTCAATTTCCTGTAAATCAAAACTATCTTCAATCTTTTTCTTCAAATCTGGCGTAAGCGCTTTTTGCTCTTCAATCGATTTTAAAACCGCTTCTTTACGTTTAATAAGTGTATCGTATTCTTTCTGCAGTTTTGCAATAGATTCAATTACAGTTTCATCAAGATTTCCCGTTGCGTCTTTTCGGTAACGAGAGATAAACGGAATTGTACAATCTTCTTCTAAAAGTTTTACCGTGTTTTGAATACTAACAGCCGGCGCCTGTACAGACTTGGCAATAAATTGAATATTAGTCATAGATTTAATGAAATAATTTCTTGTTTATAAAATGACATTTTCTGTTTATTTAAAAACTTAAACAGACATCATTCGGATGGCTAAAATAATATCTTTGTTTCTATTTTTTAGCCAATGGAAGTTTTATTACTATATTTTTTAATTATAAATGTTCTTGAGTTTATAATTGCGGGTTACGACAAATTTCTCGCTCGCAAACAAAAACGCCGAATCCCAGAAAATACGCTATTTCTCATTGCTTTTATCGGCGGAACAATCGGGTTATTAACAGCAATGTTACTCTTTAGACATAAAACGTCTAAAACTTCTTTTATCGTGAAGTTTACTGGAATTATTTTGATTCAGATTGTCGTTATTTATTTGAAAATCAATCATAAAATATAGATATCAACATTGTTAATAACTACAAATTTTATACATAATTAATTAATTTTAAATATATTAAAACAAAAAACTGGAAAGATTTAAAAAATCCGCCCGGTTTACTTTTTCTATATGGTGCGAAGCACCGAATTTTTTTCTGAACTCTTACGAACAAGCAATTTTATTTACTCTATTTTGGTGTCTTCCACCTTCAAAAGCTGTATCAAGGAAAGTTTCAACAATTTCTACCGCTTGTGCAATAGATGTGTATCTCGCCGGAATACTCACAATGTTTGCATCATTATGTAAACGCGTTAAATAAGCAATTTCTTTAGTCCAGCATAAACCAGCTCTCACTTTAGGGTGTTTATTAACAGTCATCGCAATTCCGTTACCGCTTCCGCAGATTACGATTCCAAAATCAGCTTTTCCTTCAGATACATCATTCGCAACAGGATGTCCAAAATCTGGATAATCTACAGAAGCATCAGTATCTGTACCGTAGTTAGTTACCTCATATCCTTTTGCTTTAAGCATTTCAACAATTGCTTTTTTATATTCTGGTCCTGCGTGATCGTTTCCTATCGAAATTTTCATTTTTTAATACTATTAAGTTGTGTTCTGCAAATTTACTTAATTAATATAGGTTTGCCACGAATTGAAGTAATTTTCACTAATTTCTTTTATTCTCAAGAGTTTTAAACATTATTAAAATCTAAAATTATAATTAGTTTACATTCGTAAAATTCTTGGCTATAAAAACCAAATATATAAAGCACTTGATACCAATATCTTACCACTTATTAACAATTTTGATAACTTCATAAGTATCTCACAATCAATAAATAATAATCACAATATTTGTTAAAATTTTGAGGTGTTAATATGGATTTCTAATTCGTTGATATTCAGTTAACTTTAAGTTAACAGAAAATGTTAATAAGTTCGAAAAGAAAATTAGAACTATTTTTTGGTTATTTAAGAAAAATGCTTAATCCAAAATCGGTTTTAAATACGCAAGAAAAGTTTCGTGAATTTTTGGAAAAGTTATCAATACCAAAAATGTCATTTTCAACAGAAATCAACATATCAACTTATCTACAAAATGAATTCATTTTTGGTTGTCAACCGTTGTTAATTAAAATACAAAAAGTCTTATAAATTAATCATTTAACTAAAAATAACTATGTTGATAACTCGGAATAAATAAGTAAAACGAGATTTCAATGACTTCAAAAAAAAATTTATTCGACATATTAACACACTATAATAACCAACAAATTTTTTTAAATTTTTAAAAATCTTTTTTGTTGTATTTAATATATGTTGAAAACTAAAAAAGTTGAAAATGAAAAATTTTATTTTTTGAATTGAATTTTTCTGAATCGATTCTCTTTTGAATTTTTGTTTCAGACGATTTTAAGCGGATTGTTGAGATTGTCCAAGATTTCCTGAACTTGTTCGAAATCGTTTGGATGTACTTTGAGTTTGATTCCGCCCAGTGCATTGGAGTAAAGCGGTATAACAGAAAGCGTCATTTCGTTTTCGAAAAAATAGGGGATTCCTTCTTGTTCCAGTAAGTGTTTGAGAACCACGGTTTCGTGCAGATAATTGAATACGGCGATCGTTTTAAAGCTTTCCATATTAGGTCTTTTTGTAAATGTACGAAAAGTTATATTTTTAATAATTCTATTTGTTAAAAAGTATTATCTGATATCTTATTTGTAATTTTAAGCCTTATTAGAAAAGATATATGAGTAAGAAAATTAGAAAGCCGATAAAGAAAGAGAAAGATTTCTCTGGAAAAATACTTAAGATTTTATCGCAACATGCTAATAAACCATTCAATTATAAACAAATAGGAGCAAAGCTAGAATTAGACGATACAAAAAGCAGAAATCAGATTATAAAAGATTTGAAAATTCTTGCAGCTCAAAAGAAGATTATAGAAACAGAACCTGGAAAATACTTGATTAAAGCAGTAAGCCAGGATTACTACGAAGGAACAATAGATATGACGAGCAGAAAAACGGCATATTTTATTTGTGATGAATTTGAAGAAGATGTTTTTATTCCGACCAATAATTTGAATCGTGCTTTAGATAAAGATAAAGTTAAAGTTTACGTTTATAACAGAAGAAAAGGAAAAAGACCTGAAGGTGAAGTAATTGAAGTTATCGAAAGAGACAAAACAGAATTTGTAGGTGTAATTGATATGCAGCCAAATTTTGCTTTTGTTTCTACTGCAAACCCTAAGATGTACACGGATATTTTTATTCCGAAAGATAAAATAGGAGAAGCAGAAAACGGTGACGTTGTTTTAGTGAAGATTGAAGACTGGCCAAAAAGAGCTGACAGCCCGTTCGGATCTGTAATTCGAGTACTTGGAAAACCTGGAGAACATAATACAGAGATTCATGCTATTTTAGCAGAATATGGTTTGCCTGCAGATTTTCCGGTAGAAGTAGAAGTTTTTGCACAAAAATTAGATACTTCAATTCAGGAATCTGAGATTGCCAAACGTCGGGATATGCGTGATACACTTACGTTTACGATAGATCCAAAAGATGCAAAAGATTTTGATGATGCATTGTCTTTCAAAAAGTTAGAAAACGGTAATTTTGAAATTGGTATTCATATTGCCGATGTTTCGTATTATTTGGAAGAAGGAACAATTCTAGATGATGAAGCATATCAAAGAGCAACTTCAGTTTATTTGGTAGATAGAGTAGTGCCAATGCTTCCAGAAGTATTGTCTAACTTTGCCTGTTCGCTTCGTCCGAATGAAGAGAAATATACATTCTCTGCCATATTTGAAGTTTCGCCAACAGCTCAGGTTATTAACCAATGGTTTGGAAGAACAGTAATTTATTCAGATCAGCGTTTTGCTTACGAAGAAGCACAGCATATTATTGAAACAAAAGGAAATAATACCATTCCGGTTGATATTTCTATTACTGGAGAATCGTATGTTGTTTCAGACGAAATAGTTGAAGCTACTTTAAAACTAGATGAATTAGCTAAAATTCTAAGAAAGAAAAGAATGCAGCAAGGAGCTATTTCTTTTGATAAAGTAGAAGTGAAATTCAATTTGAATGCTGAAGGTGAACCTGAAGGTGTTTATTTTAAAGTTTCAAAAGATGCTAATCATCTGATTGAAGAATTTATGCTTTTGGCTAATAGAAAAGTGGCTGAATATATTGGTAAACAAAAGAAAACCTTTGTTTACCGTATTCACGACGAACCAAATGAAGATAAACTGATTGCTATGCAGCAGGTTATTGCTAAATTTGGTTATAAAATTGATTTTAGAACAAAAGGCGATATCGCAAAATCGATAAATGCTTTGATGGAAGAAGTAAACGGTAAGAAAGAACAAAATCTTATTGATACTCTTGCCATTAGAAGTATGAGCAAAGCCAAATATTCGACAGATAATATCGGGCATTATGGTCTGGCTTTTGATTATTACAGCCATTTTACATCGCCAATTCGACGTTATCCAGACGTAATGGTGCATCGTTTGTTACAATTTTATCTGGATGGTGGTGCTTCTGTAGATGAAGAAACCTATGAAACCAAATGTCTGCATTGTTCCAATATGGAAAGTTTAGCTACAAATGCTGAACGTGACAGTATTAAATACATGCAGGTTAAATACATGCAGGATCATCAGGATGAAGAATTCCTTGGTGTAATTTCTGGAGTTACAGAATGGGGAATTTATGTTGAAATTGTTTCTAATAAATGCGAAGGAATGGTAAGAATCAGAGAGATAAAAGAAGATTACTATACTTTTGACGAAAGGCAATATGCATTGGTTGGAGCTACTTCAAACCGATTATTGCAATTAGGAGACGAAATTTATGTTAAAGTAAAAAATGCCGATTTGGTTAAAAAACAGCTGGATTTTCATTTTTTAAGAAGAGCAGAATAAATATTAATTTAAAAATAAAAGTATGAAAAAGCTAATTATTGGTGCTGCAATTTTATTTGTACAAATGTCTTTTGGTCAGGTTACCAAAGAGTTGGGAGATTTTGATACCGTAAAAGTATTTGATAAATTAAGTGTAAAATTAGTTCAGTCATCTGAAAATAAAATTGTTATAAAAGGAGCGAGAGAAGCAGAAGTAGAAGCAGTCAATAAAAATGGTATTTTGAAACTAAGAATGCCTTTTCCAAAATTGCTTTCTGGAAATGATCTTGATATTACTTTGTATTACAAACACATCGAATTGATTGATGTGAATGAAGGAGCAGAAGCAAAAAGCAGCGAAACTATTAAAGCTACTTCTTTTAAAGTAAGTGCTCAGGAAGGCGGAATTATAAATGTTGATTTAAATGTTGATAAGCTTAAAGTAAGCTCTGTTTCAGGAGGTTCGATCACCTTAACAGGAAAAGCAGAAAACCAGGTTGCAAGTTTAGGAGCTGGCGGATATTTGCTAGCAAGTAAATTAAATACTTCTCAGACCACTGTAAGCGTTTCTGCGGGCGGAAAAGCAGATGTTAATGCTTCTACCCTCGTAGATGCAAAAGTGAGCGCAGGAGGCTCTATTTACATTTATGGAAAACCAAAGCAGATAAACCAAAAAACAGTTTTTGGCGGTAAAATCGAAGAAGTAAAGTAATTAATTGTATTTGAATGATAAATGATATACTAACTGGACTTCCATGGGGACTTTTTCTAAGTTTTATGGTGGGTCCAGTATTTTTTATACTAATTGAAACCAGTATTACTAAAGGATTTAGAGCTGCAATGGCTTTTGATTTAGGTGTTGTTTTAGGTGATATTTTCTTTATAGGAATCGCATACTTAGGAAGTTACAGACTTATTCAGAGTTTAAAAGATAAACCGGCATTGTTTATTTTTGGCGGAATTATCATGCTGGCTTACGGCATTATTTCTTTCGTAAGATTAAAGAATGATGAAAAAATGGATGCCGAAGAAATTGATCGTGATATTATAAAAAGAAATTACGGAAGTTTGTTTATAAAAGGGTTTATTTTAAACGTTATCAACATCGGAGTTCTTGGTTTTTGGTTAGCTGTTATTATTTCCGTTGGACCAAAATTAGAAATGGTAAATTCAAGAATGTTTACTTTTTTTACGTCAGTTATCATTACTTATTTATTGGTTGATTGCATTAAAATAGTATTAGCCAAACAGTTAAAATCAAAATTAACACCAAATAATATCCTAAAGATTAAGAAAGGAATTAGTGTTGTTTTAATGGTTTTTGGAGTGGTGTTAATAACTCAAGGATGGTTTCCAAAAGAAAAGGAAATGGTGAAAAATGCCTTTGAAAGAATAGAAAATAAGTAGTTGTTAATAACTCAAAATTATAAAATCAAACCTCTGAATTTCAGAGGTTTTTTTGTATTTATAAGTGCTGTTTAACTATTAGTTTTACGGTTCTTTTGTCATTTCGACGAAGGAGAAATCTTCGCGAGTAGCTCTGAAAAAAAATCGCCAATCTTTGTAGAGTTTCTGGCGAAGATTTCTCCTTCGTCGAAATGACAATATTGGGTATAGATGTTGTAAAACAGAGAAAAAATTAAACATAAAAAAAAACCTCTAAATTTCTTTAGAGGTTTTAGAGGCATCGTCCGGATTCGAACCGGAGTAGGAGCTTTTGCAGAGCCCAGCCTAGCCGCTCGGCCACGACGCCATTACTTGAACGGATGGCAAAAGTAACTAAAATCTTTAAATTTCAAAAGTTTCGAATGAAGTATTTTAAAAATTTAAGATTTTAATTTTTAAAATTACTTTCTAATTTCCGTCATTTTTATAGTAACTGACTCAACATCACCACCAATAGGCGGATTAATTTTAGAAACCCAAACTGTTGTTTTTTCTACAGTTTCTATCTCTGCCAGCACTCGAATATTGATTCTTTTAGCTACATGTTCTAATAAATGCGAACGAATTGCCATTTCTTCAGTAACAATTTTGTTCAAATGAACATAATCTACCGTGTCCAAAAGATGATCTGTTTCGGCTGATTTCTTTAAATTAGTTTTAATTTTTAAATCAACTGTGTAATCAGAACCAATTTTTCCTTCTTCAATTAAACATCCGTGGTAAGAAAAAGTACGGATATTTTTAAGTTTTATAACTCCCATTTTTTTATTGTTTCACGTTTAAAGTTTCAGGTTTTATGCGAGTTAGATAACTTTAAAACTGAAACCTGAAACCTTTTTTTTATCTTTGCTAAAATTACTATAAAATAATGGCATCAGAAGAGAAATCACTCAATTTTATTGAACAAATCATAGAGGAAGACGTAAAATCAGGTCTTTCAAACACTAAACTTCGCTTTCGTTTTCCACCAGAACCTAATGGTTATTTACACATTGGGCATGCAAGTTCTATTGCGTTAAATTTTGGTTTAGGAATTGATTATCAGTCACCTGTAAATTTACGTTTTGACGATACCAATCCAGAAAAAGAAGAACAGGAATTTGTTGATGCAATTAAAAAAGATGTAGAATGGTTAGGATATACTTGGGCAGAAGAATGTTATGCTTCAGATTATTTCCAACAATTATATGATTGGGCGGTTTTATTAATTAAAAAAGATAAAGCCTATGTTGACAGTCAGACTTCTGAAGAAATGGCTGCTCAAAAAGGAACTCCTACAACTGTTGGAACAGATAGTCCATACAGAAATCGTTCTGTTGAAGAGAATTTAGATCTTTTCGAAAGAATGAAAAATGGTGAATTTGAGGCTGGTACACATATTCTTCGTGCTAAAATTGACATGAAATCAACAAACATGTTAATGCGTGATCCAATCATGTATAGAATTTTACACAAACATCACCATAGAACGGGAGACGATTGGAAAATCTATCCAATGTACGATTGGGCACACGGACAGAGTGATTATTTAGAGCAGATTTCTCACTCATTTTGTACTTTAGAATTCTTGCCTCACCGTGAACTTTATGATTGGTTTTTAGATCAGATTTTTGACGAAAATAAACTGCGTCCAAAACAAAGAGAATTTGCTAGACGTAATTTATCACATACCGTTGTTAGTAAAAGAAAATTACAGCAACTGGTTAAGGAAAAGCATGTTAACGGTTGGGATGATCCAAGAATGTCAACCATTTCTGGATTAAGAAGACGTGGTTATACAGCAGCATCTTTACGTAATTTTGCTAATACAATTGGTATTGCAAAACGTGATAATTTGATCAATGTATCGGTTTTAGAATTCTGTATTCGTGAAGATTTGAACAAAATTGCACCTCGTGTAATGGCTGTTTTAGATCCTGTAAAACTGGTAATTACCAATTATCCAGAAGGAAAAGAGGAGTGGTTAGAAGCAGAAAATAACCAGGAAGATGAAAATGCAGGTTTCAGAAAAGTGCCTTTTTCTCGTGAATTATACATAGAAAGAGAAGACTTTTTAGAAGAAGCTCCAGCTAAATATTTCCGTTTGACTTTAGGAAAAGAAGTGCGTCTTAAAAATGCGTATATCATTAAAGGAGAATCAGTTGTAAAAGATGATGCAGGTAATATTACAGAAATTCATGTAACTTATGATACCGATTCTTTAAGCGGAAGCGGAACTGAGGCAAGCCAAAGAAAAGTATCTGGAACATTGCATTGGGTTTCTATCAAACATGCTTTGGAAGCAGAAGTTCGTTTGTACGATCGTTTGTTTACAGACGAAGCTCCGGACAGTTATAAAGAGAAAAATTTCTTAGACTTTGTGAATCCAAATTCGTTAGAAATTGTTACTGGATATGTGGAACCAAGTTTATCAACAGCTCAAAACGAAGATAAATTCCAATTTCAACGTTTAGGATATTTTACTGTTGATAAAGACTCAACTCCTTCAAAATTAGTGTTTAACAAAACTGTTGGATTGAAAGATGCTTGGGAAGAAAAAGGTAAAAAAGAGGAAAACAGCATTAATAATTCTTTGAAAGAAATCAACAAATATTTTAAAGTTGAGAGTAAGCCAGAACGAATTGCAATAGAAAGTGCAATAGGAGAGAACATCAAAAATATCTCAACTTTTTCTTTGATACAGAATTCATTAAAGAAAAATATCAACAATAATAAGGCTTCGCTGTTGTTTTCTCAATTTATTTTAAAATATTCAAACTGGAAATCTACAGATTTTGAAGAAGAAGATATCAAAAAATTATATTCTATGTCTTTAAAAAGTGAATCGACTTATGTTCGTGCAAAAGCACTTTTAAATTTAAGAGATATTGAAAGTGAAAGTTTGAGAAATCAATATGATGATGAAATTTTGAAATTATATTCAAATCCACCAAAAAATGCTTCTGAAAGAGAAATTGAAATTCTTTCAGAAATGGTAAAGAAGTAATATCAACTAAATTTATGAAAAGCGCTTTTATAAGCGCTTTTTTTTATTATATAGATTTACTATTAAAATTTAAAATTTTATAATTTTTATAGATAAAAAGTGACTTTCATAAATTGATTTTAATAGAAAATAAAATTCAGTTGGATAACTAATTCATTTTTTAAATTTAAGTTTATTAAAAGTCTTTAATTTAGTTTTTAACTTTTTTGTCTTAAGATTTTGCAGTTAAATTTATTATTATAGTTTTTAATAATATTATTTTATATTTTTAATCGATTTAATTTATTATTTATAAAAACTATTAATATTTTATTTTTAATTAATTTTATAGATTAAAATAGACCTCTATAAATTAATATTAAGCAAAAATAAAAAATAGTTGAGTAGAGAAGACCTTTTTTAGATTTTCATTTATTAAAACTCTTTATTTTAATTTTCTAACTTTTTATTCTCTATTTTCCTCTCGAATAATTAAAATTGAGGGTTTTTCTTATTTTTTTAATTTTTGCCCTCCTTTTTTTAATAATAAATTTTTATTATTAAATTTTTATAATTTTAGTTTTTAATTATTATTTATAAAAATGATAATAAATTTATAAATGATAGTTTTTATATATTAATTTTAACCTTCATAAATTGATTTTAAAGCGTTTTTAAAAGTTAATTGATAGATAACTCATTTTTTAAATTATTGTTTATTTATGGTCTTTATTTTAATTTTTACTGTCATTTTAGTCAGTTTAACGGCTTGTTAACACACAATTGTTTATAAAACTGCTATTTTTAACTCAATATCAAAAGTCAGTGATGATTTTTGTAAAAAATTAAAATTTGCCGTAAAGAATCTAAGTTGAAATTTATTGTTTTTAGAAACTCGTAATTTTTATATCAATAGATTTTCAAAACTGATTTCCCAAAAAGACAATTTTATGTTCTCATTTTTATTATGATGTAGCTTTGATAATTTCTATCGTAAAAAGATATTTTTCAAATTGTATCATAATGTACAAAATTCCATAATGTTGAATTTGTGTGAAAGTTTAGTTTTTAAATTTCAAATCTGACAATTTTTAATTTTAAATCTAATTATCATGAAAATTTTATATTTCACACTAGCATTGTTATTTGCAAACGTAGCAATTTCACAAACACATCAAATTACAAAACACAATGGAGAACAACTTGATGTAAATTTTATTAAAAACGAAAATGGTTTTGTTTATTATTCTTTAAACGGAAGTTCTGAAGAAATCAAAATTAGCAAACACGCCGTTTCATCAATTACTAACAAACAGACAAAACAGACTCAGAAAGTTTCTGATAAAATAGTAGTTGATTCAAAAGACGATTACAAAATGGTAACTGTTTTGCCACAAGAAAAAACAATCGGACTGAAACAAGTTGCTAGTTTTACTGGAGTCTCGACTAGGACAAAAGGCGAACCGCCAATTGCAAATCAGAACCAGACTGCAATGAGAATCAAAACTAAATCGGCTTCAAATGGTTATCCTTTTGTTAGCATTGTTGATAAGGGAGATGGCAAATACGAAGCTGTAGGTTATGTGTATTAATAATACTGTTAAATTTTTGTAAATTACAATTAATCAAAGTTTTATCAGTTTAAAAAAGAGTATCTTTATTAATAATTTTAAATTGTAACTATCATGTCTAAAAATTTAAATACAGCAGCGGCAATTTTAGCAGCGGCAGCGGCAGGAGCAGCGATCGGGATTTTATTTGCTCCAGATAAAGGATCAAAAACCAGAGCTAAATTAAAAGAAGGAATTGATGACGCCAAACATAATCTAAAAGATTCGTTTGATGCAAGTTCTGAAGTTCTGCGTGAAAAATTTACTGGCGCAACAAAAAACCTGGATGGAACTTTAAATGATTTATTATCAAATGTTAGTCACAAAACAGAAGAAGTAATTACTTTTTTAGAAACTAAACTTGCTGAATTAAAAGCACAGAACGCTAAACTTCAGAAATAATATTTTTATAAAGCACAATACTGGCTTATTTTTATAAGATAGTTTGTGCTTTTTTTTATTTAAAATTTTAATTATGGCTTTTGAAGAATTAAAAGAAAACACTGAAAAAGTTCAGGATCAGGCTAAAGAATATATTGAAAGCCATTTAGCGTATTACAAACTTTGGGGCTTTAAGGTTGCAATGAAATCTACAACTCTGATTTTTAAGTTTACTTTGATTTTGTTGTGTTTTAGTATGGTCTTAATATTTGGATCTTTTGCTGCAGCGTATGCTTTTGGTTCTTTGTTTGAAAGTAATGCTCTCGGTTTTTTAACAGTAGGAGGAATCTATCTGGTTATAACTGTTTTACTTTTCTTTATAAAAGATAAGATGGTGGAAGGACCAATTTTAGAAAAATTTTCAGAAATCTTTTTTAATGATTAATTTATGGAAAGAAAAAAATACTCTTCGTATGCTGAGATTGAAAGAGATCTAGAAATTTTAAAACTGGAAAAAGAAATCAATTATCAGAAATTGGTTTTGAGTTTTCAGAAAACTAAAGAAAGCATCACACCGCAAAATATGGTAAATGGTTTTATTTCATCTTATACAGGTTATGTCAAAAAATCATTTCCAGAAATTTTACAATCACTTATACCATTTGTTATCAATTGGTTTATGAATAAAAAAAGAGGCAATTAAGCCTCTTTTTTATTTTTAATTATTGTTGAACATCTGGTTGAGTGTCATCTTCATATCCAGATTGATGTTGAGTCGGTTTATGTTTTTCTATTTTTTTAGGCGTATTCTTTTTCATCATTTCTCCAACTTGGTTAGAAGCTGTAAACGAAGCAACCATATTATTTAGCATATCACTTCCGGCTTGTGGAGAATTTGGAAGAAGAATCAAGTTAGAGTTTGTATCAGATCCAATAGATTGTAAAGTATCATAATGTTGAGTTACTACAATTAGGGCAGAAGCTTCTTGAGAATTAATACCCACATTGTTCAAAACTTCAACACTTTCTACAAGACCTCTTGCAATTTCACGACGTTGATCTGCAATACCTTGTCCTTGCAAACGTTTACTTTCAGCTTCGGCTTTTGCTTTTGCAACGATTCTAATTCTTGAACTTTCAGCTTCAAATTCTGCAGCTGTTTTTTCTCTATCAGCAGCGTTGATTCTGTTCATTGCATTTTTTACCTGGATATCTGGATCAATATCAGTAACCAAAGTATTGATGATATCATACCCGTAAGTAGACATTGCTTCGTTCAATTCACGTTTTACCGCAACTGCAATATCATCTTTTCTTTCAAAAACATCATCCAATTTTAGTTTCGGAACTTCAGCACGAACTACATCAAATACATAAGAAGTAATCTGATCGTGCGGATATTCTAATTTATAAAATGCTTCGTATACTTTTTCTTGAATCACTTTGAACTGAACTGAAACTTTCATTTTGATAAAAACGTTGTCTCTTGTTTTGGTTTCGATGATAACATCTAATTGTTGAATTTTGAGATTTACACGTCCGGCCAATCTGTCTACAACCGGAATTTTTAATTGTAATCCTGAATTTCTAACACTTTGAAATTTTCCAAATCGTTCGATAACAACTGAAGTTTGTTGTTTTACAGTAAAGAAAGACGACATAAAAATGAAGAATGCCAATACTAAAAAGATAATTAATCCTGTACCCATGGTTATTTAATTTATATTTTATAATTTTCTAAAAATACGAATTATATAAAAACATTTTTGCTTAATAATATTTTATTTAGGTGATTTTTTTTGTTAAAATTTATACTATTTTTGGTTCCAAATTTTAACTCAAAAACAAAATTTATGAAAAAAATCCTATTTTACTTTTTAGTGTTGACATCTTTTGCTTCGAAAGCTCAGATTAATGTAAGTTTTTATGCAGATCCAGATGAATTAAAACAATTAAAAACACGCCCTTTATTGGTTGAAGTTCTTGAAGAAGACGAAGACGTTCTAAAAAAATTGGATAAACCTAAGAAAGCAGATGAGCTAGCTGATTACAAAAAATTTATTGTTGATTTTAATAAAGATTTTAAAATTTATGCTGAAAAGTATTGGGCTTTTACTGATAAAATGGAATTTAAAACGACTAGTGAAATTGAAGCTTTACAAAAAGCTAAAAATAAATCATATGCTGTTTTAAGATTAGTTCAATTGAATGATAAAGGTTACTGGGGATTTAAAACAACTCAAAATGTTCCAGCAATAGCATTTACTAGAATTGAAAGCAATATTATTAAAACAGATTCAAAGATTTATTTGCCATCTAGAAACTTAAATAATAATAATACTTTATCTGAGTCAGATTACAAATATGCCTTAACAATTTTGCAAGCCAATGTAGATTGGATTATTGCAAATGATAAAGTTTTAAATTTTGATAAGTATGCCGAAAAAATGGCTAAAGAAAATGTTTCTAAACTAAAGGGGAAAACATTATTAGTAGAAGATAATATGTTGGCAAAGGGCAGAACAAAAGAAGCAGCAACAAAAAATTATGGTGGAGATTTGAAGTTTGTATCTGAATCTGAATTAAACGATGCACTAGTTAATAAATCTAAAAACACAGCTGTTCTATATACAGCTCCTTACGGAATTGTTAAGTCAAATGCACCATTTGTTTCAATGTCAACAATTGTATATTTTAAAATTATAGTAGATTGTGAAACAAATGAAATCTTATGGTTATATATGCCAGGCGCTATGAATTGGGGAGCAAATTTGTCTAACCAATTAACTGAAGGTGAATTTAAAGTAATGGCCGATTCAAAAATTATCTAATAAAAAAGCTCCCAATTTGGGAGCTTTTTGTTTTTATAAAGTTGAAATCGCTTTTTGAATTCTAGAAATAGTTTCTTCTTTTCCAATGATTTCTACAATGTCAAATAGGTGAGGACCTTTCAAAGCTCCAACCAAACTAAGACGGAAAGGTTGCATCACTTTCCCCATTCCGATTTCATTTTTGGTTAACCAGTCTTTTACAATCGCTTCAATATTTGCAGAATCAAAACCGTCAATATATTCAAGAGTCGAAATCAATTCTTGCATTAAAGCTGGTGTTTCTTCCTTCCAGTTTTTACTTGCTTTCTCATCGTAAGCTGTTGGCGCTTGGAAAAAGAAATCAGTTAAATCCCAGAAATCAGAAACGAAATTGGCTCTTTCTTTAATCAAAGAAACAATTCTTGTAATATCATATTTAGAAATGGCAACACCTTTTTTTACTAAAATAGGAGTGAAGTCTTTTGCTAAATCTGCATCATTTTGTTTTATTAAATATTGGTGGTTAAACCATTTATTTTTTTCAGGATCAAATTTTGCTCCAGCTTTGTGAACTCTGCTCAAGTCAAAAGATGCAGCCAATTCTTCTAGAGAATAAATTTCTTTATCAGTTCCATCATTCCATCCAAGTAAAGCAAGGAAGTTTACAACTGCTTCTGGGAAAAATCCTTTTTCTCTATAACCAGATGAAATGCCTTCTTCTGTTTTCCATTCTAAAGGAAATACTGGGAATCCCATTTTGTCTCCATCTCTTTTTGATAATTTACCATTTCCAATTGGTTTCAAAATCAAAGGTAAATGTGCAAATTCTGGAGCTTCCCAATTAAAAGCTCTGTATAATAAAACGTGAAGTGGCATAGAAGGCAACCATTCTTCTCCACGAATTACATGTGAAGTTTCCATTAAATGATCATCAACAATATTAGCCAAATGATAAGTTGGCATTCCGTCACTTTTGAAAAGAACTTTATCATCCAAAAGATTCGTTTCGAACTTAACATCGCCACGAATGATATCTTTCAAATGTAAAGTTTCATCAACCGGAGTTTTAAAACGGATCACATAATGTTCTCCATTTGCAATTCTCTTAGCAGTTTCTTCAGCAGAAATTACTAAAGAGGTATCCAGTTTTTCACGATTATGATGATTGTAAATAAATGTTTTTCCTTCTGCCTCATGCTGTTTTCTATGAGCATCCAAAGCTTCTGGAGTATCAAAAGCATAATATGCCCAACCAGAATTGATTAATTGATCGGCATATTGTTGGTATAAATCTTTACGTTCGCTTTGTCTGTACGGACCAAATTTTTCATTTTTTCCAACTGTTTCTTCAGGAGCAATTCCTAACCATTCCAAAGCTTCCATAATGTAAGCTTCTGCACCTGGAACAAAACGAGTCTGATCTGTATCTTCAATTCTCAGATAAAAAACACCGTTATGTTTTTTGGCAAATAAATAATTAAATAGGGCAGTACGCACTCCGCCAATATGTAATGGTCCAGTCGGACTTGGTGCAAAACGCACACGAACTTGCTTTGACATTTTGTTTATATTTTAATGCAAAGATACAACATTACTTAAATTCCAAATTTTTTAAAATTCCAAATTCCAAGCTTGTATTGCAGTTGGAATTTGGAGTTTATTTTTTGGAATTTGAATCTCAATAATTACTACTTTTATAGGTTATAATCAAAACAGATTTATTTTGAAGACATCATCTGCGATATATCAAAAGCTAGAGGCTTTCATTAAGAAATATTATACCAACGAATTGATAAAAGGCATCTTACTTTTTACCGGATTCGGACTTTTGTATTTCTTGTTTACGCTTTTTGTAGAATACTTTCTTTGGTTAAAACCATTAGGAAGAACGTTTTTATTTTGGCTATTTATTGCTGTTGAAGTTTTCCTTTTAATTCGTTTAATTGTATTTCCATTATTCAAATTATTCAAACTTCAAAAAGGAATTGATTATACGCAAGCTTCCAAAATTATTGGAAATCATTTCAAAGAAGTGAGTGATAAGCTGACGAACTTTTTACAATTGTCTTCAGAAAATAATGCTGAAAGTTCAGAGTTAGTTTTGGCTTCGATAGAACAAAAAGCCAATTCTTTGCAACCAATTCCTTTTGGAAATGCAATCAATTTTAAAGCAAATAAAAAATATTTGCCGTTAGCTTTAGTTCCAATTTTACTTTTTGCAGTGTTTTATATTTCTGGAAATAGCAATGTAATTTCTCAAAGTTTGAATAGAGTAGTGCATTTCAATTCTGCATTTTTACCGCCAGCACCTTTCAAATTTGTAGTTCTAAATTCTAATTTACAAGCAGAACAAAACAAAGATTTCGTTATCAAAATGGAATCTGTTGGAAACATTGTTCCAGAAAATGTGATGATCCATATTGGAGATGAAAGCTATTTTATGGAATCTTCTCAACCTGGAAAGTTTGAATTCAAAGTTGAAAAACCAACAGAGAATATTCAATTTTCTTTCGAAGGAAATAATGTAGTTTCAGAAGATTATGAATTGAAAGTGATCACAGTTCCGTCTATTGCAAACTTCGAAATGGTTTTGAATTTTCCTTCTTACCTAAAGAAAAAATCAGAGACAATTCAAGGAACTGGAAATGCAATTGTACCTGAAGGAACGACTGTCACTTGGAGAATGAATACCAAATCTACGCAAGAAGTAGTGTGGAAAAGAGAAAATGAAGTTTTGAAGTTCAATAAGACAGAAAATGAGTTTAAATTAGCTAAAAATATAAGTCAAAATACCGAATATCAAATACTTACGTCTAATGATAAGGTTAAAAACTACGAAAAACTAGATTATCAGCTTTCTGTGATCAAAGATCAGTTTCCAACCATCAATGTTGGGCCAGCGCCAGACAGTTTGAAGCTAGATAAGAACTATATTCTAGGAAGAGTAGGTGACGATTATGGACTTTCAAGATTACAGATTGTGTACTACGAACGTAACAAACCACAGTCTGCTAAGCGTGGAAATATCAATGTGAAGTCTGGTGTATTCGATCAGTTTGTTTTTAATTTTCCAAGTAATCTTCCAGTAGAAGAAGGAGTATCTTACGAATACTATTTTGAGGTTTTTGATAACGATGCACCACATGGTTTTAAGAGTACAAAGTCTTCTACATTTTCAGATCGTGTTGCTACAACAGATGAAATTCAAGACCAAGAATTACAACAGCAAAATAATAACATCAATAGTTTATCTAAGTCTTTGAAGAATCAAACCAAGCAGATTTCTGAAATGGATAAGCTTCAAAATACCGGAAAAGAAAAAGATAATCTAGAGTTTAAAGATCAGCAGAAGATCAATGATTTTATCAAACGTCAGAAACAACAAGACGAAATGATGAAACAATTCTCTGAGAAAATGAATCAGAATCTGGATAAATTTAAAGACGATAAGAAAGATAAAACCGCTGAAGATTTACAAAAGCGTTTAGATAATGCACAGAAAGATTTAGAAAAGAATCAGAAATTATTAGATGAATTGAAGAACTTAAATGATAAATTAAACAGCGAAGATCTGTTTGATAAAATGGAAAAGTTCAAACAAATCAGTAAAAACCAATCTCGTAATCTAGAGCAATTAGTTGAGCTGACAAAACGTTTTTATGTTTCTAAGAAAGCAGAACAAGTTGCTGCGAAACTAAACAAACTGTCAGAACAACAGGAACAGTTATCAAATAAAGAGAAAGATAATACTAAAGAAAAGCAAGATGAAATCAATAAATCTTTTGATAAGATTCAGGAAGATTTAAAAGATTTGAAAGAAGAAAATAAGACTTTAAAGAAACCTTTAGATATTCCTTCTGATGCTTCTAAAGAGAAAGATGTAGATAATGATCTTAATAAAGCTTCAGAAGAATTAAGTAAAAAGAATACTTCTTCGGCCAAAACAAAACAGAAAAGTGCTGCCAAGAAAATGAAGAACATGGCTCAGGAAATGCAGAGCGAAATGGAAGGTGGCGAGCAAGAACAATTGGAAGAAGATGTAGCAATGCTTCGTCAGATTCTGGATAATCTTTTAGCATATTCTTTGTCACAAGAAGATGTGATGAAACAGTTCAAAGCAATGAAATTAGGTTCTTCTACATTCACAAAAAACATTAAGATTCAGCAGAATTTAAAACAACAGTTTAGACATGTTGACGATAGTTTGTTTGCACTTTCATTACGTAACCCAAAGGTTGCTGAAGATGTAACAAAAGAAATCGGAAACGTTCAATACAATATGGATAAAGCTATCGAAACCTTAACCGATGTTCAGATTCCAAGAGGAGTTTCACACCAGCAATATGCGGTTTCATCTGCTAATAAGTTAGCCGATTTCTTAAGTGATTTGTTGAATAATATGCAAATGTCTATGCCTAAACCGGGAGCTGGAAAACCTAAACCAGGAGACGGACAAGGAATGCAATTGCCAGATATTATACAAAAGCAAAAAGGTCTTGCTGATAAAATGAAAGAAGGAATGAAGCCTGGAAGTAAACCTGGTGAAGGACAACAAGGACAAAGTGGAGAAGGTAAGCAGGGTCAGAACCAAGGTAAAGATGGTAATGGAAAGGAAGGGCATGGTAAAGATGGAAAAGGAAAAAGCGGGCAAGGTAACCAAGGTTCTGGTAATGGAAAAGATGGAAAAGAAGGTGAAGATGGGGAAGGAGATGCAGAGGCTATTATGGAGATTTACAAAGAGCAAGTTAAACTTCGTGAAGCATTGCAAAAAGAATTAGCAAAGAAAGGTTTGGACTCTCAAGGTAAATCTGTAATAGACCAGATGAAGCAATCTGAAAAACAGATTTTAAATAAAGGTTTTAAGAATGAGAACTTGCAACGTATTTTAAATATTCAACAAGAATTATGGAAATTAAACAACGCAGTTCAGCAACAAAGACAGGATACACAAAGACAATCTGAAACTAATAAGGCAGATTTTACAAATCGTTCTAATGCTTTACCAAGTTCATTATTGGAATATTTAAACAGTGTAGAGATATTAAACAGACAATCACTACCTTTGCGCTCGAATTTTAATCAAAAAGTTCAAGAATACTTTAATACAAAATGATAAATTTTAATTACGAAACAGATTTTACTTTAGGAGACGAGCAGGCTTTTAGCGACTGGCTAAGTGCTGTAATTGTTTCTGAAAAGAAGACTGAAGGAGAAATCAATTATATATTTTGTGACGATGAATATCTTCATAAAATAAATGTAGAGTATCTGGATCATGACACTCTTACAGATATTATCAGTTTTGATTATACTGTTGGTAACGAGTTAAATGGAGATATTTTTGTTTCTGTAGAGCGTGTTGCAGACAATGCAAAAGACTTTAATGTTTCATTTGCTGAAGAGCTTAAGAGAGTGCTCTCACACGGTATACTTCACTACTGCGGGTACAAAGATAAATCTGATAAAGATGCTCAATTAATGAGAGCAAAGGAAGAGGAAAAGATGAAGATGTTTCACGTGGAACAGTAATTAAACTTCTTTGAAATTATGTTCCACGTGAAACGTTTTTAGGTTTAGCTTTTAAAATGTTTCACGTGAAACATATTTTAGTTAATGAATATACAAACGTTCCACGTGGAACGTTATAAAAGAGAAGTGATTCTTTGAGATAAATCGTTCCACGTGGAACGATATTTAAATCTGATATTTAGAAAAGATGAATAGTGTTTCACGTGGAACATGATTTTGAAAGTTCTGTTTGGAAATTTAAAATGGAAGGTTAGAATGGAAGGTTAGAATGGAAGGTTAGAATGGAAGGTTAGAATGTTTCACGTGGAACGTTTGGTTTTAAAGACTCTGTTTAAAGATTCTGTTTGGAAGTTCTGTTTGGAAGTTCTGTTTGGAAGTTCTATTTGGAAGTTCTATTTGAAAGTTCTATTTGAAAGTTCTATTTGAAAGTTCTATTTGAAAGTTCTATTTGAAAGTTCTATTTGAAAGTTCTATTTGAAAGTTCTATTTGGAAGTTCTATTTGGAAGTTCTATTTGGAAGTTCTATTTGGAAGTTCTATTTGGAAGTTGTGATTTTGAAATAAAAATGTTTCACGTGGAACGTTTGAATTTGAAGATTCCAGTTTGAAGATTCCAGTTTTTTGGAATTTGGAATTTTTAAAATTGAAGGTTAGAGTTTCGTTCCACGTGGAACAAAAAAAAATATAAATGTAATTCTAGAAACCGCGTTAGCGGTTTTTGGAGAATAATAAAACAAAAATGTTTTTAGAAGAATACGATGTTATTGTGGTTGGTGCAGGCCATGCTGGTTCTGAAGCTGCGGCTGCGGCTGCAAATTTGGGATCAAAAACTTTATTGGTTACAATGAGTTTGCAAAACATAGCACAGATGTCTTGTAATCCTGCAATGGGTGGAATTGCAAAAGGACAGATCGTTCGCGAAATTGATGCGCTTGGTGGATATTCGGGAATTGTATCCGATCGCACGGCAATTCAATTTAAGATGTTGAATAAATCGAAAGGACCTGCAATGTGGTCTCCAAGAGTTCAAAGTGACAGAATGCGTTTCGCTGAAGAATGGAGAATGATGTTGGAGAAAACTCCAAACCTTGATTTTTATCAAGAAATGGTAAAAGGGTTGATAATTGAGAATGGAAAAATAAAAGGAATTAGAACTTCGCTTGGTGTAGAAATCAAAGCGAAGTCTGTCGTTTTAACGAATGGTACTTTTTTGAATGGTTTGATTCATATCGGAGAAAAACAATTCGGTGGAGGAAGAGCAGGAGAAAGTGCTGCAACTGGAATTACCGAAGATTTGATTAAAGCAGGTTTTGAAGCGGGAAGAATGAAAACAGGAACGCCTCCTCGTGTAGATGGACGTTCTTTGGATTATTCGAAAATGAACGAAGAAAAAGGAGATGCAAAACCAGATAAGTTTTCATATTCAGATTTGACAACTCCATTAACGCATCAGCGTTCTTGTTTCATGACGTATACTTCGTTAGATGTTCATGATATTTTGCGAGAAGGTTTTGATCGCTCTCCAATGTTCAACGGAAGAATCAAAAGTTTAGGTCCGAGATATTGCCCTTCGATCGAAGATAAGATTAATCGTTTTGCAGATAAAGAACGTCATCAATTATTTGTTGAGCCAGAAGGATGGAATACTTGCGAAGTTTACGTAAACGGATTTTCAACTTCGCTTCCAGAAGATATTCAATTTAAAGCTTTGAGTTCTGTCGCTGGATTTGAGAAAGTGAAATTCTTCCGTCCAGGTTATGCAATCGAATATGATTTTTTTCCTCCAACACAATTGAAACATACTTTGGAAACGAAGTTAGTAGAAGGTTTATATTTTGCTGGACAAATTAACGGAACGACTGGATACGAAGAAGCAGCATCTCAAGGTTTGATGGCCGGAATAAATGCACACTTGAAAGTGCACGAAAAAGAGCCACTGATTTTAAAACGTGACGAAGCATACATTGGAGTTTTAATTGATGATTTAATTACAAAAGGAACAGAAGAACCTTATCGTATGTTTACATCAAGAGCAGAATACAGAACTTTGTTGCGACAGGATAATGCCGATTTTAGATTGACGCCAATGTCATACGAAATTGGTTTAGCTTCTGAAGATCGTTTACGCAGAATGGAAAGAAAACTGAACGAATCTGAAAAGATGGTTTCGTTCTTCAGAGAGACGAGTGTAAGTGTTGCAGAAACCAATCCAATTTTGGAATCAAAAGAATCTGCGCCGATTTCGCAAGGAGATAAAATGTTCAAGATTTTTTCTCGTCCACAAATTGAATTGGAAGATATGTTGAAATTTGAAAAGGTTTCAGAATATATCAAAGAAAATGATTTGGACGAAGAAATTGTAGAACAAGCCGTAATCCAGGTAAAATATTCTGGATATATCGAGAAGGAAAGAAATAATGCTGATAAACTAAATCGTTTAGAAGAAGTAAAGATTCCAGAAAATTTCGATTACGATAAAATAAAATCTATGTCGATAGAAGCAAAACAGAAATTAAGCAAGATTCGTCCTGTAACTATTTCGCAAGCTTCAAGAATAAGCGGAGTATCACCAAGTGATATTTCCGTGCTTTTGATTTATATGGGAAGGTAATTTATTTTAGATTTCTGAGTTAAGATTTTAGAATTAAGGTGGAAGTGTTCCACGTGAAACTATAAAATCTAAAAATCTGAATTCTAAAATCTAAAATTACTAGTGTTCCACGTGAAACCTTTTCTTAAAATTGAAATGATTTTATAAAAATAAATATCATTTTAATTGTTTTTTAAATTTGATAAACTGAAATTTTAAAGCAAATAAAACTGTTTTTGAAAGCTATCAGAAGATTGCAATAAAGTTGAGTTATCATATTTTTGAAAAAGATTAAAAAATAAACTTAAATAAAAATCCTAAAAGCGATAGAATTTCGCTTTTAGGATTTGCTATAAATTAAATCCAATATCTATAAATTTAAAAAATGAACGTTTTAAATAAAAAACACTTTCTTACAGTAAAAGACCATTCTGTTTCAAAAGAAATTTTTGAATTATATCAAGATGAAGAATTAGATATGCTGATTACTTCTCCACAACCTGAACTTCAAAATTTAGGAAGATATTACGAAAGCGAAGATTATATTTCGCATACAGACAACAAACGGTCATTATTTGAAAAAGCGTATCATTTTGTTAAAAATATTGCACTTCAAAATAAATTGAATTTAATCAATATTCAGCAACCACAAAAAGGCAAAATTTTGGATATTGGTGCTGGAACAGGAGATTTTCTTTTGACAGCAAAAAATGATGGTTGGCAAACCGTTGGGGTAGAACCAAGCGATCGGGCAAAAGATATTGCAAAGCAAAAAGGAATTTCTTTTGTAGAAGAAACAAGCACTTTAGAAAATAATTCTTTTGATGTAATTACAATGTGGCACGTATTAGAACACGTTCCAAATTTGGAATTACAAATTGCAGAATTAAAGCGTTTATTAAAACCAACTGGAACTTTAATTGTTGCGGTTCCAAATCATAAATCTTTTGATGCGCAACATTACGGAACTTTTTGGGCCGCTTATGATGTGCCAATTCACTTTTGGCATTTTTCAAAAAAATCGATTCAATTGCTTTTTGAAAGAGTAGACATGAAATTAGAAAAGATTCTTCCAATGAAGTTCGATTCGTTTTATGTGAGTCTTTTATCCGAAAAATACAAAACGGGGAAAATGAATTATATCAAAGCTTTTTTCGTTGGTTTAAAATCAAATTGGAGAGCCAAAAGCACACAAGAATATTCATCGCATATTTATGTTTTAAAGAATAAATAAAACCTAAAAAATCAGCAAAAAGCTATTTCTTCAAAATACTGGAGAAATAGCTTTTTTATTTTAAAAAAAGTCAAAAAAACGGCCGTATTTATGCTATAAAGTTGAATTATTGCTATTATTTTTTCTATAAATAAAAACAATATCATAAAATTTGCGCATTTTTTAAACTTTATGCTGATGCTATTGATTTTTTTATATTTTTGTCTTCAATACTTAAAAAATAGAATTTAAAAAAAATGAAAAAAGCATTAGTTATTATCGCACTTTCAGTTTTCGCAGTTTCTTGTAACAAAACAGCAGAGGTAAAGGAAGTAAAAACAGCTTACGTGGATACTTCGGTTTTGATGAAAGAATACACTGAGGCAAAAGATTTAGAGGCAAAGTACAAAGCTCAAGCGGAAGAAAAAGGTAGACAATTACAAGCTGAGATTTCACGTTTTAAACAAGACGCTGCTAATTTTCAAAGCCAGGCACAAGCAAACGGTCAAGCTTGGGCACAGCAAAGAGGTGCTGAGTTGCAAAAAAGAGAGCAGCAATTAGGTTATGCACAACAAGCATTAGCACAACAATTGCAACAAGAAAGTGGTGTCGAAATGGATTCTCTTGTTAGTGGAGTTAAAAAATTCATCAAAGAGTACGGAAAGAAAAACGGTTACTCTTACATCTACGGAACAGGAGATGCTGCAACAGTTTTGTATGCTGAAGACAAATATGATATCACAAAAGAAATCATCAAAGAATTAAACGACAAATACAAAGCGTCACCAAAAGCAGATGCAAAACCAGCAGCTGAAACAAAAGAAGGCGAAGCTAAAAAATAACACTACCAAACTAACTAAATTACTGAAAACCTAAATCCACTAAAGATTTAGGTTTTTTCTTTTTATAAAAATGCGGTAATTTTATTTTTCAATACAGGCAAAATGCAGAACGTTTCAGAAGCGGCAGCTTACACTTTACAATTCATCAATCAGACTCAAAAATCTATTTTTCTAACCGGAAAAGCAGGAACAGGAAAAACTACGCTTTTGCGCGAAATTATTGCGACGACCCACAAAAATACTGTAGTTGTTGCGCCAACTGGTATCGCGGCTTTGAATGCGGGCGGAGTAACGATTCATTCCATGTTCCAGCTTCCGTTTTCTGCGTTTATTCCGTCGTACGATGCGAGCGCGCAATTTACAGAAACGGTAAAGTTTGAAAACAAAGAGACACTGCGCCGTCATTTCAAAATGAATAACGTCAAGCGAAATGTGATCAAAAACATGGAGCTTCTGGTTATTGATGAAGTGAGTATGATGCGCGCCGACTTGCTAGATGCTGTCGATTTTATGATGCAGACGGTTCGGAGAAACACGCAGCCTTTTGGTGGAGTTCAGGTTTTGTTTATTGGAGATTTATTGCAATTGCCGCCAGTTATTCGAGATGAAGAATGGCGAACGCTGAAAAACTATTACCGCGGAAAATTCTTTTTTCATTCTCACGTTTTGCAAACCTATCCGCCGATTTATATCGAATTGTCAAAAATCTATCGCCAGACCGACGATGCTTTTATTTCTGTTTTGAACAATTTGCGAAATAATCAGATTACTCCAGAAGACATAGCTGTTCTAAATCAGTATGTTAAGCCAGATTTTGACTTCAAAGAGAACAAAGGCTACATCACGCTGACAACACATAATGCCAAAGCAGACTCTATCAACTCACAGTCAATCAATGATTTAGATGGTAAAGAATACGTTTATACACCATTTGTGGTTGGAGATTTTCCAGAAAAGATCTTTCCTGTTGAAGAAGAACTGAAATTGAAAGTCGGCGCGCAGATTATGTTTGTTAAAAATGATTTGTCTTTTGAAAAAAGATATTTCAACGGAAAAATGGGCGTAATCAAATCTTTGTCTGACGAAGAAATCTTTGTTCATTTTCCAGAAGAGAACATGACGCTTGAAGTGGAAAAGTACGAATGGAAAAATATTCGCTACAAAGTCAACGAACAGACGAAAGATATCGAAGAAGAAGTTTTGGGAACTTTTGCCCATTATCCGATCAAGCTGGCTTGGGCAATTACAGTGCACAAAAGCCAAGGGTTAACTTTTGACAAAGCAGCGCTCGACGTATCGCAAGTTTTTCTGCCTGGGCAGGCCTATGTAGCACTTTCACGTTTACGTTCGTTAAATGGGCTTATTTTGCTTTCTCCGATGCAGATGAATGGCATTTCCAACGATCAAGATGTGATGGATTACGCTTTGAACCGAGCAACGGAAGAAACTTTAAAAAATTCGCTTCACTTCGAAACTAAAAATTTTATTCATAACTATTTGATAAACAGTTTTAATTGGAATGATTTAGCACAAGAATGGCGCAATCATCGTTTTAGTTACAACGAAAATGCGGCTGGTTCTGAAAAAACAAAACACGCAGTTTGGGCGCACAAACGTTTGGACACGATTGAGCAGCTTGCCGAACCTTCGCAGAAATTCATCATTCAGCTCAACAAAATTTTCAGCAAAGAAACGGTCGATCTACTTTTTGTGAAAGAAAGGGTAGAAGCGGCCTACGATTATTTTTTCAAGCCAATGGACAAATTGGTCGATGATTTAATTTATAAAATGGCTGAAATTCAAAAATTTAAAAAAGTAAAAGAGTTTTACGAAGAATTGAATTTTCTGGAAGATCTTCAGACGAAAGCAGTTTTACGATTGATGAAAGCGAAATTATTGATCGAAGTTGTGGTTGCTGGTGAAGCGATCAGCAAAGAAAAGCTGTCGTCGCCAAATATTAAAAATTATAAAATCAACAAAGCGGAAAGAATTCGCGGAGAGCTTCAGACGACAAATACAGACATTTTTAGAGCAGAAGAACCCGTTGTGCGATATAAATCAGCTAAAGCGGAAAAAAGTGAGCTTAAAACGGCTAAAAAAACGACAGTTGAAGAAACGCATGATTTGTGGCTCGAGAAACATTCAATTGAAGATATTGCCAGAATGCGTAAACTGACAGTGCAGACTATCGAAACGCATTTGATAAAATTGATTCAGGTAAAAAAAGTGGATATTAACGATGTTTTGCCGTATGATAAAATTTTGGCCCTTCGCGAGGCATTTGAATTTTATCAAGAAGAATCTTTGAGTCCTTTGAAAGAAAAGCATGGAGATGAATTTACTTGGGATGAACTGAAAATGTTCAAGGCAAGTATTAATTAATTTTTTGAGAACGGTCTTTCTCAGCCCTACGTGGAACAAGCGTAAATGTGATAATTGGAAACCATAATTTTGTAAAATTTTGTGATTGCATTTTTAGTAAATTTGATGTATGATTTTGATTCTTAAAAATTTAGCTATGAAATGTAAAGCACTTTTTTTCTTTTTTCTGATGATCTGTTCACAGTTTGTACAAAGTCAGGAACTGAAACCAGAATATCAAAAGTTTATTTCAACGTTTATTTCTGAAGTAAAAAATAATAATAAAAATGCGGTTGCGGCACGAATCACTTTTCCGCTAAATCGCGAAAATCCAATTCCGTCGGTTAGGAATAAAACGGAATTTTTAAAAAGATATAACGAAATTTTTGATAAGACTTTGATTGACAAAATCGTCAAATCTAATCCGGCAAAAGACTGGTCAGAAGTGGGATGGCGCGGAATTATGCTATACCAAGGCGATCTTTGGATTGATACTAACGGTAAAATTATCAGTATCAATTATCAGTCAGAGGCAGAGAAGAAACAGAAGAATTCTTTGATTGCAACACAGAAAAAAAATGTCAATTCTTCGATTTCAAATTTCAAAAAACCTGTTGCTATTCTCGAAACCTCAAAGTTCAGAATCAGAATTGATGATTTGGGAAATGATAATTATCGTTACGCTTCATGGTCAATCAAAAAGAAAATGACCGATATTCCAGATTTAATAATTGAAAATGGAGTTTTCTTCGCAGACGGAACAGGAGGAAATCATCATTACGAATTTAAAAAAGGTAATTATGTTTATGAATGCCATTTTATTGTTTTGGGAGAAGATAACTCGCCTCCAGCTCAATTGATTATAACTCAAAATGATAAAGCAATTTTGGAACAGAATGCAAAAATTGTTTCACGATAAACAAAAAGCCAGATTCTTTTGAATCTGGCTTTTTATTTTGAATTATACCGAAGCATTAAGTTCTTCTAACTTCTTTTGCTGTTGAATTTTCTTCAATTTTAATTTTTGAATTTCTAATTCTTGCTGTTTTATTTTTACTTCTTGTTTTTGCAAAGCTTCATCAGAAACCGAAGTCGTATTTATTTTATTTCTAAGTTTTTGATTGTCTGCTTCTAACTTCTCAATTTTTTTATTGGTATTCTGAAGATCTTTTTGGGAATTTTGAAGTTCCTTCTGCTGTTTGTCTAATTTTTTCTGCTCTTTTTTGAGTTTATTCTGTTCGTCTTCAAGTTTTCTGTTGCGATCATTGATCGTTCTTTTTGACTCGTCGGTTGTTTTTTTGATCGCATATTGCTGCTCTTGTTCAGTAGTATTTTGTTGAGCAAAGAACGTATTAGAATTTAGAGCAATTGCTATGAGTAAAGCAAGTTTTAAAATGTACTTCATGATTTAAATTTTTGAGCAAAAATAGAAGTGGAATTTTGCACAAAAGAGAGCATAAAGTCATTTTATGAATAGAATAAGCCAAAAAAAATCCCATTCAGAAGAACGGGATATTTTAAGATTTATAGGTTTTCGACCAGAATCCAAGCTTGAGGATTTTCGCCTTTTTGTATTTCTTTTTGTGCTTGTTCCGCTTCTTTCATTGTAGCATAACTTCCGTACAAAACAGGAAACAGTCCGTGTTTGTTTTCTTTTAGCATTCTAGCTTTGAAACCATCTTTTATCAGTTGGTTATAAGCCTTTCTTGCATTTTGCTCACTTCTAAAAGCACCTGCCATAATATGATAAGGCATTGTTGGTTCAACAGTTTCAACTGCAGCAGAATCTACAGAAAGTGTTACAGCAGGAAGCGGACTTTTGATAAAAAAAGTAGCTTCTTGAATTTTGTTCTGTACTTTTTTCTGAACCGCCTGTTCTACAACAAGTGTCTGATTGTCAATTTGATTTTGATATAAAGGATATCCAATGCTTCCTGTAATTCCAAGTCCTAAAACAAGAATGGCAGCATATCGCAAAAACGGATTTGAAGATTTGGTTTCTTCATCATTTTCATGCAATAAAACAGCATCTTTTTCTTTGGCCGCGATTTTTTCGATTTTTTTCTCGAAAACCTCTTTTTTCACCATCGGAGAAACAAAAGGGCTTAACCCAAAAGAAGTTGCCAAGTAATTGGTATGATCGTTTGGTTTGAAAACAATGTTGCTTTCAGAGTTTAAACGCAGTTCTCCAATATTTTTTAGAAGAATCACACCTTCTTCTTCCAGTGTTTTTTTCCAGTTTAAAATTTCAAACGCAATAGCACTTACTGCAAAACCGTAAGATGTTTTTTCGGCTTGTGCAATATGATTTGCCAACAGTCCATCATTATTTTTGATTCGGCTGTTGAAAGAAATAGTCTTTTTTGGAGGAAAAAACGAATTAGTGCTTTCATTCAGCTGAGCCGAATGCGTTTCTGTTAAAAATGCACCAAATCCTGGAACCGTTACACACTGATAACGATACAATAACTGTGAGATATATACTTCGATTTTCATATCAACAAAGTTATGCAACGCTTATAGTTATCAAAATTTTATTCACAATTTTTATTAACAATTGAGATTTATTTTTAGACAATTCGTTTTCAATTATTTAAGTTCATTTTTATTGAAGATCTGACGAAATCGGAAAAATTAAATCTTAAATTTATTAAGAAATTACTTTGTTTTAATGATATTTGCCACTTCAAATGAGTGAAATTATTTTTTCTATTTTACATAATGTTTTAAAGAAATGACCGATCAGGAATTATTTAGTTTACTAGCCTTATTGAAAGTTGATGGAGTGGGACATATTTTAGGCAAAAAACTGCTTCATACTTTTGGGTCGGCTTCAGAGATTTTTAAAGCAAAAAGTTCTCAGTTGGCCGCAGTTGACGGAATTGGAGCTGCTTTATTGAAGAATTTAAAAGACAAGACCATTTTTGAAAAGGCAGATCGCGAACTTTCTTTCATTAAAAACAATTCTATCGACGTTTCTTTTTTTCAGGACGAAAGTTATCCTGAACGGCTAAAACACTGTTTTGATGCGCCGATTCTAATTTTTACTGCGGGAAATCTGGATTTTAAAAACAAAAAATTAATCAGTATTGTGGGCACTAGACAGATTACTTCTTACGGTACCGATTTCTGTAGAAAACTGATAGAAGATTTAGCTCCGTTGGATCCCGTTATTGTCAGCGGATTTGCCTACGGTGTTGATATTGTGGCGCATCAGGCCGCGATGGATTATAACCTGCAGACCGTTGGAGTTCTAGCTCATGGGTTGAATCAGATTTATCCGCGCACGCATAAAAAGTACATGGCCAAAATGGAAGAAAACGGCGGATTTATTACGGAATTCTGGAGCGATTCGAATCCTGATAAAGAGAAATTTGTTCGTCGAAATCGAATAGTAGCCGGAATGACAGAAGCTACAATTGTCATTGAATCGGCCGACAAAGGCGGTTCTTTAATAACGGCAAATATGGCTAACGATTACAATCGAGATGTATTTGCAGTACCTGGAAGAGTGACCGATAAGTACAGTCAAGGCTGTAATAATTTGATAAAAACGCAGAAAGCAAATCTATTGACAAGTGCCGCCGATTTGATTTATATGCTGAATTGGGACATTAAACAAAAACCGAAACATATTCAGAAACAGCTTTTTGTAGAATTGGAACCCGATGAGCAAAAGATATATGATTTTCTCCAAAAGAGAGGCAAGGAATTATTGGATATTATTGCAATCGAATGCGACATTCCAATTTATAAACTCTCAGGAATTCTGATCGGAATGGAACTTAAAGGCGTTATTCGTCCATTGCCAGGAAAACTTTTTGAATCAATTTAACGCAGAAAATCTTATTTTATTTATTTCTGAAATGTTTATACAATCGGTATAAAATATAAATTGCCAATAAACCGAAAATGATATTCAGAACTTGAAATAAATAGGGTGGAACGTTATAATCTTCAATGTACTTATTCATCTTTTTATTTTTAAATGATTAATATACTTGAAGTTACAAAATTTAATTAGGAATAGAATAATTATAAATCAAAAAAAACGCTGATCAGATTTGATCAGCGTTTTTAAATATGTCGATTTGTAGAACTTTTTTATTTCTGAAATCCAAGAACTTCTCTAACTTTCGCTAAAAGTCCATCAGCAATTACAGAAGCTTTAGAAGCGCCTTTTTTCAATAAAGCGTCTACTTCTTCAAGGTTGTTGATGTAGTAATTGTATTTTTCTCTTTCTGTTTTGAATTTTTCTGTAATCAATTCAAACAAAGCTTGTTTCGCGTGACCGTAACCGTAATTTCCGCCTAAATAATTAGCTCTCATTTCTGCGATCTGCTCTTCTGTTCCTAACAAAGAATAAATAGCAAATGCATTACAAGTATCTGGATTTTTTGGATCTTCAAGCGGAGTACTATCCGTTTCAATACTCATAACTTGTTTGCGTAAAGTCTTATCATCTAAGAAAATATTGATAATGTTGTTGGCAGATTTACTCATTTTTCCTCCGTTTGTTCCAGGAATCAACATAATGTTTTCTTGAATTTTTGCTTCAGGAAGAACAAATGTTTCGCCCATTTGATGGTTGAAACGGGCAGCAACATCACGAGTAATTTCTAAATGTTGCAATTGGTCTTTTCCAACAGGAACAAATTCAGCATCGTACAATAAAATATCGGCCGCCATTAACATCGGATAAGTAAAAAGTCCAGCATTAACATCGTCTAAACGATCTGCTTTATCTTTGAAAGAATGTGCTAATGTCAATCTTTGAAATGGAAAAAAACAGCTCAAATACCAAGTCAATTCTGTCGTTTGCACCACATCAGACTGTCTGTAAAAAGTAACTTTTTCAGGATTTAAACCACATGCAAGCCAAGCCGCAGCTGTGCTATAGGTGTTTTCTCTTAAAGTTTTTCCGTCTTTAATTTGAGTGATGGAATGTAAATCGGCAATAAACAAATAAGATTCATTTGCTGGATCATTTGATAATTCGATTGCCGGAATAATTGCCCCTAATAAATTTCCTAAATGCGGTGTTCCTGTACTTTGAACACCAGTAAGTATTTTTGCCATTCTCGTTTTTTTCTGAAATGCAAATGTCGGAATGTTTTTTTGAACGGCAAATTTTTTATAGCGCAGAGCTGCTGGTAAGATTTTTTGATAGGTTTTTATATTGATGTGATTTTTAACGCAAAGGACACAAAGGATTTTCGCAAAGAAAAAGAAGCTATATTTCTTTTAAATGTTGCTTCGCAATAAGTTCGCAAAGCTTTATCTACAATGTAAATCCTGTTAAGAATTCTTATCGCTTGATTATAATGTTTTAATTATAAGAAAATATTTATAAATTTACTTTTTTAAATTATGACAGAAAACGAAATATCAAATATTGTAATTGGACTAGCAATTGAAATTCACAAAAAACTAGGGCCCGGATTATTAGAGAATGTCTACAAAGAATGTTTGTTTTATAAAATTAAGCAGCGAGGACTTCTTGTTGAAAAAGAAAGATCTTTGCCATTTATTTTTGAAGAAATTAAGTTTGATTGCGGATACCGTATAGATTTGCTTGTGGAAAGCAAATTTCTAATTGAGATAAAAAGTGTGGAATCACTTACCGTTAACCATTTGGCACAAACATTAACCTACTTAAAACTAGGAAATTTTAAACTTGGCTTATTGGTAAATTTCAATGAAAGTCTTTTAAAAAATGGTATCAGAAGAGTAGCAAACAACTTTATTGATTAAGCTTTGCGAACTTATTGCGAAGCAACGGCTAAAAAAATCGCTTTAAAAACTTTGCGAAAATCCTTAGCGTTCTTTGCGTTACAATATCTAGCGCACTTGAATAAAAAATCTTTATAAAATTCATTTCGGTTTCTTACATTTGAATCTATGAAAATATTTAAAATTGCTTTTTGGATTCTTTGGCGTATTTGGTTCTACGTTTTGATGGCGGTTCCGATATTAATTATGCTGCCATTTTTATTAATTTCTATTATCTCAGAAAAGGGATATCCGTATTTCTTTAAAATGGCTCGAATCTGGTCCAAATTTATCCTTTTCGGAATGGGCTTTTACTATACCGTAAAACGCGAACAGAAGCTCATTAAAGGTAAAAGTTACATGATTGTGGCCAACCACACTTCGATGACCGATATTATGCTTATGCTGGCTTTAATTAAAAACCCCTTTGTTTTTGTTGGAAAAAAGGAACTTGTGAAGATTCCGCTTTTTGGATTTTTCTATAAACGAACTTGTATTTTAGTTGATAGAAGCTCATCTAAAAGCAAAAATGAAGTTTTTAAAAGAGCTCAAAATAGATTAAATCAAGGTTTAAGCATTTGCATTTTTCCAGAAGGAGGAGTGCCAGACGATGAAAGCATTTTGCTTGATGAATTTAAAGATGGTGCATTCCGATTGGCGATTGAACATCAGATTCCGATTGTGCCGATTGTTTTTCCTGACAATAAAGAACGCTTTTCTTATACGTTTATGAGCGGAAGTCCAGGAAAAATGCGCGCTCGAATTTTGCCTTTCGTAGAAACAGAAGGTTTAACGATTGAGAACAGAAAAGAATTAAAAGAACAAGTTAGGAATATCATTTACAATGGTTTGATCGATTTTCAGAAATAACCGTAAAACATTATGTAAAATACAAAAAGCCGGTAGATTGATTAATCTACCGGCTTTTTTTTGAATTAAAAACCCCCTATTTTTATTCAAAAGTTATTATCTGTGAATTATCTTTTCTGAAATAAAACGCAATACTTTTTTAAATTTCAATTTGGTTTTTCTTCGGTTTTTACTGTACAACAATTCTATTTTTTCTTTCATGGTTAAAAATATTAATGGTTGATAATAAAGAGTTTAGTTAATAACTCAAGTTAATGTCACATTATTATAGATGCAGAAAAATTTAAAAGGTTGCGTCGGAATTTTAAAATTTAACAAAAATCCGTCAGTTTGAAAACCAACGGATTTTTTACTCAAATAACCAACCAACGTAAATTCTAAAAAAAACCGTAAATTGATATATGGCAGTACCAATCATAAACTGCTTTTTTTATACAGATGGAAGATTAATGAAAAGGTTGCGTGAAAATTTCATTTTTATTTCAAAATAAAAAAAGCCGAGCGATTTTTGTATCATCACTCGGCTTTTAAAAACGTCTTTCTTAGACTTATTTTTTAGGCATTTGCCAATTCTTTTATGTGTTCTTTAATTTTAATTTCCAGTTCTTCAGCAAGTTCTGGATTATCTTTAATTAAAGTTTTAACAGCATCACGACCTTGTCCTAATTTTGTATCACCATAGCTAAACCAAGATCCTGCTTTTTTAACGATATCAAATTCTACCGCTAAATCTAAGATTTCACCAGTTTTAGAAACACCTTCTCCGTACATAATGTCAAATTCGGCAGTTTTGAATGGCGGTGCCACTTTATTTTTAACGATTTTAACTTTCGTTCTGTTTCCGATTACGTTTTCACCATCTTTAATTTGAGCAGAACGACGAATATCTAAACGAACAGAAGCATAAAATTTAAGTGCGTTACCTCCAGTTGTAGTTTCAGGATTTCCGAACATTACACCAATTTTCTCACGAAGCTGGTTGATAAAGAAAACCGTACAGTTTGTTTTGCTGATAGTTCCAGTAAGTTTTCTCAAAGCCTGAGACATCAAACGTGCGTGAAGACCCATTTTAGAATCTCCCATTTCGCCTTCAATTTCACTTTTTGGAGTTAAAGCTGCAACAGAGTCAATTACAACAATGTCTATAGCTCCAGAACGGATAAGATTTTCGGCAATTTCTAAAGCTTGCTCTCCGTTGTCTGGCTGAGAAATAATTAAATTCTCAATATCAACATTTAATTTTTCAGCATAATTTCTATCAAATGCGTGCTCGGCATCGATAAAAGCGGCAATACCACCAGCTTTTTGAGCTTCTGCAATCGCGTGAAGCGTCAAAGTAGTTTTTCCAGAAGATTCTGGACCATAAATTTCGATAATTCTTCCTTTAGGATATCCGTTTACACCAAGTGCTAAGTCAACCCCTAATGAGCCAGAAGAAATCGTTTCTACTTCTACAATGGCTCTGTCGCCCATTTTCATTACGGTTCCTTTTCCGTAGGTTTTGTCAAGTTTGTCAAGCGTTAATTGCAGTGCTTTTAATTTGGCTTCTTTGTCTGAACTCATTTTCTAAAATATCTAAATTATTAGTTTTGTCTTATTGGATAAAATTAAGAAAATTCTTTCTTAATTCTGGTTTTTATTTTTACAGTTTGTAAAATTACTTCTTTTTTAGAAGTTTGATTGTTCCAATTTGTATCAAAATTGGACTATAAAAATAAAGCTTTCAATTCTGTAGCATCTGATGGCTTTATTTTACCAGCAAGTAATAAACTCAACTGCTTACGACGCAACGCCGCATCAAAACGCTGGATTTCTAGTTCGGTTTCTGGTACAATTGCAGGAACTTCAACTGGTCTTCCGGTGTCGTCTACAGCAACAAAAGTATAAATAGCTTCGTTGGCTTTGGTTCTGTTTCCAGACTCGCGGTCTTCTACCCAGACATCTATAAAAACTTCCATCGAACTTTTGAAAGATCTTGAAACTTTTGCTTCTACGGTTACAACGCTTCCAAGCGAAATAGCTCTGTTAAAAGCTACGTGATTTACAGAAGCCGTTACAACAATTCGGCGCGAATGTCTGCGGGCAGCAATACTTGCAGCGCGATCCATTCTGGCTAATAACTCACCGCCAAAAAGATTGTTTAAAGGATTTGTTTCGCTCGGTAAAACTAAATCAGTTAAAATAGTTAAGGATTCTGAAGGATGTTTTGGATTCATTTCTTTTGAATAATAAATTGTTTTTGATGCTCAAATGAATGAGCTTTTTCTCCACAGATTTCACACATTAAAATGATTAAAAAATCTGAAGCTAATTTTTAAAAATCTATATTGATTAATTCAACCAATAAACAGCCATTACAGCTGGTATAAAATAAATGACAATGGTTCTCGCACCATCGTAATCTTTTGCAAGTCTTTGTCCGAAAAGCATCATTAGCAAACAAATACATGAAAAGATGGCTCCGTAAAAACCAAATTCTCTTCCGTTGTTTGTGAATAATTGAATTCCTCCAACAACGCATAAAATTCCAGAAATTAATTCTAAAATTAGTAAATGCAATAGCGCTAACGGAACTTGATTTTTTAATGGAGTTTTGGCAAAGTGTTCTTTAAGCCAAGCGACATTATCTTTCCAGTAAAAAATTTTTTCGTAACCCGATTGCAAAAAAGTTAAAGCTAGAAAAGCTAAAAGTAAAATTGAGGCAACATTGTTCATTGATGAATTATTTTTTATGAATTAAACGAGTCAATTTGATCGATAAATCGGTAAGGATTATTTTTGCATTTCCGTTTCTTTCAATATGATACATCGCATCTGAAAGTTCTTTGAATATTTCGTGAATATTATTTCCGTTGACAAACGGAGCAAAATTTTCCAGTTTAAATTTATCCACTTTTGGTTCGATATAAACCAAACTCTGAGCCTGATAATTGAGCATAAGGGCTTGACGGAACATTTCGATGCAATATTGAATAAATTTTTTCTGGCTTTCGCGGCCGAGCGTAGCAATCTGCTCGCTCCACGAAATCAAATCTTGAATCGCAGCGGCATTTCCTTTTGCTCTAAAAGCAGCACGAACCCAATTGACAAACCATTGCTCAAAAGGAAGATCGTCATCGTCTTCTTTTAGCAAATGCAAGGCCTTATTAAAATTTCCTTGAGCTTGATGCGCAATTTTCTTAGCTAAATTGGGATCTATACTTTCTTGAGCGACCAAAGCTTCAGCTATCACTTTTTCTGGAAGTCCGCTAAAGTGGATTACTTGGCAGCGTGAACGAATGGTTTGGATAATATCTTCTTCGTTTTCAGAAATCAGAATAAACATGGTTTTGTCTGATGGTTCTTCTAAAAGTTTCAGGAGTTTATTGGAAGCAGCAATATTCATTTTATCGGCCATCCAAATAATCATGATTTTGTAACCGCCTTCATAAGATTTTAGCGAAAGCGATTTTAAAACTTCTTGAGCATCTTCAACACGAATTTCTCCTTGTTTGTTTTGAACACCTAGAATTTTGTACCAATCGAATAATCCTCCGTATGGCATTTCTTGGATAAAACTGCGCCAGTCTTGAATAAAATCTAAACTTTTCGGTTTTGTTTTTACATCTTCGGTGGTGACAGTCGGGTAAATAAAATGCAGATCGGGATGTGAGATGTTATCAAACTTTAGATTGCAGGAATCGTTTCCGTTTGAATTTTCATCGCCGGTATTGCCGCACAAAATATATTGAGCGTACGCAATGGCAGTTATTAATGTACCGCTTCCTTCTGGACCAACGAATAATTGTGCGTGAGGAATTCTACCAGAAGCAGCACTTTTTATCAAGTGGCTTTTGATGTAATCTTGACCTAAAATTTGAGAAAATTGCATAGGGCAAAGATAGAAGAAAATGTGTAGTCAAAAATTTTCGGAAGTAAGATTATTTATGGACTGTAATTTTGATTTTTTTTAGATCAGTTTCGACAGAATTTTGTTAATAAATATGTCCAAGTGAGTAAATATCAAGATGTTTTTGTTAATATTTTTTTTCGAAAATCGGTAAAAGGAGCTATTTTTTGATTATTTAAAGAGTTAATTTTTTATTTTTTATAGTCAATATCTTACCGTTTTAATATTAACAATTTTAACAAAAAGCGCGTTAAAACGCACATTTTCTCGACATAACGCTGGTTTTTAAGGTTTTTTTAAGGTTTTTTTTTGAAAAAAAAATCCATTCGAGTTGTTAATTAAGTTAATTTATATATTTTTGTTTTTATCAACAACCAATTATAAAATAAGAATCTATGAAAGGGAAAATTATTCTATTTAGTGCTTTTTTTATCTTAACTACTGCGGCTGTTTCGGCACAAGCTAAAAACGCACCGAGAAGTATTATCAGTACAACTGCTCTTATCCGTAAATACCATGATCAAAAAGAATTGAGTGGTATGCAAAAGGGAGAACTTTTGGAATTATACATCGAGCGTATTAAAGTATTAGTTAAAACTCTCCCTTACATTGCTTTGGTTACAAAACCTGGGGTTACTATGGCTGACCTTGGTATTCCAGACGATAGTGATCACAAAAAAATATTAGATGCTCAGGCAGTAGGTACATCAACATTCTTGGATACAACTGTAGAATTCCAAAGAAAAATGATGCCTTACTCTGATAAAGGAAATCTAATCGCTGCAATTTTGTTCTACGAAAGTACATTGAAATCATTACACGAGTTCAACGACTTGAACGAAATGTAATAAAGTTTTATCTTTTTAAAACCTTTTTGAAAGTGTTTACGTAAATGGATAAAATTTATTCGGACACTTTTGAGAAACATAATAAAAAAAGAACTCATTCTCGAGTATTCTGAGAAATTTCGGAAAACTCGAGAGGAGTTTTTTCATTTACGCATACCCAAATTTATTATTAACCGTAATACCCCCTTATCATGAAAAAAATTACTCAATTAATCTGCGTTCTTTTGACAGTGGCGAGTATGAATGCTCAACAAGAGAAAGGAATTATGGGCTACACCAATTGGTTAAACAACTGGACCGAGTTTAAGCCTAATAAAGTTGACTATGGAGAAGCAAACCAAATTTTGGCAGGAAATATTTCTGTTAATACTAAATTGCTTAAAAGAAATATTTACGTTTTGCAAGGAAACGTATATGTTACAAACAATGCAGTTTTAACTATTGAGCCAGGAACTGTAATTATTGGTGATTTCGAAACTAAAGGAACATTAGTAATTACTAAAGGAGCACAATTAGTGGCTGACGGTTTAGAAACAGATCCAATTGTATTTACTTCAAACCGCAGCATGAAAAAAGCTGGAGATTGGGGTGGAATCGTAATCCTTGGTGATGCACCTATTAATAAATTTGGAAATGTAGGTTCTTATAACCTAGATCTTGATCCAACAATGACTACTTACGGTGGAGACAACGTAGCTTCAAACTCTGGAATTTTAAGATTCGTAAGAATTGAGTTTGCTGGAAAAAAAGTAAAAGGTTTAGATACTTTCAATGCTTTGACTCTTGCTGCAGTTGGAAACAAAACTGTACTTGAAAACGTTATGGTGAGCTACGCAGGAGGAGATTCTTTCGGAATCTTGGGTGGTGACTTAAATGCTACAAAATTCGTTTCTTATAAATCAGTTAACGATGACTTTAAATTTTCTCAAGGCGCGCAATGCCGTTTCTTCAACTCTCTAGCAGTTAGATCTTCTTACTTCTCAAGTACTAAAGATGGATCTCGTTGTATGGAGGTAAGATCTTTTGAGAAGAAAAGTGAAACAGACTTTACTAAAAAACAAACGCTAGTTGTTGCTAGCAATATTACTATGGTTAACGACAGTGAAAATATTAAAGCTGATATTCAAGCAGGTTTAGTAAAAGAAGCTGTATATGTTGCAGAAGGCGCTTCTCTTGAAATGAAAAGAAGTGTAATCTCTGGATTTAACCCTGCAGTTTTATTGGACAGCAAAACTGAGATCAATGATGCCAACCTTAAAAAAATCAAATTTGAAGAAATGTACTTTAACCTATGTAATGGAAACATCTTTACAGAGTACAATTCTAACAATGAAGATTTAGAAAGCTGGTATGGAAACAGTGTTTTCTTTAATGTTTACTCTCAAAGTGATAACAAAGAAACATTCATTGACATCTTCAATCCTAAGAAACCTGATTTCAGATTACAATTAGGAAAAATCACAGCTTCTAGCGGCAAATAGACATAGTTTCGATTTTTATTTCCCTCGCGTAAATTTTATTAATTAAGTCCCCAGACACAATTTATGTATCGTCTTACGGGCCCAAATAAAGATCAAGACATAATGGTATCTACGAAAAAATATTTTTTATATATAATATTTTTGGTTTCGCCTATATCGTTAACTCTATATGCACAGAATACAGCAGAAAATCCTACTAAGGCTGCTGTTTCTGAGTGTGGTTTAACGGCTTGCAATAACCAAAACAACAATATTGCTGTTATTGAAAACAGCAAAACAAGTAATTTAAATCAGTCTATAGTAGGGATGTCCACCCCCAAGGATGGCCTTACTATAGCGGCTGAGTCAAATACTGTATCTAATAATTGCGAAGAGAATTCATCATTTGCTGCAACTTCAATTATTGCAAAAGAAGTAATTGAAAACTACAAGTATGATTTCTCAGAAACATTTATAGATATTCTGTTTTTTGAGCGTATAGATCTAGCAAGAACACGCACTATATGATTCAAAAAATTACTTTATCTTTTTTTAAAGTTTTAATATTCTTTAGCATACTACTGTTTGCTAGATCGAATTCCTATGCTCAAACTATAGTGCCTCTACAATTAGATGGACTAGAAAAGCTTTGTGCTGGGAATTCGTTCAATGAATTCTATGCAACTTTTAGTTATGTTAATTTTCCTGAGGGAACAACATTTGCCGTTGAACTTTTAGATAGTTCAAACAATCCGATTGCTACAACATTATTACAAACAATAGATGTTTCTGCTACGCAAAAAACTATAAAGTTTGCTGTGCCGACAACTTTAGTTGGTTCTGAAACATACGGCTTAAGAGTTAAAAGTTCTACCTCTACAAATAGTCCAAGATTTAGAAATTCTCTAGGCAACACTTCTTTTCCAGCTTATTTTAAAGATTATGAAGCTACATTTTCTATTAATAATAAGGATACAAATGCAACCATTTGTGCTGGAGGAAGCTTAACGCTTTCAATAGACAATGCAACGCCAGCTGTACCAACTTCGTCTCCTGTAAATTATCCAAACCTTAAATATACGTGGTATAAAGATAACGTAGCTATTGCGGGACAAAGCGGTAAAACGTTAACAGTAAATGCAGTTGGAGATTATTATGTGGTTATTGACTATGGCTCTTGTACAGATGTCAATTTTAGTTCAAATCATGTGAGTGTTGCAACTACATCTTCAGGATCTGCTGTTACTATTACTTCTAGTCTAGGAAATCCATTTTGTGCAAGCGGTACAGGAACTGTTTTAACTGCAACATCAGGAAACAAGTATCAATGGAAAAAAGACGGTAATAATATCAATGGCGCTACTAATAGAACCTATTCAACGAATGAATCAGGAGTTTATTCTGTAGAAGTCGATTTTGGAGGATGTACCGCTATAGGAAGCATTAATCTTCAAAGCAATGGTTTCAATGCAAGTATAGATGCTGAGGACGGATACAAATTAAGTGAAGGAGAAACTGTAACGGTTAGCATAACAACAGATGCTGTAGATCCTACTTATGAGTGGTATTTGAATGACAACTTAATTCCTAACGAAACTTCAAACTCTTATGTAGTAGCTGTAAAAGGTAATTATAAAGCAAAAGTTTCTCAAGCATCTGGATGTATTGCTACCAGAGAATTTTCATTTAGAATAAACGGAGAATCTGGTCCATCGAGTGTTATTCCGAACATTATTAAATTAAGCGGGATGAATCCATATTGGAATATTCCAGATGAATATAAGAATGCAAATACAAAAGTAATGATCATTAGTTCAAACGGAGATATGGTTTTGGACGTGGTGAATTACCAAGGCGATTGGCCTCAAAACAATATAGATTTTAAGAATGTAAATCCAGTTTATTACTATGTTATTCAAGGCGATGCAGGTGAAAAAAAAGGATCAATAACCGTGATTAAATAATATGAAGAAACTTTTACTATTCATCACGTTATTTTACGGTTTATCTAATGTACTCTATTCTCAAGAAGCTTCTGAGGATGGAGTTGTTTCGTTTTCGTTACCCATAAGAAATTCTTTGAAATTCAATAGATATTTAATTAACCCGACATTTAGTTTTGTTCGTGAATCAAATCCATATATCAGTTTTTATAACAAAAGACAATGGACACAGTTTGAAAATGCTCCTAATACCTATGTTTTTGGTTATTCTGGACGTTTTAGAGAAAACGAAGCTTTTGCAGTTAGTTTGTTTCAACAGAATTATGGTTTAATGACCGTTTTTGGTGGAGTAGCCAATTTTGCTCACAATATTGTTCTTGAAGAAGACAGTAATTTGACATTTGGTTTAAATGCAGGCTTTTATCAAAGTGGTATAAACACTGGAAAAATTATATCGGATGATACCACTATTTTGAATGGAGATTTTCCAAAAAGCACGCTTCTCACAATTAATCCTGGTATTAATTATGGAACTGCTTTCTTAGATTTCGGATTGTCTATTAACAATCTAGTACTTTATAATTTAGGGTCAGGAATGGTAAAAGAAGATCCAGAAAGAGCGATTCAACTGCATGCAATGTACACAGGATACATTGACAGTTATGGCTTTTTTGACAGAAGTAAATTTTCTGGAATTGTTAGAACAGAAATTAAAAAAGATAAAACCGTTATTTCGGGTCTTGGAATGCTTGCACTTCAGCAAGGAGTTTGGGCGCAAGCAGGTTATAACACATTATATGGTGTTTCTGCAGGACTTGGAGTTAATATTTCTCCAAGTATTGCTATTGAATACAATTACGAAAGAGGAATGGGCAATTTCTCTAATTTGGGCGGTTCTCACGAATTTGCTATTGCCTATAAATTCAAAAATAGAAATTACTATTACGGAGATGATGAGGAAGGATCTTTAATTGATCCGTCAAAACCAAAACCAGTACCTGCTAAGCCAAAATCGCAAGCAACTCAAGTTAACAGAACTGAAATTACTGAAAAGAATAGGTTAGCTGCAGAAGCAAAAGCAAAAGCCGACGCGGAAGCGAAACAAGCTAGATTGGCAGCGGCAGAAAAAGTTAGAGCTGACGCTGAGGCTGCAGCCAAAGCAAAATTAGAAGCAGATAATAAAGCTAAAGCAGATGCTGAAGCTGTTAAGATAAGATTAGCTGCGGATGCAAAAGCAAAAGCAGATGCCGCAGCGGCTGCGAGAGCACAAACAGCAACAGCAAACAGAGCTGTTGCAGCGACACAAAAAACACAAGCGCAATTGGCAGCTGACAAAGCAAGAGCAGATGCAGAAGAGCGCAGAATAAAATTAGCGGCTGACAATAAAGCTAGAGTAGATGCAGCGGCGGCGGCGAGAGCACAAGCAGCAGCAAACAAAACAGCGGCTACTCCAGCTCCGCAGAAAACACAAGCGCAATTGGCAGCCGATAAGGCAAAAGCCGATGCGGAAGCAATGAAATTGAAACTAGCTGCGGATGCAAAAGCAAAAGCGGATGCAGAAGCAGCGGCTAAAGCAAAAGCAGAAGCGGCAAATAAACCAGCAGCTCCAGCTCCGGCTCCACAGAAAACGGCTGCACAATTAGCAGCTGACAAAGCTAAGGCAGACGCTGAAGCTGCAGCAAAAGCTAGATTAGCGGCAGCAGAAAAAGTAAAAGCCGATGCGGAAGCAGCAAGACAAGCTAGATTGGCGGCTGCAGAAAAAGCAAAAGCAGATGCAGAGGCAGCAAGATTAAAATTAATTGCTGACAATAAAGCAAAAGCAGATGCAGCAGAAGCAAAACGCAAAGCAGATGCAAAAGCAAAAGCTGAAGCTGCAGATATGCAGTCCATATTAGCAGCAGATGCTAAAGCAAAAGCTGATTCAGATGCATTGCAGGCAAGATTAGCTGCAGAAGCAAAAGCAAAAGCAGCCGCAGAAGCGAAAACAAAAGCTTCTATAGATGCGGCTAACAAAGCAAAAGTGGCTGCAGACTTAAAAGCAAAAGCAGCAGAAGAAGCAGCACTTAAAGAAAAAGCAGCGGCAGAAGCTAAAGCAAAAGCAGATGAAGAAGCAAGGCAAGCGCTTATCGCTGCAGAAGCCAAAGCCAAAGCAGATGCAGAAGCATTAAAAATAAGACAAGCAGAAGAAGCACGTCAGGCACAATTAGCAGCTGAAGCAAAAGCCAAAGCAGATGCGGAAGCACTTCAAGCTAAATTGGTAGCAGATGCTAAAGCGAAAGCCGACGCAGAAGCTGCAGCTAAAGCAAAACTAGAAGCCGATGCAAAAGCAAAAGCTGATGCTGAAGCAGAGAAAATAAGATTAGCAGCAGAAGCAAAAGCGAAGGCAGATGCAGAAGCAGAAACAGCAAGATTAGCTGCTGAAGCCAAAGCCAAAGCAGATATGGAAGCATTACAGGCTAAACTAATTGCTGATGCAAGAGTGAAAGCAGATGCTGAAGCTACGGCAAAAGCGAAAGCAGAAGCAGAAGCTAAAAAATTACAAGAAGCAGAGGATGCTCGTCAAGCGAAATTGGCAGCAGATGCGAAAGCCAAAGCAGATGCAGAAGCAGAAACAGCAAGATTAGCAGCTGAAGCAAAAGCCAAAGCCGATGCAGAAGCTTTACAAGCAAAACAGGCTGCTGAAGAAAAAGCAAGAGTTGAAGAAGAAGCTCGCCAAGCGAAATTAGCAGCAGATGCTAAAGCAAAAGCCGACGCTGAAGCACTTCAAGCGAAACTTGCGGCAGATGCTAAAGCCAAAGCAGATGCAGAAGCCTTACAAGCGAAACAGGCTGCTGAAGAAAAAGCTAGAGTAGAAGAAGAAGCTCGTCAAGCGAAATTGGCAGCTGATGCTAAAGCAAAAGCGGACGCAGAGGCACTTCAAGCGAAACTTGCGGCAGATGCTAAAGCAAAAGCAGATATGGAAGCTTTACAAGCAAAATTACTAGCTGATGCAAAAGTAAAAGCGGATGCAGAAGCAACAGCCAAAGCGAAGGCAGAAGCAGAAGCTAAAAAATTACAAGAAGAGGAAGATGCTCGTCAAGCGAAATTAGCAGCAGATGCAAAAGCGAAAGCCGATGCGGAAGCAGAAAAAGCAAGATTAGCAGCGGAAGCTAAAGCAAAAGCCGATGCAGAAGCATTACAAGCGAAGCAGGCTGCTGAAGAAAAGGCTAGAGTGGAAGAAGAAGCCCGCCAAGCTAAATTAGCGGCAGATGCCAAAGCAAAAGCAGACGCAGAGGCATTAAAAGCAAAACAAGCGGCTGACGAAAAAGCGAGATTGGATGAAGAAGCTCGTCAGGCAAAATTAGCGGCCGATGCAAAAGCTAAAGCCGATGCTGAAGCGCTTGAAGCAAAACTTGCAGCAGATGCAAAAGCCAAAGCAGATATGGTTGCCCTTCAAGCTAAACTTTTAGCAGATGCTAAAGCGAAAGCAGATGCAGAAGCTACGGAGAAATTAAAAGCTGAAGAAGAGACTAGAAGATTAAAAGAAGAGGAAGAGCGCCAAGCAAGATTAGCAGCAGAAAAAGCTAAGGCAGATGCTGAAGCAGCAGCTCTAGCGGCAAAAGCGCAAGATGATACAGGAAAAGCGATTGAAAACTTGACTCAGTCTGTTGAAAGCACACGTAAACTACAGAATGATTTATTAGATCAGTTTAAAGCAACTGTTGCGAACAAGCAAAAAGACTTGAATGATTTAAAAGAGGAGAATGATTTAAGTGAAAAAGGTATTTATAAAGAGCCAAAACCATTTAAGAGTGTAGCGGCAGAAAACAGTCTGATTGAATCATTGAAAGTTCAGATTGCGGATGCCAATAATAGCATGAAAAATGAGATTGCAAAATTGACTAATCTTTATAACGAAAGGAGTAAAAAGTTCCCTAAAGATGATCCTTTGAATAAAGCTTATCTTGAAAAGATAAACGAATTGAAAGCAGCTCAGTTAAAAATGCAAGCAGAAGGCGCTGCTTTAATTGCCGATTTAGAGCGTATTAAAACAGAGACTGAAATCGAGCGTAAACGTAGAATTAAACGTGCCGCTTATGAGAATGATGAAGGAAGATATGCGCAGGACGTTGCCGCTCTTAAACGAATAAAAGAGACGACAAAATTGAGCAGCACACCATTAACATCAAGTGATTTTGATTTTGGTGAAGAGCAGTCGAATATGCAGATTATTAAGAATATTAAAAACTCTGATAGCGGCTATTATTTAATTGTTGCAGTTCATAACAGCGTAGAGAAACGCGATGAGTTCCTTACAAAAGCAGTTGCTGCGGGACGCTCAGACATCAATTTCTTTTACAATGTGACAACAAGTAAATATTACATCTATTACGAGAAGTTTGATGGTTTACAAGAGGCAACAAAAGCTTTAGAAGCTAAAGGAAATAAACCATACAACGGAAGAATGGCCATTGTAAAAGTGGAGAATTAGTAAAAACAGTCGTCTCTCTTAAAAGCTAAGAGAGACATTGAAATAAATGTTATCAAAAACAAATTTTTATCAACTAATGCCCCTTAGAGGATAAACAGAAGTAACAAAAAATGATTATGAAAAAACCTACTACTTTAAGAACGCTGATTTTTGTTTTAGCTCTGCTATTCAATTTTGCCTCCTACTCGCAAAATTGGGTTGCGTTTAATTCAAAGCTTAATTCAAGCTCGAATGAGAACTTATTCTTAAAAGCAAATAATCAGTTTAACGGTCAATTTGGTCTTGAGACCAATTCTGTTAGTGAACCAGGGAAACCTGTTTTTGCAATGGTCAATCCAGCAATTAAGTATGCTCAATCTCCTTATTTGGGAACAGTTTCCATCTGTCCAAATGATGGTAAAGAGCTCCCAAAATTATTTCTTTGCGGAAGCAACGAAACCAGAAAAATTGAAACAGGATTAATAAATCCGCAATCAATTGTTTGGGAAAAATTTAATGCAGGAGGTTCTTGTTTAAACGTTTTAAATACCAATTGTGCTAATGAAACGGCAGCAGCGTCATGCTGGACATCTGTTGGAACTACAGTTGACTATATAGCAAACCAAGCAGGACAATTTAGAGTTCGAATAGTAGACAATGCAGGTGTACCCTATACATTTTATTTTAATGTGTACCAAAACACGCTTGATCCAGGTGCTATTGCTAAAAACGACATCATCAGATATGGTACTAATTGTAGAATTGATGGAAAAATTACAGTTAATGGTTTTGGTAGCGGTTACGAGTATGGATTAACTACCAATACCTCTCCACCATCAACATGGCAGGAGAGTAACATTTTTACCGTTACTACAGCTGGAAGTTATAACGTATTTATCCGATTAAAAGGAGTATCAGGTTCTTGTGATTTTAAAGTTCCAAATATTGTAATTGAGCCAAAAGATTTTTCAGTTTCAACTCAAATAAATTCGCCTAAGTGTAGTGGAGGATTAGGAAGTATTAGAGTATCTAATACAGATGTCAATTTGCAATACATATACAAACTTACTGGTCCTACTAACATTGAAACTCCTGCTTCAACTGTACCTAATAAGATTTTTGATGGTTTAGCATCTGGTACATATACGTTAGAAACGACTATTGTTGGTGCGCCAGCTTGTATGAAAGATACCAAAAGAGATCTTATTATAGTAGCAAGTCCAAGTACCTTAACGAATACATCAAGTAGAACAAGAAATTTAAGCCCTTGTGAAACAGGAATCATTACGGGTTCGGCAAGTGGAGGAAAAACACCATACCGTTATTCTGTTAACATTAATAACGCTGGATTTGTAAATGTTGCAAATGTTGATGGTGAGATTACTGTAGCCCAATCAGGAACTTATGTAGTACGTGTGGAAGATGGTAATGGCTGTACAGCAGATAAAACAATTACCATTGGGGCTGTTGAAAAACCTTCTTACATGGTTCAAAAGGAAGATGGAAATTGTACAGGAAAAAAAGGAAGCATTACGGTAAATATAGTAGATGCAAAGGGGTTTACAGATATAGAATATAGTATTAAAAATGGTGCTAGTAATAGTTTTGTAACTTCAAATACATTTACTAATCTACCATCTGGAATTTATTATGTAGTAGTACGATATAGAAAAAATGGAATTACTGGAAACAGGGGCTCTTATTGCGTTGATGCACCTGTAATGATTACAGTTGGAGCAGCAAACCCATTAACGGCTTCTGCAGGTATCGCTGCTTTGTCGGGTTGTGGTCCTGCAGGTGAAGAATTGAAAGGTCTTGCTCGTATTGTTAACCCGCAAGGAGGTATTCCATTCCCTGGTGCAAATCCTTATAAATATAGTTTTATGGGATCTCCTTGGCAGGATTCAAACGAAATGTATATTAATCCAGGAGGACCATATACATTTAGTGTGATGGATGCGGCAGGATGTAAATTCGATATGACAGGTATTTATTTAGATCCAAAGCCAGCACCGCCAACTATAAAAATTTTAGACCCTGTATTCAATTGTGATGGTTCGGCTACCAGTACGGTTCAAGTAAATGGTGGCGTGCCAGATGCAAAATACAGTTATAAATATTATATTGATGGTTTCCTTAATCCAAATACTCCATCAAATGTATTTTTAAATGTTCCTCAAGGTCTTCATACTATTACGGTAGAATACACTGTAACAAGTGTAACAACTTATAGTAACTTATTGGTTGAAAATTTTGGTAGTGGAGGAACTACTACTACACCAGGTATTGCGGGTACATATTGTTTTAACGACCAAAGAGAAGATGCTCCTTATACTTGTTCTCTAAATGGAACGCCGACCCGTTCGGTTGAGGATAACCAATATTCTGTTACGAATTTCTTTTGGAGAAGTGATGATTACAGAAATGGTACTTTTACAGGAAACGGAGCATGGTATCACTTTAAAGACCATACAACAGCTGGTAATGCTACACCAGATGCAGAAGGAAGATATTTATTGATTAATATTGGTAAGGCAGCGGGAGACTATGGAGTTTTATATAGTAAGCCAATTGTTGATGTAATTCCTGATCAGCCCGTTTTAATTGACTTGTATGTTGGTAACTTGCTTAAACTAGGTAAAGATGGAGATTCACCAAGTCTTATCTTCGAATTAGTAGATGAGGCTGGTAATGTTGTTGCTACAGATAGAATTGGTAAAATTGCCGAAGATAAAAATGGTTCAGAAAGAAACAAGTGGTTGCTAAAATCACTAGCATTAAATCCTGGTAATAACACAAAACTAACATTCAAGATTCGTTCAGGAAGTATTGAATACGGAGGAAATGACTTGGTTATGGATGATATCTGGGTTCGTCAGATACCAAGAGCGTGTGGTACTGTTCAGGATTTTGATATCAACATTGATCCATCAAAAGTTTTCACTGCATCTGTAACAGGTGTAAAAGATGTACTTTGTTTTGGAGATAAAAATGGAGAACTTACTATAAGCGCAGTAAATTTTGATCCTAACAAAGGGTTTCAATATTCTTTGGATGGTACAAACTGGACAACAGTAAAACCTGTTCCAGCGGCATCTACAGGAAGTGTTACGATTAAAAACTTGGAAGGTAAAAATTATCAAATTCAAGTGCGTTATGAAGATAAGGCAGGAAGTTGTTTAGTACCACTTACTCAAGATATTAAAGCACCGGCTATTTTAACTGTAAAAGCAAGTATTACTAAACAAGCAACATGTACAGAAGGAGCTACAATTACTGCTAAAGCAGAAGGAGGTACACCAGCTTACGAGTTTGAACTTATTGATGCAGTAACTGGCGCTATTGTAAAACCAAGACAGCCAGTTACAGATGATGTTGCTATGACTTCAGACTTTACGAATGTTGGTAAAGGAACATACAAAGTAAAAGCATATGATAAAAATGGCTGTAAAAATAATGTTGATGTAACAATCACTGTTAATACACCGGATCCAATTGAGGCAGTTTTAGCAACTAGCTCAGATCTTTGTTATACTGATAGTAAAAAAGCTACTATTGTTGTTACGATTAAAGGAGGTACGGCTCCTTTTACCTATAGTTTAAACGGAGCAGCAGCTGTAAACTCTAACACTTTTAAAGATTTGATACCAGGTTCTTATGTAATCACGGTAACAGATGGAAATGGTTGTACAGATGATACAGAGGCAATTGTAATTGAAGAAGAACTTACTGTAGAGGCATCTGTAACTCAGACTTTAAAATGTGTAACACCTCCAGCAACTGCTTCTGCGGTTATTACAGGTGAAATTAAAGGAGGTAAATCACCATTTGGTGTAACGCTTGTTTCAGGTCCTGGTACAGGAACATTCAATTACCCAACTTCTGATACATTTACATTTACAGCAACGGTACCAGGTATTTACACTTTTGAAATTTCAGATTCACAAAAGTTTGTTTGTAAAACAACGGTAGAAGCAGAAATTAAAGCTCCTACAAAACCAGTAGCATCAGCTGATCCTACAAATCCTAAGTGTTACGATGCAGCAACAGGATCTGTTGTACTTTCAGGCTCTTTAGGATCGGGAAGCGGTTATGAATATAATTTTAATAATGAAGGATTTAAAACAAAATCAACATATACAGGCTTAAGTGCTAATGTAATCTATAGCTACCAAGTTAGAGATGATAACGGATGTGTATCTGATGTAAAAACATTCACTTTATCACAGCCAACCGAATTAAAAGGTGAAATTAAGGCAACTGAGCTAGGATGTAATGGCAGTAATACTGTAGATGCAGTAGTTACGGTTACAGCAAGTAATGGTACAGGCCCTAAATATCAATATAGTTTTAATAACAACACAAGTTATTCAGACAAAAACACTTATAGCACATCTATTGCTGGAGATGTAACAGCCTATATTAAAGATGAAAATGGTTGTGAAATCGGACCGCTTAAAGTTACTATTGCAACTTTGAACCGAATCACAGACATTACAATAACTGATAATGGATACGATTGTTCTACAACACCAGCAGGTGGACATGTAAATATCGCTGCGGTAAAAGCGGGTGTTTCAGCACCTATTCGTTACCAAATTGTTTCGGGTCCTGTCGGATATGACACGGCACAAAACTCTGATGGTGAATTTAAAGGATTAGTGCCAGGTGAATACACTTTCAGAGCTACTGATACTAAAACAGGCTGTTCTTTTGATAAACAATACACTGTAAAAGGAATTCCAGACATTAAAGCAGGTGGATCTGTTGTTACCTCTATCAATTGCTTTGGAGGAACAGGAAATATTGAATTTACTGTAAATGGTGCAAAAGACAGAGGGTATGATTATGTAATCACAAACGGATTAGGTACTATTATCCAACAAGCGAATAATGTATCAGAAACAACAACAACCATAACTGTTACTTCTGCATTACCAGCAGGAGTTTATACGATTAAAGCAACAGATAGAAAAACGAAGTGTGAAGCTACTTATTCTGTTACAATATCTCAACCAGCTGCAGCATTAAATGTAAGTGCGACTGCAACTAAGATTACTTGTAAAAACGGAAAATCTGATATTACAGTAACAGTTACTGGTGGAACTAAAAATTATTCATATGCTGTAGCTAGAAGCACAGATCCTAAGCCGACAGCATTTGGTACAAATGCAGTTCTTACAGTTGATACTAATTTGGGAGCAAATGTAAAATGGACTGTTTATGTAAAAGATGCTAATGGTTGCGAAGGAAGTTTTACGGTTGATATTGAAAGCGAAGAAACGCCTACAGTAACAGCTTCTTTAGATAGCCAATGTACTCCAACAGGTACAGGTAATATTTTTACTATTACTGCTACGGGTAACGGTTTAGCTCCATTAAAATATAGTATCGATGGAACAACATTTAAAACAGGTAATACATTTAATGTTCCAGCAGGTAAATATACAGTAACTGTAGAAGACAAAAATGGCTGTAGAGCTACTGCTCCTGCAGATGTAGAGATAAGTAAAGAATTGAAAGCTTTAGCAAGTGTAACTAAAGGACTAGATTGTAGTACTACACCAGATGCTGAAATTACTGTTGAGATTGAAGGCGGTAAAGGACCATACAATTACACGATCAAAAAAGGAACAGCAGCAGCTGGATCTGTAAATACAATTAATGCAGGACCAATAGTTCTGCCAGTGACAAAAGCTAATGCTGATATTTACGTGTTTGATATTACAGACGCTAACGGATGTAATGTAATAGTAGACGCTACAGTTTTAACAATCACAGATCCTGTGGTTTCTGTAAAATCTTCTGCTAATCCATCTTGTGATGGCTATTCTGATGGTGCTGTAGAATTACAAGCTACAGGTGGTTCAGGAAGTGGATATCAATTTAGTTTTGACGGAAGCGGATTTACTGATACAACGTATTACTCAAATTTAGGTGCTGGAACTTATTCATACGAAGTTATTGATGGAAAAGGATGTAAACACAGCGGATCTATTACTTTAACTGCACCAAATGAATTAATAGTTTCAGTTGATGAAGTACCATTTTCTTGTGATACAAATAACGACAAAGTAAAAGGAACAGTTACACTAGATGTTACTTCTGGTGGAACTGCACCATATAAATATAGCTTTAATGGCGGAGGTTTAAGTTCATCTCTTGGAGCTAACATATTAACTTTAAATGACACAGGAGTAGATCAGTCTTATACTTATACTGTTACAGATGCAAACGGATGTTCTGTTTCTGGTAGTGGAGTTTTAAAAGCATTGAATGCGCCTAAAATTCTTGAAATTAAAGGAACTCCTATTTTCTGTGAGCCTAGTACAAGATTATTAAGTACAGTTACCGTTACAAAAGTTACTAATACAGGTGTAGATCCTGTTACTTATGCTATTATTGAGCCTGCTGCTCACATAGGAAATACTACAGGTCTAACGACTGGAGAATTTAAAGATTTACCAGTAGGAACATATAAATTTAAAGTAACAGATAATAACGGATGTTTTGCAGTAGGTACTTACGAAGTTAAGCCAGCTGTAAAAATTGACCTTAATGCTTCTATCTCTAAACAAGTATATTGTAAAGATGATAATAGCGCGGTAATTCTATTAGAAGTTACTAAATTTAATACTACTTATAAATACAGTGTTAATGGTGTAGAGACATTAGGTGTATCCGCGTCAACAATCACTATACCTAATTTAGCGGATGGAAATTATAAGATTATTGCTACTGACGAAGAAACTGGATGTACAGATGAGGCTGATTTAACAATTACAGAACCTGCAAAAGAATTGACTGCTATAATAGATCAGAAAAATGCGAATTGTAAAGTGTCGACTTCTAAAATTACGGTAACTCCTGATGGAGGATCAGGTACTTATACCTATGCATTCGTACAAGATGGTGTTGATCCTGCAACAAGCTATAGATCTAGTAATGTGGCAGATCTTGCGGCAACTCCAAGCCCAGATTGGGATGTTTGGGTAAAAGATGCAAACGGATGTACATTTAAAATAGATGTTAATGTTAAAACAGATGCGGCTCCTACTGTTACTGCTTCGGCTGCTGGACAATGTTTAGGAGATGGAGATTACACCATAACAGCTAACGGAACAGGTGTAGGAACTTTAGAGTATAGCATTGACGGTACAAATTTCAAAACAGGTAATACGTTTATCGTAACAGTTGCTAAAGATTACACTATTACAGTTAGAGACGGAAATGGTTGTACTGCAACTACAACTACTCCAATTCATGTATATGACAAAGTAACGTTAAGCGCTAAAATAGACAAGAATATTACTTGTACTCCAGGTAGCGAAGCGGCTAAAATAACATTAACAGCTAGTGGAGGAAACCCTGGATATACCTATACAAGTAATCTTACTACAGGAACATTTACTAGTGCGGGAGTGTTTGAAACTACGGCACAAGGAAATTATATGTTTACAGTAACAGATGCAAATGGTTGTTCTGCAACTATCCCTGCTGCTGTAATTATTAAAAACCCAACAACTCCAGTAATCACTTCTGTAACGCCTACAAATATTCTATGTAACGGAAGCACAACAGGAGCGCTTACAATAGTTTATGACAATACTAAAGGAGTTGGTCCATTTGAAATTATTGTAAGACAATATGATGATGCGGCGCATACTAATTTACTTAACGATTTTGGTTCTCAAACGACAGGATTGCCAGCAGGTTATTATGTGGTAACTTTAACAGACAATAACGATTGTTCTATTACTGCATCTGCACAAATAACGGAACCAGACCCAATTAAGGTTGTTTATACTACTGAACCGCTTAAATGTACTGGTAAAGGAATTACCCAAGGTAGTATTACTATTCAACAGGTAACTGGTGGATCGCCAAATTATAGTTATATTGTAACTGGTATTAATAATTATTACAAAAGATTTGACAATCAAACGGGTAGTGCACGCTTTGAAATCGTAGATTTCGGTTTATACCAAATTAGAGTTGAAGATAAAAATGGTTGTGCGCCTTTTATTATAGATGATGTTTTAATTGCGGCACCAGTAACTGAATTAGGTATAGAAGTTTCTACAGCGGCAGATTGTACAAATGGTGGTAGTGCGACAGTTAAAATTTTAGGAGCTTTTACAGGAAGTGGTGATTTTCATTTTAATATTTATAATGGTACACCTCAGGTATGGCTTGATCCAGCTCTAGATCCAGCTAATGCAGCAACCAATCTTGCAAACGGATGGATTGATGAAACTTTCCCAGGAAGTAAAGTAGGTGTATTTACAGGTCTTACCCCAGGTAAAACATATACTTTCATTATTTATGATGAAAGTACAGAATGTTATTATTTCCAAACATCGGAAGATCCTATTCCTAGTACATCAACATTAGTAATAGAAAGTTTTACTCCTGAAAACATTACATGTAAGGGAGCGAATAACGGAAATGTTAGTTTTGAGATTACAAATCCTTATGCTACTCCTGTAAATATTAAGTATGAAGTATTCACTGCCTTCACCAATAATTTAATTAGTACTGGAAATCAGTCAATTCCAGCTGGAGGTACAATAACGGTAAATCAAGCATCTACAGTGCCATTGCCAGTAGGAACGTATTATATTTTAGTTTCTGAGACTTCTGGAGCAAATGCAGGTTGTGGTGTTTCTACTGCTAATTTCAATATTAAAGAATCGACTGTATTATTGACAGTTACGGCTTCTGTTGCTAAAGATGCAAATTGTAAAAATTTATCAGGAATAATTACGGCTAGTGCACTTGGTGGAACTCCTTTTGTTCCAATTCTTCCGCTTACTGGGCCAGCATATTTTAAATACATGCTGTTATTACAAACAGATGCAGCACCAACAGATCCAAAAGATGTGCGTTGGGACTCTAAAAATACATTCAATGCAAATGCAGATAACTATACGGTTTATGCATTAGATGCTTACGGATGTATCGCAGAGTATGACATTACTTTAACAAAAGATGACGATCCTGTTGTTGATCTACCTGCACCATTCTGTTATGACGGTTCTACGGCATTTACAATAACGGTTACAGGTACGACAGATCCATCAATTGCAGATGGACCAACATATAGTATTAACGGAAGTGGTTGGCAAACAGATCCAGATTTCCAGTACAATGCGGCAGGAAATTATGATATATCAATTAAAGATGGTAACGGTTGTATAGACACAAAACGTTTTGTAGTTTACCCTCAATTGAAACTAAAAGTTGAGAAGAAAAAAGGTTTAGATTGTACTCCAACGCCAAATGCTCAGATAGAACTTATAGCTTCAGGCGGAGAAGGATCTTCTTATGTTTTGGAGTATTCATTAAATGGTGCTGGATATTTGCCAGTAACACTATTAGCAGGAAATATTTTTGAAGCTACTGCAGCAGGTGATTATATTTTCAGATTGACAGATACAGGAAACCCTGCAACTCCGTCTTGTTTTGTAACAGAGGAGTTAAAGATAGAGTCAATTCCTGCAATTACATTTGATACAATTGAAACAAACTTAACTTGTGAAAACAGCGGTAACGGTGCTATAACAGTTAATGTTACTTCAGGTGTTGGACCTTTCAAGTTCACATTGACAGATGGTACAACTACTTGGGGACCTCAAGACGAAAGCGAGTTTACAGGTTTAGCAGCAGGAACAACTTATACTGTTACAGTACAAGATGGTACTTCATGTACATTACAAGAAAATAATATTGTAATTACACAGCCTTTAGCTCTTACAGCAACCGCTTCGGCAGCGGCTTACAGTTGTGAGCCAGATACTAATACAGCTCGTCCAACAACTGTTACAGTTACGGTTACAGTAGGTACAGGTACAGGACCATACAAATATAAATTTGGAACTGCTACGACATACGATGATAAAAATACATTAAGTGTTGATGGTAATTTTACTGGAATTAAGACAATCAATTATTCTGTTCAGGATGCTAACTTATGTGTATTTAACGGAACAGTAAATGTAGATCCTTACCAAGGACTTACTGGATTAGCAATTACAGGAACAGATGTAACTTGTATTAATACACAATCAGATGTGACAGTTGTTGCTCAAGGCGGTTATCCAAATTACACTTACGAGATTGTTTCTCCGGCATCTGCTACAGGTAATATAACAGGTCAGACATCAGGAATCTTTACAGATCTTGATCCAGATACGTATAGATTCAAAGTAACAGACAACAACGGATGTTCATTTGAAGCTGAACACACAGTTGATCGTGTAGTAAATATTACGGCTTCTGGTGCAAACATAAAAAATGTAGATTGTAATGAAACACCAGCACAAGCCAATGGTTCGGTTGCATTTACAGTGGCTAACTTTAAAGGTGGTTATACGTACAATATAACTCCAACAGTTACAGGTACAAAAGTTAGTTATACCGGTTATGATGTAATTACTGTTACAGGACTTCCTGTAGGAACTTATAGAATTGATATTGAAGATACAGTAACTGGTTGTACGACTTTTGCAGAGGCAGAAGTTAGCCAACCATTGAACCCAGTTGGTATCTCAATTGTGAGCAATACACATGCTAACTGTAAAACTGGTGCAATAGTTACCGTAAAAGGTGAAGGTGGTACAATTGGTACAGGATACAAATATGCATTTGCTGCTGATGGAGCATTACCAGTATTTGTTGCTAGTGCAAGCAGCGTTTTAGATCCAACAAAAACTTGGAAAGCTTATGTACAAGATGCAAATAATTGTGTTGCAGAAATAGATATTCCAATTACTGTAGATGCTGACCCAGTTATTAATAGTGTTAGCAATGTATGTTATACGGGCGGACCAATAAAAGTTACTCTTTCTGGTACTGTAGCAACTGGAACAGGTGTACCTAGATATAATATAGGAAATGGATGGACTTATGATGATACTTTTACATTGTATGCTCCTGGAAAATATGAATTTTCTATTATGGATGGTAATGGCTGTACTTCAGTAAACAAATTTGAATACACATTAAACCAACAATTATTATTAACGGCTGATTTAGTAGATGATATTACTTGTAAACCAGGTACCGCTGGAGATGCAGTTATAGATTTAGTGGCGACTCAAGGTGAAATTACATTACCATACAAAACTATTCAGTACTCTACAGACGGTGTTACATTTAATGATGTTCCATCTGTACCATTTACGACAAACATAGCAGGGACTTATACTTTTAGAGTAGAAGATGCGGCTGGTTGTCAGGCAGTTTCTAAAGAAGTAATTGTTTCTGATAAAACAACTCCTGAGTTTTCATATAAGAAAGTTGATATTAGCTGTTTTGGAGCAGATAACGGAAGTTTTGCAATTACTCCTCGTGACGGAGTTGAACCATACCAATACAGTCTTGATGGATTAGCATATAATTCACAAAGTGAATATATTGGATTAACACCAGGTACTTACCACGTTTATGTTAAAGATGCAAAAGAATGTGTGGTAGATCATGATATCGAAATCATTGAGCCAGCTCAATTAGTGGTAACTCCAGTTGTAACTCCATTTGGATGTAGTACAACAAACAATATTGTTGATGCTCAGGTAAGACTTGACGCAACATTTGGTACATCTCCATATAGCTATAGTTTTGATAATGGAGTGAAATTCTCAGATACTGAAGATAGTATAACAGTTAATACTGCAAGAACTATTAGATATGTTGTAGTAGATAAAAATGGATGTAGAGTTGCTGGTACTGTGGATGTTGATCCATACAACCCTCCAACTGAAATTAAATTAGAGGCAACACCTATTTACTGTAATACACCTGGAGGTTTCGCAACGGTAACTGTTACAGAGGTAAAAGGCCCACCAGCAGGAACAGCATATACGTATGAGATTACAAGCCCAGCTGCTTTTGTAGCTTCTAATAATACTGGAATTTTCCCTAATCTAGTAGCAGGTAACGTATACGAATTTAAAGTAACAGACGATGCTTCTAAATGTTATGCAACAGGCTCAATCAAAATTGAGAAAGCTTCAGAAATTAGTGTAAAAGAACAATCATCAAATGATGTTTTCTGTAACGGAGAAACTACCGGAGCAATAACATTCGAAATTAGCAACTATATAACAGCAGGAGCTTATAGTTATAACTTATCTCCTAATCCGTTAGCAATAGTGCCAGTTCAGGTAGGTGATGTAGTTACATATTCAGGTTTAGGTTCAGGAACTTATACTTTCACAGTTACAGATGACACATCAGGCTGTACAGCTGAGGTGGCTAATTTCTTAATTGATCAGCCAGCTAATCCTCTTGATTTTACAGCAGTTGCTACAGATATTAACTGTATCAAGAAAACAGCTATCATTACGGTAACAGCTACTGAAGGTACACCAGGTTATAAATATGCAGTATTGAAATCAGGAGATACATCTGCTCCAGTATACGGAGACAGTAACAAGCTTGAAGTAGATACTAATAATGGTACAGACTTAGCATGGGATGTTTATGTTAAAGATTTGAACAATTGTTCAATTACAAAAGTTCAAAATATTTCAACAGCTCCATTGCCAGGAGGTATTACAATTGATCCTTATAGCCAGTGTAGAGATGAAATCACTGGTAAGTATACTTTCACGGTAAAAGTAGCTACAGGTATTGCTCCATTTAAATACAGTATAAATGGTGTAGATTTCCAAGATAGCGAAACATTTGTAGTTGATAATCCAGGTAATTACACAATTACGGTAAAAGATGCTAATGGTTGTCCAGTTACAGCACCAACTCAGGTAGCTATTTCAGACGAATTAGTATTAAGCTATAGTCTTGATATATTACCTAGCTGTGATGAAAATGATGGAGAAATTAATGGTACTGCAACCGGAGGTTCATCTAGTGCAAACTATGTATTTACATTAGATAATAATGGTTTCCCACAAACAGGACCGACGTTTAAATTTATAAAAGTTTCTTCAGGATCCCACTTTATTGAAGTGTTAGATACTGCAACAGGATGTAAAGACAGAGTAGAATTTGACATTAAAGCAGCAACACCAATTGATGGATTTGCTGTAAAAGGTACAGGAGTTACATGTTTTGGAAGTACAAATGGAACTATAACAGCTTCAATTACTGCTGGATCAGCAAATGACGATCCTATTTACAAGTACTCATTATGGGGTACATCAAAAGGAAGCCCAGTACCAGATGTTAATCTACCAGCACAAGACAGTGGTTCTTTCACTAATCTTAAACCAGGAGATTATACAGTAGTTGTAGTTTCTGGAAGAGGCTGTACAACATCATTGCCATTTAAAGTAACTGAGCCAAATCTTATTACTGTAGACCCTCCAGTGGTAACCCCATATGGTTGTACAACAGACAATACGACTAATTATGCTACAGTTACAATAGATAAAACTACTATTAAAGGTGGTTCTGGCACATACAACTATTTCCAATTTGTTAGAGATAGAAATGGTGTAGTAGATATTGCTTATGAAGGACCTTCTAATGTGTATACAGAAACAGATTTCCTAGGCGGAAAATATACTGTAAATGTATTTGATAATAAAGGATGTATGGGAACATCTCTAGAAAGAGAAGTATTACCATTCGTTGCAATGGATAGAATTGATCTAGCGATTACTCCAATAACTTGTGCTGTAAACGAAAGTGTAGTAGTTACTGTAAAAGCATTTGACGGTAGCACAATTACACCTTTAGAGTACACACTTGATGGAGTAAACGGAACAGTATTTAACGAGACAAACACAAATGGTTCATTTACAGGATTAGCAATAGGACACTACCTAATCTCGGTAAGAAACCCAGCAACTGGATGTGTAATTAAGAGAGATTACTTTGTTAATGATCCAAATACATTCGATTTAATTGCACAAAGCTATAGCAACGTTATATGTTACGGAGCAGCAAACGGAAGCGTAGATTTAGTTCTAGTTGATAATTTAACAGTGCCAACAGATGATGCTGGAGAGTTTGATTATACAATGACTGATGGTTTAGGAAACATATCTACGGGTAGAAGTGATGCAACTGGAAAAGTGACTATAGGTGGTTTAGTAGCTGGAAATTATAATGTAAAAGCAGTTCTAAGAGGCACACCATTCTGTGAAGTAGAAACAAACTTTACAATACAGCAGCCAGTAAAAGCATTGGAGATATTTGAAAATCATGCTCCAATTTCTTGTACACCAGGTAATGACGGAAAAATCACGATCTCTGCTGATGGCGGATGGCCAGGAGTTTACCAATACGAATTGGTTGGACCAGTTAGTTCTGCATACTCTGATAAATTTGAGTTTACAGATTTACCAGCAGGAACTTATACATTAAATGTAAAAGATCTTGGAGGATGTGTGGCAACAACTACAGTAGAATTAGCTAATCCGCTGCCAATTACAGCAACTGCTACAGCAACAGCAACAACATTGTCTTGTTACGGCGGTACTGATGGAGTAATTACAGTTACTAATGTAACAGGAGGCCAAGGCAGTAACTATGCTTACATCTTAAACATGTTATCAGTTACTCCAGTTATCTCTACTGCGGCTCAAGATTCTCCAATCTTTACAGGATTAGGAGCAGGAAGATACTCAGTAACTATTGTAGACCAGCTTAATTGCGAAGGAACTACTGTAGAAGTTACAATTGATCAACCAGCTGAGATTGTTCCTACATTAGAGTTAGCAACAGGTATTACTTGTAAAACAGATGCTACTTTAACATTAACAGCAGTTGGAGGAACAGGAACATACGAATATAGTGCTGATAAAAACTTCACTACAGTATTAGGTACATTGCCAGCAACGTTCCCTGTAAGTGTAGGAGACCACCAATATTTTGTTAGAGATTCTAACGGATGTACGTCATCTATTTCTAACAATGTTACAATAGACGAGCTAACGCCTCTAACGTTAGACTTAGACTTAAGCAACGCTATTGTTTATTGTAAAGGAGATTCAACAGCAGCAATTGATGCTGTAGCAAAAGGAGGTTTAACAAATTATATCTATACTTTATATGATGGTAATGGGGTTCTTGTAAGACCAGCACAATCTGAAGGATATTTTGATTTGCTTCCTCAAGGAACTTATATAGTACGCGTTGACAGTGGAGATTGCCAATATGATTCTGCTGCGATAGTTATTAATGAACCAGCAGAAGGACTTGCAGTTACTTCTAGTGCAACAGACGCAACATGTTTCGGTGCAAATGATGGAAAAATTACAGTTACTGCATCTGGTGGTACAGGCGTAATTAAATATGCAATTTCACCTAACTTAGGTTTATTCGATGAGAAATCAGTATTTGATCGTTTAGCTCCAGGTAAGTATACAATTTTAGTACAAGATGAAAATTCTTGCTTCACAATTCTAGAGCATGAAATTAAAGAACCAAATGTATTAGGAGGAAAAGTTCTTGGTCCAATTGTTCAGGAAATCTGTGACGGTGATAAAGATGGAGAATTCAGTATTGAAATTTCTGGTGGAACGCCTCCATATACTGTAAGTCTAGATAATGAGAACGGAGTATATGTAGCAGTTACTGGTAACCAGCACACTTTTAGTGCTCTAAAAGGAGGAATCCATAATGTGTACATCAAAGATGCAAGCTGTATTACGATGTTAGAAGTAAGAATGGATAATGCCGTAATTCTTAAACCTACTGCAGAAGTAACATACGATTGTGTGAACAATGCTCAGGCAAATATGGTAATTGTAAAAGTTGATGATTCTAATAGTCCAACAGATGTAGATTACTCTCTAGACAATAGTGGAGTATACCAGACAAGTAACATCTTTACAAATGTTCCTGCTGGTGATCACTTCATCGTTGCGAGACACACTAACGGATGTGAAGTACCAACGCCAATCTTTACTGTTAATGCAGTTGCAGAACTTGGTTTAATAGATATCACTAACCAAAGCAAAGACATCAATACAATTGTTGTTCAAGCTTCTGGTGGAGTTGCTCCTTACGAGTACAGCTTCAATGGTGAACCATTCTCATCATCTAATAGCTATAGAATCTACAAAACTGGAGTTTATAAAGTGATCGTGAGAGATAAAAATGGTTGTGAGGCAACAATTGATGTTGAAGGTACATTCTACGATTTCTGTATGCCAAACTACTTTACGCCAAATGGTGCTACAAACACTACAATTGGTCCAGACTGTGGAGCATTAGCATACAAAGAATTAACGTTCGATATTTATGACAGATACGGTAGAGTAGTAGCGAAATACCGTGTAGGTGGAAAATGGGATGGTATATACCACGGAAGTGAATTGCCAACAGGTGACTACTGGTACGTTCTTAAACTAAATGATCCGAAAGATCCGAGAGAATTTGTTGGACATTTCACATTATACAGATAACAAAATTATAGCCCCAATGATGTTGTCTAAAAAAATTATTACAATGAAAAAGTTTATTTTATCCTTAGTACTCATGGCTGTAACAACAAGTTACAGCCAAGAGTTAAACCTACCAGTGTTTACCCAGTATTTAGCTGATAACCCTTTTATTCTTTCCCCTGCTTATGCTGGTATCGGAGATAACCTCCGTATTAGAGCCAATGGTTTAACGCAGTGGGTCGGAATTAAAGATGCGCCAGATAACCAATCATTGTATGCAGATTTTCGTGTTCTTGATCGTTCAGGAGTTGGATTGTCATTGTATAATGACAGCAACGGAAATACAAGACAGACAGGAGCCAAAATCTCTTTTGCTCACCACTTGATTTTAGATTATCGTACAGAACAATATTTATCTTTTGGTATCTCGTACAACTTTAATAGTTTCCGAATTGAAACTGGAAACTTTAATGACGGAAGCAATGGAAATCCGCCAATTGGAGGACAACAGCCAACAGATAACCGTTACAGTGCTAACAATAACTTTGATGTCAGTGCTTTATATCGTAACAGAGGCTTTTACTTTAGTTTCAATGCCAACAACGTATTGAAAAAGAATATCAGTTTGGAAAGAGTAAACGAACCAGATCTTTTATCCAACTTTCAAGTGTATTCAGGATTCACTTTTAAAGATGGAGAAAATAGACGTATAGAATACGAACCATCGGTTTTCTTACAATACTTTGCAAGTGACCAGCGTTCTACAACCGATTTTAACTTCAAATACAGACGTTATAACCGTTACGAAGATTACTATTGGATTGGAGTTTCTTACCGTTTCTTAAACGACCAGTTCCCAAAACCTTTGGCTATGGGGCCAATGGCTGGTTTTATGAAATCTAAATTCTATTTTGCATACTCTTATCAGCTTATGTTTAATGGTCTTGGATCTTATAATTCAGGAACACACTCCATCACAATCGGATTCGACTTCTTGCAATCAATCAGTAACTGTCCTTGTACGCAAAGTCCGGTTCACGATTAAGCAATTAATTTTTATCATTTTTAAGAATTAATTTGTTTGTTTTCATAATTTACAACGTTTTCGTTTTTATTGCTCGATTATTTTTGCTTTTTTGAAATTTAGACTACTGTAAAAGTTCTATATTTGTTATTCTTTCAAAAAATTAAAAAATTTAGCAGATGAAAACTTTAAACGATTTCGATTTTAAAAATAAAAAAGCAATTATCCGTGTTGACTTCAACGTGCCATTGGATGAAAATTTTAATGTAACAGATACTACACGTATTGAAGCAGCTAAGCCAACTATTGATGCTATTTTAGCACAAGGCGGAAGTGTGATTTTAATGTCTCACTTAGGAAGACCAAAAGGAGCAGAAGAGAAATACTCTCTAAAACATATCTTAAAAACAGCTTCTGATATTTTAGGAGTTCAAGTAAAATTTGCTGAAAACTGTGTTGGAGAACCAGCTCAAACTGCAGCAAAAGATTTAAAACCAGGCGAAGTTCTTTTATTAGAAAATTTACGTTTTCATGCTGAAGAAGAAGCTGGAGATGTAGCTTTCGCTAAAGAATTAGCTTCTCTTGGAGATATTTATGTAAACGATGCATTTGGTACAGCTCACAGAGCGCACGCATCTACTACAATTATTGCACAATTTTTTCCAAACGATAAAACTTTCGGAACATTATTGGCAAAAGAAATTGACAGTTTAAATAAAGTTCTTAAAAACAGTGAAAAACCTGTAACAGCAGTTCTTGGAGGATCTAAAGTTTCTTCTAAAATCACGGTTATCGAAAATATCTTAGATAAAGTAGATCACATGATTATTGGAGGAGGTATGACTTTTACTTTCATTAAAGCACAAGGCGGAAAAATCGGTGAGTCTATCTGCGAAGATGACAAATTAGATTTAGCTCTTGAGATTTTAAGATTAGCTAAAGAAAAAAATGTTCAGGTTCATATTCCTGTTGATGTTATTGCTGCAGACGATTTCTCAAATACTGCTAATACTCAGGTTGTAGATGTAACTGCAATTCCTGATGGATGGCAAGGTTTAGATGCAGGTCCAAAATCTTTAGAGAACTTCAAAAAAGTAATTTTAGGTTCAAAAACGATTCTTTGGAATGGTCCATTAGGAGTTTTTGAAATGGAAACTTTCTCTAAAGGAACAATTGCATTAGGAGATTATATCGCAGAAGCTACAGAAAATGGAGCATTTTCATTAGTAGGTGGTGGTGATTCTGTTGCAGCAGTAAAACAGTTCGGATTTGAAGACAAAATGAGCTATGTTTCTACTGGTGGTGGGGCAATGCTTGAAATGTTAGAAGGAAGAGTTTTACCTGGAATTGCAGCGATTTTAGACTAAAATATCACAATTAACATTTTTTTAAACACTTTTCTTCAGTAAAGGGCTTAGATTTGCAAAAATACAACTCTTGTAATTGTTTGAATTACAGAATTTTAAAATAATGTTATATGATTGTAAAGAAAATATCCTTAGTGGTGACCGCTTTGTTTTCTATGTCGATGTTCGCGCAGGAATCTGCAGAGTTCTCGAAAGAAATAAAGCAAGACATTAAGTTGTCGTATTTAGATTCTATTAAAAGCACATTCAAAAAAGATCATTTAGCTTCAAAAGTTGACAGTCTTTGGATGAACGAATTAGTAAGTCTAGATATTTATGATGATCTGACCAAAGACATTCAAACCATTAACAAGGACGTTACTGTTGATGAAGAACTTCCAACCGAATTGCTAAAACAGCGTTTGGCGGCGATGAATCAGAAATCACCATTTGAGATAGAATACAATCAAGGATTAGAAAATGTAATAAAGTCATTTCTTAAGAACCGTAAAAAATCGTTTTCTCGATTAATGGCTTTATCAGAATATTATTTCCCAATATTCGAGGATGCTTTTGCCAAACAAAACGTTCCTTTGGAAATAAAATATTTAGCCGTTGTAGAATCTGCTTTAAATCCTAAAGCAGTTTCTAAAATGGGCGCCACGGGTCTTTGGCAGTTTATGTACGGAACCGGAAAACAATACGCTTTAAAAATCGATTCTTATATCGACGAAAGAAGTGACCCTCTTAAAGCTACAGCCGCAGCTTCAGAATACATGAGCAAAATGTTCAATATTTTTGGCGACTGGGAGCTGGTTTTAGCTTCTTACAACTCAGGTCCAGGAAATGTTACCAAAGCTATTCGTCGTTCTGGCGGAAAAACAAAATACTGGGACATCAGAAATTATCTTCCAAAAGAAACACAAGGTTACGTTCCAGCTTTCTTAGCAACAATGTATCTTTTTGAATATCATAAAGAACACGGAATTAACCCAGAAAGAGCGGTTGTGAAAAACTTTGAAACCGATACAGTTTGTGTAAAAAATCAAATGTCTTTCAAACAGATTGCTGATTTGTTAGACATGCCACAATCTCAAATAAAACTTTTAAATCCTTCTTATAAAAGAGAGGTTGTGCCTTTCTATCAAGGAGAGCAGCATTTTATTAGACTTCCAAAAGACAAAGTAGCGACATTCGTTTCAAACGAAGAGCAGATTTATGCTTACGTTAATTATGATACAAATTTCAGATCGACTTCATCTAGATTAGCAGTTAAATATGCTCCAAAAGCGAAAGTGGCTAAACCTGCTGTAGCAAAACCTGCAACAATTGATAATGGCGATTTCGAATTTTATAAAGTTAGAAAAGGAGACAATTTAGGAGCAATTGCTGCAAAGTATGATGTAAGCATTAGCGAAATTAAAAAATGGAATAATCTAAAAACAAATGTTGTTGCAATAGGCAGAAGTTTAAAGATTAAATCTGATGAACCTTCGGCTATTAAAGCAAATGCATCTATAGATAAAAAGGAAGAAGCAATTGCATCTGCTGATGAAAAAGATAAGCCAGCAGCTGTTGATATGGACTATATTGTAGTAGCTGGAGACAATTTAGGAAGCATTGCAAAGAAATTCGGTACGACTATTGCGGAGTTAAAAGAACTTAACAATTTAACTTCAAATAACATTGGTTTAGGAAAAACATTGATTATTTCTAAAGCAGCGATAGTTATAGAAGAGCCAACTTCAACAGCAATTGCATCAAACTCGGTTGATTCATTCAAGAAAAAAGCAGCTTCTAAAAACGTTAGTGAAGATTATTACGTTAAGAAAGGAGATTCTTTATACAGCATTTCTAAAAAATATCCTGGAGTAACAATTTCAGATATTAAAAAATGGAATGGTATTAAAGATGAAGATATTAAACCGGGAATGAAACTTAAAATAAACGGATAATAGAATAATCTTATTAAATTTGGGTTTTATTTCATAAATTAAAAAAATGAATAAAACCCATTTTTTATTGCTATTAGTCCCATTTTTCCTGACTTCTTGTTTCAAAAGCGAAAAGCAAAGCGAAACTGTTTCAGGAAAAACCAATACCATTTCAGTCATTGTTGACGACCAGTTGTGGTATGGAGAAGTAGGCGACAGCATCAGAAATAAATTTGCTTCACCTGTTCTTGGACTTACCCAAGAAGAACCGCTTTTTACCATAAATCAGTACCCTGCAAGATTGCTTGAAGGTTTTGTGACCGATAGTAGAAGCATTATTGTGGTTAAAAAAGCCGCCACAGAAAAGTTCGAAATCATTCGAAGCAAAACTTTACCTCACAATACTTTTCGCATTTACGGCAAATCTGTAGACGATATTACCTGCAGTCTAGAATTGAATGCCCCGCAAATAATAAAAATTATTCGTGATGCCGAAATTCAGAAAATTCAGGAAGATAATAGTGCTTCATTGCTAAATAAAGCCATTATCAAAAATAAATTTCATATCAATATTCAAATTCCGACAGGATATGAATATATGCTGCACAAAAAGAAATTTATCTGGCTCAAAAAAGAAATCATAAGCGGTAATACCAGTTTATTAATTTACCAGATTCCACTTCGCAATTTCAAAAAGAAAAAAGATGTCGTAAATGCCATCGTAAAAATGCGCGACTCAATCGGTAAATACATTCAAGGAAGAGAACCCAATACACAAATGATTACCAGCGAAGCATACGCGCCATATTTCTCTAAAGTAATGTTGGACAATAAAAACGCATTCGAAACCAAAGGAACTTGGGAATTGAAAAACGATTTTATGACGGGTCCATTTATCAATTACGCCATAATAGACGAAAACTTTAATCGCGTTTTAGTAATAGAAGGATTCTCCTATTCCCCTTCACACCAAGAACGAGATTTAATGCTAAACCTAGAAGCCATCATAAAAACAGTAAAAATCGACAAGAGATAGTTTTTTGTTTCAGGTTTCATGTCTAACGTTTCAAGTTTGATATGCTTTATGTGTTTTACCGCAGAGTTCGCAAAGATATTTTAATTGCGAGATTAAGTAGGTTCTATATATTGAGTTCGCAAAGCTTTGTGAACTTATCATTTTAATGATACCCTCAAAAAAACTTAGCGGTCCTTTGCGAAATTCCTTTGTGCGCTTGGCGTTAAAAAAAACACAAAGCTTTCAAGTTATCAAAAGCTTCGGAGTCAAATACACATACAGCTTTGCGAACTTCGCCTTCTCAAAAACACTCAGCGCTCTTTGCGAATAATCCTCTGCGCCCTCTGCGTTAAAAAACAGGACAAAGCATATCAAGATTCCAATTTATTAAAAGCATCGGGTCAAATACACACAGCTTTGCGAACTTCGCCTTGTCAAAAAAGACTCAGCGCTCTTTGCGAATAATCCTCTGCGCCCTCTGCGTTAAAAAACAGGACAAAGCATATCAAGATTCCAATTTATTAAAAGCATCGGGTCAAATACACACACAGCTTTGCGAACTTCGTCTTCTCAAAAAAGACTCAGCGCCCTTTGCGAATAATCCTTTGCGAACTTTGCGTTAAAATGCACACAATGCATATCAAACTTGAAACATGAAACCTCAAACCTGAAACAAACCAAAAAATTTCGTACTTTTATTCATAACAAACATTAAAACAAATAGTTATGAAAAAATTAACCACAGCATTAGTAATAATAACCATGTGTTTTGTTTCTTGCAAAAAAGAAGTAAAAGACGAAACAGCAACTCCACCAGCAACAGACTCTATTAAAACCGAAGAACCTGTTGCAGAAGCACCACTAGATTCTGCTGCACAAATGAAAGCTTGGCAGGAATATGCAACTCCTGGAAATCCGCATAAATTAATGGCCGATGAGGTTGGAACATGGAACTGCGATATGACTTTTTGGTCAGAACCAAATGGAAAACCAGAAAAAGCAACTTCAACAGCAGATATCAAAATGATTTTAGGAGGACGTTACCAAGAAGCAAATTACAAAGGAACCATGATGGGACAGCCATTTGAAGGCAAAAGTACTCTAGCCTATAATAATGCCAGCAAAGAATACACCACAACATTTATAGACAATATGGGAACCGGAATGATGGTTGCCGTTGGTAAATATGACGAAGCTACAAAAAGCATGGAGCTAAAAGGAGATATGGTAAACCCAATGAACGGTAAAAAAACACCTTACAGAGAAGTGTATACGATTGTAGATCCGAAAACCAGAAAAATGGAAATGTACGATGTCAAAAACGGATCAGAATATAAAAGCATGGAAATTGTTATGACGAAAAAGTAGTTTTTCTAAAAGGGACAAGGTGACAAAGTTGCAAAGGGTTTTGCCACGAAGACACAAAGGCGCAAAGGTCTTTTTAAGTTTTTATTACTAAGATAAAAAATGCAAAGGTGCAATCGCAATTGCACCTTTGCATTTTTTTAATAATCTTTGTGCCTTTGTGTCTTCGTGGCAAAAAACCTTTGTGCCTTCGTGGCAAAATTTAAAGTAGAATGGAATTAAAATGGAAAATTAAGCCTTTTGAGGCATTAACGGTGTTTGAGTTATATGATGTGCTCAGATTGCGAAGCGAGATCTTTGTAGTAGAGCAAAACTGCGTTTATTTGGATCTTGACGATAAAGACAAGAAAGCATTGCATCTTATCGGCGAGTTTGAAGGCAAAATTGTAGCCTATTCACGTTTATTTGATGCAGGAATTAGTTTTGATAACGCCTCAATCGGAAGAGTTACTGTAGACGCCAATTATCGTGATAGAAAATTTGGACATGACTTAATGCGTGAAGCAATTGCCCAAATTAAATCCAATTTCGGAAAAGAGAAAATAACCATTGGAGCACAATTGTATCTGAAGAAATTTTACGAAAGCCACGGTTTCGTTCAAACCAGCGAAATGTATTTAGAAGACGATATTCCGCACATAGAAATGATTAGAGAATAAAAGCTTATGACGCAGTCATAGACAGACTCAGCATTATCTCAGGAGCTTAGCGTCTCAGAACCTTAGAAGCTCCAAATAAAGCTATATCTTAGTAATTACAAACTCCACCCGCCGATCAAAATTATCACCTTTTCCCAAAGGATATTTATTGCCGCAGCCGACATAAGTCATGCGGCTTTTGGATATTTTTTTGGACATTAAATAATGAAAAACAGTTTTGGCGCGATTCCACGAAAGTCTTCTTTCTCTAGTCGCCCGATCAATTCCGTCGCTATAAATTTCGGGCGTGCAACAGACATGCCCACGTATTTCAAAATTTAGATTTCTGTGATTTTGAAGCGTTATGGCAATTTTATCGAGTTCTTTTTTAGAAGTTCCAGTAAGTTTTGCACTTCCAATGTCAAACAGAATAGACTCCATGCAAACCTTATCACCGACTTTTAGATTGTCTTTGAAAGAAGTATGTATTCCTTTTCCGAAACTATTTTTCTTAACGGCGATCAAGTCAACCCGCCGATTCCGTAGACGCGTTTCGTAAAGATTTTCTACCGTATCTGGTTTTACGACAACACGCCCTTTTCCTTCCAAAATGACAATTTTACTCTGATTGAATCCTTTTTTGACCAGCAGATTCTGAATTGTATTCGCCCGATTATTAGATAATCTAAAGTTATACTCATCATTTCCGCGATCATCACAATAGCCATAAATCTGTATAGACTCTATTTTAGCAGTGTCTATGTTCTTTATAAAGTTAGAAACCACATTGATTTGCTGATTGGTCAAATCATATCTGTCAAATTCAAAATAAATCGTTTCAACAGGTTTTTGCTGTGCTTCTGCTGTATAAAATGAAAAAAGAATCAAGGCTAGAGTTATCTTCATTCACTACATTTTTAAAATCGTCTTATATTCTGTTTGGTTATTTAATACACTAACTGCCCTTTTAATTTCTGAATTGTTTTTTAAATAATACTGATACAAACCTTCTTGATATTGATATCTTTTAATCAATTCTTCCAAAATCATGTTTTTGATTTCTTTTTGGTTTTTATCCAGTAAAGTAGTTTCGCTTTTTTCTAAAGCATTCAGTAATTGCTGATATTCGGCAGTAATCGTCTCGTCTATTTTTTCTTTTTTAGCTGCAGCTAAAGTATTTTTCAAAGCCACTTCAGTTTCAGTATCAAAAGTGATTTTATTCGTTTTTAAATATTGTTTGAAGGCTGCATAATCCGCATCAGTAAGTGTTGGAATCTTGTCTCCCAGATTTGGATTTTTATAATAATAAGTTGTTGCATAATCAAAAACCCCATCATTTTTTATCAATGCCGTTGCTATGGCGCTTGTTTTTGCTTCTTCCAATTCGATATCTGGCAAAACACCTCCGCCATCATAAACTGTTCTTCCTTTTCTGGTTTTAAAGGCATTATAGTTTTTAGCATCTGTTTTCTGCGCCACGCCATTTTTGTCTTTGTGCGCATAATCTAAAGCCTGAATGCATCGGCCAGATGGAGTATAATATCTCGAAATGGTCACTTTCAATTGAGTGCCATAAGTAAGATCAACAGAACGCTGTACTAAACCTTTTCCGAAACTTCTGCTTCCTAAAACAACAGCACGGTCCAAATCTTGCAACGCACCAGAAACAATTTCTGAAGCCGAAGCACTTCTTCCGTTTACTAAAATCGCTAGCGGAATTTCAGTATCAATCGGTTCTTTTTGCGTTTTATAAGTATTGTTGTGTTTTTCAATTCGTGATTTAGTCGTTACAATTACTTCATTCTTTGGAACAAACAAATTACAGATATCAATAGCTTCGTTTAGTAAACCACCAGGATTTCCTCTCAAATCCAAAACAATTTGTTTCGCACCGTCAGCTTTTAGTTTTTCTAATGCGTCTTTTACTTCCGCAGAAGCTTTTCTGCTAAAATGCGCCAAAACGATATAACCCGTTTTATCATCAATTTTTCCGTAAAACGGAACCGATTTAATATCTACTTCATCCAAAACCAAAACAGTAGTAAAAGGTTTTCCTTGGCGAAGATATTTAATGTTGATTTTGGTGTTTTTGGTTCCCTTCAATAAAGACGAAGCATCATCTTTAAAATCGGCAATCAGAATGTCTCCAATCTGAATAATTTCGTCACCCGCTTTAAGTCCGGCTTTGTCGGCAGGATAATCTTTATAAGGTTCGCGAACAATCAAGCGGTCTTTTTTTCTAGAAATCAAAGCACCGATTCCAGTATATTCTCCCGTATTATTGATTTTAAAGTTGACAACATCTTGTTCGTTAAAATAAACAGTATACGGATCCAAACTTCCCAACATACTTTTGATTGCTTTATCCATCAAATCACCCGGATTGGTTTCGTCAACATAATTGGTATTTACAGCTTTAAACAAAGTCGTAAAAATCTCGATCTGTTTGGCAATTTCAAAAAAATCTTCTTTAAAACTGGTTCCAACAAACAACATTCCCGCCGCAGCGACTGGTATAATAAATTTCTTTTTGAAATACGGATACATGATTATTCTTTTTTTCTTCTTTTTAATCTTTTTCTAATAAAATAGGCAAATACACAAAATATGATAATAAACGGCCAAACGCTAATTAACCAAATAAAAAAGCCAGACAATTCATTAAATCCAGAATTTACAGCGGTTAACAATTTTGATCCGTACGAAACTTTTACGCTTTGTTTTTCTGCAATAGGTTTGTAAAAATTGATAAAAACTCTGCTCTCTGAAATCCTGCTTTCTAAATATTTTAACTGGCCCTGTTTTGATTCAATTTCTTCTCTTATCTCAGAAATCTGTTTTTCAATTTCTAAAATCTCGCTTACTTTAGTTGCCTTTTTTAAAATCTCTATATAACGTTCTTCTAATTTGCGTTTTGTTTTTAATCTCGAATCAAGATCGATATATTGATCGGTAACATCTTCTGATGAAATTTCTTTTTCATCAAAATAAGAAACACCTTTTGTAATTGATTGTAAAAAAACATCAAAATTCTGACTCGGAACTTTTACAGTTATAGTTCTGTAAAGCGAAATATTGTTTTTGCCTTCAGAGTCAGATTGTATAGTGGCGTTATTTTCTTTAACTGCTTTTTGAATTTGCTGAAATGTTTCTTCAATATCAGCTGTCTCAAATTTTAGATTAGCAGATTTAATAATTTTTTGAGGAATTGTTTGCGGACCGTCTACTGATGCTGGTGCTGACATTGTAATGGCAGAAACCTCGCTGTTATATACTTTTTCATCAGATGCTTTGCTGCAAGCAGATAATGTAATAACTAAAAACAGAAATAAAGAAAAGATATATCGCATAAAATTTCAATTTAGAGCTAAAACTACGATTTTTTTGCCTAACTTGATTAATAATCTTACGTTTTGAAATTTACGATTCGGTTTTTGTTTCAGAATCTAGCGGTTTATTGATTTGAACCGAAAATTTCTCAAACAGCTGAATCATTTTGGTGTTGATTTCTCCGTAAGATAAACGCTCTTTGGTTTGATAAAAAAGCATAATCGAATACGGTTGATCCAGATTATCCAAAAGTAAATGTTTGTTTAATCGATAGGTTTCTCTCAAAACTCTTTTGAAGTAATTTCGATCAACTGCTTTTTTGAAATATTTCTTAGAAACCGAAACGCCAATCTTGGTTTGTTGTTCTGAATTTGCTTCCGCTTGACGGTAAACCAAACGAAGCGGATATTTAGATACCGATTTCCCTTCAGAAAATAATAATCCGATGGTGGTTTTGCTTTTTAAACGCTCGTTTTTAGGGTAAGTAAAGTTCATTTAATTCAGAAAAAATTTGCAAATTTTAGTGCAAAGGTACAATTAAACCAGAAAAACGGTTATTGTTTTCAATTTTTATAAGCCTAAAAATATATTTACTACTTTTGCGCATTAATTTTTGAAGCATGGAAAAAATTATTTCTTATCCCATATCGGTAATTTACTACTTATTATTTGGTTTGTGTTTGGTTGTTTTTCATCCAATTCAGTGGATTTGTTTAAATGTTTTTGGTTACCAGGCTCACAAAAAAAGTGTTGATTATTTAAACTTCTGCCTTTTAACCTGCACTAGGCTGGTTGGAACAAGATATACCATAGAAAACGTAGACACGGTTCCGAAAGGAGTGCCGATTATTTTTGTGGCAAACCACCAAAGTATGTACGATATCGTTACAATGATTTGGTACTTTAGACGTTTTCATTGTAAATTTGTAAGTAAGAAGGAGTTAGGAAGCGGAATTCCGAGTGTTTCTTATAATTTGAAACATGGAGGATCTGTCTTAATTGACCGAAAAGACCCTAAACAAGCGATACCAGTTATCAAAGGCTTGTCTGAATATATCGAAAAAAACACAAGATCGGCCGTTATTTTCCCAGAGGGAACAAGAAGTAAAACGGGAGTACCAAAAGAATTTGCGCAAAGCGGTTTAAAAATTTTATGCAAATATGCACCATCTGCATACGTTGTACCCGTAAGTATCAATAATTCTTGGAAAATGGTAAAATTTGGTTTTTTTCCTGTTGGTTTAGGAAATCATCTGAAGTTTACAGCTCATCCAGCTTTGGCTGTTAAAGATTACAAATTTGAAGAGCTGATGGAGATTACTGAAAAAGCAGTTAAAGAAGGAATAAACGAGTATAAATAGATTTTTGCTTTCGCGAAAGCAAAGGTCCCAAATTAGAAAAGAGTAATGTCTATAAAAAACATTAGATTAGAAGTAATGCAGTTTTTGGAAAAAAACGTGGATAGCTTCGTTGAACAGTATTTAATTCCGGTGGAAAAAATTTGGCAGCCGTCTGATTTCTTACCTAATTCTGAAGGAGAAAACTTCTTTGAAGAGGTAAAAGAATTACGCGAGATTGCTAAAGAACTTCCATACGATTTCTGGGTTACGCTTGTCGGTGATACCATCACAGAAGAAGCGTTGCCAACATATGAGTCTTGGTTAATGGATGTAGAAGGTGTAAACCAAGTAGAAAATGGCGGCAATGGCTGGTCAAAATGGATTCGCCAATGGACAGGAGAAGAAAACCGCCACGGAGATCTTTTGAATAAATACTTGTATTTGTCTGGTCGTGTGAATATGCGTGAAATCGAAATGACAACACAACACTTGATCAACGACGGTTTTGATATTGGAACTGGATCTGACCCATACAAAAACTTTGTATACACTAGTTTCCAAGAATTAGCAACTTATGTTTCGCACAATAGAGTAGCACAAATGGCTAAAAAATTTGGCGATAACAAGTTGTCTAAAATGTGTAAAATGATTGCTGGTGATGAAATGCGTCACCACCATGCTTATAGCGAATTTGTTACTAGAATTTTCCAAGTGGATCCAAGCGAAATGATGTTGGCGTTTCAATACATGATGAAACAGAAAATCGTTATGCCGGCTCATTTTTTAAGAGAATCTGGACAAAAAATCAGTACAGCATTCGAACAGTTCTCTGACTCTGCTCAGCGTATTGGTGTTTACACGGCAAATGACTATGTAGATATCATGCAGAAATTAATCAACAAATGGGAAATTGATAAAGTAACAAACCTAACGGACGAAGCAGAAAAAGCACGTGATTACTTAATGAAATTACCAGCGCGTATGGCTAAAATCTCTGAGAGAATTGTAATTCCTAAAGAATCTCATATCTTTAAATGGGTTGAGCCTGCTAGACTTTAATTAATTTTAGATTATTGATTTCAGATTTTTTGGAATTTGGAATTTAAATTTTGGAATTTCTTCTAAAGCAACAAAGTTGCTTTAGATAGAATTAAAAACATATTTGTTGATTGTTGAGGTTTTTAAAACTTTAGCAATCAACATTTTTTATAAACTGTAAAAACTTCTGTATGAACGCTTCACAATTGATTATTAAAACCATTGCTTTTGTAAAAGAAAAACTAAACGATGCCGAAGGCGGACACGATTGGTTTCACATAGAACGCGTTTATAAAAATGCTATTCTGATTGCGAAAGAAACAGATTGTGATCTTACAGTGGTACAATTGGGCGCTTTATTGCACGACATTGCCGATAGTAAATTTCATAACGGAGATGAAACCATCGGACCAAAAACAGCAAGAGCGTTTTTAGAAACCGAAAATGTTTCTGAGGACATCATTGTTCATGTTGTCAATATCATTGAAAATATCTCTTATAAAGGCGGAAATTTCGAAAGAAAGTTCTCTTCTGTTGAATTAGATGTTGTGCAAGATGCAGACCGCCTAGATGCAATTGGAGCAATTGGCGTTGCAAGAGCGTTCAATTATGGCGGATTCAAAAACCGAGCGTTGTATAATCCGGAAATTGCTCCCATAACTAATATGACAAAAGAGGAGTATAAAAAGAACAACGCCCCAACGATAAATCATTTCTACGAAAAGCTTTTATTGCTAAAAGACAAAATGAATACCCAAAAAGGAAAAGAAATCGCTGCCGAAAGACATCGTTTTATGGAAACATTCCTCGCTCAGTTTTATGCCGAGTGGGAAGGGCTGAAATAGAGTGTTGAGTTTTCAGATTTTAGTATTCAGTCTTTAATGATTATTTTTCATTATTAAATACGTAATAATTGTAGCGCAGAAAAAACCAATCGCAAACCACAATAATCGAGCGACTCTATTGTCTCGTATAATTTCCATTCTATCTTCTGGTGTCATTTTGATAAATTTTAAAAATCAAAAATAGTTTTAGAAAATATATTAATAAGATACTTTATGTTTTTTAAATGGCATAATAGGACATTTTTAGTATTGAAAACTTAAAAAACTTTTGCTCATTGATTTAGTCAAATAGAAATTCCTCTTTGAATTCGATATTATGTTTGATTAAAAAATCTCGATATTCTTCTTTAAAACTTTTCTTTCGATGATGTTCTTCTTGATTTTCAATATAGCGAATAACATTTTCTAATGTTGAATGACTGCAAGAAAAAGCTCCATATCCTTCTTGCCATTGAAATACATATTTTGAATATTGTTTCTCTTTTACAAATGCATTCGAAGATTTTTTTATTTCTCGAATTAAATCTGATAATATGCAAGTTGGTTTCATTCCGAACAAAAAATGAATGTGATCTGATGTTCCATTTATAGCCAACATTTTTTGACCTTTATTTTGGACTATGCCAGTAATATATTTGTATAATTCTTCTTTCCACGATTTTTCAATTAGTGAATTTCTGTTTTTAACTGCAAATACAACATGCACATAAATTTGAGAAAATGTTCCTGCCATTTTATTTTGAATTGTTATGTAAGTAAAAATGTGGTTGTGTGACCCTTTCAGGGTCATTGCATCATGGAGATTATTCTTTTTCTATAAACATTTAACTCCTTCGGAGTTTGATTTCTAGAAATACATGATACTGTATTTTTTATTTATCAAAAAATCCCGAAGGGATTATATGTTTATAGAAAAAGAATGATTAGCGCGACATATTGACCCTGAAAGGGTCACACCCACGAAAGATTATCTTTATAAGATTACCAATTCAAAAATATGAGATTGAAAACATAGATATTGGCAAGAAAAAACTTTTGAGTAATAATAAAAGACAAATTTTAAAAACAAAATTCAAGAAAAAAGCTTCACAAAGAATTAAAAAATCTCTGTGAAGCTTTTGTGTTTATTTTGCGAATCTCCGTGAAATAAAACCCCTAACTGCAACCGCAATTTCCATCGCCGCAGTCTTTTTTCTTTTTCGATTTAAAGAAATACTTTTTGACTAAAAAAGCGACGGCCAATCCTAATATTGTAAAGGCAATTATCTCTTGAATCATGACTTTTTATTTTAATAGTTGATAAGCGATTAAAGCAGTAAAATAAGCTAATCCGCTCATGAAAATTAACTGCATTGCAGGCCATTTCCACGAATTGGTTTCTTTTTTTGTAATCGCTAATGTACTGGCACACTGCATGGCAAAAGCATAAAACAAAAGTAAAGAAATACCCGTTGCAAAGTCAAATACTTTCTTGCCAGTATCTGGGCGGACTTCTGCCTGCATTTTACTTTTTATGGTCGATTCGTTGTCGGTATCTCCAACGCTGTAAATAGTTGCCAACGTTCCAACAAAAACCTCACGCGCTGCAAACGAACTGATTAAGGCAATTCCGATTTTCCAATCGTAACCTAAGGGCTGAATTGCTGGCTCGATTGCGCGTCCCATTAAACCGATATAAGAATTCTCTAGTTTTTGAGAATTAACCTCATTTTCAAACTGCGTTTCATCCAAAGTGGTATTGGCAAATCTTTCTTTTACGATAGTTTCAGCATCATTAAATTCTTTTCCAGGTCCGTATGAAGCCAAAAACCATAAGATAATTGAAATGGCTAAAATAATTTTACCTGCTCCAACAATAAATGCTTTTGTTTTTTCTACCACATTAATACCAACATTTTTAAGAAGAGGCATTTTGTAGCTTGGCATTTCAACAACGAAATACGTTTTCGATTCTAGTTTTAAAACTTTATTTAAAATATATGCCGATAATATTGCAGCAAAAAATCCTAAAACATAAAGCGCCATTAGCGTTAATCCTTGAACATTTAGAAATCCAAAAATACGTTTGCTCGGAATTACCAATGAAATAATAATCGCATAAACGGGTAACCTTGCCGAACAAGTTGTAAATGGCGTTACTAAAATGGTGATCAAACGTTCTTTCCAGTTTTCAATATTTCTGGTTGCCATAATTGCCGGAATCGCACAGGCAGTTCCTGAAATCAAAGGCACTACACTTTTTCCCGAAAGTCCAAACTTACGCATGATTTTATCCATTAAGAATACCACACGGCTCATATAACCGCTTTCTTCCAAAATAGAAATGAATAAGAACAGGAAAGCAATCTGCGGAATGAAAATAATAACACCGCCAATACCCGGAATAATTCCCTGCGAAAGTAAATCGGTTAAAATACCGCTTGGCAATTCTGCTGCAACCCAGCTGCTCAAAGAAGCAAAAGTGCTGTCAATGAAGTCCATCGGAATGGTTGACCAGCTGAAAATCGATTGGAAAATCAAAAATAAAATCGCAAAAAAGATAAAATAACCCCAAACTTTATGCGTTAAAACGCGGTCCAATTTGGCGCGAATATCTTTCGCCATTGAAGCATCGACTTTTAAACCTTCTTTTAAAACATCATTAATAAACTGATATCTTTTAATGGTTTCTTTCTGCTGTAAACGCTTTAATTCTGAATGCGATTTGGTAAAAGTGCTTCGAACTTCATTTCGGTCTAAATTCGAGAAATTGACATCTTGCGTAATTACCAACCACAATTTGTACATTAATTGATTTGGAAAAGCATGTTGTAGCTTTTCGAAATATTCAGGATCAATTACAGAAGCGTTTAAACATGGTTCGTGCGTGATGTTTTTATAAGAAACAATTAGTTCTTTTAATTCATCAATTCCTAAACCTTTGCGCGAACTAACTAAAGCAATCTTTGTTTTTAATTTTTCTTCTAAATATGGAATATCCAAAGAAATTCCTTTACGTTCCATACGATCTGACATATTGATGACCAAAATCGTCGGAATTTCTAAATCTTTTATTTGTGTGTAAATCAGTAAATTTCGTTTCAGATTTTCAACATCTGTTACAACTACTGCTACATCTGGGTATAATTTGTCGTTTTTATTCAGTAAAAGTTCAATTACCACACTTTCGTCCATAGAACTTGCGTTCAAACTGTACGTTCCTGGTAAATCTAGAATATTTGCTTTTACGTTATTAGGTAATTTGCAGAAACCTATTTTTTTCTCAACCGTAATTCCGGGATAATTCCCGACTTGCTGATTAAGACCTGTTAACTGATTAAAAACAGAAGTTTTTCCGGTATTTGGATTTCCGATAAGGGCAACATTGATATTCTGAACACTCATTACAAATTGGTTTTGATAAGTTCAACTTCAATTTCACGAGCGGTTTCAATACGAATTGCAACATGAGAACCGTTTATATCCAAATATAAAGGATCGCCAAAAGGAGCAACCTGCAGTAATTCAACTAAGCTGCCAGGCAGACAACCCATTTCTAATAATTTAAGTGGAATAAGATCGATATCAAAATCTTTGATAATGGCTTTTTCGCCTTTTTTCAGAGTGTGTATTGTATTTTGCAAGCTTATTTAGATTGAATTTAGATTGCAAAAGTAGGCAATTATTCTTTATTTCAAGGCATTTAACACTTCCACAAATGCTAAATGTTTCTAAAAATAAGGGATTTTTACTCGTTTGAGAGAAATTCGATGTCTTCTAAAAGACGTTTTACATCTTCTTTATTTGTTCCGTCATAAAAACCTCTAACGCGTCGTTTTTGATCGACCAAAACAAAATTTTCTGTATGCACCATATCATAAAGCTGATCTGGTCTTCCTAGTTTGACAGCCAAATACGATTTTCTGGCCATGGTGTAGATTTCTTTTTTATCGCCAGTAACCAGATTCCATTTGCTGTCTACAACTCCGTATTTTATAGCGTAAGCTTTTAAAACCGAAACACTGTCTACTTCTGGAAAAACAGTATGAGAAAGCAGCATTACTTTCGGATTATTTAAAACTGCTTTTTGAACATCAACCAAATTCGTTGACATTTTTGGGCAGATTGATCCGCAGGTGGTAAAGAAGAAATCGGCAACATAAATTTTTCCTTCGTAGTTTTTCTGGGTAATAGTATCGCCATTTTGGTTAACGAAAGAAAAATCGGCAATGGTGTGGTATTTACTTTTATATTGAATCGTACTGTCTACCAATTCTGGATTGACATCAGCGGGATTGTAAATTGGAAGTGTCTTTTTGGGTTTTAAAGCAGAATAAAACAAAGATATTGTGACAACCGAAAACACTATTAGAACAATAAAGAATTTGCGGTATTTATATAAAAGCGATTTCATAAAAATAATTTGGCGCAAAAATACAAAAAGCAGGTTTTAAAAGCTTTACTGAAATATTTTTTTAACAGGCTTTTGTAACATTTACTAGGCAGTTATAGACAAATACCTCAAGTGTAAAATTTTGATCTGTGAAATTTATTCACTTTTTGAGTTTTCCAGTTAGAATTTTAACACAATTTTTGAAATAATAACAATATGTTTGTATTTTCCCTTAAACTATAATTTTTTATGAAAAAACAATTTGCTAAACCTGTGTTTGGTGTGATATCTGCAATGTTTGCAATCACTGCAGCCCAAGCTCAAAATGCCCCAAAGGAACCAGGTATCAACGTTTCGTATATGGATACGAAGATTAGCCCAAGTCAGGATTTTTTCAAATATGTAAATGGAACTTGGCTAGAAAAAACAGAAATTCCGAGTGATCGTACGACATGGGGAAGTTTTAATGAACTGATTAAGAAAACTGACAAAGATGTTACGGCAGTTTTGCAAGAAGCTTCAAAAAATCCGAAGTACAAATCGAATACCGATCAAGGAAAAGCTATTAATCTGTACAATACGTACTTAGATTCTATTGGAAGAAATAAAAAAGGAATCGAGCCATTAAAGCCTTATTTGAAAAAAATCGATGCAATCAAAAGTGTTGCTGATCTTCAGAAATATTTGGTTGAAATGGAAAAAGAAGGAAATGCTGGCTTTTTCGGAATTTACATTGGAGCTGATGATAAAGACAGTTCTAAAAACTCTGTAAATATCGGCCCAAGCCAATTAGGACTTCCTGATAAAGATTATTACACTTCTGACGACAAAGACTCTAAAGATAAACGTGCAAAATATGAATTGCATGTTGCGAGAATGCTTCAATTCATTGGAGAATCTCCAGAAAAAGCAAAACAAAGTGCTGCTGAAATTTTAGCTCTTGAAACAGAATTGTCTAAACCAAGGTTTAATAGAGTTGAAAGAAGAGACAGCCGTTTGCAATATAACCCAATGACAATCGCTGAGCTTCAAAAATTAACCCCAGCCATTAAATGGAATGAATATTTTGCAGGTTTAGGAATTACTAAATTAGAGACTGTAATTGTTTCTGAGCCTAAATACATGACAGCTTTAGAAACGGTTTTCAAAGAAAACAAAGTGGCACAGTGGAAAGAATATCTAAAATGGGATCTATTAAACAATGCTGCAACTAAATTGACCACAGCAATTGATGATGCTAATTTCGATTTCTACAGCAAAACATTAAGAGGAGCAGTTAAACAGCTTCCTGCAGATGAAAGAGCACTTGGTGTTGTAAACCGTAGTGTTGGAGAAGCGCTTGGTAAATTGTATGTGGAGAAAGTTTTTCCTGCTGAAGCAAAAACCAAAGCTCTTGATATGATTCATAATGTTATTACGGCTTACCAAAACCGTATTAACAATTTAACTTGGATGTCTAAAGACACAAAAGTAAAAGCAATTGAAAAGCTGAATAAGATTACCATAAAAGTTGGATATCCAGATAAGTGGAAAGATTATTCTGCTTTAACAATTAAAAGTATTGCCGAAGGAGGAACGTACTTTGATAATAGTAAGAACGTTGCAACATGGAATTTCCAAAAAGGTATTGAAAAACTAAACAAACCAGTTGATAAAACAGAGTGGCATATGTCTCCTCAGACAGTAAATGCATATTACAATCCGTCTTATAACGAAATTGTATTCCCAGCTGCTATTTTACAGCCGCCATTCTACAATTACCAAGCTGACGAAGCAGTTAATTATGGTGGAATTGGTGCTGTAATCGGACATGAGATTTCTCATGGATTTGATGATTCTGGTGCGCGCTACAATGCAGAAGGAAATTTGGTTGACTGGTGGACAGAAGAGGATTTGAAACAATTTACTGCTCTAGGAACAGACTTAGCAAATCAATACAGTGCTCTTGAGCCTCTTCCTGGAATTCACGTAGATGGTCATTTTACTTTAGGTGAGAACATCGGAGATTTAGGCGGAATCAATGCTGCTTATGATGGATTGCAATTGTATTTGAAAGCACATGGAAATCCAGGTTTAATCGACGGATTTACACCAGAACAGCGTTTCTTTATTTCTTGGGCTACGGTTTGGAGAACAAAAACTAGAGACGAAGCGATCAAAAATCAAGTAAAAACAGATCCACACTCGCCGGGAATGTACAGAGCGTATGTGCCAATTCAGAATGTGGATGCTTTCTACAAAGCTTTCGATATTAAAAAAGGAGATAAAATGTATGTTGAACCAGAAAAACGAGTTAAAATCTGGTAATCAAAATGATATGATACTAAAAACGGCGCTTGATAAAAGCGCCGTTTTTTTATGGAATAAAAGTCAATTATTTTAAATGACTGTAGATGTAAGTTTCAATTGCTTTTAATTCTTCATCAGACATAGACTGAGTAATCGAAAAATTGGTTTTCATAACCTCAAACTGACTCGGATCTACAATTGGTTCTGCGTTTCCTTTTAAGAAAGTAACCATATCACCATTTTTGTCTTTGTAGATTTTGGCAATTTCTTTAATGCTTGGTCCAATTACCTTTTGATCTGGCTGATGGCAAGCGGTGCAATTTCCTCTTCCTTCAAAGATTTCTTTTCCTAATTCTTCGGGTGTTTTGGCTTTCGCCGATTCTCCTTCAGAAACAGATTCGGTTGCCGAATTGGTGTTTTCTGAACCTTCTTTTTTACAGGAAGCAAACGCCAGAACAGCAGATAAAAACAATACTTTTTTCATTATTTATTGTTTAAAAGTATCGCTGCTTCTTTAGCAAAATAAGTCGAAATTAAACTTGCACCTGCGCGTTTGATGCACATTAACTGCTCCATCATAATTTTATCATTATCCAGCCATCCTCTTTCTGCAGCAGCTTTGATCATGGCATATTCTCCAGAAACGTGATAAACCGTTACCGGAACATTTACGGCATTTTTAACTTCGCGAACAATATCCAAATAAGCAATTCCAGGTTTTACCATAACCATATCGGCACCTTCTTCAACATCGTACAAAGCTTCTTTGATGGCTTCGATACGGTTGGCATAATCCATTTGGTATGTTTTTTTATCTTTCGGAACCACAACATCAGCTTCTCTTGGAGCCGAATCTAAAGCGTCTCTAAAAGGCCCGTAAAAAGCAGAAGCATATTTAGCAGAATAACTCATAATACCAACATTCTGGAATCCGGCAGCGTCCAAACCTTCGCGAAGGCGTAACACTCTTCCGTCCATCATATCGCTTGGCGCAACAAAATCGGCACCAGCTTCTGCGTGCGAAACGGCCATTTTTACCAAAGCTTCAACGGTACTGTCATTTTCAACATCGCCATCTTTTATGATTCCGTCGTGACCGTAAATTGAATACGGATCTAAAGCAACGTCCGGCATAACAATCATTTCTGGACAAGCGGCTTTAATTGCGCGAATCGCTTGTTGCATTAAACCGTCTTTGTTCCAAGCTTCTTTTCCGGTATTGTCTTTTAAATTTTCACTGACTTTTACATAGATGTTCACAGCGCGAATTCCCAAAGCATAGATTTCTTTTACTTCTTCAACCGTTAAATCGATAGATCTGCGAAAAATTCCTGGCATTGACGGAATTTCAGCTTTATAATTTTCGCCTTCTGCAATAAACATCGGGAACATAAAATCGGATGGACTTAAACTGGTTTCTCGAACTAAAGAACGAATAGATTCATTTACTCTTAATCTTCTGCCTCTGTGTAATGGGAACATATAAATTTAGATTTTAGATTTTAGATTTTAGATTTCTGTTGAAATAGTAATTTCTAAAACTGTTATTGTTTTGTTTTTTTGAAGAATAACTGTCTTTAAAACAGCGTTGCAAAGTTAAACAAAAAGGAACAAAACTAGACTTTTAGCCTTTTGCAGAAACCGTTAATATTATCTAAAAATTTCTGACATTTTTGAGCTAAATTTGTAAAATGAAGAAAATTCTCATTTTATGCTGTTGTCTGTTATTGACAAGCTGTTTTGAAATAACAGAAAGAATCAAACACCATGACGATCAAAGTGGCGAATATACTCTTATGATCGACTTTTCACGATCTTGGTTTAAGACTAAATCGGCTATATTTCTAGAAGAAGTGGACGGCGTTAAGATTCCGAGCGAACAGGAAATTAGCGCTAAACTTGGCGATTTTAAAGAAAAGGCTTTAAAGATTGATGGAATCTCAAACGTAACGACAAAAACCGATTTTCAAAATTACGTTTTCATTATCAAACTCAATTACGCAAACTTGAAAGCGCTAAATGCCGTTGTCAATACGATAAACAATCAGCGCGATCAGATTCACTTTAGCGGAAGCGGCAAAACTTTCGAAAGAATTGCCTCGTATCCGGTTCCCGAAAAAGTGGTAAATGATCCAAAGAAAAAGAAAGATCTTGAAGAAGCCAGCATTACTTCGATTTATACTTTTGATAAAGATATTACTGCTGCAGATAATCCGAACAGTAAAATATCAAAAAATAAGAAAACGGTTTTTTTGAAGCAAAGTATGTACAGCGTATTTAAAAAATCGACCTTAATGAATAATACAATCCAATTAACGCCATAATTATGAAGCATTTTTACACCTTAATTTTCCTATTCGCCGCGTATTTTACTTTTGGGCAAACTGCTCCAGATAAATACGATTATTTTGTGCAGTTTAACGGAAACCAGCTTTCTAAAAAAGTAAGCCTTGACGAAGTTTTAAATCATCCGATTATTACAAAATATACGAGTAAAAAACCTGATTTTGATCTTCGCCAATATACTTCAATTATAAAATTGGACGATAAAATTACGGTTCATGGCAATTTCTTAGATTCAGTTCCTTTTTATCAGGTAACAATTCCTGTAAAAAGCAAGGAAGCAGTTAGACAATATTTGATTGAAAAACAAGGTGCAAATGATAAAAATGGCACAATAGAAGATTTCGGAAAATATGCGGTTTTTACACCAAGCGGAGTAAAAAGATCATTTGTTTGGAATGATACGCATTTGGTGATAATCGAATTGACAAAAAGACTTCCGTCTAAATTTTATGATGTAGCAGAAACTGCTGTAGCAATGGATTCAGTTTCGGTTGTAGAACCTTACGAAGAAACTACAGTGGTTGTAGAAGCTCCTGCGGTTTACGATGTCCCAAATATGGAAAATCCGCCAAAAATCGCGGAACCACAATATAATGATGCTGTAATAATTGAAGAACCTGCGACGACCGAAACAGATTCTTTGTATGACGGAAATCCGTATGAAGAATATACTGCAGAACAAGCCGAATTTGATAAAAACTTAGCTGAGAAACAGCGCAAAATTATAAAGGCATTATTCGAAAACGGATTTACTCCGCCAAGTTCTGCCAAAATAAATATTGCGGCAGATATTTCGTCTTGGGTAAATTATGGCGGATTTATTTCAAGTTTTTATTCGCTTTATAATTATCCACTTTCATTATTTGGCGGTTATGACAAATATTTGCCAATGCAGAATAACTTTGGAAATTTTATAAAAGGCATCAATTTGGATTTTTATTTTGATAATGATAATGCCAGAATGGAAGAGATTGTAGAATATTCTCCGCAAATTGCCGATGTGGTGAGCAAAATCAGTAATCGAAAAATCAACAAAAACATTTATAACTATTTTCCAGCTGAAAAGCCTTTAGGATATATTTCGTATCATGCCAATACAAAAGCGGCACTTGAAAACTTCCCGTCATTAATGACAGACTTATTTCAAAATCCGAAAATGAGCAAAGAAGATATCAGCATCGTGACAGATTTAATATCGACAATTGTCGATGAAGAAGCTACAGCCAAGCTTTTTGATGGCGATTTGAGTGCTTTTTTATATGATGTGAAAGAAGTTGAGGTAATGACCAAGCAATATGGCTATGATGAAAATTATGAAGAAAAAATAACGGAAGAGAAAGTGAAAAAAGAAATTCCGCTGTTTGGTTTTGTTTTCACTTCGACGCATCCAACTTTTGGAGATAAATTATTGCAGTTGGGCGTTCGTAAAAAAGTATTGGTTCAAAATGGAAATGTTTATACCATTGTTGGAACTCAAGAATACGATAATGTATTTATTATAAAAGACAAAGACGTTGTAATTGTTGCCAATACAAAAGATTACTTTGGTACAGGAAAAGGATCTTTTGCAAAAGACACAAAGAAAGATTTGAGTAAAAATTACATTTCTGGAAAGCTGGATATTGCGCAAACAGTGAAAACATTTGGTAAAAAAGCCAAAGATTCTGAATTGGATCGAATGGCAAAAATTGCAGCTCAATTTTCAGATGTTTCTATTGAATCGCCTAAAAAGCTAATTGATAATAAATTGAAATTCGTTTTTAAACTAAACTCTTTTAAGTCGGACAAAAACATCATTTTGCAGACATTAGATTTAGCCGACGAAATGACTACGAAATAATCTAAAAATCGAAAACCCTGAAACGAATTGCTTCAGGGTTTTTTTATGATTTTATTGAATCGAAGCTTCGTAAATTTCCTTAATGGAGCTTTCTAATCGAGCGTTAAATTCCGAATCGAGTTGCTGAGCCGTAAGTCCTTCAGACAAAGCTCTGGAGAAACTTGCAATCAAGCCGTGGTTTTCTGCTAGTTTTTTATTGGCTTCTTCGCGAGAATATCCACCTGAAAGCGCCACAACACGCACCACGTGCGGATCTTTCATTAAATCGCTATAAAAATTATTTACTGTTGGAATAGAAAGTTTCAGAATCACTTTTACATTTTCGTCCAGTAAATTAAGCTGTTTCTGAATTTCTTCTTTCAGTATTTCTTCAGATTTTTGTTTGTCAGCACTGTAAATATCAATTTCAGGTTCAATTATAGGAACTAATCCTTTTTGGAAAATTTGTAAACCAACTGCAAATTGCTGTCCAACAACTTCTTGAATTCCAATTGCATTTGCCTCTTTTATAACAGAACGCATTTTAGTTCCGAAGATTTTTCGCTCCACAGCGCGATCCAATAATTCGTTCAGATTCTCAATAGGTTTCATCAATTGTACGCCGTTCGCAAGATCGGTAAGACCTTTGTCAACTTTTAGAAACGGTATAATGTGTTTTTTCTCCCAAAGATATTCAGCCGTCCATTGTCCGTCGATTTTGCGATCCATAGTGTTTTCAAACAAAATAGCGCCTAGAATATATTTACTGTCAAAAGCTGGACTTTTTATAATTCGGGTTCGCATTTCATGTACAAGCGTGTACATTTCTTCTTCATTTTTATACTGGTTTTCTTGAACGCCATATTGCGATAATGCCTTTGGTGTACTACCACCGCTTTGATCTAATGCAGCAATGAATCCTTTTCCGGTATGCATGAGATTTAATTGTTCTATATTTTTCATAATAATGAATTTTAGTTTTTTCTAAATCTCTCTAAATTAAGAATTTTTTCGTGCCTAATTCTTTAATGAACTGTAAAATTTCTTACAATCCCATTTTCTCATTGACTTTGTCATAAACTTCTTTTACCTTTTTTGGAGGATCAAATCGGTAACCAACAGAAAGTTTAACGGTAGCAATATTGTCATTTAACCTCGGATCAACTTTGTCGTCTTGGGCAAAACTTACCGTATTAAGACTTGCAAAGCCAAAGAAACGATCGTTATTGTAAGCTAATTTTAAATTAAAATCGGCTTGATACAAAGCTGAGGTGTCTCCGTCAATGTCGTTAACTCCTGCGCCTAAAGCTAATCCCGCACCAATTAAAACCCGATCGCTAATTACAAAATTGTAGTAATAAGCAGGAGCAAGGGTAAAGACATACAAATCACCAGGTGATGAATCGGGAGTGTTTAAATCCAAATTGGTATAATAAAAAGAGAAGGACGGAATAAAACTTCCTGAACTTTTAGTCTGCCATTCGTTTTGGCTCGTAAGGGTTTTAAAAGAAAATTTATCATTGAAAATATAAGAAGTCGATCCGCCGATTTTGGTGGTTCGCATGTTTGGCAACTGAGCCGTTATATTATCATCACTAATATAAAATCCTTTTTGATTGATAAAAGTAAAGGACTGCATCCATTTTTTGTAATAAAAACGAGTATGAAAATTGAAGTTCTTAGATTTTGAATCGCCCGTATTGCCGCTCAGGAATTTAGGCGCAAAACCAATCGAAATGTCAATAATTCTGTAGCTTAAGCTAAAACCAATCTGTTCGCGCCGATTCGGAATAAGATCAACATAGAATTTTGGTTCTTCAATATCTGAAGTAATCTGAAAGCTATTCGAAGTATCTAAATAATAAACACTGGCGGTAATTTTATCATTGTACGATTTAAAATACCGATTTTGTAGGGTGTCGTTTTGAGCGAAGCAGCTGAAAATGCTGGTGAAAAACAAGATGTAAATTGGTTTTAAACACATAGAGACATAGTTTTTTAGAAGTCTGCAAAGACGTTTCACTAATAATAAATCACATAAGCTATGTGAAAAAATTACGATTTTCTAAAATCACCTCTAAGATATGTCTTTATATCTATGTTCCTATGTGTTAAAAAAATTAAATAACGATTATCAAATCCATTCACGGGGATTTTCTAAAACATTGATCAATTTCTCTTCTTCGCTTCCCACTTCTGGATGATGATCGTAAACCCATTGCACATGCGGAGGTAAACTCATTAAAATGCTTTCAATTCTTCCGTTGGTTTTTAATCCGAATAAAGTTCCTTTATCGTGAACTAAATTAAACTCAACATAACGCCCGCGACGAATTTCCTGCCAAGTTCTTTGTTCTGGTGTATACGAAAGATTTTTTCTTCTTTCTACAATTGGCACGTACGCTTCAAGGAAACTATTTCCAACTTCAGTAACGAAATTGTACCAGTCTTCCATTGACATTTGCTCATTTGCTTTGCAATAATCAAAGAATAAACCGCCAAGCCCGCGCGCTTCATTTCGGTGAGCGTTCCAGAAATACGAATCGCATTGTTTTTTATATTTTGGATAAAACTCCGGATTGTGTTTATCGCAAGCCGTTTTACAAGTTTGATGAAAATGAACCGCATCTTCTTCAAACAAATAATAAGGCGTTAAATCCTGTCCGCCGCCAAACCATTGTTGAATCACATTTCCAGCTTCATCGTACATTTCGAAATATCGCCAATTGGCGTGAACGGTAGGAACCATTGGGCTTTTCGGGTGAATCACCAGACTTAATCCGCAGGCAAAGAAATCGGCTTCGCCAACACCAAACATTTTCTGCATCGTTTCTGGAAGTTTCCCATGAACGGCTGAAATGTTGACACCACCTTTTTCAAAAACAGCTCCGTTTTCAATAACGCGTGTCCTTCCGCCGCCGCCTTCTGGACGTTTCCATAGATCTTCACGGAATTTTGCTGTTCCGTCAACGGCTTCTAATCCTGCTACGATTTGGTCTTGTAGGTTTTGTATGTATGCGTAAAATTTATCTTTCATTTTTTATTTTTCATTTTCCAGTAAAGTATCATGATATTTGAATGCAATATTCATATCAATCACGATTGTGGTATCTTTTTTTATAATTTTTACAAATCTAGAATTTGCTTTTTTTACTAATGAATCTCCTATTTCAGTATTTTCCCAAATAATAGGATAAACATAAATTATACCTGAATCCTTCAATTTAAAGGTCTGATTCATGTGGTTTTGTTTGTCTAAATATTTTTTTTCGAGTGATCCAGAAAATTTTTCACCAAACATGTTTATATATGCATCTTTACTCATTTTGGCTTCGTTAGAATAATAGGAACAAGTACTGACGAATATTGCAAAAAAAAGCATCACAAAAAAACCTTGATATATTGGGTTTAAATTTTTAAACTCAAACTCAGATATTTCTTCAAGTGAAATCATATTATTGCTTATCTAATAAATTTTCTTCGTATTCTGATTTAAGCAATCCGAAATAAACCGAGTTTTGCAATTCTCCATCACCATTTCTAAATTCATCTCGTAAAATTCCTTCTTGTTTAAAATTGTGTTTCAATGCAATTCGCTGACTGGCCAAATTAACTTCCGATGTGCAGATAAAAACCTTATTCATCAATAATTCATTAAAACAGAAATTAAGCGCTTCAGAAACCATTTTAGATGTTATTCCCTTTCCTTGATAATCTTCGTCAATAAAATAGCCTAATTCACATTTAGAAATGCGATAATCGATTGTTTTTACACACAAATAACCAATCAGTTCGTTGGTATTTGTGTTTCTGGCAAAAAAGAAAAATCCCTCGTTGTTTTTCTCTTTATCTGAATTGACCGCAATAAAATCTTTTGCTTTCGATAAAGAATCAGAATTAGCGAGTGTTACAGGGAAAGTTTTTGCAATATGATTCGTATTCTTTTCAATTAGTTTATAAAACTCTTCAGGAAGAATATTTTCAATTCGGTCTGTTTTCCAATTTGTAAAACTCATTTTATTGGTTTTTGAGTGAAGCGATTTTAGTATTTATTCCAAAAGAAAAAACATTGCTTTTCTGCTGAATGTATTGATAAATAGCCAAAACTTTTTCTTGAAAATCGTATTCTGATTTAGAAAACTCTAAAAGTAAATCGGCAAATTGTTCTAAATGATCCCAATCAAAATGAAGACGCATTAATAACGAAATTAATTCTTCATTTGAATAATCAACTAAGGTTTCAAGATTTAATCCGAAATCTTTTAGTTGTTCTTCAATATTTGCTAATTGTGAACTGTCCAAAGGGTAAGGTACAAAAATAAGCGTTCGTAACGTCTTGAGGACGTTATCGATTCTTATTTTTTCTTCGTCTCTTAGGCCTTTGTTGAGCATTTGTAGATTTAATTTATTCTGAATGTTTTCATTTCGTCTCCACGGATTAAAATCCGTGGCTACAAAATAAATCGTTCCTACGGAACTTTATATGATTTTAAAAGTAGTAGTGCAAACTGATTACTAAAAACTGAACACTGAATACTATTGACCGTATTCCTTTACAGCATCAATAAACGCCTTAGCATGATCAACAGGAATATTTGGTAAAATTCCGTGACCTAAGTTTACGATATATTTGTCTTTTCCGAATTCGTCGATCATTTGGTGAACCATTTTCTTAATCGTCGGAATCGGAGAAAGCAATCTTGACGGATCAAAGTTTCCTTGTAATGTAATATTTCCTCCAGAAAGGTAACGAGCATTTCTAGCCGAACAAGTCCAGTCAACACCTAATGCAGACGCGCGGCTTTTACCCATATCGCCAAGTGCAAACCAACAACCTTTTCCGAAAACAATTACCGGAGTAATGTCAGCCAAAGCATCAACAATCTGGTTGATGTATTTCCATGAAAATTCCTGATAATCAACTGGAGAAAGCATTCCTCCCCAAGAATCAAAAATCTGAACGGCATTTACGCCTGATTTTACTTTTTCTTTTAAGTATAAAATAGTGGTGTCTGTAATTTTTTGTAATAAAGTATGCGCTGCAGCTGGATTAGAAAAACAGAAACCTTTAGCAGTATCAAAACTTTTAGAACCTTTTCCTTCAACGGCATAACAGAAAATTGTCCAAGGCGAACCAGCGAAACCGATTAACGGAACTTCATCATTCAACATTTCTTTAGTCAGTTTTACAGCGTCGAAAACATAACCTAAAGTTTCATTTACATCTGGAACATAAACTTTATGAACATCTGCCAAAGAACGAATTGGATTTGGAATAATCGGACCTAAATTGTCTTTTAATTCTACGTGAATTCCCATTGCACGTGGGACAACCAAAATATCTGAGAACAAAATCGCCGCATCTGGAGCAATTCTGCGAATTGGCTGAACCGTGATTTCAGCAGCTAATTCAGGAGTTTCACAACGTGTAAAAAAATCATATTTATCACGCAGTTCTCTAAATTCTGGTAAATATCTTCCTGCCTGACGCATCATCCATACCGGCGGACGCTGAACTGTTTCTCCTTTTAATGCTTTTAAAAATAGGTCGTTTTTTAACATGTTTTTTATTTTAGTTGCAAAGTCGCAAAGTGACAGAGTTGCAAAGGTTTTTATTTATATTCGTTAATTACATCTTCAATCACATCTTCAACTGTTGGCTGATTAGCGATAATGATGTTTTTGGTAATTTTTTGTAATGCTTCGGCAGTGGTTTCTCCAATGCAAAAACAAATTTCTTTATTAATTGTATTTTCTTTCAGATAACTTTTTACCCCAGACGGACTAAAAAACAATAAAGCTTCTGGTTGTACTTTTATTTTTTGTGGCGTTAACGAAGTATCGTAAACTTGAATTTCGTTGAATTGTATTCCAGCTTCTTGTAAAGCTTCTGGAAGCGTATCTCGTCTTAAATTCCCACTGAAAAAAGTATAGCTTTCTTTGTTGTAAATCAAAGCAATAATTTCGGCTAAATCTGCTGCGTAACCCGTATATGCCATGACATTAAAGCCATTATCGCTTAAAAGCGATTTGGTTTTTAAGCCAACGCAGTAAACGTTTTTTGTCTTGAGCTTTTCAGATTCCGGATGAGACAAAACACTGTGAACGGCATTCTGACTTGTAAAAATCAGACTTTCGTTGAGGTTTTCTAATTTGAAATATTTGTTTTCGGTTTTAATGAAGTCGGCTTCAATAACTTCGAGACCAATTTTTACCAGCTCTTGTTTTAAAAGCGGATGTAATATTTTAGTGGATACTATTTGAATTGGTTTCGCCATTATTTCTTCAAAGATTCTTTAATAGACGCCATCAATTCTGCGCCGCCATTATTCAAAATTTCTTGAGCGGAATTAAAACCTAATTTCTTCCATTCTGAAATATCAACTGTTTTGTCGATTTCCAATTTTTGTTTTCCGTCAACAGAAAGTAAAACACCTTGAAAATGCAAAGTATCTTCATCTTCGTTATAGCGAACCAAAGCCCCGATTGGTGCTGTACATCCGCCTTCCAGAGTTCTTAAAAACTGGCGCTCGATGTGTGTACAGATTTCAGTTTCGATATCATTTAACTGCGAAAGGGCATCAAGAGTATAATTATCATTTTCCATTGCCACAACCAACATCGCTCCTTGTGCCGGCGCTGGAATCATCCAATCCAGATTAATAACGTTTTCTGGTTTTAAGTTGATGCGTTCTAGACCTGCAGCAGCAAAAACAGCACCATCCCAATCATTATCGCTCAATTTCTGCATGCGCGTGTTTACGTTTCCACGTAAATCTACGACGGTATGATTTGGGTATTTATTGAACCATTGTGCCTGGCGACGCAGACTTCCGGTTGCAATGGTACTTGGATTAGCAAAATCAGGATTTCCTTTATGAACTAAAATGTCCAAAACATTAGCTCTTTCTAAAACCGCTGCCTGAACAATTCCTTTTGGTAAAGCAGTCGGAACATCTTTCATCGAATGCACCGCAATATCAATATCACCGTTGATCATAGCAATATCTAAGGTTTTGGTGAAAATCCCTGTAATGCCAAGTTCATAAAGCGGTTTGTCCAGAATAATATCGCCCTGAGATTTTACCGCCACAATTGAGGTTTTATAACCTAAATCATTAAGTTGTTTCTCAACAGTATGTGCTTGCCAAAGTGCTAATTCGCTATCACGCGTTCCTATCCTGATTGTTTTTTCTGCCATTTTTTGTTTTTTGAACCATATAAGTTATATAAGTAAAATTAAGCGGTTTGATTAAAACGCATTAATGATTTATATAACCGTTGTTTTTATGCACCATATAAGTTATATAAGTAATTTAAGCAGTTTTTGTGAAACAGTTTTTAAATGAACTTATATAACTTATATGGTTTAAAACTAATTTAAGATGCTTTTATTTTGAAGACTTTTTCGATCCATTCGATGCTTTCGTCAACCATGGTGTCGTCGTCTTTTAAATGATTTGCAAAATGAGTAGTGATTTTCTGGATGATTCTGTTGCTGATGATTTCAGCTTGCTCTTCATTAAAATCAGCAATTTTTCTGCTTTGAAAATCCAGTTCCGACATTTTGATGGCGTTTAGTTTTTCTTTTAACGCGTTGATTGTAGGAGCAAATTTTCTGCCTTTCATCCAGGTTGTGAATTCTTCCTTAACTTCTTCAATGATGGCTTCGGCTGCTGGAATGTGTAATTTTCTGTTTTCCAAAGTTTCATCTGTCAATTGAGACAAATAATCCATGTGAATTAAAGTTACACCTTCTAATTCCTCTACATTTTCATTTACGTTTTTCGGAATCGATAAATCCAGAATTAATAAAGGTTTTTTAAGATTTAAAATCGCTTTGTCAACCGTTGGGTTTTGCGCGCCTGTTGCCACAACGACAACATCGGCTTTTTGAAGTTCTAAATGTAATTCAGAATAATCTTTAACAATCAGATTTAATTTTCCAGCCAGTTTCTCGGCTTTGTCTTTTGTTCTGTTGATTAAAGTGATATGTTCGTTTTTAGTATGTTTTACCAGATTCTCGCAAGTATTTCTTCCGATTTTTCCAGTTCCGAACAATAAGATGTTTTTATTGCTGATATTCTCAACATTTTTCATAATGTATTGTACGGATGCAAAAGAAACTGAAGTCGCTCCAGAACTAATTTCGGTTTCATTTTTAATTCTTTTGCTTGCCTGAATCACTGCATTAACCAATCTTTCCATAAAAGCATTGGCTAAATTCATTGATTTTGAATGAATAAAAGAAGTTTTTATTTGAGAGATAATTTCGAAGTCACCCAAGATCTGACTGTCTAAACCAGTTCCTACACGAAAAATATGATTGATAGCTTCTTGATTTTTGTAAACGAATCCCACTTTTTGAAAAGCGTCAACAGATCCGTTACTATTATCGCAAATCAATTTTATTAATTGAAATGGGTGTTCTGCAAAACCGTAGATTTCGGTTCTGTTGCAGGTTGAAGTTACAATTAAGCTTTCTATTCCATCGTTTTTAGCTTGTTCCAGTAATCGCGTTTTCGCAACGGCATCCAAACTAAATTGACCTCTGACCTCAGCATCAGCTTTTTTATAACTCAGACCAACTGAGTAAAAATAAAGATGTTTCGGTACGTTATTGTTTTCCATAAATTCACTTTCATAAAAGTGCAACAAAATTATTACTATACCATCGATAAAAATAACGCTAAAAGTACTTTTTATGTCGCTGTATGTTTTTTTGATCCTAAATAGGTGTTTTTGAGTAAAAAGGACTACTTTTGTAGCAAAATCAACTCATTTGAAGTGATTAGTTTAGAGTCGTTCTAAATAACATTTGAACTTTGTTTTGATTTTCGTTTCAAAAAAATATCGCTATGGGTTCTCAAGAAATTATAAAAATTGAAGACGACTTTACGCTGATCCGTTTTCAAAACGACAGTTCCGAGCCTTTTTTTGCACAGCACGAAATTGTAGGTACTGGCCTGATACAGTTTCACTTCGGAATAAAAGGCAATGCCAAATTCTTGTTCAATCAAGGTACTTATGCTTTGGAGTTGAAAGAAGAAAAATCGCTGCTTTTATACAATCCTCAGAAAGAATTACCGCTTCATTTAGAGTTGGCTCCAAACTCGTGGGCAATCTCTGTAATTGTTTCAATAAAGAAATTTCACGCGTTATTTTCGGCGGAAGCCAATTATATTACTTTCTTAAGTCCAGATAATAAGGATAAGAAATATTATAACGAAGGAAATATCAGTCCATCAATGGCAATTGTGCTGAGTCAGTTGTTTCATTACAATCTTCATCCTTCGATAAAAAATCTTTATTATAAAGGAAAAGGATATGAATTGTTGAGTTTGTATTTTAACAGAACCGAAGATCCAAATGCAGAACAATGCCCGTTTTTGATTGATGAAGACAATGTTTTGAAAATCAGAAAAGCCAAAGAAATTGTAATTGCAAATATGGCCGAACCGCCAGGATTGCAAGAATTGGCAGATGAAATTGGATTGAATTTGAAAAAGCTCAAAATGGGTTTCAAACAAATTTATGGAGATACGGTTTATGGTTTCCTTTTCGATTACAAAATGGATTTCGCCCGAAAACTTTTAGACAGCGGATCGTATAATGTGAATGAAGTGGGATTGAAAATCGGTTACAGCACCGGAAGTCATTTTATAGCTGCATTCAAAAAGAAATTCGGAACAACACCAAAAAAATATTTGATGTCGATTAATGCGAATGTTTGATGATGTATAGGTATTCAATAATTTTACTGGTTTTATCAACTCTATCCTGCAAATCGAAAGAAGAAAAAATGTTTTTTGATTTTGATACTGTTGAATATTATTCTTTGAATAAAAATAAAGAAGAAGAAATGGGAAAGAACAATAGTAAAAGTATTGATAATGGTATTTTTGATAAAATCTTTTTTGATAATTATCCAGAGAAACTAAATAATGACATTTTTTATAAAACAATTAACTCTGAGGGATTTTCAAAGTTTGCAGTATCTCAAAAAGATGCTGAATATTTAAAAGGAAATATTTTTTCAGAGAAAACCTCTATAAAGACTTTGCAAACTGTATATGCTTGTTCTCCTCAATACAGAGATATTTTAGTTTTTAAAAAGAAAAATCAAATTTCTGGTATAGCTAAGATTTGTCTTTCTTGCCATCAGTTTTATTTCATTAGTTCTAAAAAAGAAATTAAAACTGAAGATTTTGGAACAGATGGAGAATATAAATCATTAGAAAAATTATTTAAAAAATATAAAAAGTAAAAGATGTTTCAAAGCATCAATTTTATAAATCAAAACATAAACAAAAAATAATAATTATCATATTTCTAATAAAGTACACAACTTACTTTTGCAGAAATTTTTAAAAACAAATAAAAGCTTAAAGCCTAGAGCTTAAAGCCTAAAGCAAAAAACATGAAAGGCGTATTATTAGTAAACTTAGGTTCTCCAGACAGTCCACAACCAAAAGATGTAAAACCATATTTAGATGAATTTTTAATGGATAAATACGTAATTGACGTTCCGTATTTATTGAGAGCATTATTGGTTCGCGGTATTATTTTAAGAAAAAGACCAGAAGAATCGGCTCATGCTTACGCAAAAATTTGGTGGGAAGAAGGTTCTCCGCTTGTTGTTCTTTCTGAAAGAATGCAGCAAAAAGTACAGCCATTAGTAAACGTTCCAGTTGCATTGGCAATGCGTTACGGAAGTATGACAATAGAAAAAGGTCTTCAGGAATTGCACGATAAAGGAGTTACAGATGTAATGCTTTTTCCTTTATATCCGCAATATGCAATGGCTTCGACTTTGACTATTTTGGTTAAAGCCGAGGAAATTCGCAAAAAGAAATTTCCTCACATGAAATTTACCGATGTTCCTGCATTTTACAACAAGCCTGATTATATCAAAAACTTAGCAGATTCTATCCAGAAACATTTGGTTGGATTTGATTATGATCATTTATTATTTTCATATCACGGAATCCCGGAGCGTCATATCCGTAAAACTGATGTAACGAAATCGCATTGTAAAATTGACGGCTCTTGTTGCAACACGCCATCGCCAGCACATGAGTTTTGCTACCGCCATCAATGTTACGAAACTACAAGACAAGTCGTTAAATTATTGGGGCTTCCTGAAGATAAGTACAGTTTAACTTTCCAATCTCGTTTAGCGGGAGACAAATGGTTAGAACCTTATACTGATGTTGAAATTGACAATATGCCAGCAAAAGGAATCAAGAAATTAGCGGTTGTAACTCCGGCTTTCGTTTCAGATTGTTTAGAAACTCTGGAAGAAATCGCAATGCGAGCAAAAGAAGATTTTGAAGCAAACGGCGGAGAAGAATTTTTAGCAATTCCGTGTCTAAATGACGACGACGAATGGTGTGAAACCGTTTCGAATTGGATTAATGATTGGGCTAAGTAATTGAAATTGTTGAAATGAGTAAACTAAAATATCTGTCTATTCTTTTTTTAACTTCTATAATTTTATCGGGATGCAAAAAAAGAGAAACTTTTGAGAACAACGTTTTTTTTGATAAAACATTTAACTGGGAAATTGCAATTCCAGATGATTATGAAAAAGTGAATCAGAAGGAGCAAAATGAAAAAGGAAAGCCGCTTTTGATTGAGGCTAAAAATTCTATTGTTGCCTTTAAAAGAGATAATAAGAATTATTTTTCTGCTAATTATGAAGATGTTACTGGAGACAACAGATCGGTTGACCTCAATTTAAGATTGAAAGATTTTTTATTTTTAAAGAAAATCGGTCAACTCTATCCAAAAGGTAAAATGGGAGATTATGCTGTAACGAGTGAGAATATTTCAGGTTTAAAATTTAGAAAATCAAAAATTGCTGTTACAGAAAATGGCAAGACTGTTGCGACAGTTGTAATTTTCTCTAGCATTTTTATTGATAAAGTTTTTACAGCTTCAATAGTTTATGAAGACGAAGAGTATGGCAATGCTATGATAAATCTGTTTCAAAAATCAACATTTAAGCAATAAATGGAATACTATAACTATTTAAAATCACTGCATTTAATTTTTGTAATCACTTGGTTTGCAGGTTTGTTTTATATCGTTCGTTTGTTTGTATACCAAATTGAAGCCAACGACAAACCTTCGCCAGAAAAAGAGATTCTGCAGGAGCAATACAAAATCATGGCTTATCGTTTGTGGTATATTATTACGTGGCCGTCGGCGGTTTTGGCAAGTATATTTGCTTTTTGGATGCTATTTTTTACAGAAGCCGGTCATGTTTGGATGAAAATGCCGTGGATGCACGTAAAACTGTGTTTCGTTTTCCTTTTGTATTTGTATCACGGAAAATGCCATCAGATTTTTAAACAGCTGCAAAATGATGAGGTAAAATATACTAGCAACTTCATGCGTTTATGGAATGAAGGTGCTACGATTATTTTGTTTGCTGTCGTTTTTTTAGTAGTTTTAAAAAGTGCCATCAACTGGATTTTCGGCGTAATCGGAATTATTTTATTCTCCGTTTTAATCATGCTAGGATTCCGATTTTACAAGAGAATCCGCGAGAAGAAATAAAAAAGAGTTGCCACGAATTACACGAATGGCACGAATTTTTTAGCCACAGATTAAAGGATTTTAATGATTTTTTTTAAGTATAATTTGAAAATCCATCGAATCCTTTTAATCTGTGGCAAAACTTTAAATAGAAATTCGCGCCATTCGTGTAATTCGTGGCAACAAAAAACAAAACTCAGATGCTAAACTTCAAAATGTCAATGCTTTCACTTCGTACCAGGATTTTCCTGTCGATGATTGTATTGATTGTGGTAGCATCTTTTTTATTGGCTTCGATTTCGATTATTCAATTTAAAACCGAAGCAAAAGAATACCATCAGGAACGACTTGAACGAAAAGAAAATGCCGTAAAAGAACATATCAATTATGTTCTGGCAACGACTACTTATCCGTTAAAAACTCAGAATTTGGATTTGATTTTTAAAGATAAAATCCACGAACTGGCGCAAATTCACAAAATCGAAATCAATATTTATAGTCTTGACGGAAAACTGCTCAAATCTTCTAAAGAGACTTTTGCAGTAGATAAAGTCGCTCCGCCAATTCCAGAATATATTCTAAAACTCGTTCGTTCTTCTATCGAAAAGCGATTTGTTGACATCAAAACTATTGACGGCGTTAAAAACAGATCTTCGTACAGTTTAATAAAAGACGAAAAATTCAAACCGCTCGGAATTCTGAATCTTCCGTATTTAGAAGACGACGGTTATTATGATAACGAGCTGAATACTTTCTTGATTCGTTTGAGTCAGGTATATTCTTTTATGTTGATCGTGGCTTTCGCGTTGGCTTATTTCCTTTCGACTTACATTACAAAATCACTTAAAACCATTTCAGATCGTTTAGAAGAAACCAACTTGGATCAGAAAAACGAGAAAATTGTTCTGGAAGCAAATAGCAAAGAAGTCAACTTTTTGATTAAAGCGTATAACGGAATGGTCGACAAATTGGAAACTAGTGCCATTAAATTAGCGCAAAGCGAACGTGAAGAAGCTTGGCGCGAAATGGCGAAACAAGTCGCACACGAAATCAAAAATCCATTGACGCCAATGCGTCTGACGGTACAGAGTTTTCAGCGAAAATTTGACCCGAACGATCCAAATGTAAAGCAGAAAATGAATGACTATTCCGAAACCTTAATTCAGCAGATTGATACGATGACAGCTGTGGCATCGGCGTTTTCGAATTTTGCTTCGATGCCGGCACAGCAGAATGAAACGCTGAATGTCGTTGAGGTTGTCGAACTGGCGTTAGATATTTTCAACGAAGATTATATTGTTTTTGAAAGCGAAGAACGAGAAATCATTTCCAAAATGGACCGCACGCAATTAATTCGTGTCATTACCAACTTGGTTAAAAATGCAACGCAAGCCATTCCAGAAAGCCAGTTTCAGAAAGCCATTGTGGTTACAGTAAAACGTCTTGATGACAATGTTGAAATTGCTGTAAAAGATAACGGAATTGGTATACAGAAACAAGATATCGGACGAATCTTCGAACCTAAATTTACCACCAAAACCAGCGGAATGGGGCTCGGACTCGGAATTATCAAAAACATTATCGAAAATTACAAAGGAACAATTACCTTTGAGTCAACTTACGGTAAAGGAACCACATTTACGGTTTCTCTCCCTATCACCAACTCATAAAATAAAGCGTCATGAACTACGAAAATCTTTTAATTTCTATTGAAGAAAATATCGCGACAGTAACCATAAACAGACCAGCAAAATTGAATGCTTTAAACAAAGATACAATTAGCGATCTGAGTAAAGCGATTAAATTATTGGGTAAAAATGATGATATCCGTGTTATTATTTTAACAGGAAGCGGCGAAAAAGCATTTGTTGCGGGAGCTGACATTTCAGAATTTGCCAATTATACTATTGTTGAAGGCGCACAATTGGCCGCTGAAGGCCAAGAATCTCTTTTCGATTTAATCGAAGGACTTAAAAAACCAGTTATTGCTGTAGTTAACGGATTTGCTCTTGGCGGCGGATTAGAATTGGCAATGGCTTGTCATTTTAGAGTAGCCTCTGATAATGCCAAAATGGGACTTCCTGAAGTTACTTTAGGATTAATTCCAGGTTATGGCGGAACGCAGCGTTTGCCTCAATTGGTTGGAAAAGGCCGTGCAATGGAAATGATCATGACCGCAGCTATGATTTCTGCCGAAGAAGCTAAACAATACGGTTTGGTAAATCACGTAGTGCCACAAGCTGAACTTTTGTCTTTTACAAATGTAATTGCGCAGAAAATAATTAAAAATGCTCCTTTCGCTATCGGAAAAGCAATAAAAGCAATCAATGCTAATTTTACAGACGGTAAAAACGGTTTTGATGTCGAAATAAAATCATTCGGAAAATGCTTCGGAACTGCCGATTTTAAAGAAGGAACAACTGCATTTTTAGAAAAAAGAAAAGCTGAATTTACAGGAAAATAAAGTTATACCGCAGAGTTGCACAAAGATTCCACAGAGATACACCAAGAAGATTTTATTAAACTTTGTGTGACTTTGCGAAATCTTTGTGCAACTTTGCGGTAAAATAAACACAAAGAGAGAAAAACTTAGAATCTCAGCCTCTCAGAACCTTAGTAGCTATAAAAAAACCTTAGCACCTTAAAAAAAAAAATGTACGAACCAATATTTGCCCTTTTTTGTGAACGAGTTAAAGAAAGCATCCAAAGCGGAACTTTCGCTAAATTGACTTTGGCCAAAACAATGGGCGATACCGACTTAAAAAACGTTTATTTCCGCTTGGTTTTAAACGAAGACAATACGTATTCGATCTCGCTTACTTTTCGCTATAAAACCGAAGAAATAGAAAGCATTCATACTTTAGACGAAGCTTTATTAGTTTTGGGCTCACACATTAAAAACCCATTTCTAACGGCACTGTTATTTACAACCAACGATGACGTAACTTTTAAAGTAAATAAAAAAAATGCAGGAAGCATTATCGAGCAAGCACCAACATTTAAAAATGCGTCGCCAGTAATGTTAGAAATGATTGAGAAGGGAATTGTTTAAATAGGAATCCTTCCTATGTTTTCAACGGATTAAAATCCGTTGCTACAATATGACCGTTTCTACGAAACTTTATTTTGAATTATAAAAGAGCCATAGGCTCGATACATTTTGTAGGGACGGATTTTAATCCGTCCGAAAAATTGAGGTAATTGCTTTGCGGGACTTCGACTTCGCTCAGTCTGACAAGAGAATAAAATTCTTCGTGAATCTTTGTGAAACTCCTCCGCGAATCTCCGTGAAACAGTCTCTTAAACCAGCTTTACAAACAAATTAGAAGCAATTTTATTCGAAATAGATAATTCGGTTCCATTTACTTTAATTCGAACCGATAAATCGAACGATTCTTTAGAAAGAAATTCGATTTTAGAACCTAAAGCGATTCCTTGTTTGTCTAAGTATTTAAGAAATTCCGATGAGGTATCTTTAACACCCACACAAACGCCGATTTGGTTTTCCTCTAATTCAGATAAAAGCTGTTTTTCAATTTTTATAATTCGTCCGTTTGCATCTGGAATCGGATCGCCGTGCGGATCTTCAGTTGGATTTCCTAGAAAATCATCCAAACGGTTAATCAATTGTTCCGATTTGATGTGTTCCAATTGTTCGGCAATATCATGAACCTCATCCCAGCTGAAATTTAGCTTTTCTAACAAGAATACTTCCCATAAACGATGTTTTCTCACAATCATTTTCGCGGCAAGCTTTCCGTTTTCGGTTAAAGAAACGCCTTGGTATTTTTTATAATTTACTAAATCTTTCTCTGCCAATTTTTTAAGCATATCGGTTACAGAGGAAGCTTTCGTTTCCATAATTTCAGCAATAGCATTAGTGCTCACTTCCGTCTCCAAAGCAGCAGTCAGATGATATATAGATTTTAAGTAGTTTTCTTCTGAAAAGGTCATTCTCTTTTAAGTTTCAAAGGTGCAAAGTGACAAAGAGACAAAGTTTTATGTTTTGTCAGTTTGAGCTTTGCTTATTTTTTAGACAATAAATAAAGATAAAAATAAAGAAATCATAAAGTTCGGAGAAAAGCTTTGCAACTTTGTCACTCTGCACCTTTGAACCTCTTATTTAACAATCAACAAAGGTATCGAAATTTTATGTCTCAATTTGTCTACCGTTGTGCCAAAAAGAATATCTTTTAATCCAGTGTGGCCGTGGGTTCCCATAACGAGAATGTCAAAATCTCCACCGTTTATAATTTCTGGAATTACTTTGTTTGGTTTTCCAAAACCAAGTTCCGTTTCGATTTTGAAACCTTTCTCCGTTAACATGTCTTTATACTGAAGTAAAAGCTTTTCATCGATTGTGGTTTCATGATCATGTACATGAACGCCGTACATTAAGGCTCCGACTGTTTCTACGACGTGAATTAAAGTGTAATTGGTTTCGGCTCCTCCTAATTCGAATGCTTTGTTTAAAGCGGCTTCGTCGGCATTTGAAAAATCTACAGAAATGGCAATGTTTTGAATGCTTTGACTTTGTTTAGGAGAAAAGCGAAGCTGTAAATTGTGAGGAGAATGATTGATCGCTTTTGCCTTTGCTTTAGCAATAAATGGTTTGAAAACGATGTAAAGCAACAAGCCTAAGAAACCGAAAGCAAGAGGTACAACGGTAAACCATAGAACTGCTGGATGATTTGAACTTTCTAACCAAGAAGAGATTTCATCATAAACTAATTTAGCGTTAAGCGAGACAATAATCAATGCAATAATCCAAGAAACAACTTGAGTCGTTTTAGAGATATGAAAACCATTCATTTTCGATTTATCGCTCACAAAATGGATTAGCGGAATTATTGCAAATCCCAATTGGAGACTCAAGATCACCTGACTCAAAATCAGTAATTTCCCTGTGACGTCTTCTCCGTAAATGTAAATCACGATTAAAGCGGGAACAATTGCAATCAATCGCGTAATAATTCTACGAACCCAAGGCTGAATTCTTAAATGAAGATAACCTTCCATTACAATTTGTCCTGCCAGCGTTCCCGTTACGGTAGAACTTTGTCCAGCGGCAATCAGTGCAACGGCAAATAAGATTGGCGCCCATTTGTTTCCTAAAAGCGGTTCCAGAAATTTATGAGCATCCTGAATTTCGGCTACTTCAAACATTCCGTTTTTGTGGAAAGTTGCCGCAGCCAGAATCAATATCGCGGCATTTACAAAAAAGGCAAGATTTAGCGCAATTGTCGAATCGATAAAGTTGTATTTTAAAGCCTGTTTGATTCCCGCTGGCGTTCTGTCAAATTTTCTAGTTTGCACTAAAGACGAATGCAGGTAAAGGTTGTGTGGCATCACCGTCGCCCCAATAATTCCGATAGCGATGTATAAAGCGGCAGAATTTGGAATAGAAGGAACCAGTCCGCCAATGATTTTATGAATTTCTGGTTCGGCAAAAATCATTTCGAAAATGAAAGAAAAACCAATAATTGCCACCAGAGCAATAATGAAAGCTTCCATTTTTCGAATTCCTTTATTAATTAAAAACAAAAGAATAAAAGTATCCAATACGGTAATCAAAACCCCTTCCAGAAGTGGAATCCCGAATAAAAGATTAATACCAATCGCCATTCCGAGAACTTCTGCTAAATCGCAGGCGGCAATCGCAATTTCGGCTAGAAAATATAAAATGTAGTTAATGTATTTAGAGTACGTTTCTCTCGAAGCCTGCGCAAGGTCGCGCTGGGTTACAATTCCGAGGCGGGCACTTAGACTCTGCAGCAGCAAAGCCATTAAATTACTCATTAGTAAAACCCAAACCAAAGTGTAACCAAATTGGCTTCCGCCAGCGATATCGGTTGCCCAGTTTCCTGGATCCATATATCCTACGCTGACTAAATATGCTGGACCTAAAAAGGCTAAAATTTTTCTGAAACCTGTTTTTTTATGTTCTGTAGAGACAGATTCGTGTACCTCTTCTAAAGATTTACCCATTGTAAAAGTATTGTTTTCACAAATATAGAGAAAAATTATATTCGCGAAACAATATTTTTAGACGAGTCTAAATGTTAAATGTTAGAATTTAAACATTTTGGACACAATCCTGAAAGCGTAAAGTTGATTTCGTTTACTTTGTAATTGTGTGGCATAATATAGCTAGGTTTTACACTTTCCAGACAAGTAATTTCATGGCAGTTTTCACAGCTAAAGTGAGCATGATTGTGAATGTGTACGCGTTGGTGCGAATGATTGCACTTAGCATACTTTACCGTTCCGTCCAGATTCGAAATTTTATGAATAACATCTTCATTTATTAATCGGTCTAGGATTCTATAAATAGTAACGCGATCGCATAAATCATTTAATTGTTTATGGATTTCGGTGTGCGAAAGAGCGGTTTTAGATTTTTCAAACACTTCTAAAACAGCGGTCTTTGCGGCGGTATTACGTGTTGTTTTCATTTGTACAGCATTAAAAATTAAACGCAACAATGTTGCAATTGATAAAAATATGTATATTTGCAACAAAATTGCATTAAAGCAAAAGTACACAGAATGATGAAAATAAGCACACCTTTTTACGATATTTTAGGAATTTCGAGCGCGACCATTTGTCTAGTTCATTGTTTGATTTTTCCTCTTTTAACGATTCTTCCTTTAGGGATGAGTCACAATCCTGTTATAGATTTGCTATTTGCTTCGATAGGTTTATTTGCAATTCTCAAAATTATAAAAAAATCAGCTCTTTTGGTGTCGTCTATTTTAGTTGTTTCAATGGCGCTAATTTGGATCAGTGTTTTGGCTGATCTCTTTTTCGAAATTCATTTGGATTTGATTTATTTCGGAGGAATCGGAATGGTTATCGGACATTTAATTAATTATAGATTACACAGAAAGCAAAATCATTAAAATAACCCATTGCGTGAAAATAAAACTTGATTTAAACACATAGAAACATAGATTTTATTGTTTCGTTTTAAGAGTATAGAAAAAGCTAGCTTTAACACATAGTTCTATGTCTAATTATTCTAAGTGAAACGCCTTTTTCAAATCCTAAAAGCTATGTCTCTATGTGTTTAAAATAATTTCGTCCAATAGATTTAAAAATTAGCAATATGGAAAAGAAGAATTTTGAAGTGATTATCATTGGCGGAAGCTACAGCGGATTATCGGCTGCAATGAGTTTGGGACGTGCTTTGCGTCAAGTTTTGGTTATTGACAGCGGATTGCCTTGCAATAAACGGACCCCGCATTCTCATAATTTTATTACGCAAGATGGTGAAAAGCCTGCAGTTATTTCGGCGAAAGCCAAACTTCAAGTTGAATTTTACAAAACAGTTGAATTCTACAATGGACTTGCAGTGAAAGCTTCAAAAGCGGAAAAGGGTTTTGAAATTACAACAGAAACTGGAGATGTCTTTACCGCTAGAAAAGTACTATTTGCTACGGGCGTTAAAGATTTGCTTCCAAAAATTGAAGGCTTTGCAGAATGTTGGGGAATCTCGGTTTTACATTGTCCGTATTGTCACGGTTATGAAGTTAAAAACGAAAAAACCGCGATTATTGCCAATGGAGAAATGGGTTTCGAATTTGCCAAACTAATTTCGAATTGGACAAAAGATCTTCGTTTATGTACAAATGCAAAATCAGAACTGACTTTAGAACAAACGGAAATCCTTAAGAAAAAAGGTGTTTTAATTTTAGAAGAAGAAATAGCTTCTTTGGAACATAATTCAGGATATATTTCGAATATCGTTTTCAAAAATGGAGAAAAGATTGAGGTGAAAGCAATTTACGCCCGAGTGCCATTTGAGCAACATTGTTCTTTGCCAAAAGATCTAGGCTGTGAAATTAATGAAATGGGATATCTAAAAGTCGACTTCATGCAGAAAACCAATATCCCAGGAATTTATGCCAGTGGAGATGCCACAACTCAAATGCGTTCCGTGGCTTTGGCAGTTTCTACGGGTTCTTTCGCAGGCGCGGTAATCAACAAAGAACTTATCGACGAAGATTTTTTGTAGTTTTTTTTGAACCATATAAGTCATATAAGTTCATTTAGACTAAACTTAAAATTTACTTATATGACTTATATGGTTCAAAAAATTTTTTAACGGATTGAAATTGAAATGTTTTAAAAATTTGTCTCAAGAATAATCATTTGTCGAATTTAATTTTTAGATTTGTCTAAATTTAATTTTAAAATAATGAAATATTTATTTTTGACAATATTAATATTAACTGCTAAAAACATTTACTCTCAAAATATTTCTGGAAAAGTAGAAACAGGAGTTCCTAATCTTCAAGAAATTAAAGTCTCTTTGTTAAATACCAACTTTAAAACTCAAACCGATTCTTTAGGATTTTATAAACTAGAAAATGTCCCAAAGGGGAATTACAGAATTCAGGTAATCGCAGAAGGATTCAAACCTCAAACCCAGAAAATTTCAGTTTTAGAAGACGAAAATCTGAATTTGGATTTTGAATTGGAAGAAGACAATAACGAATTGAACGAAGTCGTAGTCTCTGGAACTTTAAAACCTGTAAAACGATTAGAAAGTGCCGTTCCTGTTGAGGTATATTCGCCAACCTTTTTCAAGAAAAACCCAACTCCAAGTATTTACGATGCGCTTCAAAACATAAATGGCGTTCGTCCGCAGCTCAATTGCGGGGTTTGTAACACTGGAGATATTCACATAAACGGACTCGAAGGTCCGTACACTTTGGTTATGATCGATGGTATGCCAATTGTAAGCAGTCTTTCGACAGTTTACGGTTTGTCTGGAATTCCGAATTCTTTAGTGGAAAGAATCGAAATTGTAAAAGGCCCAGCTTCGTCACTTTACGGAAGTGAAGCCGTTGGCGGTTTGATTAATATTATTACTAAAAATCCAACGAATGCGCCGACATTTTCTGCCGATTATTTTACGACTTCTTATTTTGAAAGTAATCTGGATTTAGGCGCTAAGTTTAATGTCGGTAAAAAGGCTACTTCCATAATAGGAGTCAATTACTTTAATTATGATCAGGTTATCGATAAAGACCATGATAATTTTACAGATGTCACGCTTTCTGAACGTATTTCGGTTTTTAATAAATGGAGTTTTAAACGAAATTATAATCGCCTTTTTACGATTGCAGCCCGCGGAATGTATGAAGATCGCTGGGGTGGAGATGTTCGCTGGGAAAAGAAATACCGTGGAGGCGATGAAATCTACGGTGAAAGTATTTATACCAAAAGAGCAGAATTAATAGGAAGTTATCAACTGCCGTTTGAAGAAAAATTGATGCTTTCTTTTTCTGGAAATGTGCATTATCAGGATAGCCGATACGGAACAACATCGTATATCGCCAATCAGAAAATTGGTTTTTTGCAATTGACTTGGGATAAAAAGGTCGGAAGAAATGATCTCTTGGCTGGAATCGCAAGCCGATATACGTATTACGACGACAATACGCCAGCAACCAAAGAAGCTGAAAACACTTGGCTTCCTGGTATTTTTGTTCAGGACGAAATTACCTTTTCTCCAAAAAGTCAGGTTTTATTGGGAATGCGCTATGATTACAATTCAATTCACGGATCGATTTTTACACCGCGATTTGCCTATAGATTTAAAGCAAATGAAAATACGATTTTCCGCTTAAATGCTGGAACTGGATTCAGAGTTGTGAATTTATTTACCGAAGATCATGCGGCATTGACAGGTTCTAGAGATGTTATTATTGAAAGCGACTTGAAACCAGAGAAATCGGTAAACGTCAATTTAAATTATATCCAGAAAATCAATTTCGGAAACGGGACTTTTATGGGAATCGAAACTACGGCTTTCTACACGAGATTTAGCAATAAAATCATTTCTGATTATGAGACCAATCCAAACGAAATTATCTACAGCAATATTGATGGTTATGCGATAAGTCAAGGAATCAGCACGAATGTTGATCTTAATTTTCCGTCGGGATTAAAATTTATTGTTGGAGCAACGGTTTTAGACAATAAAAATGTGGAAAACGGAATTTCGGAAAGACCCTATTTGACGGAGAATTTTACTGGAACTTGGAGTATATCTTATAAAATCCAACCTTGGGATTTGTCATTAGATTATACCGGAAATGTTTACAGTCCGATGAAATTGCCTTTGTTGAGCGAAACCGATCCGAGAAGTCCGAAGTCGCCGTGGTATAGCATTCAGAACATTCAGTTTACGTATTCGGGTTGGAAAGATTTTGAAGTTTACGGCGGAATTAAGAATCTGCTTAACTTTACGCCAAAACAAAATAATCCGTTTTTGATTTCAAGAACGAATGATCCTTTTGATAAAAATGTGCAGTATGATTCGGCTGGGAAAGTTTTAGTTACGCCTGATAATCCGTACGGTTTGACGTTTGATACGACTTATGTTTACGGGCAGAATCAGACTATTCGAGGTTTTTTGGGATTGAGATATACGTTTAGGTGATTTTTTGTTTGCCACGACCCGAGCGATAGCGAACTGGCGAAGCAATTCAAGAATTTCCGCTAAATTTTTTTGCCACAGATTAAAAGGATTAGAAAAGATTTGTTTGTTGCCTTTTGTCAGGCTGAGCGGAGTCGAAGCCCACGTCCAATTGGAGCGCCCTTCGACTCCGCTCAGGGTGACACAGCAATAAATAAAATTCATTTTAATCCGTTTCATAAAATTAATTCGTGGAAATTTGTGCAATTTGTGGCAAACAAAAAAATCTTTTCTAATCCTTTTAATCTGTGGCAAAACAAACAACTACAATATGAAAAAGCTATTTCTACTTATTCTTTTCTTCGGAATAACTTCAACGGGATTCTGCCAATTAAAAAGTAGCACTTTTGAAGAAGTAGATAGCTTACAACAAATTCAAAAACGAAAAACCGTCATTTTCATCCATACCGATTGGTGCCAGTTTTGCCAGCGAATGAAAGCAACGACTTTCAAAAATCAAGAAATTATTGAAAAACTAAATGTTGATTTTTACTTTATTGATTTCAATGCACAAGAAAAACGAGAGATCACTTTTCAAAACCAAACATTTAAATTTCAGCCAACGGGAAACAATGTTGGTGTTCACGAACTGGCTTTGCAGTTGGGAACTATCAATAACCAAATCACTTATCCAATTTTATGTGTTTTGAATGAGAAGAACGAGATTATCTTTCAATATAATTATTATCTTAGTCAAAAGGATTTTAAAGTTCTTTTGGAAAAATTGAAAGAATAAATTTTCTTATTTTTGAGAATGAATTCTTCGCAAATCCCACATTTCGATTACATTTTTACAGGAACTGGACTCGCATCTCTGATGACGGCTTATAAAATGATTTTGTCTGGAAAATTCGCAGATAAATCTATTTTACTTCTGGATAAAGATGCAAAGAAAACCAATGACAGGACTTGGTGTTTTTGGGAAAAAGAGGAAAGCATTTGGGATTCGATTGTTTCTAAAAAATGGGATTCTGCACTTTTTGCCAATGCCGACTTTAATCGTGATTTGGCGTTGAAGCCTTACCAATACAATCAAATTCGCGGATTGGATTTCTACAATTTTGTTTTTGATGAAATTTCGAAACATCAGAATATTACTTTCTTAAACGAAAAAGTAACTGACATTAACGAACTCGAAACGCATGTTTTTGTCGGTACAGAAGAAAACCGATACACTTGCGTTTATCTTTTCAATAGCATTTACACTAAGGCTTTCGCCGAAAGGCAAAACAAATATCCCGTTTTGCAGCAGCATTTTGTGGGTTGGTTTGTGAAAATGGAAAATGAAGTTTTCAATCCAGAACAAGTGACTTTCATGGATTTTTCGGTAGAGCAAAGGGGAAATACAAGATTTATGTATGTTTTGCCCATTTCTAAAACAGAAGCTTTGATTGAATATACTTTGTTTTCTGAAAAGCTTCTTCAAAAAGAAGAATATGAAAATGAGATTGAAAGCTATCTGACGAAATTAGGTGCTGGAAATTACGAAATTCTCGAAAAAGAGGAGGGAAGTATACCAATGACCTGTTATCCGTTTTGGGAAAAGAATACTAAACGAGTTCTGAATATTGGAACTGCTGGTGGTTGGACAAAAGCAAGTACGGGTTATACGTTTAAAAACTCAGATAAAAAATCCTCTGAATTGATTCAGTTTCTTCAGAATGATACTTCGACTCCGCTCAGTATGACATTGTTTCATAAAAAATCAAGATTTTGGTTTTATGATTTATTGCTTCTGGATATTCTTCATCGAAATAACGAATTGGGAAGTTCGATTTTCTCTTCCTTATTCAAAACAGGAAATCCGAAACTGATTTTTAAGTTTTTAGACGAAGAAACGACTTTTTTTGAAGATGTTAAAGTTATTTTAAAGTGTCCCAAAATTCCATTTATTAAAGCGTTATTTAGAGTGATTTTTCTTTCAAATAAATCTAACTAAAAACGTAACCATTGAAAAAAATTACTTTACTATTCAGTTTCTTTTTTACAATCTTTTTGTTCGGACAAGTTTCAACCAACAAAGCGCACGATGCAATTGTTGAAGAATTTTTGACTAATTGTGCTGAAAAACATAATTACATTATAGAAATGAGCGAATGGCAGGCTTGCCTGGATCAAGGTTTGCAGAAGGATAGTACTGTTGCTTACTTATGGCAGCAAAAAGCGATGCCGTATTTTAAGTGCAAAAAGTATGAAGTCGGAATGCCATTTTTGGACAAAGCAGTACTTTATGACAAAGCAAGATGGCTTCCTTATCGCGCTTTTATGAAATGCATTTTTTCACATAGTTACAAAGACGCTATTGTTGATTTTGATGAAGCTATAAAATTGTATGGTAATAGTTACGTTATGGATCATTCTTTTAATTTTTATAAGGCACTCTGTTATCTTCAGTTAAATGAATATGAAAAAGCTGAAAAGCTTCTGGATGATTATGTGAACGACATTTATAAAAACAGACAGCAATTGGAACATCCGACGGCTTATTTTTATCAGGGAATCGCAAAGTATGAACTTAAAAAATGGGATGAGGCAATTGCTATTTTTGATAAAGCATTAAAAATATATCCAGAATTCTCAGATGCTAAATATTATAAAGCCGTTTGCTGGCTTAAACAAGGAAAACCGAGAGAAGAAGCTATTGCCTTGGTTGAAATTGCAAGGGCAGATGCGGCAAAAGGATTTTCTATAAATGAAGATAATACGGTTTATGAAACGTATCCGTATCAAAAGAAATTTGGCAAATAGAATTTTATCATCGTCAAAAATAGTTGATAGCCCAAGTTATGGGGTTTATTATTGATAAGCTGAATAAAAAAAACACCTTATTTTTTTATTCTAACGACTTTTAGGGGTACTTATAGATTTACGCAACATTTAGATTTGTGCACTGTCAAAAGACATGATTTGTCTATTATGATAGACAATTAACGATGATGAATTTGTAAATGAATAAGAATGAGCAAGCTTCTAAAATTTGATGAGGAAACTGAAGTAGTTGGCGATATCTGCAAAGCTCTTGGTCATCCTACTAGAGTCCAAATTATGACACTTCTCTGGAAACGAGATAAAAGAACGTGTGGCGAAATTGTCGATTTAATTCCGCTGGCACAATCTACAATTTCAAAACATTTATTGGAATTGAAAAAAGCAAATTTGGTTAGTATAAAAAACGTCGGCAAAAAAGTAATTTATTCGGTTGATATTAATAGTATAGAGATACTTAAGAAGTATTTGACCCATTATCTTTCAACAATTGAAATTTCTGAAGAAAATAAAGAAACGGTTTTAACAACCAAACATAAGGTGAGAAATAGAAACAGCTATTTGAAGCAATATAACTATCAGTTTACCCATAAAAAATCAAAACTGGAAACTTTGGATATGATTGAAATTTGATTACTGAGAAATAATTCATTCGATATAAAATTTCTTATCAAACTATAACAAAACTTTATACCTCAAATTAACTAGTTGCGAGTAATCTTTGTAACTTTGCAAATCAAAAGTAAAATTTAAAAACATAAAATATGTATCCACTAGACATGGTAAAACCAATGGAGGCTGAATTAACAGCTGCTGGTTTTCAAGATTTACATAGTGCTGAAGCTGTTGAGAATGCTATCAAAGCTGAAGGTACCACTTTAGTTGTTGTAAACTCTGTTTGCGGGTGCGCTGCTAGAAATGCACGTCCGGGAGCAAAAATGAGTTTAGAAGGCGCTAAAAAACCAGATCACTTAATTACTGTTTTTGCAGGTGTTGACAAAGAAGCTGTAGATGCTGCAAGACAGCACATGTTTCCTTTTCCTCCATCATCGCCGTCTATGGCTTTGTTCAAAAACGGAGAATTGGTTCACATGTTAGAGCGTCACCACATTGAAGGACGTCCAGCTGAATTAATCGCTGAGAATTTACAAGACGCGTTCAACGAGTTTTGTTAATTTTTTTTAAGCTTCTAAGGTGCTGAGGTACTAAGCGACTAAGCTTTTAAAAGCAGATAATAAAAACAAAAAAGCACTATGGTAACATAGTGCTTTTTGCTTTTTTAAAGTTATACCTTCTTAGTAGCTTAGTACCTCAGCACCTTAGAAGCTTAGAGACTCCATCCCCCGCCCAGTGCTTTATACAGCTCAACCATCGAACTTAGTTGTCTTTCAGATAATTGCGCGAGGCTTAATTGGGCATTAAAAAGATTGGTTTCTACATCTAAAACTTCTAAGTAAGAAACATAACCACTGTCATATCTTTCGCGAGATAGTTTAAAATTGATTAAAGCAGCTTGAACTTGTCTGTTGCGTGCTTTCCATTCTTCCTTATAGGTTTTAATATTTTGAATGGATTGTTCTACTTCGCCTACTGCGGTGATGTATGTTTTTTGATAACTTAATTTATCTTGTTCAGCAAGCTGTCTGTTGATTTCAACTCTTCTTTTGTTTTTTCCGAATGCAAAAATAGGTCCTGCGATTCCGCCAGACGCGTTTTGAATATAAGAGCCTCCTTTAAACAGATTGCTCACATCGGCACTTGCAAATCCGGCAATGGCGGCTAGATTAATAGAAGGAAAACGCATGGCTTGAGCAACTCCAATTCTTTCATTTGCCGCAACATATCTCAACTCGGCCGCTTTTACATCGGGTCTGTTTTCTAAAAGAGCAGAAGGAATCGATAAAGGAATTTGGCTGACAATCTGCAATTCGGTATTGCTTTTTCCTCTCGGAATTTGAGATGGAAGCTGACCAGTAAGCAATGCAATTGTGTTTTCTTGATAGGTTATTTGTCTTTGAATGTTAGGAATTGCGGCTTCGGCAATAGCGACCTGCTGTTCAATCTGCACTTTGTCAACTTCAGAAATATAACCCTTCTCAAATCTCTCGCTTATAATTTTATAGTAGCTTTCTCTGGTTTCGAGTGTCTGTTTGGTTATTTCCAGCTGATCATCCAAATTTCGCATCTGAAAATAAGCAGTCGCAATATTAGCAACGATTTCAGACAATACTACTTTACGGGCTTCTTCGGTTGCAAGAAGTTCATTTTTAACAGCATTATTTTCATGGCGAAATTTTCCCCAGAAATCAAGTTCCCAAGACATGCTGGCGGTTGCCGTAGAAGGACTGATATATTTCTCATTGCTGTTGATTGTGGCGCCATATTGGACAGAAGGAAATAAATCTGCTTTTGTATAGCCTAACTCAGCACGAAGCTGATCAATTCGTGAAACGGCAATTTTAAGATCATAATTATTCTCGAGACCTTTTCGTATAAGATCTTTTAATACATCATCATTAAACAAATCAAACCATTTTACATTGGTTACCGAAGCAAGACTGTCTAAATTTCTTTCGTTTATATAAGAATCTGATTTCAGCTGTTCAGGTCTTTTGTATTTTGGTCCAACCATACATCCTGCGGGAAATAAGGAAAGAACCAATATAATAACGATTATTTTATATTCCTTACTCATGGTCTGTAGTGTTTGGTTCTACATTATTTTCTGATGTTGCGATTGTTTCATCTTTTTTCTTCCCGATGTTTTCAATCATAACAAATAGACCAGGTACAATTAATACACCTAATACTGTGGCGATTAACATACCGCTAAATACTGCCATTCCCATTACAATACGCGCTTGAGATCCTGCACCTGTAGCGGTTAGTAGCGGAACAACTCCAAGAATGAAAGCAAAAGCAGTCATCAAAATAGGGCGGAAGCGAAGTTTTGCAGCATACATCGCCGATTCGTAAAGAGGTTTTCCTCGCTCATATTCTTCCTTCGCAAATTCAACAATAAGAATAGCATTTTTAGCCACTAATCCGATAAGAAGAACGAATCCGATTTGCGCAAAAACGTTATTGACATAAGCATCACTTCCAAATCGCGCTAGAAAAAGTCCTAAAAGAGCTCCAAATACAGCGAATGGCGCTCCGAGAAGTACACTAAAGGGTAATTTCCAGCTTTCGTATTGTGCGGCTAGGATTAAGAATACAAAAACCAATGCCATAACAAAAACGGATGATCCGCCAGGGGAATGCTTTTCTTGATAGGAAAGGTTGATGTAATCGTAACTCATATCTGCAGGCAAGGTCTGTTTGGCCACTTCTTCTAATGCTGTTAAAGCTTGTGCACTACTATAGCCATCGTTTGGACTTCCTCCAATTTCTGCAGATCGGAATAAGTTTAAACGATTCGTAAAATCGGGTCCTGACACTTTGGTTGCCGTAACTAAAGTAGATACTGGAAGCATATCGCCTTTATTGTTTTTTACATAAATCAAGTTTAAATCTTCTGGTCTAACACGATTGGCAGCTTCTCCTTGTACATAAACTTTGTATTGGCGTCCGAATCGGTTAAAATCATTTACATAACTTCCTCCCAAAAATGCTCCGAGCGCTTCGGTGACTTTAGAAACTGGAATTCCTAATTTCATTGCTTTATCGTTGTCGATATCCAATTTAATTTGCGGAGTTCCAGCATTAAAAGTGGTGTAAATTCGTTTTATTTCTGGGCGCTGCTGTGCCGCTGCGATAAAGTTCTGTGTTTGTTCGGCTAAATATTGCGGTGTGTTTCCTCCTCGGTCTTGCAGCATTAAACTAAAACCAGCTGACGCACCCAATCCTTGAATCGCTGGCGGGCCAAATGAAAAGCAGGTTGCAGTTGTAATTTGAGTAGCCAGTTTTTTATTGAATCGGTCTACAAACTGCTTAGCCGTTTCTGCTCTTTCTTCCCAAGGTTTTAAAGAAATGAAAACAAAAGCATTATTAGGCTGATAAGAGTTAGTAAGCATACTAAATCCGTTTATTGTGGTGTAGGATAGAATAGATTTTTCTTCTTTAAGGAAACTGTCCACTTTTCTAGAGATTTCGTCGGTACGTTGTAAGGACGACGCTGGAGGCAGGGCGATATTTACTAATACATAACCTTGATCTTCTTCTGGAATAAATCCTAACGGAATCTTTTTGCCTAAAAGAACAACTGCGGTTAATATAACTGCGAGTAAAACAATAATGCGAATGGCTTTTTTTGCAAAGAATGTTGCTCCGCCAATATATTTTCCTGTCACTTTTTCAAAAACTCTATTGAATCCAGAAAAGAATTTAGCAAGCCAACCTTTTTGCTGGTCAAGAGGTTTTGTGGGTTTTAACAGCATGGCACAGAGCGCGGGACTTAAAGATAAAGCACTGAATGCTGAGAAGGCGACCGAGACGGCAATGGTTATGGCAAACTGCTGATAAAAACGTCCCGTAATTCCGGGTGTCATGGCAACAGGAATAAAAACAGCACATAGAATTAAAGCAATGGCAATTACAGGTCCAGAAACTTCTTTCATAGCTTGAATAGTTGCTTCTCGCGGATTTTTCCCATGTTCGATATGATGTATTACGGCTTCTACAACCACAATGGCATCATCGACCACAATACCAATTGCCAATACTAATCCTAAAAGAGAAAGGGTATTGATTGAAAATCCTAACAGCGGGAAAACGGCTATGGTTCCAATGAGCGAAACTGGAACGGTAATTAACGGAATTAATGTAGCGCGCCAGTTTTGAAGAAATATAAAAACCACTAAAATAACTAATAAAATGGCTTCGAAAAGGGTGTGAACAATATCATCGACTCCAGCAGTAATAGCCAGTGTTGTGTCTAAAGATTCTTGGTATACAATGTCTTGCGGAAACTTTTCAGACATCTGTTTCATAGTGGCTTTGGCGGTTTCGGCTACATCAAGAGCGTTACTTCCAGGCATTTGATACAATGCCATAACAGCACTCGGAGAGCTGTTTCTTCTGGCGGTTGAGCTGTAATTTTCTGTTCCCAATTCAATACGCGAAATATCGGCCAATAAAACCTGAGCCCCATCTTCTTTACTTCGAACCACAATATTTCCAAATTCTTTTTCGGTGACTAATCGATCTTGAAGCGTTACTCCATAAGTGAATTCAGTATTAGGTGGTGCCGGTTCTGCTCCAAATTTTCCTCCCGGACTAATCATATTCTGTGCGTTAAGCGCATTTTTTACATCGTCGACAGTTACGCCGAGTTTATTCATTATATCCGCTTTTAGCCAGATGCGCATGGCATAGTCACTTCCTCCAAAAAGAGTTACTTCGCCAACTCCTTTTATACGGGCCAGCTGGTCGACAACATTGATACTCGCATAGTTATTTAAAAACTTAGCATCATATTTCGGATTTGAAGATGTAATTGTGAATAACATCATCGGGAACGATAAAGATTTTTTTACCACAACACCTTGCTGTTTAACACTCGAGGGCATAAACGGAGCGGATTGGTTTTGTCTGTTTTGGGTAAGCATGTTAGCATTATCCAGATTAGTTCCTACATCGAAAGTAACTTCAATGGTACAAGCGCCATCAGAAGTGTTGACAGATTTCATGTATAACATATTTTCAACACCATTTACCTTTTGCTCAATAGGAGTGGCAACTGCTTGCTCTACATTGAGTGCATTTGCTCCTGTAAAAGAGGTCGTAATTTTTACAACAGGCGGGTTGATATCTGGATATTGCGAAATAGGTGTTTTTTGCAGTGCCAGTAATCCAAGTATCACAATAATAATACTAATTACAATGGCAACAATCGGTCTTCGGACGAAAAATTCTCCCATAATAGTATGTGATTTAGATTACTTTGTAGCTACGGTTTCGGCATCGCCCAATTGCCATTGAACGATTTTAGGAGTAATAACACTTCCGTTTTTCAATAAAGAAGTACCTCCCATGGCTATCTTATCACCAGGTTTTAGACCTTCCTCAATGATATAACCGTTTTTAACGGCTGGACCTGGTTTTACAATTTGCATTTGCACTTTATTATCATTGCCTACTACATAAACTTGATAAATACCCTGAACTTCTATGACGGCGCGTTGTGGAATTACAAGAGCTTCTTTACGAACGTCTGTAAGCAGTGCTACTTTTACGTATTGGCCAGGACGAAGTAATTTATCTGGATTTGGAAAAGCGGCCTCAAAGGTAATTGCGCCTGTAGAAGGATCGATCTGTCGGTCCGCAAAACTTATTTTTCCAGTCTGTGGATAAAGAGAACCATCAGATAATTTTATAGTAACAGTTGCAGCAGAACCTTTTAGGGAAGAGTTGGGTTTATTAAATTCTCTAAAGAGACGTAAAAATTCCTGTTCACTTATGGTGAATCGAACCCTGACATCTCCGAGATCCGAAATTGTGTTTAAAATAGAGGCTGGTCCCGGTCTTACATAATCGCCGACTCTGACTTTAGATATGCCGATTAATCCTGAAATTGGCGCTATGATTTGGCAATAACCCAGTTCGATTTTTGCGTTTTGAACTGAAGCATCTGAAGCTTTAATTTGTGCTAACGAAGCATTATAAGCCGCTTTTGCCGAAATCAATTCACGCTGGCTAACTGCATTCATTTTGGCCAATGGAGCTATCATGTCCAAATCTGATTTGGTTTTAGATAATCGTGCCTGCGATTCTGCTGCACCTCCTTGCGCTTCATTAAGTTTGGCCTTGTATGGTAAAGGGTCGATGGTGTAAAGCACCTGGCCTTTCTTAACAAAACTCCCTTCTTTGAAATTCATACTTTCAATGGTACCATCAACTCGTGGGTTAATCTGTATATCCGATTGACCAAAAGTCTGTCCAGTATATTCAGATTCTAATTTTACATCTTGCTGTAAAACCGAGGTGACTGAAATTTCTAACGGTTTGGGACTAGGTGGTGTTTCTTTTTTGCAAGAAAAAAATAAAAAACTTAGTAAAATTGCTGAGGAGTAGATTTTGTTCATTGTTAAAATTCTTTTAGGTGAAATTTATTGAATACAACTAATTAAAAATCAGTAAAGTGCAATCGCTAAGTTAGCGTTTTTTTAATTATATGAATATATATTGTCTATATTTTGTTAATTTCAGTTAAAAATTTATTTATCTGAATATCAGCTTGTAATATAAAATGGGATGAAATGATATTTAATCATGATGAACTGCGTTTTTGTAAGAATAATTTATTCGATGCGAATATACATTTAGCTTCTTCCATAATTGATGTTTTAAATCAAATCCCATTTGTAGATAAAGGAGTTGGAGAATTTTAGAAAGCCAGTAATTTTATAATCTGATATTCCAAACTTGTTAAAAAAAACAGATAATTAGGTCAAGATCATTTTTAATCTCAAAATAAACCCTAAATTTGCCGCAGATTTTAAATAAAATCTAAAAAACATATATATTCTTAACTTAAAACTGTTTATAGCATGCAACTGTATAACACTTTAAGCGCAGAAGAAAGAGCCATCATGATCGATGATGCAGGTAAACAACGACTTACGTTGTCTTTCTATGCGTATGCCAAAATTCAAGATCCACAAAAATTTCGTAATGATTTATTCTTAGCCTGGAATGCACTCGATGCTTTAGGTAGAATTTACGTTGCCAGCGAAGGAATAAATGCTCAAATGAGTGTTCCTGCCGAAAATTTTGAAGCTTTTAGAGAAACTCTTGAAGCTTATGATTTCATGAAAGGCATACGATTGAATGTTGCTATAGAACAAGACGACCACTCCTTTTTAAAATTGACCATCAAAGTGCGCCACAAAATCGTTGCCGACGGTTTAAATGATGATACTTTTGATGTTACCAATATAGGCGTTCACTTAAAAGCCAAAGAATTCAATGAAATCCTTGACGATCCAAATACAATTGTGGTTGATTTTAGAAATCACTACGAAAGTGAAGTAGGACATTTTAAAGGAGCTATTACTCCAGATGTTGAGACTTTTAGAGAAAGTTTGCCAATCATTAACGAACAGCTGAAAGATCATAAAGATGATAAAAACCTTGTGATGTATTGTACAGGCGGAATTCGTTGTGAAAAAGCGAGCGCATACTTCAAGCATCAAGGTTTTAAAAATGTTTATCAATTAGAAGGCGGAATTATTAACTACGCTAAACAACTGAAAGAAGAAGGTTTAGAAAGCAAATTCATTGGGAAAAACTTCGTATTTGATAATCGTCTGGGTGAAAGAATTACAGATGATATTATTTCGCAATGCCACCAATGTGGAAAACCTTGCGACAATCACACAAATTGTGAAAATGATGGTTGCCACTTATTGTTTATACAATGCGATGACTGTAAAGCGGCAATGGAAAACTGCTGTTCTACCGAATGTTTAGAGATTATTCACATGCCTTTGGTTGACCAAGTTCGTTTGAGAACAGGAAAACAAGTAGGAAACAAAGTGTTCCGAAAAGGAAAATCTGAAAACTTGAAATTCAAACATTCAGGTGAATTGCCAGAAACGGCTTTGGCAACAGCTCAAAAGCCAGCTGATATTCGTCAGAAAATAAAAATCAAAAAAGTGCTACTTGGAAAAGCGGAACATTATTATGTGAAAGCGCAAGTGGCACAATTTACTATAGAAAACCACGAACTTAATGTGGGAGACAAAATCTTAATTTCTGGACCAACAACTGGAGAACAGGAATTGGTTTTAGAAAAATTCATTGTAAACGGAGCAGAGACCACTACTGCTAAAATTGACGATAAGGTTACTTTTGAAGTTCCTTTTCGTGTTCGTTTGTCAGATAAATTGTATAAAATTGTAAATTAGCGTTCGACGTTACTGAATAATACATAACCCACGGTTTAAACTGTGGGTTATTTTTTTTAAATAAATTGCTATGAATAGTTTTTAAAATATAAACTATGATTTTAATCATAGAAATGTAATACATCTCCACATTATTTTTGCCGATTGTTGAGACTAGATTCGAAAACAAACATAACCAATGGTTTAGCCATTGGAAACAAAAAGCAAAAACAATGACACTTACAAACAAAATCGAACTCATGGCTCCAGCAGGAAGCTTTGACTCATTGCAAGCAGCACTTGATAATGGCTGTGATTCTGTATATTTTGGAGTTGAACAGCTTAACATGCGTGCGCGTTCGACGGTGAATTTTACAATTGAAGATTTAAAAGAAATTGCGAATCGTTGCGAAGCCAAAAATGTTCGAAGCTATTTGACTTTGAACACGATTATTTACGATCATGATTTATCAGTAGTAAAAACACTTTTGAATAAAGCCAAAGAAGCCAATATTACAGCCGTAATTGCTTCTGACCAGGCTGTAATTGCGATGGCAAGGTCTATTGCAATGGAAGTTCATATTTCAACCCAATTGAATGTTACCAATATTGAAACCATTAAATTCTACAGTTTGTTTGCTGATACGATGGTTTTAAGCCGTGAATTAAGTTTACGTCAAGTAAAGAAAATCACAGAGCAGATAGAAAAAGAGCAGATCAAAGGTCCGAACGGGAATTTAGTAGAAATTGAAATCTTTGGACATGGCGCTTTATGTATGGCCGTTTCTGGAAAATGTTATTTGAGTCTACATTCGCATAATTCCTCGGCCAATCGCGGTGCGTGCAAACAGAACTGCCGAAAAAAATATACCGTTATCGATCAGGAAACAGGTTTTGAAATCGAATTGGATAACGAATACATGATGTCGCCAAAAGATTTGTGTACGCTAGATTTCTTAGATCAGGTAATTGATTCTGGAATTCAGGTTTTAAAAATCGAAGGACGCGGCCGTTCGCCAGAATATGTGGCAACGGTAACCAAAACTTACCGAGAAGCAATCGATGCGTATTATGATGGCACTTTTTCAAAAGAAAAAACCGCAGTTTGGATGGAAGCGCTAAATACCGTTTACAATCGTGGTTTTTGGTCAGGATATTATTTAGGACAAGAACTAGGCGAGTGGAGCGATATTCCAGGATCTGCGGCTACTCAGAAAAAGGTTTATGTGGGGAAAGGAATGCATTATTTTCCAAAAGCAGAGGTTGGGCAATTCAAAATTGAAGCTTATGATATTAAAATTGGAGATAAAATTTTGGTAACAGGTCCAAGTACAGGTGCTCAAGAAATGATTATCAACGAAATGTTTGTAAATGATATTGCAGGAGAAAAAGCAACAAAAGGAGACGATTGCAGTTTAAAACTTCCATTCAGAATTAGAATGTCGGACAAACTATATAAAATTGTTGACGCATAATGGTTATCATTACTTTACAAAGAGACAAATGCATTGGCTGTAATTATTGCGTCGAAATGGATCCTGTACATTTCCAAATGTCAAAAAAAGATGGAAAATCGGTATTGCTTCATTCACAGAATTCAAAAGGCTTTTTTACTTTAAAATCGTCAAATCATGCCATTGTAGAAAGTTGTGAGTTGGCGGCGAAAGCTTGTCCAGTTAAGATTATCACAGTTAAGGAAACTTAGAAATGAATAAAATGAAAAAGAGCCGCAATTTGCGGCTCTTTTTCATTAGTTTAAAAGACTATTCCTTTTCGCATTTATATTTGCTTTTAGATTTTAATTTCCATTTTAGAAAGGATTGACGTGGTCGAACTTTGTTTCCTATGAGGGCAGATTAAAATCTAAATCGAAAATTGTATTTTACCAACTGTTCAAATTCTACTTCATTTATAAATGCAAAATATTCTTTGTGTTTGCTAAAAGCTTTAGGAACTTCGGTGAACTTAAAAAAGAAGTTTCCGTTATTATTACTGGAAAAATAATCTGTGATTTTTTTGAGAAAATCATAGCTCAGAAATCCATCATCACTATTGAAAGTGTTTGGCTCATCCGATTCATTTAAATCAAATTTGTCAATTTTAAGGTTTTTCTGAAAAATAATCTCATGCCTAACATCATTTTCAGTTTTTAATGTATTTACTTTTATTCTATAGCGATCTTCCGAAACTGTATCAAGAAGAAAAATCTTTGATATTAACTCTTTGTAGTCATCAATAGTATAATATCCATTGTCAGCTAATTCAATGTATCTGTCTGACGGTAAAATGTCTTCTATTGTTACCTCATTATTCGTTATAATTTGATATTTATATCCCATAGCCTCCACATGCTTTATATCATCATTGCTGTATGGAATTTTAGAAACAGTGTCCTTTTCTAACAAGTGCTCAATCGACATCGCGATTGTCTTATAACTATTGTCTTTGTTTTGGTTAATATAGGTAATAGAATTGTCAGGAGATAGAAGTAATACTTTGTCGTTATCATTAAAATTAAACTCTTCTGCAAAAGGTATATCTTTTAAATCAGGGTAAGTATTTAGCAATTCTCCATACATTTCTAAAATGGTTGGGGAACCATCATCTCTACGAAAATCAGAAAGTAACCTAAAAGTTGTATGATTACTGATATATATTAAATCATCAACGCTATTATATAATTCTTTAAATAATGGATGTCTTTCCTCTAATGCTTTCTGATTCATTTTTTTGTTTTCTATAATGGTTTAAAAAAATAGAAATCCTATTGGTTGTTAGGGAATAGAATTCTTATTATTCATTCAAAAAGATACGTTTATTAAATCCCAATTTTAGCATTAATATTATGCTTGTCTACATATGCTTGTGCAACATTCATCAATTTGGTGAATTTTGCATCTATTTCGCTTTGAGTTGAGGCATCAAAATCGGCAATTGCTTTTTCTATTTGTTCAGGTGAAGCTTTTTCGTCTTTCAATTTAGCAATAGGTAAGTAGCCTTCTTTTTGTTTTGCAATCGCATAAGAAAACAAGTCTTTAGATGCTTGAAGAAGTTCTTTGTTGTCGTCATCTTCTGGTATATCTTTAATAGTTTGAAAACGTGTTTCTAAATTGGAGATATCATATTTGAAAGCATCCTGATAAGAAGAAGGAACCATCTTTTTTTGGCTTTCATCATAAACCATCGCTTCAGATTGCAATTTTTCATTGATTTCTTTACTTCCAAAACGCGATAGCAAATTTGAATTTAAAGCTGCTACTTCAAAGGTTTTTTCTGGCGAAAGGTTGGTGCAAGACGTAGAAATCAAACTTCCAGCGATTAATAGTAAAAATAGAGTAGTGGTATTTAAGATTCTTTTCATTTTTTAAGTCTATTTATTATTTATCCTTTTAAGATTTTACTTTTCTCGATATCAAATTCCTCTGAAGTTAAAATGCCAGCATCTAGAAGTTCTTTTAAATCCAAAAGTGCTTTCTTTTTTGTTTCCATAGAATTTCCTGAATCTGTTGGTTGAGGTTCACTTTTCTGAATTGGAGTTACAACTGTTCCTGAAGGCGCATATTGAAGAATCAGTTCTGTAATCTCATTATAGCCTTTTACGTTTGAGTAATCAATCGCTTTTTGTTCTTTTACGTTTACGATAGAAGCATCGGCTTTGTTGTCCAATAAATATTTTACGACATCTTTTCTTCCGTTGGCAGCGCTGTAATGCAAAGGCGTGTTTCCAGATTCGTCTTGAATGTTAATATTTGCTCCAGAGTCGATCAAAAGCTTTACCATGCTTAGATTTCCTTTTTTAGTAGCAACGTGCAAAAGACTTTCACCACCATAGGTATAAGAATTGTTTAAAGTAAAGCTCGATTCATTAGAAATATTCGTCGCGCTCACAATCCAATCCAGATAATCATTCATTGATGAAGTATCTTGTGCTAGAGGTTTACTGTAATTAACGTCAACTCCATTTTCTAAAAATAAAGACACAATCTCCTTTTGATTATTCGCGCAGGCATACCAAATTGGAGAATATCCATTATTGTTTGAAGTAAATACATTAGCACCTCTTTCGACCAATAATTTAGCCAGCATTCGGTTGGTTTCGTAACAGGCAATCAAAAGGGCAGTTTCACCAGAATGATTTACGTGATTTACATCGGCACCATTATCCAAAAGCAAGGTCACCATCGGAATCGACTTGGTATAACAAGCATACAATAGAGACGTATTTCCTTGTTTATCGGTCACATTAATATCGGCTCCTTTGTCTAAAAGCAACTGAATAATTTCTCTGTTTAGTTTTGCAGAGGCCAATAACAACGGCGTTTCTCCATTGTTATTCAGTAAATTAACATCAATTCCGTCTTGCAGCAACTTTGTTGCAATTTCGGTTTGAGCCGTCTGAGCCACTAAATGTAAAAGACTATTTCCGTACTTATCGTTTTTAGTAATTTCTGCATCATTTTCTAAAAGATATAACGCTGTTTGTTTCTGTTTTTGAAGACAGGCAAAGTACAAAGGAGTTTCACCTTTATGGTCTTCGTAATTGATGTCGGCTCCATCTTCGGTCAATATTTTAACGATATCCAAATATCCTCTGTGTGCTGCGTAGTGAAGTGCGGTTCTTCCTTTTTCATCGGTATATTTTACATCAACTTCTTTATTTTGAAGCAGTAATTCGGCTATTTTTCTGTTGCCGTTTTCACAGGCAACTATAAATGACATTGACATGTTTCTATTTTTTAATGATTATTTATTGTTTCATCAAAAGCTCGACTGTTTTGATTTTCAGATTATCTCCAGAGGCAAGCATTAAAGCCGTTTCGTCTTTATCGTTGGTGATTTCTTTATCAGCACCATTTTCAAGAAGCAATTTTACTTTTCGGTATGTTTCCTTTGCCATTTCAGCATCATAATTGATATTGTACTCGCAGACTTTATGCAAAATAGTATTTCCATGATTGTCTTGTTCGTTAACATCAACGGATCCGCTGTCCAAAACTGACTTTAAAATGCCTGATTTCTTTTCGACAATAAAATCAAATCCCGATTTCGGATTTCCATAATATTCAGCGCAGTGATTTAAATCGGCTCCATCCGATAACAATCTTTGCAACGAATTCAGATCATATTCAGAATCAGACATCATTCGGATGAACTCTGTAAGCAAAGTTTTTCCATTTTTATTGATACTATTGAAATTGGCTGACGATGATTCTGCTAAAAGTTCGTACATCGGAATAGAAAATTGTTCCGCCGCAGCGTAATAAAAAGCATTGTTTTCCTGATTGTCGGTTTCATTTGGGTCTGCTCCATTTTCTAATAAAAATGGCAAAATGTCTTTTCGATTTCTCTTAACCGCACATATTAATGGAGTAGTTCCGACAATGTTTTTCTCGTTGATATCAACGCCATTATCAATCAAAATGCTAATATATTCTTTTACTTTTTCGGCATCTAAGCCGTAAGTATTTAAAATAGTATAAATAAAATTTTCTCCTGCATTGTTCTTATACTGGGTGTTAGCATTAAAATCCTCAACTAAAACTTTAATTATTTTTGGCGAAATCCCTTTTTCAAGAAAATAGCCCAGTAAAGTTTTATCGCTGATTTCGTCGTTAAGATTATCCATCTTCGAGATCAATTCTTTGAAGAAAGCAATCGATTCGTCATCATCTTTCAAATATAAAGTCAGCGGTTTAAAAATCGATTGGTCAAAACTGTCCAATTCATAAATATCCGTTTCGATAAAACCTGCTTTTATCAGTTTTTCTATGAAATCAACTTCTTTGGCTTCAATAATTTTTGCTGCTATTTGAGAAAAATTGTTTTTCAGATATTGTTCATTAAATTTTTCTCCGTTATTTAGGCATTCTCTGGCCTCGTCAAATTTTCCCTGAAAAAGGAAATTTTCAATCTGGTTTTGTGTTTGCATTTGAAATGTTTTAAGATGAGAAATAATGCCTTATTTGGTAAGGCTTTTGAAATTATGTGTAAGATAAAACATAAAAATGACAAATATATTTTAGAACGAAAATTTAAAATTGCTTTTGACAAAACAAAACCCACAGAAATTTTCGCAGATCATCAATAGAGAAACTTGTAAAGCAATATTCTTCCAAAAACAGCCAAAACAAAAAAATCAAAAAAAAATCCTGTCTTTAAACAGGATTTTAAAAGTTCGAAGATTTAGTAATAAACATAATCGGCTATTCTTTCTATAACCTGCCATTTTCCATCTACTTTTTTCATTACTATGACTTGATGTACATAGGTGCCGCTAATGTCATTTGTATTGCCACGGTCAAAATAAAACATAATGTATTCTTTATTTTTATAAAATAGAGGCTCAGATAAAAAATAAACATCGAGCGGTGAAGCTTCATATTTGTCTAGAAAACTGGTGTTCCACAATCCTAATTTGTTTTCGAAGATCAAATTCAGCTTGGGGAAATCATTTGGAGTCCATGGTTTTTGAATTGAATCAGTGGCATATTGATTATACATTGTCTCATAATCTTTCTGGTTAAAAAGACGACTTCTGTATTTTTCTTCAATTTCCATGTTACCATCTCCTCTAAAAAAAATACGCAAAGTGTTTTTGTTACTAGATTTATCTTTTACAAGTATTGCTTTCTGATCTTTTTTTAATTCAGTTTCTAAAAAGACGTTTAGTGGCTCATATTTTTGATAAGAACCACATGACGCTACTATCATTTGAATTAAAAGAAGAATTACTATTCTGTTTTTCATAAATAATTTAGTTACATGGTTTTCCTTCTGGATTTTGATTGCCTCTAGGCTTATTTCGAGCCTCAACAGTTTTTCTTTGAGCTATTCTGTCTTTATCAGCTGAAGAAAGTTTTGCGTCATAAATAGGTGTACCTTGTAAAGTACTCCAAGCTAAATCTTTGTAAAGTTGTTGTGCAGCTCCAGAAGCAACAGGTGTTCCAGTATTGAATTCTTGTAATACCGAAGCCATAATATCAACATATTGATTTGCTATTTCTGCATGATGAGCATCTGCAAGATCATTTGAAGTTCCTCCAGGGTTTGTGCTTCTAACATAAGCTTCAAAAAGCGTTGGGAAATCTGTCAATGAAGAACTTCCAGTGTTTGCATATTGATCAATAAGGCTTAAAAAGTACGCATGTATAATTTCATGGGATAGTGTTGTTGCAACAGACAAACTGGTAGGAGGTGAATTTGGCTCTGAATCGATTATTCCGTTAAGATAATCTTGGTTAATGGTGATTTGGTAATTGTTATTAGATAACTTAATTGTTTGACCAAAAACAGACGGCCCACCCAATACAGGGCCTTTTTGTATTGTAACATCATACTGTGATATCGGACCTCCAAAGCGTTGTAGCATTTTTTTGATATCATTCTGTTGCAGATTTTTAAGTTTGTCAAGTGCAGATTTTCCACAAGGATCTAAATTACCATCATTAATTTGTTCAACCCTATTCCAGTTTGCTGAACCACTAGATCCGCCACCGCCTATTATTGTAGGCATAGTAGGGAAAGTTGGCGTTGTAATAGGATCTAGCCATGGATTTCCTCCAGGGCCAGTTACTACAACTTCGTCTAGTTTGATAGCCCCTTCATCTCCAACTAAGTGGCATCTGTCACAAACTCCAGCCCCATTAGTTTTTGAAAATAGATTATTATGTGAGATACCTTGATCGTATGTGTCATTTCTAGCTTCCATCGTCTCTAAATTAATAATTTTCAGCTGTCCAGTAAAAGATTGTAATATTTGATGTGTTGAAGCCGTTAGTAATTCTTCTGTTTCTTGAGGATTCTTAAAATAAAAAGACCATAATTTTCCAGTTATGTTATAGTCATTAATGTCAACAACAATTTTTTGTAATAAAAGTTGATCTGAAGACTTTACAGGGATAATAGCTATAAATGACGATGAGTTACTTTGCTGATAAAATTTAGCAGAATACCACATTACGTTTTCTTCGTCCACTACTTGCTTTGATTTTAACCATTCTTGGGTTTTTGATAAAAGATTGGATTCTTGATCTTGTATGTTCAAATAGTCATCTTCTTTGGAACAATTGAAAAATAGAATACTAATAATGATAATTACGATTAAATTGAATTTGTATTTCTTTTGCATATAATTTTTATTAAAACTGAATTAATATAAACCAAAATTAGAAAGAATTTTTTCTATAAGAAAAAAATATAAATTGGGAATTTCAAAATAATATTGTAAGGAAAAACTTTTAAAACTTGTGCAGAAGTATAATTGATGAAAGTTGTATGCCGTAAAAAATAGATGTAACAGAAAATTTCTTTATTCTGCTTTTAACATGCCTTAACTTTTAATACTTTATAAAGAAAAATAAAAAATACTATCTTTACCGATCGAACGTTTATGAACTTAAGCTGCATTCTGGCAGCACTACATATATAATTATGGCATGTACAAGTTGTTCAACCTCAGATGGTGGCGCACCAAAAGGTTGTAAAAATAATGGGACTTGCGGCACCGATAGCTGCAATAAATTGACGGTTTTTGACTGGCTTTCTAACATGAGTCCGTCTAATGGAGAGGCGATTTTTGATTGTGTTGAGGTTCGTTTTAAGAACGGACGCAAGGAATTTTTTAGAAATTCAGAAAAATTAACTTTAAGTATTGGTGATATTGTAGCAACTGTTGCTTCGCCAGGACATGATATTGGAATTGTGACTCTTACTGGAGAGTTGGTAAAGATTCAAATGAAGAAAAAAGGAGTGAATTACGAAAGTAATGATGTTCTAAAAATTTACAGAAAAGCATCTCAAAAAGATATCGATATCTGGTCTGTGGCCCGTGATCGTGAAGAACCAATGAAAGTTCGTGCGCGTGAATTGGCGATTCAGCATAAATTGGAAATGAAAATTTCGGATATCGAATTTCAAGGTGACGGATCTAAAGCGACGTTTTATTATACCGCAAATGATCGTGTCGATTTTAGAATGCTGATTAAGGATTTTGCTAAAGAATTCAGCACCAGAGTTGAAATGAAACAAGTAGGTTTCCGTCAGGAAGCGGCTCGTTTGGGTGGAGTTGGTTCTTGCGGACGCGAACTTTGCTGCTCAACTTGGTTGACAGATTTTAGAAGTGTCAATACATCTGCGGCGCGTTATCAGCAGTTATCATTGAATCCGCAGAAATTAGCGGGACAATGCGGAAAATTAAAGTGCTGTCTGAACTATGAGTTAGACACTTACATGGACGCTTTAAAAGATTTTCCAGATTATGATACCAAACTGATCACCGAAAAAGGCGATGCAGTTTGTCAGAAACAGGATATTTTTAAAGGATTAATGTGGTTTGCTTACACGAATAACTTCGCAAACTGGCATGTTTTAAAAATTGATCAGGTAAAAGAAATTATTGCCGAAAATAAGCAGAAAAATAAAGTTTCTTCTTTAGAAGATTTTGCTGTTGAGGTGGTTGCAGAACCAGAAAAAGACTTCAATAACGCAATGGGGCAAGAAAGTTTAACTCGTTTTGACCAGCCAAAAAGAAAGAAAAAACCAAATCGCAAGCGTAAGCCAAATGCAGAAGCGGCTGGTGTTGCAGCTCCTGTAAAACCACAGCAGGATAAAAATACAAACAGCATTAAGCCAGCAGGAAATAATAACAATCCGAACAATGGTAATGCGAATAATGGCAATCCAAATAAGCCGAACAACCCAAATAAGCCAAATCATAAGAAAAAGCCTAATTCGAATAAAAACAATCCGAATAAGCAAAATTCAAATGAAAATAAACCTGCTGAACCTAGAAAACCAATAACGAATACTAAAAATGAGAATAAAAAATAGCGGAATTCTTCTTTTGGCAGCAATACTTCTTTTTTCTTGCGATAAAAAAAGAGTATTTGATGAGTATAAATCTGTTGGAAGTGCTTGGCACAAAGACAGTATTATAAGCTTCGATCTGCCGGTTTTAGATTCTACGAAAAAATACAATCTTTTTGTAAACATAAGAGACAACGACAATTATCCGTTTAATAATTTGTTTTTGATTGTTGCTATTGAAACGCCAAGCGGATTTACAAAAGTAGATACATTAGAATACCAAATGGCAGAGCCAGACGGAACATTGCTAGGAAACGGTTTTTCTGACATAAAAGAAAGCAAACTTTATTACAAAGAAGATGTAAAGTTTACAGGAAAGTACAAAGTTCACATCAAACAGGCTGTGAGACAGTCGGGTAAAATTCCAGGTGTTGAAGCTTTACAAGGAATTACAGACGTAGGTTTTAGAATAGAACAAAAAGATTAGATAAATAATTATGGCTGCTAAAAAAAACAATCAATCCAATAGCGTTAAGGATATTAATTATTACAAAAAGAAATTCTGGAGAATATTTGCCTATTTTCTAGTAGGAATTTTGGCTTTCTTTTTATTTGCTTCATGGGGACTTTTTGGTTCTATGCCTTCATTTGAAGATTTAGAAAATCCAGACTCAAATCTTGCTACAGAAATTATCTCTTCTGATGGAGTTGTAATTGGTAAATATTTCAAAACCAATAGATCACAGCTTAAATATTCTGATTTGCCTAAAAATTTAGTTGAGGCGCTTGTTGCAACTGAAGATGCACGTTTTTACGAACATTCAGGAATTGACGGACGCGGAACTTTAAGAGCTGTTTTTAGTCTTGGAACAAATGGTGGAGCGAGTACATTGACACAGCAATTAGCTAAACAATTGTTTCATGGTGAAGGGTCTAAATTCCTTCCTTTCAGGATTGTACAAAAAATAAAAGAATGGATTATTGCTATTCGTTTGGAAAGGCAATATACCAAAAATGAAATCTTAGCAATGTATTGCAACGTTTATGATTTCGGAAATTATTCTGTTGGAGTAAGTTCTGCGGCACAAACGTATTTTTCTAAAGAACCAAAAGATTTGACAGTTGACGAATCAGCTATTTTGGTTGGAATGTTCAAAAACTCAGGATTATATAATCCAGTAAGAAATCCAGAAGGAGTAAAAAACCGCCGTAATGTGGTTTTGTCTCAAATGGCAAAAGCAAAAATGATTTCTGAATCTGAAAAGGAAAGACTTCAGAAATTACCAATTACGTTGAAGTTTAAGCTGGAAAGCCACCGTGAAGGTATGGCAACTTATTTTAGAGAATATCTTCGTGATTACATGAAAAAATGGGTAGCAGATAATAAAAAACCAGATGGTTCTGATTACGATATTTATAAAGATGGTTTAAAGATCTACACTACAATCGATTCAAGAATGCAGGGTTATGCTGAAGAAGCAGTTGCTGCACACATGAAAAATTTGCAGGAACAGTTTTTTATTGAAATGAAAACCAATAAAAATGCGCCTTTCGTAAATATTACACAGCAAGAAACAGACCGCATCATGATGCAAGCGATGAAAAATTCAGTTCGTTGGGCTCAGATGAAAGAAATGGATAAAAGCGAAGATGATATCATTGCTTCATTCAAAGTAAAAACAAAAATGCGCGTCTTTACTTGGAAAGGAGAACGCGATACGGTAATGACACCTTTAGATTCTATTCGTTATTACAAACACTTTTTACAATCTGGTTTAATGGCAATGGAGCCTCAGACCGGAGCAATTAAAGCTTGGGTTGGAGGAATCAATTACAAATACTTCCAATACGACCACGTAGGACAAGGAGCTAGACAAGTAGGTTCTACTTTTAAACCTTTCGTTTACGCAACTGCGATTGAAGAATTAAACATGTCTCCTTGCGATTCTATTCTAGACGGACCTTTTATGATTCATAAAGGACGCCATCACGTTACAGAAGACTGGGAACCAAGAAACTCCAACCATACTTACCGCGGAATGGTTACTTTAAAACAAGCTTTGGCTGGTTCGATCAACACCGTTTCGGCTAAATTGATTGACAGAACAGGTCCAGAAGCTGTTGTTGAATTGACTAAGAAATTAGGAGTAAAAACAGAAATTCCAGTTCAGCCTTCTATTGCTTTAGGAGCCGTAGATATTACAGTTGAAGACATGGTTGCGGCGTATAGCACATTTGCCAACCAAGGAGTTTATGTAAAACCACAGTTTTTAAGCCGAATTGAGAACAAAAGTGGAGAAGTTATCTATGAGCCAATTCCAGAGTCTCACGATGTTTTAAATAAAGATATTGCCTTTGCGGTAATCAAATTGCTTCAAGGGGTTACAGAAAGTGGTTCTGGATCACGTTTACGTACCGAAGGTGGTGGTAGCGGAGATAACCGTTGGACAGGATATCCATATATGTTTAGAAACCCGATTGCTGGTAAAACAGGAACAACACAAAACCAGTCTGATGGTTGGTTTATGGGAATGGTTCCGAATTTAGTAACTGGAGTTTGGGTTGGATGTGAAGACCGTTCGGCTCGTTTCAAAAGTTTGACTTACGGTCAAGGAGCAACTGCAGCACTTCCAGTTTGGGGTTATTTCATGAAATTGTGTTATGCAGATAAAGATCTTCAGGTTTCTAAAGCAGAATTTGAGCGTCCAGCAAACCTTTCTATTAAAGTAGATTGCTATCAAAGGCCAGCTGTGGTAAAAGATACTACACAGACCGAACAAAATACAGACGAGTTCGAGTTGTAGTCTAGATAAAAATTTTACCGCAAAGAGCGCTAAGATATATGCAAAGTCCGCAAAGTTTAATTTAAACTTTCCGGACTTTTTGTTTTTAGATATAGATTTTACAAAAAAAGAGCGCAAAGATTTACACAAAGAACAATAACACAAAGCTTTGCGAACTTTGCGTTTTTATAGAAACTTACATATTAAAAATCTTAGCGTGCTCTGCGGTTACTTAATATTTGATGAATATATTATTTTACGAAATCGTTATAATTTCATCTAAAAATCTTATTTTTATCAAAAATATTCAGCAATAAAGATAGTTTGTTATGATAACAAAAAAAGTAAATAACGTTCAGGAAGCCATCATCGGAATTGAAAGCGGTATGACCGTCATGTTTGGAGGTTTCGGATTATGCGGTATTCCTGAAAACACCATTGCGGCTTTGGTAAACACATCAATTTCAGATTTAACTTGTATTTCTAACAATGCAGGTGTAGATGATTTTGGTTTGGGATTATTGTTGCAAAAAAAGCAGATTAAGAAAATGATTTCTTCTTATGTGGGAGAAAATGCCGAATTTGAGCGTCAGATGCTTTCTGGGGAATTGGAAGTTGAATTAACGCCTCAGGGAACTTTAGCAGAGCGCTGTCGTGCGGCTCAAGCTGGAATTCCGGCTTTCTTTACGCCAGCAGGTTACGGAACTGAAGTTGCAGAAGGAAAAGAAGCACGCGAATTCAATGGAAAAATGCACATCATGGAAGAAGCTTTCAAAGCTGACTTTGCTATTGTAAAAGCTTGGAAAGGTGACGAAGCTGGAAATCTTATTTTTAAAGGAACAGCCAAAAACTTCAATGCGTGTATGGCGGGTGCCGGAAAAATCACCATTGCCGAAGTCGAAGAATTAGTTCCAGTTGGAAGTTTAGATCCTAATCACATTCATATTCCAGGAATTATGGTGCAGCGTATCTTTCAAGGAGAAAAGTTTGAGAAACGAATTGAGCAACGAACTGTACGTCAAAAAAATTAGATAATTGAGATAATTTGTAAATTAGATAATGTCTTCAACGGAGTAGAAAATTATCTAACTATCAAATTGACTAATTGGCACATTGAAATAATTGAGATAATTTGAAAATGTGACAATTAGATAATGCTTTGAGCAGTTTACAAAATTATCTAATTATCAAATTGACTAATTGACACATTAGGAAAAAATGAGAAAACTTTTTTATGCGACATTATTTTCATTGGTTTCGTTTCAGACATTTGCTCAAACGATAAATGAACTTAGGCAGGAATTAAACCAGCTAATAAAAACAAAAAATGCGACAGTCGGTATTTCTATTAAGGGAATTGAAGATAAAGATACATTAAGCATTAATGGAAATTTGAAAGCGCCAATGATGAGTGTTTTTAAATTTCATATCGCTTTAACGGTTTTGAATAAAGTTGATGAAGGCAAACTTTCATTAGAGCAAAAAATATTCATCAAAAAGAAAGAGCTAAAGGAAGATACATGGAGTCCGATGAGAGAAGATTATCCTGAAGGAAATATGTATTTAACTCTGGATAAATTGCTTAGATATACTGTTTCTCATAGTGATAATAACGGATGCGATATTTTGATCGATTTAGTTGGCGGTGCTAAAGAGGTTCAGAAATTTATAAACAAACAAGGAATCAAAGACTTCGTTATTAAAGTGAATGAAGATCAAATGAAAACTTGGAAAAACTTGTATGTAAACACCACAACCCCTTTAGCAACAACAGATTTGCTAGAGAAATTCTATAACGGGCAAGTTTTAAAAGAAACAACAACAAAGTATCTGTATCAAATCATGGTAGAAACATCAAGAGGATTAACCTGGATGAAAGCCGGACTTCCTGAAAATACCGAATTGGCACACAGAACAGGGATTTCTGGAACAAACGATGCTAATCTGAGAGTTGCCATGAATGATATCGGAATTGCAAAACTTCCAAACGGAAAACATTTTATTCTTTCGGTTTATTTAAAAGAAATCACAGAAAATCAAAAAGATACAGAAAAGATAATCGCAGATATTGCTAAAGCAACTTGGGATTATTTCGTTGCAAAGAATTAGATAATGAGATAATTTGTCAATTAGATAATGCCTTCAACGGAAGGGAAAATTATCTAATTATCAAATGGACTAATTGACATATTTTAAAAAATTGACACATTAAAAACTATGGCACTGAATAAAGAAGATATAGCAAAACGAATTGCAAAAGAGGTTAAAGACCGATATTTCGTAAACTTAGGAATCGGGATTCCTACTTTGGTTGCGAATTATGTGCGTGAAGATATAGCGGTTGAATTTCAAAGTGAAAATGGCGTTCTCGGAATGGGACCTTTTCCGTTTGCAGGAGAAGAAGACGCCGATATTATTAATGCTGGAAAACAAACCATTACAACGCTTCCAGGCGCGAGCTTCTTTGATTCGGCTTTCAGTTTCGGAATGATTCGTAGTCAGAAAGTAGATTTAACGATTTTGGGCGCAATGGAAGTTTCTGAAAATGGAGACATTTCGAACTGGAAGATTCCGGGAAAAATGGTAAAAGGAATGGGAGGCGCAATGGATTTGGTGGCTTCCGCCGAAAATATTATCGTTGCCATGATGCACGTCAATAAAGCAGGAGAATCAAAAATCTTAAAAAAATGTACTTTGCCACTTACAGGCGTAGGATGCGTTAAGAAGGTTGTAACAGAGCTCGCGGTTCTCGAAGTAACAGAAAAAGGTTTTAAGCTCTTAGAACGAGCGCCAGGCGTCTCAGTCGAACACATTATAGCCTCAACCGAAGCCGATTTGATTATTGAAGGTGAAATTCCTGAAATGGTGATTTAAGAGTGGCAGAGTTGCAAAGTGACAAAGAGGCAAAGTTTTATATATAAAAAATAAAAACCGCTATTATAGCGGTTTTTTTATGCAGTAAGGTTCTTTGTGACTTTGTGACTTTGCACCTTTGTCACTCAAAATCTTATTGTAAATTAAACGAAGCTCCTAAACTGAAAGTAGCCTGATTGTTTAAATGATAAAAAGGATCATTGTTTGAACCATATTTTGCGATTGGAAAACCGATTTCTGTGAAAACACCGAATCCGTCAGTAAAGAAATAACGACCACCAACGTGACCGCCAAAATTGTGTAAACCTAAGCTTAAACCAGGGTAAATGTCTAATTGCTGAACACCAATTACGCTAGATAAGTTAGCATTGATTCTTGCTTTTGCATCAAAACGATCTCCAAAATCTGGATCAGCGTTATTATAAGCAACATTGCTTCCGTGGTAAAAACCTGTAAAATTGTCAACTCCTAATAAATAATTGGCAACAAATCCGAAAGAGAAATTTTCTCCTAAACCAAAATCAATAGAGCCTTGAATTCCAGATCCGCCATCTTGTAAATTTGCACCTACGTTTACTCTCATGTCACCTTTTCCTGTAAACGCACTTTGCGCATTAATAAATCCGAATGATACCAAAAACAGGAGTGTAAAAACCTTTTTCATAAAAATTTAATATTAATTATTTTGCGTTGCAAATTTAGAATTAAATAAATTAATTCCTACCTTTTTCATTAAAATACAATTCGTTTAACGGCTCACTTTGCCAGTATTCCTTGGTGTCGACGTCTAAAATTGTAAGCGGACCTCTAAATGCGGCACCCGTATCTACATTCCAGACACAAGCTCTATTTACAGGAACCGTTTCGCCGATTCGAGTAACTGGAGTGTGGCCAATATAAACTTCCTTATAAACGGTAAATCTTTTAGGATAGTGTAAGTCGTCTTCCTTTAATTTTGGGTCTAATGATAGAGCCGTTTCCCAAAGTGTTCTATCCCAATAAAATAGCTTCGAGAAATATTCCCATTTTACACCATTCAAATTGGTAAAACCAGCATGAACAAACAAACGATTTTGATCGTCAAGATAATAATCCTGAAGATTTTCCAGAAATTCGATATGAGCTCTTTTTTTGTCTTCAGAAATTTTGGCGTAGCCTTCAACAGTGGCTTTACCGCCATGTTTGTACCACATTTCTTCATCAAAATCATCGTTTCTTTCTTCTAGCCAGTCCAAAGCAAGCTGGTCGTGGTTTCCTCTTATGCAGATGCAGTTTTGTTTGCTTTTTAAATCAATCAAATAGTCAATTACTTCAACAGACTGACTCCAGCCGTCAACGTAATCGCCCAAAAAAATTAGAGTATCTTCAGTAGTAACTTTGGCTCTAGTTAAAACTTGCTCAAGTGCAAGTAATCCGCCGTGTATGTCACCTATAACAAATGTTCGCATTATTTAATTTTTCGAGTAGAAGAACAAAAATAAAAAGAATAATTGGTTTGAACTCATCGAATTCATATTCTTTAAAAATTGATATGATTTATAACTGTTTACAGCGCTTTTTTATTGTTTTTACTCTGTAAATTTGCAATATGTCTGAAACACCAACATATCGTAAAATTATTCATATTGATATGGATGCATTTTATGCGTCGGTAGAGCAGATGGACAATCCAGAATTAAGAGGAAAACCAGTAGCCGTTGGCGGTTCAGAGAATCGGGGCGTGGTTTCGGCGGCAAGTTACGAAGCCAGAAAGTTTGGCGTTCGAAGTGCTCTCAGCGGAGCTTTAGCCAAAAAATATTGTCCTGAAATTATCTTCGTTCGACCAAGATTTGATCGTTATAAAGAGATTTCATCCAAAATCCATAAAATTTTTCACGATTATACCGATTTGGTCGAGCCTCTTTCGCTTGACGAAGCTTATTTGGATGTAACTCAGAATAAAAAAGGAAATCCGAGCGCAAGTCTTTTGGCGCAGGAAATTCGAGCAAGAATTTTGAATGAAGTAGGGCTGACGGCATCTGCAGGAATTTCGATCAATAAATTTGTGGCTAAAATTGCCAGCGATTACAACAAACCAAACGGACAGAAAACGGTAAATCCGGATGAAGTAGAAGCTTTTTTAGAAGATCTTCCGATTCGAAAGTTTTATGGAGTTGGGAAAGTGACTACAGAAAAAATGTATCAGCTCGGAATTTTTACTGGAACCGATTTGAAAAGCAAGTCTTTGGAGTTTTTAGAAAAGCATTTCGGAAAATCGGGAACGTTTTATTATCACGTCGTTCGAGGCATTCACAACAGTGAAGTAAAACCTTCCCGAATTACTAAATCGGTGGCCGCAGAACATACGTTTAATGTGAATTTGTCTTCTGAAATTTTTATGATGGAGCAATTGGAGCGTATTGCAACTTCGCTTGAAAAACGGTTGCAAAGGCATAATATCTCTGGAAAAACCATTACACTCAAGATTAAATACAGCGATTTTTCGCAACAGACAAGAAGCAAAACCTTGCCTTATTTTATTTCTGATAAAAGTTTGATTATGGAAAATGTGGAGGAATTATTGTATCAGGAAAAAATGAAAGATTCCGTTCGGCTGCTTGGAATTTCATTGAGTAATTTGAATACCGAAGTAAAAAAGGCAGTTGTAGTACAGTTAAAGTTTACGTTTTAATAACAATTTTTAAAAATTCAAAATAAGATGTTGACTGTGAATAGCAAGATTTTTCTCCTATCTTTGAGAAAAAAGATTTATCTATCTCATTGTTTTATATGAAAAGTAAAAATTCTGATGATGTGCAGCAGCGAAATTCAGTTCCAATTCTAGCTTGGGATTTTCATTACGAATACCTTAATGAACTAAAAGCCCTAAACGCTGATTTGAAAAGAGTAAGTAAAATCTCTGACGAATTTACTTGGGATGAAAAGAAGCTTAACATTCAAGAAAGAATTAAAAATGAAGTAGTTGTAGTAACCGATTTGAATTTGAAAATAGTTTTCGCGTCAAGCGGAATAAAAAAAATGACAGGTTATAGAGAAGAAGAAATCTTAGGCAAAACCCCAAAAATGTTTCAGGGCCCGGCAACTTCACAAAAGGATTTAAAGGAAATTAGAGAAGCGTTAAAAAAGAAAATCCCCTTTGAAAAAACACTCGAAAACTATAGAAAAAACGGCAATACGTACAAATGTAAAATTGATGCCTCCCCAGTTTACAATCTCAAAGGAGAAATTTCGCATTTTATAGCCTTCGAAAAACAGGACATGAGCGCATAAGTTTTGCCACAAAGGCACTAAGACGCAAAGAATTTTTTAAAGATATGCTATAAAAAAGCAAAAACCGCCTTTTGGGCGGTTTTGCTTTTTTATAAAAACTTTGTGACTTTGTGCCTTTGTGGCAAATGCTTATAGATTGGCAAAGAAATCATTTCCTTTATCATCAGTGATAATGAAGGCTGGGAAATCTTTAACAGTGATTTTACGAACCGCTTCCATTCCTAATTCTTCAAAATCAACCACTTCAACTTTAAGAATGTTGTCTTGCGCCAGAATTGCAGCAGGACCTCCGATAGAACCCAAGTAGAATCCGCCGTATTTGTTGCAGGCATCAGTAACTTGTTTGGTACGGTTTCCTTTTGCCAGCATAATCATACTTCCGCCATTTTTCTGAAATTCATCAACATAAACATCCATACGTCCCGCAGTTGTAGGGCCGAAACTTCCAGAAGCCATTCCATCTGGAGTTTTTGCAGGACCGGCGTAGTATACTGGGTGATTTTTGAAATATTCTGGCATTGGTTTTCCTGCGTCTAACATTTCTTTAATTTTTGCGTGAGCGATATCTCTCGCCACAATTACAGTTCCGTTTAGTTTTAAACGCGTTTTAACTGGATATTTAGAAAGCTGAGCCAACATATCTGCCATTGGCTGATTTAGATCAATTTCTACAGGAGCTTCTAAATGTGGAGCTGTTTCTGGTAAAAATTGTTTTGGATTTACTTCTAACTGCTCAACAAAGATTCCGTCTTTCGTAATTTTTCCTTTGATGTTTCTATCTGCAGAACAAGAAACTCCTAATCCAACTGGACAAGAAGCCGCGTGACGAGGCAGACGGATTACACGAACGTCGTGCGTGAAATATTTTCCTCCAAACTGCGCTCCAATTGCACTTTCTTGGCAGATTTTCTGAACTCTTTCTTCCCATTCGTGATCGCGGAAAGCTTGACCAGCCATATTTCCAGTTGTTGGAAGATTGTCATAATATCCAGCAGAAGCTTTTTTGACAGCGCTTAAGTTGGCTTCAGCAGAAGTTCCGCCAATTACCAAAGCTAAGTGGTAAGGAGGACAAGCCGAAGTTCCTAAATCTTTGATTTTAGTGCGAATGAATTCATCTAAAGATTTTTCATTCAAAAGCGATTTAGTTTGTTGGTATAAATAAGTTTTATTTGCAGATCCACCACCTTTTGCCATGAACAAAAAGTCGTAAGAAGTTCCTTTTTTAGCATAAATATCAATTTGCGCCGGAAGATTTGATCCTGAATTTTTCTCTTCAAACATCGAAATCGGAACGATCTGCGAATAACGTAAGTTTCTTTTTTGATAAGTATTAAAAATTCCGCGGCTTAACCATTCTGCATCATCAACACCAGTAAAAATGCTTTCGCCTTTTTTAGCCATTACAATTGCAGTTCCAGTATCCTGGCAGCTTGGTAACTGACCTTCGGCAGCTACAGATGCATTTTGAAGTAAATTGTAAGCCACAAAACGATCATTGTCTGTCGCTTCTGGATCGTCTAGAATTTTTCTCAGTTTTTGCAAATGCGTCGTTCTCAACATAAACGAAACATCAGTCAAAGCTTCTTCAGCCAATAGTTCTAAACCTTTTGGGTCAACGGTTAAAACTTCACGTTCTCCAAATTGCTCCACTTTTACAAAATCAGAAGTGATTTTGCGGTACTGCGTATCATCCTTTAAGATCGGATAAGGATCTTGGTATATAAAATCAATCATTAGTTTTGTTTTTTTACAAATTTAGAAATTATTTACTAAGAAAGAATTTGAATAAGGACTCTGTAGCTAGTTTTTATTCTATGGTGTTAAATTGATCAAACGTCATCTTTTTTTCGAAGTAAGGTTTATCCTTCGCAGAAAGAAGCATCTTTTTCCATTTGTTGTCTTTTAATTCGAAAGCAATAGAATCAGAATATCTTAGAATTCCCATGTCTTGATTTTCGTTTTCATCATCTGGAACAAATGCAACAGTTTTGCAATAAAAAGATTTTGGTTCAGAATTCTTTTCTGGATTAATGATTTCCAGCCAATTACCCCAACCACTGTCCGACATCGTATTCCATTGATGCACTAATTGAAGATTTTTGTTTTTGATATAATATAAATAATTTTCATGCGAATAGCCACATGCCGGGTAGCCGACAGAAATCTGTAAAAAAGGAGAATTTGTAAAATTTTCCGATGTTAATCCGTAAGAAGCAATCCATTCAGAACCTTTTTCGAAACCTTTAATTGCAATTTTTGAAGAAGCTGTTTTGGTTTTATTCTGATAAAAATCTAATCGGTATTTTACAGAAACGATACTGTCTTTATCTGCCTGCTGTTCTACCAAATGTGCTAGAATATAATCTGTGGCAGATTCTGTCCCGTCCATATAAATGGCAACGGTATCAGTTTTAATGATTTTCTCATCATTTGTAACCGGCAAGGTTTCGTGATTTTCAAGTATTTCTGCAATTGGTGGTGCAGCATCTGTAGGTTTTGTTTTCTGGCATCCGATTAAGAGCAATACGAAGAAGAGGGGGGCTATTTTCATAATGTTTACGTTAGATTTTCAAATATAAATTTTTCATCGTAATCAACATTAAATTTATTTAGAAAATTTAGATATTCATCATTAAAACTTTGTTTCTTGTGATGTTCTTTTTGATTTTTAATGTATTTGTAAACAGAATCAATTTGAGATTGACTATAAGAGAAAACACCGTAACCGACCTGCCACGAAAATTGAGATTTCGTTAGTTTATTGTCATTGATGTATTTTGAAGATTTTGCTTTGACATTTTTAATGAGATCAGATATGGTAATTGTTGGTTTTAGGGCAACTAAACAATGTACATGATCTTCAACACCATTTACAATAATGCTTTTGCAACCATTTTCGTTAATTAAATTGCCAATTACGCCAAGTAATTCAGATCTCCAGCTTTCTTCAATTAAAGCATTTCTATATTTAACTGCAAAAACTACTTGAATGTAGACTTGATGATAGGTATTTGCCATGTTTTTTTCTGGCAAAAATAAATGCAATAAACATTATTTTGTAATATTTAACTTTCTTTTTTTGTTGATTGACATATTTCGTTATCTCCACGGATTAAAATCCGTGGCTACAATATGTAACGTTCCTACGGAACTCTTGAATTGCTGTCATTTATGATCAACGGATTAAAATCCGTTGCTACAATATTTAAACGTTCCGATGGAACTTTTGCAAATTGTTTGCGCAAAGAAAAGAGCCGTCGGCTCGAACAATTTTGTAGCCCCGGATTTTAATCCGGGGAAGCGTTCCAACAATCTTTAAATCTGGATTTTAATTCGGGAAACGTTAGAAAAATTTTGTAATCTGGATTTTAATCTGGTATGACGAAATGATTTATATTCCCAAAATTAAAATTTGACAATGCTAAAATGCTAAAAAAACCAAGTCGCCACAAAAATCGCCGTAATCACGCAGATCAAATCTACCAAAAGCATTGTTCCTAGTGCATAACGCGTGTTTTTGATATTAACAGAACCAAAATAAACCGCAATTACATAAAAAGTGCTTTCGGCGCTGCATTGGAAAATACTGCTCAATCTAGCGGTTAAAGAATCGGCTCCAAAAGTATTCATCGAATCGATCAAGAATCCTCTTGAACCTGCAGAACTGAACGGACGAAGCATGGCAACAGGAAGCGCATTCGTAATTTCTTTGCTTACGCCTAAATTTGAAAAGATAAATCCGATGGCGTCACTGATAATTTCAAATAATCCACTATTTCTAAACAACGAAATCGCCACCAACATTCCTAAAACATAAGGAAAAATAGTAACTCCAGTTTTCACGCCGTTATTGGCACCCACTACAAAAGTGTCAAAAACCGTTGTTTCTGCTTCCTTAAATTTTTTCTCATGTACAAATGAAAAAATTAAAGTAAATGCAATAATCGCAATTAAGATTAATCCAGAAAGGTTAGAAGTAAAGTAATTTTTTCCGATCAGATCTAAATGATTCACATACATCAGCAGACTCACAATAGCCGCAATCAAAACCATTAAACCAATAAGAAGTGAAGCACTTTTGAAATTGATTTTTTGTTTTATTCCAACAATTAAAAATGCTGCAATAGTTCCGATAAATGAAGTTATGATACAAGGCAGCATCACATCGGCCGGATTACTTGCGTTTGCCGCCGCGCGATAACCAATAATTGAAGTCGCAATTAAAGTTAATCCAGAAGCGTGAAGGCACATAAACATAATTTGCGCATCGCTCGCTTTGTCTTTTTCGGGGTTTATTTCCTGTAAACTTTCCATAGCTTTCAGTCCAAATGGCGTTGCAGCCGAATCCAATCCCAAGAAATTGGCAGCAAAGTTCAAGGTCATATAGGATATTGAAGGGTGATTTTTCGGAATGCTTGGAAACACTTTTACAAACACCGGACTTAAAGCTTTAGCTAATTTTCCTGAAGCTCCAGAAACAATTAAAAGTTCCATTAAGCCACAGAAAAAGGCTAAATATGCAATAAGAGGCAGAATTAAATCGACCAAAGTGCTTTTACAAGTTGGCAATAAACCGTCAGATTTTTGAAGTCCGCTGTAAATTTTTACCGTTTTGTTTTTGTAAACATAAGTAGTGTCGGCATTTAGCGTATCACGATTGATAATCATGGTCTGATCTGGCGCCTTTTTTATGCTGTCTTTTAAGAAAGCAGGAAGTTCTTCGACGTATTTTTCAGAAACTAAAATAGGATCGTCTTTCTTTCCATTTAAAATAGAATCAATAGTATACGTATTGGCAGTAAACAAACTGACTACAATAAAAACAATCGAAGAAATAAAAATCGCTAACCAAAATCTGCTTAATACCATAATTGTAATTTTTTGTAAATGTAATTATTTAGCAATAATAAGCATAAAGATTCTGTTTCAGAAGAATATTTGATGCTTTGGATTTGAAATAATTGATTTAAAAACTTGAATTTTGGTGTCGCTCCGCTGGAGCTTCTGTTAGAGAACGGATTTAATTTCTATAAATATGTCGCTCTTCCAGAGCTTAGTTTCAGAATATAAATAGCTCTGGAAGAGCGACATATTTATAGAAAAGGCTTAGTCACAGAATAAAAAGCTCCAGCGGAGCGACACATTTAGCACTGCTTTCAAATCAAGAAATAACAGCTTTAGTTTCTAAATATGTTTCAAAAGATTTAATTCCTTCCAAAAGAACCTGTTTTTTGTTTACTTCTATTTCATTGAAAAAATCTGTTTCTATTTTGACATGATCCTTTTTGATGGTTCTTTTCCAGATGCCAATTACTTTTCCGTTTTCTAAAATAATAGGTTTGAAAATCCCATTATTAGTAAAAACTTTCGATTGATGTTCTGTATTAAATGAAGCTTCGCGTGTTTTATACGAAATTAGAATCTCATCAAAAGAGGGAAGAAAATGTACGCTTTCGCGAAAGTTATCCTCGTCTGTAATGTCCTTTTTAAACCAATATTGCTGATTATCAATGGTGACTTTACTTAATTGTAACTCAATTGCACTAATGGCTTTTTGGCAAATTGTAGGTGGAAAACCTGACCACCACGAAAAATCAAGCACTGTTGCTGGGCCGTGACTTTCAAAATAACGTTGGGCGAGTTTTGCTAAGGCTTCTTCTTTTGTCAATTTAATTTTTGTTTTCGGAACTCTTTCTTCAAGTAAAGCATAAGTCATTTGTTTGCCTTTCATTTTGCCATTGCAGACCAATCCATCCAGTTCGGCATTCATCATAATCGCAGCACTCAGGAAATCGTCGCTGGAAGTTTTCTTGATTCCAAGTTCCTGCATAATTTCATCTCGAGTCAAATGATTGTTTCCTGCTAATAGTTTTTCGATAGAAGCATTCGCCTGATTCAACTTTTTCTCATCATAGCCAAATTTTTTAGCTCCAGAAGCCGTAAAACGTTTTACTTGTGGAGCAGAAAGATCCAGCATCCAATAAATGTCATCTGGAGAAACAAAATGCCAAGTCGGACGCAGAATATGGGTTCGAATAATTTTAGCCGAATCTATAGCTTCTTGAATCTCTCTTTCTGAGGAATCACAACGCGAACCAATTGCCCATTTTGCCATGGCGTAATCCTGAGCTTGCATAGCGCCAAAGTGCTTTACAATTTCCTGTGGCAAACAAGAACTTGATTTATAAAGTTTTTGAGAAACCAGACGATAATGTGAAATTTCAGAATGTACCACAATTTGATTTTTTAGAATAGAAAATTAAAAAAGAAGACAATGCCAGTTGCTGAATAACTAATATGTAAATGCCATATTTTAATTGACTTTGATTAAAATAGATAAAATAAACAGAAGAAAGTAAACACAAGCTAATCAATACATATGTTAATTTATGCTTTTTGAAATGAAAAGAAATTATTTCAAATAAAATAGAAATGGGAAGTAAAAAAATGATAATAAGATCTATTGTTTCCAAATAAGGATATCTCATAAGGTAAATGATATTTTCACTAATTCCTTTCATATATTCAAAATAATTTGTTGAATATGAGTAAGAAGTGTGTGTTGTAGAGTTGTTAAGAAATGGGAAAAACAAAATTCCAATTGCAGATATTAATAAAATATAAATCAATAGATTTTTCATTTTTGTCCTTTTTTAAACGATTATTAAGTTATATAAGTTCATTGACGACTTTGTCCCTTTGTTTCTCTGTCCCTTTGTCCCTCCAATTAGACATGAATAATTTCATCCTCAATCAATAAATCTTCTCGGCGTAGACGTAAGAATATCTGGGCAACAGCAATCGTATCTTTTTCGCAATACGTAATAATTCGGTCAATGTCTTTTTCGACATAATAGACATGTGCAACCTGGCTTCCGTCAATATCGCCTTTTGGCGATGGTACGCCTAAAATCTTGGTGAGCAGTTTTAAAGAAGTAAAATGTTTATAATCTCCAAACTTCCATAACTCTAAAGTATCCAGATGTGGAATCTCCCAAGGCTTTTTTCCGAATAAATTCAGTTTGTCTGGAATTGGCAATTGATTGATGATCATTCTTCGGGCAATAAACGGAATATCAAATTCTTTCGAATTATGTCCGCAAAGCAAATGCTGCGGCTGATTGAAATGATTATTAACCAAATTGCTGAAATCTTTTAGGATTTTCTTTTCTTCACCAAAAAACGACGTCACTCTAAAATTTCGAACATCACCTTTGATGGTAAAAAATCCAACAGAAATACAGATTATCTTTCCAAATTCAGCCCAAATTCCGGCGCGTTCGTAAAATTCTTCTGGAGTAAATTCATCTTTACGCTGATATTGCGTTTTCAAATCCCAAAGCGATTGCATTTCCGCGTCAAGCGAATTGAAATTCTCTTCTTCAGGAACGGTTTCTATATCAAGAAATAAAATGTTATTGAGGTTTATTTTTTCAATCATAATTTTGCTGTGGGTTTTCGCCACGAATTCACGAAAATTATACTATTTTTTATTTGATATAAATGTACACAAATTTGATCTCAATATTTTTTGAAAGTACAAATTGAATGTATTTTCTTATTTATAAATTTTTAGAACAGTAATTAATACGCGATGATTAAAAAGAAAATTCGTGAATTGCTTTCGCCTATTCGCTATCGCTCGGGTCGTGGCCAATAAAACTAAAATAAACTTTGCTGTTGAGAAGGACTTTCATGTTCCAAAAGCCATTTTTTGCGCGACAGTCCACCGGCATAACCCGTTAATGATCCGTTTGTGCCAATAACGCGATGGCAAGGAACCACAATCCAAAGCGGATTTTTACCATTTGCCGATGCTACAGCACGAATGGCTTTTACATCGCCCAATTTTTTGGTTTGATCCATATAACTCACCGTTTTTCCGTACGGAATTTCTAACAATGCTTTCCATACTTTTTGCTGAAACTCGGTTCCCTGCGGATTCAGTTTAAGATCAAAATCGGTTCTTTTGCCTTCAAAATATTCGTTTAACTGTGAAACGGCATCTTGTAAAACTTCAGGAATAGTTTCTGAAACTTCATTCGTGCCAACGTCAGAAACAGAAATTACAGCAATACCATTTTCATCTCCAACAATTTTGGTGATTCCTAAAGGCGAGTTGATGAATGCTGTTTCCATAAATTTCTCGGTTTCCAAAACCATATAAGTTATATAAGCAAATTTAAGTTTTTCTAAACTCTTTTCATAAACTTACATGACTTATATGGTTTAATATTGATCCAGCTTAAATTTATGATTTAAGAGTGTTTCAATTTTTTCACTTGAAATTTCCTTTTTAATATTTGATTTTTCAGAATTGAATTTTGGAGCTGATAGATTCATTTCAATCGACTTTTGAGTATAATACTCCTCTCTTGTGGGATGAAACGGAGCAACAGCATTAAAAATCTCATTCCATTTGGATTGATTTATAATTTCTTTTATGATTTCGATGCAATCATTGTGATGAATCAAATTGATCGGTGCATCTGGGTTTTCCAGATTTTCTTTTCCAGCGAGAAACTTTACAGGATGCCTGTCTTCACCAATTAGTCCGCCGAAACGTAGAATTGTGGTCTCGAAGTTTTGATTTTCTTGAAGAAGCTTTTCTGCTACAACTAATTGTTTGCCACTTTCAGTATCTGGATTCGGAATCGTTTCTTCGGTTACAAAACCGTTATCATCGCCATAAACAGACGTTGAACTTACAAATAGTACTTTCTTAACCGTTGATTTTTCTATAAATGGAATTAGATTCTTGATTTTTTCTACAAAAGCTTTCTTCTCAGAGTTAGGATCGGCCGCTCTTAATTTTGGCGGAATGTCGATAATTAGAATTTCGCTTTCCGCTAAAAAAACGTTGATATTTTCAGAAACTGAATCACTTTCAACGGTTACCAAAAATGGATTTATTCCAGCATCTTTTAAAAGCGAAAGTTTATTTTCTGAAGTTGTAGAGCCGTTAACAGAATATCCTTTTGCAATTAAGTTTTTTGCTAAAGGAAGACCGAGCCAGCCACAGCCTAATATGCTTATTTGTTTCATTTTTTTGTTTTGAGGTGCAAAGATACAAAGGGACAGAGGTTCAAAGTCTTTTGTTTCACGCAGATTTAAAAAGATTTTTGCAGATTTATTTAAATTATTATCTGCGTCTATCAGCTTAAATTTTTTAAATCTGCGTGAAATAAAATAGCGACTTTGCGAGATTAAATTTCTCACAAAGTTAAAGTAAATCACACTTTGTCTTTTCTTTTTATGCCTAATTTGAGAAATAGAGTGTTGTAAGTTTGGTGGTTATGCAACTGAAAGCATAAAAGGAAAGGTAGAAGGTTTAAAATTTGAATGTGCCTGCTAAAAATAAAAAAAGCAGACTTTCTAATTAAAGTCTGCTTTTCTAATATTTCTATTATTGTATTTATTCTTGAATAGGTGCAGGTTTTATAGTGTCTTTTGATACAGCCAAACTATCTTTTACCACAACTGGCTCAAGAGGTTTTACTGGAGGAGTATATCTTTTGATTTTCTGCTGAATTAGAACGGCGTCATTTAAAACAAAAGGTGTCGGCATCATCCAGTTTTGTCTTGGTTTGACGTTTAATAATGGATTGCTCATTAAATCGAATGAACTTTCGATTAAATCCATATCAAAAATAGATGATTTATTGATGTAGAATTCCATTTCAAGCGGTTCATTTCCTACAACATAGTAACATAAAATTTTACTGTCCTCTCTTTGAAGACGATTTCCTTTTTCGCCAGAAGTTGCCACTCCATTTGCTTTAAAGTTGTAAAACGTCATTTTCGGATTAGCATAAACGTCGTAACGGTTTACTTTTCTGTTTGGAGTGATTTTAATTTTTAAATATCTATTATTTCCAATAACACTGTCTCTTAAAAACTGAATTGTCGGTTTTGGAACTTCAACAACAGGAGCAATAGCGCTATACGTAAATGTCGTGTTATATTTGCTTGACAGCGGCAACGTATTTAAACCAACGGCTTTTTGATTGCTTTCGCCTAAATAAGATTTGGTCCATTCGTCCAAATTAGTATCATACGTTGTCCAAACAGCAGAATTGTTGTCGGCATTGTAAACGTATAATAAACTATTGGATTTGGCTTTGCCATATTCGTAGCCAGAATGATAGCCAGCGTAAATGAAAAATGAAATAGAAGCAATAAAGAAAACAATAATCCAAGCTCCTTTTTTGGCAAAGGCACCGAATATTGGCAATAATAATCCGAATAGTAAAACGGTTAAAATTGCGCTTCCAAAAAGTATTTTAAGTCCTAATCCGATTGGGAACATTACAATAAAAGGCGCAACAATTGCTAGAGCCGGAATACTGAAAAGTAAATTCATTCCTAAGCTGTAATGCTGTGTGAAAACAAAGATTCCGAATAATAGAATTCCGAAATAAACTGGGATAATTAAGAAACCAGCTCCTGTTAAACTATTGGCTAAAAATGCGTTGATGATAATCCAAAGCAATAAAGGAGCCACAAAATGGTTCATTGTAATTTTAGCTTCAGAAAAATGATGGTAGAAAGCAAAGCAAATAGCAATGCTTAAAGTGACAAACGCGCCAATATATGCATGTCCGTTATACGTAAATCCGTTTAGAAGATCAGAATATTGCGGATAAATTTCAAGAATAAGTTTCCATCCTAAAAATGTTACCAATCCAGCAATTATAATAGATCCTAAAAGAGGAATAAAACCTTTGAAAATTTCTGTGAAAGTGATGATTCTCTTTACTTTTCCAACAAAAATGAAGATAAATAATAAACCAAAAGCAATTAGCGTCATTGGCATTACCCAAGTAAACGGATAACTGATGAATGAAAAAGGAGCGCTGAAATAAACATCGTCTTCAGTAGATTCCGTTTGGTTTAAATCAATATTAGAAAAATACTTTAGCAAAGGCATAATGTAAGTGCCCTGGTGCGCTAATGTCGTTTTGTTTAAATGCTGAATATCGTCTTGCTGTGTGTGATAGTTGAAGTGACCATCGATAAACGCGAAATTGAATCCCTGAATGTTAGCTTGCTCTCTAAAAACGGTCAAATCAGTATCATTAGGAAGCATTTTGTAAATACTATACATCAAAGAATTTGAAACTGGGTGAGAAGGTTTTGCTTTTGTAAATTCCTTAACCAAAGCTTCATTTCCTTTATTGGTTTCCATCAGCATGTAGCTTGGGCCAGAAGTTCCTCTTGCTTCAAAGTTTAAAACCAGACCAACGTCTTTTGCCCATGGGTGTTGGTTTACGAATAAAGCAGCTCCGTTTAATCCTAATTCTTCTGCATCAGAGAATAAGATGATAATATCGTTTTTTTGAGGATTTTTGGAATATAAAAAAGCACGTACACCTTCTAAAATTGTGGCAATTCCCGAAGCATCGTCGCTAGCACCTTTTGAGAAAGAATGCGGTGCACTGTCATAATGAGAAAGAAGTAAAAGCGCTTTGGTATTGTTTGTTCCTTTAATTCGAGCCAAAATATTTTTTGACTTAACCAAAAGACCTTTATCATTTAGAGTAAAACCTTCCTGAACACTCGTTTCCAAACCAATTCTGTTTAATTCCAGTTTTAGATAATTGGCAACAAGTTCGTGATTTGTCGATCCGACATAGTGCGGTTTCTGCGCAATAATCTCAACCTGATGGAAGGCTCTTTCAGTAGAAAACTCCGCAAGTGCTTCGTCGTCTTTAGAAATTCCTTGCGGCATCATCGTGGCGTATATAATGCCAAGCAAAGCTAAAACGCAGGTTATGGCTAGAATTGAGGTTTGGTTTTTTCTCATGGTAAAATAATACTAACTATATTTCTTTTTTAACAAGCATAAAATAATCATTGTCCAAGGAACGATAGCCCTGATCGTACAAGAAGTAATATGTATTTCCTGTCTTGGTTTGCAAAATGTTTGTAAAGAACTCAAAATCAAAACCTTTTGTTAATAATTTATCTCGTGAAGCTTTCGATTTTCCTTCTACATTTAGCTCTGCCAAAATACGGTAATTTTTGCGTAACTTGTTGTTTATATTTCGCATGAAATTCGTACTATCTTTATTTATTTTGTTATTGTACGCATTTCGACAACTGTCGGAACAGAATTTTTTGTCTTCACGTCCGAAAATTTTAGCGGAACATTCCAGGCATGTTTTCATGAATTCAATTTTTTAATTTCATAAAGGTCAGATCTACGGTCTTTTAATGTTTTTACGCTTCCATGTTCATGAAGCTCTTTCAATAGATTCAGATCAACATCCACAATTAATGTCATTTCGGTGTTTGGAGTAGCTTCCGCTTTAATTCCATTACTTGGAAAAGCAAAATCTGAAGGCGTAAATACAGAAGACTGCGCATATTGAATGTCCATATTGTTCACTTTTGGAAGATTTCCAACGCAACCTGCTATGGCTACATAACATTCGTTTTCGATGGCGCGTGCTTGCGAACAATGTTTCACACGTGTATATCCATTTTGAGTATCTGTTAAAAATGGCACGAAGAGAATATTCATTCCTTCATCGGCCAAAAGCCTGGAAAGTTCTGGAAACTCCACATCGTAACAGATTAAAATTCCAATTTTACCGCAATCGGTGTCAAAGGTTTTAAATTGCGATCCGCCTTTCATTCCCCAATGAATAACCTCGTTTGGCGTGATATGAATTTTGGTATACATTTCTGAAGTTCCGTCTCTTTTGCACAAGAAGCCAACATTGTAAAGATTTCCACTTTCCATGTATGGCATACTTCCGGTGATAATGTTGATATTGTATGAAATAGCAAATTCTTGAAACTTCTTTCTGATAGGATCAGAGTGACGGGCCAGTTCACGAATAGCTTCTGCTTCAGATAAATGATTATAATCGGCCATTAGCGGCGCGATAAACAATTCGGGAAAAAGTGCAAAATCAGATCCGTAACCCGAAACGGCATCGATGAAAAATTCGGCTTGTTCAAAAAGTGCTTCGACATTATTCAGCGGACGCATTTGCCATTGAATTAATCCTAAACGAATGATGTTTTTCTTCAGATTTATCAGTTTCGGACTATCATCGTAATAAATATTATTCCATTCGAGCAAAACTGCGAATTCTTTCGATTCTTCATCGCCTTCCAAATAATTTTTGATGACTCTTAAAACGTGAAAATCATTGCTTAACTGGAAAGAAAGCACAGGATCGTACAATTCCTTAGTACGAACTTTTTCGATATAGGCTTTTGGAGACATTTTTTTGGCATGTTCCCTGTAATTCGGAATTCTTCCTGCAAAAACAATTGCTTTTAAATTCAGCTGTTCGCAAAGTTCTTTTCTGGCATCGTATAATCGGCGGCCTAAACGCAGACCGCGATAATTTGGATGAATAAAAACATCTATTCCGTATAAAATTTCAGCATTCGGATTATGAGTAGAGAAGGTATAGTCACCACTAATCTGCTGGTAATTGTGTCTTTTTTCTACTAATTTTTCATCGACAATAAGCGATAATGCAGAGCCCACCACCTTTCCGTCAACTAAAATCACCAACTGGCCTTCTGGAAAAATAGAAAGCAATCTTTCTATATCATCAGATCCCCAATACGAATCGGCCATTTCTGGATACGATTCAATCATTGATTTTTTTAATTGTTTATAGTCCTCAATTTCAAGATTTCTTAACTCTACTTTTTTAATTTTTGTCTGCATATCGTAAGATTTATCTCAAATATACAAAAAACAATTTCCATTTACAAACGCTTACAAATAGTTACAGTCGATAGTAAACAGTTAACAACCGACTGCCGATGCTGAGGTTTCTCATCTTTGCACTGTTGAATTTGAAGAACAATTCAATTTATTAATAACACTAAAATAATATACGCCATGAAAAACAGAGTACAGCTAATTGGGAATGTAGGAAACGATCCAGAAGTTAAAACATTAGAAAACGGAAGAAAACTAGCGCACATCACAATCGCAACAAAAGATTATTACAAAAATGACAAAGGTGAACGTGTAGAACAAACCGAATGGCATCGCATTACTGCTTGGGGCAAAACGGCAGAAATTATCGAAAAGTTTGTTGTAAAAGGAAAAGAAATCGGGATTGAAGGAAAACTGACGCATCGAAGCTACGATGATAAAAACGGTGAAAAACGCTATATAACCGAAGTGGTGGCAAATGAAGTTTTATTGTTGGGAAAATAATGTTTTAAGTTTCAAAATCCCAAATTCCAATATATTGGGCGTGCCACCATCCCGATAAAAGGGCCAAATTTGCTTAAGCTTATTCGCCCTTTTACCGGGATGCTGTCGGGCTATCCGCTCCACCGCGGTGGATTGCTTCTATCCCTCACGCAACCGGATTTTAAGAACAAATAGTCCCTAATCTTCGTCATAAACATATTGATTCATTTAGAAGCTTTGTCAAAGTTTTAAACTTTGACAAAGCTAATTTCGACAGAAACCCGACAGTTCCGAAGCCTCGTGAAAAAATCTGTCGGGTTAATGTTTTTATAGAACCGAAACCCCATTAGTATCTGTTGTGAGCACTTCGCTCATATAGTCAAAAAATGGACGCATGTTTTTGAAAGCGTCCAAAGCGAGTTCTAAAAATTGCGGACTCAAAACTTCTTTGTCTGTAAAACGTTTTATAACCAAAAATTGTTTGAAACGAAGCAAATCAATAGCAGGATGATCAATATCGAAACCTTTTGGTTTAGTTTTGAGCTGTTCTCCTTGCAAAGTTCCAAAATTGGTAACGAATGATTTTGAATTTAAGATTTTCTGAAAAGTCTCTGGATCGTTGGCAAATTCGGTTCTTATTCGTTTTAAATCTGCCGCATTTGGTCCCCAAAAACCGCCTGCGAAAAAGCTGTTTCCTTTTTCTAAGTGAAAATAATAACCACCGCGTCTTGCTGCTGTGGCACGCGTGTAACTGCCGCCCCAAAATGTTTTAAAAGGAGTTTTATCTTTAGAAAAACGAATATCACGATAGATTCTGTAAACGCTTTTTTTTCCTGAAGCATTTTCTAAAACATCAGTTTTGGAGAGTTCTTTCAGTAAAGCGCCAGCAAAATTTTCGATATGATTGAGTTCGATTAAATATTGTGCTTTATTGGCTTCAAACCAAGGTTTGTTGTTGTTTTCTTTTAGCTCGACCAAAAAATCAAGACTAGATTTAGGTATTGTAAAATCGTTTTTCATAATGGAATTTAAAAATCGAAAGTGGACTGCAATTTAAAACTAAAAAACCCACCAGAGAAATCTGATGGGTCTTTCTATATGTTGTTAAGCAGTTTTTTTGAATAAATCAAACATAGGACAGCGTGAGCAGCGTTTCTTTTCACTCTTTTTATATTTCTCACAGCAAGAAGATTTACAGTTTTCAATCTTCTTAATCTTATCAAGGATAGCCGAATTTTTCTTTTTCTTTTTATCCTTTTTCTTTTCCTTGTCTTTTTCTTTCTTGCCCAATTTTCCTCTGTATTATAAAAACAAAGACAAATATAATCGAAAAAAGTTATTTTTAAATGTTCTAAATAAACTTTAACTTTTTTATTTTGGATTGATGGCGATTGAACTTGTAACTGTTAACTGCTGAATATCACGGTCGAACAAGTAAAGTCCGCCTTTATCATCACCAATTAAGTTGATTTTATCTAAAATAGATTTAGCTGTAGCTTCTTCTTCGATTTGTTCAGAAACATACCATTGTAAGAAATTGTGTGTAGCATAATCTCTGTCTTCAAAAGTAATGTGTACCAACTCGTTAATAGATTTCGAAACAAAAAGTTCATGATTATAAAGCTCCTCAAACATTTCTTTAAATGTAGTATAAGTCGTTTTTGGCGCTTTTAAATCTGTAACCTGAGCGTGACCTCCGCGTTCGTTTACATACTTAACCAATTTAAGCATGTGCGCACGCTCTTCATCTGACTGTGTGTACATAAATTGAGCAATTCCCTCTAAACCTTGTACTTCTGCCCAACAAGCCATAGAAAGATACGTTTGCGAAGATTCTGCTTCTATGCGGATTTGCTTGTTTAAAGCCGATTCAATATTTTTTGATAGCATAATAGATGTCTTTTTTGTAAAATTAAGAAAAATTATTCATTTCATTTTTCTAAACCTTGAAAACATTGGATTTGTCCAACACTCAATAAACTTATCGAGGCGCAATTGTGCCAAAAGAAAACGGCTTTGAGAAGTTAGATTTACTCATAATAGGATTTTCATTGTCTCCCATCATAAAACCGTCGGTAAATTTGCGTATTATAAATTGTTTGGAAACACTATCATAATAGCTTAAGATGTAATAATCCTTTAATCTTAGCGCATCGTATAGTTTGATTGTTTTATTATTGTTTAGATAATAAAATAGATTTTCAATTGCCAATGGTCTTGTCTGATAGTCTGGCGTAAAATTTAATTTCTCATTTAACATCGCATCAAAATAAACTACTTTGCTTAATGAGTAGGAAAGGCGTTCTCCAAAATCAGAATCACTATCAAAAGAAAAATAAAAATCGGAGTATTCTCCAAGGCCGCTAAAGGTAATAAAGCTGTCTTTGTTGTTTTGAAAAACGGATATGCCAGCCGTAAGGCCGTTTATATTTTTTATAAATTTTTCAGTCGTTTTTAATTGACGCGGTTTGCCGTTGTCAATTTGCATAAGGAAGGGAGAGTTTTTAAATGGGATGGTATCATTTTTTGAAAACGAATAATTCTTAATGATTTCACCCGAATCAAAATCTTTAATTTCAAACAAAAAAGACTCTCTACTTGCTTTTATTTGGAATAGTTTATTATCGCTATAAAAAGAATTTGATGTTCTGGACGGAGTTTCATGAGCTGGGAAGTTAAATGTTTTTTCTTTTACACCGCCCGTTTTAATATTAAGATCGAATGCTTGTGTTTTTATAAAATCAGTATCGAATGTTAGAATAATATGATCACGAACCACAAACATTTTACTTGTGCCTGAAGCCAAATCTATTGGGGTATAAATATCGGGATCTACTTGATTTATTAGGTTTTGCTTAATAAACTTATCAAAAGAGATTTGTACATTTTTTTTATTCTTGAATGTAAAGTTGGAAAAATCAAATGTTCTAATGCTGCATTTTTCGTTTTCAAATTTGTAAAGCAGAAGGTGGTCTAAATCTTTCTCTTTGGCAAGAATATAAAAAGTATTTTGTTGCTGGAAACTGCTGATTACGTATTCATGATTTTGCGGAAAATCGAAGTTTAATAATTCCGAAGTTTTGTCATCTGGATTATAGACCGTAATTAGGACGTCTCTATAATTATTTGAAGCCCAATATAGGGCTGGTTTTTTATCCTTACTGATGCTGTAGCCAATTAAATTTCGGCTTCTTTCGTGTTTCAGCGAATCTGTAAATTGATTCGAAAGAAATAAAGAAGCATTGTATTTAAGAATATTAATATTCTTGTCATCCCAAGTAAAAACATAAATATCATTGGTGTTTTCATCTTTGGCATTTAAAACCTGAGTTTTTCCTAGAAAGTTTAGATCTAGTGGTAAAGAATTTAAGACTGTTTGACTGAACAAAACTGTTTTAGAAAACAAAAGAAAAAGGAGTAGTAGTTTCTTCATAAATGTGTTTCTTGAGATATCACAGATTTGTTTCAAATTTTATGCCGTCTTCTTATCATTTTAATTATAAAATAAAAAAGTCCTTAAGACAATTGCCTTAAGGACTTCAATTTACATTTAAAAAAAGGAATTATTTAACAATGAAAGTAACTCTTCTAGCTAATCTTCTAGCTTCATCAGAATCTTTTTGAATTGTTGTATCTGCACCATTTGCAATAACATTTAAACGAGAAGAAGCAATTCCAGCTTTTTCAAAAATAGTTTTAACGTTTGTTGCTCTAGCGTAAGATAGTTTATCGTTATAGTCCGCTTTTCCAACTTGATCAGCATAGCCAACAAGATCAAGTGTAGCAGAAGGATTTTTTCTTAAGTAAGTTAATACTACATCAATCGCTGCAGTAGAGTTTTCAATTGGAGTAGTTTTGTTGAAATCAAAATACACACTGTAATATTTGTCATTGATCATTTTTCTTATCAAATCATTATCTGTCAACTGTGCATTGTTTGTTTGCTTCTCTACGACAACTTCTTTCGTTGCAGGTATTTTCTTGATTTGCGCTTCAAGATCTGTTACTTTATTTTCTAAAGCAGAAATATCAGTATAGCCGTTGTTTTCTGTTACAACCCAGTCAGCATGTTTTGCGTTTTTACCTAAGTAAACGTTTAAACCAACTGTTCCGTTAAAAATTAATCCAGAGAAACCTCTGTTTCCAGGAACATAAGCTCCATCAAACGTATGATCTTGTGTTGCATTTAAAATGGTAGAGAAATCACCTGTTAAAGCAATTCTGTTTGATAATCTTATCTGTCCAGTTACACCAGCAATGAAGTTTCCTATTTCATCTGTTTTCTTAATATTATCTGCTCTTAGTTGAGCATAACCAAAACCAGCATGTCCTAATAAGCCAAAAGTGTTGGTCCAAGTTTCAAAATTCATGATGCGCCCTAAGTTGGCAACAGCTTGTAAATCTACTCTGTAGTATTTTGAATCAAAGTCGATAGAGCTGCCTTTTGCAGTAAAACTGTTGTATCCAAAGTCTGCCTTCAAACCAAATTTATTGTTTAACATATAACGAACACCTAAATCTCCAGTCCAAGGACTTAAGGTGTTAGTAGCATATCCATTACTAAATGGGCGTTGAGGTTTATTAACTCCCGCGCCTAAATCGATAGACCATTTATTAAAACTGTTATTGTTTTCTGTTTGCGCATGTACTCCAGTTAACGCCAGGGCAAATGCAAGAGTCATTACAACTTTTTTCATTATTTCTTATTTTTAAATTTTTGCCCAAAACAACAAAAAAACGTAAGTAAAAACCTTCTTTAAAAGTCAAAAAAGTATTAGAATAAGGTCACTTTCAAAATTTAAAAACAGATAATGCTAAAAAGAAAAATTAAAAAATGTGCTGAATTTGTTTAAGTTGCTGATTACGAATTCTTAATCCAATCCGTCGGTAAATTTTCGGAGAACAAATTGTCTGGCAATAATGTCGTAATAGCTTAAAATTGTGTAGTTATTTAGCTTAAGAGTATTATAGAGAACGGCTTCTTTATGTGTATCTAAAAAATAGAAGATTTTATCGCTAGCAAATGGCTCATGCGTTTCTTGCGTCAATTCCAGCTTTTTGGTCCAAATACTTTCAAAAAACACGGAATAATTGCTTTCAATATTATAATAATTGTTGGAAGGGAAATCTCCAAACGGATCATTAAAAGCGTTTATAGATATTGTTTTGAAATTACTTCCCGTTCCGCCTAAGGTAATGAAGAGATTCTTTTGGTTTTTATATACCGAAAGTCCAGCATCAAGAGCAGATAATGCTTTTAAAAATTTAGCGGTATTCTTTAATTTTCTAGGTTCGCGATCCTCAATCTGCATTAGCAAAGGCGAATTGCTAAAAAGGATGGTATCTTTTTTGGAAACCGAAAATGTTTTTATCGATTGGCCAGATTCATAGTTTTTAATATCAAACAAAAGTTCGTCTGCGTTGACATTGATTTGATATAGCTTGTTTTCGTGGTAAAAAGAGTTGGACGTTTTTGGATTTTTTTCTCCAACTGGTTTCGAAAATGTCTTTTCTTTTATTTCCAAACTTTCTAAATCAATATCAAATAATTGCGTTTTTCTAAAGCTTTGGTCTAAAGTCAGAATCAAACGGTTTGGAAGCGTATAAATTTTACTTTTGGCCGAAACTTTATACAACGGATTGTATTCTCCAGCATCCATTTTTTCAATCGGGTTTTCATTCAAAATTTGATTGAATGTCCTAGGCTGGGTTTTTCTATCTATAAATTTGAAAGAACTAAAATCTAGAAACTTTTCTTGTGCCATTCCGTTTTTAAAGATAAAAGCCGTTAGTGCTTCTTTTGTTTTTTCCTGCATCAGTAGATAGAAATTATTATCTTTTTGGTAATGCGCCAAAATAGCTTTATCGTCAAGCGGAACCTGAAATTTTAGTGCTCTAGAAGTTTTGTTTTCCAGATAATATTTAATCAGAATGATGGTTTTTTCTTCTTTCGAAAACCAATACAAAGTAGGATTTCCGTCTTCGCTAAAACTATATCCCATCAGAGATCTGTTTTCGGTATACTGACGGTTGGTGACCAATTTATCTCTTAAAAATAAAGCGCTATTGTATTTTAATATCGAAAGACTGTCTGCGCTTGCGGCAAAAACAAACACGTCATGAGTAACGGTATTTTCGCCAGCTACAATTTCCGACTGGCCAATTTTGTTTTTTAAATCGATTGCATAAGTAGTCAGCACCGTTTGACTAAGCAAAGCGGTGGAGGAGATTAAAAACAAAAAAAGAAAAATTCGTTTCATGTGTTTTTGGGCGCAAAAATCATTCCGCTTATTTACTGATTCATAAGCTCTTGAAAAAGATCTACAAACTGACCAACATGCATTCCGTCCATTAAACCGTGATGCACATAGACTGCCATAGACATTGTTCTTTTTCCTGTTTCGGAAACTATCATTTTCCCGAATGAAATTTTCGGACAGCTGTCAGGATAGGTAAAACTGCGTGCGTGGGTTATGGAACTAAAATTCAACCACGGAATTGCCGAGAAATGAATCAGATTGTCATCATCAAAAGATCGGGTAAAAAGTCCGGTTGTGTTTTGAATGCGTTCGATTTCCGTTAATGCTATTTGTTCGAATGTTTTAAAATCCGGATCGTATTCAATTAAAGAAAAACCAAAAGTGCCATCTTCACGCCCAATTGTTGCCGAAGCATCGATACGGTCGTTAATGCATATTTGGTCTTCTGAAATTCGGTATTTAAAATTTTCAATGGCGTTTACCGCCGCCAGCGTTTTATGTAAGTAGAAAATGAAAAAAGAAGCATTTATACTTTTTGCGGTTTGATAGGCTTTGGTACAATCGATTTCTACATTAGCGCCAAAAAAAGGTTCTTCCATCTGTTTGAAATGCGCAAAATGCTCTTTTCTATTCCAATTTTCTAAGTCTAAAAGTGTTTTCATTATAATAAATTCGGAACCACTTCTGCAATAGTTTCAAAAGAACTAAAATGCTCGTGTTCTATAGTGTGATTGATTTTTTCGTGTTCCCAGGTTGTGTGAAACGGAATATGTACGGCATAACCGCCAATTCCTAAAACTGGTAGCACATCTGATTTTAATGAGTTTCCGATCATCAAGAACTCATGCGCTTGAATGTCTAAACGGCCTAAAAGTTTTTGATAATCAATTTCTTGTTTGTCTGACATTACTTCAATATGATGAAAATAATGACCCAAACCAGAACGGTGCAATTTGCTGTGCTGGTCTTTCAAATCGCCTTTTGTGGCAACGACCAATTTGTATTTTCCTTTTAAGGCTTGGAGCGTTTCTTCGATTCCGTCCAGCAATTCGATTGGTTTTTCGAGTAATTCTTTTCCGTATTGAATGATTTTTTCAATGACTTCAATCGGAATGGTATTGTTCGAAATGTTCATAGCCGCTTCGATCATCGAAAGAATGTAGCCTTTAATTCCGTAACCGTACAGAGGAAGATTGGCAATTTCAATTTTGAATAATTCCTGCGAAATGCCTTGATGCGAAAGATAATCTTCCATCAAAGCACAAAATTTATGTTCGGTTTCCTGAAAATAAGGTTCGTTGACAAACAAAGTGTCATCGGCATCAAAGGCGATTACTTTTAAGTTTGGAATTTTAGTTTTATGTAACATAATGTTTTTGTTTCAAAGTTTTGTTAGCCACGAATTCACGAATTTTATATCAAATAATTATTTGAGATAAATAATTTCGAAAACTGTAGAAGCAATTGCACTAATTTTTTTGCTTCAGATTAATTTCAGTTAAGATAAAAAATAAATCTGCTCAATCTGCAGAATCTGCGAGAGATATTTTGCCACAGATTTAAAGGATTATAAAGATTAAAAAAATTAAAAAAATTAAAAAAATTATAAAAGTAAAATCTGTTTGATCTGCTTAAATCATTTGGAATCTGCGTGAAACCAAATCTCAACCCTTAGAAAAAAGCCTTTTCAAAGAAATCGTCTTATCATAAAACGTAATTCGGATTCCACAAAGCAGAATGATTCCTCCGAAAATCATTTGTAAAGTTATTTTTTCTTCCAAAAACAGCCAAGCCAAAATAGAGGTAATTACAGCTTGACTTAATAAACTCAATGAAACTCTTGTGGCGCGCATGTGCTGTGTCGCGTAACTGATCGAAAGCCAAGCGCACAATTGGCAAATTACAGCCTGCAAAACCAAAACAAACCAGCCTGCGTCTGAAAATCCTGTGAAAGGTTCGTCTAGCGAATAGCATAAAATGCCCAAATAAATGCTCGAAGCGGTTAAGCTGATGGTCATAAACGAAAGCACATCAACCTGCGAAAGCACATTTTTGCTGACCAAAAGATAGATCGAATATAGTATTCCTGATAAAACTGCAAATAGAAATGCCTGATCGAAGTTTAAATCGATAAAAAACTCAAAACCGACTAGAGTGATCATTCCGAGTAAAGCGACCAACGTACCAATCCAGAAGTTTGTGGCTGGTTTTGTTTTCAAAAAGAAAAAAGAACCGACCCCGACCCAAACAGGAGATAAATTTGTCAGCAAAGAAGCCTGAGTCGCGCTTGATTCCTGAATGGCGATATTCCAAACGGCAACATCTGAAGCAAATAAAATACCACAAAGTGCCGCTAGTAGAAGGAATTTTGTTTTCGGGAATTTAAAATTTCCTGAAATGATAACGTAAGGTAAAAGCAGGGCCACAGCAAAAAACATTCGGTAAAATGCCGAAATCAAGCCTGGAGTTAAGCGTAATTTTACCAAGATTGGAAAGATAGAAATGCAAAGTATTCCAGCGATAAGGGCTAATCTTGGTTTGGTAATTTTCATGCGTATTATATTCTTGGATTAATTTTCAAAGATAGTCTAGAAAGTCAATAGTTTAAAAGCAAAAAGCGTGAATCGATTAAAAATTTTAATCCATTCACGCTTTATAATTCTGACTTTTGAAAATTATTCGCTAAAACTAAAAAATTGATACTTTTGGTTGTCTTTATTATAATTTCCTAAATACAAAGAAGTGTTTAATTTAAAGAGAATTAAATCTTTATATAAGGTTTTATTAAAAAGAGTACGGCCATCTTTTATGTTTTCATTTTCTTCCAAAAACATTCTTATTTTTTCAAATGCAGAGATTTTGACTGGTTCTTTCAAATGATTAAAATTAGAATCAAACAAACATGTTGTGTAAACCACGTTTTTATCTTTATAGGAAATCAGGTTTTCTATAGTGTATCCATAAGACATTCCAAGTGGAGCACTTGAAAATCCGCCACTCATTCCCATTCCCATTCCCATACTTCCACTGCGCACAATATCTTGCGAACTTCCAATAACGGTATAATATAAACCATCTAATTTATAACACGATATGCCAGGAGTAGAGTTATTAATCTTGCGTATAAATTGTTTTGGTTTTTCTAATATTTTTTTATTAGAAAATGTGCCTGATTCCTGAAAAACATCCGTATTTTTAAAAGGGATTTCTTCATCTCGCAATGCTTTGTAAGTATTAATTCTCATGCCATCTAAATCGCTTATGGTTAAATATAGAACTTCAGGATTTGTTTTAATCTGAATGAGTTTGTCATCGATTAAAAAAGAATTGGATTCAAATAAAAATCCATCATATTCATGACTTATTGTGCGTTGCTGTTTAATTGCCTTTAAAAAAGCAGTAAAGTCGTTTAGATTTATTCTTAAAATATCTGTAGCATGTGGACCAGTATCTAGTGTGAAAATAATCTCGTCATTTTTATAAGTATAGATTTTATTCTTCTTTGTACTCAAAGCCAGTGAAGGAGGGCTTTCGTTATTAATATTTTGAAAAAAGAAATTGGAAGATTCCCAAGTTAATGCAGTATGTAAATTTACAGGATTTCCTTCTTTGTTGTTGAATTCAAACTTCGACAAATCGACCGTTTTAGTGTCTAATTCACCTGAAGGATCAAAAACATAAAATTTTAAATTTCCGATATTTTTGACAAGAGTAATTATATAAAAAACATTGTTGATAGTAAGTTCTTTAACAATCTTTTCTTTTTTCAGTTCTAAATCAAAAAATTTAATATTGATTTGCTTTGTTGCAAAATCAAAAGATTGTGCAAATATTTTTTTTCTGTCTTTTGAACCCCAGAAAATGCTATAACTTTCATCTTTCTGAGTATATCCAATAATTTCTTCGTAAGTGCTTTCTGGCCTTACAGCAGAAATCGAATCTTTAATATTAAAAGTGGAATCAAATCTTATTGAAGAAACTTTTTCCTTATCGTTTGAAAATAACACAATTTCATTTTTGGTCTTATTAGTTACCTGATAGAAATCTCTTTTTCTTTCTAATTTGAGATCAAATTCTTTTATCATTTCCTGTGCAAAGGTGTTAATAGTCAGAAAAAGAAAGCAGGCAAGGAGTGATTTTTTTAGCATAGATTAAGTTGGCAGTTTTTGGTTGGGTGAAGATCTAATTTTTTCTGTATAAAGGTTTGAATACTTTTCTTTATTAAATTAAACAAGCGTAGAACTAAAGATTTCACGCTTGTTTAATTTATTTAAAAGCTCTTAGATTCACATTAATCTGCAAACTTTCGAATTGTATATTCTTTTGTTTTATTATCGTAATAACCTAAATAATATACCGCCTCAATATTAAACAAGATTTGAGACGACACATCTTTGTAGTCATCAAAGAAAGTGCGTATTTTATCAAATGCCAAAGGCTGTAAATCGCCTTTTATATGATTGTCTTGATTATCAAAAAGACCTTCAATTTTAACTACTTTTCTATTCGCATAAGAATTAAAATTCTCCATCGTAGGGCTTAAGAATGCAACACTTACCAAAGCTCCAATTAAGCCAAATTGATTTGCAACAGTTTGTCCTGTAGATGGTCCTGTAGAAGAAATACCTCCAAAAGTAATAAGCGTATTTTGGCCAATATGATAGCAAGAAAGACCAGCATTTAAATTGACAATTTTTCTTAAAAATTGAGAGCTGTTTGTTAAGGTTCTTTTTCCTCCAAAATCTCCGCCTTCAAGATAAATGTCTGAGTTTTTAAAATCAATTGGAGTGTCAGATGTGGCTGAAAATTCTTTTAACGTATTATCTTCTAAGTCTTTTACAGTAAAGAAAAATTGATCTTCAGACGATTTTAAGATGTAAAATTTATTGTCAAAATAAAATGAATTTGAAGTTATAGCGATTTTATATCCTGTAGAAGTTACATTAGAAATACCTGGAGATCGGATTATCTTTTCAGTAGCCGAAAAATTCTGTGTATCAATTATAATTGCCTGTGTGTAATCTGAATTTGTATCAATAGTTAAAACAAGCGTTTTGCCATCAAAATAACATTTTCTTTTTCTAGCAGCGTCTGTTAATGAAGTCGGATTTTCAACATTGATGTTTTTTAATGAAAATGGAGCTTCAAACGGAAGCAGATTTTCTCCTAAAATTCCATAGATATCTGATTTTGTATAATTAGATTTGAAGAAATGGAATCCGTCCAAATTGATAATTTTTGCTGAATAAACACCATTTTTGTCGAAAACATGTAATTTTAAAGAATTGCCTTTTTTGGGAACAGTTAAAATGTAAAATTTCTCGCTTTCGCTGAATTTCTGAAGCACTTTTTCTTCTTTAAGATCAAGAGTATATTGCTGTGTTGTAACTTTTTTGTTCGAAACATCATACAATTGAGAAAAGATGTTTTCGTAATCGTTAGACGCCCAAAACAAACGCGGATTGTTATTATTGCTGTTATAGCCAATCATCATGTCGTATGTTTTAGTATTTGGTCTTTCGGCAGAAATACTGTCCACTATTTTCATGTTTCCGTCAAGATGAATCGCTTTTACTTTTATTTTATCACTAACAAATAAAGTAACATCTTTCTTCTCATTATTTACAACCTGAAATATATCACGATTCTTTTTTAATTCGATAGGCACAGAGCTTACAATTTCTTGCGAAAATGATGTCAAAGCGCTTAATATTAAGCAGAAGCCAAATATTTTTTTCTTCATACAGCTAATTTGTTTTTGGTTAGATAATTTTTGGGCTAATATCTTAATTTTTTGGATATGGAGAATTTATCAAATAATATTTTTTAAAAGCAAAAAGCGTGAATCGATTAATTAATCGATTCACGCTTTTTTATTTTCTAAAATGAAGATTTTTACTCTTTTGTCTCTTCTACTTGGATAGTTGGAGGAACTTCTGGAGTGTCTTCACCTTTTAGGTAAGTCGGTAAATTTAATCCAGCCATATTGAATAAATCATTTAATGGCGGAACAGTTTTCATCATACCAGAAACAAAATTGGCTGTTGATCCATTTTCGCCCTGACCATTACCCGAATCCCAAACCGTAATTTTATCAATTTTGATATTTTTAACAGCTTCAACCTGAGTTTTAACCAACTCTGGAAGTTTTTCCAATAATAAAAGCTGGAATGCTTTGCTTGGGTCACCACCTGCAGCTGCTACAACATCTTTGTAACCTTCAGCTTGTTTCGTTAATATTTCAAATAAACCTTTTGCTTCCGCTTCCATTTTAGCGAAGATGGCATCAGCTTCTCCTTTTGCATTTTCTCTAATGGTTTCGGCTGCAGCTTGTGCCTCAATAATTGCTCTTTGTTTTGCAATTTCAGCTGGAACGACAATGTTGGCAATTTGTGTTGAACGCTCTCTTTCAGAACGAGCCAGCTCGGCTTTCTGTTCTGCAATATAAGATTCTTCTAATGCTTTTGCTTGTTGTACTTTTTCTGCGGCTATTGCAACACGTAATGATTCTGCTTCTTTTTCTCTACGAAGTGCTTCTGAATTGGCAATAGCAATTTTTGCCTCATTTTCTCCTTGAATAGCAATGGCATTGGCTTCAGAAGTTTTTACCCTTGTATCTCTTTCTGCTTCTGCTTTACCAATTGTTTCGTCTTTAGAAGCAGTTGCGATACTAATTTCTTTATCTTTCTGAGTAATCGCAATTTTTACGTCACGATCTCTGTGCGTTTCTGCAATTTGAGTGTCTTTTTCTCTATCGGCAAGAGCTTTACCAATTTCTCCGATTTTTTCCTGCTCGGCAACACTAATTTTTGCTTCGTTAATCGCTTTTGCAGCCGCTTCTTTTCCTAAAGCTTCGATATAACCCGATTCATCTCTAATATCGGTAACGTTTACGTTGATTAACTTTAAACCAATCTTTTTCAATTCGCTGTCTACGTTTTTAGAAATATTGTCTAAGAATTTATCACGATCAGAGTTAATTTCTTCAATAGTCATTGTTGCAATAACCAGACGTAACTGACCAAATAAAATGTCTTTTGCCAGTTCCTGAACCTGTTCTGATGATAAACCTAATAACCTTTCAGCAGCAGTATTCATACTATCTGATTCTGTAGAAATTGCAATTGTAAAACGACAAGGTACATCAACTCGAATGTTCTGACGGCTCAATGCATTAGTTAAATTGGCTTCGATAGAAAGCGGTTTTAAATCCAGAAAAGAATAATCTTGAATTACTGGCCAAATAAAAGCTCCTCCACCATGTACACAACGTGCAGAGGTACCACCAGTACGTCCGTAGATTACTAAAATTTTATCTGAAGGACATCGTTTGTACCTTGAGATTAATGCTGAAATGGTTACGAATAGAACGATTGCCGCAACTGCAATCAAAATAATTGGGTTCATTATCATTATAGTTTATGTTATAGGGTTTCTACGATGAGGAGGTTGTTTTCTATTTTAACAACTTTTACAGCTGTTCCAGAAGCAATTCTGGCATTTTCGGTCATGGCTTCCAATTCATGAAAAGCACCGTTTACGCTAATCATAATTTTGCCTTTTCCAGTTTTGTTTTCCGGAATTGTTAAATAAACTTCTGCGGTTTTATCAAGTGTATTAGAAAGCTTAAACGAATTATCTTCGGCTAATTTTTGAACTTGTTTGATTACGAAGAAAAATAAAAGCACAAATAAAACCCCGACAACAAAAGAAAGTACAATCAAAAACCAAGTATGTTCACCAATTGTAGAGTAAAAAGAAATTCCTGTCCAGCTGAAACCTAAAAGAAAGTTGATTAGATTTCTTAACGAGAACCATTGAAAATCTCCGCCATCATGCGAATGTGCATCAAAATCGGTATCGAAACCATCGGCAATGTCAAGACCAGAAAAAGTAATAATGGTTTGAATAAGAAAAATTAAACTTGATGGAATAGCGATATACCAAAAAGATTTAAGCAGAGTAGGCAAGCTTTCTAATAGTTCCATAATTATAAGTTTTTTGAATAACTCTTGGCGCTAATATCTAATTTTTTTTGTAAGAAAACTAATTTGAGTGAAAAATGTGTTTACAAGTATTTGTAGAATGAAAAAACGTGAACCAATTGAGGAATTCAATCGATTCACGTTTAGTATAGTAATGTGTGAGACTTAATTCACAGTCGCTCCATTCGGCGCCTCAGCATCTGGATTTACAAACACCAGTTTTCCTTCTGCGTTTGTTGTCATCAAGATCATTCCTTGACTTTCAACACCGCGTAAAGCTCTTGGAGCAAGGTTTGCTAATACAGAAACTCGTTTTCCGATGATTTCTTCTGGTGAAAAACTCTCCGCAATTCCTGAAACAATTGTACGAACATCGATTCCCGTATCTACTTTAAGAACTAGAAGCTTGTTTGCTTTTGGCATTTTTTCAGCTTCTAAAATAGTTCCGATACGAATATCCATTTTCGCGAAATCCTCAAACTGAATTAAATCTTTTTGCGGTTCTGCTTGTTTGCTTTCAGCTAAGTTAGCTGTTTTTGTTGCTTCCAATTTATCTATTTGTTTTTGTATTTCTTCGTCTTCGATTTTAGCGAAAAGTAATTCTGCTTCTCCAATTTTATGTCCTGCAGGCAATAAATCGGAATGCTCAGAAATATCATTCCAACCTAATACTTTATCCAAAACAACATCTGTAGCGCCAGGATGATTTTCTTTCAAAAATTTACTGAAACCTTTAAAATGTTCTTTAAGATCATTTAAGTTTAAAATTTTTGACAATTTAGCCGCTGTAAACGGTAAAAATGGCTCAGCTAAAACACTCAACGCAGCAGCAATTTGCAACGCCACATACATTTGAGTTTTTACACGCTCCGGATTGTCTTTCATTACTTTCCAAGGCTCTTCGTCTGCCAAATATTTGTTTCCTAAACGGGCAACATTCATTAATTCGCCCAAAGCTTCACGGAATCTGTAACGCTCAACCGAACTTGAAATTACGGCTGGATACGCTTTTAATTCTGCTAAAGTCTGTTCGTCAACTTCTGTAAATTCGTTTGGCGTCGGGATAATTCCGTCATAATATTTGTTGGTTAAAACCACAACACGGTTTATGAAGTTTCCGAAAACGGCAACCAATTCGTTGTTATTTCTAGCTTGGAAATCTTTCCAAGTAAAGTCATTATCTTTTGTCTCAGGCGCGTTTGATGTTAAAGCATAACGTAAAACATCCTGTTTGTCTGGGAATTCTTCTAAATATTCGTGCAACCAAACCGCCCAGTTTTTAGAAGTTGAAAGTTTATTTCCTTCCAAATTCAAAAACTCATTTGCCGGAACGTTATCTGGTAAAATATAACTTCCTTCCGATTTTAGCATCGCAGGGAATATTATACAATGGAAAACAATATTGTCTTTTCCGATAAAGTGAACCAATTTCGTTTCTTCATCTTTCCAATACGGTTCCCAGTCTTTTCCTTCGCGCGCGGCCCATTCTTTTGTCGAAGAAATGTATCCAATAGGCGCATCAAACCAAACGTATAATTTTTTGCCTTCGGCACCTTCAACAGGAACGTCAATTCCCCAATCAAGGTCACGAGTTACGGCACGAGGTTCTAAACCTGCATCGATCCAAGATTTAACTTGTCCGTAAACATTCGTTTTCCAGTCGTTTTTATGTCCGACTAAAATCCATTCAGTTAAAAAATCAGTATATCGGTCCAAAGGTAAAAACCAGTGTTTTGTTTCTTTAAGAATTGGAGTTTCTCCAGTAATTGTTGATTTTGGGTTAATCAAATCGGTTGCGTTCAAAGTAGATCCGCAACTTTCGCACTGATCTCCGTAAGCACCGTCATTACCACATTTCGGACAAGTTCCCACAACAAAACGGTCTGCTAAAAACTGATTTGCTTTTGCGTCATACAATTGTTCAGTAACTTCTTCTATAAAATCTCCTTTATCATATAATGTTCTAAAGAATTCAGAAGCCGTTTCATGATGAATTTTAGCCGAAGTTCTGGAATAATTGTTGAATGAAATTCCGAAATCAGCAAACGATTTACGGATGATTCCGTCATATTTATCAATAACTTCTTGTGGAGTAACACCTTCTTTTTTGGCTTTCATAGAGATTGCAACGCCGTGTTCATCGCTTCCGCAGATAAATGCTACATCTTTTCCTTGCAATCTTAAATATCTAGAATATATATCTGCAGGCACGTAAACTCCAGCCAAGTGTCCAATATGAATAGGTCCATTGGTGTAAGGCAAGGCAGCCGTGATCGTATATCTTTTTGGATTCTGTGTCATTATATGAATTTTATGAGTGCAAAAATAAGCAATAGAATTGAGATTTTAATATTGCACAGAGATTCGCTGAGATTTTCACAGAGATTCACGAAGATTTTTTGAGTTTTGCCACGAAGGCACTAAGACACGAAATTCTATTTGCCACAGATTAAAAAGATTAAAAATGATTTTTTTACGAAGTGTTTTAAAATGAATCAACATTGTCAGGCTGAGCGGAGTCGAAGCCCCACACAGTGATTCAGCAAACGTGGCTTTGACTCCGCTCAGCCTCACAAAACATAAGGAAAAACTTCGTGCCTTCACGACTTTCCGAGATTTAAAAACTTCGTGCCTTAGCGCCTTTGTGGCAAAAACATAATAAAAAAACTTTGCGCGTCTCTGAGAAATTCTTCGTGCATCTTTGTGAAACAATCATCTTATAGTCTTTTTGACTATATTTGAAAAAAAATATCAAAATGAACAAAATATACCTCTCCGTTTTATTTCTATTACTAACACTTTCAGTCAATTCTCAATCGCAACCCGAGAAGATTTTAAAAGAAAATAAATTCAATAATCCCATTTTTGCAGGCGATTATCCCGATCCGAGTTTACTGCGCGATGGAAAAGATTATTATGTTGTACATTCTTCGTTTGATTATTATCCTGGACTTTTAATTTGGCATTCGACCGATTTAATGAATTGGGAACCTGTAACCAATGCGCTTCATAAATATGTTGGAGCCGTTTGGGCGCCAGATTTAATTAAGTACAATAATAAATACTACATCTATTTTCCGGCAAACAACACTAATTTTGTGGTAACAGCAGATTCTATAAACGGCCCGTGGAGCGAACCCGTAGATTTGAAAATCGGAAATATTGATCCCGGTCATATTGAAGACGAGAAAGGGAATCGATTCTTGTATTTCAGTAACGGAGGTTATGTTGCGCTTTCAAAAGACGGACTTTCGGTAACGAGCGAATTAAAGCATGTTTACGATGGTTGGAAAATTCCGCGCGAATGGAGTATCGAATGCTTTTGTATGGAAGGTCCGAAATTATTCAAAAGAGGAGAATATTATTATTTAACCGTTGCCGAAGGAGGAACCGCAGGACCGGCGACAAGTCACATGGTGATTTCCGCAAGATCTAAATCTCCTCTTGGACCTTGGGAAAATTCGCCGCATAATCCAGTAGTACGTACAAATAGTAGTTCTGAAACTTGGTGGTCAAAAGGACATAGCACCGTTTTTGAAGATGCAAACGGAAAATGGTGGATGATTTTTCATGGTTATGAAAATGGGTATTACAATCTCGGCCGTCAGACTTTATTGCAGCCTGTAGAATGGACAAAAGACGGCTGGTACAAAATTCCAAACGGAATTGAAACCGATAAATTCATTGCAAAACCAGAAGGTAAATCACTTCCTGAATTTTCTTTGAGTGATAATTTCGATGGTTCGGCTCTAAAACCACAATGGAAATTTTATAATGGAGTAGAAAGTTCGAGATTTAAGGTTGCCAATAATACTTTAACTATTGAAGGAAAAGGCGACGGTGTTGGAAATAGTTCGCCACTTGTTGTCGTTCCTGGAGGGCATTCTTATTCAGCTGAAGTCGAAATGGAAATAGAAGGCGATGCTGTAGGCGGACTTGTTTTGTTTTATGACAAACAATATTATTCAGGAATTTTGGCCGATCAAAACAATATTTTAGCCAATTTGAGAGGATGGCAATTCCCAACGGAGAAAAATACGCACAAACGAAAAGTCTTTCTTAAACTTAAAAACATTAAAAACACTGTAGATATGTTTTATAGTCTTGATGGAAAAGACTGGAAAAAGATTGAAAATTCGGTAGAAGTTTCGGGTTACAATCATAATGTTTTAAGTGGTTTTCTTGGTTTAAGAATTGGACTTTGCTCGATCGGAAAAGGAAGCGTGAAGTTTAAGAATTTTGTTTATAAAGCGCTATAAGGTTTTGCCACGAAGACACTAAGGCACAAAGTTTTTTAATCTCGCAAAGGCGCGGAGTTTTTTGTTATATTTTGCCACGAAGGCGCTAAGCCACGAAGTTTTTTAATCTCGCAAAGGCGCGAAGGCGCAGAGTTTTTGTTGTTTTGTCAGGCTGAGCGGAGTCGAAGCCACGTTTGCTGAATCACTGTGTGGGGCTTCTCCCGAATTCTCGGGACGCTCAGCCTGACAATCTTTGTGAATTATATAGATTTCGCGTTAAAATAAACTTCGTGCCTTAGCGCCTTCGTGGCAAAATTTGCTTAGAAAAATCATTTTTAATCTTTTCAATCTGTGGCAAACAAAACTTTGCGACTCTGCGCCTTTGCGAGATTATTTTTAGAAAAAGATTTAGAGCCTTTGAGTCTTCGTGGCAAAAACATTATAACACCTATCTTTGCACTATTCAAAATTGATAGTTATGGCTAAAGGACCTCAAAAAGACTCAAAAAATAAGGCTTTGCATACCAAATTGCTAAAACGGAAAAAAGCTAAAGTTCAAGAAGAGAAAAAAGAAAGAGCCTTACGATTGAAAGAGATAATCACAAAAATGAATCAGCAAAAAAAGGATGACGAGTCTGATACACAAAGCGTATAGACAAAATTTTTCGCTTTCGTGGCAAAATCGTAGAATCACTTTGCGGGCTTCGACTCCGCTCAGCCAGACAAAACACAAAACAACTTTGCGCCTTCGCGACTTTGCGAGATTTAAACAAAAACTTTGTGTCTTAGTGCCTTCGTGGCAAAGATTCAGCGAACGTGGCTTCGACTCCGCTCAGCCTGACAATCTTTGTTTATCTCTGCAAAAAACTTTGCGAATCTCTGCGGAATTCTTCCTAAAGTAGAACCAGTTTAAACTACGTTCACCGCTTATAAATGCCAATATATTTCGCAACCTTTGCAGCCGAAAAAAACAAATTTATGAGCAAGACAAAATTAATCATCAATAAAAACGGATCAATCAAAATTGAAGGCGATTTTGAAATCATGGATCCAGAAGGAGCACTTTACGGTTTACAGGGAAGATCTGCATTGGGACTTTGCCGTTGCGGACATTCTGCTAACAAACCATTTTGCGATGGAGCACACAGAAATAACTTCGAACACGATTCAAAAGCGTTTGATTTACCGCCAATGAAAACGAACTAAGAAGTTCTCTAGTTTTAAATAATTAAACCGCATTCTGCCAAGATGCGGTTTTTATTTTTACAAAAGAATATTTTTTTACTATTTCCTAATATATTTTGTAATAAAATTCTTTCTATATTTGCTCATTAATTTAATAAAAGCCAATTATGAAAAATTTAAAAAGAATCTTGTTTTTTGCTATTGCTATTTTTGCATTAGCATTATCGTCGTCATGTAGCAGTAATGATTCAGAAGAGAATGCATCGCAAAGTGATTTTGTGAAATTCAAATACGAAGGGAAAAATTATTCCTTTGAACCCGATATTCTCATTTCTAGCTCTATGAATATAATGGTTAGTGAGGGAATTGATGATAATTATAAAAAACTTTCCTTATGGCTGCCACTAAATGCAGAAGTTGGAAGTCATCCTGTGGTATATGATTTGTCAAATCTTACGACAACGTATCGTATCAATTTTAGCTTCATGCCTGAACTTAATAATGTGGATATAAAGTCAGGAACTATAAACATAACAGTAAATAATGATAAAAAAATTGAAGGAACATTTAATTTTTCACACACTAAAAATGGAAAAAATTATGAAGTAACTGATGGAAGTTTCAGTATTTCTAAATTTTAAAGACAAAAAATATTTTTTAGACACGGCCCATTTTTTGGGCCGTCCTTTTTTAAAGTTATTTATAAGTTTACGACAATTAAGAAAGTTGCACTATATTTATATATTGCAGCTTTTTTGTTTTTGAATTATTCTTGAAAGTTAAGTGCAAATTATTGTAATTGAATTAATTAATTTAATTTTAAGTCAATAAAAGTAATTTGTGTATGGAAGAATTAACCCACGTCAAATCGATTATCGGAATTATTCTAGGCTTAAGTTTAACACATCTTATAAAAGGATCGGTTATTTTTATACAGCATCCCGGGCGGAAAAAGATCTATTTTGTTCATTCGCTTTGGGTGTTTTATGTTTTCTTATTAATTATCCATTTTTGGTGGTGGGAGTTTAATTTGAAGCTTATTCAGGAATGGTATTTTGCCGATTATTTTTTTATCATCTGCTATATACTCATATTCTATTTGCTGTGTGCGATTCTTTATCCTGATGATTTACGTGATTATAATGGTTACGAAGACTATTTTTATTCTAGAAAAAACTGGTTTTTTGCCATTCTGGCCATTAGCTTTGGCGCCGATTTGATTGACACTGCAATAAAGGGTGGTAATTATTTTTTATACAATCAAGAAGAATATTATGTACGCATCATCAGTCACATTGTTTTGTGTCTGGTTGCGATAAAAATTCACAATAAAGTTTTTCATACCGTTTTGGTAACACTCTTTATAGTCTATGAACTTTCGTATATTTTGAGATTGTTTAACGTCGAATAAAATTAAATATACAATTCCCCTTTCATGGTAATAATCGAAGAGCCACCAACCAAAATATCTTCTTCGCGATTCATCACTTCAATAATGGAAGCTTGTTTTAATTTTACACCCTGAAGAATTTTATACTCTTTGTCTGATTTAGTAAATTTCTTCTGCGTTAAAAAACCAATTAAAGGCCCAGCGGCCGTTCCTGTTGCCGGATCTTCATTTATTCCGATTATTGGGTTGAAAAATCTCGTTTCAACGATATGATCCTGATCTTCATCTGCTGGAGCGAAACAATAAAAACCTTCAGAATTGTATTCTTTTGAGATTTGAATCAAAAGCTGGTTGTCTGGAACAAAGCTATTTAATATTTGACTGTTTTTGATAGGAACCATCGTATGCGCTACTTCAGTTTTTACAATAGTTGGCACAAAAGAATTTACATCTAAATCTTCAATCTTTAAGCCAAGAGCTACCGCAATTTTGTATGTTGGGATTTCTTGTTTGATCACTGCCGATTTTTGATGCATTTGAACAACGGGATACAAAGTAATGGGATCTAAACTTGTCGTAACAGGAATTGCCGAATGATTCATAATTACAAAAGGTTCACTTTCATTTTGTTCATCAAATATGGGAATTCCTTTTAGGAGAGCACCGCAGACCGCGCCTAATAAATTATGTCCTGCGCCATCAATTTCGATTCCGGTTGGGGTAAACGAACGAACTACAAGTGCTTTTTCTCTTGTAGAATAATAGACAAAAGAGGTTTCAGAATAGCCAAACTCTTTCGAAATGTCCTGATAGGTTTCTAGTTTTAAATTACCATCTGTAAAAACAACCGAAAGCGGATTTCCTCTATAACTTTCGTTTGAGAATACGTCTAAAACATAATATTCTAATGCTTTTCTTTGGTTCATATTTTTCTGTTTTGTAGCTAGACTGATTTTGGATGGAATAAAATTACGGTTTATTCTTGTATTTCACGGATAGCTTTTATTTTTCAGGTATTATTTTAATATTACTTTTTGATTAAAAATTTGTTTTCGAAATCAAACCTTTTATTTTGAATGTAATAAAAAAGCCTCCAGCTAAAGCAGGAGGCAATTCAAAAAATATCTTAAAAAAAGCGAAGTGATTTTTGTAATGATACAGATTTTACTGCTCAAAAATGACCTTTTTATCTGTCCTGTCTGTTTTAATAATATCGTAAGGTCTGGATAATTTTAAAGTGCTATTGCCATTTTTTAATTTTTCGACTTTGACAATTATAGTATTTCGATTTTCTGAAATTTCGACAATATCTATCGAATGGCCGCTTGTATTTTGAGTTTTGTCTATAACGGCAATAACTTGATATCGGCTAAAATCAATATTAATTTCTTTAAAATCTTTAGATAAATCAGTAGAAACATTCATTTCTGTAATTAAATTATCCCAAGCTTTCTGATCTTTAATAATTAAATGTCTTGGTGCAAGACTTTCATCACTAGGAAAAGAATCTCCCTTTGCAATTAACGAATATTGCACATCAGAATTTGGCAAATCATCGTTTTCACAACTTGTTAAAGCTAGCAGAATGCTTAATATTAGGACAATCCGTTTCATGGTTTTGGTTTTGGTTGCGAAAACTTCATATTAAGTTTTCTATATAATAGATGCATTTCTCTCCAAATAGTTGCGTTAAAAGCATTCAGTTTTAGCTGCATCTTTATATTAGATAAAGATAACGCTAATTTTGATTAAAGATTGTGATAAACGGCGGAAATCTGTCAAAAACTTTAATTTCTTCTAAATCGTATTATTATTTACCCCAACTTTGCAAAACAATCTTTAAATAAAACTCAAATGGAATTCGGTAAAATCATCATTTCAGAAACGGCGGCAAAGAGCGAAAATCCTCAAGACATTATAAATTCGAATATTTCAGTAATCAATTTAATGCGCGAAGAAAAAATAGACGACGATTTGATTCACGAAGATGCTTTAATGAGTTATTATTTAGATTTTTATGCTTCTAAATATGCAGAAGGAAATTTTTCGAAGTTCGTACACGATTCTGGATGGAATAAGGAATTGAATGAATTAATTGAAGAAGGTTTAGCTTTAATCGGAGCAGAAAAACATTTAGAACTGTTTAAAGAACAATGCCGTAAACTGCGTTTGCAGAGCAATATCAAATTAGGGAAATTTCTAAAAGAAAAATTCGATACTCCTAATGCTTTCAAAGATTTGCTAAACAACAATGCGTACTTTGAGTTAGACGAAAATCTAGCTGAATTGAATGCTTCTTTTCTAAAATCTCACCCTGACACAGAAGTGCTTTCTGTTGAAGAAATGTTTAAAACATTGGAAGAGTTTGTAGGTCACGAAATTAAGAGAGATTAGTTTTTATTTTTTTGCTTTTGGTTTGTAAGAAAATTATATATTTGAAACGCCCTAAATTTCTAACAAACCAAAGCCTATGAAAAAAACAATTCTTTTAAGCGGTGTTTTGATGTTGTTGTTTTCCTGCGGGAAAAATGAAAAAGTTCAGAATGAAGCAGAAGCTCAGTATCAAGAACTTCTTTCGCAAACTCAAGCCGATATTGGTTTTAATAAAAAACCACTAAAGAAACTCATTTTTAAAAATCTGGATGAAATTGAAGATTCAAAAGAAATGAACCTGCAGCTGCTCTCCAAAGTGGCAACAAACCTCAAAATCAAATATTCAGATATTAAAATTAAAGAATCAAGTTCGATCAATTATGACGATCAAACTACTTTTTTTGTGCTCACAACCGTTGCACACGATAAAAAAGCTTTTAGAACGAACGATGACGATGAAGAACTTGGAGATTATTTTCAGCGAAAGTATCTATTTGTAAATCGGGAAGACGGAAGCATAATTGCTGAAGAATTTGATGAGAATCTGGGTTATTACGATAATGAAGCCATTCAGTTTTCGAAATCACATATTTTAAAAGATTTGTTTTTTCTAAACGAAAAAACACCAGCCGTTGCTTTTTATACAGAAGCCCGCGCAAGCAGCAGAATTGTGTTGTATTCGGAGCAAAAATTTACGCTGATTACTTTGGGCGATAAAGAAATTAGAAAAGTTTTATACGAATATCCAGTTCGATTAACCAACGGCGATTCTAACGGAACCGGAACTTTTCAAATCGAAACTTTAGAAACCGGAATGAGTTTTTCTGACCATAAAACCAATGGATATTTTGATCTGATTATTACCAAAAAGTTTTCTTACGAAGAAGCGGTTGAAGATGATTTAGAAAATGGAATTGAAGAAAAAAGCGACCTCAAAACAAAAAAAGAAATCGAAAAGATAAAGTTTAACGGAAGAGATTATGCTTTTCATAGAGATGACAGACATCGTTTTTTAGAATAAAACGTCCAAAAATTAAAAATATAGCAAGAGCACTTTTAAGGTGCTTTTGCTGTTTATAGGAGATTTCGGTTTTCCTGAAAAAGTTTGTCCTTTTGTTAACAAACATTTCCTTAAATTTGCTTCCGTTATAAAAATACAATAGTTATAAAAAACAAGCTATGTTACAAATCGCATTTATTAGAGAAAATCAAGAGAAAGTAATCAAAGCTTTAGCAAAACGAAATATCGATGCTAAAAGCGTTGTTGAAGAAGTGGTTCAATTGGACGAAAATCGTCGTGCTGCACAAGTAGAATTAGACAATACTTTATCAGAATCTAATAAATTGTCCAAAGATATTGGTGAATTGATGAAAGCTGGTGAGAAAGCTAAAGCGGCAATCTTAAAAGAAAAAACAGTTTCACTTAAAGAAAAAAGTAAAGAACTGAGCGAAAAAGCAGAAGCTTTGGCTGTTGAGTTAACCAATAAATTATATACGTTACCAAACCTTCCGGCAGATATTGTTCCTGAAGGAAAAACTCCAGATGATAACTTGAATGTTTTCCAAGAAGGAGATATTCCGGTTTTGCACGAAGGCGCACAGCCACACTGGGAATTGGTAAAGAAATACGATATCATCGATTTTGAATTGGGAGTAAAAATTACTGGAGCAGGATTTCCTGTTTACAAAGGAAAAGGAGCTCGTTTACAGCGTGCTTTAATCAACTACTTTTTAGACAAAAATACAGCTGCAGGTTACAATGAAGTTCAGGTTCCTCATTTGGTAAACGAAGCTTCAGGTTACGGAACAGGGCAATTGCCAGACAAAGAAGGGCAGATGTACCACGCAGGAGTCGACGATTTATATTTGATTCCAACGGCTGAGGTTCCAGTAACGAATTTATTCCGCGATGTTATTTTGAGCGAAAGTGAATTGCCAGTTTTGCATACGGCTTATACGCCATGTTTCCGTCGCGAGGCAGGTTCTTACGGAGCACACGTACGCGGATTAAACCGTTTGCACCAATTCGATAAAGTAGAAATCGTTCGTATCGAGCACCCTGACAATTCTTATGCTGCGTTGGACGGAATGGTAGAACATGTAAAAAATATTCTTCAGGAATTGAAATTGCCTTATAGAATTTTACGTCTTTGCGGTGGCGATATGGGATTCACATCTGCTTTGACTTACGATTTTGAAGTGTTTTCTACAGCACAAGACCGCTGGTTAGAAATCAGTTCTGTTTCTAACTTTGAAACTTTTCAGGCAAACCGCTTGAAATTGCGTTTTAAAGATAAAGACGGAAAAAATCAATTAGCGCATACACTTAACGGAAGTTCATTGGCGCTTCCTAGAGTTTTGGCGGGAATTATTGAAAACTACCAAACTCCAGAAGGAATCGTAATTCCAGAGGTTTTACGTCCTTACTGCGGATTTGATATTATAAACTAATTTCTGTTTTTAAGATATTTATAAACCTGACAGGTTTTTATCCCGAAACTTCGGGACTGTCAGGTTTTCTTAATTTTTAGAAATTAAAAAAACTTAGACTAATGAAAAACGGTATCTTGAACTGGAACGTTGATCCCGTTATATTTTGGATCACAGATACTTTTCCTCTTAAATATTACGGAGCTCTTTTTGCCTGCGGACTTCTTCTCGGGTTTTATATCGTCAGAAATATTTATAAAAAAGAAAATCTTTCCTTAGACAATCTGGATTCTTTATTGATTTATGTTATTGTCGGAACGGTTTTAGGAGCAAGGTTAGGACATTGTTTCTTCTACGAACCGGAATATTTTTTCAAGCATCCGATAGAAATTCTTTTACCAATTCAAAAAATAAAAGGAGCTTACCAGTTTGTAGGTTATCAAGGCTTGGCAAGTCACGGAGGTTCGATCGGAGTTATTACGGCAATGATTTTATACTGCCGAAAATACAAAGTGCAATTCTTAGGACTTTTAGATAAAATGGCTGTTGCAGTACCTGTAACGGGCGCTTTTATTAGAATGGGGAATTTTATGAATTCTGAAATTTATGGAAAACCAACCAATGGGAATTGGGGAGTTGTTTTTCAAAGAGACGATTTGATTCCGAGACATCCAACACAATTATACGAAGCATTTGCTTACGTGTTGATTTTTGTAATTCTGTTTTATATGTACAAATCAGAAAAAATCAGAAATGCACAGGGATTAATCTTTGGAACTTTCTTAACTTTATTATTTACAGCCCGTTTTATAATAGAATTTTTCAAAGAAAATCAAGAAGCCTTCGAGAATGATATGCTGATTAATATGGGGCAGATTTTAAGTATTCCGTTTATTTTAATTGGTTTGGGATTGATTTTTTGGAAATCTAAAAAGCAATTGGCAATTTAGTATAGTCTCAATCACAGTTTTCATTGCTTTAATCGTAAATTAAAAAACTGCAATATGAAAAACATATTGATTTGTATCGTTTTGTTATGTTCTGGTTTTGCATTCGGTCAAAACGAGCAGCTGGCGCAATATTATTACGACAAAGGCGATTTCGAAAAAGCAAAAATCAGTTATGAAGAGCTTTTAAGAGCCGCACCATCTAACACTCAGTATTTTTTAAGAACAGTCGATTGTTATCAGCAATTGCAGCAATTTGCAAATGCCGAGAAAGCCATTCAAGATCGTTACAACCGTTATAAACAAGGCGTTTTTCTAGTTGAATTAGGATATAATTTTCAATTGCAGAAAAATGATTCGAAAGCTAAAAATTACTATGAACAGGCAATCGAAAAAATAAAAGTAAATCCGAATGATGTTTACGGAATTGCCAGTTCTTTTGAGAAAAAAGTATTGCTCGAATATGCTTTAAAAGCGTATCAGACCGCAATGCAGGTTCAGCCGAACTTTAATTTCAATTTTCAAATTGGAATGCTATACGGTCAGTTGGGCAAAACCGACTTGATGATCGATTTATTATTGACGGAATCTTTCACAAATCCGCAGAACACCAATTTGATTCAGACACAGCTGTCTCGATTTATGAATGGCGAAACCGACAATACGGCTTTTAAAGATGCGATGCGTAAAGCCTTAATCTTAAAAACCCAAAAAGATCAAGATGTTTTTTGGAATCATTATCTGAGCTGGTTTTATGTGCAGCAGAAAGAATTCGGAAAAGCATTTATTCAGGAAAAAGCCATTTACAAACGCGAGCCAGAATCGTTGATGAGTATTGTCAATTTGAGTCAATTTGCAATGAATGAAGGAGACGATGATACAGCAGAAGAAATTCTGAACTTCATTCTTCAAAACACCAAAGATTTAGATTTATTGATTCAGTCGAATGCGTATTTAATGCAGATTAAAATCGATAAAGCACAAGAAAAAGATTATCCAGCCATCAATCAGGAATTGCAGCAATTGCTGACGACTTACGAAATCAGTCCGTTTACCCTATCTTTGCAAATTATTCAAGCCCATTTTCTGGCTTTTAATTTGAAAAAGACAGAAGAAGGAAAAGCGGTAATCAAAAAGGCCTTAGAATTAAATCTAAACGAATACCAAAAAGCCGATGCTAAAATGGAATTGGCGGATATTTTGCTTTTGGAAGAAAAGTACAATCAGGCGCTTATTTACTATTCTCAGATTCAATTGGATTTAAAGAATGATGTAATGGCGCACGAGGCGAGTTTAAAAGCCGCAAAAACGAGTTATTACAAAGGCGATTTTGAATGGGCCAATAAACAGTTTAAAGAGTTAAAAGCCGCAAACACACAATTGATTGCCAATGATGCTCTTGAATATTTTTTATTAATTAATGATAATACCGCCGCAGATTCAACTCAGGTTGCATTGAAAGCATTTGCAAAAGGAGATTTTTTAATTTATCAAAATAAAAAGCAAGAAGCAATTACGCAGTTTCAGAATATTTTAAAGACGTATAAAGGTCAGGAAATAGAAGCGGTAACCTTATTGCGTTTAGGAAAAGTATACGAAAGCCAGAAAGATTTTGCCTCGGCTTTAAGCCAATATCAACAAATCATTGATTTTCACAGCGACGGAATTTATGTAGATGAGGCTTTGTTTTTCTCAGCAGAAATTTACAACGACGAATTGAAAGAGGTAAAAAAAGCAAAACCTTTATACGAAAAAGTAATTTTCAATCATCAAGATAGTATTTACTTTGTCGATGCAAGAAAGAAATATAGAGAATTAAGAGGAGATAAGAATTTGTAGAAAATAAATTCCAATATGAAAAATTCAAATTTTAAATCTCCAAATTCCAAAGAGAGAAAAGCTTAGAAGCTCAGCCTCTCAGAACCTTAGAACATTAGAAAAAATGATTATTTACAACGTTACCACCAATATACACGAAAGCGTTCACGACCAATGGTTAAAATGGATGCAGGAAAAACATATTCCAGAAATTCTAGCAACTCAAAAATTTTCGTCGGCGAGAATTGTAAAAGTTTTGGTTGAAGAAGAAATGGGCGGCATTACGTATTCTACACAATATGTGACAGACAGCAAAGAAACCTTAGAGAAGTTTTATATCGAAGACGAACCGGAATTTCATAGAGAAGCATTGGGTTTATTTGCAGATAAAATGCTTTCATTTCGAACAGAATTGGAGGTTATTTCGGAACATTAATTTTAAAAAAAAATCAATTTTATGAATGGCAAAAAACTGACAGATTATGATATTTCTTTGCGAGGGCAATTGACGGTTAATTTACCAGCCGTATTTATTATACTTCTGTTTGGATTTGGATTAAGTATGTATGTTGATTTACATTTTAAAATTGCACTTCTAATTGGATTTGTCTTAGGATGGATTTATTGGAGTTTTTCTGTAAAAAAATGGATTCAATGGGCTGTAGCAAATAATGTAAATGAAGATAGATTGTTGAAAATTGGAAAAAGGGGATTTTTAGTCTGGAGTAAAAATACTATTGAAACAGTCACTAAATATAATAAAACACCTTTTATATAAATTTAGATTTATGAAAGTTCGATTTCTAAAGAAAGAAGAGAGCAAGAAAGAATAACAAGAGGATTTTTGATTATAATTGACCGAATAAATAAAATTTGCGTCTTGGTGCCTTCGCGGCAAAATAATTTAAAAGACTTAGAGCCTTTCCAATAAAAAAGAATACTTTTGCAGCCTCGTGGCAAACAAGGAAGAAAATGGAAAAAGTAAAAGCCAAAAAACATTTAGGTCAGCACTTTCTTAAAGACGAAAGTATTGCAAAAGCTATTGCAGATACTTTGACTTTGAAAGGATATGATGAGGTTCTAGAAATAGGGCCAGGAATGGGTGTGCTTACTAAATACTTACTTGAAAAGCCTATAAATACACACGTTATTGAGATCGATACCGAATCTGTAGCGTATTTGGATGCTAATTATCCAAAATTAAAAGATAAAATTATCTCTCAGGATTTCCTGAAATACAATATAAACGAAGTTTACAAGGACAAACAGTTTGCCATTATTGGTAACTTTCCGTACAATATTTCTTCTCAGATTGTTTTTAGAACATTAGATCTAAAACATCAGATTCCAGAGTTTTCTGGAATGTTTCAGAAAGAAGTAGCCGAACGCATCTGCGAAAAGAAAGGTTCGAAAACATACGGAATTTTATCAGTTTTAGCGCAGGCTTTCTATGATACTGAGTATCTGTTTACGGTTGATGAAAACGTTTTTATTCCTCCGCCCAAGGTCAAATCGGGTGTGATGAGAATGACCCGAAAGGAAGATTACAGTCTTCCTTGTAGCGAAAAGTTGTTTTTTACTGTTGTAAAAACCGCTTTTCAGCAGAGACGAAAAACATTACGTAACAGTTTGAAAACATTAAATTTATCTGATAAACTGCGAGAAGACACTATCTTTGATAAACGTCCGGAACAGCTAAGTACAGCCGAATTTATTGAACTAACTCAAAAAATAGAAGCCGATGGAGTTCAAAGTTAGTAAAGAATTTATACTTCAATTAGAAGAACTGATTATTAGTAAAAACGACAATGAACTTGAAGTTTTACTGAATGATCTGCACCACGCTGATATTGCCGAAATCTTAGATGAATTAGATTTTGACGAAGCAACCTACATCTTTAAGGTTTTAGATAGTGATAAAACAGCTGAAATTCTTCTTGAATTAGAAGAAGATCTGCGTGAAAATATCTTAAGCAGACTTTCGCCAAAGGAAATTGCAGAAGAGCTTGACGAGCTTGAAACCAACGATGCAGCCGATATTATCGCGGAACTTTCGCAGGAAATTAAAGCGGAAGTAATCTCGGAAATGGTCGATGTGGAGCACGCCAAAGACATTGTTGATCTTTTGCGTTACGACGAGAACACAGCCGGTGGTTTGATGGGGAAAGAGCTTGTAAAAGTAAATGAAAACTGGAATGTCTTAACCTGCGTTAAAGAAATGCGAATTCAGGCAGAAAATGTATCCAGAGTACATTCTATTTATGTAGTTGATGATGAAAACCGACTTAAAGGAAGATTATCTCTTAAAGATTTACTGACTTCTTCTACTAAAACGCAAATCGGTGAGGTTTATATCCGAAAATTAAATTTTGTAAATGTAGATACCGAAGATGTTGAGGTGGCTCGTATCATGCAGAAATACGATTTAGAGGCGATTCCTGTTGTTGACGAACTCGGCCGTTTGGTGGGAAGAATTACTATTGACGACATTGTAGACGTTATCAAAGAAGAAGCCGATAAAGATTACCAGTTAGCTGCGGGTATTACACAAGACGTTGAATCGAATGACAGCGTTTACGAACTGACAAAAGCGCGCTTGCCATGGCTTTTAATCGGAATGGTGATCGAGATTGTGGCTTCTTTTGTTTTAAAAGGTAACGAAAGTACTTTTCAAAAATATTCGACTTTAATCATATTTGTGCCGTTATTATCTGCAACTGCAGGAAATATCGGTGTTCAAGCTTCGGCAATTGTTGTGCAAGGTTTGGCAAATGGAACGTTAAAAGATTTTAGCCGCGGTTATTTTACGAAAGAAATTACCGTTTCTATGATATCGGGAAGCATTATCTCTTTGCTTTTATTGTGCTATCATTCTATCATGTACCAGCAGTATTTGGTCGGATTTGCAATTTCGATTTCTATGATTGTGGTGATTCTTTTTGCTGCAACATTAGGAACTTTAGTCCCGCTTTTCCTTAACAAAAATAAAATTGACCCCGCAATTGCTACAGGTCCGTTTATCACAACAACCAACGATGTTTTTGGAATTATGCTCTACTTTGGAGTAGCTAATTTGATTCTTGGATTCTAGATTTTTGCCACAAATTAGTAGATTACAGTGATTTAAGATCTCTAAAATCTGCGTAATTTACAGGCGCAAAAAAAGCTGTTAATCAGCCAGAAATAAATTAAAGCCAACCAGAATGAAAGTACACATTATTGGAGGAGGAAACCTTGGGGTTTCTATTGCCTTGGGAATTGCTAAATTCTCGAAAAACAACCAAGTTACTGTTACAAGAAGAAACATTGCAAGTATTCAATATTTATCAGAATATGGCATTACTGTTTCTAACGATAATAAACACAACATCGAGCAAGCTGATGTTGTTATTTTAACCATAAAACCGTATCAGGTAGATACTGTTTTGGCAGAAATTCTGCCCGTTATTCAAAACAAAACTATTGCTTCTGCAGTAAGCGGATTGTCTTTGGACGTGCTTCAAACTAAGACCAACTACGAATACCCAGTAGTGCGCATTATGCCAAATATTGCGGCTCAGTTTGGAGAATCGGCTACTTGTATTTCTTTCCCAGAAAAGTATGCAGCAAATGCTTCGCCAATTGTTGATTTGTTCCAAGATTTAGGAACCGCTCCAGTAATTGATGAAAAACTAATGGATGCAGCGACAGTTTTAGGCGCGTGCGGAACTGCGTATGCTTTACGTTATATTCGTGCGTCTATGCAAGCCGGAATCGAAATAGGATTTGATTCTAATACTGCTTTAGCAATTGCCGCGCAAACGGTAAAAGGAGCTGCGAAAATGCTTCTAGAAGAACGAGTGCACCCAGAACAATTAATCGACCGTGTAACAACGCCTCAAGGCTGTACAATTGTCGGTCTGAATGAAATGGAACACAATGGTTTTAGTTCGTCATTGATAAAAGGAATCAAGACTTCTTTGAAACAAATCAAAGGTTAGGTTTTAAAGAAATTCCAATATTTTAAAAATTCCAAATTCCAATTTTATTATTGGAGTTTGGAATTTTTTTTGCGAAATAGAATATTTTGTTATTCTGAAGAACGAGACGAGAATATGCGAAGCAAATAGCACTAGAATTCGACAAAGATTATCAAACATAGCCCAAGGTTTCAACCTTGGGTACACAACGTAAACGTAACGTGATTTGCAACGCGTTCCCAAGGTTGAAACCTTGGGCTATGTTTAACAAAAATGAGAATAAAATAATAGTTTGCCACTCCGAGGAATTAGTAATTTCCAAAAGTAGCTCCGCAAAGTTTTAAATTGGAATTTGGAATTTTTTAATTGGAATTTAAAAGAATATTGGAATTTATCTTTTACTTAAAGTGTATTTCAAATAAATAAATCCCATAAGTCCAGCTAAGAAAGAAGCAATAAGAATTGCTATTTTAGAAAAGACAATAATTTCAGGATTTTTGAATGCCAAAACCGTAATGAAAATGGACATAGTAAAACCAATTCCACCGAGCATTCCCGCACCTAAAATATGCGCCCATTTTAAGTTTTTCGGCAAAATACACAAACCAGAAGTAACCCCAACTGATGAGAAAAGTATAATTCCGAGCGGTTTACCCACTACGAGACCAAGAATGATTCCGTAAGTATTGACATGGCTTAAGCCTTCATGCCAGTTTTCGGTAATTGGTAAAGCAGTATTCGCAACTGCAAAAAGAGGCAAAATGAAAAAAGCAACCGGCTGATGTAGAAAATGCTGTAATCTATACGAAGAGGTTTTTTCGCCTCCATCGCCAAACGGAATAACAAATGCCAGAATCACACCCGTTATGGTGGCATGAACGCCAGAATTAAGCATAAAATACCACATTATAGCACCGCCAATTAAGTACGGAATTAGATTGTGAATTTTCATTCGATTTAAAACAAAAAGCAAACACCAGATTCCAAGTGCAATTCCGAGATTTAAAAAAGAGATTGACGTGGTGTAAAAAATGGCAATAACGATAATTGCGCCCAAATCGTCAATAACGGCAAGAGCTGTTAGAAAAACTTTTAATGAGGCTGGAACTCTATTCCCTAAAAGAGATAAAATTCCAATGGCAAATGCGATATCGGTCGCCATCGGAATTCCGGCACCGTTTTGTGTAGTTGTTCCGTAATTTAAAGCTAAGAATATTGCGGCAGGAACCAGCATTCCTCCAAAAGCAGCCATGATAGGCAGCGATGCGTTTTTAATATTTGATAATTCACCGTGATAAATTTCTCGTTCCAACTCCAAACCAATCAAAAGAAAGAAAATTGTCATTAACCCATCATTAATCCAATGTGTAATGGAATGCCCTGCAATATTATCTTTTTCCCAAAATGCAACATATGGAACTTGAAAAGAAGAATTGGCAAGAAATAAGGATAAAAGCGTGACAAAGAGCAAGATAATTCCTCCTGATTTTTCGTTTTCAAAAAAGGCTTTAAAAGTCTTGGTTAATTTCATTATGAAGATTTTGTGAAGTATTAATGAATAGGATATGAAAAAATCCCAATATCTTCAAAGTTAGAAAAAATCTACGAAGTGGAAAAGGAATAAACCATATATGGCTTATAAGTACATTTTAGCATACTTAAAAAAACTTATATGACTTGCATGGTTTAAAAAAAAATCGACTAGACACTGCGGGTAAAAAAGAAAACAGCAAAGCAAAACTTAAAATAAACTTACATCACTTATATGGTTCAAAAACTTTTCACTTAAAATATAATCTTGAAGAATTACTGTATTTTTGTTAGATCATAAAATCAATAAAAATGAGTGTAAAAATTCTTCATATCGATAGTAATAATCCAATTCTTTGGAACCAATTGGAAGAAGCGGGCTTTGAAAATCACGCCGATTTTAAATCTTCAAAAGAAGAAATCGAAGCCAAAATCCATGATTATAACGGAATTGTAATTCGAAGCCGTTTCAAGATTGATAAAACCTTTTTAGATAAAGCAGCAAAGTTGCAATTTATCGCAAGAGTTGGTGCAGGTCTGGAAAGTATTGATTGTGAGTATGCTTCTGCAAAAGGAATTCATCTCATTGCGGCTCCAGAAGGTAATCGCAACGCTGTTGCAGAACATTCTTTGGGCGTTATTTTATCTTTGTTTAATAATTTAAACCAAGCCGATGCCGAAGTAAAAGCAGGACAATGGAATCGTGAAAGCAATCGTGGTCATGAATTGGATTTAAAAACAGTCGGAATTATTGGTTACGGAAATATGGGTAAAGCTTTCGCTAAAAAACTAAGAGGTTTTGAGACAGAAGTTTTATGTTATGATATTTTAGACAATGTAGGAGACGAAAATGCCAAACAAGTCTCTTTGGCAGAACTTCAAGAAAAAGCAGATGTTTTGAGTCTTCACTTGCCTTGGACACCCGAAACAGATAAAATGGTAAATGCAGCATTTATAAATGCATTTAAAAAGCCATTTTGGATTATAAACACTTCGCGAGGTAAAAATATAGTTACAGCCGATTTGGTTGAAGCTATGAAGTCAAAAAAGGTTTTAGGTGCCGGTCTAGATGTTTTGGAGTATGAAAAACTTTCTTTTGAAACGCTTTTTCAAGATAAAAACACGCCAGAAGCTTTTCAGTATCTTCTCGAAGCAAAAAATGTCTTACTGACGCCTCACATTGCAGGTTGGACTTTTGAAAGCCACGAACGTCTGGCTCAAGTAATTGTAGATAAAATTAAAGCAGTTTACGGCAAATAATAGTCTACAGCCTTTAGATTTTAATAACGAGTTTTTTCCTGTGAATTTTATTTGGCAAGATTAGTTTTATTTGTTAATTTTTAATAATATTGTTTCCGAATTTTAAAGAATGAGTCTAAATAGGACGATTTTTTGAAATTCGGAGAAAACCGAAAATCCCAAGAGTAGGCCAAAAACAAATGATTAAAAATTATGATTGAATGGTATAAAACAGCCATGTTTCAGAACTATGCAAACTTTAACGGAAGAGCTAGAAGAAGTGAATACTGGTATTTTCGACTTGCTACATCGCTTCTTATGTTTGCATTTATTTTTTTAGGGCTAATGTTATCTGCGGTTTTAGGTACAGAAATTGGTCTTCCAATTGCAGTAGGATTATTTTTTCTTTATTTGATTGCTTCTATAATTCCATCTTTGGCTGTTACAGTTAGAAGAATGCATGATTTAGGAAAAAGCGGATGGACTATTTTAGTTTCTTTTATTCCGTTGGCTGGACCTATCTGGATGTTGGTTTTATTAGTAACTGAAGGAGAGCATGGAGAAAACTATTACGGTTTGGATCCAAAAAGTACCATTGAAGAAATTGATGAAATAGGAATTAATAATTAACTAAATATTATAAAAAATGGAAACTACAAAACCAGAAAGCTGGAATACTCCATCTCAACCAAGACAAGAGAACAAAAAAGTATTAGCAGGAATTATGGGAATAATTTTTGGATATCTAGGTGTTCATAAATTTATCTTAGGATACACTCAAGAGGGAATTATCCAAATCGTAATTACAATCGTGACTTGCGGAGTAGGAAGTATAATTGGCTTCATCGAAGGAATTATCTACTTGACAAAATCAGATGAAGATTTTTACCAAACTTACCAAGTTGGTAAAAAAGGCTGGTTCTAAAAGAAAAACATATATTGTCTAAATCCCATTCAAATTTTTGAATGGGATTTTTTTTCTTTACTATTTTGTCTTTTTGTGTTACAATAAAACCTTTTAAGTACATTTTGAAATTTTCAAAGGAAGTACCCTTGCAATCTGTAAAAAAAACAGGGATGGAGGAACTGAAAATCCAAAAGAGTAGGGAAAAATTAAATGGTTTTATTATGTTAGAAATGTACAAAAAAGTAGTTTTTGAGAATTATGCAAATTTTAAAGGAAGAGCAAGAAGAAGAGAATTTTGGCTTTTTACGTTGTTAAATATTATTATTTCATATGGTTTGCTTTTTCTTTTTATGGCATTAGCGCCAAAACTATCAATTATTAGTACTTTGTATAGTTTCGTAGTTTTACTGCCTTCAATTGCAGTAGGTGTAAGGAGAATGCATGATGTTGGTAAAAGTGGCTGGTATTTACTTATTCCTTTTTATAGTTTGATTTTAGCTTGTACCGAAGGAGAAAAGAGATCAAATCAATACGGAAGTGATCCTAAAAATGAATTAGAAGAAATTGACGAAATTGGTAAAGAATAAATCTTCCAATTCTAATACAAATCCCATTTTAATATGGGATTTTTTTATGTCCAATTATATTCAAGAATTGTATTTCTTCATCTTATCTTCATTTAAAGATCGTAGTATTGGAGGTTATTTCAGATACTAAATAATGTCTGAGAATAATCGAAGTAAGGATTTTAAAGAATGAATATGTTGAAGATTTACAAAAGTATTTTTTTTGAAAACTATGTCAATTTTAAAGGAAGATCTAGAAGAAAAGAATTTTGGATGTTTTTCTTAGTAAATTGGGCTATAAGTTTTCTTCTAAGTTTAATTTCTCCTGAATCAGATTTATTTCTGACCATTTATTGGATCGCTATTTTTATTCCTTCAATTGCAGTTGCCATAAGGAGAATACACGACATCAATAAAGAATGGTGGTATGTTTTAGTGCCGTTTTATAATGTGTATTTGTGGACTGTTATAGGCGATGAAGGAGAAAATAAATATGGCCCCGATCCAATTAGTGAATTGGAATATTTAACAGAACTAGGAAAAGATCTTAATTAAAAAAAAGTCCCATTTACAATTCGTAAATGGGACTTTTTATTTTTATGAGAAAGAGTTTTAATCTTCTTTCTCAGATAATTTTTTTTCCAATTCAATTTGAAACTCTTCTATAACGGGTTTCATAGTGCTTTCTGGAATATCTGCAATTCGAATGTACATTAAACCATCAATAGCGTTGTTGAATAAAGGATCGACGTTAAAAGCGACTACTCTTGCGTTTTGTTTGATGTATTTCTTAATTAAAACAGGCAGACGTAAGTTTCCTGGTTCTAATTCGTCAATAATTTTATCAAATTTATTTAAGTCAGATTCTGCTTCATCGAAGATAAAATCTTTATCGGCGTCTTTTAATTTTACTTTATAAGCCTTTTTCGGGTGAATGTACTGCGCAATATACGGATCGTAATAGTTTGACTTCATAAACTCAATCATAAGCGATTTAGAGAAGTCAGAAAACTGATTGCTGATACTTACACCACCAACCAAATATTTGTGCTCAGGATGGCGTAAAGTAGTATGGATAATACCTTTCCATAATAAGAATAAAGGCATTGGTTTTTGCTGATATTCTTTTACGATAAATGCACGTCCCATTTCGATCGATTTATGCATCATATCATGCAATTCTGGCTCAAATCTGAAAAGATCAGTCAGATAAAAACCTTCAATTCCGTATTTTGGATAAATCTCAGAACCTAATCCCATACGATACGCGCCCGCGATTTTTTTGGTTTCATCATCCCATAAAAACATGTGGTGATAATATTGATCGTATTCGTCTAAGTCAATAGATTCATTCGTTCCTTCACCAACTTCACGGAAAGTGATTTCGCGCAGACGGCCAATTTCGTGTAAAATATTCGGAATTTGTTTTGCGCTCGCAAAGAAAACTTCATAGTTTTTGCTTTGCAAAAATCTGCTGTCGCTATCTCGTAAAGCCTGAACTTCATCGATCAATTTTGATTCGTTGGCTGCAGTAACGATTTTTTTAGGAGCTTTTGTGATTTTCAAACTAGCAGTGTCAATCAGTTTGGTATCTTTTTCAAACGGATTGGCAAGCATATAGGTTTTCTTTCTTAAGAATTCTGAGTATTCTTCAAAAGATTCGATTTCGTTTTGCTCGTTTACAGAAATTGGTTTTCCGATTCGGACTTTAATAACACGGTCTTTCTGCGTTAAAAGTTCAGACGGAAGTTTTGCAGTTCGTAAAGTGTCGTCAATTTTAGAAAGCCAGTAGAATAATTTACTGTTTTTGGCATGAAAGTAAATTGGAACAACTGGAACTTTAGCTTTTCTGATTAGTTTAATCGCTCCTTCTTCCCACGGTTTGTCAACTACCAATTTACCGTCTTTATAAGTCGAAACTTCACCAGCAGGAAAAATTCCCAAAGGTTTTCCGTCGCTTAAATGGCGTAATGTTTCTTTAATACCAATTACGCTCGATTTTGCATCCTTATGATTTTCAAAAGGATTAACCGGCATAATGTATTTTTTCATCGGAACAATTCTATGTAATAAGAAATTGGCAATGATTTTGAAATTTGGCTCTCTTTCAAGCATCAATTTCAAAAGCAAAATTCCGTCAATTCCTCCAAGCGGATGATTAGAAATGGTTATATACGCACCATCTTTTGGCAGACGCTTTAAATCTTCTTCGGGAATTTCGAACTTAATTTCCATTTCGTCCAAAATTCCATTCAAAAACGCAAGGTCTTCCAAATGTTTATTACGATCGTAAATTTTATTAAGGGTAGAGATCTTAAGAACCTTCATAAGAATCCAGCCAGAAAAGGTACCGAAAACTCCGTACTTTTCAACATTTATTGCTTTTGCAACTTCTTTCGCGGTAACTAAACCCATGTAGTACTTTTAATTTATTAGAACAGCGAACAAAGATAACAAAAAAGTCTACTTTTCGTTGTTTCCAAGACAAACTTTGCACTTTTTTATTACATTTGAAATCCTAAAAAAATCACTGATGAAAATTATTTCTTATAATGTAAACGGAATTAGAGCGGCAATAAACAAAGGGTTTATCGAGTGGCTGCAGCAAGCAAATCCTGATGTAATATGCCTTCAGGAAATAAAAGCAACACAGGATCAAATTCCGGTAGATGACATTACTGCAGCTGGTTATCCATTTCAATATTATTATCCAGCAAACAAAAAAGGGTATAGCGGAGTGGCGATTCTTTCTAAAACCAAACCGAATAATATAGCTTATGGAACAGGAATTCATCACATGGATTTTGAAGGTAGAAATCTTCGTGCAGACTTTGACGATGTTTCGGTTATGAGCTTGTATCTTCCATCTGGAACAAACATTGAAAGACTCGATCATAAGTTTATGTTTATGGATGATTTTCAAACATATATTAACGAATTGAAATTGACGATTCCGAATTTAATTATTTGCGGAGATTATAATATCTGTCACGAAGCGATTGATATTCACGATCCTGTTCGAAACAAAACCGTTTCAGGATTTCTTCCAGCAGAGCGCGCTTGGTTGGATGCTTTTATGAAATCGGGTTTTATTGATAGTTTCCGCCATTTCAACAAAGATCCGCATCATTACTCTTGGTGGAGCTACCGTGCAGGAGCAAGAGGAAATAACAAAGGCTGGCGTATTGATTATAATTTGGTAAGCAACGCGTTAGAAGATAGATTAAAAAGAGCCGTTATACTTCCAGATGCTATGCATTCAGATCATTGTCCAGTTTTAGTCGAGATTGACTAATTTTTGGTATTGTTCTTGTTAAGTAAAATGCAGTTTAAATTTTAAGTGTGAATTCAGATTCTTGAATTTGGAATTTAAAACTTGGAGTTTGACTAGTTTAGATTTTTAAATGCCAAAAAAACGAATTAAAGATGATTAAAAAAGCCTCTATCGGATTGCTAGCATTAGCTTTGTCCACAACGTCATGTGTTTCTAAGAAAATTTATAATGATTTAGAAACAAAATATTCAGACTTGAAGAAAGAGAACCGTTCTATTGCGGATGAAAATGAAAACTTGAAGAAAGCGAAGAACCAGTTGGAAATCGATCGTGATAAATTGACGAAAGATTTGGCAACTGCTAATGATGATTTGGCAAAACAAAAAGCAAATTTAGCAGCAGAGCAGAAGAAATATAAAGTTTTGCAAGATTCTTATAATGCATTAGAGAAAAACAGCAACGATGCATTGGAGAAAAACTTGGCTAAAAACCGTGAATTGCTAGCGCAATTGGAAGCAAAAGGGAAAGCCCTTGCAGACGAACAAGCTCGTTTGGACAAAACAGCAAACCGTTTGAAAGAATTAGAAGACATGATTGCGGCTAAAGAAGAAGCAATGCGCAAACTAAAAGAAACTTTATCTAAAGCATTAAATGGTTTTGAAGGCAAAGGTCTTACAGTGGAGCAAAAAAATGGAAAAGTTTACGTTTCTATGGAAAACAAATTGCTTTTCAATTCTGGAAGCTGGGCAGTTGGAACAGAAGGTAGAAAAGCAGTTACAGAACTAGGAAAAGTTTTAGGAGACAATCCTGATCTTTCTGTTTTAATCGAAGGACATACAGATGACGATCCATACGCTGGTTCTGGACCAATTGCAAACAACTGGGATTTATCGACTAAAAGAGCAACGGCAATCGTAGCGATTTTGAGCGAAAACCCAAAAATCAATAAACAAAAATTAACAGCTGCCGGAAGAAGTGAATTTTCTCCTTTAGCTAGTAATGCTACTCAAGAAGGAAAAGCTAAAAATAGAAGAATCGAAATTATCTTAACTCCAAGATTGGATGAAATTGCGGAGATGCTTAATAGTATTAATTAAGGGACAAAGGTTCAAAGTTACAAAGGCTCAAAGGTTTTTACTTTTGAGCCTTTTTTTAGATTCCAATAATGAAATTCCAAATTCCAAATTTTCGACGTAATTGAAATTTTAAATTTTTGTAACTTTGGTTTTCATAAAATTAAAATCATGGGACTTCCTGAATTAAAAGATAAAATTAGACATCAAATGGATTTGGCAGATGAAAGGGTTTTGCGAATTGTTTCTTCTGTTTTTGATAATTATTTGAATGATGTTGTTTCTTATAACGCATCAGGTAATCCATTAACATTATCGGAATATCACAATAAAGTGGAAGAGGGATTGGATGACATTAAATACAATCGAATAACTTCACAGGAAGATTTGGAAAAAGAGATGAAAGATTGGGATAATGAATAAGCTTAAAATTTTTTGGAGTGCGAATGCCAAAGCAGATTTAAAGGATATTTATTTTCAATTAAAAAGAAAAGTATTCAAAAGAAACGGCTCTAAAAATTAGAACAGAAGTACTTCAAGAAATAAATAAAATTGTTTTTCCAGAGCAATTTCAAACAGATGAGTATCGATTAGATTGTAGAAGAATTATTATTAGAAATTATAAAGTTCTATATCAGAATACAGAAGATTCGATTTACATTATCCGCATTTTTAATAGTTTTCAAAATCCAGAAAAAAGTTTAAAATAAACATAAGGCTCAAAGGTTTTTTAATTTTGAGCCTTTTTTGTTTTTCTCCTGCAAGGTTTTCAAAACCTTACCGGAATACAAAACCTTTAGGTTTATTTAACTCTTGTCAAATTTTCAATTGCAAAATCACTTTGTACCTTTGGCACTTTGCAACTTTGAACCTATTTAAAGAAAAAGATGAAATACACTACATTACCCAATACCGATATAAAAGTCTCAAAAATATGTCTCGGAACAATGACTTTCGGGCAGCAGAATACTGAAGCAGAAGGACACGAACAGATGGATTACGCGCTTGAAAGAGGCGTAAACTTTTTTGACACAGCCGAAATGTATTCCGTTCCAGCAAGTGAGGCGACTTACGGAAGTACAGAAAAAATCATTGGAACCTGGTTTAAGAAATCAGGAAATAGAGATAAAGTTATTTTAGCGTCTAAAATTGCGGGTCCGAATCCGAATTTTGGTTACATGCGCGAGAAACTGGATTTTTCGCCAGCAAGCATCAAGTTTGCGGTTGAGCAAAGTTTAACAAGACTTCAGACCGATTATATCGATTTATATCAAATGCATTGGCCAGAAAGAAAAACTAATAATTTCGGAACGCGCGCATTTCACGGACATGATGATGTTTGGGAAGATAACTTTAGAGAAATCCTTGAAACTTTTGACGGATTAATTAAAGAAGGAAAAATTAAACATATTGGTGTTTCTAATGAAAATGCTTGGGGAATGATGCGCCTTTTGGAAGAAAGCAAATACAACAATCTACCAAGAATTAAAACCGTTCAAAATCCGTATTCTTTGTTGAATAGATTATTTGAAGTGAATTCTGCTGAAGTTTCAAAATACGAAAATGTTGGTTTATTAGGATACTCGCCTTTAGCCTTTGGAGTTTTAACCGGAAAGTTTTTAACTGGAGAAAGTCATCCGAAAGCGAGAATTAACCTTTTTCCACAATACAAACGTTACAATAGCGATCAATGTACTGAAGCGACTAAATTATACTTAGAAATCGCTAAAAAACATGGTTTAACACTAACGCAATTAGCAATGGGATTTGTGTTAGCACAACCATTTTTGACGAGTGCGATTATCGGAGCTACAACTATGGAACAATTAAAAGAAAATATCGACACAATTGATGTAGTTCTTTCTAAACAAATCTTAGCAGAAATAGATGCGGTTCAGGCTATAATTCCTGATCCTGCGCCTTAATTTTTTTAGCCACGAAGACGCTAAGGCACAAATAGATAAAGCTTTTTAGCCAAAGTAACCGAGCCTTTTTGTCATCCTGAGGAACGAAGGATCTCCACAAGTAACTCCTGGTAGTGAATCAATCTTTGGCGAGCTTCTCACGGAGATCCTTCGTTCCTCAGGATGACAAACTACACGATTATTTTTGATATGATATAAATAACAAAGCCACTAAGTTTAATAATAAAAACTTTGTGGCTTTGTGTCTTAGTGGCAAAACTAAACTTTATAAGTCAAATTCATCATCTACAGCTAAAGAATCGGCTTTGATTGCTGTAGAATCTGGAGCTTTAATACGAATTAAAGAACGGGCATTTCCAGAAATATAAACCGGCAATAATCCGATTGTGTCTTCAGGAACCAAAAGTCCTCTTCTAAACATCAAGTTTTTCAAGAATTTCTGGTTTTTAATGGCGTAATCTTTCAAATTACCTTCGTCATTAAACTGATACATGAATTTTCTTGGTTTCGGAATAATAGTTGCCAAGTACAAGCATTCGTCAACATTTAAAGCCGATGGACTTTTTTGGAAATAATAATGGCTCGCTTCTCCAATTCCGTAAACATTTGGTCCCCATTCGATAATATTGAAATAAACTTCCAGCATTCTTTCTTTGCTTACAATTCGGTTGTTTTCTAAAATGTAAACTAAAAGGATTTCTTCTAGCTTTCGCGAAAGCGTTTTTTCACGAGTCAGAAATACGTTTTTAATCAGCTGCATGCTGATGGTACTTGCGCCGCGTGAGAATTTTTTTGTTCGAATGTTTTTCAGAATCGATTGTTTGAAAGCTTCATTTATAAAACCGCGATGTGAAAAGAATGATGGATCTTCTGTCGTTAAAACAGATTTTCTCAAATAAGGAGAAATCTGATCCAAAGGCGTATAATTCGGATTCGCATTTCCGACCAAAATTGGTCTTTGCAAAACATTCTGAATAATCGCGCGATATACAAATTCGCCGTTTAGTTTATTCAAATCGGCTTCGCCATATTTGGTTATGCGTAAATCCTCTTTGTTGAGTTTACTGTCGAAAACAAGTGTATTCGGTTTGTTTTTATTGAATTTGAAATCCAGTTTGTAATCGAAATTTCCAGTGGCCTGCATTCCTTGAAAATGCGTAAACAATCCGTCGGGAAGCGAAACGATAAAATCCTGCGCTTTCATTTTCGGAATATCGACTTTCAAAGTATAAACCGTGTCTTTTTCTGTATCATAAGAAATATACGGACGAACTTTTATTTTGTTCAATTGCATAGTCGAAGAACTGTCGATTGAAATAAAGCTGTCTCCAAGTAAAAATCGGTAATCAAAACGGGCATTTTTAATTACAACATCTTTGCTGGCAATTTTTGGGTGATTAATCGTAAGATTAGCAATGGAAGTATAACCGTCAATATGCAGTTCGCTACCGCTTTTATCAATATTTTGGACGTTTAATCGGATAGAATCAAAACTAGCCTTAAGATTGTATCTTTCGTCTAAATACGGCACGCGAATCGCTCCAGTGTCGAGATTAAAAAATCGAATATCAGCTTTTTTATTTCTCGGATCGGCAAAACCTTTAATGTTCCAGCGCTGATCAAAATCTTTTGCCTGAACATGAAGATTAGTTTCTAATTGTTTATTGGCTAAAACTAATTTGTTGACATCGATAAAAGTTTCTTTTCCGTTATCATTGATTTTGAATTGAAAATTTTTCAAATCCATATCGGTTGGAACGAGATTTAAAAGCTTCGAAATAATATTATAAGCAAACGAAGCATACTTGCGTTTTTCGTTCGGCTCCGTTTCGTCTTTTTCTCTTTTTAAGAAAGCATCAAAATTTCTTTTTTTTCCTTTTTTGACTAATTGAATATAGCCGTTATCAATTTTTAAAGTTCCAACTTGAACATCTCCAATTAGTAAACTGCTCAAACTAATGCTTGTTTCTACATTTTTGATTTTACAAAGAGTGTCAGCATTTATTGGCGCCAGAACTATATCTGTCAGTTTTATAGTCGACAAACCGTCAAAGGAAGCCGACTTTACAGAAAAATTACTGTTGTATTGTACGGCCATTTTGTGCTCCACTTTGGCGATAGCTTGTTTTAAAAGAGAATCACGGAAATAATATAGTCCGATGCAGAGCAATACTACAATTACTCCAAGTATTTTTAGGGCTTTGAATATTTTTTGTTTTGGAAAATTCATAGAGTTGAATTTACAATATTTTTATAATGTTTGGTTAGCCACGAATTCACGAATTTTTTTTTCTTTTGCCACAGATTAAAATGATTAAAAAGATTAATCTGTGGAAATCCTTTTAATCTGTGGCGAAAAATTCGTGGCTAAAAAAATCTAACCAAAAAGAATACTTGCAACGTCTTCAATTTTTGCAACCAATTCAATTTTGATTCCGGTATTTTTTAAAGCAATTTTGTTGTATTTAGAAACAAAGATTGTATCAAAACCTAATTTTTCAGCTTCCTGAATACGCTGATCGACACGATTCACAGGACGAATTTCGCCAGAAAGTCCGACCTCACCAGCAAAGCAAAAACCTTTTCCAACCGGAATATCTTCGTTTGAAGATAAAATCGCAGCGACTACTGCCAAATCAATTGCAGGATCATCTACAGAAATTCCGCCAGTTACATTCAGGAAAACATCTTTTGCGCCTAAACGAAATCCAGCTCTTTTTTCTAAAACTGCCAAAATCATGTTTAAACGTTTGGCATTATAACCTGTTGTGCTTCTTTGTGGAGTTCCGTAAACTGCTGTTGAAACCAAAGATTGAATTTCGATCATCAACGGACGCATGCCTTCAAGTGTAGTGGCAATAGCTGTTCCTGATAATTCTTCGTCTTTATGTGAAATCAATATTTCAGACGGATTTGAAACTTCTCTCAAACCACTTCCGAGCATTTCATAAATTCCGAGTTCGGCTGTAGAACCAAAACGGTTTTTTAGCGAACGCAAAATTCTATAAACATGGTTTCTGTCGCCTTCAAACTGAAGAACGGTATCAACCATGTGTTCTAAGATTTTTGGTCCAGCAATATTTCCGTCTTTAGTAATGTGTCCAATCAGAATTACCGGCGTGTTACTTTCTTTCGCAAATTTGATTAATTCTGCGGTTGTCTCTCGAATCTGCGAAATGCTTCCAGCCATAGATTCGATATAATCAGTATGCAAAGTCTGAATCGAATCGATAATTACCACTTCCGGCTGCATCGTTTCGATCTGCTTGAAAATGTTTTGTGTTTTAGTTTCCGTCAGAATGTAGCAGTTATCGCTATTTGGTGTGATTCTTTCGGCACGCATTTTTATCTGTTTCTGACTTTCTTCGCCCGAAACATATAAAGTTTTATAAGGTAATTTAAGTGAAATCTGCAGTAAAAGTGTGCTTTTTCCAATGCCGGGTTCTCCGCCCAAAAGCGTTAAAGAACCAGGAACAAGTCCGCCGCCTAAAACACGATTTAATTCGCTGTCGGTCGTGTCCATTCGAACTTCCTGAGCCGAATCAATTTCGGTAATTTTTAAAGGTCTTGGTGCTTTGCTTGTAGAAGTGGGTTCGCTTTTCCAAGCCACTTTTTCCTGTTTCTGGATAATTTCCTCGGCAATCGTATTCCATTCTTTGCAGGCATTGCATTGCCCTTGCCATTTGGAATATTGGGTTCCGCAGTTCTGACAAAAAAAGGAAGTTTTAACTTTTGACATTATTTACTTTTTTTAGCAAGCGTATTCATTTCGTCGATTTTCTCGTACATCAAATCTTTGTTCAAATCACCAATTGGCTCCATTTGAGAAGCATTTTGGTATTTTTTAGAGGCATGTTTCGGATCTCCTTGTTTTTCATACATTAATCCTAACTCATATTCTCCTAACATAGCTTTAGGATAATTTACATTTCCAATTTCAGCCATTTTTGCTAATTCACTGTAGGCATTCTTTTTTAAAATGATATTTTCTATTACTTTAAAATCGGTCATTCTTACTGGAATTTGCACTCCCATAACTTCAGACATGGTGTTGTACTTTTGTTCCAAATACTCTGCGTAACCCGATTCAAGAACCGCAATTTTTTCGTTGTATTCTGCCGAATTTATTGGTCGGTATACTTCAAAAATCTGGTACAATGCGCTCGGTATAGAATGCAATACTTCCGTATAATGCGTTGCACCTTTGAAAACATCGTATTTATAATTCACTAACGGATTATTTGCGATTTTAATATTGCTGTTTAATTTTTCTATCGGTTCTTTTATTTTTTTGATATCACCTTCTCCAGCAGAAAGATAATAGTAAACAGGGCTTTTTATTTTAGCAAACTTTTCTGCAATACGCACTTCCATTTTTGGAGCCAATTCTGGACTTAAACAGATGTATGCATTGAAAAGCGGAATTTCTTTATACAAATAAAAATTAGCAAAACTTGCTGTTAAATCATGACCTGCAATAAGTCTGAAAGGCGATGTGCGGTATTTTTTCTCAATATATGGAACTAATTCTGCTCCGATAAATTCGAAAAATTTTGCTCCTTTTTCAAAAGGAAGTCCTTCATTTTGGTCGATTGTGGTGTCGTCAAAACGTTCTCCGTCTTTATTTTGATGAATTCCGATAATAATCATTTCTGGGATATCATCCCAATATGAGCCGTAACTTATAGCTCCAGAAAACGGATCGAATAAATAATCTCCATCCAATAAATAAAGAACTGGATATTTTTTGTCTTTGTTGGCTTCGTAAGAAGCTGGAAGTCCGATCGTAATTCTACGTTCTTCTCCGAGTTTCTCCGATTTAATGTTGTCGAACGTTTTTTGGGCAAACGACGATAATGAAATTAAAAATAATAGTAGGTAAACTTTTTTCATGATTGGTGGCATTTCAGTGAATTGAAAAGTATTAAATATAGTATGGCAATATAATACTTTATTTGTTCTTTTTGTTAAGGAAAAAAGGAAACAAAGAGGTATAGCGTAAATCTTTTCTGATTTATACCAATAAGAAATGCTTTGTTCAAAAGATATTGGACAAAGCATGTGTTTTCAAAAAATGAAAAGTATTATGTTAGCGAATTATCATTTTCATTCGGGAAAATAATCCATGGTTTGAAGGTTTTTGCTTCTTCAAAATCCAATGTTGCATAAGAAATGATAATGATGATATCATCTTTCTGTACTTTTCTTGCTGCAGGACCATTTAGGGTAATTTCTCCTGAATTTTTTTCACCTTTAATAGCGTAAGTTTCAAAACGTTCGCCATTATTAATGTTAACAATAGACACTTTTTCGCCTTCAATAATGTTTGAAGCTTCTAGTAGCGTTTCATCAATAGTAATACTGCCAATATAATTTAAATCGGCTCCGGTTACTTTAACTCGATGAATTTTAGATTTTATAACTTGAATTTGCATGCTGCAAAGTTAGATTAATTTAATGAAATGGTGTCAATCAGTCTGATAGAATTAACAAATACTGCTATAAATGCACGGTATTTTTTGCCATTCTCTTTTTGATTGATAGATAAAAGTGTTGATTCGTCAGCAATAACAAAATACTCTAATTCAAACTCTTTGTTGTCTTTGAAAGAATTTTCTACAAATTCGATTGTTTCCTCTGGACTTTGATTCTGGAAAATTTCTTTTGCCTCGCTTAAAGTTTTGTAAATAATAGAAGCATCTTTTCTTTCCTGTGCTGTTAGGCGCTCATTTCGAGAACTCATGGCAAGCTGGTTTTCTTCTCTAAAAATCGGACAGCCGACAACATTAACGGGTAATTCCGTTTTTTCAACCAATTTTTTAACAATCTGAAGCTGCTGAAAATCTTTTTCTCCGAAATAAGCATTTGTCGGAGTTACGATTTCAAATAAGCGTTTCACAATTGTTCCGACTCCGTTAAAATGCCCAGGTCTGAATTTTCCTTCCATCTGGTTTTCTAATCCGTCAAAATCAAAAGTCTGCGAAACAGTATTTCCCTCATAAATATCTTCGACAGAAGGAGCGTATAAAATGATTTTATCACTTAATGTACGCATTTTCTTAATATCTTCTTCGAGAGTTCTCGGATATTTTGCTAAATCTTCTGGATTATTAAATTGAGTTGGATTGACAAAAATGCTCACTACTGTGTCGTCGTTTTCTTTTAGCGAACGTTGCATTAAAGCCAAATGTCCTTGGTGTAAAGCGCCCATGGTTGGTACAAATCCGATGGTTGAATTTGCCGTTTTGATAGTTTTAAGATAGGCTATCAAGGCTGCTTTACTGTAGAAAATATGCATTGAGGTATTATTAAAATTTAGTGCAAACATAATATATTAGTTATAAACTGCATAAATTTTTGTAATTTTGCGACGTTTTTATTACCAAAATTAAGTAAAATACTATTATGAAAGATAAGAGGATATTATATGTATCATCTGAAGTCGTGCCTTATTTGGCTGAAAATGAGGTTTCTTTAATGTCTTATGACGTTCCGAAAATGATTAATGACCAAGGCGGTCAGATAAGAATTTTCATGCCAAGATATGGGAATATAAATGAGAGAAGACATCAATTACATGAAGTGATTAGACTTTCAGGGATGAATTTGGTAGTGAATGACTTAGATATGCCATTGATTATTAAAGTAGCATCGATTCCGAAAGAAAGAATCCAGGTTTATTTTATTGATAATGATGAATATTTCAAACGTAAAGCAACCTTTACTGATGAAGAGGGCGCTTTATATCCAGATAATGACGAAAGAGCAATTTTCTTTGCAAAAGGCGTTGTAGAGACGGTAAAAAAGTTGAACTGGGTTCCTGATATTATACATGTTCATGGATGGTTGGCTGCAATGCTTCCAATTTATATGAAACATTACTATAAACATGAAGCCTTGTTTTCTGAAACTAAAATTATTACTTCTGTTTATGGTCAATCATTTGATGAAAACCTAGATTTAGAAATGATCAATAAAGTTAAGTTTGATGGTGTTCCTCATGAAGCGGTTTCAGACTTAGAAGTTCCAAATTACGAGAATGTTTTAAAAGCCAGTATTTTACATTCAGACGGTGTGATTATTGCGTCAGAGAATGTTTCTCCAAGTTTAACAAAATTTATAGAATCTTCAGGAAAACCTTTTTTACCTTTCGCCGGGAAAGATGGGTTTGCTGATGCTTACACCAACTTCTATAGAACATTTGGACTTTAAATTTTAATTTTTATTATTAGACATGTATAAAACTTCTTTTATTAAGAAAGCTTTTTTAGCTGTAATTGCTATTTCTCTATATTCTTGCGACAAAGATTTTAATGCGATTGGTGATGGTTTGGTTGGTGATGATCATTTTGGACTTGAGGCTGAAAAATATGATGTTTTAGCATTTAATCAAGAAGTGACTCCAGTTCAGTCAAATAGCATGACGCCAAATGCTCTTGGTATTTTTGATAATCCGCTTTTTGGAACTACAACTGCAAATTTTGTAGCTCAAGTAGGACTTGCATCTTATGCTCCAACAATTGGCGAATCTCCTGTAATTGACAGTGTTAGAATACAGATTCCTTATTTCAGTCATATCACCGCTACTGATAATAGTGGTAATAATACGTACGAGCTAGATTCTATCTATGGAAATAAAAACGGGAAGCTGAAGTTAAGTGTTTATGAGTCTGGAATCCAGATGAGAAGTAGTTACTTTAGTGGAGGAGGTCAACTGCCACAATATTACTATACAGATCAAAATACTGAATTTAATAGTAAAAAAGTAGGGGAAAGATTAAATGATAATATTGCTAATAAGCTTGAAAATGACGAATTCTTTTTCAGTGCAGCAGAGTATAAAGATAGTATTACGACGGATGGTAAGAAAACAATCACAAGGGTAAAGCCTGAAATGCGTTTGCACTTAAACAAGAAGTTTTTTCAAGATAAAATATTAAATGCCCCTTCTTCTAAGCTTGCAACAGAAGATGTTTTTCAAGAATACTTTAGAGGTTTGTACTTTAATGTAGAAAGGTCTGGATCAAACCCTAGCAATATGGCATTGATGGATTTTAGCGCTGGAACGATTACAGTTTATTACAAAGCTAAAACAGCATCTACAGCCGATGATGCCGCTGCTACCGAAAATAAGACTATTGTTTTGAATTTGAAAGGTGTTTCTTCAGCTACATCTGGGACAGTTAATTTTCTTGAAGATGCTCGAAACCCAGATTATGCAAGCGCTATAACCACCAATGTAAATAAGACAGAAGGAGACGAAAAACTGTATTTAAAAGGAGGCCAGGGATCTGTTGCAGTTATAAAACTTTTTAATCCAACAGATGTATTAAGCTATAATGCTGCAGGTGAACCAGTAAGTGGAGCAAATGGCGTTCCTGATCAATTGGATGAGATAAGAAGTAATGCTGTTGTTAAGAATTGGAAAGTTAACGAAGCCAATTTAGTTTTTAATATTGATGCTGAGAAAATGGCAAATACAGAAGAGCCAAATAGAGTTTATTTGTATGATTTGACAAATAATGCTGTTTTGGTAGATTATTCTACGGATCCAGCTTCTACTTATGGAGGATTAATTAGCGTAGGTTCTGATAAAAGAGGAAAAAGTTATAAAATTAGAATTACAAACCATTTCCGTAATCTGATAAAAGATGCTACGGCTAAAAATGTAGATTTAGGACTGGTTGTTTCTCAAAGCCCAATTGCTGTAGCATTTAATCCGTTGAAGAACAAAAATGAGATTATATCTGCAGCGCCAAGAACATCAGTTATGAGTCCTTTGGGTACAGTCATTTATGGCGGAAAATCTTCAGTTCCAGTTGATAAAAGATTGCAACTTGAAGTTTACTACACGAAACCAAATTAATAAATATATATGTGTGGAATTGTTGGATATATCGGTCACCGAGATGCCTATCCTATTGTAATAAAAGGATTAAAGCGTCTTGAGTACAGAGGATATGATAGTGCGGGCGTTATGTTGTATGATAACGAGTCGAGCATTAAAGTTTGCAAAACAAAAGGTAAAGTTTCTGATCTTGAAGCTAAAGCAAATGAAGGCTTTACAACAAACGGAAATATTGGAATTGGACACACGCGTTGGGCGACTCACGGTGTTCCAAATGACGTGAATTCGCATCCCCATCTTTCGAATTCTGGAGATTTAGCAATCATTCATAACGGAATTATTGAAAATTATGCACCTTTAAAAGAGGAGCTTATCAAAAGAGGTTATACTTTTAAGTCAGATACAGATACTGAGGTTTTAGTTAATTTAATAGAAGAAGTTCAAAAGAAAGAAAATATTAAATTAGGTAAAGCGGTTCAAATTGCACTAAACCAAGTTGTTGGAGCGTATGCAATTGCTGTTTTTGATAAAAAAAATCCAAACGAAATTGTAGCGGCAAGATTAGGAAGTCCGTTAGCAATTGGAGTTGGGGAAGGTGAATATTTTATTGCTTCTGATGCTTCTCCATTTATTGAATATACTTCTAATGCGGTATATTTAGAAGATGGCGAAATGGCTAATATCAGATTGCATAAGCCAATTAAAATTAGAAAAATTCAGGATGACTCTTTAGTAGATCCTTATATTCAAGAACTTCAAATGAATTTGGAGCAGATTGAAAAAGGAGGGTATGATCATTTCATGCTAAAAGAAATCTACGAACAGCCAAGTGTAATTAAAGATACTTATAGAGGAAGACTTCATGCAAATGAAGGAATCGTTCAAATGGCTGGTGTTGAGGATAATCTAGAGAAATTCTTAAATGCAAAAAGAATTCTTATCGTTGCGTGCGGAACTTCTTGGCATGCAGGTTTAGTTGCAGAATATATCTTTGAGGAATTTACCCGTATTCCTGTAGAGGTAGAATATGCTTCTGAGTTTAGATACAGAAATCCAATTATCAATAAAGATGACGTAGTTATTGCAATTTCTCAATCTGGAGAAACTGCAGATACTATGGCGGCTATTAAATTGGCAAAAGAAAACGGAGCATTTGTATTTGGAGTTTGTAATGTAGTTGGTTCTTCTATTTCTAGAGAAAGTCATGCTGGTGCTTACACACACGCTGGACCAGAAATTGGAGTAGCTTCAACAAAAGCATTTACGACTCAAATCACAGTTTTAACGATGATTGCTTTGAGATTAGGAAAAGCAAAAGGAACGTTATCAAATACAGATTTCCATACTTATCTTCAAGAATTAGAAATTATTCCTGAGAAAGTATCTGAAGCCTTAGAAACTGATGCTAGAGCTAAAGAAATTGCTGCTGCTTTTAAAGATGCGCCAAACTGTCTTTATTTAGGTCGTGGCTATAATTTCCCAGTGGCATTAGAAGGAGCACTGAAACTAAAAGAGATTTCATATATCCATGCTGAAGGATATCCTGCTGCGGAAATGAAACATGGTCCGATTGCTTTAATTGACGAATTTATGCCAGTTATTGTCATTGCTCCTAAACAAGGGCATTACGATAAAATTGTAAGTAATATTCAGGAAATTAAATCAAGAAGCGGTAAAATTATTGCTGTTGTGACAAAAGGAGATGTTCAAGTTCGTGAATTAGCAGATTATGTAATCGAAATTCCAGAAACTTCAGATGCATTATCGCCATTAGTAACGACAATTCCACTGCAATTGCTTTCTTATTACATTGCTGTAATGAGAGGCTGTAATGTGGATCAACCACGTAACTTAGCAAAGTCTGTTACGGTAGAATAGTTTATTTTTCGAAATACAAATATGTTAAAAAAGCGAGATTTTCATCTCGCTTTTTTTTATTGTCAATAATTTTTTTGAAGGGATGTATTTTTATGAAATTTTCAGTTTTTTAGTGAAAATTTATATGTATGCATAGTATATTGGTTTTTCTTCTTGATTTCTTTGTTTTTATTCTAATAAATTCAATTACCAAATAGTTAAAATATTGTAAAAAATCATGCTAAATATTAATTTTATTTAACGTTTTTTTATACATATTAAAATATTTGCTTATTTTGGCTACATATACTAATCCAAAAACTAACCCTAATGAGAATCTATTTGCTAATTATGTTGTTATTCAGCGGAGTAACTTTTGCGCAGAATACAATTACAGGTTCGGTTACAGACAGTAACAAACAATCTATTCCAGGTGCTAATGTTGTTGTGGTCGGAGAAAATAGTGGAGCTTCTACTGATTTCGACGGATCGTTTAAATTGACTACCAATTCTAAGCTGCCTTTTTCGGTAAAGGTTTCTGCAGTAGGATTTGAGTCTAAAACGATAAACGTAACAGCTGCTAATCAAAAATTAAATGTTGTTTTAAAAGATGAAGAAACTAAATTGGATGAGATTGTAGTTTCTGCATCAAGAACGCCTGAAAGGGTAATTGAATCTCCTGTTACAATTGAGAGAATGGGAATTCAGGAGATAAAAAATACTACGGCGGCCACTTTTTATGATGGTTTGGAAAATTTAAAAGAAGTAAATTTCAATACGAGCAGTATTTCTTTTAAATCAGTAAACACTCGTGGTTTTGCTACTGTTGCCAATACTCGTTTTATGCAATTGGTAGATGGTATGGATAACTCTTCTCCTGCTTTGAACTTTGTATTGGGTAACTTAATTGGGGTTTCAGACATAGACGTTGCAAGTGTTGAGCTTTTGCCAGGAGCTTCTTCTGCGCTTTATGGTGCAAACGCTTTTAACGGAATTATGTTTATGACTAGTAAAAGTCCGTTTACAAATGAAGGGATAACGGCTTACTATAAATATGGTCAAACTAGCCAAGATGCAGCCGGAACAAATGATTATAATGATTTTGGAATTAGAGCTGCAAAAGCATTTACAAAACACTTTGCAATGAAGGCCAATTTTACTTACATGGAAGCAAGTGAGTGGATTGCAAATGATACAAGAAGTATGACGGGTGGTTCTGTTGGGCATGCTATGAATCAGAATTATGACGGATTGAATATTTATGGTGACGAGGTTACTACTTTTATTCCGAATGTAGGGCAAGTTAGTAGAACGGGTTATCGTGAGCAAGACTTGACAGACAATAAAGTTCAAAGTATGAAAGCTGATTTTAGTGCGCATATTAAACCATGGGCAGACGATACAGAATTTATACTGCAATATAAAATTGGTACAGGAAGTACTATTTATCAAGGAGCAAACAGATATGCATTAAAAGATTTCTTAATGCAGCAAGGTAAATTTGAAGTTAAGGGTAAAAACTTTTTTGGTAGAATATATTTTACAAGTGAAGATGCAGGAAACTCTTATGATATGAGATTTGCTGCATGGAACGTAAACAGAGCTGCAAAATCAGACCAAGAATGGTTTACAAACTATGCAACGGCTTATCAGTATGCGGGTGCCGTGATGGGAACAGATGCAAATCAATCTGCTGCTATCGCAAGAAACTTTGCCGATTATAATGTTTTGCCGGCGCAAATTTCATTTCTTCCAAAACCAACTGGATCTGCAAGATTTGAACCAGGTAGCGCACAGTTTAATCAGGCATTGTCTACAGTTGTGGCAAATCCAGATTTAACTCAAGGAGCAAAATTTATTGATCATTCAAAATTATACCATTCAGATGTGAATTATAATTTTAGAGATATTATCAAATGGGCAGAAGTTCAAGTTGGTGGTTCTTGGAGAAAATATGTAATGGATTCTGAAGGGACAATTTTTACAGATTACGATGGTCCAATTGAATATAAAGAATACGGAGCTTACGCGCAGCTTCAGAAAAAATTCTTAGAAGACAGATTGAAATTTACTGGGTCTTTACGTTACGATAAAAGCCAAAACTTTGATGGAAATATTTCTCCAAGAGTATCTTTTGTGTATTCTGCTGGAGCAAGTAAAAATCATAACTTCAGATTGTCTTATCAAACAGGTTTCCGTAACCCAACTACACAAGATCAATATATTGGTTTAGACCTAGGGCCATTTGCTTTAATTGGTTCTGCGCCAGAAAATTTAGATCGTTTTCAGGAAACTGTAAATGTGAGTGCGGCGGGACAAGCAGCGGGTCAGCCAGCTACAATTGGAATGTCAGGACAAAATGCATATCGTAATGCATATACAGTAGCTTCTGTTCAGGCGTTTGCAGCTTCTGCAAATCCAGGAGATCTTCAAGTTGCTGATATTGGATTGGTAAAACCAGAGCAGGTTCAGGCTTTTGAAGTTGGATATCGTACAGTAGTTCAAAACGATTTATCTGTAGATTTAAATGCTTATTATAATATTTATAATGACTTCATGAATACTGCAAGAGTTATTTCTCCTTACTATGGAACGGTTGGTACAGATCCGACAAATCCAGCTGTGCAGCAAACGTATCAGGCACTTGCTTTTGGAGACAGAAGAGTGTATCAGGTATATACTAATACGACAGCTCAGATTTCTTCTTTTGGTTTTGGAGCAGGTTTAAATAAAAAAGTATATAAAGATTTTGAAGTAGGAGTTAACTATAATTATTCTCAATTTAACTTTGATCAGTCAGAAGATCCAGATTTCGTAGCTGGGTTTAATACGCCAAAACATAGAATTAAAGCTTCTTTTGGAAATGCAAAAGTGACTAAAAACTTAGGCTTTAATGTGAATGTAAGATGGAATTCTGAGTATTTATGGGAGTCTTCTTTTGGGGATGGTATGATTCCAGAAAATACAGTGCTAGATGCTCAGGTAAATTATGCACTTCCAAAATGGAAATCAGTTATTAAAGTAGGAGCAACAAATCTTTTTGGATCAGATTATCTTCAAGTAATTGGAGCAGGAGCAATTGGTCAGATGTGGTTTGCTTCATGGACAATTAATCCGTAAGTGATTGCTGGGTTGTAATGAAAGAGATAATAATTTAAAAAGTACTACAATGAAAAAAAATATAAAATGGCTGTTTTTGGTTTCGTTAACCGTCTTGGCAGCATGTAATAATGATGATAATGATGCTCCGGCAGAAGTTCCTGTAACTCCAGGTTCTGCAGTTTTTACCAAATATATTGCGCTTGGGGATTCTTTTGCTGCAGGATACAGTGATAATGCTCTTTTCAAAAAAGGACAGGAGAATTCCTATGTGAATATTTTGTCACAGCAATTTGTTGAAGCTGGCGGAGGCGCATTTGCTCAGCCTTTAATGAATGATAATATTGGCGGATTGCTTTTGGGAGGAAATGTTGTTGCGGGAACAAGATTATATTTTAACGGTCAAGCTCCTGTGAATGTTTCGGGTAAACCAACTACAGAAATTACAAATCATCTAACAGGAACATTTAATAATATGGGAGTTCCAGGGGCAAAATCTTATCATTTGATTGCTCCGGGTTATGGAAATGTTGCCGGAGCGGCAACAGGAGCAGCAAATCCTTATTTTGCTAGATTTTCAAGTTCGGCTACTGCTACAGTTTTAGGAGATGCTGTGGCTCAGGCTCCAACTTTCTTTTCTCTTTTTATTGGAGGAAATGATGTGTTAGCTTATGCAACTTCTGGCGGAATCGGTAAAGATCAGACAGGAAATATGAATCCAGCAACTTATGGCAGTAATGATATTACAGATCCAACAGTGTTTAAGAATATCTATTCTAATTTGGTGACGACTTTAACCGCAAATGGAGCAAAAGGAGTAGTAGCAAATCTTCCTTATATTACGACTCTTCCTTATTTTACAACAGTTCCTTACAATCCTGCACCGCTTTCTGCAGCTTTAGCAACGCAATTAAATGCGGGTTATGCTGTATATAATGCTGGTCTGCAACAATTGGTAGCGGCTAAAATGCTTTCTGCAGAAGAGGCTACAAGAAGAACAATTACATTTAAAGCAGGAAATAATGCAGTAGTAATTGTAGACAGCTATTTGACAAATCTTTCAGCAGCAGGACTTCCGTCTTATAGACAAGCGACAAAAGAAGATTTAGTAGTATTGTCTGCAAGAACTTTCATAGGAACAGCAGTTGGAGGTGATGCAACAAAAGTAAATGGACTTTCTGTTCCGTTAGCAGACAACTGGGTTTTGACAAAAGACGAAGTTGCGGAGGTTAAAAAAGCGACAGATGCTTATAATGTTGCAATAAAAGCTATTGCAGATGAAAAAGGCTTGGCATTTGTTAACACAGTAACAACAATGACACAGTTGTCAAGTGGCGGTGTGAAATTTGGAAATTTTGTAATGTCTTCTACTTATGTAACAGGCGGCGCTTTCTCTTTAGACGGAGTTCATCCAAGTGCAAGAGGATATGGGTTAATTGCCAATATCTTTATTGATGCCATTAATGAAAAATACGGTTCTACACTTCGTCATGTAGATTTGGCTAAATATCCAATTCAATATCCAGCTACACTTCCGTAATTGGATATATGTTTAAAATATTTCAAAAAACCGCTCATTTTTACCAATGCAGCGGTTTTTTCTTTTAATAAAAAAAATGCCGTTTTTGTTGTTTTTTGGTCAAGTTTTATGAATCAAACAAAATGATGCTATTTTTTATGAAAAAAAAATTGATTTTATATTTTAAAAAATTATCTTTGCGCTCTGAAAAAAGAGGTATTTTCGATAAACCTAAATAGCTATTTAATAAATACATAAGTAATGTCAAAAGTAATAGGAAAAGTTGCTCAAATCATTGGACCAGTAGTAGACGTAGTTTTCAACGGTAAAGATGTTGAACTTCCAAAAATTTATGATTCACTAGAAGTCACTAAAAAAGACGGAACTATTTTAGTTCTTGAAGTACAATCTCACATTGGAGAAAACACTGTTCGTACAATCTCTATGGACTCTACAGACGGTTTGTCAAGAGGATATGAAGTAGTTGGAACTGGTAATCCAATCCAAATGCCAATCGGTCCAGACGTATATGGACGTTTATTTAATGTTGTTGGAGATGCCATTGATGGTTTAGGTGATTTGCCTAAAACTGGAGAAAACGGTTTGCCTATTCACAGACAAGCTCCTAAATTTGAAGATTTATCAACTTCATCTGAAGTTTTATTTACAGGTATCAAAGTCATCGATTTGATCGAGCCTTACGCAAAAGGAGGTAAAATTGGATTGTTTGGTGGTGCAGGTGTTGGTAAAACAGTATTGATTCAGGAGTTGATCAACAATATCGCAAAAGGTCACGGTGGACTTTCAGTATTCGCTGGAGTAGGTGAAAGAACACGTGAAGGAAATGACTTGCTTCGTGAGATGTTAGAGTCAGGAATTATTAAATACGGTGATGATTTCATGCACTCTATGGAAAATGGAGGATGGGATTTATCTAAAGTAGATATGCCAGGAATGAGAGAGTCTAAAGCTACTTTCGTTTTCGGACAAATGAATGAGCCGCCTGGAGCTCGTGCACGTGTGGCACTTTCAGGATTATCTATCGCTGAATATTTCCGTGATGGAGCTGGATCAGACCAAGGAAAAGATGTATTATTCTTCGTTGATAACATCTTCCGTTTTACACAAGCAGGTTCTGAGGTATCAGCACTTTTAGGACGTATGCCTTCTGCTGTAGGTTACCAGCCAACTCTAGCAACAGAGATGGGAGCTATGCAAGAGCGTATTACATCTACAAACAAAGGATCTATTACATCTGTACAAGCGGTTTACGTTCCTGCGGATGACTTAACTGACCCGGCGCCGGCAACAACTTTCGCGCACTTAGATGCAACAACGGTATTGTCTCGTAAAATTGCTGAGTTAGGTATCTATCCTGCAGTTGATCCGTTAGATTCTACTTCAAGAATCTTAACTCCACACATCTTAGGTGATGAGCACTACAACTGTGCGCAAAGAGTTAAAGAGATTCTTCAAAAATACAAACAATTACAAGATATCATCGCTATCTTAGGTATGGAAGAGTTATCTGAAGAAGATAAACTTGCAGTATCTAGAGCACGTCGTGTACAACGTTTCTTGTCTCAGCCATTCCACGTAGCAGAGCAATTTACAGGTATTCCAGGTGTATTAGTTGATATTAAAGATACTATCAAAGGATTTAACATGATCATCGACGGTGAGTTAGATCACCTTCCAGAAGCTGCTTTCAACTTGAAAGGTTCTATTCAAGATGCAATTGAAGCTGGAGAGAAAATGTTGGCAGAAGCTTAATATAATTATGAATTATGAGTTATAAATTATGAGTTTCTACTCACTTATAACTCATAACTTATAACTCATAACTCAAAAAAAATGATTTTAGAAATAGTATCACCAGAAGCGAAATTATTTTCAGGAGAAGTTACTTCGGTTACTTTACCAGGAGTTAATGGTAGTTTTCAAATTTTAAATCATCACGCTCCAATTGTTTCTATCTTAGAAGAGGGAACAATTAAAATTGCAGCTCCAAGCTTCAGTTTTTCAAAAGAGGCAGCTGATAAATTTACGAGAGTTAATGATCAAACTTATACTTTAGAGATTAAGTCAGGAACAATCGAAATGAAAAACAATAAGATAATTGTTTTAGTTGACTAAGACGATTTCAAAATAAGCAGAAAAGCCAGACATTCTTGTCTGGCTTTTTTTATTTTATTACTTTTGAATTATTAGAATCTCTTTATAAAATATTTGATCAAATGTAAAAGCTCAGTAAGCTTTTGCGCTTTTGCTTCATCTTGAATGACGAAGCATAATTTAATTATGTCAAATTTTATAAAGAAAAGATATGAAAAATATATCAAAAGTTGCCGTTTTGGGCGGTGGCGGAAGAACTGGAAAATACCTTGTAAACCAGTTATTAGAAAACGGATTTAGTGTAAAACTTCTTCTAAGAAATCCGAATAATTTTACCATTCAGAGTTCAAAAATAGAAATCATTAAAGGAGATGCTATTGATGAAGAATCGATAAATGTGTTGCTGAAAGATTGTCAAGCAGTGTTAAGCACTATTGGTCAACGACCGGGAGAGCCAATGGTGGCGAGTCAGGCAACAAAGAACATTTTGAAAGCTATGAAGAATTATGATATTCAGAGATATGTTTTACTGGCCGGACTCAATATTGATACCCCTTTCGATAAAAAAAGTCCAAAAACGATTATGGCAACCGACTGGATGAAAACGAAATTTCCAGAAATTCAAAAAGACAGACAATTCACTTTTGATCTTTTGGTAAATAGCGACGTCGATTGGACACAAGTTCGTGTTCCGTTAATTGTTTTTTCTGATGAAAGTTCTGAAATCTCGGTAAACCTTGAAGACTGTTTAGGAGATAAAATTACAGCATTAGATATTTCGAAGTTTATGGTAAAGGAAATGTTGAAGTCTAATTACAGTAGACAATCACCTTTTATTAGTGCTATTTAAATTTAGAAAAACAGCGGGTTGACTACAATCCGCTGTTTATTTTATTATAGAATGAATTGCCTAACTTTGTTTTATGGAATTGCCAGAAAATCTTAATCGGAAAATAGAAAGTTGTAAACAGGATAATTTGTTTAAGAAGTTGCCTGTGTTTAATAATCTGATTGATTTTTCTTCTAATGATTACATCGGGTTCTCTAAATCGGAAACTTTATTCAAACATACTCATGCTTATTTATTGGAAAATGAGATTTTTCAAAATGGGGCTACAGGTTCTAGATTGCTTACAGGAAATCATTCTCTTTGTCAAATTGCAGAAAGTTATATAGCTGAATTTCATGAGGCAGAAACGGCTTTAATTTTCAATTCGGGATACAATGCCAATTTAGGTTTTTTTAGTGCTATACCGCAAGAAAATGATGTTGTTTTGTATGATGAACTATGTCATGCTTCTATAAAAGATGGAATTGCAATGTCGCGAGCAAAATCGCATCATTTTATTCACAACGATACTGAAGATTTAGAAAACCATATCCTTAAATTTCCTGATACCACGATTTACATTGTAACAGAAAGTGTTTTTTCTATGGATGGCGATTGTCCGAATTTGGAAGAACTCATACAGCTTTCGGAAAAGTACAATTGTTATCTCGTTGTCGATGAAGCTCACGCTTTGGGTGTTTTTGGCGAAAAAGGAGAGGGACTGACTCAATATCTGCAATTGCATAATAAAATTTTTGCCCGAATCGTAAGTTTTGGAAAAGGCTTAGGATGCCAAGGTGCCGCAATTTTAGGAAGTATTAGTCTTAAAGATTATCTAATCAATTTTGCGAGAAGCTTTATTTATACTACTGCTTTGTCTCCTCATGCGGTTGCCACAATTTTTACAGCTTATCAGCAATTGGAAATAGAAAAAGAAGCTATTGAAAAGCTTCGTCAAAATATTGTGTTTTTTAATCAGCAGAAAAATTTGCTGGGATTAAAACCAATGTTTGTTCACAGTAAATCACCCATACATTCTGCTATTGTTCCAGGAAATGATAATGTGAAAAAGCTGACACAGCAACTTCACGACAAGGGTTTTGATATCCAGGCTGTACTTTCTCCAATAGTTCCAGAAGGTCAGGAGCGTCTTCGCTTTTGCATTCACAGTTATAATTCTCAAGAAGAAATTAATGAGGTTTTGGAATTGGTTAGAGATTTTATCTTTTAAATACGAAACAAGAGTTTTAATTTAGATAAAGAATAAAAACAAGAAACCCATCTATTACGATGGGTTTTTGCTATTAATTAAAAATGATTTTTTTCGTGACTGTGTGACCATTTTCTAGAATTACTTTTACTAATAAAACCTGATTGCTAGAATGTAAGTTTTCAATTTTTAATTCTTTTGCTTCAATTTTATTTTTGCTGTAAAGCAATTGGCCTCCGATAGTATAAATCTGTGTTTCTTTAATGTTTTCAGTTCCGCTAGTCAGATTTATTACTTTTGATTTTACTGAAACTAAAACATTATTTCCTATATTTTCAAAATCGTCTGTGCCTAAAGTTTTGTTTGTATAACGCAAAACAAAACGATCTGTAAAGGTTCCAGCAGTAGTTTTGAAGGTATAATTTGTGGTGCGAAGGTCTGTTATCTTGCCTGTTGTTTTATCTTCCAAATAAACGGCCTGGTTATTAAAAAATCCATCTGCATGGTCAATTGAAATTGTAAACTCACCTTCAGCATTGACTTCAAAGCCTAGAGGAACAGTATCTGTGTTATCAAAAGGCAACGCGCGTCCTTGAATGGTTAAACTCGTAGCTTCGTTTATGCTGTAAAAATCAACATAAGAGTTACTGCTCATTGTTTCAGCGTCATAATTATGATCTAATCCATTTGTTGCTCCAGTTGCATATCCTACAAGTATCTGTTTAAATACGTCTTTCGTATTGGTTAAATTTAACCATAGACGATTTTTTTCTATTTCGCTAGTGCTCTCTGTCGTCTTAAAGAATGATGTGTTTTTAGCTTTCACTCTTTGCGCGTTTGTAAATAAAGCAGTGCTTACTTTAGGTTCAATAAAGAAGCCTTGTCCAGTTGCAATATAACCATTAGGAACTTGTCCTTTTGGAGAAGGCTGAGTTTGCCCAGTCAATGTAAAAACGGCAAAATCGGCACTATCATAACTAAATGTGTTGGTTCCTTCTATAATCTTTGGCGGTGTATTATGTGACCAGAAGTATAAAGCTCCTATATCTCCGTTGTCTCTAATAAATTTTTCGGCATCAATAGCAGATGGGTATGGGTTTCCTAGTAGATTTAAATGTCCATTTACTAGCGATACTGGGATATCTCCATTATTTGGTTTTCCTGTAAATTTTGCAGTAAAATCGGCAGGAATAGTAAGATCGTGTGTTTGTGGCGCTCTAATGCTATATCCTTTACCTGCCGCCATTTTCTCTATTCCGTTCGGATTAAGAACCCAGCTTTCATTAGTCGGATTCCAGTAATGATATTTATCCCACAAAGTGTCTGGAGACAAATCGTGCAATGAAAAATTGGCTACGGGTGACGACCAATATGTCACGTCATAACGAACTACATTGGTTGTTCTTTGTATTTCAAACGTATTTGCTCCTCCAGTAAACATGTTGCTGCTTGTTGAAGTTTGAAGCAATGAACCTCCATCTAAAATCAATAGTTTTCCTGAACCAATTACATTTATATCTTCGTCGACAGTTAAAGTTACATCTTTTTTAACTGTTAAAGTAGCCCCATTGTTAATTGTACAAGAACAAACAGTAAGGTCTGAATTTAAGATAGTGTTAGCATTAACTGTTATGCCTGCTCCACTTGGTGGGGTTCCAGTTCCGTCATAAATAGTTTCAACTTTAAGGAAATTTACGGCAACATTTGCATTTCCAGCATCTTCTCTAAAACGAACTTCAATTTTAGATGAGCTGTTTAAAGTATAAATCTTTCCATTTTCGGTTAATTCTGGAGTGTTGGTGTATCCTGATTTGTTAAATATAGGAGTTGCCGCTTCATTCAGATAAATTTGTACAGCATCATCATAATTTGCGACTTGTATTTGATATTGGCCACATGTAAATCCTTCACGTCTGTATGACACAGTAAAATTATCATCCTGTAATGTCGCACCTTGCCAATTTGTTGCTGAAGATGGCGACTTTCCTACTGGCCAGTAATTTCTTGAATCTACATTTGTGTTTGTATCAACGTAATTTCCTGCGTAGACTACATTGTTTAGGTTTAGATCATTTTTGGTGAAACCGTAAACATTCCATACTTTTTTACCATAAGGTAGAGTTTGGTCTCCTTTTGTCAGTCCCATTAAAAATGTAGTTCTAGCAGAACCTTCATTTTCATAATATTCTAATACAAACTCGTGCGCGCCATCCGTTAAAGTTACTAATGCAGCATCTACTACATAACTATGATCGTTCCAACGTGTTAGAACTAGTTTATCATCAATATAAAGTCTAATTCCGTCATCCCCTGCAAGAGTTATATTGTATTGCCCTGCTACAGTTGCTGTCGTACGCATTTTATATCGTACAAAAAATTTGTCAGACGGTGGTGTGCCACAGATATTTGTTGTAGCGCCAGCAACTTGCCCACTTCCTACATTTCTATCAAATGTTGCTTGTTCGGTAACATTTCCTATAAAAACGTTTGTTGCTGTAGCAGGAGCAGAAGCAAGTGCAGGATTTGGGGCAGTATTTCCTGACCATTTATATACATACCCAATCCATGAGTTAACCCCAAAAGCTTGTTGGTCACCTTGCTCGCAGATGATTATTTCATCAGCTCCCATGTCTGGTGTGCTATTGCTTCTTGTTTCGTTATCAATATCAGTTGTATAAGTTGCTATTGGCGTTCCTTTTGCATGAATTAGCGAATTTGTTGTATTTTGAGCTAAGTGAAAATCTGTCGGAGAAATATATTTTGGCTCAACTGCAATTGAATGCTGTTCTTTTTGTGAGTTAAAACCTTTCCATCCAGCTAAATCAACAAAAGGACCTGAAGCTAATTTATTTCTCAGTTTTGAAGCAAGTGTGCTTAGATAATAATTGTTATAATCAAATTCTGTAATAGAACTTTCAGCAGCATCAGAATTTATTAAATATTGATTTCCATTACTTTGAGTGCTGTTAAAAATATTGTTTTTGATTCCCAGATTACTTACACCACTTGCAATGTATAAACAAGAAGAGCCACTTACATTAATATCATCATTCATTACAATGGTGTTGTAATAAACTTTGTTAGAGCTTCCAGAATTCAGGTAAATACCTTGCCCAGGAGATGAAGCATTAGCAGAAGATACTCCGCTAATGATGTTGTTATAAATTATATTGTTTCCGCTGTCAATATATATTCCAGCACAATATCCGTTTGCTTCAGTATTGGTAACTTTAGCTATTGTATTGTTAAATATCTTACCATTACTGTTTCCTAAAACGATAATTCCAGAATGTACAGGATTGTATGCTGTTGTTCTTTTATCGATGCCGTTTATGGTGTTTCCAGAAATTTCGTAGGTATTCATATTAGAAAAATAAATTCCTAAAAATGGTTTCTCCGCAGTTGTACCAGAGCCAATAGTATTGTTTTGAACTTTTATCGAAGTAGAAAGAGCAGAAGAATTTCCAAGTGCATAAACAGCTTGCCCAACTCTTGTAAAAGTATTGTTTAAAATTATATTGTTTGAATTTGCTGCCTCGGCAACATCTCCTAAATTTTGTGAGCCTCCTAAGAAAACTCCCATCGAAAGATCATCATTGCGATGATTTTGATTTAAGTTTAGGTTTTTAAATTCATTATTTGATGCGCCGTTGCTGTTATTTTGACTCGCAACCCATATTACAGATCTTTTTTGATTAAGAGGGTTGTTGTTGTAAATAGTTAAGTTTTTTGTTGAAGTTCCATTATTGCTTCCGTCAATAGTAATGTTGTCAACTCCGTTCAATTTAAAAACTGCTGGTGTTGAAGTTGTTGAAGGAGAGTTTGTAGATTCTATAGTAACATTTCTACCTGCATTGGGTTTAATAGTCACTTTATAGGTGCCATTATTTGTAAAAGGATTAATGACTAAAGGGAAAATTTCGCCATTGCCTCGATTGTAAGTCGTGTTGTCTAATAAAAAATTTACTGGACCAGAAATTCCAAAATTATTTAAAGTGTTGATTGCTGATGTTAAAGTTGGGAAATCCGCATTTGCAGCAGTTCCAATTATGTAATCACCAGATAAAGGGGTCATTAACCTTCCTGTAAATTTTAATGTATTGGCTAGAAATTGCCATTTGATGCCATTATAGTCATTTCCTTTTGTATACAATCGTACAATCAATCTTTGGTTAGAACTAAGAGATTGATTGATTTTAATAGTTTTATTAGTATTTCCAGAAATTGATTCTTCTGGTACAAGCGTTGTACTATTAGTATAATAAAAGTTATATTCTCCAGGAACATTTCCGTTTTCTGAAATATAATATTTTGCCAAATATGATGAAGGGCCAGGTGTGCTTCCATTTGCAATACTTGCTTGCTGAAACATCAAATTTGTTACCCAAATTGCATTTCCTGCTGTTGCTGAAATAGAAATTTCAAGATATCGATAATGTTCAAAATTTGAATTATCCCAACCATTAGCCAAAGCTCCAGTACTTCCGTATGTTATTGGATTTTGGTAGGTAGTAAATGTGCCAGGTTGCACATAACTTTGATTAGTGGTTACATTTCCATTGGACGTTAAAGCCCAAGTGGCTAAATCTACATTTTGAGCAAACGTTAAAAAAGGCAACAATAAGAATAAAAGTAAAGTTTTTTTCATGTTAAATGTTTTCTATCAATTTGTTATGCTGGCATAGAACTTTCGAACCGCGGCAAAGATAGATACATCTACGAGCTGTAAATTGTTAGGGTTTTGCGAACCCCTATATAATCGATGAATTGTTAAAATAGTCGATGAACTGCATTAAGAATTTTAATGTTCGATAATAATTCTTATAAAATGTTCAAAAATAATATAAGAATAATCGTAAATAATTAAGGTTTTTGAGATTGTTTTTTGACTATTTCGACTAAAAAACGTCAGATATGCTATAAATTCTTCAAAAACGGAATAATTTATAACTTGAAGTTGTGGAGGTTATGAAAGAAATTTACTGCAGTTTGGAGAGAAACAGGAAACAGTCTTTTGAGAGATGGAAAAGAATTTAGTTTTCTTCCAATTCTTTTACTTTGTCGTAAACCAAATTACTTTCGAAACCTCTGCGAAGCATATAGTCGCAGAATTTTTTACGTTTTTTGAGAAGGTTAGTTTCCGAAATGCTATTCCAAGATCTTTCTGCTAGATTTTCGAAAGTTTCAAAATATTCTTCAGTTGAAATTTCTTTCAAAGCCAAAGAAATATTCGTTGATGAAATATTTCTCATTTTTAGCTCATTTGTAATCCTAATTTTTCCCCAATGTTTTATTCTGTGTTTGCCTCGTGCGAAGCTACAAGCAAAACGAGTTTCGTTTAAAAAATTCCCTTCAATGAGCTGAACTACAATATAGTCGATTTCGTCACGAGTCATTTTTAAGCTATATAATTTATCAACAACTTCGTTATGACAGCGCTCTTGGTAAGCACAAAAATGCTCTAGTTTTTGTAAAGCTTCTTTGATGGTAAAAGTGCTGTTCGTCGGTTTTTTCATTCGTTTTAACGTTTAAATTCAGTTATGCTCAATTAGTTATAAAATAATTCTGAAATTTGTTAATATTTTATAAAAAGAAATAAATTATAACCTTGTGTATTAGGCTAATTTAAATATTTTTGTACGGAATTTTAACAATTTTAGATTCTGACTCAAAGTCGAGAATTTAACATTTTAGTTTTCAGAGAATTACCAAAAGAGCATTAGCTTTTTTTGGAAGAAATGCCTTTTTTGCTTTAAGCAAACCAAAAACAAATTTAAAACAAATACCTACTGTTATATGATGAGAAAATTACTTTACTCGTTTTTATTCTTCATTTCCTCTAAATCTTTACCCCAAGGATTGTGTACACCAAGTTTAAGACTGCTGTGTGTGGGGATGTTTTTTATGGTTTCTTTTGCTAATGCAGATACATTTTATTCTAGAAGATCAGGTGATTGGAATGCTCGATCAACTTGGTCTTATGAAAGCGGAGGAAATCAAGTGCCGGTAGGAAGGTTTCCAGGTGTTGGAGACATAGTTATTATTGAAAGAGGTTATACTGTAACTGTTAATACCAATTCTGCTTGTGCTACATTACAAGTGGGAAGTCCTGGGTTTGATGGAGGTAATAATTTTGGTGCGATTGATTTTAGTGGTGCTTTTACATTAGCAGTTTCTGGAAATTCCACATTTGGAGGAAATGGTCAGACAGCTAGAACAGGTACAATAACTTTTTCAAGTGGAGCAGTATTTAATACAGGTAGTTTAAATGTAGGAAATCCAAATACGGGAACAAAAGCAGCTGGTATAATCAATATGAACGCAGGAGGAACAATGAACATTTCTGGTGGCATAATTGTTACAACGGTGTCAGGAAATTCTTGGAATCCAGGTGGAGGTACTGTAATAATGAGCGCTAGCAATACCTTACCATCGACATTATTTACTTCATTTAATAATTTAACAATTGCTTCTGGAACAACTACATTAGGAACAGGACTAACAATAAATGGTAATTTATCAATAATAGGAGGAGGTTTATCGGCTGGCAATAATAACTTGACTATTGCAGGAAATTTTACGAATGCAGGAACATTTAATGCAGGTACAGCTACAGTAACTTTAAATGGTAATAATAATAACCAATCTTTTAATGTTTCAAACTTTAATAACTTAACATTAGCTGGAAGCGGGACTAAGTTCTTTTCTGGAACTACTGCAGTAGGAGGGGCCCTAGTTATAAATTCAGGAGTAAAGGCAGATTTGGGTACAGTAACACATAGCGCCAATACTCTAACTCTAAACGGTAATCAAGTGGTTCCAACTTCTTGGGGAAGTTCGAGTTCTACAGCACAAAATAAAAATGACACTTATTTTACTGCAACTACTGGTACAATAAATGTAAGTTCAAGCACTTGTACTACTTTCTCATCAGTTACAGCCATTACAAATGTTCTATTTGGCACGATCAATAATGCAACTTCAGCTTCGTCTACAGCACCTTATATTTACTATTCAAATGTGCCAGCTGCTAGTGTTTCAAAAGGTCAATTTTATGAGCTAACTGTGAAAGGGTATACCAATGGAGATGTTAATAGTTATTATACGGCTTACTTTGATTGGAATAGAGATGGAGATTTCGATGATTCTACAGAAGGGCCGTATGCAATTGGTACTATAAGATCTTCTTCTGGTACTGATGGAAAAGCGACTTCAATTTATTTGCAAATTCCATCTGGTTCTGGTTCAACTGCAGGAGCAACAAAAATGAGAGTCGTTGCTCGTCGAAGTTCTGGTTATAATAATAATCCTTGTGCGCTTTCAGGAAGTACTGGGCAGATTCAGGATTATAATATTACTATTTTAGAAGCGTGTGTAGGAAATGCCCCTGGTAATACATTAACTACTGCATCGACAGTTTGTCCTAATGCACCTTTTACTTTGTCATTGCAAAATACGATGGCTGAAGGTACATCTTACGTTTGGCAAACTTCTACTGACGGTAATGCTCCTTGGACAAGTGCAACACCTACTCCAACAGCTTTTTTTAGCAGTGCTTTTGCGGCAAATCAATCTGCGAATACTAATGTTGGAGAGATTAGTCTTTACGGAAATAATACTTCTATATCTGGTGGTGAACTATTTTTGACAACATTAGGGACTGGTTATACGGGAGGTTTTGTAATTCAAAAAATGCCTGGTGTAAATATTAATACATTTTCGGCATCTTTCGATTATAAAATTTACGGAGGTAATGGTGCTGATGGTATCAGTTTAAGTTATGCTTCAAACATCGCTAATAGTACTGGTGGGGGAGAAAGTGGTGAGGGTTCTGGAATTGTTTTGCAACTTGACACCTATGATAATGAAGGAGTTCAATCAGGAAGTCGTGTTAGAATAACATATAATGGGAACAGCATTTTTAATAGTGCTATAAATGCACCTTTTAATTTAAGAACAAGTTCACTTAGGAATGTTGTTATGAGCGTTAGTGATAAAGGATACTTAAATCTTACTATAGGAGGAACTGTTATTGTGTCTAATTTAGCTTTGCCAGCAGCTTATCTATCTTCTGATAAATCAAATTGGAAATTCAAATTTTCAGCACGTACGGGAGATGTAAATGATTATCATGTTATTGACAATGTTAATATATACTATTTAGATACGGCAAATTCTAAATCAACATTTACAACTACCCAAACTGCAAAAACATATTATCGTGTTGCAGCAAGTTGTGGTGGTGCGACAGTTTATTCAACACCAGTCATGGTTGATGTAACATCAGCGACAATTAATACAATGACAAGTAATGCATGTTCAGGAGCAGCTTTCTCTGTTACACCAGTCGATGTTACAAACGGAACAATACCAAATAATACAAAATACACTTGGACAGCACCGTCTGTAACAGCGGGATCAATTACAGGAGGAGCGGCAAATGCCGTTGCAGCAGATAATATTACGGGTACACTAACAAATACAACAGCAACAGCTCAAACTGCCACCTATACAGTAACGCCAATAACAGGAACTTGTACAGGAGTACCTTTTACGCTGACTGTTACTGTAAACCAAAAACCTACAACGCCATCAACTTCATTTACAAATATATATTGTGGCAATTTAGGAACAATTACACTGAGTAATTTGCCATCGGCAGACTGGACAGTTAATCAAACAGGTCAAATGGGGACAAAGACTCATAATCGTGTAACTAATGAAACGACACTGACTATTGAAAGTTTAGAAGCAGGAACATATCATTTCACGGTTACAAATAATAGCTCATCTTGTATTTCAAGTACAGTAGATGTGACCATATCAGACCTCAGATCTATTACAGAATGGAACGGTTCAGGGTGGTCAAACGGTAATCCAAAAGATGATCTAACTGGAAACAAAACTGCTAGGATTTTGTCTGTTACGCCAAGCCAGCCTTTTTCAGCAAGTACTGTAAGTTTAACAATATGTTCTTTAGAAATTATTAGTCCAAATCCAGTTATAATTCCTTCTAACATGACTTTCACCGTTACAAACAGTATAACAAGTAATGGTAATTTGGTTTTTGAAAATGGTTCAAGTTTATTACAGGGTGATAATGCTGTAAACTCTGGTAATATTTCTTACAAAAGGTCGGTTAATTTGACCCGTTATGATGTAGTTTACTGGGCAAGTCCGGTAACTGATGCAACTATGAGCATGTACAAGTTTTCTTCTAGTACTTTGTGGGATAAATTCCATCACTGGGATCCTGTTACAGAATCATGGATTCTTAGTAGCAATGGTGTAGAAATTATGACAAAAGGAAAAGGTTATTGTATTAGAGCACCACAGTATTTTGATTTAGTATCTCCTAGTACATTTGAAGGTACATTTGTTGGAGTGCCAAACAATGGTAATGTAACAGTTCCGGTAGTAGAAGAAAAATTAAATTTGATTGGTAATCCTTATCCTTCTTCGGTAGACGCAGGTAAGTTGTTGCTAGAGAACAAAGATCACATAGGAGCATTGTACTTTTGGGCACATGGTCTTCCTCCAGAAATCATTCCAGGAACTAACACCTTCCAATATCTTAGTGCCGATTTTGTTGTCTTTAATGGAGTAGGCTCAACAAGAGTAACTGGTGAACCAGTTTCCGGTACAGATGAATTTGACGGTTTTATTGGTGCAGGGCAAGCCTTTTTTACAATAGCGCCAAAAAATGCAACTGAAATTAAATTTAATAACGGTCTTCGTAAAGGAAGTTCAGATAATACACAATTTTATAAAACTTCTGAAGTAGCTAAAAGCGAAAAAAATCGTCTATGGCTGAATATTGCAAACTCAAAAGTTTTCAAACAGTTGTTGATCGGTTATGTTGAAGGAGCAACAAATCAGAATGATGTGATTTATGATGCTGAAACAATGGAAGGAAACTCTTTTATTGATTTTTATACTATTAATGAATCTAAAAAATTAACTATTCAAGGCCGTGCACTTCCTTTTGATAATGCAGAAGTAATTCCTTTAGGATATAGAAGTAACGTTGATGATAAAGGCGATCGTAATTTTACAATTTCTATTGACCATGCAGACGGATTCTTTGACACTCAGGAAGTGTATTTAGAAGATAAATTAACAGGCAAAATAGTAGATCTAAGAAAAGAAAATTATACTTTCTTTAGTGAGGCAACGACAAATATAAATCGTTTTACTCTTCGTTATACCAATAAAACGTTAGGAACAGGTGATTTTGAAAATCTTGAAAATGCAGTTTTAGTTTCGGTTAAAGACAAAGCTGTAAAAATTACTTCGTCTAAAGAAACGATAAAAGAAGTAAATATTTTTAATGTTGGAGCACAGCAGTTATACAGTAATAACAAAGTGAATGCTTCAGAGTTGCAAATCACAAATTTACATTCTTCTGATCAGGTTATATTGGTAAAAATAACTTTAGAAAACGGACATACTTTTACTAAGAAAGTTATCTTTTCTAATCTATAATAAAATTAAATCCAAGATGAAAAAAAGTCCATTCCTTAAAGAATGGACTTTTTTTATGGACTAAAAATCCCTAAATCTTGGTATTGTAGACTTCGGTGCAACTTTATAATTTTAAATTAACTCTTACAAGATTAACTTTAATTATATTATTTTGATTAGAAATTTACTTTATTGTCTGATTTTACTTCTTTTCGTTCCTTGTTCAAATCTTTTAGCACAACAAGGAAAATTGGATCCCACTTTTAACACATTGGATGATGGACAAAATGGAGATGGATTTAATGGTGCGGTACGAACGCTTCTTTTACAGCAAAATGGAAATTTAATTGTGGGAGGCGATTTTCTCAGGTTAAATAAATTTCCAGTTTCTTATATTACGTGCCTTAATCCCGATGGCATAATTGATGAAAGCTTTAACACAGGTAGTGGTTTTAATGGAAAAATCTATGCATCCTATTTACAAGCAGATGGTAAAATTATCTTGGGAGGAAGTTTTACAATTTACAACGGGGTTAATGTTGGAAGAATTATCCGTTTAAATCCTGACGGGTCCTATGATTCTACTTTCAACACTACAATAGGAGCAACAACTGGAATTGTATACGATATTGCAATGCAATCAGATGGGAAAATAATAATTGTCGGAAGTTTTACCAAATATGGAAATACTACAGTTAATCGAGTGGCACGTTTGCTTCCAAACGGGACGCTTGATTCTTCATTTTTAACTGGCTCTGGTTCGACTTTAAATATCAGCCATGTGAAGATTACTACAGATGAAAAAATAATTCTTAGTGGAAATTTTATCACATTTAACGGAATTCCAGCAAATAGGATTACTCGTTTAAATAGTAACGGAAGTGTAGATTCAACTTTTAAAATTGGAAATGGTTTCAATGATGATGTGAATGCGATCGCATTGCAACCAGACAGGAAAATGGTTGTAGGAGGTAATTTTACAACATTTGATAATATCTCTGCAAATCGGCTTATTCGCTTGAATGCAGATGGAACAAAAGATGAGAGTTTTTTAACAGGAACAGGATTTAGTAAAGAAGGTGTACAAATAATTAAAGTGGATTCCAAAGGAGATGTAATGGTCGGCGGATCTTTTACAGGTTTTTATAACAATATTGAGGTTAATAGAGTAGTTTATCTAAATAATGACGGGACACTAAAATCAGATTTTGATATTGGTTCAGGACCTGGCTCGGCTTCTGTTTTAAGTTTAGAATTTGATGAAGAAGGATCTTGGTTTATCGGAGGTACTTTTACTGTTTTTGACGAACAAAATCAAGGTAGATTAGCTAAAATAAGCAATGAAGGAGAACATGATATTGCTTATTTGTCTTCAGGAATTGGTTTTGATAATTCCGTTTTTAGCTTATTGCCTTTGCCCAATCAAAAAACAATTGTTGGTGGAAATTTTAATAGATTTAACGGAACGTTGGTTTCAAAAGTAATTTGTCTTCTAGAAGATGGTTCTATGGATACATCTTTTAATACTGGAAATTCTGGAGCAAATAATGTAGTAAAAACAACAGTACTACAAGGAGATGGAAAAGTCATTATTGGCGGTAATTTTACAAAATACAATGATGTAAATAGCTACAGAATTGTTAGGGTTTTGCCAAATGGAGAAATAGATAATTCTTTTAACAGTGGTGATGGATTTAATTTACAGGTTTATGCATTTGCGATTCAACGCGATCAAAAAATAATTGTCACAGGAGCATTTACAAAATACAACGGATCAAATTTAAATAGCAATAGAATTGTTAGGCTTTTCCCAGATGGAACCAAAGACAATGATTTCAATACTGGTTCTGGAGCTGATGGAATTGTGGATACAGCAATAATACAGCTGGATGGGAAAATTCTTTTGGGAGGACATTTTAAAAATTTTAATGGACAGCCTTTCTCAGGTTTAGTTCGTTTAAATACTGATGGAAGTATTGATTCAAGTTTTGATATTCGAAACGGGTTTGATAAAAATGTCTATGCGATTGCACTTCAATCCGATCAGAAGATTATTGTAGGCGGTTCTTTTTTAAGTTTTGATGGTACCTCTGAAAAAAGAATTCTACGCTTGAATAATGACGGCAGTCTTGATACGTCATTTGATTCTGGAACAGGTTTTAGCAAAGGCGATGTTCGTTCTGTTTTGGTGCAGCCCGATGATAGGATTTTGGTGGCAGGTACTTTTTCAGGAACCTATAAAAATAAAGGATCTTTAAGGCTTATTAGATTGATGTCGTCAGGAACTTTTGATGATTCATTTACTGCACCATTAAATAATACACTTTTTGATATGAAATTTACAGAGGATTATAAATTACTCATTGGAGGTAATTTTAATTCGGTTGCAGGTATTTCCAAACATAGAATTGCCCGTTTAAAACTTTGTGTAAATACAACCTTATGGAATGGAGTTTCTTGGACAAATGGCCCACCTTCAGCAGGAAAAGATGTATACTTTAAAGAAGATTTTCCGAAATTAACTAGCACTGCTGTTTGTGGATGTAACATTGATCTAGGCAAAACTGTCACTTTATTGGAGAACAATACTCTAGCAATAGAATTTGCATACACTGGTTCTGGAACTTTAATCTTAGAAGATTCGGCAAGTTTGTATCAATCAGATGATGATATGATAAATACCGGAACTGTTCATTTAATAAGAAAAACAAAACCAGTAATTCGTTATGATATGACGTATTGGTCTTCGCCTGTTGATGGGCAAAAAATGTTTGATTTTTCTCCATTTACTCTTGGAGATAAATATTATTGGCAAGATCCAATTACTGGCTGGAATACCAATTATAATGGAACGATGACCATGATTCCTGGACAAGGTTATTGTATTAGGGCTCCGCAAAATTATTCCATTACAGAGCGTCAAGTATTTGAAGGGATTTTTAAAGGAATTCCAAATAATGGAAAAATTGAAGCTGAACTGAAAGTGAAAGATGGTTATTATTTGATAGGGAATCCATACCCATCTGCAATAAATGCAGATCTTTTTATCAAAGCCAATTCTTCTAAAATAAAAGGAGCTCTATATTTTTGGACACATGCAACACCGCCTTCCAATGGTAAATATTCGGCAAATGATTGCGTAGTATATAATCTTTTAGGCGGGATAGGAATAACTTCTTCCTTAAATTCAGATTACGCTACTACAATACCAGACGGAACAATAGCTTCGGGGCAAGGATTTTTTATAGAAAGCAGTTCTGAAGGTTTTATAGAATTTAATAACAGTATGAGAATTAAAGCTAGTAATAGTGCTTTTTTTAAGCCAAGTAAAGATTCATCGGCTGAAATAGATACTGAAAAACTACGATTCTGGCTTAATCTCCATAATGGCACAGGTGCGCTAAAGCAGATTTTACTGGGCTATGCCAAAGAAGCTTCCAATTCATTAGATTATTATGATGCATTGTCATTCGGTTCCAATCAAGAAATTGATTTTTATAGTACTGTAGAAAATAAACAACTGGCCATCCAAGGAAGAGCGATGCCTTTAGAAGAGACTGACTCTATTAATTTGGGATATAAAACAGATTTAAAAACGACTTTGAATATAGAAATCGATCATCAAGATACTTTGTTTAATCAATTTAATATTTTTTTAGTGGATAAATTGCTGGATAAATATCATAATCTTTCAGAAGGATCATACAGATTTGATTCTGAAGCTGGAACTTTTAATAATCGTTTTTCAATTATTTATGCTAATAAAGCTTTAGGTAATAAAACTTTTGAGGATAATTCTAAATACATTCTGATATCTACTAAAAATCGCATAATAAATATTGAATCTTTTAAAAAGAATATAAAAGAGGTCATGATTTTTGATGTTTCTGCAAATCAGCTGTATAGAAAAAATAAGCTCGAAACTAAAAAAGTAGCTATCGAAAACTTTTACTCTTCACATCAGGTTTTAGTTGTAAAAGTCGTTTTTGAAGATGGAAAAGCTACTACTAGAAAGATTATTTTTTAGAAAAAATTGAATGTTAACTGTCCATTATATCACATCGAAGTTTTGATTTAATTATTTGATATTTAATGTTTTAACTTGTGTTTTTGTATAAATTAACAGTTTTTTCTTATTTTTTGTAATTTATGAGTTTTGGGTGTTAAAATTATATGTTTAATACTACATTGTGAATTTTAATGTAAACAAAATCGTACCTTGTAGCTGTATTTAGTCGATTAAAGACGTTTTATATCGATTAAATACTCTTCTATGAGCCTTTTCAATTAAAAGTTTTATTCAAAAAATTACATCTTTTATCTGCCTTAAGTTAATTGTCAAAATTAAACTGCTTCCTTTAGTTCTACTGATACTTGTTCTTGTTATATGACTATTGGTCTTGCAATTTTGCAATTAATCTTGTTTTGAGTTTGAATTTTATTTTCAATTACTAAAATGCCACAAGATGAAAAAAGATTTACTTACTATGCTGAATTTTTTCAGCCTTTCCACTTCACCAACTTATATTGAAAAACAGCCAAAATTGGGCTCGAGTTTTAAAATCATTTTAATTTTAATCGTATCATTTTTCTATACTTCTTCAAAAGCACAGACCTTTACACATCCAGTTGCGGCTAATAATCCTGCCTTTCCTCTTCCTGCAGGTATTACTGAAATTACCGTTGAAGCTTGGGGAGCGGGAGGAGCAGGAGGTGGTGCTTTAGTTGGGGGTGGATATGGAAGAAGTGGAGCTGGAGGAGCTGGAGGCGCATATGCAAGAGGAATAATTACAGGTATAAATACACAAACCTTAAATGTTTTTGTTGGAAAGGCTACAGCAGGAGGATCTGGAAACGGAGCAACAGGAGAAGCATCTTATGTAGCTGGGTTTAACAGTGTTTTTTATGCACCTGGAGGTAGAGGTGGTAATGCTAACCCTGCAACTGGACCTACTCCACCTGCAGTGACTGTAACTACAGGAGCAATTGGAAGCGTCACCACATCAAATGGCGGAGCTTCTGGACAAGGATATACTGCTTTATTAGGTTTACTTCTCTCATCGGGAAAAGGTGGCGATGCAGGAAATTTAGGAACAAATATGGGAGGAGCAGGAGGAGCTGGTTTTATCAGTCTGCTTGGTGCAAATGAACCAGGGAATCCGGGAAGAGAGTATGGAGGGGGAGGAGCTGGAGCTATAAGTACCGGAAGTGTTCAAAATGGAGGAAGTGGTGCAAGAGGGCATGTTAATATTACTTATACTTGTAAAGCGTATAGTTTGACTGGAATATCGGCCGCAAATGTCTGCACGTCGATTGGAACAACGTCACAAGTACAATTGACAGGGACAACAACAACTCTGCCGGCGGGTACTTACACAGTAACTTATAATACAAGTATTCCATTAGCGACTGGTTTAACAGCAATAATGACCGTTTCTTCAGCAGGAACAGGAAGTTTTACTGCAACGGGACTTAATACAGCAGGAACAAGTAGAATAACGGTAACGTCTCTAAAATCTTTGGATTGTCCTTCTACAATTTCTTCAAATAATTTTGTAGATATTACAGTCAGTGGACAGCCAACAATTAGTTTGGGGACAGCGACATCGGTCTGTACAAGTCCAAATGTTCAAAGCGTAACATTGCCATATAGTGGAGTAACAAATTCACCGACGAATTACAGCATAACATGGAATGCATCGCCTTCTAATAGTTTGGCTCCAGTTGCAAATGCTCCTTTGCAGGCAGGTTCAATCAGTATTGCAGTTCCAGGGGGAACAGCAGCGGGAACATATACGGGAACATTAACAGTAAGAAATGCGATAGGCTGTGTTTCGGCTTCAAGTAATTTTTTTGTAACGGTTAATCCTTTGCCGACTATAACTTTGGGGACGGCTACATCGGTTTGCACAAGTGCAAATGTTCAAAGTGTAACATTGCCATATAGCGGAGCAACAAATTCACCCACAACCTACAGCATAACATGGAATGCATCGCCTTCTAATAGTTTGGCTCCAGTTGCAAATACTCCTTTGCAGGCAGGTTCAATTAGTATTTCAGTTCCAGGGGGAACGGCAGCTGGAACTTATACGGGAACGTTAACTGTAAGCAATGCAAATAGCTGTGTTTCTACTGCCACTAATTTTACAGTAACAGTCAATTCATTACCATCAATAACATTAGGATCGGCTACAGCAGTTTGTACAAGCGCAAATCCTCAAAGTGTGACATTGCCATATAGTGGAGCGACAAATTCGCCAACAACCTACAGCATAATTTGGAATGCATCGCCTGCGAATAATTTTACTGCGGTTGCAGATGCTCCTCTACCAGTAGGTTCAATCAATATTCCAATTCCGCTTGGAACAGCTGCAGGAACTTATGCAGGAATCCTAACGGTGAAAAATACAAATGGCTGTATTTCGGCAAGTAATAATTTTGCAATAACAGTTAACCCGCTTCCAGTTGCACCAACAGCTTCAGCGACTCAACAGCCAACTTGTGTAAACAATACAGGAATTATTACGGTTACTTCACCAGCTTCTGGTACTGGATATACTTACAGTATAGATGGAGTAGATTTTAGTAACTCTACAGGAATATTTATTGGTTTATCTTCTGGACTTTACAATGTGCAAGTGAAAAATAGTGCAACAGGCTGTGAATCGCTAGGAACACAAATTACAATAAATGCTTCTGTTACAAAAGTATGGAATGGTAGTGCTAACGCCAATTGGGGAAATCCTGCCAATTGGACACCTACAGGAGTTCCAATTGCTACAGATTGTATAGACATTCCAGACGTTGGTGTTGATCCAGTTATTTCTGGTACAAACGCAAGTTTTTTTGCCAGTAGGTTAACGATTCAAAACAATGGATCTTTAATTGTAAATGGAACTAATACTATAACCGTAACAAATGAAGTAAATGTACTTGGTAATGGAGTTCTGATTTTTGAAAATAATTCAAGCTTAGTTCAAATTGAAGATGTGGTAAACTCAGGAAATATTATTTATAAAAGAAATACAACTCCAGTAAGACGTTATGATGTCACGTATTGGTCTTCGCCTGTTACCCGTCAGCCAGCATTTACATTATATGATTTATCGCCTAATACACTTTGGGACAAATTTCATAAATTCAATTCGGTAACGGAGGAATGGATGCTCATTAGTAATGGAGCAGAAGAAATGGTAAAAGGGAATGGATATAGTATTAGAGCACCTCAATTCTACGATTTAAACTCAACTCAGATATTCGGGGGAGAATTTAAAGGTGTTCCAAATAATGGAACTATTTTAGGACCACTAGGAGCTCCCGAAAAACTCACCTTTTTAGGAAACCCATATCCTTCTGCAATTTATGCAGATAAATTCATTTCTGATAATTCAGGTCGCATTTATGGAACCCTTCAGTTTTGGACACACAATAGTGCTCCTACTCTAATTCCAGGGACTAATACTTTTACTTATAGCAGTGGAGATTTTGCTTATTATAACTTATCGGGGAATATAGAAGTAGGTGAAATGGAAGGTACTCCAGCAACAAATCCTGGGAATCAATCCATACCTGCAGGATATATTGCCGCTGGGCAGGCCTTTTTCGCTACATCAATAACTGGAGAGAGTGTTGTTTTTACCAATTCAATGCGTGTGCCTAATCTAAATAGCCAGTTTTATAAATCTTCGACCACTACAGCCATAGAAAAACATCGTGTGTGGTTAAATTTTACAAATACTGAGAAAGCTTTTAAACAATTGCTTATTGGTTATGTAACTGGAGCAACTAACTCTTGGGATAATAATTATGATGCAGTGACAATGGATGCAAACCCCTATGTTGATTTTTATAGTATTAATGATGGAGAAAAGTTGGTTATTCAAGGACGTGCAGTGCCTTTTGTTGTAACAGACACCATTCCGTTAGGATATAAGTCTACGATTCCAGAAGGTAATTTTACCATTGCAATAGACCATGCCGACGGAGATTTAAGTAATCAGAATATTTATCTGCAAGACAATCTGACAAATACCATTCATAACTTAAAAACAGGAGGTTATACTTTTACTACGGCGCCAGGAACATTTCTTAATCGGTTTGTATTGCGATATACAAGTTCAGATGACGATAAAACATTAGGGAATGAGGATTTTGAAAATCAAGATCAGAAAATCTTTGTTTCTGTGAAAGACAAAAACATTAAACTGCAATCTATTTCGGAGCAGGAAAATCTTGAAGAAGCGGCAATTTATGATACGGGAGGAAAATTGCTATATCGTAAAAAGGAAATTGGAAATCGGGAATGGATTGTGACAAATTTCCAATCGGGGCCGCAAGTTTTGTTAGTTAAAGTAACTCTGGATAGCGGGAGAACGATAACGAAAAAAATAGTATTTCAATAAAATAAAAAAGCGGTTGAGAATTTAAAATTCAACCGCTTTTATCATTTAAGCACTACGCTGTAAATTTTGGTGCGTATTGGTAATTGCCTTTTCGTTTTTATAATCGATCCATTTCTGGCCTTGAATTTTTCGCATCATAATATCAAAATGGCGCATGATAAAAACATTGTATGCTGCTTTAGATAAATTGACAATGTTTTTTGGAAACGATCTTAAGCTCATCGAAAATCCAGGCGTTAGATATTTCATATAATGCCAATATCCCTCAGGCATATAAAGCATTTCGCCGTGTTTTAGATTGGTAATATACCCTTCAACATTTTTGAGTGCTGGGAATTTTTCATAATCCGGATTATCAAAATCAATGTCTTCTCTTGAAATTAAGGCATGAGGTACCTTGTACATAAATTTTGACTGACTTGGCGGGAAAATCATACATTGTTTTTCTCCATGAAAATGAAAATGAAGAATATTAGAATAGTCAATATCATAATGCATAAAAACTTTCGAATTTTCTCCTCCAAAAAATAACATCGGCATTTGCTTGACTAGTTTTAAGCCAATATCGGGCCATAAGAAGTCATTCTTTAATGAAGGAACTTCTTTCATTAAATTGTAAAGAAATATACGGTAATTGGTAGGCTTTTCTTCCAATAAGTCGATATAATCACTCATTTTCATTGTAGTGTGCGCCTCGTTAAACCCGTCTTCATGATTTACAGGTCTATCATCGTACAAGGGAACGACCGAGTCTCCTGCTATTTCTTTCATATAAGATAATTTCCATTTGCTATAAGCTGGCCAGTCTTCGGTCAATTCTTCAATAACAACAGGAATTTGTTTTTTTACATATTGGGAAACAAAATCTTCTCTTGAGATTTTTTTTACCCTTTCAATTTGTTTTAACTTCATTTTTATAAATAAAAAAATTGCTTATAACTCTCTGCTATAAGCAATTTAAAAATATTTCTCGAGATTTTAGTTCTCTTTCGACTAAAAAATTGATCGGATCGATGCTCAAAAAGCATTATTTAGAAAAGTATTTCTTTAAAATTTATTATAAGAATTTTTAAAGTTAATCGGCTGCATATTTGTTGTTCCAATACAGCATCATCATCAAAGTAACAATTACAGAAGAGGCAAGACCTTCAAATAATAGGCAAATACAGTAAGTTGGAACTGATGGATTTCCGCCGAACATAAAAGTTTCAGAGAGACCTCTTACATACGCATCTCCGCCTCGGGCGTAACTGTAAACCAATAAACCAAAAACACTCATACATACACCAACCACAGAAGTTGTCATTGCAGAAATAGCGTTTGATAGAAAATCGGTTTCTCCCTCATGAAAATTCATCTGCATGGTCCTATTAACACCGTAGAATATAATGAAAACGTTGAGTGTTCTCAAATAAAACAAATCTGCTAAACCTAGTACATTCATTAATAAAAAATAAATGCCAATTCCGAGGAAAATCAAAAAACCGTTGGTAATTTCTTTAGGTAATTTCATAGTGGTTATTTTTTAGAAGTTAATAGTAAATAATTGAAAAACAGTGGTCTATCAAATTTACTAAAAAAATAACTACGATGATTTAAAAACGGTAAAAACTATGCGGTTTGGTTTTTTAAGGACGAATTTATAAAAGCCAAAGATTCAATTTTATCTTGATTAAGCTGTTCTTTTAATGCGTCTACTGAACTGAATTTTTGCTCTTCGCGAATGTAATGCAGTAACGAAACCTCAATATTTTGATCGTAAATGTCTTTGTCAAAATTAAACAAATGCACTTCAATGGTTTGTTTTTCGCCATTAACAGTCGGATTGAAACCAATATTCATCATGCCAAAAACAGTTTCACCGTTTACAGTTGCTTTAACAACATAAACGCCAATTTTTGGGATTAGTTTATAATCTTCTTCAATGTGAATATTTGCGGTAGGAAAACCAATTGTTCTTCCGAGCTGTTTTCCTTTTACGATAGTTCCGTTCAAGAAATAGTTGTAACCTAAATATTCGTTGGCAAGTGCCATGTTGCCTTCATTTAAAGCTTTTCTAATTTTGGTTGAACTAACCGAAACATCTTGGATTTCTTCAGCAGAAATCTGCTCTACTTCAAATCCGTATTCGAGTCCAAAAGCAATCAGATCATCAATATTTGCAGTTCTATTGCGGCCAAAACGATGATCGTGTCCTATAATAATTTTTTGAATCTGGAATTTTTCCACCAAAATAGTACGAACAAATTCTTCTGCGGTTAATCTTGAGAAACTTTCATTGAAAGGATGAACAATTAAATTCTCAATTCCAGTAGCTTCCAAAAGTTTTATTTTTTCACTAATGGTATTCAGCAATCGTATCTCCGACTTTTCTTGAAGAACCATTCGCGGATGCGGAAAAAAGGTCAGAACCAAACTTTCGTATTTCCCATTTTCAGTATGTTGCGTAATTCGATCTAGAATTTTTTTATGACCAATATGCACACCATCAAAGGTACCAAGAGTTAAGATTGTTTTCTTGGTTGACTGAAAATCGTTTATAGAATGAAAGAGCTTCAAAACAAATTATTTAAGATGCTGCAAATTTATACTATTCTCTTTTAAATTTAATACTATGCCAAATCGAATTTTAACGTATAACAGATTTTTTTGTGTAAATAAGCCAACTCGTCGATTAAAAAGCAATAATTGTCGTATAGATAATATGATTTCAAATTAATTGAAGTAATTTTGATATTATATTTTAAGAAGATGAAAAAACAACTACTTTGTATATTTTTAATTTTTTGTTTTGCCAATGTGAATGCACAGGATGTTTTGTGGCAAAAAGTAACTTCTTCATCGCTTTCGCGAAAAGCAGATGGGGTAAGCTCGGGCAAATTATATTTTAAATTAAACACCAATCTTCTTAATTCTAAGCTGGTTTCAGCGTCCAATAAAACAGCAAAAAATGCAGTTTCAGAAATTACGATTCCAAATACTGATGGAAATTTAGAACGTTTTTCAGTTTGGGAATCTTCGAATTTTGATCCGGAATTACAGGCAAAATATCCAGAAATCAAAGCTTATGAAGGCCGTGGAATAGATGATAAAAATGCTATAATCCATTTTAGCGTTGCGCCGATCGGAATGCAGACAATGGTTTTTAGAACAGCAAAACCAACAGAATATATTGAACAAAATCCTGATAATAAATCGGAATACGTTTTGTTTAAAGCACAAGACAACGCAGAGACAAGAAAATTTTTAGATTGTAAAACTATTGATTTATTGGCTGAAAGTAAATTGTCAACAACAGCAAAAACGACTTCTAATGCCAAACAATTCAAAACGCTTCGACTGGCATTATCCTGTACAGGAGAATATACAGCTTATTTTGGTGGAACAAAATCGGGGGCTTTAGCAGGAATGAACGCGACTTTGACTCGTGTAAACGGTATTTTTGAAAGAGACCTTGCTGTAAGAGTAGTTTTAATCGCTAATAACACCGATGTTATTTATACTGATGCGGCTGCAGATCCTTATTCTGTTCCTTCACAAGGAGCTGTCGATGGAGGAACTTGGCCAAAACAAGTTCAAACTACATTAACCAATGTTATTGGTGAGGCCAATTATGATATTGGTCATTTGTTTGGAGGTTCTGGAGGCGGAGGAAATGCAAGCTGTATTGGTTGCGTATGTGTGAGCCCAACTGCCAATGATCCTGTCGGAAAAGGTAGTGCGTTTACTTCTCCAGCAGATGCAAAACCAGAAGGCGATAATTTTGATATTGATTTTGTTGCTCACGAAATGGGGCATCAGCTCGGCGGATCGCATACTTTTTCGTATGCAAATGAAGGAATGGGAACATGTTACGAACCAGGAAGCGGCTCAACCATTATGGGATATGCCGGAGTAACAAAAGGCTATAATGTTCAAGATCATTCTGATGACTATTTTTCTTATGCGAGTATTAGTCAGATACAGAATAATTTAGCGGGAAAAACTTGTCCGGTGTCAACCCCAATTGCTGATAATAATCCGCCAGTTATTGATGCGGGTTCAGATTATACAATTCCAATTAGTACGCCATTTGTATTAACAGGAACAGGTTCTGATCCTGAAGGAAATTCAATAACTTATACTTGGGAACAATACGATAGTGCCACCACGGCTTTTGCAGGAAATAGTTTTGCTTCTCCAACAAAACCAGATGGTCCAATGTTTAGATCTTTTCCGCCTACAGTTTCTCCAGTTCGCTACATGCCGGCTTTAAGTTCTGTACTCAATAACCAGCTGACTACAAGTTGGGAATCTGTTTCTTCTATTGCAAAAACAATGAATTTTACCCTTACAGGACGTGATAATGCAGCTTCAGGAAAAGCACAAACTAGTACAGATGCAATGGTTGTCACAGTAAGTGCTTCTGCGGGACCATTTGCAGTAACTTCGCAAAAAGAAGATAATATTGGATGGGCACAAGGATCTGCACAAACAATAACTTGGAGTGTCAACAATACAAACACACTTCCAGGATCATCAAATGTGAATATAAAATTATCTATTGACGGAGGAACGACATTTCCAATTGTTTTGGCAGCTAATACTCCAAATGATGGAACAGAAACAATATTAGTTCCGTCGGATGTTGAGGTTTCTACAAATTGCAGACTTTTAATAGAACCAGTTGGAAATATTTATTATGCTCTAAATAGTATTCCATTTGCTGTGGGATATACGGTTTCTACATCTTGTTCTTCCTATAGTTTTGGCGGCGGGTATTCGACGGGTGATGGCGCAAACGTTAACAAAACAGTTGCTGTGCCAGCTTCTACCGGATCTATTTCAGATGTTAATGTTTCGGTAAATGTGACGCATGCGAGATTTTCAGATTTGACAATGCAGATTATTAGTCCGCTCGGGACAGTTGTAACTTTATTTAATAAAAATTGTGATAATACAAGTTCGACTTTTGCTTTACAATTTGACGATAGCGGATCTGCTTTAAACTGCAATACGACTACAAGTCAAATTGTGATTCCGTCAACAGCCTTAAGTGCTTTTAATGGAGAAAATTCTCAAGGAACTTGGACTTTTAGAGTTTACGATGATAAGGTGGGAGCATTAGGGACCATAAATTCTGCTTCAGTAAATATCTGTAACAAAACCTATACTTTAGGAAACGATGATTTTGAAAATGCTGAATTTATTGCCTATCCAAATCCAAACAAAGGAAGTTTTACGGTACAATTCGAAAGAGATTCAATAAGCGAAATTAAAGTTTATGTCAATGATATTAATGGAAAATATGTTTATGACAGAGCTTTCCAAGGTTCAGGATATTTTATTCAAGATATTCAATTGCCAGATGTACCTTCAGGTCTTTATTTTGTAACGGTTACTGATGGACAAAAGAAAGTAATAAAAAAGATATTGGTAAATTAAACCTAGAATCGTTAAAAGCTTAATGCGCCATAGCCATACAAATTACACTGATTTTTACGCCAGGGATTTTTAATAAAGCTAGCGAACAAGCCTCAATTGTTGCACCCGTTGTAAGTACGTCGTCAACAATTAGGAAATGTTTATTGTGATTGGCTTCTGTAAATTCTACATCAAAAATATTTTCGATATTTTCAGATCTTCCTAAAAGATTCTTTTTAGATTGTGTTTTAGAATAGATCTTTCGAATTAAAATATTTTCCTCAAAAGGAATATTAAAACCAGATGCGATTGCTTTTCCAAAAGTCGTAACCTGATTATAACCGCGTTCTTTAAATTTTCTTTTATGAAGCGGAACAGGAATTACGGCATCAAAAGGAATTTCAAGTTGAATTTCCTTTAAATCTTCGGCATACCAGCTTCCCAGTACAACGCCGATTTCCTGATGGCCTTTGTATTTTAAATTATGGATTAATTCCTGAACCATTCCCTTTTTATTAAAATACAAAAAAGCCGATGCAAATTGAATATCAACTTTGCCATAAAACTTTTTTACAGCTTCATTTTTTGAATCTAAATGATATTGAGTCAGAGGCATTTCATGACGGCACGATGTACAGAAAACATTTTCATTTTGAAGTAAAAGAGCACGGCATCCGCTGCAGACTTTCGGGAAAAACAAATTTATTAGGTAATTAATCACAAAAAGAAAGTTTTTATTTACAAAAATAACAAAATCGATCCTTCAATCTTTATAATTTTTCTTTTTTATATAGGGAGTTTTTATATTTTTGCATCACTATGGCAAAACAAGAAGATTTATTTAAGAATGTGGTTTCGCACGCAAAAGAGTACGGATTTATTTTTCCGTCAAGCGAAGTTTACGACGGGTTAAGTGCTGTATATGATTATGCACAAAATGGTGTCGAATTAAAAAAGAATATCCGTGAATATTGGTGGAAATCAATGGTTCAAATGAACGAAAATATTGTCGGCCTTGATGCTGCAATATTGATGCATCCAACAACTTGGAAAGCTTCTGGTCACGTTGATGCTTTCAATGATCCATTAATTGATAATAAAGATTCTAAAAAGAGATATAGAGCTGACGTTTTGGTTGAAGACCATGCGGAAAAAATTCATCAGAAAGCTCAAAAAGAAATCGAAAAAGCAAAAGCTCGTTTTGGCGATGCATTCAACGAACAGGAATTTGTTACGACAAATGCTCGTGTAGTTGAGTATTTGGCTAAAGAAAAAGAAATCAGAGAGCGTTTAGGACGTTCTTTAGGAGCTGGAGATTTAGCCGATGTGAAAGCTTTGATCGAAGAACTGGAAATTGCTGATCCTGAAACGGGTTCTAAAAACTGGACAGAGGTAAAACAATTTAACTTGATGTTCGGAACAAAATTAGGTGCATCTGCAGAAAATGCAATGGATTTATATTTGCGTCCAGAGACTGCTCAAGGTATTTTTGTTAACTTTTTGAATGTTCAGAAATCGGGCCGTATGAAAGTTCCTTTCGGAATTGCTCAAACAGGTAAAGCGTTTAGAAATGAAATTGTAGCAAGACAATTTATTTTCCGTATGCGTGAGTTTGAACAAATGGAAATGCAGTTTTTTGTGCGTCCGGGAGAAGAAATGCAATGGTACGAGCACTGGAAAACAACTCGTTTAAACTGGCATTTATCTTTAGGATTAGGAAAAGAAAATTACCGTTTTCATGATCACGAAAAATTAGCGCACTACGCAAATGCTGCAGCAGATATCGAATTTAATTTCCCATTCGGATTTAAAGAATTGGAAGGAATTCACTCTCGTACCGATTTTGACTTAAAAGCACACGAAGAATATTCTGGAAGAAAATTACAATATTTTGATCCAGAACTTAACGAAAACTATGTTCCTTATGTAGTTGAAACTTCTGTTGGTTTAGATCGTATGTTCTTGGCTGTTTTTGCCACTTCATTACAAGAAGAAACATTAGAAGATGGTTCTACAAGAACGGTTTTAAAATTGCCAGCAGTTTTAGCGCCAACTAAAGCGACTGTTTTACCATTGGTTAAAAAAGACGGTTTGCCAGAGGTAGCTAAAAAAATCATCGAAGACTTGAAATGGGACTTCAATGTTGCTTATGATGAAAAAGATGCTGTAGGACGTCGTTACAGAAGAGCAGATGCTTTAGGAACGCCATTCTGTATTACAGTAGATCATCAAACACTTGAAGATGAAACCGTAACCATTCGTCATAGAGATACAATGAAACAAGATCGTGTAAAAATTACGGAATTAAGAGCTATTATCGAAAACGAAGTTTCGATGAAAAACTGGCTCATGAAAATGTAAGCTTTACCGTTTATTCTATAGATCCCAAATTCCGTTAAGGAGTTTGGGATTTTTATTTTAAAAAAGGCATTTTATCGGCTTTTTTTGCATTTCATCTTTATGTATCAACATTCAGCTTTAATGTGTTAACAATGAAGTGTTTAAAAAGTTTAAATCCGTAATTTTAAATTTGTGTTACACCAAGATCAAATTTTTTCTTCATTAACATCAATTAAAAACTATTTTTTGATTATGATTGCGTAGTGAGAAAACCAATAGAACCGAAATTGAAAAAGCATTCGTATATTATAATTGATGATGACGCTGAGAGTATTTTGAAAACCCAAACAGCTGCTTCAGGTTTTTCAGAATTATCTTTTGCAGGATCGGCATCAAATTTTCAGGACGGTTTAGACTTGGTTTTAGAACATAAACCCGATCTAATTTTTCTCGAAATCGAGCCTAATAATTTATCAAGTCATTTGTCTTTGACTTTTATTAGCGAACTTCATCGATTTTTGCATCAGATTCCTAAAATTATTGTAACCACAAAAGAAAAAGAAAAAGCTTTTGATGCTATTCAATATGGCGTTTTCGATTACCTTTTAAAGCCAGTTGCGCAAAATGATTTCTTAAAATCAGTTTTAAAACTTAACAGAGCCAATTTAGAGACTCAAATAGCTCCGTTTAGAGAAGAACCTGCAACTATTACAATTGAGAGGGGAACAATTCCTCAAAACATCCAGAAACCATTAACGATCTGTATAAAATCGTATGGAGATTATCGGTATTTAAATGCTGAAGATATTTGTTATTTTCAAGCCGATAATAACTCGACAGATATTTATTTAAATACCGGTGAAATGATTACGGCATTTAAAACGTTAAAGCATTTTGAGAGTGTTTTAACGTATCCTTTTATCCGTATTCACAACAGTTATGTAATCAATAGAAATTACATTTCAAGAATTCATAGCGGAAACTCAACCTGTTACATAAAAAACTCCACGAAAAAGATTCCTTTTTCTAAAACTTACAGATCAAATGTCGAGCAAATTATTGCCGATTTTTCTGCAGGAAATTACCTAGAAGTCTAAAAATTAGACGGTTACATTAATTTGCTATCCATTGACTATCAATTGGGTACGATCTACCACAAACTCAATTTTTCGTATAAATTTTTTTTGATCCTGGTGTTAGTTTTACACTCTGATTCGCAAGCAAACAGCGAGTCATCTCCAAAAATTAAAACAAAACATTAAAACCCTCAGATCATGAAAAAGACAGCTTTAACATTCGGATTATTTTCTTTAGTAGCAGTAGCAACTTCTTTTGCAAATCCTACAGCAACTAATTCTTCAACAGATAAAGGTATAGATATTTTTGATACAGATGGAACTGGCCACGGTACAAGTGGTAGACGTAAAGGTGATGAGTTTGCTCAATCAAAAAACGTCGCAAACAGTTTTAACGCAGATCGTCAATTTACAAGAGTTACTGTAAAAGTAGACTAATTAGAAAATCAAAATATTAAGGAAAGGCTGTTCAATTTATTGGCAGCCTTTTTTTTTCGTCAATAGTTTTAGTATTTTTGGTGAAACTCCAAAAAGCTATTGAAAAGTAAGCACTTAATATTATTCTTTTTATCTATTGTTTTTTTTGGCTGTACCAAGAAAATCGAAGGAAATAAGGATTTGCATTTATCAAAAGATAGCCTGTCTTCTTATCTATCATTAGCAAATGATATTAGTCTTCCATTTAAATATAAGCAGCGATATAATCAAAAAGCATTTCTTATTATAATAAGGCAAAAAGACGATTCACTTAATAAAGTGAACCTTTTTAAAATTGCCAATCGATATTATAATATGAATGACTGGAAGTCTTATAAAGAAACAACAAAATTAATTTTAGAGAGAGCAAAAAAATCGAAAGATTCTTTGCACATGGCAAAAGCCTATAGTTATTTGGGGGATTATTATGAAAGTAAATCAATCTCAGACAGTGCTTTCCTAAATTATTTTAAAGCAGAAAAAATTTATCTACAAATTAATGATAAACTAAATCTAGCTAAAACTTTTGTAAGCAAAGGAAACCTGCAATATAATGAAGGAGATTACTTTGAAAGTGAAATAAGCGTTTTTAAAGCTCTACGGATTCTAAAGAAAGAAAAAAATGTAAATAATCAACTTTATGATTGTTACAACTTATTAGGAATACTTTATAATGAACAAGAAGAGTTTGATAAAGCTCTTGATTTTCATGAATTAGCATTGAATATTTTATCGGATAATTCGATTCCTGCAGATTATCAGCTAAAGTCAACATCATTAAATAATATTGGATTTGTCTACTTGAGGATGCATAATTATAATAAAGCTAAACTGTATTTTCAGAAAAGTATAGAGCAAAAAAATTTGTATGAAGAAAATACGACTTTGTATGCTATTGTATTAGATAATTTGGCTTACTCAAAATTTAAACTAAAAGAATCTAAAGGGTTGCCAAAATTGTTTTATGACGCCTTAAAGATTAGAGATAGTTTAGGATTAAAATCGGGTGTTGTATTGAATAAAATACATCTATCAGAATATTATGCTTTTAAAAAAGATACTTCAAGAGCAATTCAATTTTCAAAAGAAGCTTTAAGCCTATCTAGGCGTACAGATAAATTAGCAAATACATTAGATGCTCTTAAGCAAACTGCTGCTGTTGATCCCAAAAACGCTTTAATTTATTCAAAAGAGTATATCAAGATTAATGATAAAATGCTAAAAGCAGAACGCAAAATGGGAGAGAAATTCTCCCGTATCGAGTACGAAACCAACGAAATAAAAGACCAAAACTCCAATCTTCAGGAAAAAAATAAAACTTTGGTTTATGTATTTAGTATTTGTACATTGCTCGGGCTGTTTTTTTATGTTTATAAAACCCAGCAAGCCAAAAACCGTGAGCTACTTTTTAAACAGCAGCAGCAGATTGCAAATGAAGATATCTACAATTTGATGATTTCACAACAAAATGAAATTGAGCTTACGCGAATAAAGGAAAAGAAAAATGTTGCGCAAGAATTGCATGATGGAGTTTTGGGACGAATGTTCGGTATTAGGATAAGTTTGGATAGTTTGGATAAATTAGATGAAGCCGAAGCGAGTTTGAAAAGAAAAAAATACCTGAACGAACTCAAAAATGTGGAGCAGGATATTCGAGAAATTTCGCATGATTTAAATAGAGAAAAATCAGAATTAATTAATAATTTTGTTTCGATTTTAAATAAACTGTTTGAAGATCAGCGAAATACGTATAGTTCGAAATTAATTACCGTTTTTCATCCTGAAATTAAATGGGATTTGATAAGTAATATTAACAAAATCAATCTGTATAGAATTGTTCAGGAAGGGCTTCAAAACTGTAATAAATATGCGAAGGCAGATATTATTAAGGTGCAATTTCAAAAAGAAGATGATAATCTGGTTTTAACTATCGAAGATGACGGAATTGGATTCAATACCAGTAAAACCAAAAACGGAATTGGTTTGCATAATATTGAATATAGAGCGAAAGAATGTAAGGGTATAGTTACGATAAAATCTGCTCCAGGAGAAGGAACAATCCTAATTATAAAAATCCCAATAGACCCAAATAATAACCTGCATAATGACATTTGATTTAACCGCCTCAGTTCCGCCACTTATAAAAAAGAATATTCTAATAGTAGACGATCATCCGTTTATTATTGAAGGATATAAAAATGCTATAACCCGTTATAATCCAAAACAATATGAGTTTTTAATTTCTCAGGCGCATGATTGCAAGTCAGGTTATGATATAATTGAAGATGTCAACACTCCTCATTTTGATATTGCTTTTTTAGATATCAGCATGCCTCCTTATGAAGAAAAAGAGATTTTTTCGGGCGAAGATCTGGCAAAATTGCTTTTGAAAAAAATGCCTTCGTGCAAGATTATTCTCTTGACGATGTATACCGAATTACTCAAAATTAAAACCATCATCAGGACAATTCAGCCCAACGGTTTGATCATAAAAAACGATCTTACTTTTGACGAATTGCTTTTGGCTTTTGATAAAGTAATGAAAAATGAAAAATATTACAGCCAGTCGGTTGTAAAAATGCTCAATCAAACCACTCATAATGCAATCGAAATTGATCAATATGATAAGCAGATTTTGATTCATTTAGGAAAAGGAGCTTCAATTGAGGAAATGTTGCAAAACATTCCGATTTCTTTGAATGCCATCGAAAAACGAAAAAAACATTTGAAAGAATTATTAAAAATCAAAAACGATTCTGATCTGGATTTGATTAAAGAAGCAAAAAGTAAGGGACTTTTTTAAATATAAATTTCAAATAAAAAATTCCAAATTCCAATGTTGGTTGAGCCAATTGGAATTTGGAATTTTTTTATTGGAGTTTCTTTAAATTTCACTCAAAGCATCCCATCCGCGTGCTTTTAAAGCAATTTTTGTATTCGCGCGGGTTACAAGATGTATTCCTTCATTTTCTTCTGCCATGTGTCCGATAACAGAGAAATTCGGATTTCCTTTTATTTTGTCAAAATCATTAATGTCAATCGTAAATAGAAGTTCGTAATCTTCGCCGCCATTAATAGCAACTGTGGTACTGTCAATATTAAATTCTTCGCAAGTAGAAATAAACTGCGGATCTAGTGGCAATTTATCTTCATATAAATTACAGCCTACTTTAGATTGTTTGCAGATATGCATAATTTCAGAAGATAATCCGTCTGAAATATCAATCATCGCGGTAGGTTTTATTTCTAAAGCATGAAGCAAAGTGCGTACGTCTTTTCTCGCTTCAGGCTTCAATTGGCGTTCTACCAAATACGTATAAGGATCTAAATCTGGCTGATTGTTTGGGTTAACTTGGAAAACTTGTTTCTCGCGTTCCAAAACTTGTAATCCCATATAAGCAGCGCCAAGATCTCCAGTTACAACCAACAAATCTGTTTTTTGTGCTCCGTTTCTGTAAACGATTTCATTTTCGTCAGCTTCACCAATTGCCGTAATGCTAATGATTAATCCTTTTTGAGATGAGGTTGTATCACCGCCAATAACGTCAACTTTGTATTCTTTCGCAGCAAGCGTAATTCCGGCAAACAATTCTTCTAAAGCCTCAAGCGGAAAACGATTTGAAACGGCAACCGAAACCGTAATTTGAGTCGGTTTTGCATTCATAGCACAAATGTCAGAAACATTTACCACGACCGCTTTGTAGCCTAAATGCTTTAAAGGCATATAAGCCAAATCGAAGTGAACTCCTTCAATAAGTAAATCTGTCGAAACAACTACTTTTTTGTCTTTAAAATCAAGAACGGCTGCATCGTCACCAATACTTTTTAAAGTAGACTCTTGAGTAACATCAAAGTTTTTGGTTAAATGCTCAATTAAACCGAATTCGCCCAATTGTGCTATGCTAGTTCTCTGCTGATTTTTATCTTCAATCATTTCTGTTAAGTTCCAAAGTTATTAAGTTGCAAAGGTACAAAGGATTTTTTTAAAGCTTCTAAGTTTTTAAGTTTCTAAGCTCCTGAGATTTTATAAACGTCCTGTATATCTGTAGAGACGCACTGCAGTGCGTCTACGCCCCGTATGTCCGTGCCGTTTATACACAGTCTGTATAACGTCTGCGCACAGGATTTCCATGTCGTTTTATTGGGAGGAAAAATAATTTTAAAATATTTTTTTGCTGCTGACAAACTGTTGTCACCGACCCATTTTAATTTTGACATATAGAAATTTTAAAACTTTAAAACCATGAAAACATTAGCTGCACAAGTTATTACACCAGAAGATTTATTGAAACATTGGCAAGGTCATAGAGCTTTAACACGTCGTGTAATTGAAGCTTTTCCAGAAAAAGATTTCTTCGAATTTTCGATTGGAGGAATGCGACCTTTTGCAAAACTAGTTGACGAACTTTTAGCAATTGCGGCTCCTGCATTGAAAGGAATTGTAAACCGCGATAGCAAACCGTATACAGAAGGGGAGGAAAAGTTAATTTTTAAGGCGCAATATCTTGAAAAATGGGATCAAGCTACAGAAGAAATCAACAAATACTGGGAACAATTGTCTATTGAAGATTTTAGCGAAACTTTTAATTTATTTGGTCAGTATGAATTTCCTATTATCCATAATATTTTGTATTTTGTTGATAATGAAGTGCATCATCGCGGTCAAGCTTACCTATATTTAAGAGCTTTAAACATTGAGCCTCCATTTTTCTGGGAAAGACCATAATTTTTAATTAAATTAAAATTTTCGACTATGAGTTTAAAAAGAATAATGTCCAATTATGCAGATTATAATTTATGGGTAAATCAGCAATTTGTGAATTGGCTTTCGCCTAAATCAGATGAACTGCTTTATACCGAAATGCCGTCAAGTTTTTCGACTATTATAAAAACACTCGATCATATCTGGTCTACTGAAGAATATTGGTTTTCTGTCATTTCCGAATCTTCATTATTAGAAAAGAAAGAAGAGAGCGAATTGTCAAAAGAAGAAATATTTGCTGGATTATTAAATTCGTCTACAAAATTGAAACATCTTATCAATTCATTGTCGGATGAAGATTTAGAAAAAGAAGTAAAAATTGTAAATCCGTGGTTTGAGTGCGAACTGCCCATTTCTGAATATTTACTCCAAGTTATAAATCACGGGACTTACCATCGAGGCCAGATTGTAACAATGGGACGAAATATCGGAATTACAGATGCTACAAACACCGATTATAATTTTTATAATGTTGTAAAACATCAATAAATCTATAAAAAAACTCCTGAGATTTTCTCAGGAGTTTTTTTATAAAAGTCGTTTTTTGTTAATTTCTAATAATTCTAAAACCCTCGTTTTGAGAGATTCTGGTTCTAGAATTTTGGCATAATCGCCAAACATCAAAAACCAGCGCGGAAAACCGTCTTGCAAACTATGAGACATAAACGTCATTTCGATTTCGTCGCCTATTTCTTTTTGAGAAATAAATCCGTGGTATTTCCTTTCGGTAACCAGATATCGTGCGATTTTTTTTTGAACTAAAATTCGAACCTTTGTGGTCGGAATCGTTTCGTTTTTGGTTAAATAAGTTTCCAGAGAATCATGTTCGATCGTGAAATCAAGTTCTGTTTTTTTAAGTTCCAAAATTCTATCCGTTCGAAACTGACGGTAATCTTTTCTGAGGTGGCAATATCCTAAAAAATACCAGCTATTATGATCGTGAAAAACGCCGACAGGTTCTATATTTCGCTGAGTAGTTTCGTCTTTATCAAAAGTTTTATACGTTAAAAGAATTTGCTTTTTCTCGGCAATACTTTCAAACAAAACCGCCAAAGTATTCGGCGAATTATCATTAAACATCGGTTCTCCATCCTGCATTACAATTCTCGATTCGATGTTCGAAAGATAATCTTTATCGTTACTTCTCAAAACCGATTTTAGCTTGTACATCGCCGATGCGTAATGTGTCCCTAAAGAAGGATCAGTAAATTTCTGCATCAGTTTTTCTGCTGCGATAAAACTGCTTACTTCTTCGCGCGTAAACATAACAGGCGGAAGTCGGTAACCTTCCATCAAAGCATAACCAACTCCGGCTTCACTATAAATAGGAACTCCCGAAGCCTCAAGCGTTCTAATATCTCTGTAAATGGTTCTTAAACTGCACTCAAAACGATCGGCTAATTCCTGTGCTTTCACAATCTTTTTAGATTGCAACTGAATGAGAATAGCAACAATTCGGTCAAATCGTTTTGGGGTTTCGTCCATTTTTAAGGTTCTAAGATTCTGAGTTGCTAAGTTACTAAGGTTTGGTATTTATAGAACAAAAAAAGCTGTCCCAAATTGAGACAGCTTTCGATTTTAAATTGTAAAAAAATTAAAATCTATACAATAAGCCAAATTTCGGCTGATCGAAGATATTTTCAAATAAATTGATGTTTAACTCGAAAGTATTTGATGATGGACCATTTTCAGGAGATACACTATTATAAGATAAAATATCTGCCAAAGTAAAGGTAACAGCAATGTTTTTGGTTACAAAATAGTTTAACCCAATATTAATGTTAGCAGTTACACTATTGTCCGTGTCTTCAATTCCTTCAATTTCTGTTTTATTTCTTCCATAACCTAAACCAAGCTCTCCATATGCTTTAAAACGTTTTTTATCTAGCTCCAATACATAATATCTTGCAAAAGCGCCTATACCAAAAATATCCGTTTTAGTTTCGGTAGATTCATATTTGTCACTCGAAAAGCTAACTTGCCCTCCGACAGCGAATTTGTCATTTAAGAAATATCCAAATTTTGGATTAAGTGCATAAAAATCGCGATCTCCTCCTGTACTAATTTGCACAGAACCTTCAATGAACATATCTCCGTTACTAAAAGTGATACCTTTTGCAGAGTTCATTTCAGAATCAACTTGGTCTTGCTGTGCATTTGCGAAACAAAAGGTAAAAAGTGCTAAAATAACTGATAATTTGGTTTTCATAATCTTACATATTTTTAAATTGTTTGTAAGATTAAAAATACAATACATGCTTCGAAAAGCCTCGAAGTTTAGTCGAACGCGTTAATATTGAATCTTTCAAGGTAAAATTTGGATAAATTTGTAGGTTTTGTCTTTTTAATTTAATTTGGAAAACAAACAAAAAAACCAACAACTTTCGTCATTGGGTTAGTATATATTCTCAATTTGGTAACTGTTAAGCCTTAAATTTTCTAAAGGATTGAATCATTTCATAAATGCCGAAAGCAATTACAATTTTTCCAAAAATAAAAATCAGCCAGCTAAATGGACTAGTTAGGTAAGTTCTACCATTATCTAAAGGGTTATAAAAATCTGTGACAAGAAAAAATCTAAATAAACCTGAGATAAATCGACTTAAATTCATCCAGTTAAATAAGTCTATTTTATATTCGTAATTTTCGCAAATGAAAAACAATGAATAGAGAATTAATCCAGAAAGCAGAGTAAATTTCAAAGCTCTTTTCCAATCTGTACCATATTCAGAAACTATATCGCTTATCAATAAAATGAAACCATCTCTTCTTAATTGAATTGGTTCTCTTGCTCTATGAAGTAAATGATTTTTATCTTTTTCAAATTCTTTTAGTTTTCTCTTAATATCATCTCTGTAGGCATTGAACTCATAAACTCTGAAACGATTATAATCAATTCTATTTTCTGCTTTTTGAAGTTGTTGTTTTATTGTTCGAATTGTTCTTCTATCACAATTATTAATTTTTTTAATTTGAATGTCGTCGAAAAAAGCTCCTTTTTCAAAGTTTGTTTTATCTATTTCAATAATATCAAAATTTGTCTCTTGAAATGAAACAAAGTCTTCGAATTTAGTTTTTTCAAATCTTATTTTTTGAATTTTTGATTTATCAAAATCAGTGAATTTCTTAAAATCGCAATTTGTGAACTTAATATCGCTGTCAGTCTCATTATTAATAGATTGAAAAGAGGCGCTACCAACAAATGTGCATTTGTTAAAATGAGTTTTATTATTGAATTTAGTTTCAAAAAAAGTAGAAATTGGAAAATCACAATTAGTAAAAAAACTACTCGATTCAGATAAGATAGTATTTCCTAAATAATCAAAGTAATCACTAAAGATGCAATCTGAAATTAAAACGGAGTTTAATGTAGATCTCTCCATTGTAAAACTTTCTATAGATTTTAATCCTGAAATTTTTAAGGAACCATTTTTAAATAGAATATTTTCAAATTCAAGATAGTTTATTTTTCCTCTATTAATTCTTACTATTCCAGATTCAATGATATTTGGTTTTATATTATTACTGTCGCGATTGTTTTCTTGGAACGAAATAAAGTTTGTGTTGCAATTTCTTATTTGAAATAACTTATTATTTATTACACAAGAAACAAATGTAAATGAACTAACATTACAGTAAGAAAATACAATGTCACAAAAAAAACTGCAATCTTCAAAAGCAAACGAACTCTCATTGTTAATTTTTTCACCTTCAATACCTTCGAAAACAATTTTTTTTCCTTTAAAAACAATATTCTTAAATGCTAAATTTGCATTTAAGAACATTTTGCTATACAGAATTTCTTTGTGAATATTAATGACTAGATCATTAAAATATTTGTTGCCAGTTTTAATCATTCTTTCGAATTCTTCACCGCTTATTTCTTCCATTTTGTTGTCATATTTTATTTTCAAATCTAAACAAAAAACCCAACAACTTTCGTCATTGGGTTCCTCTATATTCTATATTCTTTCCTCTATTTTCTAAAAAAGGAACTAGTCATTCAATTTCAAAACAGCCATAAATGCTTCTTGAGGAATCTCAACATTTCCTACTTGACGCATACGTTTTTTACCTTTTTTCTGTTTTTCCAAAAGTTTACGCTTACGCGAAATATCTCCACCGTAACATTTTGCGGTAACGTCTTTACGAAGTGCTTTGATTGTTTCACGAGCGATAATCTTAGCTCCAATTGCAGCCTGAATCGGAATATCAAATTGCTGTCTTGGAATTAATTCGCGTAATTTCTCGGTCATTTTTTTACCGATGTTGTATGCATTGTCTTCGTGAATCAAAGCAGAAAGTGCATCTACTGTTTGAGCATTCAAAAGAACGTCCAATTTAACCAATTTAGAAGTACGCATTCCGATTGGTGAATAATCGAAAGAAGCATAACCTTTAGAAACTGTTTTTAGACGATCGTAAAAATCAAATACAATTTCGGCTAAAGGCATGTCGAAGTTTAACTCAACACGTTCTGTTGTTAAATAGGTTTGGTTGGTAATTAAACCACGTTTTTCTATACATAAACTCATTACGTTTCCAACGAAATCGGCTTTTGTAATGATGGTAGCTTTAATAAAAGGCTCTTCAACTCTGTCTAGTTTTGAAGGCTCTGGTAAATCTGATGGGTTATTTACTACTAAAGGTGTTTCTGGATTTTTCTTAGTATAAGCTAAATAAGAAACGTTAGGAACTGTAGTAATAACTGTCATATCGAACTCACGCTCTAAACGTTCTTGGATAATTTCCATGTGAAGCATTCCTAAGAATCCGCAACGGAAACCGAAACCTAAAGCGGCAGAACTTTCTGGAGCAAAAACCAAAGAAGCATCGTTCAATTGTAATTTCTCCATAGAAGAACGTAAATCTTCGTAATCTTCAGTATCAACAGGATAAATTCCGGCAAATACCATTGGTTTTACATCCTCAAAACCAGTAATCATATTCGTTGTTGGTACTTTTGCATCGGTAATTGTATCACCAACTTTTACTTCACGCGCTTCTTTAATTCCAGAAATTAAGTAACCAACGTCTCCTGCAGAAACCACATTTTTAGGAACTTGATTTAGTTTTAAAGTTCCGATTTCGTCAGCAAAATATTCGTTGTCAGTAGCCATGAATTTAATTTTCTGGCCTTTTTTGATTTCTCCGTTTACAACTCTAAAGATAACCTCAATTCCACGGAATGGATTGTAAACAGAATCGAAAATCAAAGCTTGCAACGGCTCTTCTGGATCTCCTTTTGGAGCTGGAATTTTTTCGATAATAGCAGCAAGAATGTTCTCAACACCAAAACCAGTTTTTCCAGAAGCATGAATAATATCTTCTAATTTACATCCTAATAAATCGATAATATCATCACTAACTTCTTCTGGATTAGCACTTGGCAAGTCTACTTTATTTAAAACTGGAATAATTTCCAAGTCGTTTTCAAGCGCTAAATATAAGTTTGAAATCGTTTGTGCCTGAATACTTTGTGCAGCATCAACAATTAATAACGCTCCTTCGCAAGCCGCGATAGATCTTGAAACTTCGTATGAAAAGTCAACGTGTCCAGGAGTGTCAATTAAGTTTAAGATATATTCTTCGCCCTTGTATTTGTATTCCATCTGAATGGCATGACTCTTAATGGTAATTCCACGCTCGCGCTCCAAGTCCATGTTGTCAAGCAATTGTGCTTTTTCTTCACGAGCTGTAACGGTTTGTGTAGCGCCCAAAAGCCTGTCTGCTAATGTACTTTTACCGTGGTCAATGTGTGCAATAATGCAAAAATTACGTATCTTCTTCATTTGTATATATCAGTTCTCTAAAACGAGTTTTAAGTATTTTTTGGGTTCAAAAACAGACTAAAGCAATTGCTTTAAGCATGTTATTAAGGCGCAAAGATAGCGCAAAGTTTTGGATTCTGGAATCTAGTTGAAGGATAGTTGAGCGTAAAGAATTAAAAATGGCATTAAAATTCAAAATTGAATCCTTTTTCTGTTAATTTCTTGTACATTTCGGGGTCAAATTTATAAAGTTTGGCCGCTCTGTGCGAAACATCTTTTTGCTTTTCATCCAATGCGGTAAGCAGTTTCATGTGAAGCACTTTTCTTCTGAAATTAGATTTGTCCAATTCGATTCCTAAAATCTCTTCGTACAAATGCATTAACTGCAATAAAGTGAATTTTTCGGGCAGAAGATTAAATCCAATTGGTGCTTGGCGCACACGGTTTCTCAATTGCAATAAACTAAAATCTAGAATTTCGTTATGGTCAAAAATCAGTTCCGGAATTTCATTGATTTTGTACCATTTTGCTTCGATAACTTTTAAACTCGCTTTGATATTATAATCTTCGCGATTTACCAGCGTATAATAACCAATGGTAACAACACGTCTTTCCAAAACACGCTGCGGATTTGTAAATGCTTTCAGCTGTTCCAAATAAATATCTTCAAGTCCTGTAAGTTCCTGCAAAATACGTTGTGCGGCATTGTCGGCACTTTCATCTATTTGAAGCCATCCGCCAAGCAAACCCCATTTACCCATACTTTCGCCTTGAGCGTGCTGAACCAAGAGAACCTCGAGACTCTCTTTGTTAAATCCGAAGAAAACACAGTCAATTGTGATTCCGTCAACGGCTGGTTTATGATGATTAGTAGTTGTTTCAGTCAATTTGTTGTTGTCGTGTTATTAAAATCAGAATTCAAAATTGAATCCTTTTTCAGTTAGTTTTTCATAGATTTCTGGATCAAACTTGTACAATTGTGCCGCTCTGTGCGATACATCCTGCTGTTTTTCGTCTAATGCCACCAGAAGTTTCATGTGAAGAATTTTTCTTCTAAAGTTTGGTTTGTCCATTTCGATTCCTAAAATTTCTCCATACAAATGCATCAATTGCAATAAGGTAAATTTCTCTGGCAATAAATTAAAACCAATAGGAGTTTGGCGAACTTTATTTCTCAAATGTTTTATGCTGTAATCTAAAATTTCATTGTGATCGTAAATCAGATCTGGAATTTCGTTGATTTTATACCATTTCGCATCCGAAGCGGTAAAACCTGCTTTGATGTTATAATCTTCTCTTTTTACAAGAGCATAATATCCGATTGTGATAACGCGTCGAAGCGGAAAACGATCTGGATCTCCAAATGCTTTCAGCTGTTCCAGATAAATATTATCAAGACCCGTAAGCTCATTCAATAAACGATGAGCAGCATTGTCTGTGCTTTCTTTTTTATAAATCCATCCACCTGGAAGTCCCCACTTTCCTTTACTGATACCTTCGGCATGCTGCACCAAAAGTACTTCAAGACTGCCTTTGTCAAAACCGAAAATTACACAGTCAATCGTGATGGCATTCATCGCGCTGTTTTCATTTTTCTGAGCAGTTTTGTCGTCTACATTTTCAACCATATATGAGATAAATTTTGACAAATTAAATAAATAAAATCATTATTAACCTTTTTGAAAGCCTTATATTTTTTTTAACGAAACAAAATTTTGAAAATCAAGCATTTAAAAATGTGCTAAAAAACTGCTTTGTTTGTGAGTATTCTTAAACGGCTGATTGTCAATTTTATAAAACGTTGTTTTTTCTTTAATAATTATTTCAATTCTTGTTTAGATTTTACAACATTAATAAAAATGAATCAGGATTAATCAGAATCGAAAAAAAATAACCCTAATATTTTGTTAATATAGAAAATTTGTTTTACACTTGTAGTCAAATTTACCATAAGATAAATTCAAATTGACTATAAGTTTAAAAGGCAAAGATAAAACTTAACTTAAACTTACCACAATTGTTTTTTTAAAAGTTGGTTTCGATTGGTTTTTGGATGTTGAGAACAACAGCAAAAAGTAAAATTAAAATCGGCTTTGATAGGATGAAGATTTAGTTTTCAAAATATCTGCTTATAGTCGTTGCAAGTACTAAATGTTAGAAATGAGATTCAGGCCCTCATTTTTTGGCATGACCTGCTTGGGAAGTTTTTCAGATTTCTCTTAGGGTAAAGATTACTAACTATAACTTAAACTTAATCAATTCTTATTATGAAAAGCAAAAATTGTATTAAAACAACAAAGCTTCCATATTTTATGGCGGTGCTGCTTAGCGTATTTATGATGCAGTTTGGATTTGCTCAAGAATCCAAAACTGTAAGTGGGACAATCACCTCTTCCGAAGACGGATTTGGAGTTCCAGGTGCAACTGTACAAGTACAGGGAACAAAATCGAGTACTGTTACCGATTTTGATGGAAAATATAAAGTGGAGGCTAAAACAGGAGATGTTTTGGTAATCACTTTTGTGGGTTTCAAAACACAGAATATTACGGTTGGAACTCAAAAAGTTGTCAATGTAGTTTTGAATCCAGAAACTGCAGAACTTAAAGAAATCGTAGTAATTGGTTACGGTACTCAAAAGAAGAAAGTAAATACTGCTGCAACTTCATTGGTATCTGGAAAAGATATCCAGCAAGTTGCCAGTCTTGATGTTGTAAATGCTTTACAAGGTCAGGCTTCTGGAGTTTCTGTAACTTCATCTTCTGGCCAGCCGGGAGCGAATATGGTGGTAAATATTCGTGGAGCAGGTACAGCAGGAAACAGCGATCCTCTTTATGTGGTTGATGGTGTAGTGGTAGATAACGGAATTGGATATCTTGATCCGTCTGTTATTGAAAGGATTGACGTTTTGAAAGATGCTTCTGCAGCTTCTATCTACGGAGCAAGAGCGGCAAACGGAGTTATCTTAGTTACAACTAAAAAAGGAAAAGATGGTAAAATGAATGTGTCTTTCAGCTCTTACACAGGTTTTCAGCAAATTGCTAAAAAACTGGATTTGATGAATACACAAGAGTATACAACAATCATGAACGAAGCTCGTGTAAATTCTGGATATGCTCCATTATATTCGAAAGAGCAAATTGCTGGATTTCCAAATCATGATTGGCAGAAAGATCTTTTTAACGAAGGTGCAATGAAACAAAATCACTCTCTTTTGATTACTGGAGGTGACGAAAAATCTACCATTGCAACTGGTTTGTCTTACTACGGACAGGAAGGTATGATTGGTGGTTCTACCAATCAATCTCAATACGATCGTGTTACTTTTTCTGTAAATTCTACTTCAGAAGTAATTAAAGGTTATTTGAAAATTGGTGAAAACTTTACATTATCAAACATCAAATCAAGCGGTGTTGCAGATGACGGAATCTACAGCAATGCAATTAGAAGCTTCTTAAACGCTGCGCCAATTGATCAGGCGTATGACGCAAATGGAGATTTTGCTCGTTCTATCATTTCTCAAGATATCAGCAACCCTGTTGGATCTTTATATTACAACAACTTCAACCAGACTAAAACAAATCGTTATGTAGGTAACATTTTTGCTGAATTGAAATTTGCAAAAAACTTTACTTTCAGAACAAGTTATGGTGTTGATATGACAGATAGCAACTACCGTTCTTTCAGACCTGTTTATTCTCTTTCATCAAATGATAATAATACAGTTTCTAGCGTAACGCAAAGTGCTACAAAATCTTTAGGATGGATTTTTGAAAACACACTTCAATACAAATTCAACATTGCTGATGCTCATAATTTTGATGTTTTAGTTGGTACTTCTGCTAAAAAGAACACTTCAGATTATATGGAAGGTCAAGGAAGGAACTTGATTTTTGATGATTTTGAGCATGCTTATTTAGATAACGCAAAAGACCCAACATCAAATGTGGTAAAAGGAAATCGTAAAGATTATGCAATTCAGTCTTACTTCGGACGTTTATTGTACGATTACAACAATAAATACTTATTCTCTGCAACAGTTCGTCGTGACGGTTCATCAGAATTTGGTCCAGACAACAAATATGCTATTTTCCCATCGTTCTCTGCGGGATGGAATTTAGATAAAGAAGCTTTCTTCAAAGAAAATAAAGTGTTGAATACTTTCAAATTAAGAGCAAGCTGGGGACAAAATGGTAACGACCAATTTGGTAGAAGATTTGCTTATTTGTCTACTGTAAATTCAACAGACAAAACGTATCACTTCGGAACTGGCGACGAAACTTTATTAGTAGGTTCAAGCCCAGATCAGTTAGCAAACCGTAACCTTAGATGGGAAACTTCTGAACAGTTAGACTTAGGTTTTGATGCTACATTGTTCACAAACTTTACTTTAACGTTCGATTACTATGACAAGAAAACTAAAGATTGGTTAGTATTGGCATCTATCCCAACTTATGCTGGAGCAACTGCACCTTACATTAATGGTGGTGACGTAAGCAATAAAGGTTTTGAAATTGGATTGTCTTACCGTACACGTTTTGGAAAAGATTGGAATTTTGCAGTAAATGCAAACCTTTCTCGTAACCAAAATGAAGTTTTGAGAATTGCAAACAACGAAGGAATTATTCATGGAGAATCTAACGTATTATTCCAAGGTTTAGACGAAATGAACCGTGTTGAAGTTGGAAAACCAATGGGTTATTTCTATGGATTAAAAACAGATGGACTTTTCCAAAATGCAGCTGAAGTTGCAGCGGGCGTTCAGCCAAATGCACAGCCAGGAGACGTTCGTTTCGTAGATTTAAATAATGACGGAAAAATCGATGCTAACGATAAAACACAAATTGGTGATCCGAACCCAGATATTAACTACGGTGTTAATTTAGAATTATCATACAAAGCTTTTGATTTCTCTATTAATACTTACGGTATCGCTGGAGGACAAAACGTTTTTGGAGTTCACGATTATACTCGTGCTTACACAAACAATACTACAGAAGTATTAGGCAGATGGACAACTGAAGGAACTTCTAACAGAATTCCAAGAGTAACTTACGGAACAGACGATAATGGGAACTATACTAAATTCTCTGATTTGTATATTCAGGATTCTGATTTCTTCAGAATTAAAAATGCTACAATCGGATGCGATTTGACGAAGTTAACAAACAAATTAAGTTTCTTCTCTAAATTCAGATTGTATGTGGCAGGAAACAACATTTATACTTTCACGAAGTACAAAGGAATGGATCCAGAAATTGGTTTCGGAAACGTAAACCAATCTTGGGCTAAAGGAATTGATGTTGGATATTATCCGCAGCCAAGAACCTATATGATGGGTGTAAATGTTAACTTTTAAATTTTGAAAATCATGAAAACATATATAAAATTATTCGCCCTTTCAAGCTTACTTGTTTTGGGTTCTTGTTCGGAAGATTTTTTAGAAAATGAACCATATACAGATAAAGTAACGGAGAATTTTTATAAAACTCCATCTGACGCTTTTGAAGGCTTAGTAGCGGTTTACGATATTTTGCAAAGAGAGGCTTACGGTACGCAATTGATCGTAAGTGAGCAAGCTTCTGACAACTGTTTCGGCGGATTTGGAATTGCAGATCCAACAGTAGATTTGCAATGGGATCGCTTTCAATACAATACAGATAAAGATATGAATGCCTTAACGTGGACAAACTCTTATCTTGGAATTTACAGAGCTAACATTTTGTTAGAAAATCTGGATAAAGTAAACTGGGGAGCAGACACTGCTTTAAAAACTCGTTACGAAGCTGAAGCGCGTTTCTTAAGAGCACACTTTCATTTCCAAGCTGCAAAAATGTTCGGAGATATTGTTCCGTTAGATCATACTGTAACTACAAGTGAGTTCGAATTGCCAAGACAAGCACCAGAAGTTACTTATGCTTTAATTGCAAACGATTTAAAATTTGCTGCAGACAATTTAGGGCCAGAAAATTACTCGCAAGCAGGCAATGCAAACTACGGACGTATTACAAAATGGGCAGCTGAAGCTTATTTGGCTAGAACATTTTTATTCTACACCGGAGCTTACAGCAAAACAGATTTGGCTGGAGTAGTTTCAAAAACAGAAGTGGTAACTTATATTAATGATGCTGTAAATAATAGTGGTCATGGTTTAGTTGCTGATTTTGCTAATCTTTGGTTAGCGGCTTCTTTCGAAAATTTTGCTGGAGAAGACAATACGGAAATGGTTTGGGCGGTTCGTTTTAACGGATCAGGAAAAGGAAACTGGGATCTTCATGAAGGAAACCGTTTCCAAGTAAACATTGCGCCACGTGGTGGAGCAATCGGAAGATATGCAACAGGATGGGGAGGAGCAACGGTTAACCCTAAATTGGTAAATGCTTACGAAACAGGAGATTCTAGAAAAGCAGCTTCGTTTATTGATTACGCAGGCGAAAATTTAAATTTTGATGCTCAAGCGAGAGAACAGCGTCAGTATACAGGATATTCTTGGAAAAAATATTGTCCAATTACCAACGCAGCAGGAACAGCAGTTGTTGAGGCAAACGGAGGAAATTTCCAAATTGATAACTATCAAGATTATGCAATTATTCGTTTTGCAGATGTTTTATTAATGGCGGCTGAATTGAATTTGGGTACAAACGATGCATTAGCGCAAACAGATTTAGACAGAGTTCGTGATCGTGCTTTCAAAAACACAACACATAGAATTCCGGTAACTAAAGCGGTTATTATGGAAGAGCGTCGTTTAGAATTGGCATTGGAAGGATTACGTTATTTTGACTTAATCAGACAAGGAATGCCAGCGATGAAAGCTGCGATTGATAACAATACTGGAGACTCTCAGTTTGCAGTAACCTTTAGACCAGAAACTTTAGGATGGTTTGCATTGCCACAGTCTCAGATTGTACTTTCGAACAATACTATTCAGCAAAATCCAGGTTGGAATTAATTTAAAACAAAATGACTATGAAACGTATATTATATATTTTAATAGCAGCTGTTACGATTGGTTCGCTGTTATTTTCATGTGAAGCAATTGACGATCGCGAAAGCCTTCCAGCAGTTACTTTGACACCAGAAACCCTTAAGTTTTCTATCACTCAAGATGCTACAAACAAAAATCTTGTAAATTTTAAAAGTGATGACCCAACTGTTATTGCATTTTGGAAATATGTAGATGCATCAGGAAATGAATTAGGACATTCGAACAAAAGCACAGACCAAGTAATCTTACCTTTTGCTGGAAAATATAAGATCTATTACACAGCTTACACAAGAGGAGGTTCTGTAGAAGCAGCCCCGGTTGAAGTAAATGTTCCAGAAAATGATGAATCTTATTTTAGAGATCCAAAATGGGAAATGCTGACAAATGGTGTTGCTGGTAAAACTTGGGTTTTAGATTTCGTTGATCCAGTAGGATGGGCAGGTTTAGATTACCCAGCTGCATCTGGAGATAACTGGAGCTGGCTACCAGACTATGCAAGCAATTCTTGGGTAATGGCAAATAAAGATTGGGGACAAATGTATTTTGATTTGAATGGAAATTATAATACATCGGTTACGCAAACAGCGATTGCAAACAACACTCAAACAACAAAAAAAGGAACCTATTCATTTGATATTGCAAATAATAAATTAGTTTTTAATGGTGGAGTAGAAATGCTTTATGGTGGAGACTATTATGGAGACTGCAGCAACTGGATCAGTGTAAAAGTAGTTGAGCTTACAGCAACTTCTATGAGACTTGCTGTTATACGAGACAAAAGTAGAACTGGTGAAGGAGTTTGCTTAATTGTATTCCACTACAAGCCAAAATCATAAGTTAGTTAGTTTTGAAGTCTCAGTTTTAAACATGTTTCTAATATGCTTTAAGACTGAGACTTAAATTATTTTATGAAGAAATAAATGAAATCGTTTTTTATTTCTATCTTCAAATTCCAAAAAATAAAAAGTACCTATGCATATTAGAAAAAACATAAAAAATATACGTTTATGGGCAATCGCAGCTGGAGTTCTTTTCTTGAATTCTTGCGCTAAAAAAGAAGATGCATTTGTAAACAGAAAAGTTTCTTTTAATGCAGATTGGAGTTTTCATCTTAATGATAGTATAATTGATAAAGACACTATCGGAACTTCAACCAAATGGAGAGCTTTAAACGTACCTCACGATTGGAGCATCGAAGGAAAATTTGATGAAAAAAGTCCTGGCGGTTACGGTGGAGGATCGCTTAACGGAGGTTTAGGCTGGTACAAAAAAACATTTAAAGTTGCTGCACAAGACAGCACAAAAGTAACTTCAATTACTTTTGATGGCGTTTACAGAAACAGTGAAGTTTGGGTAAACGGTCATTATTTAGGAAAACGTCCAAATGGCTATATTGGCTTTCAATATCAAATCTCTAAGTTTTTAAATTATGGAGAAAAAAACAACGAAATAATTGTTAAGGTTGACAATTCAAAACAGCCTAATTCACGCTGGTATTCGGGTTCAGGAATTTTTAGAAATGTCTGGATCGAAACCACAGATAAATTGCACGTTGGATTATGGGGAACTTACATTACAACTCCAAAAATTACAGCTGAAAAAGCTTCGGTAAATATTGAAACAACGATTAAAAATCAATACAAAGAAGCTAAAAAGGCAACTGTAATCACAACTATTTTTAAAGAAGACAAAGAAGTAACATCGGTTACTCAAGATATAACAATCAATGCTGGCGAAAACCAAACTTTAAACCAATCGGCTGAGGTTGAAAATCCTGCATTGTGGTCAGATGAAAACCCGGAATTGTATACGGCAGTTACCGAAATTTCGCTTGACGATAAAATAATCGATCAATACAAAACCACTTTCGGAATCAGAGATTTTAAATTTGATATCAACAAAGGTTTTATTTTGAATGGAAAGCAAGTCAAAATAAAGGGAGTTTGTATGCACCACGATTTAGGTCCGTTGGGTTCAGCAATCAACACACGCGCTATCGAACGTCAGTTGGAAATCCTAAAAGAAATGGGTGTAAACGGAATCAGAACTTCTCATAATCCTCCCGCTCCAGAACTTTTAGAACTTTGTGATAAAATGGGTTTCATCGTGATGGACGAAGCTTTTGACATGTGGAAACAAACGAAAACCAAATACGATTACGGAAACGATTGGGACAAATGGCACAAACAAGATCTAATTGATCAATTACTGCGCGACCGAAATCACGCCAGTATTTTTATGTGGAGTATTGGAAATGAAATTCCAGAACAATGGAGCCAAACAGGTGTTGAAATTGCAAAAGAATTAGCAGCCATTACACGTGAGTACGATAAAACACGTCCGTTGACTGCAGGAATGAATCCACCGGTAAACATGAATATTGATGCGGTGACTTTGCAATTTGAGAAAAAAGATGTTTCTATTAATCCGCTTGCAGGATCAGGAGTTTTAGATTTGATTGGCTACAATTATGCGCATCAGACATTTGAACATCATTTGAAAAATTTCCCAAAAACGCCTTTCATTGCAACTGAAACGACTTCGGGTTTACAGACGAGAGGATATTATGATGCGGTTTCAGACACCATCAAAAAATGGCCAGTAAGATGGGATCTTAAATTTACAGAAGGAAATCCTGGAAATACCGTTTCAGCTTACGATCAAGTGCAGACACCTTGGGGTTCAACGCACGAAGCAACTTGGAAAATCATTAAAAAACACGATTTCTTAGCAGGAATGTACGTTTGGACAGGTTTCGATTATATCGGAGAACCAACTCCATACGAATGGCCATCGGTAAGTTCGTATTTCGGAATTGTCGATTTAGCCGGTTTCCCGAAAGACGTATATTATATGTACCAAAGTGAATGGACGAAAAAAGATGTCCTTCACATTTTTCCACATTGGAATTGGAAAGCGGGACAAACGGTTGATGTTTGGTCATATTACAATAATGCCGATGAGGTAGAACTTTTTGTAAACGGAAAATCAGTTGGAAAAAGAGCTAAAAAAGGAGACGATTTACACGTAATGTGGAGAATACCTTTCGAAGCAGGAACGCTTAAAGCGATTTCTCGTAAAGGCGGAAAAGTAGTTTTAGAAAAAGAAATCAAAACCGCTGGAAATCCTTCACAATTAAAATTAACTGCAGACAGAGCTACAATAAAAGCTGATGGAAATGATTTGTCTTTTGTAACGGTTGATATTTTAGATGCTAACGAAACTTTAGCGCCAAATGCGAATAACGAAATTAATTTCTCTTTAAAAGGAGACGGAAAAATCGTTGGTGTTTGTAGCGGTGATCCAGTAAGTCACGAACCGTACAAAGGAATAAAACACACGGCGTTGGCTGGAAAATGTTTAGTGATCATTCAATCTTCAAATAAAACAGGAAGATTAGAATTAACTGCTAAAGCAAACGGATTAAAACAAGCCGCGATTGTAATTACGGCAGAATAATAAGTTTGCGCTCCTGCAATCCCGAAGCGTCGGGAAAAACCTTGTAGGTATGAATTTAAGGCATAGATTTTAAAAAATATATGACGACAAATTACACAAATTACCGCGAATTATAATTTGTGAAAATTTGCGCAATTTGTGGTAAAAAACACATACAGCTATGTGCTTTTAAACAAATGAAATGCCTTTTTAACGCAAAGAAAAGCTATGATTCTATGTGTTAAAATTAGTAAAAGTTTAAACCTACAAGGTTTTGAAAACCTTGCAGGATGAAAAAATAAAAAATAACCAAATGAAAAAATCACATTTAAAAACCCTGTTCTCGATTTGTGCTTTTGGACTTCTAACCGTTCCAAATGCTTCAGCACAAATTCAGAATGCAGACGTATTAAACGCACCGATCGATATCAGCAAAGATTTTCAGAACTATTTGAACACCTTTTATTTTGCAGATGAACTAGCTTCTTTTGACCCGGCAACAGGAAAAGGAACTATTAAATATTTGAGATACAATTACAAAACGCGTCAGGCTTTCAACAACATGATGATGAAACCAGATGTGGAAAAAGCCAACGAATTCCCAACAACAGAATACGCAGAATCTCCAGTTTTGCCTTTTGAAATTCAGTTTGTTTCTGATAGAACAATTAGAATCAAAACCACTTCTGGACCGCAATTTCATCCACAAAAAGAGTCATTAATGCTGGTTGACGGCGTAGCGCCAAATCATCCAGAATTATGGAAATATGCTAAAATCGAAGACGGTCACAGTTATACAAGCAAACATGGAAAAGTCGAAATTTTGACAAAACCTTGGCACGTAAAAATCTACGATGAAAAAGGAAAACTGCTGACAAGTACGCTTCACGATACGGATTTTAAAAATACGTACACGCCGACACTTCCGTTTTCTTATGTTCGCAGAAACAGCGATTATTCCAGAAGTATGGGTGCAGCGTTCAGTTTAGAACCAGATGAAAAAATATTTGGTTGTGGAGAATCCTTCACACAATTCAACAAACGCGGTCAAAAAGTAGTTTTATGGACGGATGATGCCAACGGAATCCAAAATGAAACGATGTACAAACCGATTCCGTTTTACATGAGCAGCCGTGGTTATGGAGTTTTCATGCATCATTCAACCCCAATTACAGTGGACTTTGGAAAATACTTTTCAAGTGCAAACGAAATGTACATTGGTGATGACGAAGCCGATTTGTTTTTCTTTATCGGAGAACCAAAAGACGTTTTAGATCAATATACAAACTTGACAGGAAAAGCTGCAATGCCACCACTTTGGTCATTCGGTTTCTGGATGAGCCGTATTACGTATTTCTCAGAAAAAGAAGGACGTGACGTTGCCAGAGATTTAAGAAAATACAAAATCCCAACAGATGTAATTCACTTTGATACAGGTTGGTTTGATGTAGATTGGAGAAACAATTACGAGTTTGCAAAATCTCGTTTCCCAGACGCGACAAAAATGATGTCTGATTTAAAGAAAGACGGTTTCCAAGTTTGTCTTTGGCAATTGCCATATTTCACTCCAAAGAATACATTGTTTCCAGAAATCATGGACAAGAATTTGGCAGTTAGAGACAGAAAAGGAAATCTTCCTTACGAAGATGCTGTTTTAGATTTCTCAAACCCTGAAACGATTTCTTGGTACCAAGGAAAATTGAAAAAATTATTTGATGAAGGCGTAGCGGTTTTCAAAGTAGATTTTGGTGAAGCTGCACCGCCAGACGGAATTTATCATTCTGGAAGAACAGGTTTCTACGAGCATAATTTATATCCGTTGCGTTACAACAAAGCCGTTGCCGAAATCACTCAGAAAGAAAAAGGATATACTTTAATCTGGGCGAGAAGCACTTGGGCAGGTTCTCAACGTTACCCATTACATTGGGGAGGAGATTCTGAAACAACAAATGGTGCAATGTCGGCAGAATTACGCGGCGGACTTTCATTAGGGCTTTCAGGATTCAGTTTCTGGAGTCACGATGTTGGAGGTTTCGCAACAAAATCTCCTGAGAATATTTACAGAAGATGGACACCATTCGGAATGTTAACGTCGCACGTAAGAAGCCACGGAGAGCCACCTCGCGAACCTTGGTTATACAGCAAAGATTTCTTGGAAGGATTTAGAAAAGCAGATAATATGCGTTACGAATTAATGCCATATATCTACGCTCAAGCTAAAGAAAGTTCAGAAAAAGGATTGCCAATGATGCGTGCTTTATTTGTAGAATATCCAAATGACCCGGGCGCTTGGCTAGTTGACAATCAATATTTATTCGGTTCAAGCATGTTAGTTGCACCGCTTTTTGAAGAGGTTGAAGAAAGAGATGTTTACCTTCCAGAAGGAACTTGGATCGATTATCAAACTAAAAAAGTGTATCAGTCAGGATGGCATAAAATCAAAGCGGGCGAAATTCCTATTATTGTTTTGGTGAAAGACGGAACAGCAATTCCGCACATCGGTTTAGCGCAGTCTACAAAAGATATGGATTGGAGCAAATTGACGTTGAAAGTTTTTGCAAGTGATAAAACAAATGCCGCTTCCGCGAAAGTTTACCTGCCAAACGGAGATGCGTTACAAGAAATCAAAGTAACTAAAAACGGAAATAATTTCGAAGTAAACGCAAATCCATTAAACGGAAAAACCACTTTCAAAACGGAGTGGGTAAAATAAAAGTTAGTTCGCCACGAATTACACGAATTGCACTAATTTAAATTGATAACCGCAAATTACACAAATTTCCGCTAATTAAAATTTGTGATAATTTGTGCAATTTGTGGTTAAAAAAAATATAGCCACAGATTAAAAGGATTAAAAAGATTAAAAAAAATCTGCTCAATCTGCTATCCCGATAGCTATCGGGAGCGAGAGAAAAGAAAAAAATCCTTTCGAATCCTTTTAATCTATGGCAAAAAATTAAAAAAATATTATGAAAAACTATCTAATTCTCCCAGCCGTACTGCTTTCGATCACAATCGGATACAGTCAGAAAACAAAAAATGCTTATGAACTGGCTTCACCAAACGGTCAGAATAAAATCAAATTTGAGTTAGTAAAAAATGCTCCAAAATATGGCGTTTCACACGGAAAAACCGAAGTGATTTCGCCATCAGATATGGGATTTTTACTAAAAGGAAATGAAGATTTAAGTACCAACTTCGAAATCAAAGGAGCCAAAACTTCCACTTTTGACGAAACTTGGGAACAAGCTTGGGGAGAAAAGAAAAACATTAGAAATCACTACAACCAATTAGTAGTCGATTTACAGCAAAAAACAGGAAACAAAAGAAAATTGCAAATCCAGTTCCGTGCGTTTGACGACGGAGTTGCTTTTAGATATGTTTATCCAAAACAAAATGTGAAAGACAGTATTTTCATTATGGATGAAAAAACTACTTTCAACCTAAAAGAAGACGGAAAAGCATGGTGGATTCCAGCAAACCGCCCAGACCGTGACGAATATCTGTTTAAAGATGCTCCGGTAAGTACTTTAGATACCGTTTTGACTCCCCTGACAATTGAAAGCAAAAGCGGATTGGCGTTAAGTTTTCACGAAGCCAACTTGTACGATTTTGCAAGTATGACTTTGGTAAATACAAAAGGAACAGAATTAAAATCAGATTTAGTGCCTTGGGCTGATGGCGTAAAAGTTCGCGTAAAAGAGACGTTCACATCATCTTGGAGAACCATTCAGATTGGAGAAAATCCAGGTGAATTAATCACGTCTTATTTGATATTAAATCTGAACGAACCAGACAAATTAAAAAACACAGCATCTTATTTCAAACCATACAAATATTTAGGAATTTGGTGGGGAATGCACATTGGGAAATATACTTTCTGGGAAAGTGACAAGCAAGGTGCAACAACTAAAAATGCCGAAACTTACATTGACTTTACAGCAAAAGAAGGTTTCAATCACTTATTAATCGAAGGTTGGAACAAAGGCTGGACACCAGCTTGGTACGAAAATCGCATGCACATGTTCAGCTTCACGAAAAGTGCGGATAATTTTGACTTAGAAAAAGTAGTAGCTTACGGAAAAAGCAAAAACGTAGAATTAATAGGATACCACGAAACAGGTTCAAACTTAATCAACTATTTAAAAGAAGTTGACGAAGGTTTTGCTTTATACAAAAAACTAGGAATTCATACCGTAAAAATCGGTCACGTTGGCTCGAAGTTGAATATGAAACAAATGCACTTCGGACAATTTGGAGTGAATTATTTCAGATACATTTTAGAGAAAGCAGCGCAATATGATTTAGCCGTTTTATACCACGAATCTATTAAAGATACCGGAGAAAGAAGAACGTATCCAAACATGGTTTCGAGAGAAGCAGCGCGCGGACAAGAATATAACGCTTGGAGCGAAGGGAATCCGCCAAACCATTTGAGCATTATTCCTTTTACAAGATTGCTTTCTGGACCAATGGATTTCACGCCTGGAATTTTTGATGTTGAGGTAAAACAAGGTTATCCAGGAAAAAGAATTCAAGGAACCGTTGGGCAGCAATTGGCATTGTACGTAGTGCTTTATTCTCCAATTCAGATGTTGGCCGATCTTCCAGAAAACTACGAAGGAAAACCAGCTTTACAATTCTTAAAAGATGTTCCAACAGATTGGGAAGACACTAAAATTGTAGAAGGAAAAATCGGTGAATACATTACAACAGCAAGAAAAGACAGAAAAAGTGCTGATTGGTATTTAGGCACTTTGACTAATGAAAAACCAAGAAAAGTTGAGGTTTCATTATCATTTTTAGATCCGAACGCCACTTACGAGGCGCAGATTTATGTAGATGCCGAAGGAACAGATCAAAAAAATAATCCGGAAGCAGTTGCCATTTCGAAGAAAACAGTAAAAGCATCAGATAAATTACAATTGAATTTAGGCGGTGCCGGCGGTGGAGCAGTAAGATTTAAAAAGTTATAATTCGTAGAGACGCACAGCAGTGCGTCTAACATATAATTAGACAATAAAATATTTAGCCACAGATTAAAAATCATTAAAAGATTTATGCTCTCGCAGATTTAGCAGATCAAACAGATTTTTTAATATTGAATTCTGTGTAAGAAATATAACCGCAAATTTCACAAATTTTCGCTAATTAAATTTGTGATAATTTGTGCAATTTGTGGTTAAAAAAACCATTTCCAAATGAAAAAACTTTTAATAGCAGCAGTTTTAATTAGTTCAGTCCATTTGATGGCACAAAACCGAACGATAAAAGTTGATTACAGCAAATCGGCTGGAAAATTAAACACCATGTTTAAAGAATGCATCGGAGCGGGAAGAGCCAACGAAGGACTTCGCGCCGACTGGCAGCAGCAATTGGCATTGGCAAAAAAAGAATGTGATTTTAAATACATTCGTTTTCATGGTTTATTGTCTGATGATATGGCAGTTTACCGTGAAGATTCAAAAGGAAATCCAGAATACAATTACCAATACGTTGACGTTTTGTTCGATTATATTTTGAGTTTAAAAATGAAACCATTTGTCGAATTAGGCTTTATGCCGAATGCACTGGCAAGCGGAAAAGAAACTATTTTTTGGTGGAAAGGAAATGTTACGCCTCCAAAAGATTATAAAAAATGGGAAGATCTAATTAAAAATCTAACCCAGCATTTTACAGAAAGATACGGAGTTGAAGAAGTAAAAACATGGTATTTTGAAGTTTGGAACGAACCAAACTTGTCTCCAGGTTTCTGGTCAGGAACTCAGGCCGAATATTTCAAATTATACGATTATGCAGCCCGTGGCGTAAAAGCCGTAAACAAAGACTATAAAGTTGGCGGACCAGCAACGGCGGGTGCAGGATGGGTTCCTGAAACTATTGAGTTTTGCGAAAAAAACAATGTTCCGATGGATTTTGTATCGACACATACCTATGGCGTAAATCAAGGTTATTTGGACGAATTCGGAACTTCGGGAACCGTTTTGAGTCCAGACGAAAACAGCATTAGCGGAGACGTTATCAATTCGCGTAAGCAAATCACCAATTCGGCCAAACCCAATTTAGAATTGCATTATACAGAATGGAGTTCGTCTTATACGCCAGCAGATCCAATTCACGACAGTTATCATTCGGCAGCTTATATTTTGCAGAAATTAAAACAAGTTGGCAATGCAGCCAACTCCATGTCCTACTGGGTTTTTACCGATATTTTTGAAGAACCTGGACCAAGATTTACACCTTTTCACGGCGGTTTCGGATTATTGAATACACAAGGAATCAAAAAACCAGCGTATTTCTCGTATCAGTTTTTAAATAAATTAGGAGAAACAGAACTTCAAAATTCAGATAAAACTTCATGGACGACTAAAAATGCAAAAGGTGATGTGCAAATTTTGCTTTGGGATTTTACTAATACACATCCAGGCGAGAAAATGTGGAATCAGACGTATTATGTTAAAGATCTTCCATCAAAAGAAAAAGGAACGGTAAAAGTAGAAGTTGACGGATTGCAGAAAGGGAAATATACTTTAGAAATTTATAAAGTAGGTTATAAAGTAAATGACGTGTATGCCGATTATCTGGCTTTAAATAAACCAAGTCAATTGACGCGTGAACAGGTCAATGCTATGAAAAAGAAAAATAACGGAGACCCAATTGCAACAGAAAAAATTACAATCGACGCAAAAGGAACTTTTTCTAAAGAATTAAAAATCAATGAAAATGATGTTGTTTTTCTAAATTTGATAAAACAATAAATTAAAAAAAATAAACACATAGAAACATAGATTTTTTTCTTTGTGAATAAAAGAAAATGGAAAGAAACTAGTTTCTCACACATAGAAAAGCTATGTGAATTTAAACAAGTGTAACGCCTTTTTCGAATGGTAAAACTATGATTCTATGTGTTAAAAAAAATATTAATCGGGATTAAACAAAAAACCACAAACATTATAAAATATAATTATTAACTGGATTTGCAGATGATGCGTGCGGAATCAAAATCTTTAAATCTAAAAACATCTAACTATCTATGAAAAACAAAATGATAATGTTGTCAGCGGTTGTTTTTGCCTTATTTGCTTCTTGTAAAAATGATGCACAGACAGCAGCTTCAAATTCGGCACAAACCGAAGAATATGTAGGGAAAGAAATCGGAACAGAGCATGACGCAGAAATCGACAAATTGATTTCGCAGATGACTTTAGAAGAAAAAATCGGAATGCTTCACGGAAACAGTATGTTTGCTAACGCAGGCGTAAAACGTTTAGGAATTCCGGAATTAAAAATGGCAGACGGACCGCTAGGAGTTCGTGAGGAAATCTCTCGTGACAACTGGGCGCCAGCAGGATGGACAAACGATTTTGCAACGTATTATCCAGCAGGCGGAGCATTAGCAGCGACTTTTAATGCAGAAATGGCTCACAAATTCGGAAGCAGTTTAGGAGAAGAATTACGCGCAAGAGACAAAGACATGTTGCTTTCGCCAGCAATTAATATTGTGAGAACACCACTTGGAGGAAGAACGTATGAATATATGTCAGAAGATCCATTCTTGAACAAAAAAATTGCGGTGCCGTTGGTAGTTGGTTTACAAGAAAAAGATGTTATGGCCTGCGTAAAACATTATGCGGCAAACAATCAAGAAACAAATCGTGATTTTGTTGACGTTCAGATTGACGAGCGTACACTTCGCGAAATTTACCTTCCAGCTTTTGAAGCGACTGTGAAAGAAGGAAAAGCATACAGCATAATGGGCGCTTACAATAAATTTAGAGGAGAATATTTATGTGAGAACGATTATATGCTAAACAAAATCCTTCGTGATGAATGGGGATTCAAAGGAGTCGTAGTTTCGGATTGGGCTGCGGTTCATTCTACAGCAAAATCTCTTAAAAGCGGTTTAGATATCGAAATGGGAACTCCAAAACCATTCAACGAATTTTGGTTAGCAGATAAATTAATTGCTGCAGTAAAATCGGGAGAAGTTTCAGAAAAAGAAATTGATCTTCATGTAAAACGTATTTTACGTGGTTTATTCCATATCAAAGCAATGGGCGGCGGAACACGTGCAAAAGGAAGCATCGCAACAGAAGCACATTACAAAGACGCTTACGAAATTGCTGCTGAAGCTATTGTTTTATTGAAAAACGAAAATAATGCGCTTCCGCTAAAATTAGATGGAGTAAAATCTATTGCCGTAATCGGAAACAACGCTACAAAGAAAAATGCCCTTGGCGGATTTGGAGCGGGTGTAAAAACAAAAAGAGAAGTTACGCCACTTGAAGGTCTAAAAAACAGACTTCCTTCATCAGTAAAAATCAATTATGCTGAAGGATATTTAGAGCGTTACGACGAAAAAAATAAAGGAAATTTAGGAAATATCACTTCTACAGGACCTGTTACAATTGATAAAGTTGATCCAGCAAAAATTAAAGAAGCAGTAGAAGCAGCTAAAAATTCTGATGTTGCCATCATTTTTGCAGGTTCAAACCGTGATTATGAGACGGAGGCTTCTGACCGTAGAGATTTACACTTGCCATTCGGACAAGAAGAATTAATCAAACAAGTAGTAGCAGCTAATCCTAAAACTATTGTGGTAATGATTGCCGGTGCTCCATTTGATATTAATGAAGTAAGCGCAAAATCATCAGCTTTGGTTTGGAGTTGGTTTAATGGTTCTGAAGGCGGAAATGCTTTAGCAGATGTTATTTTAGGAAAAGTAAATCCGTCAGGAAAATTACCTTGGACAATGCCTAAAAACATCATGGATTCTCCAGCGCACGCAACAAAAAGTTTCCCTGGAGACAAAACCGTAAATTATGCTGAAGGACTTTTGGTAGGATACCGTTGGTTTGATACTAAAAATGTAGCGCCATTATATCCTTTCGGTTACGGATTATCGTACACGACTTTTGCTTTAGAAAATGCAAAAACAAACAAAACCGATTACGCACAAAACGATGTTATTGAAGTTTCGGTTGATGTTAAAAACACAGGAAAAGCGGACGGAAAGGAAGTGGTTCAAGTATATACTTCTAAATCGGATTCTAAAGTGACACGTGCTTCAAAAGAACTGAAAGGTTTCAAAAAAGCAACAGTTAATGCAGGAAGTTCAGAAACAGTAACGATTAAAGTTCCTGTAAAAGAATTGGCTTATTACGATGTTACTTCAAAAAAATGGGTAGTAGAACCAGGAAAATATACTATTAAAGTAGGAACGTCTTCAAGAGACATCAAAAAAGAAATCGCAGTAACAGTTAAATAACCCAGTTATTCTTCTTCTTTATTATAAATGAAATTGACGCCAGCCTATTTAAAGCTGGCGTTGATTTTAAAAACTTAACTTAACTTAAACCAAACCAAATAAAATGAAAAAAGCCATCAAAGATTACCTCTTGAGTTTTATTTTATGTTTTGCTTTTTTGGGAGTTTTAGCCTGCAGTTCAGACAAGGAAGAAAATCCTCCAGTAAGTATAAAATCGTTAGGAGCTAGTACAGAAAAAATTGATTTTGAAAGCAAAGAAAAAACTATTGAAGTAACAGTTAATTCTAATGGAATTGCATGGACTATGACGAGTCCTGTAAGTTGGATAAAATTAAGCCAAAGCGCTGGAAGTTCTGGAACTACAATCGTGAAAATTACCGCTTTAGAAAATACAGCTGCATCGATAAGAAATGCGGTGGTCACATTAACAGGAAGTCAAGTTCCATCCGTGTCAATTTCAATTTCACAGGCAGCGGCTGAAGCAACAGCCTTATATCCAAGTTACAATACCAATCCGATTGCGGCAGACGCTTCGGGCATGGGAAGTTCGGCGGTTGAATTGGCGGCCAAAATGAAACTGGGTTGGAATATCGGAAATACTTTGGAAGCAACAGGCGGAGAAACCGCTTGGGGAAATCCGAAAGTGACAAAAGCTTTAATCGATGCCGTAAAAGCAAACGGATTTAATGCTATTCGAATTCCGTGTTCTTGGAATCAGAATTTAGAAAACGCTGCAACAGCAAAAATCAAAACCGATTGGTTAAATCGTGTAAAAGAGGTCGTTCAGTATTGTGTTGATAATGATATGTATGTTGTAGTGAATATTCATTGGGACGGTGGCTGGCTGGAAAACAATATTACCGAAGCCAAAAAAGTAGAAAATAACGCCAAACAAAAAGCTTTCTGGGAACAAATCGCAACGCACTTACGCGGATTCGACGAGCATTTACTTTTTGCAAGTGCCAATGAACCTGCTGTTGAAGATGCCGCACAAATGGCGGTTTTAAATTCGTATCACCAAACTTTTATTGATGCTGTTCGTTCAACCGGAGGAAAAAATGCAACTCGTGTTTTGGTTGTTCAAGGCCCAACAACAGATATCGAAAAAACAAACAAATTAATGACTACATTGCCTACTGATAAAGTTACAGGAAGAATGATGGTCGAAGTGCATTATTATTCTCCTTGGAATTTTGCCGGTTTAACCAAAGACGAAACTTGGGGTAAAATGTTCTACTATTGGGGAGCTGGTTTTCACTCCACAACCGATACGGAACGAAATGCAACTTGGGGCGAAGAAGCCGATCTAGAAAAGAATTTCAAACTAATGAAAACGCAATTTGTAGATAAAGGAATTCCAGTTTTGTTAGGAGAATTTGGAGCAATTCGCAGAACAACTTTGACTGGAGACGCTTTGACTTTACATTTAAATTCAAGAGCATATTATTTAAAAACGGTGGTCAAAACAGCAAAATCAAACGGACTTTTACCTTTTTATTGGGATGAAGGAAGCATCGGAAATAATGGTTTTGGAATTTTCAACAGAAGTGATAATTCTGTCTTCGATACAAAAGTTTTAACCGCTTTAAAAGAAGGTTTACAGTAAAAAATCTTTTAAAACCATATAAGTGATATAAGTAAATGTAATTGCAATAGCTAATTGAAATTTAAAAAAGCTTATATCACTTATATGGTTTAAAAAACATAAAATTAGAAAAATGAAAAAAATAATTGTTTTTATTTTATTGATAGTTAGTGTTATAGCTAATGCTAATGTTAGAATGCCTTTACTGTTTTCTGACGGAATGGTATTGCAACGAAACAAACAAATTCCGATTTGGGGTTTTGCTGATGCTAATGAAAGTATCGAAGTGCATTTTAACAAACAAATTAAAAAAACAACAGCCGATAAAAACGGAAAATGGACGCTGAATTTAAGTGCAGAAAAAGCGGGCGGACCATTTGAATTAATCATTATCGGAAAAAATAAAATCACGATCAAAAATGTTTTGGTTGGAGAAGTTTGGATTTGCAGCGGACAATCGAATATGGAATTTCAGGTTTTCAAAACGATGAATTCAGAAAAAGAAATTGCAGATGCTAATTACCCAATGATTCGTCATTTTGGCGTGGCGCAAGATTTAAGCGGAACTCCAAAAGACGATTTAAAACAAGGAAAATGGGAAGAAGCCAATCCAGTAAATGTTGGTAATTTTACGGCAGTTGGTTATTATTTCGCCAGAAAATTATATTCAGAATTAAAAATTCCAATCGGAATCATCAATACTTCTTGGGGAGGAACCAATGTAGAAACGTGGACAAGCCGTGAAGCTTTCGAAAACAGCTCAGAATTCAAATCGATGATTGCCAATGTTCCAACGGTAGATATCAATGCTATTTTTGAAACGTATAAAAAATCGGTTTTAGACAATTTGAAAAAAGTGCAGGGTTTTGAAGTTTCGATGGAAAACGAAGAGCAGTTTAAAAATGCAAATTTTCAAGATAAAAACTGGCCTGAAATAAAAGCGCCTTCAATTTGGGAAAACCAGCAAATCGGAAACATTGACGGAATTGTCTGGATGCGTAAAACTATTGTTTTAACTGCAGAGCAAGCTAAAAAAGAAGCCGTTTTACATTTAGCAAAAATAGACGACGAAGACAAAACCTATGTAAACGGCGTAGAAGTTGGAACCAATAATCTTTGGGACAAACTAAGAATTTACAAAATTCCTGCAAATGTGCTGAAAGAAGGAACAAACGTAATAGCAGTTAGAATTACAGATTACAGTGGCGGTGGCGGAATCTACGGTGATCCCGAAGATTTGAAAATTGATTTTAAAGATTCTAGTTTACCGTTGGAAGGACTTTGGAAATTCAATGTCATAAAAGTGAGAATCGAAGTTTCGCCAAACAGCTATCCATCGTTATTGTACAATGCGATGGTAAATCCGCTCGTTCCGTATGCGATTCAGGGCGCTTTATGGTATCAGGGCGAAGCCAATGTTTGGAGAGCCAAACAATACAAAAAAGCATTTCCGTTAATGATTAACGATTGGAGAAACAAATTCAAACAAGGCGATTTTCCATTCTATTTTGTGCAGTTATCCACTTTCGACGAATTCGGAGGCAACAGTCAAAAAGGAAGCCGTTGGGCAGAACTTCGCGAAGCACAATCAGAAACTTTAAAATTGCCCAATACCGGAATGGCCGTGACAACCGATATCGGAAACGCAAAAGACATTCATCCAACCAACAAACAAGACATTGGTTTACGTTTGGCGTCAATCGCAATGAATAATATTTACGGTAAAAAACAAGTTCACAGCGGACCAACTTATAAATCTAAGGAAATAAAAGGAAATCAAATCATCCTAACTTTCGATAACATCGGCAGCGGACTTTCAACGCCAAATAACGATGAATTAAAAGGTTTCGAAATCGCAGGTGCAGACAAAGTTTTTCATTCCGCGAAAGCGATAATTAAAGACAACAAAATCATAGTTTCGAGCGAAAAAGTTCAAAAGCCAGTTGCAGTGCATTACGGTTGGGCAGACGACGATACAAGTATTAATTTGTTCAACAAAGAAAAATTCCCAGCATCGCCATTCAGAACCGATAATTGGGAAATGGTTACAGAAAATGAGGTTTATAAAGTGAGTAAATAAGTTCTTAGTTTTTAGTCCTTAGTTCTTAGAAATGAATAATATTTGGGCGTGACCCTACCGAGATAAGAAGGCAAACATACTTTACGAAAATACGCCTTCTTATCTCGGTAGGGTCGGGCTATCCGGGCTACTTCGGTAGCTTCCTCCTATCCCTCACGCAAGCAAAGCATTAATGGACGTTTTGTTTGTCATTCCGAGGAACGAGGAATCGCACTAGGAATTTCGCAAAGAGAATTATCAATCTTTGTAGATTTACGAGTGTGATTCCTCGTTCCTCGGAATGACAAAATAGGAGACGATAAATAAAAACCAAAACAACAAAGCCTATGAATTCAAAAATCATAAAAAAAACATTTTACATTTTACTTATAACATCTTTCTGCGCAAAAGCCCAATCCTCTCAAAAATTGTGGTACAAACAACCCGCAGAATTCTTTGAAGAAAGTCTGGTTTTAGGAAACGGAAAAATGGGTGCAACGGTTTTTGGTGGCGTGAATTCAGATAAAATTTATTTGAACGATATTACGCTTTGGTCGGGTGAGCCGGTAAATGCAAACATGAATCCAGAAGCGTATAAAAACATTCCGGCAATTCGCGAAGCATTAAAAAACGAAAACTATAAACTTGCTGAAGAACTGAACAAAAAAGTTCAAGGAAAGAACTCTGAATCGTATGCACCTTTAGCAACCTTAGAAATAAGCAATGCAGAAAAAGGAAAAGCGACGAATTATTACAGAGAATTGGATATTTCGAATGCAGTAACAAAAGTAAGTTACGAATTAGACGGTGTAAAATATACACGAGAATATTTTGTTTCGGCGCCAGATCAGATTATGGCTGTCAAATTTACAAGCAGTCAGAAAGGCGCTTTAAATTTTGATGTTAATTTGAAAAGCCTTTTAAAATCAAATTTAGAAATTCGAAACAATACCATGATGATGACAGGTACCGCGCCAATTCATGAAAATGCGGGTTATAATGTGCCATCAAAATACCTTCAGATACCAGAAAGAGGGACAAGATTTACGACTTTGCTTCAAATCAAAAACACAGAAGGAAAGGTTAGTAATAACAGTTCTACAATAACGGTAAAAAATGCATCGGAAGTTATTATTTACATTTCGGTTGCTACAAGTTTTAATGGTTTCGATAAAAATCCTGCAACAGAAGGTTTGGATGATGTTACAATAGCAATGCAAAATCTTAACAAAGCAACTTTAAAATCTTTCGATAAATTAAAACAAAGCCACATTGCCGATTTTGAGAAATTCTATAATCGTGTCAATTTAAATCTAGGAAAAACTAGGGCTCCAGATTTACCAACAGACGAACGTTTATTGCGCTACGCTGACGGAAAAGAAGATAAAAATCTCGAAATTCTGTATTTCAATTATGGAAGATATTTACTAATTAGTTCATCTAGAACTTTGGGTGTTCCTGCTAATTTACAGGGATTATGGAATCCTTATTTAAGTCCGCCGTGGAGCAGCAATTATACCATGAATATTAATCTGGAAGAAAATTACTGGCTGGCAGAAAACACCAATCTTTCAGAAATGCACGAATCGCTTTTGAGCTTTATCAAAAATCTTTCGGTAACAGGAAAAGTAACAGCCAAAACATTTTATGGGGTAAACGAAGGTTGGGCGGCAGCACACAATTCAGATATTTGGGCAATGACCAATCCTGTTGGACAATTTGGAAAAGAAGATCCAATGTGGGCTTGCTGGCCAATGGCTGGCGCATGGCTGAGTACTCACATTTGGGAACATTATATTTTTACACAAGATCAAAATTACTTAAAAAAAGAAGGATATCCGTTAATGAAAGGCGCAGCCGAGTTTTGTTTAGGCTGGTTAGTGACCGACAAAAATGGAAATTTAATTACATCGCCTTCAACTTCGCCAGAAAACCAATACAAACTGGCTGATGGATTTGTAGGAGCAACATTCTACGGAGGAACTGCCGATTTAGCAATGATTCGAGAATGTTTTGACAAAACCATAAAAGCATCAAAAGTATTGAATACCGATGCAGCTTTTAGAGATAAATTAGAAAAAGCATTGGCAAAATTGCACCCGTATCAAATTGGCAAGAAAGGAAACCTGCAAGAATGGTATTTCGATTGGGAAGATAATGACCCGAAACACCGTCACCAATCGCAATTGTTCGGACTTTTTCCTGGGAATCATATCACTCCAGTTAAAACTCCAGATTTGGCTGAAGCCTCAAAGAAAACTTTAGAAATAAAAGGCGACGAAACCACAGGCTGGTCAAAAGGTTGGCGAATCAATCTTTGGGCAAGGCTTTGGGACGGAAACCGCGCTTATAAAATGTTCCGCGAATTATTGCGCTACGTAGATCCAGATGGAAAGAAAACCGAAAAGCCAAGAAGAGGCGGAGGAACATATCCAAATTTATTCGACGCGCATCCGCCATTTCAAATTGATGGTAATTTTGGAGGCGCTGCAGCCGTTGCAGAAATGTTGGTGCAATCAGACGAAAACGAAATTAGATTATTGCCAGCTTTACCAGACGCTTGGGAAGAGGGTTTTGTAAAAGGCCTTTGCGCTCGAGGCGGATTCGAAATTGAAATGACTTGGAGTAATAAGAATCTTCAGAGAGCTGTTATTTCTTCTAAAAAAGGAGGAAAAACAACTTTGATTTTTGGCGATAAAAAACAGGATATTATTTTAAAAAAAGGAGAGAATAAAGAGATTGTTTTTTAAATACATTTGTCACCCTGAGCGAAGTCGAAGGGCGTGCCAATTGGGGCGTGGCTTCGACTCCGCTCAGCCTGAAAAACGATATAAACCCGACAGGTTTCTAAAACCTGTTGGAATTTGTTGTTAAAAATGCTTCGGAGAAGCGTCATATTTATAGAAAACAAATGATCAAAAACGTAAAGAGCTCCAGCGGAGCGACATATTATTCATTAGGAATAAATTTATATGTCGCTCCGCTGGAGCTCTTTTATAATGGCATGATTTAATTTCTATAAATATTTCACTCCTCCGGAGTTTTCTTCTTATTATTTCTGACCTTGAAAAGGTCAAATATTTATAGAAGTGACATTGTCTAGACGTACGACCCCGAAGGGGGCGAATAATTAGGTGCGTAAATTTTTTCTATAAACATATAATCCCTTCAGGATTAACTGTAAGTCGAGTAAACCCGACAGGTTTTTAAAACCTGTTGGGTTTAAACTTTGTATCGAATCAATTAATTAATCCAATTTATAATTATATCCTAATTGCACATAAAACGGAATCATAGGCGTGGTTTTAAAATCTTGTGTCATTACTTTTCCAGCTCTTAAAGTGAGATCGCTTTTGCCGAAAGAATAACCGCCTTGAATTCCGAAATTAAAATTTCCTCCCGTTGTGGGTTCGTACCAGCCATTTTTAACTTCTGGATAAACATCTTTATAAATTTCAGAATGTTTAAAATGCGTTACAATCGCTTTATCAAAACCAAATTCTCCTGCGACAAACCATTTCGGTTTATAATAGCCCATTGTAATCGAAGCATCGGCACCAAAATTTTGTAAAGTCACAATCGGATTTCCGTATCTTCTGTAAATTCCGTGAATTGCTGCGTTGAAACGGAAATTTTCAATTCGATAAATATGTATTTGTCCACCGATTTTGGTTTTAAAATCATCAAAAATAACTTCGCCTGATGCAAAAGAAATCGAACTTTCGAGAATAATTGGCATTTTGGTTTTTAGATGATAACCGTAACTTAGTCCGTAAACAAAACTATAATCCCAACCAGCATTGGCATTCAAAATATGTCTTTCTTCGCTTTTTAAATTTTCCCAGTTGATGGTTTGCGATTGTAAAATGTTAGAATACAGAAGTGAAAAAAGAAATGTGATTATTGCTAGTATTGCTTTCATGTCAGTTATTTTAGATTGTTTAAATAATTCAATACTAAAGGCTCGACATTTTCCCATTTGAAGTAAATCATTTCGTGGCCTGTTCCTTTTACTTCTTCAATTTCAGAAACAGGAAAATAAGCTGCTTCTTTTTGTGCAAAATTTAATCCGTAAGACTTGTTCAATTCGCCATATAAAAACAAAACTTTAGTCTGATATTGATCGAGATTTGTAGTAAAATCAAAACCTTCATTTTCTGAAATATCTATAAAACTTTCTAAAACCGTGGTTCCGATTCTCCAGAGCGGAGAAGGTCCAGGAATTCCCTCTGTATTTCCTTTTGCATAAGAAAAACTCGAAGAGATTCCGTATTTATAATCTAAAATAGCATGCTGATTTTCTTTCCCAGTTATAAATTGATCGACATACAAAAGATTGCTCGTCACCTCAGAAAAAATGTTGATTTTACGGCTCATTTCTCCATATTCGTCTAGCAGTTTTTTGTTGAGTCCGCCTGGTTCTGCCAAGATTAAGCCATCAATTTTATCAGGATACGAATTCACATAGGCCGTTCCGAGCATGGCGCCCCAAGAATGTCCAAATAGAAAAACTTTCTGACTGGGAGAAGTTTTATAATATTCAATAACTGCTGTGAGATCATCTAAAACGAGCTGAATAGAATAACTTTTTTTATCATGTCTTTTGGATAATCCCGAACCTCGCTGATCGTAAAAAATGACGTAATAACCGTCATCGGCAAGTTCTTGTACGTTTAATCCGTTTCGGTAATCAGAACCTGGACCGCCGTGTAAAAAGATGAGCATCGGATTATTTGAGTTTCCGAAAGTTTCGGCATGCAGCTGTGTCCCGTTTACAAAAATCGAAGGAAGTGATGAATCTTCATCGACGGTTTTTGGAACCAAATATCCAGATTCATTAATGTTATTTTCATTTTCACATCCAATAAAAAAGAAAATTAAAACAGCTAGTACAGCTGAGTAAAGTAAGTTGGTTTTCATTGCAAGAATTGATTAAAATTTCTGCAAAGATGCGCTCCAGTACTATGCTGGTCGCCCCAACTTGTAAGGTGGGGCTTTTTTTTTTTAAGGTTCTAAGATGCTAAGGGGCTAAGCTTCTAAGTTTTTTTACTACCGAAATTTGCTCGCAATCCCGATAACTATCTGGAGTGGAGTCGCAAAGTTTTCTAACCATATAAGTCATGTAAGTTCATTTTAGCAAAACTGAAATTATCTTATATGACTTATATGGTTTAGTCATTTTAAATATTCAGAAGGAGAAAGTCCGGTCACTTTTTTGAAGTTTCGGTTAAAAGCTGTTTTTGAATTGAAGCCACATTCAAAAGCAACCGAAAGTAGAGTATATTTTTCGTTTTCAGGAAGAAGAATCAGTTTTTTAAATTCTTCAACTCGTTGTGAATTGATGTAATCATAAAAGTTTTTTCCTTCGGCGGAATTGATAACCTGTGAAAGAATGTTGGGATGAATATTTAGTTTTTGAGACAATTCGGCTAAAGTCAGATCAGGGTTTTTATAGAGTTTTTCATCCTTCATAATCTGCGTTAATTTTTGATGAATGGATTGAAGTTCAACGTTGCTTAAACCTGATTTTTCATATTTAATTTTTTCAGCAGCATTTTCGATTTCGATGCTTTCGTTAGAAGAAATATTCAAAACTAAATTTTCGGCGATTGTTTGATTGGTAAAAATCCCAACTTGTTTGATTCCGAAATAGCCAATAAACATCAGATAAAAAACGACAAAAGAAAAGATGTATTCGTCTTCAAAAAAAATGACGACGCACCAAATAATACTCGAACCTAAAATTAAATATTGCAACCAACGAAGATTGATTTTTTCGCTTGACGAAAATTGATCAGAAATATTTTTCTGGTGTTTGGAAAGTTTTCTTAGCGAAAGCAAAGCATAGGTTATTCCAGAAAGTAGAATGAAACCGTATAAAACCAAAATCAGATTTTCGTAGCCTTTGCCTTCATTTTCGAAGACCTTTAATTTTTCAGAAAAAGGAAGTGTAAAAAACGGCATCAGAAATAAAACCGCAATTATAAAAGGTAGAAAATGCAAAAGATTGTATTTTTTGTACAGATTCTGATTCGTTAAAGCTGAAGTATACAAATACAAAAATGGACCTTGTAGCAACGGCATTGGAAGTTCAAAACCTAAAAGAAAAGGAAACGAAGCAAAATCTTTTTGATAATGCAGGTAATACAAAAACAAATGAAAACCAGTGCAAAATAACCAAAGCGCCAAAATTTTATCGGCTTCACTTTTGTTTCGTTTGCTTGCGAGAATAACAACCAGAAAAAAGGTAATTATAATGCCCGTTAAATACAACATATTGGTTTTTGATTTTAATTAAATCAGTTGTTGGAAATAAGGAGCAAGATAAAATATTTCCTGCAAATATTTGAAGATGAAATGTTTTGGATTTGTTATTGTTTAAAAGTCGTTGATCCCGAATGTCACCCTGAGCGGAGTCGAAGGGCGCTCCAATTGGGACGGGGCTTCGACTCCGCTCAGCCTGACAAACGAAATTACTCGTTCTCAGAATTTTCTTTTTCTTCCGATTTCTGAGAATGCTCTTTCTTAAAACTTTCGTACCATTTTTCAATCGAAGGATAAACAAAAGCAGCTACTTTTTTCACGGGATTATAAAAAACGTATGAATCCAGAGTTTCCTTTTTAGCAAAAGTGTTATTGAAGTTTATTTTTTCGAATAAAGCAATGAAAATACTCAAGATCAGAATCGTTTTTAAAACCCTGAAAAATCCGCCTCCAAGTTTGTTCATCCAGCCTAACATGGCGAAATCGGCAATTCCGGTTAAGATTTTCGCTAAAAAATAAACACCGATTACAACGAGAATAAAAGTCAGGATAAAAGCGGTGATCTGAATATTAGTCGGATTCCAAGACACGTGTTTTGAAATCATTCCTGTCATTAAAGAAGAAAATTTAATGGCAAGGTAAATCCCTAAAAGCAACGAAATAAAAGAAGCGACTTCTACAAAAAGTCCGTTTTTGATGCCTTTATATAAACTATAGCACAAAAGTACGGCAACAATAATATCAAAAAAACTCATGTTCTGGTTTGGTGTTTAATGTGGTGCAAAGATAGATTTTTTTAGTGACAGAGGTTCAAAGTGGCAAAGTGACAAAGGGTTTTTCTTTGGGATGGATTTTTTTTCAGGGGCAGAGGTTCAGAGGGGCAAAGTGACAAAGGTTTTCTTTGGGATGGAATTTTAAACACATAGCTATGTTTGTTTAAAATAAGTGAAACGCCTTTTTGTGTATGCTAAATCCTATGATTCTATGTGTTTAAAAACAACTACAACGCATATATATGCATTATATGTAAAGAGTATGTATCTTTGCGACTTCATATTTTAGAGTTCAGATTGCAGTTTCGATATTTTTAGAAATATTCAAATCACTTCGCAATCTAAAATCTACAATCAAAAATCATAAATTAAAATGTCCAGAGATACACAATTAAAAGAGCGATGGGAAAAGCTCGTTGATATACTTTCTAATCAATTTTCGCAAGGCGAAGATTTAGATTTAGATGCCATAATTTACCTAATCGGAGTTCAGGAATACGGAAAAGTACACCGTGAATACAAAAAAGACGAAAAACTGAACTTAATGCACATCGCAATCTGTCGATTATTAGAGCCATATGGATTTTACGAATTCGAATATTTTGATGAAGAAGGATGGCCACATTATAAAGTTAAAGAAGAATTACCGCCTTTAAAAGCGGGAGAACAATCGGTTTTGATGAAAGAAGCGATTGTAAATTATTTTTTAGAAAGAAAATTAATAGATTAGTGTTCAGAAATCAGTTTTTTAGTGTTCAGTATTTTGAACTAAATAACTAATGCAAACTGAATTTAACTTCTGCCTGTTTTAATTGTTGAAAAACATTTAAAGAAGGAAACTTTGAACTTTAAACATTAAACTTTAAACAAAATACTTAAATTTGTATTCTCAAGCATTGGAGGAAAATGATAGACAAGATAAAACAACACATAGAGGAAGCAAAAGCCTTTAATGAAAAAAACAAAGAATCTTTAGAGAAGTTCCGTATTAAATATTTAGGAAGTAAAGGTTTAGTAAAAGAACTTTTCAATGAGTTTAAAAATATTCCGAACGACCAGAAAAAAGATTTTGGACAAGTAATGAATACTTTGAAAGCGGTTGCTGAAGAAAGAGTAAAATCGATTCAGGAAGAGCTTGAAAGTAAAGAAGAATCAAAAGGAATTTTTGGTGATTTAACGCGTGCGGCAGAACCGGTAATTATTGGTTCTCGTCATCCTATTTCAATTGTTAAAAATCAGATTATTGATATTTTTGCAAATATCGGATTCAACGTTTCTGAAGGTCCAGAAATCGAAGACGACTGGCATAACTTTACCGCATTAAACTTGCCGGAATATCACCCAGCGCGTGATATGCAGGATACATTTTTTATTCAGACAAACCCTGACGTGTTGTTGCGTACGCATACATCATCTGTTCAGGTGCGTTATATGGAAAATCACAAACCGCCAATTCGTACCATTTCTCCAGGACGTGTTTTCCGTAACGAAGCGATTTCGTCTCGTTCGCACTGTATTTTCCATCAAGTGGAAGGATTGTACATTGACAAAGATGTTTCTTTCGCCGATTTGAAACAAACGTTGCTTTATTTCACTAAAGAAATGTTCGGAAAATCTAAGATTCGTCTTCGTCCGTCGTATTTCCCTTTTACAGAACCAAGTGCCGAAATTGATATTTATTGGGGACTAAAAACAGAAACCGATTATAGAATCACTAAAGGAACGGGCTGGTTGGAAATTGGAGGTTGCGGAATGGTAGATCCAAACGTTTTGAAAAACTGTGATATCAACCCAGACGAATACAACGGTTTTGCTTTCGGAATGGGAGTAGAGCGTATCGCGATGCTTTTGTACCAAATTGGCGATATCCGTATGTTCTACGAAAATGATGTTCGTTTCTTAGAGCAGTTTAAAGCCAACATATAATTTTAGATTTCTGATTTTAGATTTTAGATTATTCTAAATCTTTAATCATTTATAATAACAAACCTTTGTTGAAGTCTAGGCTTTGACAAAGGTTTTTAAAATTTAATAAAAATGAAAAAAGATATAATTATTCCAGAAGTTGAAAACGTATTTCTTGCAGCAGTGCAGGAATGGAGCGACGATTTTATGGAAAAAGTGTGGTATGCATATTTAGTAAACGACAGCGACTTTAATCTAGACAGCGTAATGGTAGTTTCGAAAGCTTTCGGAACTATAGACGGCGAAATGAAAAAAACATCGATTCTGCGTCACGCTTTTGTTGAGGTTCCGTCTGTTTCGGTTGTAAAAATCGAACTGGTGGAGAAAAGCCTTTTAGCATTAAATAACGAATTCATGGTGACTTTCTTTATCGGAAATACTTTGTACGATAAGAAGTTCACTTTTAAAGCCAATTCGCTTGACGAAAACAATACAGAAGAAGTGCCGATTTTGTTTGTTGAGGGAGTGATGGTTAAGTAGTGTTCAGTGTTCAGATTTTTAGTGTTCAGCTGTAACTTGAAATAAAAAAAAGTCAGAAATAATCTTATTTCTGACTTTTTTTATTTATTATTTTAGAGATAACTGATCACTAAAAATCTGAATACTGAATACTAATCTAGAGACTCCGTCAATTTTCTAAATACAGATTTTGCATCTTTACCTTCATATAAAACTGCATAAACCGCATCGATAATTGGCGTTTTAGCACCATAACCCTGATTTAATTTATAAGCACTTTTTGTCGCATAATAACCTTCGGCAACCATGCTCATCTCCATCATTGCAGATTTTACGGTGTAGCCTTTTCCGATCATATTTCCGAACATTCTGTTTCTAGAGAAAACCGAATATCCTGTAACCAATAAATCGCCCAAATAAGCTGAATCGTTAATGTTACGTTTCATTTTATGCACTTTTCTAATGAATTTCTTCATTTCGCGAATCGCATTACTCATTAAAACCGACTGAAAGTTATCTCCATAACCCAAACCGTGAGCAATTCCTGCAGCAATAGAGTAGATGTTTTTCAGCATTGCAGCATATTCAGTTCCGATAATATCGTCTGAAATTTTAGCTTTAATATAGTTTCCAGAAAGTGTTTTAGCAACCGTTTTAGCTTTGTCGGGATCACCGCAGGCAATTGTTAAGTACGAAAGTCTTTCTAAAGCGACTTCCTCTGCGTGGCAAGGTCCTGTAATTACGCCAATATTGTAATATGGAATATCGTATTGAATGTGGAAATGTTCGCCGACAATTAAACTTGTTTCAGGAACAATTCCTTTAATAGCAGAAAAAATGATTTTATCAGCCAAAGAAACCGTCATGTTTTTTAATTCGGCATCAAGGAAAGCAGACGGAATTGCAAAGATGATATAATCTGCATATTCTATCGCCTCGTTTATATTGTTGGTTAATTTGAGTTTTTTAGTATCAAATTCAACAGAACTTAAGTAGTTTGGATTGTGTTTGTACTTCTGAAGGTGCTCTATAGCAGCATCATTGCGCATGTACCACGAAATTTCGGAAAGATTTACACACAACATTTTAGCAATTGCCGTTGCCCAACTTCCACCACCAATCACTGCAAATTTTAAATTTTCGCTCATTATTTTAATAATTTAAAACAAAAGTACTTAATAATGTGCTAATAAAGCAAAATCTGTTTTAAGAAATTTTGAAAAATGGCTTTAATTGCAATGACTTTCAAGAAGTTTAAGAATAAAATATTTTTTTTGAATAGCCAACAATAAAACCATTTAGCTCACGTTATAAAAGATTATAAATTAGAATTTTAATGAATTTAAAAAAAATTGAGTTAGTTAGTTTTGTTTTAGTATTTTGAAAAGGCGTTCCTAAACTTGTTAAGAACGCCTTTTTTATTGAAATTCCAATTTTGAAATTCCAAATTCCAATTTGAAATACCAAGTTTATTCAAAATAAAAAAAATCCAAATTCCAAAATGTAGATAATCTTGGAATTTGGAATTTTTAAAATTTGGAATTTATATTTTAGTAGCTAAGCTCCACAATAGATCTAACTTTATCTAAAGTCACCAATTGATTTTCTCCTAAACCTTTCCAACCTCTTTCTTCAAAACGATTTACGATAAAATCGGCTGTTTTTGAATAGTCTTCTGTGTATTGAGAAAGTTTAGTGTCCATTCCCATGGTATGGAAAAATTCTACGGTTTTATTGATCGCTTCTTTTGCAACTTCTTCGTCAGACCCTATTAGATTAAAAATTCGTCTTCCGTATTGTGCTAATTTCGCTTTTTTAGTTTCGAACATTACATGATACAAACTTGGTCCAATAATCGCTAAAGTTCTTGCGTGATCAATTTCGTAAAGTGCTGTTAATTCGTGGCCAATCATGTGTGTTGCCCAATCGCTTGGAACACCTTTCTGGATTAATCCGTTAAGAGCCATCGTACAGCTCCACATAAAGTTGGAAGCCAAGGTATAATCGGTTGGATTTTCTACAACACCTGGACCAACTTCAATTAAAGTCTGTAAAATTCCTTCGGCGATTCTGTCTTGAAGAAAAGCATCAGTTGGGTAGGTTAAATATTGTTCCATAACGTGTGTGTAAGCATCTACAACACCGTTTTGGATTTGTCTTTTTGGTAAAGAAGCAATTACTGCCGGGTCGCAAATAGAGAATTTAGGGAATAAAGCGCTTCCGCCAGAAGATAATTTTTCCTGAGTCGCTTCGATTGTTACCACATATCCAGAATTCATTTCGCTTCCCGTTGCCGGAAGTGTCAGAACAGTTCCGAATGGCATGGCATTTTCTTTAATCAAGATTCTTTTTTGAAGAATGTCAATTGGATTTCCTTCAAAGTTAACAGCGCCTGAAATGAATTTGACACCATCAATAACAGATCCGCCTCCAACGGCCAAAATAAAGTCGATTTTTTCTGCTTTAATTACATCAACAGCTTTCATTAAAGTTTCAAATCTCGGATTTGGCTCAATTCCGCCAAATTCAACAATTTCAAAACCTTTTAAATTTGCGATTACCTGATCGTAAATTCCGTTTTTAAAAATACTTCCGCCGCCATAAGCCAAAAGCACTTTTGCGTTTTTTGGGACTAAAGTCGAAAGTTTTTCTATTTGTCCTTTTCCGAAAACTAAATTTGTCGGATTGTATAATTCGAAGTTTAGCATTTTTTTTTAAGGTTCTAAGATGCTAAGATTCTGAGGTTCTAAGTTTTTAATTAGAACGTAGATTTCAGAAACTTAACATCATAATTATTTAATTACTTTTTGTTTTTTGATTTTGTGGTTGGTTTTAAGTTGCTAAGAAAAAACCTTAGAAGCTTAGCAACTCAGAACCTTAGTAGCTTACTATTTATTTAGTTTGACTAATAATTTTCCAGCTACCAATTTTGATGAAGCTGGATTTTGACCAGTTATTAAAAGTCCGTCTTCAACGGCGTAAGGAGCCCAGTTTGGTCCTTTAGAAAAAATTCCTCCTTCGGATGCCAAAGCATCTTCTAACAAAAACGGAACTACTTTCGTTAAACCAACTGCTTCTTCTTCATCATTGGTAAAACCAGTTATTTTTTTGCCTTTTACTAAATATTCACCGTTTACTTTTACGTTTTTTAAAACTGCTGGTGCGTGACAAACAAAAGCAACAGGTTTATTATGTGTGTAAAAAGATTCGATTAAATTGATTGAATTTCTGTCTTCAACCAAATCCCAAAGCGGGCCGTGACCTCCAGGATAAAAAACAGCATCATAATCTTTTTGATCAACAGTCGAAAGTTTTAAAGTGTGTTTTAATTTTTCTTGTAAAACTTTATCGGCGTCAAAACGTTTTGTGTCTTCTGTTGCCGAAGCTGGATCGGCACTTTTTGGGTCAATTGGCGGTTGTCCTCCTAGCGGAGAAGCAATGGTAATTTCGACTCCTTGATCTAATAATTCGTAATAAGGTGCAGCAAATTCTTCTGACCAAAATCCTGTTTTTTCTCCTGTATTGCCCAGTTTATCATTGCTGGTGACAACAAATAATACTTTTTTCATACTTTTCTTTTTTGATTTTTGAGCCTCGGCAGAAATACTTACGGCTGTAAATGCAGTTATTGCGAATAGCGCTAATTTTTTCATGAATATTAAATTTTGAACAAATTTACGGCTAATGTGATATCAGTAAAAATAAATTAAACTATGTTTGTTATAAATATATTTATATCATGGTAAATCTAGAATGGTACAGAACTTTTAAAGCAGTTTACAAAAACGGTAATTTTTCAGTGGCTGCGAAGGAATTATTTATGAGTCAGCCTGCGGTTAGTCAGCAGATTTCAATGCTTGAAGCGCACGTTGGTAATAAATTATTTAATCGGAAATCAAAAGGCGTTGAACCAACGGAGTACGCTAAGTTACTGAATAATTTGATAATAGATGCACTCGATCGTCTTGAAAGTGTTGAAACTGGTTTTCGTGCAAAAGCAGAAGATGCGAACCGATTAATTTCGGTTGGAATTTCAAAACATCTTTTTGATTGTGTGGGGAATCTGCTGATTTCAAAGTTTGATATGATCGATTTTACTTTTGCAGAAAACGATGAACTTTTTGCCTTGGTCGATTCGAAAAAATTGGATTTTGCCATAACGACTAAAAGGTTTGATACTTTTGATACGACTTATGAAATAGTGGGAAAGATTAAACTCATTATGGTTGCTCCATCAAGTTTAGACATTACAGAATTCCGCAATCGCTTAAAAGCAGATAATTATACTGGAATTGAACAATGGCTCAACGAGCAAAAATGGTACAGTCATGATGCGAGAATTCCGCATATCAAATTATTCTGGCTGCATGCTTTTAATAAAAAGCGACCTTCAATGGTGCCTAATTATATTATTCCTTCAGAATCTGAAATGCTTAGGCTTTTAGCTAAAAATGAAGGCGTTGCAGTAACATGGAATTGTAATGCAAGAAATTATATTAAAGAAAATAAGCTCCAGTTAGTATGGAACAGCTTTCACGTTCCCGAAGAATTTGTGTATTTGTTAGCGCCAAAAAATAATAATGTGAAATCAATATTCGATACAATAGAAAAAGAACTTAAACTGTTTTTTGGAAATCGATTATAGTTTTTTAGCCACTAATTACACAAATTCGCACGAATTGATTTTTAGATATTCTAAAGAAAAAATTAGTGAAATTAGTGCCAAACCTTTTTGATTATGGAAAATCTACAAAATATTAGAGTTGCAGTTGATGCTATTGTTTTTGGGTATCAAAACGGTCAATTGTATGTGCTTTTAATTCAGCAGAAATTCGGTTCGGCAGAATCGTATTGGGCATTGCCAGGCGGATTAGTCAAAAATGATGAATCACTTAACGACGCTGTAAAACGGGAACTCAAAGAAGAAACCAATGTCGAAGTAAACTATTTCGAACAATTGTTTACGTTTGGCGATGATATAACACGAGATCCAAGAAACCGTGTGATTTCTGTGGCTTATTTTGCATTGGTCGATCCTTCGAAACTTGAGATAAAAGCAGATTCAGATGTTGATAAAGTGCAATGGTTTCAAATAAATGAAATTCCGAAACTAGCTTTTGATCATAATTTAATCCTTAAAAAAGCGATTGAAAGATTGAAAGCAAAATTAAGTTACGAGCCAATTGGTTTCGATTTGCTTCCAAAAGAGTTCCTTTTTTCAGAACTCGAAAATCTTTATTGCACCATTTTAGAAAAAGAAATTGAGCGCAGAAACTTCCGAAAAAAAATCCTCAGTTTCGGAATTGTAGAAGAAACAGAAAATTATTCTCCAATAAAAACAGGCCGTCCGGCAAAATTATTTCGATTTAATAAGCTGAAATATAAAGAGTTAATTAAAGAAGGCATTCACTTCGAAATAAAGTTTGCGTAAATTTTACACAAAATAAATTGTTTATTTAAAATTAAATTCTACATTTGCGTATAATTAACGCAAACTATAAAACTATGATACTAAATCTCGACCCAAAATTCGCTCCTTTTCAAAATCAGGAACAAATCAAATTTCAAAGTTTTACTTTTTCTGGAGGAGAACCGCACATCAAAATTGCTCCAGATTTTGATCCAAATCGAAAAGTAACTATTACACATCGATTAAATTCATTCAACGATTTAGGATTATTGTGTGTTACTGTTGATGCATTAAGAAGAATGGATGTGAAGATCATCGATCTTTTTATTCCGTATTTTCCAGCAGCAAGACAAGATCGTGTTATGATTCCAGGCGAACCGTTGTCTGTAAAAGTATATGCAGATATCATCAATGCGATGCAGTTAAATAAAGTTTTTGTTTTTGATGCGCATTCAGAAGTTACTCCGGCTCTTTTAAATAATAGTACAGTAATTCCAAACTATACTTTTATTAAAGAAGTTTTAAATAGAATAGGCGAAAATGTAAAATTGATTTCTCCAGACGGTGGCGCTTTAAAGAAAATCTACAAAGTTTCTGAATTTTTAGGTGGAGTTGAAGTGGTAGAATGTAGTAAAAGCCGTGATGTAAAAACGGGAAAACTATCTGGTTTTAAAGTTTACAATGATGATTTAGAAGGAATGGATTGTTTAATTGTGGATGATATATGTGACGGAGGAGGAACTTTCGTAGGATTAGCCGAAGAACTAAAAAAGAAAAACGCTGGAAAATTATACTTAGCAGTAAGCCACGGAATCTTCAATAAAGGTTTTGAAGTTTTAAACTGCTTCGACGGAATTTTCACAACCAACTCTTTTAAAGATTTTGACGGAGAAAGTGTTCAGGTGATTGGATTAAATCAATTAATATGAAAGTAGTTTATCCAGTCAGTGAAATTGAAGAAAAAGGAATCAAAATATTTCTGGCTGGAACAATCGAAATGGGAAATTCAGCAGATTGGCAGCAAAAAGTAATCGATGATTTCCAGAGTTTTTACAGCGAAAAAGAGATTGTTGTTTTAAACCCAAGAAGAACCAATTGGGATTCTAGCTGGACACAATCTATTGAAAACAAACAATTCAACGATCAGGTCAACTGGGAATTAGATGCTTTAGAAAAATCGGATTTCATTATCATGTTTTTTGATAAAAACTCTAAATCGCCTATTTCGATGCTCGAACTCGGATTGTTTGCCGATTCCAAAAAGATGCTGGTGTGCTGTGAAGAAGGTTTTTGGAGAAAAGGAAATATTGATATAGTCTGCAAACGAAAGGGAATTCCAACTTTCGAAAATTTAGAAGAATTAATAGCAGCATTAAAGAATTTAATCAATTTATAAAAGCCAAAATATGATACTACAAGCCGCAATCGGAGATGCATACGGTGCAGGATTTGAATTTCAGGGATTAGATTATATTATTAAAAACAATGATTTAACCCAATATCATAAACACGGAATGTATACTGAAATCTACAAAAGATACACAGATGATACACAAATGGCCATTGCAATTGCAGAACTTTTATTAGAAGATGATAATTGGAACGAAGTAAAAGTAGCCGATAAATTTGTAGAAGTTTTTCACAGAGATAAAAGAAGAGGTTATTCGGATCGTGTTTATAATGCATTAGATGCCAGTAAAAACGGAAATGACTTTTTAAAAATAATCGATAACAGAAGCAGTGGCAACGGATCTGCGATGCGTGCGTACTCAATTGGTTTGCTAAAAGATATTCCTCAACTACTTGATTTTTGCGAAATTCAAGCCAAAACATCTCATAATACAGCAGAAGGAATCAGCTGTGCAAAAAGAATCGCTTTAGCTGTTCATTTTTACAGATATCAATTGGGTGACAAAAGTTCATTGATCGATTTTATAAACGATACTTTAAAAGAAAAAGAAATCTATAAAGTGACTTCACCAATTGATATGCACGGTTATTTTACGACTCAGGCTGTTATCAAAATTGTTTCTGAAGCCAATTCTATGAAAGATTGTTTGAAAGAAGGAATTGATTTTGGCGGAGACACAGATACTGTAGCTGCTTTGTGTATGGCAATCTTAAGTCACAAAAAAGACTGTGAAAAAACATTGCCAACGTTTCTATACGATGAGTTGGAAAACGGCACTTACGGAAAAGATTTTCTGATTGACCTAGATCATAAATTGACATTAAAGTTTCAAGTTTAAGGTTTCAGGTTAAATGCAGATTCTGAAAAAAATAAATCTATTAACCGTTTCAAGTTTAAAACCAATTTTCAAGTCAAGTACACAACTTGAAACCTGAAACTTGAAACAAAATTTAAACAACCAAAAAGTTATGAGCGACGATTTAAAACCAAGATTTATTGAGTCTTTAAAAAGAAACAATGATCAGATTAGAGAAGACAGAGCCAAAGTAATTGGTGAAGATTCTGAATTAATTTACAGAAGAAGAGTCGAAGATATCGAATTAAAAATCAAAAGACTCGAAAGAGAACAAGAAGGACTGATAGATATTAGCCCGTTGGATAAAAACAGTTTGACCTTTGCCGATTTTCAGCCAGAAACTTTTGTACAGAAAGACATGGAACTTTCGCTGACGATCAGAAATTTAAACATTCAGTTTGAAGTAACAAAAAAGAGATTTGAATATTTATTCGGTAAAAAATATTAGTTATGGGAGGTACAAGATATGATTTCGGTGCTCGCGAAAGCAGAGCAAAAAAAGTAGGTTATGCTAGTAAATCAGCTGCTGAAATTTTTACACAGAATGCGTTACACATGGCTCACGAATCGATGAATCCAAACGGAGTGCTTTTTAGAGAAGCCAGAGATTCTGATGTTCATCCAAATACAGTTCCAATCATTTTAGGTTTGGACGTTACAGGAAGTATGGGACATATTCCGCACGAACTGATCAAAGACGGATTGCCAAAATTAATGGGCGGCATTATTCAAGGTGGTGTTCCAGATCCAGCACTTTTATTCTTAGGAATCGGAGACCACGAATGCGACAGATTTCCGCTTCAAGTTGGACAGTTTGAGTCTGGCGACGAAGAATTGGATATGTGGTTAACGAGAACGTACATCGAAGGCGGAGGCGGAGGAAATGCTGGCGAAAGTTATCTTTTAGCATGGTATTTCGCAGCCTTTCATACCAAAACTGATGCATTCGAAAAAAGAGGCCAAAAAGGATTGTTGTTTACTGTTGGTGACGAACCAGGATTGAAAACACTTCCGGCTTCTGCGATCAAAGAAATAATGGGGCAGGGACAACAGACGTATACGCATCTTGAATTGTTAGCAGAAGCGCAAAAACGTTACGATGTATATCATATTAGTGTGTTGCATTCAGGTCAGGCGATTAATGCCGATGTAGAATGGAAAGAATTGCTGGGACAAAACTGCTTATCCATTGAAGACCACAGAGAAATTCCGAATGTAATTAAAAAGATTATCTGCGATAAACACAAAAGTTCTGGATTGGGAACTAAACCAGTTTCTGATTCAAATGATACAGGTTTAGATAATATACAAATGCTTTAGTTTTTTTTAAACACATAGAGACATAGTTTTTTTGTTTCCGAATAAAGAAGATAAAAAGAAACTAGTTTCTAACACATAGCTATGTGAATTGAAATGAGTGAAACGCCTTTTATACGTTCCTAAAAGCTATGATTCTATGTGTTTAAGAAAAAAATATCCGCAAAAAAATAACAAAATGAAATTATTTGTAATAGGAAATGGATTCGACATTAGTCACAATATACCGTGTAGGTATTCTGATTTTTACGATTATCTCAATGAAAATAGAGGAGATGTATTAGAAATAATGGAGAGATTCTACTCAATAGATAGTGATTCTGATTTGTGGTCTGACTTTGAAAAAAGTTTGGAGGAAGATATAATTTATGATACGTTATCAGAAATTATTGGTGAAAACGTTCCTAGTTTTGGCTCTGATGATTTTAGTGATGGAGATTGGTATAATGCAGAAATTTACGTGGAACAGGAATGTGAAGAATTATTAGAAAATATTCGGTCGGGATTTGAAGAATGGATTGAATCCTTAGAAGTTTCACAAGTAAATAAAGTTTATAAATTGGATGCGTCTTCATACTTTATAACTTTTAACTATACACAGGTATTGGAGCAGATATATAAAATTTCAGAATCAAATATTTTACATATTCATAATAAAGTTGGAGAAGAATTGATCTTTGGACACGGAAAAAAAACAGAAGACTTTAATGTTAAACAAGCATTATATGGAGATGAAAATGCCTTTTTAACAACAGATGAATATGGAAATATTGAATCGAGTGAAATAGGGCACGAACAATTTGCGGAAAATGCGGTTTCTACATTTTACGATATGATGAGAAAACATACTGAAGAAATTATACAAAATCATTCTACATTTTTTAATAATATTTCAAAAGTCGATGAAGTTATCGTTTTAGGGCATTCTTACAATGAAATAGATTTTCCATACTTTAAAGAAATAGCAAAATTAGTTGATAAAAAAACAAAATGGACTTTGTCTTACTTTTCAGATGAAGACAAGCAAGCTGCTAAAAAAATAATGGAAGAACTTAAAATAATAAAAAGTTTGCAAGAATATAAATATTGCAACGAGTTAAAAATTGAAGATACTCAACTAAAATTATTGTAAACAAAGAAAAGAACAAGATGTAAAAGACGTTCAAAAATTATCCGCAAAAAAATAACAAAATGAAAACAGCACAAATAGTTATAGGTTTAGGATTTGGTGATGAAGGAAAAGGCATAACAACAGATTTTCTGGCAAAGCAAAACCCTGAATCTATAGTTATTCGCTTTTCGGGAGGACAGCAGGCCGCGCACACGGTTATGATCGACGATAGAAAACACGTGCATTCGAGTTTTGCAAGTGGAGCGCTTCGTGGTCTTCCATCTTATTACAGTGAGCATTGCACGATTCATCCGCTTTTTTTATTCAACGAAAGAGAAGAATTAAAGGAAAAAAATGCTAATCTGGATTTATACATTCATCCGTTAGCAAAAGTCACAACCCCTTTTGACGTCTGGCACAATAGAGGAAATGTCCGAAACATCGAAAACGGAACCTGCGGAAAAGGTATCGGTTCGACGATGAAAAGAAACGAAGGTCCGTACAAATTATTCGCCATCGATTTGATTGCGCCGCGCGAAATGCTTTTAGAAAAACTAAATCAGATCGCATATTATTATGGCTTTTTAAATGAAAGCGGAATTGATGAAGAAGTGGAACGTTATCTGGAAGCGATTGATAATTTACAATGGAATATTGTTGATTATACTTTCCTAAACAAGTATGAAAATCTAATTTTTGAAGGAAGCCAAGGAATTCTATTAGACATGGATCACGGTGTTTTTCCGAATGTGACTTATGCAAATACCACTTCAAAAAATGCAATTGAAATTTGTAATAAACTGAAGATTGAAGATATCGATATTTATTACGCAACCAGAAGTTACACCACACGACACGGAAATGGCTGGATGCCGAATGAAGGAGAATTACAATTAAAAAACAACGAAGAAGAAACTTGTGTTTTTAACGAATTCCAAAAGGATTTGCGTTTTGGAGCTCTCGATTATAATTTGTTGAATTACGCTCTTCAACTCGATGCAGCTTACAGCCCAATGGCAAAACGAAATTTGGTTGTAACCTGTATGGATCAGCTGGAAGAGCAAAATTATGAGTTCGAAAGTCTCACAACAGAGTTTGCAGCAATCTACGGATCGTTTTCACCCGATTCCAAAGATTTCAAAAACATTACTTCTTTATACCAATAAATAAAAAAATGAAATACAACATAGAAAATATAGCTCCAGAAAGTAAATTTTTGTTTTTCTGGGGACACCAGCCAACTAAAGACGGAAGCATTTCTAAAACCTGTTTCAGCCAATGGTGGTTAAGTTCTTTTGAAGTAGAAAATGTCACTTACAAAACAGCTGAACATTGGATGATGGCGAAGAAAGCCGAAATATTTAACGATCAGGAGATTTTAGCTAAAATTATAGCATGTAAATCTCCAGCTGAAGCTAAAAAACTGGGCAGAAAAGTTAGAAATTATGATGATAAAGTTTGGTTAGAAAATCGATTTGAAATCGTAAAACTAGGAAACTACCATAAATTCAGTCAAAACCCAAACTTGAAAGAATTCCTTATAAACACCAATGACCGAATTTTAGTAGAAGCTAGTCCCGTAGATCCAATTTGGGGAATCGGAATGGCAAGCGATCATACTGATGCTAGTCACCCTGAAAAATGGAAAGGATTGAATTTGCTAGGTTTCGCTTTGATGGAGGTTAGGGATGAATTGAAATAATTTGATTCGGATTCATTAAGGTTGTTCCGTTAGGAACAATTCATCGGTAGAAAAATATTGATAAATTGGATTAACGTTCCATCGGAACGTTTGATTAAAATGAATAAAAAATGCATTGCAAGGTTTATTTGAAAAATTATCGATAAAATTTAAAATCGAATAACTAGCAAAACAATAAACCATAGAGTTTACTTTATAGTTTTTAAATTTTTCTCATTGCAAACACACTAAAAAAGAAATAAAAATTAAACGAATTATAGAATCCCAAAGATGTTTCATTGGAACATTTGATTGATAAGAAGACAAAAGATGAATGAAAAAATAGCAAAAAGCGTCAGCAAGTTTTTGAGCCTGGTGCTGCGACATTCGCCTGAAACTATCGGATTAAAATTAGACGAAAATGGATGGGCAGATGTCGATGAATTAATTGTAAAATGTAATAAAAAAGGAAATCAACTTGATGTAGAACTTTTGAATTACGTTGTAGAAAATAATGACAAAAAGCGTTTCGCTTTTAACGAAGATAAAACCAAAATCCGTGCAAGTCAGGGGCATTCGATTTCTGTCGAATTAAATTTAGCAGAAGCAGAACCTTTAGAATATCTATATCACGGAACAGTTGGCAAATTCATGGAAAACATTCGCAATGAAGGTCTGAAAAAAATGAGCCGTCAGCACGTGCATTTGAGCAAAGACAAAGAAACGGCAACAAAAGTAGGAAGCCGAAGAGGAGTGCCACAAATCTTAACCATAAGAAGTGGAGCTATGCATAAAGATGGATTTATATTTTATTTATCCGAGAATAATGTCTGGTTGACGGATGAGGTTCCTGCGAAATATATTGAATTTTAAAAATGAAAAAAACACTTGTTTTTGGAGATATCCACGGAGGTTTAAAAGCCTTGATTCAGTTATTGGAAAGAATTGATTTATCTGAAAATAACCGATTAATTTTCCTTGGCGATTATGTAGACGGCTGGAGCGAATCGGCACAGGTTATTGATTTTCTTATTGAATTATCAAAAAAACAAGAATGTATTTTTATAAGAGGAAATCACGATGTTTGGTGTCACGAATGGCTGATGAACGATGTTTTAAACGAAATTTGGTTTATGCACGGAGGCGAATCAACCATAAAAAGTTATCAGAATATGGATCTTTCGCGAAAGCAGAAACATCTTGATTTCTTTGTAAATATGAAAGATTACTTCGTCGATGAAAACAACAATTTGTTTATCCATGCTGGTTTTTCATCTATGCATGGACCAGAAAAAGAACATTATCAAAGCAACTTTTCTTGGGATAGAACACTTTGGGAAATGGCTTTAACAATGGATAAAAGAATCAAGAAGGATTCGGTTTTATATCCAAAAAGATTATTGCTTTTTAATGAAATTTATATTGGTCATACGCCAACGCTTCATTACAATATAGAAATCCCAATGCAGGGTTGCAATGTTTGGAATGTTGATACGGGAGCTGGTTTTTATGGAAAACTTACTTGTATGGATATTGAATCAAAAGTTTTTTGGCAAAGTGATGTTGTGCAGACGTTTTATCCGAACGAAAAAGGAAGAAATAAATGATAAAAAATAAAATACAATCAGGTTTACTTGGAGTTGCAATTGGCGACGCTTTAGGAGTTCCGGTTGAGTTTAAATCTAGAGCTTATTTAAAAGAAAACCCAGTTACTGAAATGTTTGGTTTTGGAACGCATCATCAGCCTTTAGGAACTTGGAGTGATGACAGTTCACTTGCTTTTTGTTTAGCCGAAAGTTTAAGTAAAGGTTTTGATTTAAATGATATCGCTAAAAACTTTGTGAGATGGTATAATGCAGATTTATGGACACCGCATGGAAAAGTTTTTGATATCGGAATAGCCACAACGCATGCCATTCTTAATATTTCGAAAGGCCATCAGCCCGATTTATGTGGCGGTTTTTCTGAACAAGACAACGGGAATGGTTCGTTAATGCGTATTTTGCCTTTGGTTTTGTATCTTCAAAACGAAAAAGATATTGAAGTAATTTATCAAAAAGTCAAAGCGGTTTCTTCGATAACTCATGCACATTTTAGATCAATATTTGCTTGTTTTATTTACGTGATTTATTGCTTGGAAATTCTAAAAGAAAAAGATAAGTTCGATGCTTATAAAGGCATGCAGAATGTTCTTTCGAAATTTTTAGAAAATAAAAGTTTTAATCCTCAAGAAATTCAGTTATTTGATAAAGTTTTAAAAACTGATATTTCGAAATATAACGAAAACGAAATACAATCTTCGGGTTATGTTTTGCATAGTTTAGAAGCCAGTATTTGGTGTTTTTTAAATTCAGATTCTTACGAAGAAACAGTTTTAAAAGCCGTAAACTTAGGAGAAGACACCGATACCACAGGAGCGATTGCTGGAGGTTTGGCAGGAATTTATTACGGAATCGATGGAATTCCGGAGAAATGGATAGAGAATTTAGTCAGAGTTGACGATATAAAAGATTTGGCAGAACGCTTGGCGAAAAAATTAATGTAGAAAACAGAGTTATACGAACATTTAAAATAATACCACAAATATATGAACCCACTATTATTAACCGACGGTTACAAAGTTGACCACAGAAGACAATATCCAGACGGAACTACAATTGTATATTCTAACTGGACGCCAAGAAAATCAAGAATTGAAACAGTTGATGAAGTCGTTTTCTTCGGATTGCAGTATTTTATCAAAAAATATATTATTCATGATTTCGAAGAGTATTTTTTCAAAAAGCCAAAAGAAGAAGTGGTTCAGAAATATGCTCGCAGAATCAATAATTATTTGGGGGAAAACCAAGTAGGAACCAAGCATATCGAAGATTTACACGACTTAGGATATATTCCGATGGTTTTTAAAGCATTGCCAGAAGGAGCGAGCGTTCCGTTGAGAGTGCCAATGTTTACGATGTACAATACAATTCCAGAATTTTTCTGGCTGACGAACTATTTCGAAACTTTACTTTCTGCAGTAGTTTGGTTGCCTTGTAATTCTGCTACAATTGCAAAAGAATATAGAAAAGTATTAGATAAATATGCAGCAGAAACTTCTTCTGTACCAGAATTTGTAGATTGGCAGGCGCACGATTTCTCTATGAGAGGAATGGGCGGAATCGAAGCTGCTTTAACTTCTGCAGCAGGACATTTATTAAGTTTTACAGGATCAGATACGATTCCAGTAATTGACTTTTTAGAAGAATATTACAACGCCAATTCAGATCAGGAATTGGTTGCGGGTTCAGTTGCGGCAACCGAGCATTCTGTAATGTGTATGGGAACCACGGAAGGAGAGTACGAAACTTTCAAAAGATTAATTACAGAAGTTTATCCAAAAGGAATTGTTTCTATCGTTTCTGATACTTGGGATTTATGGAAAGTTCTAACAGATTATCTTCCAAGGTTAAAAAATGAAATTGTTTCTAGGGAAGGAAAAGTAGTAATTCGTCCTGACAGCGGTGATCCAGTAGATATCATCTGCGGAAATCCAAACGGAAAAACTGAACAAGAGAAAAAAGGTGTTATCGAATTGCTTTGGGATGTTTTTGGCGGAACCACAAACGATAAAGGATTTAAAGAATTGGTTCCGCAAATTGGAGCAATTTATGGAGACAGTATTACCGTGGCAAGAGCAACTCAAATCTGCGAAAGATTAAAAGAAAAAGGATTTGCCTCTACAAATGTGGTTTTAGGAATCGGTTCTTTTACATACCAATACAATACTAGAGATACTTTTGGTTTTGCCATGAAAGCAACTTACGGAGAAGTGAACGGAGAGGGAAGAGCCATCTTCAAAGATCCAATTACAGACGACGGAACTAAAAAATCGGCTAAAGGATTAATGAAAATTGATTTAATCGATGGCAAGTATCATCTAACGGATAATGTTTCTTGGGAAGAAGAAAAACAAGGAGAATTAAAGGAGGTTTTCAGAGATGGAAAACTTTTGATAGATCAAACTTTGACTGAGATTAGAACAAGAGTAAAAAGCGACGTGAGTATCGAAGCTTAATTATAAACGAAAGCCTGAATTTTTGGATTCAGGCTTTTTTATTTAATTTAAAAAAGAGCCATCGGCTCGAAACATATTGTAGGGCCGGATTTTAATCCGGTCAAAATAATGAGATAAGTTTTTTTGTGAGAGCCATAGGCTCGAATTATGTTGAAGAATATACGTCGTTCCTACGGAACTCTGGATGGTGGTAATTCTAAATCGACGGATTAAAATCCGTCGCTACAAAATAGGTCGTTTCTACGAAACTTTTCTCGATAAAATCTATTGCTATATGTAATTTTTGATAAAGATTGATTAAAAATCAATTGCCTCCAGCTTTAGCTGGAGATGAATAAATGTATGGGCAAAAATGGCTTTAGCCAAAATTGCGAGTTTTTGGCTAAAGCCATGTATTGTTGAAAATAAAAACCTCCAGCTAAAGCTGGAGGCAATTGAAATCAAAAAAATGTTGTTTCTATTTTTTGTAAAAATTATTATGATCAATATATTCCCAAACCTTCGGCGGTAATAATGGCTGAATATTTTTTCCTTCTTTTATATTATTTCGAATAAAAGTCGAAGAAATCTCTACAATTGGCGCATCAATAACATGAATTTTTGGATGCGATTTTAATTCGGTGTTTTCAGGCTCATCTGAAATTCTTGGATACACATAAATATCATGGTTTTCGAGAATCACCTCATAGTTTCTCCATTTATGAAGCGTTTTTAAATTGTCTTCACCCATAATCAAAGAAAACTCGTGATTTGGATATTTCTCTTGTAAATGTGCTAGAGTGATTACGGTATAGCTCGGTTGAGGTAATTTAAATTCGATATCAGACGGTTTTATTTTCGGATAATCTTCTGTTGCCAGAAAAACCATTTGCAAGCGCTGTTGGTCGTCTAATAAAGTCGATTTCTTTTTTAACGGATTATGTGGCGTAACCACCATCCAAATCTGATCTAAATCGGCATATTCTGCCATATGGTTGGCAATAATCAAATGCCCGACATGAATTGGGTTATATGTGCCGAAATAAAGACCTATTTTCATTTTTTGTTGTTTCGCAAAGAGTCGCTAAGATAACACAAAGATTCGCAAAGTTTTATTTCAACTTAGCGAATCTTTGCGTTTTTTCTTTGTGAATCTCTGTGGAATAAAATTACTTGCTTATGAAATCTTTTACCAGTTGATGCGCTTCTTCAAGAGCAACCTCTAAATCATAATTTTTGATAATAACATCAAACTGAGGAGCCGTTGCTAATTCTACAGAAGCTTTTGCAATTCGCATATTGATTTTATCTTCACTTTCTGTAGAGCGCTGTTTTAATCGGCGTTTTAATTCGTCAACACTTGGAGGTTTAACAAAAACCGCTAAAGTTTCTTCTGGAAATTTATGTTTAATGCGAAGACCGCCAACCACGTCAATATCAAAAATCACATTTTTCCCTAAAGCCCAAATTCTTTCAATTTCCGATTTTAAAGTTCCGTAGAAATTATCTCGGTACACTTCTTCCCATTCCAGGAAATCTTCTGCTTTAATGTGTTTTTTGAATTCTTCTAAAGAAATAAAATAATAATCTTTTCCGTGTACTTCCTCACCGCGTGGTGCGCGCGAAGCGGCCGAAATCGAAAATTCAAGATTTAAATCTTCTTGTCCTAATAAGTGTTTTACGATAGTTGTTTTTCCAGATCCTGATGGTGCAGAAAAAACAATTAATTTTCCTTTGTTCATTGTGTGTTTATGTGTGATCTATCTTTAGAAAGAAAATTCTTTTTCCAAGACAGATAATAATTCATTGTATGACATTAACTCGTCAACGGTTGGATAATATTTCAAATAAGATTCTGGATTATCAAATGAAAACCTGTTTTTGTTTTTTCCATTTCTGACATAAACTTTATATCCAATTTCATCTAAAATATGTTTTTTGTTTCTAACTATTCCTCGTTCGCTTCTGTCAAAATCAATATGAGGTTTGTCGAATTTATATCTTATAGTTTCCATACTTGGAAGAAACTCAATGTTTGTTAAAAGTAAATTGAGCCAAATTAATTCTGCATCTTTTGGTTTTAATTTTCCGATATTCTCTTTTGGAAAACGAAATTTATCAATTTTGGTTATTTGCTTTAAAGGAATATCGTAATATGAAATTTCTACAATCCAATTGTTCTCTTTTTCATTATACATTCTAAAGATTACAGTCTTGGCGTTAGTTGATTCTTTATAAATACGAATCTCTTGCTTATATTTTAAAGTATCTGAGATTTCTAATGTTTTGTTTATTTCAGATACTTCTTGTCCAAAGCAATTGAAAATTGTTATAAAGAAGAAAATGAAATAATACTTCATTTTTACAAAACATTCAAAACCTGCTCCTTAATCTTCTCTAATTCATCCTTCATCATCACAACCAATTTCTGCATTTGAGCATGATTAGATTTAGAACCCATTGTATTGATTTCACGTCCCATTTCTTGAGTGATAAAACCCAATTTTCGACCGTTAGCTTCAGAACCATTTAAAGTTTCTAAAAAGTAATCCAAATGGTTTCCTAAACGAACTTTCTCTTCTGTGATATCTAATTTCTCTAAATAATAGATTAATTCTTGTTCAAAACGATTTTCGTCAACGTTCACTTGTAATTCTGAAATTGCAGTTTGCAAACGATCTTTAATAGCCTGTACGCGTTCTGGATCAAGCGCCAAAGTATCATTCATGTATTGACGAATATTTGAAATTCTGAAATTGAATTCTTTTTCAAGTGAACCGCCTTCATCTTTTCTGAAGGTTAAGATGTTTTGAAGTGCCTCGTCAATAATAACCTGAATTTGTTCCCAGTCATTTTCGTCGATTTCTTCACGTTCTGTTTTCAATGTGTCTGGCATACGAACAGCCATTTTCATTAATTCAGTTTCGTCTGCATCAGGATTAACCTCTTTTAATTGTGCAATATAATTTTTTACAACAGGCACATTTACTTTAGTTGAAGTTTGTTCGGCAGTGCTTTCTACATAAATTGCAAAATCGATTTTTCCTCTTTCTAGTTTGGTCGAAATAAGAGTTCGTAATCCAAGTTCCATTTCGCGGTAAAGCGATGGCATTCTTACATTCAAATCTAAACCTTTACTGTTTAGGGATTTTACTTCAACGGTAATTTTTTTTGTAGGCAATTGCAAAGAAGCTTTGCCAAACCCTGTCATAGATTGTATCATATAATTGAGTATAAAGGCGCAAAGATACTAAAAAACTTTACAGCCTAATATTTTAAAAAGGTTTTGGGCGTTCCCTACGGTCGGGCTATCCGCTCCCAATCTTTTTTAGGGCAGAAAAAGCCCTAAAAAAGGATTTCCGCTTCTATCCCTAACGCATCAGAATTCAAGAAAACGTTCTGTGGAATTATTTTGCTAAAACCTTAATAACTTCAGCAACATTTTTCTGACTGTTACCTATGTAAATTTTGCCATCGATAATAAAAACCGGACGACTTAAGAAAGTATAATGTTCTAAAATGTATTTTTTAAAATCGGCTTCTGTAAGCGATTTGTTTTTCAAGTCCATTGATTTGTACAATTGCGCTTTCTTACTGAATAACGCTTCGTAACTTCCTGCAAGTTTGTACATTTCTTCTAGCTGTTCTTCTGTAATTGGGTCTTGGCGAATGTCTTGAAAAACCAAATCGTTTTCTGGTAGACTTTTAATAATTTTTCTGCAAGTGTCGCAAGAGGCTAAGTAATATATTTTGTTCATTGTTTTATGAATTTGTTAGAATGCAAAGAAAATCCATTTGAAACTTAAAAATGACTAATTTTAGAAAAAAAATAAAATTATGAGTTCAGTTTTTGATGTACAAAAAACAATTAGAGAAATTCTTTTAAAAATTTTAGATGGTCATTCGTTAGAACAATTAAACAAGATTCCAGATGGTTTTAGCAACAATATTATTTGGAATATTGGTCATTGTATTTCTTCTCAGCAAGTTTTGGTTTATAAATTATCAGGTCTTCCGACAGTAGTTTCTGAGAATTTTATTGCCAAATATAAAAAAGGAACCAAGCCAGAAGGCGACGTTTCTCAAGCTGAGGTAGACGAGATTAGAACATTGCTTTCGGCAACATTAGAAAAAACAAAAAATGATTTTGAAAGTGGTCTTTTTGTAGATTACCATGAGTATACTACAAGTGTAGGTTTCACGCTTCGCCATGTTCAAGGTGCTTTAGATTTTAATAATTATCATGAAGGGCTTCATACAGGAATAGCAATGGCCATCAGAAAATTGGTTTAAACGAAAAATCCCGCTTCAGCGGGATTTTTTATTCTATTATAGTTTCAATTGTAACTTTCATCGCTCCGGCACCTTTATGTTTGGTGATGTCCATAAAAGCTCTTTTAGACAAATCGATTTCGCGGGTTTTTACAAAAGGACCGCGGTCTGTAATTTTTACGATAACAAATTTGCCATTGGCTTCATTGGTTACCTTTACTCTTGTTCCAAAAGGAAGTTTTTTGTGAGCTGCTGTATAAGCGTTGTTGTTAAATCTGCTTCCGTTAGCGGTTCTTTTTCCATTAAAACGATCTGCATAGTAGGAGGCATGAGCGTTTTTTTTGTATGGTCTAAGTTTTAAACCTTTATCTGTAAAAACCGAATCTGGCAATGGAATGATAGTTGGTTTTAGATTTTTAACAGTATCTTGAATGATTTTAGGTTCTGTTGTAGGTTTGGTTTGGCTTATGACATAAGTAAAGCCGCTAATTAAAGTTAAAGCGATTGTGGCGAATAAAATATTTTTTTTATTTCTCATGGGTTATTTCTTTTCAGACTTGGGGGGAGTTTGTACAAATAATATGCCGAGATAAAAAAAGCCCTTGTAGGAGGGCTTTTAATTGGTTTTTTTTAGAACCAAAGATTCCAAGGAATTCTACTTAAAATAAGCAATAATCCTAATCCGTAAAAAATAGCAAAGGTTTTAAATTTAGCTTCACTATTGATTAATTTTTTATGTTTAGACCACCCAATAGTAATTAAGATGATGGCAATAATGTTAATTAGAGGGTGCTCTAATGATGTTAATCTTAATTCTGCATTAGACATTTGTCCAAATGCCGCTTTTCCTAGAGGAGAAACAAAATATAAGATTAAACCAATCAATAATTGAGTATGAGTTCCAATTAAAGCAAATAAAGCAATTTTACGATCTTTACCAGTAAACTCTTTTTTTGAAGTTACTCCGATGATAGCGTTAACCACTGCAATGACTAAAAGAAGCAACGCTAAATACGCCCAGCCAGAGTGAAATTTTTGTATAAAATTGTACATAAATGTTGTTTTTTGTTGAAAACAAATATAACAAAAAAGGGTATAAAAAAACGGCATTAAACTTAAAAGTCAATGCCGTTTTTATTATTTATTTAGATTCTAAATTCTTAGAAATCGTAACGTAAGCTAAAGTTCCAAGTTCTTCCGAAACCAAAGTATACTTTGTTTGCTGTAGCAACTCCATTATAAAGTTGACCATTTGAAGCATATGTTCCTAAAGCAGGATTTGTGCTACTAATGTTATCATCTGCGAAAATATTTGTGAATGACTCGTTGATATAGATTTTGTCAAATAAGTTGTTTATGTTCAATCTGAAGTTTAAAGCATTGCCTTTATTTGCTCCCCAGATAAATTTGTATGAAATACCTGCATCTGTAGTTGCATACCCTGGTAACTGCATTGCTCCTTTGTTTGTAGCACTTGCAAAGTTGTTAGGGTTAATGTTACCAAATAATTTGTCAAAGTAGTTAATGTTAGCATCAACATTTAATTTTGGCAATACTTCGTAAGCTGCACCAAGAGCCATTGTAGTTTGAGCATTGTTTCCAACCCTTACACCATCTAAATATAAAGTTTGCGCAGTTCCACCAGGGAAAGGATTGTTAGATGCGTCAAAACGGTTACTTGTAGCGTTTCCATCGTATTTCCAATCACCAAAAGAAAGCATACCATTAAGCTTCAATTTGTCAAGTAATCTTGCAGTTACGTCTAACTCGATACCTTTGTGAGTTTCGTTTACACCTTCAAAAGTATAGTATCCCCCAGGATTTGTAGCTTGATCTGCATCAGTACCAGGAGTAAATCTATCATCCCAAGTAGTATAATAAGCGTTTAAGTTAGCATTGAAAATTCCAGAACGGAAACCATACCCAACTTCAAGAGCTTTAACTTTTTCATTAGTAAGGTTATCATTAATAATAGAAGCATTATTAGGATAAACTGCATTGAAAAATGGTTGTTTAGAGTACATACCTGTATTTACGAATACATTGTGGTGTTCATCGATGTTGTAGTTTGCACCAACTTTCACGTTTCCTCCAGTAATGTTTTTATAATCTGTTTCAGAAAGAGGATCCGTTGTTAGGTATTTAAAATGATCAATTCTTTTGTATCCTTGTTGTGATACAGCTCCTTGAATAAAAGCAGTCAAGTTTCCTTTTGAGTATTCTAATTGAGTAAATGCTCCATAATAGTTAACTTCACTATCATTCCAGTAGTTAATTCTTTCTTGGTAATCTGTGCTAACAAATGGATTTCCACTTGGTCTTGCAGCATATGTTGTGCTGAAATATCCAGGGTTGTTATTTACGTCAGCAGTGTTTTTGTAGTTTGTAGCTCCAAATAAATTAATTAAGTTTTGGTAATGAATACCTTTGTAGTATCTTCCTTCAACTCCAATATCCCAAGTTAAATAATCAGATAATTTTTTATCAAAATTGATTACAGCTCCGTACCAGTTGTGTGAGTTAACAGATGCAATTTGAGAAAGACCTGTACTTAAGTTTGTAGCACTTCCTGAAGATGAGCTGTTTTGATATTGACCATCGGTCATAGTTCTAGATCCTAATGTTGTTGGTTGTCCTGAGTTCCAGGCTTGAATTAAATCAAAATTGATAAGACCATCAGCCGTTCTTAATGCGTTATTTGTAGAATATGCATTGTTTCCTTTGATACCACCGTTTGATGTAGCACCACCTCCACGACCCCAAGAGCCGTAAACAACAGTAGATAATTTAGAAGTATCATTAATGTCATAATCCCAGTTGAAAGACATAACAGGCTTGTGGTAGTAGTTTGTTCTTAAACTATATTCTTCACCGTTTTTGTAACCCCAATCAGAGTTATATTTAATGTTTGGTGTTTTACCATCACTTCCATATTTTAAGAAATCACTTAAAAGAGGAGAAGTTGTTCTTTGATCGTGCCATTGTGGAGCTCCAGTGAATGTAAATTCGAAGCTGTGTTTGTCACTTGCTTTGTATCCGAAAGCCATGAAGTAGTTATATCCTTCAAATTGAGTTCCGTCAACATACCCAGCACCTTCAGTTCTGCTAAATAAAACAGAAGCCGAGAGTCCGTTTTTCATTAATCCTGTGCTGTAAGAAGCTTGTGCTTTTACATAGTTAGCATTACCAAAAGTGGATGAAACTGATCCACCTTCTTTCATGTCAGAAGTTTTAGTAACAATGTTAATTGTTCCCCCTACTGAAGAAATTGCTAATTTAGAAGCTCCAAGACCTCTTTGTACTTGCATTGCAGAAGTTACATCAGATAAACCTGCCCAGTTACTCCAGTATACTGCGCTGTTTTCCATGTCGTTTACTGGAACTCCGTTGATCATAACCGCAATGTTTTTTTGGTCAAATCCGCGGATAGCGATTCTAGAATCACCAAATCCACCTCCAGCTTTAGAAGCATATACAGATGGTGTACTTTTTAATATCTCTGGAAATTCTTGAGTTCCTAATTTTTCTTGAATTTCCGCAGCTTTAATAGTTGAAACTGCTACAGGAGTTTTTCTGTCTTTAGCAACGTCAATAACGCTACTTTTTACTACGATCTCGCTCAATTCGTTTGAGTTAGAAACCAAAGTAATAGTTCCTAAGTTTGTAGTTGCGCCATTTGACACATTAAATTTCACAGTTTGGTTGTCATAACCTAAAAAAGAGATAACAATCTCTCCTGTGCTTGATGGTGAAGTAAGAGTAAATTTACCATCAAAATCTGTTGAAGTTGCTGTAGTAGATCCTTTGATCACCACATTTGCTCCTGGTAATCCACCTGTTCCGTCGGTAATTTTACCAGTAACTTTTCCTTGAGAAAATACGGTTGAAACTATCATAAAGAATAGTCCGGTCAGTAACCAATTTTTCATTTTCTTCATTTTGTTATTGAGTTTATTGTTTTTGGCAAAATTATAACAAATAAATCAGTTAATGTTATCGAAATGTTAAGAAAAGTACGTTTTGTTTTTTCTGTTGTATATTAAAATGATTTTTTCTTTTTTTCTTAAATATTATATTGAATTTTTTAATTTACAGAGGTGTTTTTTGTTAAAAACGCAATAATTCTATTTGTTTTGTAAGTGAAAAGGTCTAGATAAATGCTTTTTTTGTGCTTTTTGTCGGTTTTTTATGTAAAAAACGCCTTAATTTGATGAAAATTAAGGCGTTTTATAGTGTTACGAAATTCTTAAATTTCGGGTTTCTTATTTATTCTTCAAGAAGTGGTTTAGTAAAAATGAAGTCGAACTGTCGTGGTTTTTAACAGTCTTAGAATTGATTTCATCTAAGATAGAATTGGCCAATTGCTTACCTAATTCAACTCCCCATTGATCAAAACTGAAAATGTTCCAAATAACGCCTTGGACAAAAATCTTATGTTCGTATAAGGCAATTAAAGATCCTAAACTTTTTGGAGTCAGTTTTTGAATCAAAATGGTATTGGTTGGTTTGTTTCCTGTAAAAACTTTAAAAGGTTTTAAATAAGACGCTTTGTCTGCTGCAAGACCTTGTTTGTCAAATTCTGCTTGAACCTGCTCAGCAGTTTTTCCATTCATTAAAGCTTCAGTTTGTGCAAAAAAGTTCGACATCAATTTATCATGATGATCTTCATTACCATATAAAGGTTTAATAAATCCAACAAAATCTGTTGGAATTAATTTAGTTCCTTGGTGAATTAATTGGAAGAAGGCGTGCTGCGAATTAGTTCCAGGTTCTCCCCAGATAATTGTTCCCGTTTGGTAATTAACAGGTTTTCCGTCACGGCCAACACTTTTTCCATTACTTTCCATAAATGCTTGCTGTAAATAAGGAGCAAGTTTGTGTAGATATTGAGTATACGGAATCAAAGCTTCGCTTTCTGCGCCATAAAAATTATTGTACCAAACGCTTAATAAAGCTAAAATGACAGGAATGTTTTCGTCAAATTCTGCCGATTTGAAGTGCTCATCCATTTCGTGCGCACCGCTTAATAAATCATTATAATTGTCAAAACCAACTGCCAAAGCAATGCTTAAACCAACAGCGCTCCAAAGAGAAAATCTTCCTCCAACCCAGTCCCACATTGGGAAAACGTTTGCTGGATTAATTCCGAATTCGGTTACTTTCTGAATGTTTGTAGAAACGGCAACGAAATGTTTTGCGATATCTTCGTTAGAAGCAGATTTCAAAAACCATTCTTTGATAGTTTCAGAGTTTGAAAGTGTTTCTTGAGTGGTGAAAGTTTTAGAAACAATTACAAAAAGAGTTGTTTCTGGATTCAGTTTTTTGATGATTTCATTTACGTGATCACCATCAACATTTGAAACGAAATGTGTATTTAAATGATTTTTGTAAAATTGTAAAGCTTCAACAGCCATAACAGGGCCAAGGTCAGAACCCCCAATTCCAATATTGACGATATCAGTAAACGTTTTTCCAGTATATCCTTTTCTTTCTCCTGAGATAACTTCTTGAGTAAAATTTTTGATTTTATTTTTTACTTCGTAAACTTCTGGAATTACGTTTTCTCCATCAACTTTGATAACTGCCGATTCTGGAGCACGTAATGCAGTGTGCAAAACAGCACGATTTTCAGTCTGATTGATTAATGCACCGCCAAAATATTGTGCGATTGCATCTTTAAGTCCGATCGAATTTGCTAATTCTAATAAAAGAGAAACAGTTTCCTGACTAATATTATTTTTTGAATAATCTACTAAAAAGTCATTCCATTGCAAATTGAATTTTTCAGCACGTGCACTATCTTGTTGAAACAATTCTTGTATTGTGGTTTCGTGAATTGCGTTATAGTGGTTTTGTAGATTTTTCCACGCTTCAGTCCCAGTTGGGTTTGTTGTGTTTAAAGCCATTTTTATCTATAATTGAGTTTGTTCATTGAAACACAAAAATACTGAAATAACTTTTAAAAGGGTAGCGGTTTGCGATTATATAACAATTAGTTACGAAAACGTTTTATGGATTAAAAAAGCTTATAACGTGTTTTTATATTTAATTGAGAAAATCCCGAAGGGATTATATGTCTATAGAATAATTGCTCAATAAAACCAATACGACCCCGAAGGGGTCGAATAACTAACACGTCAAATATTTGGTTCTATAAATATTTGACTGCTCCGAAGTCATTTTTTTTAAATGAATGTTTTTTTATAACCGAAATCTACCAAAACTTCCACCAAGGCTTTTTATTGATATGAATAATTTTCTTTTCGGCGTCGACTTCGATTCTTTTTAATTCTTCAATTTTAATTTTAGAATCATCAAAAAACAATTCGCCGTTTTCGTTCATTCCGAGTGGAGATTTTGTTCTTTCTTTCCAGTTTTCAGTTTGTAATTCTGGAATTAACTCTGCATCGATTTTTTCGCGAAAGCGTTTTTGAGCTTTTTCAATAATTTCTTCTTCTAGATTTGAAGTTGAATTTTTAAAAAGTGAAATTGAATTGTCTGGAATATTTAAAAGGAAAACCTGTGTTTTATCTCCAATTTTCTGAATATCTAAAACTTTAAAATAGGCAATTGAATCTAAAAGAAAATGACCAATTTTTGCAGAATCAGGATTGAATTTTGATAAATCTTTTGGGTGAGAACTGGCAATCAAATATCTCAGATTTCCAGAAAGACCTCCGCCAATCGAACTCATGTCAGTAAAACCTTTTTCTTGAATGATCTGTCCGACTTTATAATTTAAAATTAAATTTTCTGGAAGAGTGGTATCTCTGTAGAATAACTTTAAACCAGAAAAAGTTTCATTGTAAATGGTTCTGAGACGTTCTTTTTTCATGATTTAAAAAGTTCTAAAAAATGATTTTACAGATTTCCAATACTGTCCAATTCTCTTTTCAAAGGTTCGATCTGGTTCATGAAACGAGTTCTGTCATTTCCAGTCAAAGATTCTCCAGTTGGAAGATTCAGTCGAAGCGCGTCTACCTGAACTCCATTTTTCCAGAAACGGTAACAAACATGCGGACCAGAAGCTAAACCTGTACTTCCAACCAAACCAATTGTCTGGCCTTGTGTAACACGCTGTCCGCGGCGAACCAAAATTTTAGACATGTGTAAATATTGCGTAGAGTAGGTTCCGTTGTGTTTTACTTTTACGAAGTTTCCGTTTCCAGCTGTATATCCTGTTGCTTCTACAACTCCAGAGGCTGTAGTTGAAATTGGTGTTCCAGTTGGAGCTGCATAATCGGTTCCTTTGTGTGCTTTCCAAGTATGCTGAACCGGATGGTATCTGTTCATGGTGAATCTAGAAGTGATTCGGCTGAATTTAATTGGAGTTTTTAAGAAAAAGTTTTTAAGGGTTTTTCCTTGATCATCGTAATATTCAATTTTTCCAGAAGTGGTGTCTCTTTCAAATGGAAAAGCATAGATGATTTTTCCTTTATACTCAAAAAATGCAGCTTCAAGATCTTCAACGCCATCGTAAGTTTTTCCGTTAATGAAGCGTTCTGTAAAAATTAATCCGTAACGATCTCCTTTTTTAAGTTTAAAGAAGTCAATAGACCAAGAAAATACTTTTGTAATTCTGCTAGCCAATGCTGTTTCGACGCTTTCGTTTCCTAAAGTTTCAGATAAAGAACTTTTTAAAACTCCACCAATCATTTTTCTTTTGAAAGTTACGGGTTTTATTTTTTTATAAGCTTTTGCAATGCTATCTCTTAAGTCAATAACATAGTAGCTAAGTGCGTCTGGCTGATAAATAAAAACTTGAAGATTGTTGGTTTTATTTTTAGAACGAAGTAAGGTAAAAGGTTTGCCGTAACGAATACTTCTCACATTGAAAGAATCTTTTACCTGCTCGACAATATCGTGTACTTTTTTGTCTCCGATATTTTGACTTTGTAGGATCGAGCCAAAAGAATCTCCTTTTGAAATAGTATCATTAACAATATTAAAATCTGCGTAATTAAAACCGAATTCTATTTTTTTGGTTGCTGGTTTAGTAATTTTTGCTTCTACTTTTTCTTCTGCTTTTTTACATGAAAAAATAGAAAACAAGACAATTAAAATTACGACTGCTTTTTTCAAACTTTTTGGATTTTTGTGGAGAGATTATTCTTCGTTTTCATTTCCCCAATTGGACAATTCTTCTTCGGTCCACAATTTAGGAAAAAAGATGCGTCTTTGGTATTTTGGATGCATATATTTTTGCCAGTCACTTCCGCCCGTTGCTTCACCGTTACCTTTTCCGCTTTCCAAAATATATTTTCTAGCCGTATTAAGGTGCTGCATTACCCAAGTAATATTTACAGTTTTATCGTAATGACGCATAGCATCAATCAATTCTACATTTTGCTGGTCTTCAATCGGTAATTGGGTGAATTTCTGCCAGATATTTTTTGTTTTAAAGTCTGACATCTGTCTTAAAAACTGAACTTTATATTTTTTCTCAAACTCATTTAGCAAATATGATTTTTCGCCAGTGTGATAATCTTTTCCGGCAGCTTGCCAATATAAATGTTCGAAAGAAGTTTCTAAATCGGTGTTTTCGTCGAAGTTTGCTTTGTATCTGCGGTCTGTTAAATTGATAACGTCAGTAGAAGCAAACTCGATCATGCGATATTGCGCGCTCTGAAAACCACTCGCAGGAGTAAGCGTGTTTCTGAATTTCATGTATTGGTCAACCTCCATTCCGTTTTCCATAATGCTGAACGAATTGGTAAGCATGTCAAAATATCTTGTAATTCTAGATAATCTTTCGCTGAAAAAATCAACTTGAATATTTTCTGTATCGGCAATCTGATCAATTTCCCACAAAATCATTTTAAAGATTAATTCATTTACCTGATGGTACATAATAAAAACCATTTCGTCAGGAAGTGTGGTACGCTGAATTTGCAGATTTAAAAGGGCATCGGTCTGGATGTAGTCCCAATAGGTAATAGGTTTAGACCAAAGCAATCCTTCTAATTGAACATCAGTTTTTTGATTTATGGCTTGAAATTTTAGGTCAATTTCTTTTAAAATCGCTTCAGAATTATCTGTAGGGTTCATTATTTTTTTACTTTAAGTGGACTTTGTAATCCTTTATATTCGTCGAGATCAGCTTTAAGAGAACCTACGGCTAAATCTGCTTTTATTCTAATAGGAACTTTGTTTACATCGTCTGTTATCCAGAGTGTTAAGCTCTCTTTTTCTTTAAATACTCTGCCTTTCTGTACCAATGGTTTGAAGACCATCGTAGAAACGGTTCCAAATTTAGTCGTAATATCTTGACGGCCTACATATTTTAACTTAAATTTTGTGATTTCATCATCAAAAAACATGTCGACTGTAATGGCTTCGCCAGATTTAAGTTTGTCGATGTTTGGATGGTTTCTTAAAAAATAAAAAGCAGAAACAATATCTTGTACTTCTTCTGTTACAATAATCGTTTTTTCTGATTTGCGTTTATAGTCTTTTACTAAAACTCTATTTTCATTTTGATTGAAAAAACCTTCTTGATTTTTAGTGTAACCGCCTTCGTCAATTTTTCTAACATAACGATATGGTTTACCCGTTTCTTTGTCAAAATAGCTCTCGTATAGATCTTCTACTTTAAAGAAAAATTTGGACATTCCGGTTGTGTAACCTTTTCCAACAGAGTGAAATACCTTTTTGTTGTTTATTGTCGCATCTTTAATTTCAAGAGTGGCGTAACCAGCATTTACAATTCCATAATGTATTCTAAATTTGAAATATTCTCCAGTATCGAAAGCAGTTTCCTTTTGCGGCGCAAAGGCAAGTGTTGTTAGTGCTAATATAGTGAGGATGAGCTTTTTCATAGTACATTCTTTACGTTTTATTATAAAGATAGATAAATGCAAATTCTATTCCAAATGTATGAAAACAAAAAAACTCAGTCAAAGATGACTGAGTTTTTATGCTATTAACTAACCAAAAAACTATAAATTATGAAATTTATATCAATTCGGAAGGAAACCACCCCTTCCTGATTTGCGAGTGCAAAGATAGATAGAAAGTTCAAAAAACAAATAGCCAAAGTCAAGTTTAACATAACATTTGCAAAAAAAGCATCGTTTTTTAAAGAATTATGCTGTTTTGTATATGAAAATTAACATTTTACAGCGTTCCTCTCAATTCTTGCTCTCTTTCAATCGACTCAAAAAGGGCTTTAAAGTTACCTGCACCAAATCCTTTTGCACCCATTCTTTGAATAATTTCGAAGAAAAGTGTCGGTCTGTCTTGAACGGGCTTTGTAAAAATCTGTAATAAATAGCCATCTTCGTCAGCGTCTACCATGATAGCAAGCTTCTCAATTTCGTTCAAATCTTCTTTCATCATATCCATATGAACACCCAATCTTTCTGGAATTGCTTGATAATAAGTATGAGGAGGAGCAGATAAAAATTCAACACCACGTGCTCTAAGTTGTGATACGGTTTTAATAATATCATCTGTTGCAATAGCAATGTGCTGAATTCCAGGTCCACCGTAGAAATCTAAATATTCTTCGATCTGAGATTTTTTCTTTCCTTCTGCCGGTTCATTGATTGGAAATTTAATTCTTCCGTTTCCGTTTGACATTACTTTACTCATCAAAGCAGAATATTCGGTAGTAATTTGTTTATCATCAAAAGATAGGAAATTCACAAATCCCATTACATCTTCGTAGAATTTTACCCAAGTGTTCATTTCGTTCCAACCTACATTTCCAACCATGTGGTCAATGTATTTTAATCCAGTTGATTCTGGGTTGAAGTCAGATTTCCATTCTTTGTAACCTGGTAAGAAAACACCATTGTAATTTTTTCTTTCTACGAAAATGTGAACGGTTTCTCCGTAAGTATAAATTCCAGAACGAACCACTTGACCAAATTCATCTTCTTCTACAGTTGGTTCCATAAAAGAACGCGCGCCACGTTTCATGGTTTCTTCGTAAGATTTTGTAGCGTCTTCAACCCAAAGTGCTGCTACTTTTACTCCGTCACCATGTTTTTTCAAATGTTCGTTTATCGGAGAATCTGCCGTTAAAGGAGTAGTCAAAACAATTCTAATTTTGTCTTGTTTTAAAACATAAGATGCCCTGTCTCTAACTCCAGTTTCCAATCCAGCGTAAGCTAGTGACTGATATCCAAATGCAGATTTATAATAATGTGCCGCCTGTTTCGCATTTCCCACATAAAATTCTACATAATCTGTTCCTAATAATGGAAGGAAATCTTGTGCTCCTTCAAATATTTTCTCTAATCCGTATTCTACTGATTTTACTTCTTTTGACATAATGTTTATTTTTTAAATCGATTTTTTGATGAATCGAAAGTGTTGTTTTTTTGATTGTGTTTTTTTACCGCAAAGAGCGCAAAGTTTTGTTTGAGCTAGATTTTGTAAAATCGAAAAAGAACGCAAAGCTTTGCGGACTTAGTTTGATAAAACTTAACTAGAAAATCTTTGTGAACTTTGCGAAAATCCTTTGCGGACTTTGCGGTTAAATTCGGCTAGCTACTCCGTCCAGGATTTGTAATATTTCCCATCATCAAGACCCATTGCTTCTTCAGTAACCATAAGCGGTCTGAAAGTGTCAACCATAACAGCTAATTCCTGAGTTTCTTTATGACCAATGCTTCGTTCCATTGCGCCTGGCGCTGGTCCGTGCGGAATTCCTTTTGGGTGTAAAGTAATATGACCTTGCTCAATATTATTGCGGCTCATAAAATCGCCATCTACATAATATAGAACTTCGTCAGAATCTATATTGCTGTGATTGTATGGCGCTGGAATCGCTTTTGGGTGATAATCGTAAAGTCTTGGGCAGAATGAACAAACTACAAAAGCAGCTGTTTCAAAAGTCTGATGTACCGGAGGCGGTTGGTGAACACGTCCCGTTATAGGTTCAAAGTTGTGAATTGAAAATCCGTAAGGAAAATTGTAGCCGTCCCAGCCTACAACGTCAAAAGGATGTGTGGCATAAATCACTTCATGAATCATTCCTTCTTTTTTGATTTTAATTAAAAAATCACCTTTTTCGTCATGCGTTTCCAATTCGTTTGGCAAAATAAAATCGCGTTCGCAAAATGGTGAATGCTCTAAATGCTGACCCGATTGGTTTTTATAACGTTTTGGAGTATAAAAAGGAGTGTAAGATTCTACATAAAATAATCTGTTTTCTGTAGTTTCGAAATCAATTTGGTAAATAATACCGCGCGGAATAATTAGATAGTCACCATATTCAAATGGAATGTTTCCTAACATGGTTCTTAATTTTCCTTTTCCTTTATGAATGAAAAGCATTTCATCGGCATCGGCATTTTTGTAGAAATAATTTCGAAGCGATTCTTTTGGAGCGGCCAAACCAATAATGCAGTCTTTGTTGACCAACATGGCTTTTCGGCTGTCTAAAAAGTCGTTTTCAGGTTTTAATTCAAAACCTTTAAAAAGAAGTGATTTTATATTTTTTCCGATTGCAATTTTAGGTTCAACCGAATAAGAGTTTAGAATTTCTTTAACCTGTGTTGGTCTGTGTACATGATAAGACAATGACGAATGACCATGAAAACCCTCTGTTCCGAACAATTGTTCGTAGTAAAAACCTCCGTTTGGTTTTTCAAATTGGGTGTGTCGCTTTTGCGGAAAGTCTCCGAGTTTATGATATAATGGCATGGCTTTTTCAATTAGATAATTTATAAATTAGATAATTAGAAAATGTAAATTGTGAACAGATAATCAGCTCATTTTCTAAGTTGGCTAATTATTCAATTCATAGTATTACTCAGGATTTCTCTTGATGAGGAATTGAAGATACTCTAATAAACCTGTCCATTTTGTTTTCATTATAACAAATGTCGTAATTTTTTCGAAGTAAAAATAAAAATTATATTATTTATAACTAAAAAATGTTCTGATTTTTTTGATTTAATTTTTACTAAGCAAAAAAATAGCTTGATTTTGTTGAAGTATTCTCTGTTATAGTACTAAAATAAGAATCCGATGCTAAACCATGTAAAGCTTTTTGACATTTCTGGAGACCAAGATTGTTTTACTTCTATCGGGCCAATAATAGTTTCTAAACCGTAACCAACTGCATAACCCGTATATTTTGGCATAGAAACCCAGTCAACGGTAGAAAAAATGTCATTTCCGAGATTGGCAAAATTCGCAGATAAATTAATATGGTTCTTTCTAAGAATTTCGTAATCGAGTGTAATGCCAGTTTTGATATAGCTGTTACCCGCAATACTTAAAAAGTCATAACCGTAAAAATAATTGAAGTTGTTGATTTTGTTATAACCGTAACCGCCTAAAATAAAGTCGAAAAACGGAACACTGCTATTTCCGAAAGTAAAACCTGCATCGGCATCAATCTTAAAAGTGGCTTTTCTAAATAAAGTATTGACAAAAGAAACTTCAGCTTTTGCAATCGAAAATGGTTTAAAAGTATTCGTATAATCTGAAGATGCCATATAAGTCTGCAGATCTGTAGAAAAATACAATCCAGAACTTGGGTAATATTTTTCGTCAAGCGAATCGTATTTTAAATATGCAAAGGCACTAAAATAACTGCTCTTGTCAATTATATTATCTTGATTGGAAAGTGTCGGCGAATTGATTTTTAGGTATTTGTATTCTAAACCTCCGCCCATTAAAAACTTCTGGACAAAAATAGTCTGAAAATAAGCTTGATTGTTGACATCCATAAAATCAACATTAATAAGGTTGACATTTGGAGTTTCGTTTAGAATGTTGCTCAAACTTGTCGTTACATTTCGATTAAACTGACTTAGTCTAGAACGGAAACCAAAGCTGATATTAAAACCATTTTCGACATAATAATTAAAATCATATCTGAAATTATCTCCTAAAATAATATCTAGAGAAGTAACATCATTTTTTAAAAAGGTCTTTTTATGCGTAAGATTTAATAAAATGCCACTTTTATAAAGTCCGTCATAGTGAAGTCCAAGTTTTAAATAAGTCTGCGTTGGATTTTCTTTTAAAACCAAATCAAGATCGTCCTTTTCGCCATTTGGCTGAAGACAATACGAAATGGTGCTAAAGTTTTGTGTTGCATTTAAGTTGTTTATTCCGGCTTTTAGCCCATCATAAGTTATGGTACTTCCAGGTTTAAAACGAAGTTTACCGCGAATATATTCTTTCGTATAATTTTCTAATCTGTCGGTATTAATGTTTTGAATTTGAATGGTATCTGATGCAATTTTTAACTTTGGTTTTTTATAAAAGTTATTTTCATCAGTCAAAGATTTTATTTTTTCATAAACAGCAAAAGCGGCTTCTTCTCCTTTTCTGATAATTTCTTCTCCTCGGTCAAATGAAATAACACCAAAATCACGAATATCGGGTTTGATATAAATATCAGTTTCCTGTCTTTTGCCTTTCATTTTTTCAATCGACTGGAGATTGGTAATTTGGACCAAAATTCTGGTTGCGTTTTTTAAGCCTTTTCTATTTTGCAAATCATCTTGCACATCTACACCAATAATAATGTCTGCACCGAGATTTTTCACTTCTTGAATTGGGTAATTGTTTACTACACCACCGTCAACCAAAAGTTTTCCGTCAATTTCAACGGGTGTAAATAAGGACGGAAAAGCTGCGCTCGCCATCATGGCCTGAACCAAATTGCCTTTATTGAGCAGTACTTCTTCGCCAGTTTCAATATTGGTTGCAATACATAAAAATGGAATTGGCAAGTTGTTGAAATCTCTAACGTGACGTACGTTTCGAGTTAAACTGCTTAAAAGATTGTAATTGTACATCCCTTTTGAAAGTGCTTCTGGAATTCCAATTCTGAAATTGCTGAAAGGCAGAGATATGGCATATAATTCGTCATTTTTTTTGCCGTAAAAGTTTTTTGACGAACGTGGAATATAATCGTTTATTAATTCGTCGAAATTGGTTTGTTTGAAAATTGAATCAATTTGCGAAGCATTGTATCCAGAAGCATAAAGTCCGCCAATTACAGATCCCATGCTGGTTCCGCCGATATAATCAATTTTGATTCCGGCTTCTTCCAAAACTTTCAAAACTCCGATATGCGCAAAACCTTTGGCACCGCCACCACTTAAAACCAATCCGATTTTGGGTCTTTTAACACTATCTTTTTTGATTTCTTGAGCATTTATTTTCTGTGAAAGTAAAAATGTGCTGATGAAAAAGAGTGTTGACACGCCCCAGATGGAAATGGAAAACTGCGAGAGGCAAAAGGTTATTTTTTCCTGCCAAAAAAGAGCGACCCAAGAAGCTCCTTTTTTGGTATTGGAAAAAAAAGCTTTTGACCGAGTATTTGAAATGGACAGCTGGAATGGGCGCATACAAATTTTAATTGGTTTTGTAAAAGTCGACAATTTTTTTGGCTTTAGAAACCCCTATCACTGCTGAAATTTCCTTTTCTGTTGCTAATTTTAATCTTTTAACACTCTTGAAATGTTGAATTAACGTTGTCATGGTTTTTTCTCCGATTCCTGGAATGCTTTCTACAGAAGAATTAAGCGCGGCTTTGCTTCTTTTATCACGGTGAAATGTGATTCCGAATCGGTGCGCTTCATTTCTTAACTGCTGAATGACTTTTAAAGTTTCTGATCTTTTATCTAAATAAAGCGGAATTGAATCGCCAGGATAGAAAAGTTCTTCGAGGCGTTTTGCGATACCGATGATAGTAACTTTTCCGCGAAGTCCAAGTTCGTCAATACTTTTTAAAGCTGCGGAAAGCTGCCCTTTTCCACCGTCAATAATTATTAATTGCGGTAAAGGTTCGTTTTCTTCTAATAATCTTTTATAACGTCGGCCGACAATTTCGGTCATCGAAGCAAAATCGTCTGGACCTTCAACGGTTTTTACGTTAAAATGTCGATAATCTTTTTTACTTGGTTTTCCGTCTTTAAAAACAACGCAGGCCGCAACAGGATTGGTTCCCTGAATATTCGAGTTATCAAAACATTCTATATGTCGAGGCTCAACAGGCAGACGCAAATCTTTCTGCATCTGAGCCATAATTCGGTTTACGTGACGATCTGGGTCTACAATCTGCAATTGTTTCAATTGTTCGATTCGGTAGAATTTAGCATTTCGAATCGATAAATCTAAAATCTGTTTTTTGTCGCCAAGCTGCGGAACAGTGATTTTGATATTTTCGCCCAAATCCAATTCAAAAGGAACAATAATTTCTTTTGATAATAACTGAAAACGTTCACGAAGTTCTACAATTGCTAATTCTAATAATTCTTCATCGCTTTCGTCCAGCTTTTTTTTCATTTCTAAAGTATGAGAACGAATAATCGAACCGTGTGAAATCTGGAGAAAGTTTACATAAGCCGCACTTTCGTCTGAAACAATCGAAAAAACATCAATATTGGTAATCTTCGGATTTATAATTGTCGATTTGGATTGATAATTCTCGAGAATATCAATTTTTTCTTTGATTTTTTGCGCTTCTTCAAACTGAAGATTCTGCGCATAATTGGTCATTAACTTTTTGAAGTCTTTTAAACTTTCTTTGAAGTTTCCTTTCAAGATTTCGCGAATGGCATTGACTTGTCTTTGATATTCTTCCAAAGGTTCTAAACCTTCGCAAGGACCCTTGCAATTGCCAATATGATATTCTAAACAAACTTTAAATTTTCCTGAATTAATATTCGATTCGCTCAAATCGTAAGTGCAAGTTCGAAGCGGATATAATTCTTTAATCAAATCCAAAATAGTATAGACCATTTTGAAATTGGTGTACGGGCCAAAATATTCTGAGCCGTCTTTGACCATTCTTCTAGTTAAAAATATTCTAGAAAAAGGTTCTTTTTTAATGCAGATCCACGGATAACTTTTGTCATCGCGAAGCAAAACATTGTATCTCGGCTGAAGTGTTTTAATTAAATTGTTTTCTAATAAAAGCGCATCGGTTTCGGTTGGAACTACGATGTGTTTTATAGTCACGATTTTTTTTACCAAAACATTCGTTTTAGCGGTATCGTGAATTTTATTGAAATAGGATGAAACCCTTTTTTTTAAATTTTTGGCTTTGCCGACATACAAGATTTTCCCATCTTTATCGTAATATTGATAAACGCCAGGATTATCAGGCAAAGTTAAAATTTGAAGATCTAAGGCTGGTTTTTGCATTCTATTTTGTTTCTGAAGATTGTTCGAGAAGCTTTTCAAAAATCATTCCGATTTCCAAAAGAAGCTTAACATTGAATTAGTTTCAAATTTACAAAATCAAAAGAATAATTTCTATATTTAGATTTTATAATTCTACATGAAAAATAGTACTCCATTGGTTATTTTTGGCGAATCGATTTTGCCGGGAGAACACCGAACGATAAACGTCGAAATTGCTCGGCTGCATACTACAACAAAGCTGAATATTCCTGTAATTGTGCGCCGTTCCAAACATGAAGGCCCAACCATTTTATTTTCAGCGGGAATTCATGGCGACGAAATTAATGGTGTTGAAGTTGTTCGTCAGATCATCAGTAAAAAAATAAACAGACCTGCTCGCGGTACAATAATCTGCATTCCGGTTATCAATATGTACGGTTTTGTCAACAAATCTCGAGAGTTTCCAGACGGACGCGACTTAAATCGTGTTTTTCCAGGGAGCAAAAAAGGTTCTCTTGCCAGCCGTTTTGCGTATCATATTGTCGAAGAAATCTTACCGATTTTAGATTACGCAGTCGATTTTCACGCGGGCGGAGCGAGCCGTTTTAATGCACCGCAAATCAGAATCACAGAAAATAATCCTGAATTGAAAGTTCTAGCCGATATTTTTAATGCGCCTTTTACGCTTTATTCTAAAAATATAAGTGGTTCTTTTAGAAAAACTTCTGAAAGTGCCAATGTAAAAATGCTTCTTTTTGAAGGCGGAAAATCTTTAGACATCAATAATGAAATTGCCAATCAAGGTGTTTTAGGCACAAAACGTCTGCTTCATTATTTAGAAATGCTAGATTCTAAACAAATTATGGAACCTGCATTAACGCCAACTATTTATATAAAACAATCGGTTTGGCTTCGAGCAAAATGTTCTGGTTTGCTGCATGATTTTAATCTAGTTGGAAAATTTGTAACCAAAGGAACTATCTTGGCCATAATTACAGATCCGTTTGGGAAGTTTGAACAAAAAGTAAAAGCGCCTCATGATGGATATGTAATTAATGCCAATCATTCGCCAATTGTGTACGAAGGCGATGCTATTTATCATTTATCTAAAACGCCCGACTATGCCGACGAGTAAAAAAGAACTTCGAATAGAATATAAAAATTTGCGTAAAGCGCTTTCTTTTGATGAAATAGAGGAGAAGAGTCTGGCAATTGCGAATCAATTAATTCAAATGCCGATTTGGGATAAAATCTATTATCATGTTTTTCTCCCAATTGAAGAGCAAAAAGAAATAAATACCGAATATATTCTGCATTTACTTTCTGGAAAAGACAAAGAAATCTTGATCTCAAAAAGTGATTTCGATACCAGAAAAATGACTCATTTTCTTTTAACCGATAATACGAAAATCAAAAAGAACGAATATAATATTCCTGAACCTGTTGACGGAATTGAAGTTCCTTCTTCTAAAGTGGAAGTGGTTTTCGTGCCGCTTTTGGCTTTTGATGTTTTCGGAAACCGAATTGGTTACGGAAAAGGTTTCTATGATAAATTCCTAGCGGAATGCAAACCAGAAACAATCAAAATCGGACTTTCTTTTTTTGAATCGGTAAGCCAGATTGATGATGTTTTTGAATCGGATATTAAATTGGATTTCTGCGTAACGCCAGAGAAGATTTACGATTTCCGATAATTCTTTTCCGCCACGAATTCACGAATTTATTTTGAAAGAATTAAATAAAAAATTCGTGCGAATTGGTGTAATTCGTGGCAAAAAAATCAACACAAAGATTTTCGGCAAAAAAAATTAAAATAATTCGTGAATTCGTGGCGAAAAAAAATCTACGCTACATACCCTTTAAAATCTAGGTTTCTCCATTTTTGTTTCCTGTAAGAAAAACGTTTGTAATTTTTTGGCACGATTTTTAGCCTTCGAAAATTGCAAATAATCGCCTCTAGTAAATCCGGAATGCTAGTCCTTATTTGAAGCCGATAACCCATTTATTAATTTTTAAAAATTTACTTTATGAGAAATCTTAATTTCTTTATGATGGCATTCCTCGTACTTACTATTTTCAGTTGTAAGAAAGCTTACGCTCCAGACGAGGCCGCAGAAGCAATGGACATGACAGTTGTTGCAACCGATGAAATTCCAGCAGAAAATTATGCCGCCGATCCTAATACAGAAAGCTACGCAGCGTTAGAAGAAAATCCGTTTGAATCTCCGCTAAAAGAACCGCTTTCTACTTTTTCTATCGATGTTGATAATGCATCTTATACCAATATCCGCCGATTTATAAACGAAGGACAGAAAGTTCCAAAAGATGCTGTTCGAGTAGAAGAAATGATCAATTTTTTCAAATACAAATATCCGCAGCCAGATGGTGAGCATCCGTTTGGTATAAATACAGAATACAGCGATTGCCCGTGGAATAAAAACAGCCGATTGCTAAAGATTGGCTTGCAGGGAAAAAACATTCCAATGGAAAATTTGCCGGCTACTAATCTGGTTTTTTTAGTTGACGTTTCAGGCTCAATGGATGAACAGAATAAATTGCCACTGTTGAAAGAATCGATGAAGATATTAGTAAAAGAACTTCGACCAATTGATAAAGTTTCGATTGTTGTATATGCAGGTTCTGCGGGAGTGGTTTTAGAACCAACTTCTGGCGATAATAAAGACGAAATTATAGAGGCTTTTGACGATTTGCATGCAGGTGGAAGTACAGCTGGAGGTGAAGGAATTGAACTTGCGTATAAACTAGCGCAACAAAATTTTATTAAAGAAGGAAACAATAGAGTGGTAATTGCTACTGATGGTGATTTTAATGTTGGCGCTTCTTCTGATGATGATATGCTGAAATTGATTGAACAAAAAAGAGAATCTGGTGTTTTCTTGACCGTTTTAGGTTTCGGAATGGGCAACTACAAAGACAGCAAAATGGAGATTCTAGCCGATAAAGGAAATGGAAATTATGCTTACATTGATAACATTCAAGAAGCGAATCGTTTTCTTGGAAAAGAATTTAAAGGGTCAATGTTTGCTATCGCGAAAGATGTAAAAATCCAAATCGAATTTAATCCGAATCATGTTCAAGCCTATCGATTGATTGGTTATGAAAATCGCAAACTAAATGCAGAAGATTTTAAAAATGACAAAATTGATGCGGGAGAATTAGGAAGCGGACATTCGGTTACGGCACTTTATGAAATTGTTCCGATTGGTGTAGAAAGTGATTATGTTCCGTCGGATCTAAAATATACTAAAACACAGAAAGTAGCTGAAAATCATAGTGATGAATTGGCTACAGTGAAATTTAGATATAAAAAACCTGATGGCAATAAAAGCATTGAAATAGTTAATGTAATTGCAGATAGGAAAACGGACCTAGCGAATAGTTCTCAAGATTTCAAATTCACAACAGCAGTTTCTTGGTTCGGATTAAAATTGCGCGAATCAAAATATATTGCCAAAAGTTCAAGTTCGGATATTAAAAGATTGGCAAAATCGGGTTTGTCAAACGATGAAGAAGGGTATAGATCTGAATTTTTAAGATTGGTTGATGCGGTGAATTAGTTATTAAATTCCAAAAAAGAAAAATTCCAAATTCCAATTGTTTTGGAGTTTGGAATTTTCTTTTTCAATGAAGTTTTAAGAAAAGAATCCGAAGGATTCAAATGTTTATAGAAATTCATTTTGAAGCGTTTAATACGACCCCTTCGGGGTCGAATATCCTTTGATTATATTATTTCTATAAACATTTGAATCCTTCGGATTCTGTGAATAACAAATTCCAAATTCCAAATTCCAAAATTCAAAATTCAAATCCCAAATCCCAAATCCCGAAATCTAAAATACTTGGAATTTGAGATTTCTTTTTGAATGAAGTTTTAAAAATGAATCCGGAGGATTTAAATGTTTATAGAAAATCATTTTGAAGCGTTTAATTCGACCCCGAAGGGGTCGAATATCCTTTGAATATATTATTTCTATAAACATTTGAATCCTCCGGATTCTTTATAAAACAAATCCCAAACTCCAATTATTTTGGAATTTGGGATTTCTATATTTAAATATTTTAAAATTTTACTTTACTTCTTTGATGGTAGAAGAATCAATCCAACCTTGAGTTCCATCTGTCAATTCGATTTTTTTCCATCCTGCAATACTTTCCAGCACATACACTTTTGCTCCTTCGTGTAAAAGGATAATGCCATTTCCTGATTGTTGCGGTTCGTTTCGAACTTGGCTTAATTCAGAAAAAACAATAGCAACACGATCGTTGTCAAAATGACTTTTCTCAGACATTCCAGCTGAAATGCTTAAAGCAAAAGCAATTAAAATAACAAACATCCCAACAAAATAAATTCTTTTTGCAAGTGTAGCGTTGGAGAAATAATAACCAATAAAACTCAATAAAAACACAAAACCAAGCACAACAGAAATCTTTGCCCAGGTATTATAATCAAAAATAGAAGTAAAGTTTTGGATCATTTTTGCAAAACCCACTTTCGGCACCTCTTTGATTTCGTCAATCGTCAGTTTTTTAGCAAATTTCAAGTTGTTTAAAGTCTCTGGATCGCTTGGTTTCAAAACCAAAGCTTTTTCGTAATTATAAATCGAAGGCGCAACTTGATTTAATTTATAATAACAGTTTCCGAGATTAAAATACAATTCAGCAGAATGTAATTTATCTTCTTTTATGATGTTCTCATAAACTTGTGCAGCTTCTTTGTATTGCCCTTTTTGATACAATGCATTAGCCGATTCAAAGCGACCTTGCGCAAAGAAAACCTGCGAGATTAATAAAAAGAGATATAGTATGTTTTTCATTTTTTTATAATAAGATTTTCAACTTTGCGAACTTAAATTCGACTCAATCTAAATCAATTTTCTATTGCTCCCGATAGCTATCGGGATTGCTATAAAAATTAAACAATCTGTTTTTCTAATTCAGAAATAATCATAACCGCTTTATCATAATCTTGCTGAATCGAAGCGCTCGATGCTGGTGCATAACGTGCAAATTCACAGTTTTCAGTCAAAGCAATAAAATTCTGAACCGTATCTGGATTTGCATTTCTAGACAATAATAATTCTCTGATATTGTCTTTGCTCATTTCTGAGGTTTCAATATGCAGTTTTGCTTTCAAGAAATTATGCATTGCTTTCTCAAGTGCAATATAGAAAGGCTCTTTGTTGTTAAGATGTTTCTTCGCTTGCGATAAATATTTCTTCGCCAGCTTATTGTTCATTCTAATTCTATTTCCAGTAACATCACTATCCATAGCTTCTTTTTTCTTTCTAGCTAAAATGATAATCGGAATAATGATAAAAGGCGCAAACAGCAATCCTAAATACAATTTAGAATCATAAAAATCATTTTTAGCAATAGGAATTAATGCTGTTCTAGATTTTATGTTTTTGAATTGATCCGCTTTTTCTGCGATATTTTTAGAAGCAGATGCTCCTGTATTTGCTTCTGCAGGTGTTGGTCCGTCCAAAACATCAATCATAATTTCTTTTGAAGTGATGGTTTTGTAAGTGCCAGTGCTCAAATCAAAATACGAGAATTGCATTGGTTTTATCGCATATTTTCCTCTGTATTGTGGTACGATAGTATATTTGTCTGTGATTCTTCCAGACATACCGCTTAGTGAAGTCGTTACTTGTTCATCGTGAACAGGATCGTACATTTCTAATGCATTCGGAACAACTGGTTTTGGAAGCGTAAATAATTTCATGTTTCCAGTTCCCTGCGCACTTACGATTAAGTCAAGCCCTTCACCATTTTTAAGTGTTGTTTTTGATGGAGTAACCGTAAAATTCAATCTTCCGACACCGCCTGTAAATCCTTCTGGTTTACTGCTTTCAGGAAGCGGTCTTACATTAATAGTTTTGGCTCCGGCAGAAACTACTTTATTGTCTTCTGTAATAATCATTTGACCAAACATATCACGACGATTTGTTGGTAACTGCACCCCAATATCTAGTGAAAGAGGTTCAATGGTAAGTTTTCCTGCTTTTTGAGGATATAAGATTGTCTTTTTCAGGATAACATAATAACATCTCTGACCTTGGAAACTTCCTTCCTCGATTGCTAATTGTTTGATTTCAATGTTCTGATTCCAGAAATCATTGTATTTAGGTTTTGCCAATTCTTTAAAACCTGTAACTCCAATATTATTAAAATACAATTTGTAAACAACTGTAATTGGCTCATTTAAATACGGATTGGTTTTTGATATTTCGGCAACAAGCTGCAATAATTCATTGCCATTTCCGCCTTGTGGCCTGTCGTTAGGATCTCTTTCCTGTGCAACTGCATTGGTAACTGTAACTTTTATTGGAGAAGTTTTATAAACTTGACCATTGTATTCTATAGCAGCTTGTTTGATAGTAATCGCTCCTTTTCTTTGTGGCTGAAGAATATAAGAATATATTTTTTGAAAAGAACTGCGTCCATTTACCCATGACTGGCTGATTTGCTGGCTTGGCCCCGCAACCATACTGAATCCTTCAAAAGAAGGCTGTTCGAAATTGTCGCCGTCGACATTCATGATGAAATCGATGCGAAGTCTTTCGTTAACTCCAAGTGTGTTTTTGCTGACTCTGGCTTCAAATTGCACCTGAGCCATTAGTCCTTGAAAAGTGAGTAGAAATAGAATTAAATATCTTTTCATTACTTGTTTAGTCGTTGTTTATTTTAACTGTTTAATCGTTTAGCCGTTTTTGAATATTTCTTTTAATAAACAATTAACGACTAAACGATTTAAATTATTTTACCAGTCTTTTTCTGTTTTCTTAGGATTACCTTTTACTTTTTGAGCGTTTACTTTGTCCTGAATTTTCTTCTCTTCATTATTTACAGCATCTAACAAATTCTGAACACGTTCTTTTGATATTCCTCCAGGCTGCGGTTTTGGCTCTCCTTTATTATCAGACTTGTCGTCTTTTTTAGGATCGTTTTGACCATCTTTTTTGTCTTTATCCTGATCGCCTTTATCGTCTTTTTTATCCTTATCTTTATTTTTGTCTTTGTCCTTGTCTTTATCTTTATTTTTATCCTTATCCTTGTCTTTGTCCTTATTTTTGTCTTTCTGATCGTTTTTAGGAGGATTCTCTTTTAGTTTTTGTTTTGCATACGCATAGTTGTAACGCGTTTCATCATCAGTCGGGTCGTTGCGAAGCGCTTGTTTGTAAGCTTCAACTGCTTGAGTGTAATCTTTCTCTTTCATGAAAACGTTTCCAAGATTATGATAGGCTTTATGCTTTTCAGGTCTTGTTTTGGCATTTTTTATTGCTTTCGCGTAAGCAAATTTAGCTTCCGAAATCTGATTTTGTCTGTAAATACTATTTCCTAAATTGTATGGAGCAGCGGCACGTTTAGAAAATTTAGATTCCGAAATTCTATAGTTTGCCTCTGCATCAACAAATTTATTCTGTTTATATTCTTCGTTGGCTGCAGGCAATGTTTTGTCTTTCTCTTGAGCAGAAACTGCAAAAGAAACCGTTAGTAAAATATAAAGGAGAAAATTTTTCATTCTAATTTTGTTTTCTGTTCTGAATTTCACTCTGAACATTTATTTCTTTTCATTAAATAAATCCAATTCTTTGATCCAGCTTGTTTTTCTTTCTAATAAGAAAATATCTAGGAAAAGCAATAAAAATGCAAACCCGATAAACCATTGAAATTGCGATTGAAATTCGGCCATTTGTGTAGCTTCAAATTCTGTTTTCTGAATATTATTCAGTGCATTTTTTACGTAGTCTAAAACTTCTTTAGTGCTTCCGCCATAAACGTATCCGCCCTTTGTAGCTTTAGCAATAGTTTTTAAACCTTCCTGATTCAGTTTTGTTGTTACCGTTTCGCCATTTTGATCTTTCTGATAACCTCTTAAAACGCCATTTTCTTTTAACGGAATTGTTGCTCCTCTTTCTGTTCCAACTCCGATAGTAATGATTTTCATTCCAATTTTGTTGGCTTCTTCAGCAGCAGTAGAAGCTCCTTCAGAATGATCTTCTCCATCAGAAATTAAAATAAGCAATTTGCTTGTTTTGCTTTTTTCATCAAAATAAGTTGTCGACAATCGAATTGCTTCATCAAGAGAAGTTCCTTGAGAAGAAACCATATCAGGATTCATACTTTGCAAGTACATTTTTGCAACACCATAATCTGATGTTATAGGCAAAACTGGAAAAGCACTTCCGGCATACGCCACGATTCCAATTCGGTCGCTTCCAAGATTATTGATAATCTGAGAAACCAATTGTTTACTCTTTGCCAAACGGCTTGGAGCAACGTCTTCTGCAAGCATACTTTTAGAAACATCGACTGCAAAAACAATATCAATACCTTCTCGTTTTACCGTTTCCATTTTGGTTCCAATCTTCGGATTTACCAAACCGATAATCAAACAGGTAAGGGCTAGAAGGATCACTACAATTTTTAAAACGGGTTTAAAAACCGATTTCTCTGGACTCAATCTTTTCACCATTTCAAGATCACCAAATTCGCGCTGTGTTCTTCTTTTCCAATACATATTGAAAAGGAAAATACAGACCACAATTGGGATCAGTAATAAGAGATATAAATATTTTTTTTCGTCTAATTCCATAAATGTTTTTAAATTCCAATTTTAAAAATTCCAAATTCCAATTTGTTATTTGGAGTTTTATTGTTGGAATTTTTTAATTTTTTCAAAATTAAATGAAGCTTCTATAAACTGTGTTTCTTAATCCAACTTCTAGTAATAATAACAAGCCAGCAAATAAAACAAAACCTCTGTATTTTTCGTCATAATCATAGAATTTCAATTCCTGAATTTCTGTTGTTTCCAGTTTGTTAATTGCATTATATATTTCGGCTAATCTATCATTGCTTGTTGCTCTAAAATAAGTTCCGTCGGTTTTGCGCGCAATACTTTTCATTAATCGCTCATCGATTTCCACTTTTTGCATTTTGAATAAAAATCCTCCGTTTGGTCCGTAAGCGTATGGTGATGAAGCCATACCATTTGTTCCTAAACCAATCGTATAAACTTTTATTCCGTATTGTTTTGCGATGTCTGCGGCAGTTTCTGGTTCGATAAAACCAGCGTTATTTACACCATCGGTCAAAAGAATAATAACTCGGCTTTTTGCTTTGCTGTCTTTCAAACGATTTACGGCAGTTGCCAATCCCATTCCAATTCCGGTTCCGTCTTGGAGCACATTATCGTATTTAATTTCTTTTATTGCTTCAAGAATTATCGCTTTATCACTAGTAACAGGAGTTTTGGTATAGGCTTCAGAAGCGTATAAAACCAATCCGATACGGTCATTTGGTCTTTCTTCAACGAAATCGGCGGCAACTCTTTTTAAAGCTTCCATACGATTCGGTTTCAAATCTTTTGCGAGCATAGATCCAGAAACGTCAATTGCCATTACAATATCAATTCCTTTTGTGGTTTTGGTCTGATTGCTAATGTCTACTGTTCTTGGTCGAGCTAATGCAATAATTAATGAACTTAATGCCAAAACTCTAAATACATATAGGCAAGGTTTGAATTTTGTCCAAAAAGATTCGCTGTTTTTGAAACCCGCTGTCGAACTCATTTTTAAGGTAGCCGACTGCTGGTTGCGTTTCCAGAAAAACCAGATTATTGCAATCGGAATTAATAGAAACAACCAAAGAAACTCTGGATTTAAAAAAGTGATCTTATTCATTAGTTGCTTGCTCTTTGAAGTTCAACAGAATTTAATATTCGGGTCGTGATTTCATTTGCATACGTATCGCCTTCTTCGTGTAAAATCAGGATTTGCTGTAAACCTTGATCTTGTTTGAAAAGCAATAACTCATAATATGCCTTTGTACTCGTTTTAGTTGCAGGATTCAGAACAGTCATTGTTCCGTAACCTTTTACACCCTGAATGCCTTCATTAGTTTGAAAATCTTCTTGTTTTACGATAATATTTTGTCCGCCTTGAGCCTCAATAATTTTAATAGTGCCTTCTAAGGTTTTATTTAAATCAATCTCGGTTGGCTGTTTAAATTTAGATGTTGAAACGGTTACATAAAAATTGTCAATCATGCTTCCGTATGCGAAAAGTTGCATTTCTTTAATAAGTGCCATTGCTTCTTTTGGAAGTGTTTTTTGCGCGTCCATTCTTTTTAAAACCTTTGGAGTTTCAATAAGAACTGCAGGACTTCCGTAAGCGCTTTTTACCCATTCACCTTCTAATAATTCTTTCGAAGGATGTCCAATTATATTATCTTTTACATAATTGAATCCTTTGGTAACAACAAAGAAAGTCGTTGTAGCAAATAATAAAAGTATGGTAGCTGCAACAGCGTAGCCAATTCTAGCATTACGTTTTTTGCGAAGTTGTTCCTTAATTTGTTTTTGTCTTTGCGCTTCGTTTAATAACTGATCTTCAATTTCTTCTGGAACTTCAGTCGGAATGGCGTTATCAAGCGTTAAAATTACTTTCTGAATTTTATTTCTATCATCCGTAATTTCAAAATCAAGCGGTTTAGATTTCGCAAATTTTACCAAATCGGCCTGACGTAAAACGCGCTCTAGATTCTCTACAGTCTCTGGAGTTAGCGTCATTTTCTTTTTGGTAGAAGCTTCTCTAATTGCCGTAATTAATTCAGAAGTAGTACTTTCCATTGCTGGAATATGAATGGCCTCTTCAATATAATTTCTGGCAATATCTGTCAGTTCACTATAGTATTCTTTGATTTCGCCTTTTTGAACCAGTTCTTTCTGCTCTAGATTGTTTAATAAACTAGTCGCTTTTTCAATTGGCGTTTTATAAACCTCTTCTTCAATTTTTTTCAGCTGGCGTTTTTTAACGTACCAATAAACGAAAGCACCAATTCCTAGAATGGCTAAAACAATTAAAGCGTAAATCCACCAAGTTCCCATTCCTTCATCAGCGGAAGTAATATCTTTGATGTCGTACATTTTCTGCTGTAAAGTATCCACTTTTACAGGCGCTACTTCAACTTTGATAGAATCAGAAAAGAATGGTTTTTTATCAATTAAAATTTTGATGCTTGGAATGGTGTAACGGCCAGAATCAAATTGCGTTAAACCATATTTTTTTACCAGCTCGTAAGTGTCATCTTTCTTAACTGTATCAATAGGATAAGATTGAATGACTTCCAATGGACCAATATTTTTAAGTTTTGGAAATTCAACTTTAGATTTAGAGCTTACAACCGTTTTTAGCGTCAGCTTGAACTCAGCACCAATCTTATTTTTGGTGGTATCAATACTCGTTTCTACCTGTTTTTGCTGGGCAAAAATCATAGTAGAAAAAAGCAATAAAAATATATAAAGTCTAAATTTCATTTGTTTTGAGCTTTCAGATTTTGGTCTAAAATGATGTTTAAAAAATAAATTTGCATCTACAGATTTAAACGTTTTTTTGTTTTTTGATAGAAGCAGAAATTACTTTTTTTCGATTTTCAAATCTAAAATGTAAAATCCACAATCTAAAATATATTTATCTTGATTTGAAATAGCCTAATAATTTCGTTACGTAATTTTCGTCAACTCTGGTGTTGACAATTCCAGCGCCCGATTTACGAAAAGTATCTTTAAAGTAATTCAGTTTTTCCTGATAATGTTTTTCGTAATTCAGGCGAACAGTTTTCGAACTTGTATCTACCAACTGTATTTGACCTGTTTCGGCATCCAGCATGTGCACCATTCCTAAATTTGGAATTTTTTCTTCGCGAATGTCATAGACACGAACGCCTGTAATGTCATGTTTTTTAGAAGCAATTTTTAAAGTATGCTCATAAGCATCAGACATAAAATCGGAAATCATGAAAATGATGGCTTTCTTTTTTTGAGTTCCAGACAGAAACTTTAAAGCTTGTGCGATATCGGTTTTGTGGCTTTTTGGTTCAAATTCGATCAATTCACGAATAATACGCAGTACGTGCGAACGTCCTTTTTTTGGCGGAATATATAATTCTATAGTATCAGAAAATAAGATCAAACCAATTTTGTCATTATTCTGTGTAGCCGAAAAAGCCATCGTTGCCGCAATTTCGGTTACGATGTCTTTCTTGAATTGATTTTTAGAACCAAAGGATTCCGAACCCGAAATATCGACCATTAAAACCATGGTTAATTCGCGTTCTTCTTCAAATACTTTAACGTGAGCTTCGTTATAGCGTGCGGTCACATTCCAATCGATGTTACGAATATCATCTCCGTATTGGTATTGACGCACCTCGCTAAACGTCATTCCTCGTCCTTTAAATGAAGAGTGGTATTCTCCAGAAAAGATATGATTACTCAGTCTCTTCGTTTTGATTTCTATTTTCCGTACTTTTTTTAAAAGCTCTTTTGTATCCATTTTTTCGGATTGCAGATTTTAGATTTTAGATTTTAGATTCCAAGAATTTAAAAAATTCTTTTTTAAATTCTTTTTAGACTGCAGATTAATCTAAAATCTACAATCAAAAAAATCTAAAATTTATTAAGGTACCTCAATCTCGTTAACGATTTTGTTGATAATGTCTACAGAAGTAATGTTTTCTGCTTCTGCTTCGTATGTGATTCCAACTCTGTGACGTAACACATCGTGAACAACCGCACGAACGTCTTCTGGAATTACATAACCGCGACGTTTGATAAAAGCGTAGCATTTTGCAGCATTAGCCAAATTGATACTTCCACGAGGAGAAGCTCCAAAGCTGATAAGCGGTTTTAAATCGGCTAATTTGTATTTTTCTGGATAACGTGTAGCGAAAATAATATCAAGAATATATTTCTCGATTTTTTCATCCATATAAACTTCACGCACCGCTTCTTGCGCACGTAAAATCTGATCTACAGAAACTACAGGATTTACTTTTTCGTAAGATCCTTTTAAGTTTTGGCGAATTACAAAACGCTCTTCGTCAATTTTTGGATAATCAATTACAGTTTTTAGCATAAAACGGTCAACCTGCGCTTCTGGCAATTGGTAGGTTCCTTCTTGCTCCACTGGGTTTTGAGTTGCTAATACTAAAAACGGACGATCTAACTTGAAAGTAGTGTCTCCAATTGTAACTTGTTTCTCCTGCATGGCCTCCAAAAGTGCAGACTGAACTTTTGCTGGGGCACGGTTAATCTCATCGGCAAGTACGAAATTGGCGAAAATTGGTCCTTTTTTAATAGAGAACTCGTTTGCTTTAATGTTGTAAATCATGGTTCCGATAACATCGGCAGGTAATAAATCTGGTGTAAACTGGATACGGCTGAAAGATCCTTGAACCGCTTGAGAAAGCGTGTTGATGGCTAAAGTTTTTGCCAAACCAGGAACTCCTTCCAATAAAATATGCCCTTGTCCAAGTAATCCGATCAATAGACGCTCGACCATATGTTTCTGACCCACAATAACTTTGTTCATTTCCATTGTAAGAAGGTCTATAAAAGCACTTTCTCTTTCAATTTTTTCATTTATCGCTCTAATGTCTAAAGTCGTTGTATTTTCTTCCATATAAATATTTTTAAAACCTTGATTTTTACGCCTAATTTTTGAGAGTGCAAATTGAATATTTTTTGAGAAGTAAGATGTTAAAGAATGGTTAAAACTTCGACCAATGACCTAATTTTAAGGACTAATTGTGAATCTATTTTTATATTTTTAAGAACTTTGATGAATATGTTTTTACAAAGCATATTTATTACCAAAAATAACGCATAACTATTATGAGCAAAACAGTCTTATCGCCTATAATTTCGGGCACTATGAATTGGGGAGTTTGGGATAAAAACCTTACAACCAAAGAAATGGAAAATATGATACAAGTAAGTATCGAAAACAAAATTACGACTTTTGATCACGCGGATATTTACGGTTCGTATACGACCGAAGCCGATTTTGGAAAAGCCTTTCACGCTAGTAAAATTGATCGTGAAAAATTACAATTAATTACCAAGTGCGGTATTCAGATGATTGCTGACAAGCGTCCTGAAAACAAAGTTAAACATTACGATTATTCTAAAGACTATATTATTAAGTCTGTAGAAAAATCTTTGAAAAATTTAAAAACAGATTATGTAGATGTTTTTCTTTTACATAGACCAAGTCCGTTAATGCAGGCTGATGAAATTGCGGAAGCAGTTGAAAAATTAAAGGGAGAAGGAAAAATTATTGATTTTGGTCTTTCAAACTTTACAAGTTCACAAACTGATTTAATTCGCAGTAAAACAGAAGTGAGCTATAATCAAGTGCAATTTTCTGCAACTCATTACGAAGCGATGACAGATGGGAGTTTGGATTATATGCAAACACACGGCATTCGTCCGTTGTCTTGGAATCCGCTTGGGACTGTTTTTAGAGAAGATACTAAAAAAACACGCCGTTTGAAAAAGCTGTTTTCTGAATTAGTAGAAAAATATCATTTAGGTTCAGATACCTTATTATTGGCTTGGATTTTAAAACATCCAGCAAAAATAATTCCGATTGCGGGAACTGTTAATATTGCTAGAATCCAATCTTTAATGAAAGCTGTAGAATTGGATATGGATACTCAAGACTGGTTTGCCATCTGGACAGAAAGTATGGGCGACGATGTGCCTTAATTTTTTAAGTGTTCAGTGATCAGGTTTTTAGTGATCAGTTTAAACTAGATTTTATTATTCGCTTTAAGCGAAAAAAATATTTGCCACTCCCGATAGCTATCGGGATAAAGAATTAGCACAGATTATAAATCATTTTAATCCTTTAATCTGTGGCAAAAAATACAAACACATAGAAACATAGATTTTTTGAGTTTCTTAAAGGAGGCTTTAGCGTTTCACTTACACATAGCTATGTGAATTAATGCAAAATGAAATGCCTTTTGCACACAAAGAAAACTATGTCTCTATGTGTTAAAAAAATAATTAAACAATGAAAAAAACAGCTTTAATTACTGGAGCAACCAGCGGAATCGGGAAAGCAACAGCACAGATTCTAGCCAAAAATAATTATAAAGTAGTGCTTTGCGGAAGACGTCAAGACCGTTTAGAAGAACTGCAAAAAGAACTATCCGCTTTTACAGAAGTTCATTCTTTACAATTTGATGTTCGTGATAAAGAAGAAGTTCTGAAAAAAATAAGTACTTTACCAACAGATTTTTCCGTTATAGATATATTGATTAATAATGCAGGGAATGCCCACGGTTTAGATCCGATTCAAAATGGAGATTTGGACGATTGGGATGCGATGATTGATATTAATGTGAAAGGGCTTTTGTATGTTTCAAAAGCGATAATTCCGCAAATGGTCGAAAGACAATCGGGTCATATTATTAATATCGGTTCGACTGCTGCAAAAGAAGTTTATCCAAACGGAAATGTGTATTGCGGTTCTAAACATGCGGTTGATGCGATTACGGCCGGAATGCGAATCGATTTGAATCCGTTTGGAATTAAAGTCGGTGGTATTCATCCTGGAATGGTAGCAACCGAGTTTAGCGAAGTGCGTTTTAAAGGCGATGCCGATAGAGCCGCAAATGTGTATAAAGGATTCACTCCGTTAGTAGCAGAAGATATTGCCGATATCATTCATTTTGTGGTTTCGAGACCGTATCATGTAAATATTGCCGATTTGGTTGTAATGAGTACCGCGCAGGCTTCTTCGACGATTGTCAAGAAGAATGTCTAGTTGATGTTTCGCGCAAAGACGCAAAGGCGCAAAGTTTTTTAAACACATAGAAACATAGATTTTCTTTGTGTTGAAAGGCATTTCATTTAGCATGAATTCACATAGCTATGTTTGTTGTGATAAGTGAAACGCCTTTTTATAGATTTCAACAATCTATGATTCTATGTGTTTTAAAAAATAAAATTTGTGGAATTAGTGTAATTAGTGGCAAACAAAAAAAGAGAGAATGATCAATAAACGCCTTTTAATTAAAAATCTACTCGCTCATAATGACGAAAGCAGTTTTTATGATAAAAAAAGGCAGTTGAATCTTCATTCGAGAGAAGGAAAAGGCAAGTTCTTAAAACACATTTGCGCATTATCCAATTCTAACCCCAATAATAATTCTTATATCGTAGTTGGAGTAGAAGATCAGGATAATGAAATTGTTGGCGATGATTTCTTTGATGATAGCCGAATCCAAAATCTTGTAAATGCTTTTCTGGAAAATCCACCAAAAATTCAATACGAAAATGTCCCTTTTCCTAATCTTCCAAAAGATAAAGTAATTGGTTTGGTTACAATTAAACCCAAAAGCAAAATTTCTTATTTTAAAAAAGGAATTCATACCATTTTGGCCAATAGTATTTTTGTGAGGCGTGGCAGTAATTCGATTCCGCTAGAAGAATATGAGGAAGTTGAAAAAAACAATCAGAATACAGAAACGGTAATTGGAATTGAAAATAGCTCTAGAAACAGTATTCAATATACTCTTGATGGCGTTATCGATTTTATGAATTTCAGGCATAAAGATATGTCTCCGAAATATCGTGTTTTCAAAGAATTATTTGTGATTTGTTGGGCTGGAGTTCCTAAAAAACTTCGTGATAAAACTTATCTTTCGCGCGTTGATATCGAATTGATTAACGAACAGATCAAACTTTTTTATTCTGCTCAAGATGTGGTAACGATTTTCTATAATGAAGATAGTTTTACCATTACCGAATATGTTCCTTTAGGATTAAATGACAAAACAAGCTACTATCCGTTAGAAGAACAAACTATTCATTTTTTTGACAACGGTTATTATAAAATTGATCGTCAGATGCTTTTTCAGCCTCCAGAATTTAACCGAAAAATGTTATATCATATTTATAATTCGAATATGGCTTTGCTAGGGAAACTTCAAAAGGAAATCGCTTTATCAGATAGAGAAATGAAAGATTTAGAAAATCTGCCTTCTACTTTTATGATCTGTTATTTAAATGGTTTTGAAGATGCGAGACAGAAATTAATTGATGCAAAATTATATTTGAAACCTTATAAAAATGTGTATTCTTCTTTTAAAGAGGCTTTAAGGGTATTGCGTAAAATGAAATATGATGTACAGTGAGGGAAAGGTGCTGAGATTCTAAGCTACTAAGGTTCTGAGGTTTTTGTAGAGACGGACTGTTGTGTGTCTTAGCTGTAATTTTCAATGAAAACATTTTGAATTTTTTTCAAACTGTCATTTTCTTCAAATTGCAGGTGATTCATTTCTTTTATGTAAAATTTTTCAATGAACAGTTTTATAATATACATCACTTCAGGTCTATTATCGCTATTTGTCAGAAGTTCTTGAACCAAATAATTACTTAGTTTTAATTTTTGATTTTTATACTGATCAAGCATCAATGTTGAATCAGGATCCAGATGCATAAGAATCATTTTATCAACCTTATATATTTCTTCAATTAGATCTAAAATGTGATTTAATTTATTGTCTTTCATTTAATAAAAATTTAAAAAAAAAACGTTCTTCTTTTATTATTGAAAATTCAAATATTTATTTACTTCTTCATACGAAAATAAAAGCTCTTTTGGACCGTCTGCGTAGGATGCGGCTTCATACGAATTGTAAAATAAAAGTAAACCATCAGAAGTATAGAAGATGTTTTGAGGCAGTTGAAATTTATCATTTTCAAACATTAAACCTGTTGCATTGATATTCGCTTTTTCAGGTATTTTGTATTTGGCTCTGAATGTCTTTTCGGCGAAAGCCTTAAATTCGTTTTCATTTTTAAATAACTGCTTATTGAAAATCGTTTTTCCAGTTTTTCGATCAAATAATAAAGAGCGATAACCTTGATATCCGTGAGCACCGCCTGTAAAAGTATAATGATCTATTTTTAGATTTAAAATATGTTCAGATTGAAATTCAACATTTCCTATTATTTTAGCTTCCCAGCCAAAGGTGTCTTCAGGAAATTTTTGGTGCATTTCTTCGTAAGAAGTAATAAAAGATTTTGACAATGACTTATAATCGTTAACCTTTGCCGAATCTTCACCAAAAAAGACAATCTCTTTAATTACATTAAAAACCTTTTTATTAATGCTGTCTGCTATTATTTTCTGAGTTTTTGCGATTGGAATTTCCATTGTAATTACTGGGCAGTCTTTCTCGCATGGAAGATTTGATTTTTCTTCAAATGTCTCTTTTTCAAATGAAAGTTCTTTATTGCAACCCGAAATTAAAAGCAGTAAAAAGATATAAAATGGATATTGTTTCATGTCACGAAATGTTAATTATATAAAAAGAAAAAGAAGAGGAGCTGGAACAAATTAAATTAAAAGGTAAATTTGTATTCTAAAATTACGATTTTTAAAACATAAATCAAAAAAATCGCGAATATCAACAAATTTGTTGAGAACAAATATTTAAAATAAATTTTATTTATATGAAATTCAATACCAAAGTTATACACGGAGGACAGCATCATGATCCGTCTACTGGGGCAGTTATGCCACCAGTGTATCAAACGTCGACATTTGTACAAACAAGTCCAGGAAAACCCTTGGCAGATTATGAATACAGTAGGGCTTCGAACCCGACTCGTACAGCGTTGGAAGACGCTTTGGCAAGTATTGAAAACGGAACTCGCGGACTAGCATTTTCATCTGGTCTTGCGGCTACAGACTGCGTTTTGAGATCTTTCAAAGCAGGAGACGAAATCATTGCTATGGATGATTTGTATGGCGGAACGTATAGAATGTTTTCTCGTGTTTATAAAGATTCGGGAATCATATTTCATTTTGTTGATATGACGAATATCGAAAAATTGAAAAGCCTAATCAACGAAAACACGAAGTTAATCTGGGTAGAAACGCCAACAAATCCGTTAATGAAATTGGCCGACATTCAGGAAATAGCAAAAATTACTCAAGAGAAAAAAATACTTCTTGCTGTTGATAATACTTTTGCAACACCTTATTTGCAGAAACCATTAGATTTAGGAGCTGATATCGTAATGCATTCGGCAACAAAATATCTTGGCGGGCATTCAGACGTTATTGCTGGAGCACTTATCGTAAAAGACGAAGCACTTGGAGAACAATTGCACTTTCAGCAATTTGCAACAGGCGCAACTCTTGGTCCAATGGATAGTTTTTTGGTTTTAAGAGGAATCAAGACTTTAGCATTAAGAGTTCAGAGACATTGTGAAAATGGAGAAAAAGTGGTTGAATATTTAAGCAATCATCCAAAGATAAAAACGGTTTACTACCCAGGTTTAAAAAACCATCCATTTCATGAAATCGCCAAAAAACAAATGAAAGCTTTTGGCGGAATGGTTTCTTTTGATTTTAAATCTGGAAAAAAAGAAGATTCTATCGCATTTTTAGAAAAGCTGAAAGTGTTTACATTGGCTGAATCTCTTGGAGGAGTAGAATCATTAGCCAATCATCCGGCTTTAATGACGCATGCATCAATTCCTGCAGATAAAAGAGCTGAAGTTGGTATTACCGACGATTTGGTTCGATTAAGTGTTGGTATTGAAGATGCAGAAGATTTAATTGCAGATTTAGAACAAGCGCTTTCTTAACGAAAGAAATTCCAATAAAAAAAGTCCCAAATTCCAAAAGTAAAATTGGAGTTTGGGATTTGTTATTTGAGAGCAGGAACCTGAAAGGTTCAAATGTTTATAGAAATTAATATTCGTTACGTTGATACGACCCCATCGGGGTCGCACCCATCTTTGAGAAACAGATTGCTATAAATATTTGAATCCTTCGGATTCTATTTTGTCAATTTGATTTCAAACAAAAATCCCAAATTCCAATTTAATCTTGGAATTGGGGATTTTTTATATTGTAATTTGTTTAGGTTTAGAACTCTAAATAGTAAATGTATCCAAAGTTAAACCAAACCTGCCAATCGTTAGATTTGTTTTCGGTATAAATATCTTTGTTCGGATTTAATCCGTCGATCCAGTCTGAGTTGTACATTTGAAAACGAGTTTCAAACATTAAATCGCTCATTGTTGTTAACTTGTAATGAACTCCAATAGCAGCGGTTGCAGATAAAGCAATGCCCGTTTCTGTAGAAAATCCATGAGCACGTCCATCAGATGGAGTTAAATATTTTCCTGGAGTAACATTAGGTAGTGTAATGTCTCCTAAATGAGATCCAACTTTTGTTGAATAATAGCTCACTTGAAATCCTAAAGCACCATACGGACTGAAGCTACCAATTGTATTTTCGAAATCGTGAATTTTCATGAAAGGAGAAAATTCAATCTGTGCACCCAGATTTACAAGACTAGAACTTGCGTGCATATTTCTCAATTGTGTCGCAAATACTCCGTTAGGCTTATATTCAACCCATTGACCGTGATGTTTTAAAGTGGTTCTGCTATAAGAAAGATCAGATCTTACTTTAAAATGTTCTGTAAAAAAGTTTTCTCTATTGTTGTTAGCAGAAAAGTTTATAAAGTGCATGATTCCAATGCCAAAACCTGTGTTTCCGACGTTATTATCAAAGTTGTTCCTTTCTCCAAAATCGGACTGTAAAGTTACGGGTCCGGCGTAGATTCCGATCTCTTGAGCTAGTCCTTGTGCTGATACGGCAGTGGTGATGCCAAACAAGGCAAGTAATGTGATAAATAGGGGTTTAGACATTTTTGAGGGCTTACAAATCATGGCAAATATATAAAAAACATAATCGATTCAAAATATTAAATTGCTGTATTGAAAAATAAGTAGCAAAATACTTAATTTACTAACTTTTAAAAGGTGATTTGCATGTAAACACCTACATGTAAAATGTGTTTTTTTGTAATGTTTGAAAAAAACACAAATCGCTTCAAAAAAGTGAAAATTGTAACATCGAATCATTATTTGATATATCTTTGTCTGTTAAAACGAAAACGTTTTCTTAAACATGATTTCTTATTTTTATAAGAGTAAAAATTAAAGCTAAATTATCTGAAAAATTTATTTCAAAGATGGAACAAAAAATAAATGAATTTATGGCTCTGGTTGAGTCAAAAAATCCAAATGAGCCAGAATTTCTTCAAGCAGTAAGAGAATTTGCAGAAACTGTAATTCCTTTTATATCTGAGCGTAAAAAGTATGATGGCAAGAATATACTTCTAAGAATTGCAGAACCAGAACGTTCTATAATTTTTAGAGTTCCGTGGGTAGACGATAAGGGAGAAATCATTGTAAATAGAGGTTTCAGAATTCAAATGAACTCTGCTATCGGGCCTTATAAAGGAGGGATTAGATTCCATCATTCTGTGAACTTGTCTGTTTTGAAATTCCTTGCATTCGAACAAGTATTCAAAAACAGTTTGACAACACTTCCTATGGGAGGTGGAAAAGGAGGTTCTGACTTTGATCCAGAAGGAAAATCTGATGCTGAAATTATGCGTTTCTGCCAGTCATTCATGACAGAATTATGTCGCCATATTGGTCCAGATCTTGACGTTCCTGCTGGAGATATCGGTGTTGGAGCAAGAGAAATTGGTTACTTATTTGGACAGTACAAAAGAATCAGAAATGAATTTACGGGAGTTTTAACTGGAAAAGGTTTGGCTTACGGAGGTTCATTAATCAGACCAGAAGCTACTGGTTACGGAGTAGTTTACTTTACAGATCAAATGCTTCGTACAATTGGTCACGAAATTAAAGGTAAAAGAGTTGCAATTTCTGGATTTGGAAATGTGGCTTGGGGAGTAGCTTTAAAAGTAAATGAATTAGGAGGAAAAGTAGTTACTATTTCTGGTCCTGACGGATACATTTATGATGAAGAAGGAATTTCTGGAGAAAAAATCGACCACATGCTTGAAATGAGAGCTACTGGAGATAATAAAGCAGAAAGATACTTGGAAAAATATCCAAATGCTATTTTTCATAAAGGAAAAAGCCCTTGGGAAGTAAAAGTAGATATCGCAATTCCTTGTGCTACTCAAAACGAATTGAATGGCGAAGATGCTCAAAAGCTAATTGATAATGGCGTTTTATGTGTGACTGAAGCTGCAAATATGCCTTCTACACTAGATGCTATTAAACTTTTCTTAGACAATAAAGTATTATTTGCACCAGGAAAAGCTGCAAATGCTGGTGGTGTTGCTGCTTCTGGGTTAGAAATGACACAAAACTCAATCCGTTTAAACTGGACTAGTGAAGAGGTAGACTTGAGATTGAAAGAAATCATGATCGGAATTCATAACCAATGTAAAAAATACGGTGCAGAAGAAGACGGATATGTGAACTACGTAAAAGGAGCAAACATTGCCGGATTTGTAAAAGTTGCAGATGCAATGCTTGCGCAAGGTGTAGTTTAAGATTGCATTACAATAATTAGAAATACCCTCGTTATCTACGTAAGATATCGAGGGTATTTTATTTGTACTAAAAATTAAATAAAATCTCGTTTGTAGTATATTTGTCTATTCGAATACATTAAATGATGAAAAAACTATTTTTCTGCAGTTTCTTTTTACTTCTTGTTCAGTTTTGCTCAGCGCAAAGCAAGCTGTCTTGGCAGGGATATTTTTCATTTAATGAAGTAAAAGATGTTTCAGAATCGGCGACAGCCGTTTTTGCGGCTTCAGAAAATGCATTGTTTTCAAGAAATACAGCAACAAACGTTCTTAAATCGACCACTACCGTTGATGGATTATCAGGTCAGACAATTTCTGCGGTTTATTATAGTGAAGCATTCAAAAAAACAATCATCGGTTACGAAAATGGTTTGATGATTTTGATTAATGATACCGACGGAAGCATTTTAAAAGTGGTTGATATAATTAATAAGCAATTGCCAGCAAATACTAAAAAAATCAACCATTTTATGGAAAATAATGGGTTGGTATATGTTTCTTGCGATTTCGGAATTGTTCAGTTCAATCTTAAAACTTCGCAATTTGGCGATACTTATTTTATTGGTGATAATGGTGCCGAAATAAGTGTAAAACAAACTACGTTGTTTAACGGCTTTATTTTTGCCGCAACATCAAGCGGTATTAGAAAAGCAGATAGCGCTAGTGTAAATCTTATTGACTACAATCAATGGTCGGTTGTAAATGCGGGAGATTGGTCTAGTGTTGAGGCTTTAGATACAGAACTTATTGCGGTAAACACTTCTGGATACATTCATAGATTTAATTCAAATACTTTTGTAGGTTTCTCGCAATTGCCTCAAGCAACTGTCGATACAAGAGCCAAAAATCATAATTTGTTCGTTACAACTGCCAATACCGTTTATGTGTACAATAATCAAATGGTTTTGAATCGACAAATAACAAATTCGCAGGTTTTGGATAATACTTTGAATTTTAGCTGCGCAACTGCAGTTGGGAATCAGATTTTTATTGGAACAAAAGAAAAAGGACTGTTTTTTTCTGATTTGAATAATGCCGCCGCTTTTGAAAATAGTACACCTGCCGGTCCAGTACGAAATAACATTTTTGCTATCGATACTGGTTCAAATGTTTTGTGGACAGTTTATGGCGATTATGATGTTACCTATAATCCTTATCCGTTAGATAATTACGGAATTAGTCGTTACAATGCATCAGGTTGGCTGAATATCCCGTATTCTGAAGTTTATGATGCAAAATCAATTACAAGAGTTTTGGTTAATCCAAATAATGAGAAGCAGGTTTATGCAAGTTCTTTCTTTTCAGGATTATTAAAAGTCGAAAATGATGTGCCTACTTTTTTATACAATGAAAAAAACAGCGGTTTAGAGTCCATTTCAACTGAAGGGCCAAATTATATTGATGTTCGTATCAATGCTACGGCTTTTGATAAAACGGGAAATCTCTGGGTTACAAACAGCCGTATCAAAAACGGATTGAAAGTTTTAAAAACAAACGGACAATGGGGCAGTTATGCCATGACTTCTATTTTAGACGATGCAGAAGAAGAGAACTACTCAAGCATAGCCATAGATCGTAATAATGTAAAATGGATTGGAACTCTAAAAAGCGGAGTTGTTGGATTTAATGAGAGCACCAATACATTCAAAAAAATGACTTTTGGCGTAGATGCAGGTAATCTGCCCATTGCAGATGTTAGAACGATAGCTTTAGATACAAAAAATCAGCTTTGGATAGGCACAACAAAAGGTCTAAGGGTTTTATCGAATGTCTCGAGTTTTCAATCGGAAAGTCAGTTAAAAGCAAATCCAATTATTATAACCGAAGACGACTTGGCTCAAGAATTATTGTATGAGCAGTTTGTTACTTCTATAGCTGTAGATGGTGCAAATAATAAATGGATTGGAACAGCAGATTCTGGTGTTTTTATGGTTTCGCCAAACGGTCAAGAAACGAAATATCATTTTACAATAAATAATTCGCCATTGCCGAGTAATTATGTAAATGATATTAAAATAAATGCGAAAACAGGAGAAGTTTTTATCGCAACCAATAAAGGATTGGTTTCTTTTAATGGAATTGCAACAGAAGCTAACGACGATTTAAGCAATGTTTATGTTTATCCGAATCCTGTGCGTCCAACATACTCAGGAACCGTTAAAGTTGCCGGATTGATTGATAAGGCAAATGTCAAAATCACAGACATTGAAGGAAATTTAGTTTACGAAATAACTTCTTCTGGAGGAACAATAGAATGGGATACAACCGCTTTTGGTAAATATAAAGTGGCATCTGGCGTTTATATGGTTTTTATTTCAGCAGAAGATGGAGGAGAAACTAAAGTTAAAAAAGTGATGATAATTAGATAATACAGCAATTAGAAAATTAGAGAATTGCCAAAATCTAAAATCCACAATCTAAAATCTAAAATTAAAAGTGCTCGTCAAAACCAAAGCCATAGTAATCTCCTCTTTAAAATTTCAGGAAAAAAGCTTGATTGTAAAATGCTTTACACTTTCGAGCGGACTGAAATCTTACTTTGTGCGTGACGCTTTTTCTAGTAGAAAGGCAAGTCAGAAAATTGCTTACTTTCAGCCTTTTTCGATTTTAGAAATAGAAGCTGTTCATAAGAATAAAGGAACTTTAGAAAATTTTAAAGAAATAAAAACGGCCATTCCGTTTCAGACGATTCACACAGATATTGTGAAAAGTACAATGGTCATGTTTCTTTCAGAAATGCTGCATCATTCCATTCAAGAAGAAGAAAAAAACGAACAGCTTTTCTTGTTTTTAGAAACGGCGCTGACTTGGCTAGATCATCACGATGAAATTTCAAATTTTCACTTAATCTTGCTTTTAGAAATCACAAAATATCTGGGCTTTTATCCTGATACTTCCGATATAGATTTGCCTTTTTTTGAAATAAATGAAGGAATTTTTACGGTTTTCCATACTTCAACCGCACTTTCTGAGCATGAAACGACTTTATTAAAAAAACTATTGGAACTAAAATTTGATAACGATCAAAAAGTGTTTCATGTACTTGAAAGACAAATATTGTTAAAAGTTTTGATTAGCTATTATTCGTCTCATTTAGAGGGGTTTAAGAGTCCAAAATCGCTTGATATTTTGAAAGAAATTTTTTCATAACTGCATTTCTATTTTTATATATTTGCTCAGTATTTTTTTACTAAAGGATTTTGTCTTTTTGGTGAAAATGCAAATTTTTCAAAAATATCTAAACCAACTAATTTTTAAAAAATCTACCATGAAGAAAATTACATTTTCGATTATTTTACTTCTGTCGGTAGCGGTTTCATCAATTGCCCAAAGAAAATACGATGAAATAGTTACTACAGAAAATGCTGTTCAAGACTTGGTTCAAAATGAAATCACAGGAGTTGTTGTCTTTAAAGAAGGCGGATCTATTAAAGGACTTGATCCTGAAACTAAAAAAATTGTATGGACTTTAACTAAAGAAGATTTTGGAGGTAGATCAGTATTGGATATCGCAGGCGATACAGATCTTACAAAACTTTTCGCAGATAAAAGTACTTTAACTAATGTGCCAGGAAGCCCATATGTGGAAGCTTATCTTGAAAGTAAATACCTTATTATCAATACTGATACAGGTAAAGTAGTTTATAATTCTGCAAAAGAGTCTTTTTGGGTTACCCAATCAGATTTTATTCCTGAAACAAACGAGTATTTGCTTACTTTGAAAAAAGATGGCGATATGGCAATTGCTTTATTGGATATGACTACTGGTGAATTGAAATGGAATACAGCTGTTGATAAAGCAAAATCATTGTTTAGTTTTTCTTTCAAAGAATCAGCAAACACAAACATCGCTACAGTACACGGATCAGTAATTTACTATTTATTGTACGGAAAATTATATTCTTTTGACAGAGCTACAGGAAAGTTAAACTGGAAAGGAGAAGAAGATTATTCTAAATTCTTTTTAACTCAAAACGATAAAAATATTGTTGTAGTAAACAATGCTGGAACTTTCTCTTCAAAACAATATTTAAATGTATTGAATACAGAAACTGGAAAAAGTATCTGGAAAGAATCAATCAAAACTAAGAGAGTAGTTTACCTTGAAGATTGGGGAACAAAAATCTTAGTGGCTCACTACAGCGGATTTAATTTTTATGACTTAACTTCTGGAGAGAAAATCTGGAAAAAAGACGCTCGTGGAGATGGTTTGAAAAGAGTAATTCCAATCGACCAAGATTTCTTATATGTTGCTGAAAACGAAATGATGTTGATCAACAAAGATGGAGAAAAGCTTTGGAAAAAATTCATCGAAATTTCTGATGACAAAGAAGATCCAATCTACTACTTAGGAAAAGTGGGTGAAAAAGTAATGTACCTTACAGGAACTTACGGAAACATGGTAGATTATAAAACAGGAGTTAAGCTTTGGAAACGTAATATTAAGTTTGAAAAAGACCGTCCAGTTTTACCAACTTACGATGAAGCTACAAATTCTTACTTAGTGTATAATGATGAGAAATTATACAAATTTGATCCAAGCATTAGCGATAAGCCAGAGCCATTTGCTAAAGTAAATATCAAAAAAGAAAAAGAATTAAACAGTATCGAACAATTTCCTTGGGGAGTTGTGCTTTCAGGACCACTTGAAGTAATGGGAGTAAATATGGATGGTACAATTAAATATCACCATACTTATTCACAGCCAGGAGAAGGAACAAGACGTCTTTTAAAAAGTGCTGCAATTGCGGGAAGTATTGGTTTAGGAATTGGTTCAGGAGTAAGTTCAGTTAAAGGTGCTGATTTGACTATGACATATCGTGATGCTGATGGTAACATGAGAACCGTGGTTGCAAAAGGAGATCAGCATAATAAGGATCAGGCAAAAACTTATGCGGCTGGATCAGCGGCTTTAGATATAGTAGCTGCTAAATTTGACAAGCGTTACAACGCGATGAAACAAAACAGAGATTTCTCTTATATTTTTGCAAAAGCAGATTCTGGAGAAAAAATTCTTGTAAAAGTGAGTAAAGTTGACGGTGTTGAAGTTGATAAAATTATTTTCAACAACAACAAGCCAATTTATGAAGTGGATCCTGCGACTCAGAACATTTTTTATGTTTCTGATAAGTCAATCCAGATTTTCAACAAGAAAGAAAAATAAAAAAAAGACAAGGCCATCAGGATCTGATTCTGATGGCTTTTTTTTGGCTATGAAAAAAACACTACTCCTTATTGCTTTGCTTGTAATTGGTTCAATTCAAGCGCAAGAAAAAATAAGCTCTAAAAAAAAGAAATTTTATATTCCGGTAATTAAGTATTCAGAATTTCCTGCGCTTGATAATGTATTGACACAAACTGCTTTTTATCAGATAGACAGATCATTGCAAGAAGAAGAATCTAAACTGAAAAAGCATTTTTTTAATATCAACGGATTTATAAAAGATCCTGTAAATGGAAAGCTGAAAATCTATCTGACTTTTGCACTTCCTAGGTACACTGAAACACAAGTGGATAGTACCTTCAATAAAAAAGAAAACAGGTGGGTTTACAGTGCACATTCTAACTATGTCACAAGCGTAAAATTAGATGTTAGGCATGGGGATAAGCTGTTGCTGACCAAAGATTTTGGAGGATCAGAATCGTATTCAATAAGTGTTGGAAATAGTCTGGGATCTATGAAAATAGCAGCTTCAGAACACGATAAAAAAATCAGGGCAGCGGTTAGCGATTCAGATTATACAGATGATGGTTTTGAAAATGTTATTTATAAAGCTGCAGGCAGAGTTCAGGATTTCCTAAATTATAAATTTGGATATACAACTGATGAATCTAAAGAAAGATTTGAATTTGTAACTTCAAAAGGGCATTCAGAATATAAACAAATGCTGGCTTTCGAAACAGAGATTACAGCTCAAATGGAGAAAGTAACGCTTGAAAAAGGTCTAGATGAGAAATTGCTGGCGCCACATTTGCAATATCTAGAAAGTCTTTTGGTTAAATATCCGCCTTCACCTGTAAACGTAAACATTCGATTTATTGTTACAAATAACTTAGCAGAGACTTATTTTTTACTTGAAAACAAAGAGAAAGCATTGCTTTATGCTAATTTATTAATTGAAAACGATAAACTGGATTCGAGAGGATCTTCAATTATTGAAAGGGTAAATAACGCTAATTTCGCTGATAAGAAAATTAGAAGCCATACCAATCGTTTTGCTGAACTTCAAAAATTAGGGCTTAAAATAGCAGAAGAAAAAGAAGAGAAAAGGTTGGCGTTTTTCGAAAAAATACACCAGCAGGATGCCGAATGGGAAATCGAAAAATCTAATCGTGAAGCTTATTTGGAAAAGATTAAAATGCAAAGACATAATTTGCTTGATTCAATAGCGTATCAATTAAATGCAAATCTTTTGGCAAAAGTAATCGATAATCTTGGTGGAAGCCAGGCCTTGAAAAAAATAGAAAAAACACATTTGCTTTCTAAGATTTCGATAGAAGGAACAAATATTCCTCAAACAGAAGAAAAATGGGCAACTACGTCGCATTATCTTCTTAAGAAAAAAATGCCTGAAGCTTATTACGAAATAGTAAATGGACCAGAAGCATGGAGTCATGACGATCGTGAAACAGGTATAAATGCTAAATGGGCAAAGTTAACTGCATACGATTATAGCAATTTGTCTAAGAATGTTGATCCAGTAAACTTTTTGACAGACTTAAGACTTGATCTGTGGAATAATTTTGAGATTTTAGGAGAAGAAATGTACGAAGGCAAATTGTGCTATCATTTAAATTATTTTGAAAAAACATTGAGCTCTGGAAATAGAACAATTCCGAAAACAGATTATCACGTTTTTATCGACAAAGAAAACTTCAATATAGTATCTACCGAGAAAACGGAATTTGATAATGGTAATAAAAGTTTTTTCGAGAGAAAATTATTTGGTGATTACCGTCCTGTAGCAGGATTAAATTCTGGAAAAATCCCTCATAAGATTAATTATGAAATTGAAGATTTTAACGGTGAAACTTTGTATCAGGAAACTCGTGAAAAAGTGGAGATAAATCCAGTTTTTGGAAATAGAATTTTTATGAAAGAAGTCTATTTCGGAGGATTCAAATAAGATACAAGCTTGCAGAAAGCTATTTTTAGAATTGGTTATTTTTTGATTTTATTAGCTCAGAAAAATGAGAATAATGTCAGAAAGTAACCAATTCTTGTGTTTTTGTATCTATTCTCTCAACAAAACTTTGTGAAATTTAATGAAATTGGCGGTCAATAGTTCAAAATTTCTTACTTTCGCACCTCGTTTAAGAAAAGGATAAAATGAGTACAAAATTTACTGAATACAAAGGACTTGACTTGCCAACTGTAGCGTCTGAAGTTCTTGATTTTTGGAAGAAAGAAAATATATTTGAAAAGAGTGTAACAACTCGCGAAGGCGCTGAGCCTTTCGTATTTTTTGAAGGTCCGCCTTCAGCAAACGGATTACCTGGAATTCACCACGTAATGGCACGTGCGATTAAAGATATTTTTTGCAGATATAAAACTCAAAAAGGTTTTCAAGTAAAAAGAAAAGCTGGTTGGGATACTCACGGTTTGCCTGTAGAATTGGGAACCGAAAAAGAATTAGGAATTACAAAAGAAGATATTGGTAAAACGATTTCTATCGAAGAATATAACGAAGCGTGTAAAAAGACCGTTATGCGTTATACGGACGTATGGAATGATTTGACCGAAAAAATGGGGTATTGGGTAGATATGGAAGATCCGTATGTGACTTATAAACCAAAATACATGGAATCGGTTTGGTGGCTTTTGAAACAAATCTACGATAAAGGTTTATTGTACAAAGGATACACGATTCAGCCGTATTCTCCAAAAGCAGGAACTGGATTATCTTCTCACGAAGTAAACCAGCCCGGAGCTTACCGCGATGTTACAGATACTACGATTGTAGCGCAGTTCAAAACATTGCCAGAAACATTGCCTTCATTCTTGCACGGTTTTGGAGATATCCACATTTTAGCTTGGACGACAACTCCTTGGACGCTTCCATCAAACACTGCTTTGACAGTTGGTCCAAAAATCGATTATGTTTTAGTTAAAACTTTCAATCAATATACTTTTGAGCCAATCAATGTGGTTTTGGCTAAAAACTTAGTTGTAAAACAATTTGGAAAAGGCTATTTCTTAAGTGAAGACGACGCTGATTTTGACAATGTAAAAAGTGGCGATAAAAAACTGCCATATAAAATCTTAACCGAAGCAAAAGGAGCAGATTTAGTAGAAATCCGTTACGAGCAATTATTGCCTTATGTATTGCCATATGAAAACGCTGAAAACGCCTTTAGAGTAATTTCTGGAGATTTCGTAACAACTGAAGACGGAACGGGAATTGTACATACAGCTCCAACTTTTGGTGCAGATGATGCTAAAGTAGCAAAAGAAGCAAAACCAGAAGTGCCGCCAATGTTGGTTTTAGATGAAGATGGAAATGCGGTTCCTTTAGTTGATTTACAAGGAAAATTCACTTCACATGTTGGTGATTTAGCTGGTAAATATGTTAAAAACGAATATTACGATGCAGGGCAAGCTCCAGAGAAATCTGTGGATGTTGAAATCGCTATTCGTCTTAAAGAAGAAAACAAAGCTTTTAAAGTTGAAAAATACGTGCACAGTTACCCACACAGCTGGAGAACTGATGAACCGTTATTATACTATCCATTAGATTCGTGGTTTATTAAAGTAACCGACGTAAAAGATAGAATGTTCGACCTGAACGAAACTATCAATTGGAAACCCAAATCTACTGGTGAAGGACGTTTTGGAAATTGGCTTAAAAATGCCAACGACTGGAACTTATCTCGTTCTAGATATTGGGGAATTCCGTTACCAATCTGGAGAACAGAAGATAAAAAAGAAGAAATTATTATCGGTTCTGTTGAAGAATTGTACCATGCAATCGAAAAATCGATCGAAGCAGGTTTCCAAAAAGAAAATCCGTTTAAAGGATTTGAAATCGGAAATATGGACGAATCAAATTATGATTTAATCGATTTGCATAAAAATGTCGTAGATCAAATAACATTAGTTTCTGCTTCTGGCCAGCCAATGAAGCGTGAAAGCGATTTGATCGACGTTTGGTTTGATTCTGGAGCAATGCCTTATGCACAATGGCATTATCCTTTTGAAAACAAAGAAAAAATTGATGAAAACAAAGATTTTCCAGCAAACTTTATTGCAGAAGGAGTAGACCAGACACGCGGATGGTTTTATACACTTCACGCAATCGGAACTCTAGTTTTTGATAAAATTGCATACAAAAACGTAGTTTCAAACGGTCTTGTTTTAGATAAGAATGGAATTAAAATGTCTAAGAGTAAAGGAAATACGATAGACCCATTTAAAACCATTGCAGAAAACGGTCCAGATGCTACGCGTTGGTATATGATTATGAATGCAAATCCGTGGGATAACTTGAAGTTTGACCTTGAGGGAATTGCTGAGGTTAAGCGTAAGTTCTTTGGAACATTATACAATACCTATTCTTTCTTCTCGTTGTATGCTAACATCGACGGATTTAAATACGAAGAAGCTGAAATTCCGTTAAACGAAAGACCAGAAATTGATCAGTGGATTATTTCGGAATTACATTCATTAATAAAATTTGTTGACGAATGTTATGAAGATTATGAGCCAACGAAAGCTACAAGAGCTATTTCAGATTTCGTTCAGGAAAACTTAAGTAACTGGTATGTTCGTTTATGCCGTCGTCGTTTCTGGAAAGGAGAATATGCAAAAGATAAAATTGCGGCTTACCAAACACTTTATACTTGTTTGCTTACTATCAGCAAACTAAGTGCTCCAGTGGCTCCATTTTTTATGGATAAATTGTACCGCGATTTAACAACTTCTACGGGAACCGAGGATTTTGCTAGTGTTCACTTGGCAGAATTCCCAAAATTTGTCGAAAACTTTGTTAATAAAACGTTGGAAAGCAAAATGCAGAAGGCGCAGACGATCTCTTCTTTGGTATTATCACTTCGTAAAAAAGAGATGATCAAAGTACGTCAACCTCTGCAAAAGGTAATGATTCCAGTACTTGACGACAATCAGCGTGCTGAAATTGAAGCTATTTCTGACTTAGTAAAAGCTGAGGTAAACGTTAAAGAAATTGAACTTTTAGACGATGCTTCTGGTATTTTGGTAAAACAGATTAAGCCTAATTTTAAGGCTCTTGGACCACGTTTTGGTAAAGATATGGGGTTGATTTCTAAGGAGATACAAGGTTTTTCTCCAGATCAGATCAATCAGTTGGACAAGCAAGGAACGCTAGATATTGTTATTGCAGGAAATAGTGTAACTTTATCATTAGAAGATGTGGAAATTACATCACAAGATATCGAAGGATGGCTGGTTGCTAATTCAAACGGAATAACAGTTGCGCTTGACATTACAATCTCCGAAGAATTGAAAAACGAAGGTATCGCGAGAGAATTAGTAAATAGAATACAAAACATTCGTAAAGATTCAGGATTTGAGGTTACGGATAAGATTAAAGTTCAAATAAAACGAAACGGCATTTTAGAAGAAGCGGTTTCAAAAAATGAAGACTATATTAAGTCTGAGACATTAACAGATGATTTGGTTTTTGCTGACGCATTAGAAAACGGCACAGAAATTGAGTTTGATGACATTAGAACCATTATATTAATTTCAAAATAGTAGAAAATGATAGATGAAATTACAAGATACTCTGATGCTGATTTGGCAGAGTTCAAAGAAATAATCCAAGCAAAAATTAAGAAAGCACAAGAAGATCTTGATTTGATCAAAAGTGCGTATATGAACGATTTGAATAACGGAACTGACGATACTTCTCCAACTTTTAAAGCTTTTGAAGAAGGAAGTGAGACCATGTCAAAAGAAGCAAACTCTCAGTTGGCTATCAGACAAGAGAAATTCATTCGTGACTTAAAAAACGCTTTATTCCGTGTAGAAAACAAAACATACGGTATCTGCAAAGTAACAGGTAAATTAATTAGCAAGGAAAGGCTTAAAATCGTTCCTCATGCAACAATGAGTATCGAGGCTAAAAACCTGCAAAGATAATCGCGTAGAAATACGTAAGAAAAAAGCGCTCCTTTAAGGGGCGCTTTTTTTGTTTAATGTTTAGCTGTGAGCGAGTTTGTTGCCAAATTTAAGCTTTGAAAGAAATTATTTATAATTAATCAAAATAGAATTGAATATCTGCTATCAGTTTTTGTAAGAACAAAACTTGATGTGAGTTCTCCTCATTTTGTGTTTTCTAAATAAAAAAAAACCGCCTTAGAATTAAGACGGTTTGTAATAAATTGAAAGCAAGAAATTAAGCTAGGTTTTTTTCAACTTCAGCTTTGTGTTTTCTTAAAATAGCTCTAGTCATTCCTAAATTAGCTTTTGAAGCATCAGCAGCTAGATAGATCATGAATTTTTTGTTTGGAGAAATGTCGATAATGTGGATTTGATTAGAAAGTGTGATCAAAATATCTTCGATGTCCTGATTTAATCCTAAAGCTTTTACAGCGCTCAATTTGGCTTTTACTACTTCTAAGTTGTAAGCTGCGGCAAGTTCTGGGTCGAAACCTGGGTCAATAGTTAAATTTCCGAAACTTAATCCAGATTCAATTTCTGTTACTGCTACAGCGATAAAGCCGTTTACGTTAGTTTTCATTTCGTTTAAAAACACGTTTAAAAAGTCATTGCTCATAGTTCATTTGGGTTATTTGTTAATAGAATTTTATGTTATTTCAATAAAGAATTTTTACTTAATTCGGCAGAAACTTCTTCTGTAGAACGCATCAATAATGCTAGATTGCTTCCTTCTTTAGAAAAAGCAACAATAAAGTTGGAGCCGCTTATTTTGTTTCCAACAATAACGCCTTCTGCACTTTTTAAATACAATTGTTTTAAAGAGCCTTTTTCTAAATCAATTAAGAATTTTTCGCTCATAGATAAAATTGCTGCGCTCATTGCGGCAATACTGTCTCCGTAATCAAGATTCAGTGAAGTAATTAATTTGCCTTTACCATTTAAAATTAAAGCTGCAGTAGATTTTGTGCTGACAAGAAAGTCATTTAGAGTAGTTGTAATTTCATTCATGATTTGTAGGATTTTGGGAGGAATGTTAAATTCAGTTCGTTTTGGTGTTGTTTTTAGAAAATAATTAAACTTGTGCTAAACAAGTGTTAATTTTTATTAACAAATATAAATTAAATTATGTATCATTGTAGTACCAAATCAGTAATAATTTAAATTATTTACTACAAAAAACTTACATTATGGCTAAAGTATTGAAATTCAAAGAAGTAAACTCTGATGTGGAGCGCAGAATGAAAGAATTTGAAAAACTGCGTGTTAAGTTTAAAGCTGATGTAAAAAAAGGAGAAGCTAAGAAATTGGCGGCCGGAAAAGAAAGTAAAGGTATCTTTAAGTCAATCTCTGAATTCTTTTCCGACAGTCCGAAAACACCAGCAAAAGCTGCTGTTAAAAAGTAAACTTTACCGGGTTTAGATTAGCAGATAAACTTGTTTAGTTTGTTACAAAAGAATTAACGCTCCTTTGGGAGCGTTTTTTTTGATTTAATTGTTATTTTTGCCCATCAAAAAATCATAAAATGTCATTACGAAAAGCGTATTTCCTTATATTCTTAGTTTTAATTGTTGATCAGCTTTCTAAAATCTATGTCAAAACAAATTTCGTTCTTGGTGAAGAAGTGGTAATTGCAGATTGGTTTAGAATTCATTTTATTGAAAATGAAGGAATGGCTTGGGGAACAAAAATACCAGGCGAATACGGAAAATTAATTTTGACGGTGTTCAGAATCTTTGCTGTTGTCGGAATTGGCTGGTGGCTTTCTGATTCGGTAAAAAAACGTCATTCTACTTATTTAATAGCGGCTATTGCATTAATCTTTGCAGGAGCGGCAGGAAATATTATAGATTCTGTTTTCTACGGGGTTATTTTTGATGACAGTACGCATAACTTGGCGACTATTTTCTCGCCAGCTCCATACGGAACTTGGTTTCATGGTCTGGTTGTAGATATGTTTTATTTTCCGATTTGGGAAGGCGAGCTTCCAACTTGGCTTCCGATTTTTGGAGGAAAACATTTTGCTTTCTTTAATGCTATTTTTAATGTAGCCGATGTTGCTATTTCTACAGGTGTGGGTATACTTTTGGTTTTCAATAAAAGAGCTTTCCCAAAACACTAAATATTTAAAATTCCAAATAGATAAAAATTCCAAATTCCAATATCTATAATGCTCCTCGCTGTAGATGTTGGAATTTGGAATTTTTAATTATTGGGATTTAATTTTTTATTATCTTATTTTTACGATATAAAAAATCAAAATTATGCAAAGTCCGTCTTTTTCTATTTATGATGCTTCTGCGGGATCAGGAAAGACGTATACTTTGGTAAAAGAATATTTAAAAATTATTCTTTCTTCTCCAAAAAACGATGCATATCGAAATATTTTAGCGATTACGTTTACCAATAAAGCGGTTCATGAAATGAAAAGCCGTATTGTTGGAAATTTGTCTGAATTTGCAAAAGACGATCCGTCTTCAAAAGCAGTCGATTTAATGGAAGATTTGTCCCGAGAAACAGGACTTTCCATTATTAAAATTAAGACGAAATCGCAACAGATCATAAAGCACTTAATTCATAATTATGCTGCTTTTGATATTTCTACCATTGATAAATTTACTCATAAAGTTATTCGAGCTTTTGCGCACGATTTAAATCTGCCAATGACTTTTGAGGTTACTTTGGATACTGAAAATTTATTGGTCGAAGCTGTTGATGCGATTATTGCACAAGCTGGTGAAGATGAAACACTGACAAAACTGCTCATCGATTTTACGATGGAGAAAACCGATGATGATAAAAGTTGGGATGTTTCGAGAGAAATTCTAGATACTGGTAGATTGGTTTTGAATGAAAATAACCGAAATGAAATTCTCCATTTTCAAAACAAAACAATTGAAGAGTTTGTAGAGATCAAAAAGAAAATGCAGGCGCTTTGCAAAGAGCTGGAAGAAACTAATGAAAGTCTTGCGGTCAAAGCAATTGAATTGATTGATAAAAATGGAATTGACCCAAAATCATTTTCTAGAGGAACTTTTCCAAATCATTTGCAAAGTATTCGAGAAGGTAAATTCAATCCGAAAAATAAAACCTTTCATGAATTTGATGATATTGCGATTAATAAAACGGCAAAAGATCGTGCTTTAATCGAAAATATTATTCCGGACTTACTTCAGATATTAAAGGAGGTTTATCAAAATTTTGAAAAAAGGGATTTTTATAAAGCCTTTTTAAAAAATATTACCCCACTTTCTTTGCTGAATACTGTGAGTAATGAGCTTGCAAAAATTCAGTCGGAACAAAATGTTTTGTCAATTTCAGAATTCAATGCCATAATTCACCGCGAAATTCAGAATCAACCAGCGCCTTTTATTTATGAGCGTTTAGGCGAGCGTTATCGAAATTTCTTTATTGACGAATTTCAAGATACATCAGAAATGCAATGGCAGAATCTGATTCCGCTGATTGACAACTCGCTTTCTGGTTTAGATGATTTGGGAAATAAAGGAACTCTGATGATTGTTGGAGATCCGAAACAATCTATTTATCGCTGGCGCGGAGGAAAAGCAGAACAATTTATTGAATTAAGTAAAGAAGAAGTGACTTTTTTTCATCATGAAAAAAAAGTGAAGCATTTAGATACAAACTATAGAAGTTATAGCGAGGTTATTGAATTTAATAATGCTTTTTTTAAACTCATTTCTGCCGAATTTACAAATGAAGATTATAAGAATCTATATGAAAATCATAGTTTTCAAAATACGAATTCCAAAAAAGGCGGTTATGTAAATATTTCTTTTCTTCCAATAGCTGATAAAAATGAATCTGCAGATGAAGAAGAAGTTGTAGAGAAATCTGATTTGTATGTTTTAGCGACTTTAAATACAATTCAAGAAGTAGTAAGGCAAGGTTTCGAATATAAAGATATTGTAATCCTAACCAGAAAAAGAGATCAAGGAATTGCGGTGGCAAATTATTTGACAGAGCAAGGCATTCCGTTGCTGTCTTCAGAAACTCTGATGATTCAAAATGCATCAGAAGTCCGTTTGGTTATTCATCTTTTAAGATATTTAAACAATAACGCTGATTTAGAATCAAAAGCTAATTTTTTGCATTTCTTGGCTTCAAGCAGAGATTTGACAATGCCTATCCACGATTTTATCGCAATGGGAATGAGCTATAAATTTGAAAAAGAATTTGAAGAATGGCTTGTGACTTTTGATGTTTCTTTTTCTTTTGAAGATGTAAGGAAGAAATCTTTGTATGAAGCTGTGGAAATTATCATTTCTAAATTTATTCTTTCTTCCGAAGGAAATGCTTATGTGCAGTTTTTTCTGGATATTGTTTTAGAAAGAGATATTAGGAATCAATCGGGAGTTTCAGACTTTTTAATTTTCTGGGATAAGAATTCGGAGAAATTTAGTATTCCGTCGCCAGAAGGAAATAATGCCGTTCGAATTATGACAATCCATAAATCTAAAGGATTAGAATTTCCAGTCGTAATTATGCCTTTTGCAGATGAAGATTATAATCGAAAACCAAAAGATAAATTGTGGTTGGATACCGAGGAAATAGATTTGGGGGTTCCAAAAGCTTTGGTTGATAATAGCAGTGCGGTTGAAAGTTTTGGTGAAAGCGCATCAGCAGTTTTTAATTTAAAAAAACAAGAAGAGCTTTTAGATAACATAAATGTGCTTTATGTTGCTTTGACTCGCGCAGAAGAGCAATTGTATGTGATTTCGCAATCATTAAAAGCAAAAAATGATGGTGAATGTCCGAATAATATGGCTTCTTTTTTTATTAAATTCTTAATTAACCAAGGAGTTTATGATGAAGAAAAATTGAATTACGAATTTGGAAATAAAACCAAACTGTCAAAAACGACTAAAACAGTTGATTCAGTTAAATCAATTCCGATTGTCAGGGAGGTTTTAAATCCGAAAAATATTAAAATAGCCCAGCGAGAAGCTTTGATGTGGGGAACGCATCAGCAAGAAGCTATTTCGTATGGAAATATTGTTCATGAGATTTTGGCTTTCGTTAAAGATAAATCAGATGTTGATTTGGCAGTAACAAAGTCAATTGAGAATGGTTTGATAACTTACGATCAGCTCGACAAAGTGCTTAAAACTTTGAATGAAATTGTAAATCATCCAGAACTGAATGTTTGTTTTAATGGAAAACATACAGTTTTAAATGAGCAAACTATCGTTCAAAAAGAAGGAAGAATTTTAAAGCCAGATAGAGTTGTGTTTTTAGAAAATAAAGAAGCTTATCTGTTGGATTATAAAACTGGAGCTGTAAATGCTAAGTACCAGCAACAAATTCAGGAATATCAAGATGCAATACAAGATTTGGGATACACGGTTTTGAAAAAAGCTCTTGTTTACATCGGAACTGAAATTGAAGTGGTAAATTTGTGAAAAAATTAATCAGATGTTAAAGAAAAAGCGAAGCTATAATATGGTTAAGTTGTTAATTTTTAACGTTTTAAATAAATAAAAAATGTACGGTAAAATAAAAGAGCATCTGCAAAATGAGCTGCAGACAATCGAAGAAAATGGAATTTTTAAAAAGGAGCGTATTATTACTTCTCCACAAGGTGCGGAAATTACAATTTCAACAGGAGAAACAGTATTGAATTTTTGTGCTAATAACTATTTAGGGCTTTCGTCGCATCCAGAAGTTGTACAAGCAGCAAAAGATGCTATGGATACTCATGGTTTCGGAATGTCGTCTGTTCGCTTTATATGTGGAACACAGGATATTCATAAAACATTGGAGAAAAAAATTGCAGATTTTTATGGTACAGAAGATACTATTTTATACGCTGCTGCTTTTGATGCCAATGGAGGAGTTTTTGAACCTTTATTAGGAGAGAATGATGCAATTATTTCAGATAGTTTAAATCATGCTTCTATTATAGATGGTGTTCGTTTGTGTAAAGCAGCACGTTACCGTTATGAAAATAACAATATGGAAGATTTGGAACAGCAATTAATAAAAGCAAATGAAGCAGGAGCTCGTTTTAAATTAATTGTTACTGATGGAGTTTTTTCTATGGATGGCTTAGTAGCACCTTTAGATAAAATCTGTGATCTTGCTGATAAATATGATGCCATGGTAATGGTAGACGAGTGTCATGCAGCTGGTTTTATCGGAGCTACAGGAAAAGGAACTCTAGAAGCAAAAAGAGTGATGGGAAGAGTAGATATTATAACAGGTACTCTTGGTAAAGCTTTAGGAGGAGCAATGGGAGGGTATACTACTGCTAAAAAAGAAATAATTGAGTTGTTACGTCAAAGATCTAGACCGTATTTGTTTTCAAATTCTTTGGCGCCAGCAATTGTTGGGGCTTCAATTAAGGTGTTTGAATTATTGGAAAAAGATACTACACTTCGAGATAAATTAGAATGGAATACCAATTACTTTAAAGAAGGTATGAAAAAAGCAGGTTTTGATATCATCGATGGTGATTCTGCAATTGTTCCAGTTATGTTGTATGATGCAAAATTGTCTCAGACAATGGCAAATGAACTTTTGAAACAAGGAATTTATGTAATTGGCTTTTTCTTTCCAGTAGTTCCAAAAGATAAAGCCAGAATACGTGTTCAGCTGTCTGCAGCGCATGAAAAAGAGCACTTGGATAAAGCTATAAATGCCTTCACAGTTGTCGGTAAAATGTTAAAAGTTATATAATTACCACTTTGGTCAAATTTTTGTAGGTTTTTTTTAACATTTCATTTTGTATTTAAAAAATTTGGTGTTACTTTTGCTTGTAATTAACTAAATTGTAATTAAAAAAATTAAGTATGAAACATCTTAACAAACTTTTAGTTGCTGTATTGATGGCGATGGGTTTAAATGCTCACGCGCAAGACAGTAACAATCCATGGGCTATCTCTTTTGGAGTTAATGCCGTGGATACTAGAACAAGTTCGGGTTCAGGAAGTGGATTTTTCGATCAGCACTTCTCTCAGCCATTCGCAGTAAAAGATAACTGGAATATCCTTCCTTCTCTATCTTACATTGGAGTAAACAGATACGTAGGTAGCGGTTTCTCTGTAGGTTTACAAGGATCTGTAAACAAAATTGATAAATTGGTTACTTTTGCTCCAGGATCTGCTGGTCAAGATGCGAGAGGTAACGTAGTTACTAATCCTGGTGATTTAATGTACTACGGAATTGATGCTACTATCAAATACAGCTTCCAAGAATTAATCAAATCTAAAGTGATTGATCCTTCGTTATCTGTTGGTGGTGGTTATACTTTCTTCGGAGATAACAGTTTTGGTACTGTTAACCCAGGTGCAGGTGTTACTTTCTGGTTTACAGATGCTATTGGTCTTGAGTTAGCTACAAGATACAAATGGGCTGTTGCTGCTAATGAGGATAAACCTCTTGACAGATCTGTGTTCCAACACACTGCTGGTTTAGTTTTCAAATTCGGAGGTAAAGATACTGACGGAGACGGAATCTATGACAAAGATGATGCTTGTCCAGATGTTGCTGGTTTAAAACAATTCAACGGATGTCCTGATACTGACGGTGACGGAATCGTTGATGCTTCTGACGCTTGTCCAGATGTATTTGGTTTGGCTGCATTAAACGGATGTCCTGATACTGACGGAGACGGAATTGCTGATAAAGATGACGCTTGTCCAGATGTTGCTGGTTTAGCTGCTTTAAAAGGTTGTCCTGATACTGACGGTGACGGAATCGCTGATAAAGATGACAAATGTCCTACAGTTGCTGGTCCTAAAGAAAATGGTGGATGTCCATTCTTAGACGCTGACAAAGATGGTGTTGCTGACAAAGATGACGACTGTCCTACAGTTGCTGGTCCTGCTAGTAACAGAGGATGTCCAGAAGTAACTTCTGAGGCATTAGAAGATCTTAAAGTTCAAGCTAGAGCGGTATACTTCAACTCAGGAAAAGCTACTTTCAAAACTGGAGACAAAGAAACTCAAGCTAGATTAGATGCTATTAAAGAAATCCTTAAAAACTATCCAAACGCGAAATTCTCTATCGAAGGACACACAGATAGTACAGGTTCTGCTAAAATCAACCAAAAACTTTCTGAGGACAGAGCTAAAGCTGTTCTTGATGCATTAGTTCAAAGAGGTGTAAACCCAGAGAACTTAGAGTCTAAAGGATTTGGTGCTTCTCAACCAGTTGCTAGTAATAAAACTGCTGCAGGTAAAGCTCAAAACAGAAGAACTGAAATTAGACACATTGGTTCTAAATACCAAGGTAAACTATAATTAGTTTTCTAAATAAATATGAAAAGCCATTCTTAATTGAATGGCTTTTTTTATTTTTATCCTATGGTAAATACTTCTTTTCTTCAAAAAATTGCCTCCGTTGTAATTCAGGATTATGCAGATAAACTTTCTGAAATAACTATAATACTTCCGAATAAAAGGGCAAAAGTTTTTTTGATTGAAGCTCTGAAAAAAGAGACTTCAAAAACTATTATTGCACCTGAAATTACTAGTATAGAAGATTTTGTTCAAAATGTAGCCTCAATACGAGCAGTTGATTCTATTGAGCTTTTGTTTGAGTTTTACGAAGTTTATTTGTCTGTTACTGAAAAGAAACACCAACAGTCTTTTGAGTTATTTGCAAATTGGGCAAAAACTCTATTGCAAGACTTCAATGAAATTGACAGGTATCTTTTAGATCCTTCACATGTTTTGTCTTATTTAAAAGATATTGAAGACATAAAAAAATGGGGGCTTGAAGTCGATCAAAAAACAAAACTTCTAGAAAATTATATTGACTTCTGGAAATTACTTCCATTGTACTACGAATCATTATATAACCATTTGCTGTTTAAATCAATCGGATATCAGGGGTTGATTTATCGAGAAGCTGTAAATAATCTTAATCATTTTTCGAATACTATTGGAAACCGCACTTTTATTTTTGCCGGATTTAATGCTTTAAATGCTGCTGAGGAAAAAATAGTGCAACATTTGCTTGCTTTGGATCAAGCTAGGATTTATTGGGATGCTGATCAAGCTTTTCTTAACGATCCATATCACGATGCGGGGCTTTTTTTGAGACGTTTTAAAGAAAGCTGGAAACACTATAAGTCTAATATCTTTGAGTGGATTGTAGATGATTTTTCTCAGTCAAAAAATATTCAAATTATTGGAACTCCAAAAACGATTGGGCAAGCAAAATTGGCGGGTAGCATTATTGAGAATTTAATAGATCAAAATCCAGACGCTTCGTTAGATAAAGTTGCAGTTGTTCTTGGTGAAGAGAATCTGTTGGTTCCTGTTTTGTATTCGTTGCCATCTTCTGTTGGAGCTTTAAATATTACAATGGGATATTCTGGAAAGAATAATCCGTCGCAGATTTTTGTTGCTAAATTATTTAAAATGCATACCAATGCACTTTCTCGAAAAGGTGGCAGTTATGTATTCTATTACAAAGATGTGTTGGATGTTTTGACACATCCTTTGGTTGAGCCCTATGCAAATGCACAGAGATTGGTAAGAATAATAAAAGAGAATAATTATACTTTTATTACTCAATATAAAATTTGGGAACTTCATCCTGAGCCGTCAAGCTTTTTTAATTTATTATTTGAAAAATGGGAAAGTGGTTCTATTGCGGTTTTAAAAAATATTTCTGCTTTATTAATTGCAATTAAAGAGCATTTTAGCAACGATAACGAAGAAGAAAAGATTGCTAAAGCTTTTGTTTATGGCGTCTTTAAAGTGATAAATAAGCTTATAAATTATTATTCGAAACACCACCATATTGATAATATCGATACCCTTCATTCGATTTATAAGCAAATTATAGATTTGGCAGAAGTATCTTTTGAAGGTGAACCATTGCGTGGACTGCAGATTATGGGAGTTCTTGAAAGTCGTGTTTTGGACTTTGAAACTGTGATTATAACGTCTATGAATGAAGGAAAATTTCCGGCCGGAAAATCACAGAATTCATTTATTCCTTATGATGTGAAAAAAGAACTTGGGCTTCCAACTTTCAAGGAAAAAGATGCTATTTATACTTATCATTTTTATCATTTATTGCAAAGAGCAAAAAATATTTATCTGATTTACAATACTGAAAATGACGGATTGGATGCTGGAGAAAGAAGCCGTTTTATCACGCAGCTTGAGGTCGAAAAACAGCGAAATCATAATCTTACTTTTGATATTTATAATCCCGTTTTACCAACAACGGCATACGAACCTATTTCTGTTCCTAAATCTGAGATGGTTATGGAGCGTTTGAAAGAAATTGCTACTAATGGTTTTTCGCCATCGGCATTGACTAGCTACATTCGAAACCCGATTGAGTTTTATTTTCAAAAGATATTGAGAATTCGTGAAGTTGAAGAAGTTGAAGAAAATATCGCTTTGAATACTCTTGGAACGATTATTCACGAAACGTTGAAAGCGCTTTATGAGCCTTTTATTGGAAAATTTATTTCTGAAAGCGATCTTCTAAATTGTTTTAAATTATTGGACGATGAAGTTCTCAAACAGTTTAAGTTGGTTTATAAAGAAGGTGAAATCAAAAAAGGGAGAAATCTTTTGGCTTTTGAAGTAGCAAAACGAAATGTTTCCAATTTCCTAAGAATGGAATTAGAATCGGTAAAAAATAATGAAGCGATTCAAATTATTGCGTTAGAGCAGACTTTTGAACGAGAATTTGTTCATCCAAAACTGCCGTTTCCAGTTTTAATAAAAGGAAATGTAGATAGAATAGAACGTAGAGACGGAAAAATTAGAATTATCGATTATAAGACGGGAAAGGTTGAGAAATCGAATGTGATATTGAAAACTTGGAACGGATTAACCCAGGAGCTTAAAAACGATAAAATCATTCAGGTTTTGGCGTATGCTTTTATGTTTGAAAAAGAAGCTGGAAACCTTCCGATAGAAGTTGGTATTATTTCATTTAAAAATTTAAAATCTGGATTCTTGCCTTTTGGTTTTAAGGAAGAGAAAGATTTGAATGTTGTAGTAACGCCTGAAATTTTGAATTCTTATCTAGAAGAAATTGCCAATTTGCTCAGTGAGATTTTTGATATTAATATTCCTTTTGAAGAGAAAATATAAGTTTCTATTGTCTAATTTAAAATATAAATGGTTTAAGTATATTGCTTATCTGCATCAAAACCAGTTTGTTTCAAATTGTTTTTTGGTTTTGAAAACAATTTTATAACGTGTCGATAAACAAAAGTGTGTCCTGTTTGCTAAAACGATTTTGTAAAATTTCTTCTAAATTTAAAAAATGCAAGTTAATCTTTAAAGATTATGATAGCCTTTTGGCAAATAGAAGCTTTTTAGCAATTTAAATTTATGTTATCTGGATGTACTATTTTAATGTTTTCCTCTCAAAATAATTGATGCTTAATTCCGGTTAATTAAAGCAAATTCTCAAGAAAAAGGAATCATTATTACTGATCACAATTATAGAAGTGTAGTAGGAATTACAACAGATTTAAGAATGTTAAGCGGAGGTAAGTTGCAGATAATCAGTAAAAAACCGAACTCATTCAAGAAGGTTATCTGACAAGTTCGGCAAATTTTTAGATGCTTTTAGCTAAATATTTTTTTAAAGAAACCTTTTTTAGATTTTTCTCCAGAAGCAGTAGTGTTAATGTGTCCGTTCTCAATACGAAATCTTCTAAACTTTTCCAGTTTTACATTTAGGTCAAAGCGTAATTCGTCAACTGTTTTCATTTAATAAAATTTTTTGCAAAGCTATATAAAAACTTTTGTCAAACACAACATTCTGCAAATGTTAATTTTAGAAATGAGTTTTGTTAAGCGAAATGTTATGTTTTTGATATTATTTGCTTTTTATGTTAATTTTTTTTGCAGATTTTTTGCAAAAAAATAGGATTAATTAAGTGATAAACAAAAGTGACTCAGTACGTTATATTACATCTTTTTTTAACAAGTGTTTATCGCGCAATTGTTAATATTAAAATATCTTTGGCGCTCCAAAAACATGACAAATAAAAGAAAATGATTGATTTACAAACACTAGTAGAAGAGACTGGCGCAGAGTCTGGACTCAGTTTTAATATTGATGGGATCTTAAACGAGTCTGTTAATTTAGAATACGACGGAAATGTTGCAGCAATGATCGGAATGATCTTAAAGATGTGCCTTGAAATGTCTGAAGACGTTAACAATGGAGATCTTAAACAAGTAATGATCAAAAATAACGACGGAATTGTTGTAGCAAGCAAAAATCAAGATGATAATTGTATCGCGTTGCTTTCTAAAGATTTAAGTAAAATGGGTCTATTACTAAGAAAAATGGATTCTATTTTTAACAACTAATTTAAAACCAAATATTTTAATAACATGTCAGATTTTTTACAAAATTTTCAAAACGATTTAAAAGAAAATGTTAACGGATTTATTGCTGTTTCAGTTACAGAAGTGGAAACAGGAATGTCTTATTGCTCATTAACAGTAAAGCCTGATTTTGATCCAGAATTGGCTTCGGCTTATAATTTAGAAGTTGTAAAAGCTAAATTAAACGCACTTAGAGCTTTAGGGTTAAATCAGAAAATTAATGACATTTTAATTACACTGACAGATCAGATTCATATTATTGATGTTTCTGAAGATGGAAGATATTTTATCTACCTAGCAGTAGATTCTACTAAAGCAAATCTTGGCTTAACAAGAGCGACTCTATCGAAATACAAAAAAGATATTACATCAAAGTTATAATGATATTTTGCCCCCAAGAATGAGAAAAAGGCTGTTTCAACCCTAAGGTAGAAATGGCCTTTTTCGATTTTAATAGTTTTAGTTTTTACTGGAAGAACTCTTGTAAAACGGTTTTGAGTTCTTCTTTATTTTCAATTTGACTCATATGTCCGTCTTCAAAAGAAACCAATTCTGTAGTGGTATCTTCAATTTGAGAAACACTTTCTTCGTAATTTAAAACAGGATCTTTTTTTCCTAATATCAATAAAGCTGGAAATCTATTTTCTTTCAAAAGCCATTCTCTATCTTTTCTGATTTTCATTCCTTCCAAAGAAGCAACGATTCCCTGCAAAGGTGTTTTTAAGGCTTCCGTTTTTACTTTCTCAATTTCTTCTGCTAATCGGGTTCGGTTATTTTCGCTAAATAAATTTGCAATTGCCAAACTTACAAAGCTTACATAGTTTTGTTTTACAGCTTTGATGGCGCGAGTTCTGTTTAACTTTTTTTCTTCGTTATCTTCTTTTGAAGTAGAATTTTGTAGAACTAATTTTTGAATTTTCTGCGGATATAATTCGGCGAAAGCCAAACCAACATAACCGCCCATAGAATGCCCGTGAATTATTGTTTTTTCGATTTCTAAATTTTCCAAAACTTCATTGACTGCGTTTGCATTATCTTCCATCGAATGAACATAGCCTAAACAATCTGTTTCGCCATGACCTAACAAATCGATAGTTACAACGCGGTACTTCTCTGAAAAAAGCGAGACATATTCTGCCCACATTTTTTTGTTTTCTAAGAAACCATGAAGAAAAACAATCGCATTGCCTTCTCCTGAATCAGTAAAAGAGATTTTAGTGTTTTTATATAAGATAGTTTTCAAAATAATAGTTTTGATTTAAAACACAAAGTTAGTAATTGATCAAACCATATAAGTCATGTAAGTTCATTTCAGTCAAAAAAAAATGAATCGAGTTAATTTTAAATATTTAATATGAGATATAAGGTTTAAAAAGAAACGGCTCTCATTTCTGAAAGCCGTTCTATAAATTAAAAACGATTGTCTCCATCTAGAAGATTACCTAACCCACCAAGGAGACTTCCTTCATCACGACTGTTTCCACCAGATCGTGGTGCCGATGCGATAATGCGATCAGCCAATCTTGAGAATGGTAATGACTGAATATATACAGTTCCCGGACCTTTTAAAGTGGCATAGAATAAGCCTTCGCCACCAAAAATTGAATTCTTGATACCGCCAATAAATTCAATATCGTAATCTACATCTTTGGTAAAACCGATAATACAGCCCGTGTCTACTTTTAGAACCTCGCCAGGAGCTAATTGTTTTTTAGCCATTGTTCCTCCAGAATGAACGAATGCCATACCGTCTCCTTCAATTTTTTGCATAATAAAACCTTCTCCGCCAAATAAGCCTCGGCCTAGCTTCTGAGAAAATTCTATTCCGACAGAAACGCCCTTTGCAGCGCATAAGAAAGAACTTTTTTGACAGATAAATTTTCCTTGAAATTCTGTTAAATCAATCGGAAGGATTTTTCCAGGATATGGTGATGCAAATGAAACTTTGCTTTTAGTATTGCCCTGATTTAAAAAAGCGGTCATGAATAAACTTTCTCCAGTAAGAACTCTCTTTCCTGCATTTAAAAGTTTGCCGAACAAACCGGATCCCTGTTGCTGAGAACCATCGCCAAATATGGTTTCCATTTGGATATTATTTTCCATCATCATAAAACTGCCAGCTTCGGCAATTACAATTTCTTGCGGGTCCAATTCTATCTCGACATACTGCATTTCTTCTCCAAAAATCTGATAATCTATTTCGTGTGATTGCATAATTTCTAAGTTATTTGTTTTTAAAATTAGTCGAAAACCACTCTAGAATGTTACAGATTTTAGTGTTCTAAACATCTTTTTCAAAACAAAACATGATTTTATTATTTTAAATTAGTCTTAATTATGTTTTTATTTGCTTTAAATTATATATTTTTGCATCGTTAATAATTTTTTTAGAATGGCATTAGTTAGTGATTCGACCAACCAAGTATTATTTGAAACCGAAAAAGGATACAGTTATCAATGTGATTTGACCAATACTATCGTTATCAATTTTGTTGATACAGTGTCAAGTTATAAAATTCATGATTTTTTGATTTTTCAAAGAAAGGTTAATAATGTCGACATTTTGAATATGCTTTATGACTTGTCTGATAAATCAGATGCGCAGTTGATTGAGACTACTAAAAGGAATTTTTCCAGAAATCTTACCATCTGCGAAATAGTGCAGCTTAGAGAATTATTGAACGGAACTAAATTTACGCTCAACCTTCATTCTATGCTTTGTAATGTTTTAAAAGCGGAGCTTATTTAGATTCTTACTTAGATTAAATCCAAATTTTCAGACATTTACGGCACTTCGGTCTAATTTTAGTAATTTTACATTATTAAAATTTAAGACTATGAAAGATTTACTAAGAACAAGCACTTCATTAACTGAAGGGATTGAAAATATATTGAACTTACAGGCAAAATTAGAAAGCGACGCTTCAAACAAATATTTAGCTATGGCAGCATGGTTAGATAGAAATGGTTATGCTAATACAGCATCTTACTTGTATAAGCAAGCCGAAGAAGAAAGAGAGCATTTTCTAAAAGTTTTCAAATATATTACAGATATGGGAGGGATTGCAGTTACGCCATCTAATCCAGAAGTACAGCAGGAATTTGCTTCTTTGAGAGAAGTATTTGAAATTGCTTTACAAAATGAAATTGCAGTTACTCAAGCGGTTAATAAAGTAATTGCAAAATGTAGAGCTGAAAACGACTACGCTACAGAAGATTTCATGATGTGGTATGTTGCTGAGCAAAGAGAAGAAGAGAAAAACGCAAGAAGAGCATTAGAGCTTTTTGAGTTGATCGATGAAAATGAAGCTGCTGGAAAATTCCAATTGGATGTACAGATAGCAAAAATCGGATAATTAAAACCGAGATTTATAAAATAAAAAGCCCTTAATAATTCAATATTAAGGGCTTCTTTTGTTTATTCATTCATCAAAGTTTCAATCTCGTCAGCTTCAACTGGAATGTTTCTCATTAAGTTGAAAGGCTCTCCTTTTTCCTGAACGACAACATTATCTTCTAAACGGATTCCGAATTTTTCTGCTGGAATGTAAATTCCTGGCTCAACTGTGAAAACCATATTCGGTTTCATTGGTTCGTGAAGCAATCCGTAATCGTGCGTGTCTAGTCCCATGTGGTGCGAAGTTCCGTGCATGAAATATTTTTTGTAAGCAGGCCATTCTGGATTTTCGTTCTGAACATCAGCTTTATCTAATAAGCCTAAACCAAGCAATTCAGAAGTCATAATTTTACCTACTTCAATATGATATTGTTTCCAAAGCGTTCCAGGAGTAAGCATTTTTGTAGCTTCATTTTTAACTCTTAAAACCGCGTTGTAAACCGCTTTTTGGCGATCTGTAAAACGTCCAGAAACTGGAATTGTTCTTGTCATATCGCTTGAATAATTAGCGTATTCTGCAGCAACATCCAATAATAATAAATCACCTGCTTTACATTGCTGATTGTTTTCGATATAATGCAAAACATTCGCATTGTTTCCAGAAGCAATAATTGGCGTGTAAGCAAAACCTCTTGAGCGGTTACGGATAAATTCGTGTGCCAATTCAGCTTCCACTTCATATTCTGTAACGTTTGGTTTTACAAATCCTAATAATCTGCGGAAACCTTTTTCTGTAATATCACAAGCGTGCTGAATCAAATCGATTTCTTCGCTTTCTTTTACAGAACGAAGTCTTTGTAAAATTGGGTTGCTTTTTGCCACATTGTGTGCAGGATAACGCTCTTTCCACCATTTTACAAAGCGAGCTTCACGCGTTTCTGTTTCAACAGTAGCGCGGTAATGTTCGTTGGTATTGATATACATCGTGTCGGCATACGTCATCATCTCGTTCAAAACTTTATGAAAATCCTGTAACCAATAAACTGTTCTAATTCCCGAAACCTGAAATGCGCGTTCTTTTGTTAGTTTTTCACCTTCCCAAACCGCGATATGATCGTTTGTTTCTCTCAAGAAAAGAATTTCTCTCTGACTTTCATAAGGCGCATCCGGAAACAAAAGCAAAACACTTTCTTCCTGATCGACACCGCTCAGATAAAAAATATCTCTGTGCTGCGCAAAAGGAAGTGTACTGTCGGCACTAATTGGGTAAATGTCATTTGAATTGAACACGGCAACTGAGTTAGGTTTCATTTCTGCCATGAACTTTCTGCGGTTTTTTACAAAAAGACCACTGTTTATTTGATGATATTTCATAATTATTTCATTTTTGAACTTCGAATTTCAAAATTACATATTTTAAGGATTTTAAGCGAAATAGATTTATTAAAGTTTTCTTATTTGTTTTGGTTCTAGAGTTTTTGCCACGAAGGCGCAAAGGCGCAAAGTTTTTTGTTTCACGCAGATTTAGGAGATTTTGCAGATTTTTACCCAATCTTGTCATCTCGACGAAGGAGAGATCTCCGCAAGAAACTCTACAAAGATTGGCAATTAATCTTAGCAACTTAGAGTCTTTCTGTCTCAGAATCTTGATAATGGCGTGTCCCTCCGGGTCGGGCTTTCGGCTTTATCTTTTATTCCGCTCCGCTACATAAAAGGATACCGCCTCTATCCCTCACGCAAGTTTAGTTTTTTGTTCAAGTTTTCTTCTGGAATTTCAGAATGATTTTCAATTGTTCAAATTCGTATATTGCTTTGGATTAATCGATATAAAAATGCAGGAATTATTAATAGAAAGCAAAGGAATAAAAACCGACCAATATTTTATACCGCCTTTTGAGTTGAGAGAAGGAGAACTGGTTGTAATATATCTGTACGGAGGAGCTCATTTTCAAAATATCAAAACAGGACTAGTTAATATTTTTACTGGAAAAGTAAAAAATGAAAATATCAGGGTTGAGAAAATATTGACTTATGTGGATTATTTTAGAGAATCAAAATTTAGAAGATTGTTTTTTCCACTTAGAGTCGATGAATATTTAAGGAAAAATGCAAATTTGGAAAGTAAATTTATTCAGAGACTTTATGAAAATCCCTGGATTAACAAAAAAACAAAAATAAATGAACTTGGCTGGAATACTAAAAGGCTTCTTTCGTTATACGCCACATTTTCTAAAACAAAATATATTGTTTTTGAGTTAGCGGGACAGGGCCCCGTTGATGCAAAAGAAACTATTGATATAGTTAGAAATGAAATTAAAGACGGAGGTTCCGCAATATTAATTGATTGGGCAGAAGATATGAAAGAGAATTGTGATAAATTTATAAGTATTGAATGGACAGAAAACTTTAATGGGAGTGAAAAAATAATTCAATTTTGAATGAAAGATGACTGAAATAAGAAAAATCCGTATCCAAGACCTAGATTTCGTCTACAAATCAATATGCGAGCTCGAAAATGAAGTTTTTGATTTCGAAACTTTCAAAAGCATATTCAACGAAAACATTTCAAACCCAAATCATCTTTATTTAATTGCGGAAAGCGGAAACGAAAGTTTAGGTTTCATAACATTTCATGTTCAAAATTTAATGCATCATTGCGGTTTGGTTGGCGAAATTCAGGAGTTTTTTATCGACAAAAATCACCGTGGAAAAGGCGTTGGAAGAAAATTAGTTGATGAAATAATTCAGTATTCTAAACAGAATAATCTAAAAAGCATCGAAGTAACGACAAACAAAAAGCGAGTAGAAAACGTAGCAATTTATGAAAATCTAGGTTTTACTTTGAGTCATAATAAATTTACGATTTTAAAATAACGAAAAAACAAACTTTGAGTCTTTGTGCCTTCGTGGCAAAAAGCATTTCTTAATAAATGAATAAACTAAACCCATCCATAAAACATCATTTAATAATTGGAGCTTTAATTAGCATTTGGCTTTTCGTTTTTGCATTCATTATAAGACCTTTTGACGATGGAACTATAAATTTTCAATCCTGGCTTTTAATAAGTATTGGATTCAGTTTGCTGGCTTTTTTGTGTTATGGAATTCTGGCAATTATTCAAAAAGTGATTTACGAGAAAAGTTCAACTTGGAATATCGCATTAGAAATAAGCGGAATTATATTTTTTTATCTGATTTATTTACTCGGAGTTTACACTTATTACAAAAGTCCAGTTCTAAACGGCGGATATAATTTTACTGAATTCCTCACTATAATTTTCATCAAAGTTGCACTAATTCTGACTCCAGTAATTATTCTGGCAAGAAGATATTTAATTAAGCTGATTCCGATAAAAGAAGATGTTCTGATTTTTAAAGGAGAAAATAAACACGACATTTTAAAAATCAAAAAAGCCGATTTGGTTTGTATTTCGAATGCGCAGAATTATGTCGAGATTTTTTATATCGAAAATGATAAACTTCACTCTAAACTTATTCGGTCTTCGCTTAAAAAAATTCAGAAAGATTTTGATTTTTTGGTTCAAATACATCGTTCGCATTTAATAAATCCGCTCCATTTTAAGTCTTGGAAAGATTCAAATACAATTGTTTTGACACAAATTGAACTTCCGGTTTCTAAAAATTATAAAGAAGCTCTTTTGGCTTTATAATTTTTATACCTAAAAAGAAGTGTTTTGTACCTAAGCCAATAAAATCAATAGTTTAGAGGTTTTCTTGTTCTAGTTTTGTTTTTCAATTTTAAAAACAATTATGAAAACAAAACATTTATGCCTTCTCGGATTATTATTTTTTCTTCTCAGTTATCTCTTCTTTTCCAAAGTTCTGCCAGATTTTAATATACCAATGGATTTGCCTCATTTATTTAATATAATTGGGGCTTGTTTATTGTTGTCTTTTAATGATGTTTTTCCGAAAAACAGATTGAATTCTGTTGCTTGTTTTGTAACATCTTTAGGTGTTGTTGCTCACATCGGACTTTGTACAATTGATTTTATTATGTTCAGTTTTGGCAATGATGACTTGGTTAGAGATCAGTTTAGTAATCATATCAGTAATTCGCCATTTATTTTATATTCTTTTATAATAATTGGTCCATCTTTACTTTTTATTGGTTTGTCTTTACATGTATTGCGATTTATTAAAACAAATGCAATCAGTTCTATTTTGGTTTTTCTTTCTTCGATAGCAATTGGCGTTTCGTTTTTTGTATTGAAAAATGGAGTTTATATGCTGTTGAGTTGTTTGGTTTTTGTTTTGGGATTGGGATTTTTGCTGTTTAGAAAGGAAGAAAAGTTAATTAGATAATTTGTCAATTTGATAATTAGATAATTCCCCGATTTTGCGCATGACCTTTGTCAAAGTTTTAAACTTTGACAAAGGATTTTTTACTTGTCATTCTGAGGAACGAAGAATCTCACAAGGAATTCCGCAAACAAATTCACTAATCTTTGACGAAATACTAATGCGATTCTTCGTTCCTCAGAATGACAAAAAATGTGTATAAAAAAACCGAAACAATTAAGTTTCGGTTTTTTATTTGGAATTTGGGTTTTCAAAAATTGGAATTTTAATTTATTCCACCCATTTATAATATCTAGCCCCAATTAAAACAGGGATTTCTTTTTCAATTCGGTCCAAGACCCATTCTTGTTTCGGAGTTCTTACGCTTTGTTTTAGTTCTTTTTTATGAAGACCTTCATAAGTATTGAAATCAATTTCTACGCTTTCTGCTAAATTTTCAAAAAGCTTCACATTTGCTAATGCTGATTTCCATTCTGGTTGAATTGTTCCTTCAAAAACTTTCGATTTTGATCCGCTTCCGTAAGCTAAGAATCCAAATTTTTCTCCGGCAACTTCATTATTAGTATCATAAAAATGCGCCAAAGTCGATAATAATCCCATGAAAATAGAACCTGTATATAGATTTCCAATTAAAGAAGAAGCTAATTCAGCAGGTTGTAATTTCTCCGTTACAAAACTTCTGTAATCATCCGATTTTGCTACTTCTTTAATTTTGGCCTGATAATCTGCAGGAGCAATATCATCAGCAATAATTTTTTCGGCACTGTCTAAAGCATAAATTTCAGACAACATTCTACGACCTTGAAAAGAATAAGGCAAGTGCATCACGATACTGTGCCAAGTGTTGTATAAAGTCTCGGTCGTATTTTTTAATTTTTTGAATGAAAAATACGCATTACGCGTACGATCCATATAACATTGATTCGAATATTGGCCGTCAAAAACTGGCTGATCTTTATGGATTTCGATTTCGGCTTCTAAATTGTCAAACCAAGAATCGTTGTTGGTGTTTTTCGTGATTTCTTCTTTAGAAATTGTTCTATAAGGCTTAAAGAAGTCAAAAACACCTTTTGTGCTCGTTGCCCAATTGTCATCAAAAGCAATAATTTTTGGGTTTGCAGCAATTAACATTGCAACAGCTCCGGCACCTTGAGTGTATTCTCCGCCAGAATTTAAATCGTATTTAGCGAAATCACTTGTAACTACAATTGCTTTTTTTGTCGGATTCAATTTTACAAAATCCAAACAGTTTTGAAGTGCATCAACACCGCCAATACAGGCAAAAGTAAAATCGACAACATCGCATTCAGCCAAAGCATCTTCGCCAAATTTTTGCTCCATTAAACTAATAAGGTAAGAAGCAATTGGCTTAGAACTGTCAACACCGCTTTCGGTACCAACATAAATACGGCTGATTTCGTTAAGGTTTATATTGTTGTCATGAATCAATTTGGTTAAAGCATTTGCTCCAAAAACAACAGCATCTTGGTGAACGTCTGGAAAAGTCATTTTTAGTAATCCAAGACCTTTTTCTAATTTTTCTGGTTCAATATTTCTGGCAACAGCCAAAGTTTTTATGGGTAAATGTATGTTTGCTACATCAAATGAGATAGCATCAATTCCTGTTTTCATTCTTAATTTTTTGAGCCGCTAAAGGTAAAACTATGTTGTGGAATGACAATTTTTTACTTAGACAAAATTTCTGCTGAACATCACTTTTAAAGAAAACAAATCAAAACTTTGAATAAAATAACAATATGATAAATTTTTGGTAATCTACTTAGAGGGTAATTTTTTCTTTAAGTCTTAAAAAGCAGTGTCTTGACGTTTTCCATAGTGAATTATTTTTTAGCAGCTTCATTTTTGTACGTAAAAATACGTAGAAAGGGGCTATTTTAAAATCATTATAAATAACAGCGAAATGGTTGTAGTTCTTTTGTAATTGAGTTATTTTTGTCTAATTTTTTAAAACAAACTACTTAACACTTATGGCACAATCTGCACAGTTGAATGCTTCCATCTTAAAGAAAGTAGCAATGGCTCTTTCGGGAATATTCTTAATCACGTTTTTAGCGCTGCATGTTACCTTAAATTTTATTTCTATTTTGAGTGAACCCGTTTTTAACGAAGTTTCTCATTTTATGGGTTACAATCCGCTAATACAATATGTAATGCAGCCAGTTTTGGCATTCGGAGTAATTTTGCACTTCGTAATGGGATTTGTTCTTACTGCTCAAAACAGCGCGGCAAGACCAATTTCGTACGCAAAGTACAATGGAGCAGCAAACGCTTCTTGGAGTTCTAGAAATATGATTATTTCTGGATTGGTTATTTTAGCATTCTTAGTATTGCACTTTTATGATTTCTGGTTTCCTGAATTAAGCTATAAATATGTAGCAGGTACAGCTCCAGACGCTACAAGATATTATGGTGAGTTAGTTCACAAATTTCACAGTCCAGTTCGTACAGGATTATACTGTATTTCTTTTATCCTTTTAGGATTTCACTTATGGCACGGATTTGCATCTTCTCTTCAATCAATGGGGATGCACAACAAATATTCAAGATTTTTGGCAAAAGTAGGTTACTGGTTTGCAGTTGTTGTACCAGCAGCTTTTGTAATTATCGCACTTTTTCATCATTTCAACCAATAATTAATATCAATTATAATGGCATTAGATTCAAAAATTCCAAATGGTCCTATAGCGGACAAATGGACAAATTATAAAGATCATATTAATTTAGTAAACCCAGCTAACAAACGTAACTTAGATATTATTGTTGTTGGTACAGGTTTGGCTGGAGGTTCGGCTGCGGCTACTCTAGCAGAGTTAGGATATAACGTAAAAGCATTCTGCTTCCAAGATTCTCCACGTCGTGCGCACTCTATTGCTGCACAAGGGGGGATCAACGCGGCAAAAAACTATAAAGGAGACGGTGACTCTGTTTACAGATTATTTTACGATACTGTAAAAGGAGGAGATTACCGTGCTCGTGAAGCAAACGTTCACCGTTTGGCTGAAGTTTCTGCAAACATCATCGACCAATGTGTGGCTCAAGGGGTGCCATTGGCTCGTGAGTACGGCGGACTTCTTGACAACCGTTCTTTTGGAGGAACTTTGGTTTCTCGTACATTCTACGCACAAGGACAAACTGGACAACAATTATTGTTGGGAGCTTATTCTGCAATGAACCGTCAGATTGGTCGTGGAAAAATCAAAATGTACAACCGTCACGAAATGCTTGACATTGTAATCGTGAACGGAAAAGCGAGAGGTATTATCGCTCGTAACTTAATCACTGGAGAAATAGAAAGACATTCTGCTCACGCGGTAGTAATTGGTTCTGGAGGATACGGAAACGTATTTTTCCTTTCAACAAATGCTATGGGATCAAACGCAACAGCAGCTTGGAAAATTCATAAAAAAGGAGCGTTTTTCGCAAATCCTTGTTATACGCAGATTCACCCAACATGTATTCCAGTTTCTGGAGATCACCAGTCAAAATTGACTTTGATGTCTGAATCATTACGTAATGACGGTCGTATTTGGGTTCCTGCAAAATTAGAAGATGCTCAGGCAATTCGTGAAGGAAGAAAAAAAGCAACTGATTTATCTGAAGCAGAAAGAGATTATTTCTTAGAAAGAAGATATCCTGCTTTTGGTAACCTTGTACCTCGTGACGTTGCGTCTCGTGCGGCTAAAGAAAGATGTGATGCTGGTTTTGGAGTTAACAAAACGGGAGAAGCAGTTTACTTAGATTTCGCAGCAGCGATCAAACGTTACGGAACTGAAGAAGCTTATGTAAAAGGTTTAGATGCTAATGATTCAGCTTTAGTAACTAAATTAGGAACTGCAATCGTAAAAAGTAAATACGGAAACTTATTCCAAATGTACTTGAAAATTGTAGACGAAGATCCTTATGTAACGCCAATGATGATTTACCCAGCGGTTCACTACACAATGGGTGGAACTTGGGTTGATTACAACTTAATGACTACAATTCCTGGATGTTTCTCAATTGGAGAATCTAACTTCTCTGACCACGGAGCAAACAGACTTGGAGCTTCTGCTTTAATGCAAGGTTTAGCTGATGGATATTTCGTATTGCCTTATACTATCGGAGATTATTTAGCTCCAGATATTAAAATGGGTGAAATTTCTACAGATTTGCCAGAATTTGTTGAAGCGGAGAAAGCGGTAAAAGATCAAATCGAGAAATTTATCAATAACAACGGTAAACATTCTGTAGATTATTTCCACAAAAAATTAGGGAAAATCATGTGGGATAAAGTAGGTATGGCTCGTAATGCTAAAGGTTTAACTGAAGCTATCGAAGAAATTGCTGCTTTACGTGAAGAGTTTTATAGAGATGTAAAAGTGCCAGGAAGCGCTAACGAATTTAATCAGGAATTAGAAAAAGCAACTCGTGTTGCCGATTTCTTAGAATTAGGAGAATTGTTCGCGAAAGATGCTTTACACCGTAACGAATCTTGTGGAGGTCACTTCCGTGAGGAATACCAGACAGAAGAAGGAGAAGCACTTCGTGATGACGATAACTTTGCATACGTTGCAGCTTGGGAATACAAAGGAAAACCAAGTGATGCGGTATTACACAAAGAACCTCTGAATTACGAAAACATTAAATTAGTTCAAAGAAGCTACAAATAGTATTTGAATATTGATTCAATACTTAAAACTGATACAAAATGAAACTTACATTAAAAATATGGCGTCAGAAAAACGCCCAAGATAAAGGAGGGATTGTAGAATATCCTATCGATGGAATCGAACCAGATATGTCTTTCCTTGAAATGCTTGATGTTCTTAACGAACAATTAATCAACAAAGGAGACGAGCCAGTTGCATTTGACCACGATTGTCGTGAGGGAATCTGCGGAATGTGTTCTTTATTCATCAACGGTGAAGCACACGGACCAGATAGAGGAGTAACAACTTGCCAATTGCACATGCGTATGTTTAAAGATGGTGACACGATTTTTATCGAGCCATTTAGAGCAAAAGCTTTCCCAGTAATTAAAGATTTAGTTGTTGACAGAAGCTCTTTTGATAGAATCCAACATGCAGGAGGATTTATTTCTGTAAACACTTCAGGAAATACAATCGACGCGAATACTATTCCAATTCCAAAAGACGATGCAGATAAATCATTTGATGCTGCTGCTTGTATTGGTTGTGGAGCTTGTGTTGCAACTTGTAAAAACTCTTCAGCAATGTTATTCGTTTCTGCAAAAGTTTCTCAATATGCATTATTGCCACAAGGTAAAGTTGAAGCAACTGACCGTGTATTAAACATGGTTCACCAAATGGACTTAGAAGGTTTCGGAAACTGTACAAATACAGGAGCTTGTGAAATCGAATGTCCAAAAGGAATTTCGCTTGAAAATATCGCACGTATGAACCGTGAGTATTTAGCAGCAAGCTTAAAAGGATAAAGAATACAATTTAGTATATTTGAAAAACGCTTCCGTTACGACGGAAGCGTTTTTTGTTTTTATTCGTAATACAATTGCGAAGCACTTATTTCTTGTTTTTCCTTTCCTTCTGGCTGAATGAAACAGTTTAAAATCGTTCCGCCAGTTAAATCAAAATAATTGATATTGATCTTATGGAATCCTTTTTCTAGTTTAACTGCCCCATAAGCTTCATTTGCCCAATGAATTTTATCGTTATCTACAATTAATTCATTATCAATAAAAAGCTTCGATCCGTCGTCTGAAAGTGTCGAAAACGTATAATTTCCAGTTTCTGGAATAAAGATATATCCGTTAAGTTTTAAACCAATGTAACGCTCTAATTTTGTTTTCCATTTTTCAGCGCTGATTTTGCCTTCTAAAATTCCAGAGTTTATTGGTTTTGCCAATTCTAAATCCTGAGTTTGCTGAAATAATTTTCCAGTGAAATATTGATACTGCAAACCATTTTTTTTGGGTTGAATTGCCAAAGCAGGTTTTAAATCAGGATTTCGGACAATTATTTTATTGATTGAACTTCTTTTACCGCTTTCGCTAATTTGAATCGTTTTAATAATTCGATATTCACTTTTTGGAATATTGATTTTTACGGGATTTTGATACAGATTTGCAGTTTCATCAGGATTATAGCCATCGATCGTGTAGAAGATTTTTCCGTTTTTGATGGTTGATTTTAAGTCTAAAATATATGTCGAAGCAATTAAAGCCGTTTCATCAGCACCAAAAGGAGTTGGGACTTTATACAATCTTTTTTGTTGTTCTAATTTTTCTAAATGATATGGCAATTGATTTTGTACAAAATGATTGTAATTTTTGTTTTGAGGTGCTGTCCACGCAATTTCTGCTAAAGCAAACATTCGCGGGTACAACATATAATTCAGTTTTGCTTCGCTTGTCAAATATTCCGACCAAAGATTAGCCTGTACACCCAGAATATATTTTTGTTCTTCAATCGTTAAACTGTCAACCGGCGTTGGATTATAATGGTAGATTTTTTCTAAAGTGCTCAATCGCCCAACTGTCAACGGTTCGTTTGGTGAATAACCTTGATTGTAATCAAAATAAACCGTTCCTTCTGGAGTCATTACGACGGGATGTTTCAATTTTGCAGCATGAATTCCACCCGATTCTCCTCGCCAAGACATAACAGTAGCGTTTGGTGCTAAGCCGCCTTCCAAGATTTCATCCCAACCGAAAATCTGTCTTCCATTGGCATTCAAAAACTTTTCAATTCTTTTAATGAAATAACTCTGCAATTCATGTTCGTCTTTTAAACCTAAATCTTTGATTCTTTTTTGACAATTCGGGCAGACTTTCCATCTTGTTTTTGGGCACTCGTCTCCGCCAACATGGATATAATTACTTGGAAATAATTCCATAACTTCTTTTAAAACATCTTCCAAAAAAGTAAAAGTTTCCTCTTTTCCGGCGCAAAAAACGTCTTCAAAAACACCCCAAGATTCTACGACTTTATAATTTCGATCTGGAAAACAAGCCAAATTTGGATAAGCTGTAACAGCCGCCGAAGCATGTCCAGGCATTTCGATTTCGGGAATAATATTGACATAATTCTCTTCGGCAAATTTTACAACTTCTTTAATTTCTTCTTGAGTGTAAAATCCGCCGTAAGGATTTCCGTCGAAAAAAAACGGAGATCTTTCGAATTTATTGCCAACTAAAGTCTGCGCTCTTTTTGAACCAATTTCGGTTAGTTTTGGATATTTTTTGATCTCAATTCGCCATCCCTGATCGTCTGTTAAGTGCCAATGAAAGGTGTTTAGCTTATAGCTAGACATTTGTCTGATAAAATCTTTTATAACATTAACAGAGAAAAAATGACGGCAAACATCTAGGTGTAAACCGCGATACCCGTATCGTGGTTGGTCTCGAACGATGACGCATGGAAATTTTAGCTCTTTTTTGGAAGGATCATTTGGTAAAAATTGCAATAATGTCTGAACAGCATAAAATAATCCTTCTTCTTGACCGCTTACTAAAATTTTATTCTTAGAAATTTCGATTTTAAAAGCTTCTTTTGAGGCCAATTTTTCATTTGTATCGAACTCAATTTTGATATTTGATTTTTTGGAATCTGAAAATGAATTTACAGCCGACTCAAAAATTTTAGCCGATTTCAATTCCTTTTGGCTGTAATTTTTGTTTTTAAAAGTAACTTGAACTTTTCCATTTATTTGAATGCTGTCTCCAGTCAATTTATAAAAATTTGGAGCCGGAATAATAGAAATGTTCTGTTGTGAATTTTGTGCTTTTCCATTTAAAAAAGAAAGAACAAAAAATATAAAAAGGAATTTTTTCATAAGAGAAAAACTTTAGATTTTTATTAAAAACAGTTTTAAAGATATTGAAATGCTTTTAAAACTAAATTATTGAAAATTTTTATTGCCAATACGGCTTTTGGTTTCGATGATTATTTAACGAATTGTTTATTTTTGTAAATAGAAAAAATCAATCGGCATGAGCACTGAAAATGAAGTTTTAAATTACAGTAAAGAAGAACGTAAAAACCATATTCTAAAAGAGATCAACTTGCACACGCGTGTCAGTTTTGAAACGCTGTCGGCTAAACTTGGTGTTTCAGAAGATACAATTCGCCGTGATATTAATGAATTGGACGCTGAAGCACTTATTATCAAAGTAAAAGGCGGTGCGATGACCAAAGGATATCACTATTCTTCATCTAATCAGACTTATGCGGTAGAAGCGAAACAAGTTATTGCACAAAAAGCAGTTAGTCTTCTTCATGACGGAATGGTTATTATTGTTGACGGAGGAACTACGATTCGAGAATTCATCCGATTAATTCCAAACGATCTTAATCTAACTGTTTTTACTATTACCGCTTTAACAGCAGTTCAGCTTTTAGATAAACCAAATATTAAAACTATCATGATTGGCGGAAGCATTTCTTCTTACAGTCAGATGTGTGTGAGCGGAGAAGTCTTTCATCAATTAGCGAATATAAAAGCAGACCTTTTGGTTTTAGGGACAAATGCTTTAGACGTCGATGGCGGATATTCTGATTCGGATTGGGAAACTGTCCAGGTGAAAAAAGCCATGATTCACGCTTCTAAAAAAACAGCAGTTTTAACGATTACCGAAAAACTGAATACAGTTCTAAAAATGAAAATTGCTAGTTTGTCTGAGGTGAATTACGTTATTACCGAGGAAGAGCCAAATCACAAAAAACTACAGCCATACAAAAGCGCCGTTCCGAGTTTGGTTGTGATCTAATCCCAATTTTTAACTAAAAAATCAATCCAGTTCTGATGAAAGATTTTCTTTAGATCTTCATCAGAATACCCCTTGTTTTTAAAAATCAAAACCAATTTCTGTAAATCTGCGATCGTATCTAAATCGTACGGACATTGTTCGGTTCCAAAAGCGCCATCAAGATCAGAACCGATTCCGATATGTTTGGCATTTCCAGCTAGCTGACAGATATGATCCATGTGCTGAAAAGCGGTTTCGAGATTGCAATTCATTTTTTTCGGATCAGAAATTCCTCTCTCCCAATTCGGAACCATCATCCAAGCATCCAAAGCGCCTCCGATTACAGCACCTCTTTCTATTAAAGCCATTATCATTTCGTCGCTGTATTGTCGATTATGATTGACCAAAGCCCTACAATTGGTATGGCTTGCCCAAACTGCACCATTAAAATTGTCCAATGCCTGCCAAAATGCATCGTCGCACAAATGAGTTGCATCAAGAATTACGTTTAAACGCTCCATTTCTTTTAATAATTCGATGCCGTTTGCATTCATTTTTCCAGTTGCATCGGTTCCGTTGGCGTACCTTCCAGGACCGTAATGCGCAGGTCCAACAGCACGCAATCCGTAATTATAAGCTCTTTCTAAATAGGAAATGTCCACAAAAGAATCTGCGCCTTCTAGACTTAAAATGTAGCCAATTGGTTTTTTATCGTTTGGCGTTCCGTTATTCCATAAATCGAAATGTTTTAATAACGAATTTTTATCTGTAATCTGTTTCATTTCACCCGCTTCTTCCATGCTTTTGTACCAAGCCAGCTGTCCCTGAGTCTGTGCCCAAGCTTGTTCTGGAGAATTCCATCCTGGAATAATACTGTTGGGTTTTACAAAACGTGCTATTTGAGTGGCAACTACAATTCCGATATTTCCTCTTCGTAGATCAGGAAAAGAAACAGTTGCGCGTTCGCGATCTGGTTTGTCGGTCATTCCTTTTTCTAAATGACGAAGGGTAGGAACATCATTTCTTAAATCGCGGTTCCATTCCATCGCATTCATGCTGAGGTCTAAGTGGGCGTCTAGTATAAACATAATCTTGTTTTAAAAATTGATTTTACGCGTTCTTGCCCTAACAGGCCAGGTTGCATAAATTTGATGTTTTTTGTTTACGGCCTGCACATTATCATAAAGTGCAACGGTCGGGCAGACGTGATAGGGTTTAGCATAAATAATATCTCCAATTTGATAGTCATTTTCACCTTTATTTTTGACAACCAAATGTTCTTCAGAATGTGAAATCGGAATTAGATTTTCATCATTTAAAATCACTAATCGTTTATCAATCGGATTTTCTGAGGAAACAGCTTTATAGCCAATATCGATACAGAAAGTATTTTTTGTTGGTTTAGAAATAATAGTTCCCACAATAACCAAAGCAGGTTTAAAATCTTGTTCGGGCAGATTGATTTGATAATTCGAATCCCAAAAAACAAAAGTTCCCGGACTGCATTCTACATTTTCTTGTTCGGCGTAAAAAGGAAAAGTATTCGAACCTCCGGCGACAATTTTTACATTTTCATTTATTTTCGATTGAATCAAATCAAAAGCTTTTGAGGCTTCTTGTTTTCTTTCTTCAACAGTTCCTTTTATATGTCCGTCGTAAATGTGAATTCCTTCAAATTTGATGTTTTCTAATTTCTGAATTTCACTAATTAAACCTATCCAGTTTTCTGAAAGTGAAAAACCTGTTCGATTCATTCCGGTATTCAAATCTAAATAGAGGCTTAAGGTCAGCTGATTTTCTTTCGCGAAAGCGTTTAAATTATTAGCGGTTTCTAGATTATCTACAATTGTAGAAAAATGCAGATCAGGATGCTTTTTTAGTAATGAAAAATATCTTTCGGCTTTTAATCCCACGGGCTGATAAGAAAGAAGAATATCGGGAATTTGATGAATTGCGGCCAATTCTGCTTCTGCAATTGTGGCGCATTTTACTTTTTTAATGTTGTAAATTTTAAACAATTCTAGAATATCACCGTTTTTATGTGTTTTAATATGCGGACGAAGTTTTTGCGTATCGCCTTTTAAATAAGAAATCAGCTTTTCGATATTCTGTCGCACGCGATCTTCATACACCGCCAGAAAAGGCGTGTCTATTAAAGTTTCGGGGTTTATTTTCCACCAGTTCTTCTGCATAAATCTTAATTTTTTGCCACGAATTGCGCGAATTTCAAGTAATTAAATTTGTGAAAATTTGTGCAATTTGTGGTTGTATTTTTTCAACACATAGAATCATAGTTTTTCTTTGTGTTGAAAAAGGTGTTTCACTTGTTTAAATGCACATAGTAATTATGTGTTTTTATTTTTTTTAACCACAACCCGAGCGATAGCGAACAGGCGAAGCAATTGCACAAATTTCCGCAAATTAAATTACTTGAAATTTGTGTAATCCGTGGCTATATAAAAGGCTTTTAGTACAATTCAAAAAGCGCTTCAACTTCAACGGGAATATTGTCTGGAAGCGATCCGAAACCTACTGCACTTCTCACACCAATTCCGTTTTCTTGTCCCCAAACTTCTGCAAATAATTCGCTGCAACCATTTATTACATAAGGATGTTTAAGAAAATCTGAAGTACAGTTTACCATTCCTAGAACTTTGATTACTCTTTTTATTTTACTCAGACTTCCAAAATTGGTAACGATTGTTGAAAGCATTGTTAAGCCTACTTGTCTTGCTGCCAATTTTCCAGCTTCGATATCCATATCTTCTCCGATTCTGCCTATAATTAAAGATTTATCGTCTTGAACAGGTCCGTGTCCAGACAAATACAAATATTTTCCGTCTACCAAATACGGTTTGTATATTCCTAACGGCTGTGGAGCAGGAGGAAGTGACAAACCTAGACTTTCGAATTTTTCTTGCGGATTTAAACTCATGATTTTAATGTATTAAAGCGTTTAAAATAAATATAAATACAATTCCTAAAACAGAAACTAGAGATTCCATTACTGTCCAGGATCTAAAAGTGTCTTTTAGACTAATATTGAAATATTCTTTGAACATCCAGAAACTCGGATCGTTTACGTGCGAACACATTAAACTTCCAGCTCCGACAGAAAGTACAAAGAGATTAGGGTCAAGATCGTTAATTTGTAATAAAGGTACTAAAACACTCGCGGTCATTAAACCAGCCGCAGTTGCAGAACCAACGCAGACGCGAATAATGGCAGCCATCATCCAAGCCAATAAATACGGATGAATATTTACTTGGTTTAAAGTTGAAACAATGGTTTCGTTTACACCGCTTACAATCATTACTTCTTTTAAACAGCCGGCGCCACCAACAATCAAAACAATCAAAGCAACATCTTTGATGGCTTGCGTGTAATCATCCATTACAGAAGACATTGTTCTGTTCATTTTAATTCCTAAAGTGTAGGTGCAGAGCAAAAGCGATAAAAGCATTATCATACTTGGATCTCCGATAATTTTGCAGATTGCAATCAGTTTTTCATTATCTGAAATTAAAGGAAGCAAAGATGTAATTGTCAATCCAAAAACGGGAAATAGGGCAGAAAATAAACTTAAGCCAAAGCTTGGCAATTTGCCTTCATTTTTTACTTCTTCTACATTTAAAATTTCATGTTCCGATTCGGTTTTAATATTCTTAAATAGAGTTGAAAACCATAAACCAGCAATTAAAATGGTTGGAATCGCGATTATAATTCCATAAATTAGTACAAGTCCAATGTCTGCTTTTAGAATACTGCTCAATGCCATTGGCGAAGGATGCGGTGGAAGAAAACCATGTGCTACAGAAAGTGAAGCCAGCATAGGAATTCCTAAATATACTTTTGATAATTTGAATTGATGTGCTACAGAGAATATCAGCGGAACTAATAGCACAAACCCAACACTGTAAAAAAGCGGAATTCCAATTATGAATCCGGTAATCATTAAACCCAAGCGAACATATTTTCTACCTGTCCAGCTCATAACGGTTTTGGCAATTACATTTGCTGCTCCAGAAGAGACAGCGAGTTTTCCGATACAAGTTCCGAAAACGATAATTAAAGTAATGGAGCCTAACATTTCGCCAAGGCCTTTTTGAAGAACAGGGGAAATGTTCTCAATTGGCAATCCAAGGAAAAGTGCTGCTAAAAGCGAAGTAATAATAAAGGCTATAAACGGATTAATTTTAAACCAAGCAATCTGTAAAATCAAGAAAATAATGCAAGCTGTGAGTATAAGAATGCTCATGGTTTGTGATTGGTTTTTAGTTAGTTGTAATTGTGGTTGGAAATTCAAATATATAAAATAATTTCAAGTATCGCATTTTTTTTGCAAAAACTGCATTTTTTTTGCAATCCAAATGTTAAAATTATGGAGTAATAAATGAAGTATACACTGATGTTTTCTACCTTTATATAAAATTATAAAAATGAAAATTGCCTTAATCCAAACCGATCTTTTTTGGCAGAACGCCGATAAAAACCGAGAGAATTTCGATTCAAAAATCAATGAAATCGAGTCGGAAGTAAATTTAATTGTACTTCCAGAAATGTTTTCGACGGGATTTACCATGAAAGCTTCTGAAGTTGCCGAAACAATGCACGGAGAAACGATTGCTTGGATGAAATTAAAAGCAAAACAAAAAAATGCTGCCGTGACAGGAAGCATTGTCATTACAGAAAACGGAAAATATTATAATCGAATGTTTTTTGTTTTTCCGTCGGGCGAAATTCAATATTACGATAAAAGACATTCGTTTTCTCTCGCTGGCGAAGACAAAGTTTATACACGCGGAAACCAAAAAGTTATTGTCAATTATTTGAATTGGAAAATATGTCTTCAAATTTGTTACGATTTGAGATTTCCGGTTTTTGCTCGAAATGTAGAAAATTACGACCTTATTCTATATGTTGCCAATTGGCCAAAAGTGCGCACCAACGCTTGGGATACTTTACTAAAAGCCCGCGCCATAGAAAATCTTTCTTATGTTGTTGGAGTAAATAGAATTGGAAACGATGCTCACGATTATGAACATGTGGGGCACTCGCAGGCAATAGATTTTTTAGGCAATTATATTTTAGAGCCACAAGAAAAAAATGGTGTCTTTGTCATAGAATTGGACAAAAACACCATGTATGAAACGCGTAAAAAACTGGATTTTTTAAGCGATAAAGATCAGTTTGAAATTAAACTTTAAAACGCTTTTCGTTTCTTTTCTGCTTCTTTTTTCTTTTTATCGTCTTGTTTTTTCTCGACTTCGGGATTAAACGGAATACTCAAGTCAATTGTTTCGTTCCGATCCCAATTGGCGCGCACATCAAACTCTTGCTGATTGTAAAATACCTCTTCGGCATATTTCTTTTCTAAGAAATTACCTGTATCGTATTGTTTGTTTTTGTTGTCATCGTAAATAACACGCACAGTAAAAAGGTCAGGCTGGAGTAGATTGAATTCCAATGTCGTTGCGCCTTCAGAATAGCCTTCAGCCAGAACAACATCTCCTTTTTTATTGGTCAATTCAACAATAATAGGAAAACGTTTTACATTTTTTAAATTCAAGATAATATTCCCGTAATCGGCATATTCTTTTGTGTTGAGTTTATACGATAAAGTGTCGTTTGTCTTTTCGTAAAAATCTGTCAAAGCACCTGGCAAGAAAGTGAAATTGTATTTTTCTAAAGGTTCTTTTTTGAAATCTATATATAATTTCTGGTCAAATTCATCGTATTCTGTTGTGTAAGGAACAGCAACAGAATCTTTATTCACCAAATTGATTTTAGACTTATCAAATTTCACCAATGGGGTTTCGGTTTCCAGTGTAAAACGTTCTCTAAAATTAATTTGGCCGTTTTGTACCGCCTTAATATTTAGGGTGTCTTTTTTCAAAGCTTTAATTTTAAAAGAAAACTTTTTGTTGTAGCTCCCTTTCTCCACTTCCATAGATAATGAATCGGCCTTTAAAGGTTTGTACCAGACCTGAAGTGAATCTTTTTTAGGGAATTGCGTTATAATAGTTTCTAGAACTTCATCGCCGTTTTTAAGAACAATTTTTGGTTTTGAATTTTTGAAATTCTGTTTTCCGTCATACGGAAGATACAAACGGTTTCCAGAAGCCTGAATAGGTTTGAACGTTTTTAATGGCAATGTTTCTTTAAATAATTCTAATTCATAAACAGTATCTGTCGGAATAGTGATGTAGTTTTTTAAGAAACCGATTTTATCATCTTTCGGGTTGAATTTATTGTTTGATCCTTTGTCTTTTAATGCCACCAAAAGATATTTTCCTTCTTTTAAATTTTCGAATTGAAAAGTTCGCATACTGTCCAAAGTATTGGTGATGTAGCGCGGAAATTCTTTGTAAATAGTAGAATCTTTGTATTTGTCATTTATTTCGTATAACATTACAGAAACGAAATTGTCAACATATTTTCCGTAAGAATCTTTAATTCTTCCGTTCAATTTAAGCGAATCAATGTGCGATCCTGTAGAAAAAATATATTTAAATTGGTTTAAAGCGTTTCCTTCATTATTGTCAGTAATTGCTTGTCCAAAATTAAAACTATACGTGGTGTTTGGCTGTAAGGTATCTCGAATTTCAATCTTTAAAAATTTACTCACCGTTGAAGGCGTGATTAAAGGTTCATTTTTTAAAGGAGGAGAAATAATCAGCTGTTTATTGGTGTTTTTAAGCTTGACATATTCGTCGAAATTTAAAAGGATCGTATTTCCTTTAAAATCTGTAGAATAATTTTCGGGAAAGCTAGAGACCAAGACGGGAGCTAATGTATCTTTTAAACCGCCGGTAATACTGCCTCGCTTAGCGCAGCTTATCATTGATATTAAAATTATAAAGGCAATATATTTTAAAGTGTTTTTCAACATAACGGTTTTTCAATTTGATTGCACAAAATAACAATTATATTTGCTTTAATTGAAATTTTTTGGCCAATTATTAGGATTTCGAACTTTTGGAATTCTTCTAAAATTTTACCTCTTCAAGTATTTTAAAACGGCATAATTTCTTACTTTTGAATTAAAATGTAATCCTCTAAGTTTTGTTCAAACGAATTTTTCCAGTTTTGTTTCTCTTTTTAATGTTGTCTTGCACTAAAAGCGAAAAACCTGTAATCTCCTTTTATTACTGGAAAACGATATTTAAATTCTCAAAAACAGAAAAAGAAGTTTTGGATGAAAATAAAGTTCAAAAGCTGTATGTAAGATATTTTGACATTGGACTTCATCCAGAATCAAATTTTCCAATTCCGATTAGTCCTGTTCGTTTTTTAGAAAATCCAAAAGAATATACAATTGTTCCAGTTGTTTTTATTCAGAACAAAGTGATGCTTCAGCCTCATCTTGATGTTAATGATCTGGCTCAGAAAACTTTTGATCTTATAGAACAAATTAATTCTAAAAACCAAATTTCGTGTAAGGAAATTCAAATTGATTGCGATTGGACATTAAAAAGCAAAGGGAATTATTTGAAATTTATAGAGGTTTTTAAAAAGCTTTCGAAGAAGAAACTTTCAGCTACCATTCGATTGCATCAAGTGAAATACTTCAAAAAAACGAAAATTCCAAATGTGGATTCAGGAGTTTTGATGTATTATAATATGGGATCGATTGCGCCCGATTCGCTAAATTCTATTTATGATGAAAAAGTAGCAGAACGATATCTTAAAAGTTTAAAAAGATATCCGCTGCATCTCGATTTTGCATTTCCAATTTATTCGTGGGGAGTTCATATTAGAAACAATAAAGTCATCGGACTCCGTTCTAAAATGAACAGTGTAGCATTAGAAAAAGATTCTAATTTTGAAAAAACAAGTTCGATTTTTTTCAGAGTAAAAAAAGCCAATTATAAAAATGGTGTTTTTTATGAAGAAAATGATCTCTTAAAAATAGAAGAAATTAAAACAGAAGATTTAAAAGAAATGGCAGAAGATTTGCAAGATAATCTTGTGGAAAAGCCAAACGAAATTATATTTTACGATTTAGACGAATTCAATTTAAATAATTATGAAAAGAATATTTTTGAGCAAGTTATTTCTTGTTTCTAGTGCCGTTTTGCTTTCTGCAGCCGGAATATATGCCTGTGCAGATGGAGATTGGGACTATTTAGGATCTTATAATTCAAATTTTACTCCAGAAACTTTTGCTGATAAATCGTATTCGCCATTGTTTTTGTCTGGCGGAATTTTCTACGGAATTGGTTTTGATACCCAGCATAATTCTCGTTTTAATAAAAACATAAAGTCGGATTGGGCAGATTACTTAAAAGGAAAAGCCGATACGACAACAGTCAATTATTTTTTGATTGGTGACGAAAAGCCTAGATATTATTCTGATGAAAAAAATGCAATCCAAAACAAAGAAGAAATAACCGATTTGCATGTTTTTTATAAAACAAAAAAGGAAAATAAAAGCTCTCAGAAATGGGGCAAAAAGCTTAATTTGAAAGATGAAAAGGTTAAAAATTTTGTCGAATTTTTGTATTTGGCTCAAAAAATAGAAACCGTTTCAATTGGAGAAGATTATTGGAGTTACGATCCTGTGGTGGCCAAAACTTTCAATGATGCTAAAATGATTCAGTCAATAGAAAATGTCTACAACACGCTGTCTGATCCATTTTTGAAAAACAGATATTGGTTTCTGACGATGAAAGCACGTTTTTATAGTAATGATAAGCAAAAAGCAGTTGACTTTTTCAATAAAACAGAAGGTTCTGTTGCAAAGAATACATTGTATTATCGTGCTTTAGCGTATGTTGCGGGAATTAATTTCAAGCAGAAAAAATATGCGACCTCCAATTATTTGTATGCTCAAGTTTTTGATAAATGTCCAGAATTAAGAGTGGTAACAGCTTATAGTTTCCGTCCAAAAAATGAATCAGATTGGACTAAAGCTCTGGCTATGGCAAAAAGCAATAAAGAGAAAGCGGCGCTTTGGGCAATTCACGGATATTATAAAGATGAAAAACAGGCAATTGAAAAAATCTACGAATTAGATCCGAAGAGTGAACATTTAAATTATCTTGGGACAAGATTGGTTAATTCGCTAGAGCAAAAAATAAATAATTCGTTTCAGCTGGACGGGCAAGGAGAAAATCAGAAACCAAAACCGCAGACAGTTGCCGAAAATAAAACAGAAAATAAAGCAAAAGTCGACAATAGCGCTGTTGATTTAATTGCAAAAATTTCTGCTGCAGGAAATACCGATAAACCCTATTTATGGGATATGGCACTTGGATATCTTCAAACGCTAAAAGGGGATTATGCTAATGCAGATAAAAATTATACTAAAGCAGAAAAAACGCTTCCAAAAACAGAATTGGCTGGAATGCAGCTTCGTTTATTGCGCTTTGTAAATAATTTAAGCAAGATTGATAAGCTGACAGATAAAAATGAAAAAACAATTCTTGCCGATTTGAATTGGCTGTATTACGAGCTTCCTAAAAATTATAAAGGAGAGGAATTTCGTTATCAAAATGCTTCTTCGTGGAGCAGAAGTTATTTGTCGCATTTGTATAAAGAAAGCGGCAATTTTGTGATGGCTGAGATTTATGGCGAATCACGTTATAGTTATTGGAATGACGGAAATGCTTTTTATGACAACGAAAAGAATTTGTTGGCGATAAAATCTTTCTTAGAAAAATCTAATAAGTCGGAAATTGAGAAAATCGGAGCAGGAATTTATAGTTTGAAGCTGAAAGATATTAATCAGTTTCAGGCAGTTCAGGCGACTTTCAAAAACAAGATTCCAGAAGCAATTGCTTTTATGCAACAAACAGATTCTGTTCAGCATTACAAGTTCTTAGGAAATCCGTTTAACGGAAACATAAAAGATTGTCATGATTGTGAGCACGCGGCGTATCAGAAGAAAAAATATACTTACATGGATTTCTTAACGACAATAAAATCGATGCAGGATAAATTAGCACAGAAAGAAGATGTTTACACGAACAGCCTTTTGCTAGGAAATGCGTTTTACAATATTTCTCATTTTGGAAACGGAAGAACTTTTTACGAAATCAGTATTGTAGGTTACGGTTCAAGTCCGTATTCGTTTAGAGATTCGATGAAAGAAATGATTACGAATAATTCGGTTTCTAAAATGTATTATCAAAAAGCTTTTGAAGCTGCTTCAAACAAAGAACAAAAAGCAAAATGTCTGTACTTGATTTCGAAATGCGAACGAAACGATTATTACAATAAAAAATACAGTGCAATAAACAGTTATTGGCAAATTCAAGACGATAAAGTTAATTTTATTGCCTGGAACTCATTCAAAGCTTTAAGAAAAGACTATTCGGATACGAAATATTATCAGGACGTAATTGCTGAATGCGGTTATTTTAATACGTACACAAATCAATAAACAGGAAAGATGGTAAACAAAATAGAACATATCGGAATTGCAGTAAAAAATATGGATGATGCCAATATTTTGTTCGAAAAAATGCTTGGTGTTCCGTCTTATAAAATGGAAGCCGTAGAAAGCGAAGGCGTTTTAACATCTTTCTTTCAAACCGGAAATAACAAAATAGAACTTTTGGTGGCAACGAATCCCGAAAGTCCGATTGCTAAATTTTTAGAAAAAAAGGGAGAAGGAATTCATCACATCGCTTTTGATGTTGATGATATCGAAGCAGAAATTGTTCGCTTAAAAAACGAAGGTTTTGTCTTGATTAATGAAGTTCCAAAGAAAGGTGCCGACAATAAATTGGTCGTTTTTCTTCATCCAAAGAACACAAATGGTGTTTTGGTAGAGCTTTGTCAAGAAATTAAATAAAAAAATGTCATTTTAATTTTTTGAATAAGAGGTTGAAAATCAATTTCGTTTTTGAGATTCGAAGAAACTTTTAAAATTAAATTAAAATGATGTCTTAAAATATTTGGAGTGAATGAAAAATAGTAGTAATATTGCATCCTCTAAACCGGTCCTATAGCTCAGCTGGTTAGAGCACCTGACTCATAATCAGGTGGTCCCTGGTTCGAGCCCAGGTGGGACCACTTCTTTAGAATAGAAAGCCTTTACAGAAATGTAGAGGCTTTTTTGTTTTTTAGGTCTTTTTGAAATGTGAAAATTGAAATCTTTTGATATCAAAAATTAAACTTTCTTTTCTATAAAATCTCTTAACTTTATCCATCCGAAACAAATTTAATCTTAAGATGGATAGATTAACTCCCGAACAGAGGAGGAAAACTATGCAGGCAATAAAAAGCACTGCTACAAAAGGTGAAGTAAGGCTTGCTAAAGCTTTGTGGAAATTGGGTCACAGATATCGAAAGAATAACAAAAAGATATTTGGAAGACCAGATCTTACTTTTGCCAAATATAAATTGGCCATTTTTGTCGATAGTGAATTCTTTCACGGAAAAGATTGGGAAACGGAGCAAATGAGGATTAAAACAAATCGGGAATATTGGATTCCGAAAATTGAAAGAAATATTCAAAGAGATGATGAAGTCAACAATTTTCTGGTTTCTGAAAATTGGACAGTTTTAAGGTTTTGGAGCAAAGAGATAGAAAAGAATCTCGAAGTTTGTTTGGCAAAAATTGAAGGAACAATAATGCTTTTAAGTATTTAAACTTTTTCAGTTTTTAATTTTCTAGCTTCGGCTTTTTCTAGGCATTTGAAAATTTCGGAAGCGAGTCTCTGTATCACGGGCATACTTACCGAATTTCCAGCTTGTTTGTAAAGACTAGAATTCGAAATTTTAGGTAGTTTATAATGGTCTGGAAAAACCTTGAAAACGAAAACATTCTCTTGGAGTTAGTTTTCTAAAGCCAAATTCGGTTGTAATAATTGGAACATTGTGGCCTCCAGTTCCCATATTTGCGGTTAAAGTAGGGCAGACTTCTTTTTTGTTTTCTCGTACATATTGTCTTCTAAACTGATAAATTCGGTCTTCGCGCACAACAGTTTCTTTGAGCATGTTGTACATGTATTTATCTTCGGTGTAGTAAAATTTTTTGTCTACTTTTTCTTTTGTGATTAAATCGGTAACCTTTTTCGTTAATTCTTCTTTTTCTGGAAAATTAAATTTGAAACCTTTTTTAACAAAATCCTTGTCAAAAGCAATCATGAAAATTCGTTCTCGATTATGCGGAATGTTACCGAAATTTTTGGTATTTAAGACCGCACTATCAAAGGTGTAATTGCGTTTTTTGATTTCGCGCTGAATTACTTTCATGGTATTTCCTTTATCGTGCCCTTTTAGGTTTTTTACATTTTCAAGAAATACCACTTTTGGCCTCATTTCGTCAATAAAATCTAATATTTTGAAGAAATGATTTCCTCTACTGTCTTTAAAACCTTTCCGATGGCCAGCGAGAGAAAAGGGCTGGCACGGAAATCCGGCAGTAAGAATGTCAGTTTTATTGAGTTTTTTTACGTCCAATTCCATAACATCACCTTCAATAAGAGAGTGGTCAAAATTGTTTCTATAAGTAACGCAAGCTTTTTTGTCAAATTCGTTCGCCCATTCTAATTTGAACCCCGCATTTTCAAAACCTAAACAAATACCGCCGACGCCTGCGTATAAACTTCCGACTGTATATTGGTTTTTCATTTGCTTGATTAGAGGTTTTGGAAATAGGTTTGAATTTGAAAGCCCAAATTTAACTGTACAAATATATTAATTTGAAAACATTCTCTTAAAAGTAATTAGAGTTGAATCCAAACTTCTTTTTTTGACGTAAATTTTAGTAACAGGTCTTTTTCTCATTGTAAAAAAAATCCAAATTCGGCTAAAATCAGGAAATTCTTATAAGCTTATAAGACTTATAAATAATAGCAAAAAAGAGTGATTGTTCTCTAGAGCGTTTTCTGAAAAGGATTAGCAGAATTTTGAAAAAAAATGTTAAAATTTGTTTTGTGTTTTTTGGTTTAAAAGTTGATTTTGTGCAAAAAACTTATACTTTTGTCCAAGATTTTGGAAGTAGAAATGCGTTTGTGCGAAATTTCCACAGAAGAATATTTATCAATAATTATCTAGAGTTGCTGATTTGCAATCGCTTGAATTTATGAAAAATCTAAAAGCCCCATTTTTAGTAATTGCCTTATTATTGTTGAATGTGTCATTGGCTGGACCGAAAGATATGCCACCTCCAGGAGAAGCGGTTAGTACGGCAGATGCTATGGCGAGTAGAGGTGGAACTCCTCCAAACTTTCCAATAGATAATAATGTAGTTTTTCTCTTCGCAGCTGGTTTGGTTTTAGGAGCTATTTCTATATATAAAAATAAAATGAAAAAAGCTTCAATTTAAATTGAAGCTTTTTTTGTAGAAAATTGAAAAACTTTATTTGTTGATTGAATAAAGGCGAGAAATGTATTTTCCAACTACATCAAACTCAAGGTTGATTTTTGTGCCAACTTTGATATCTTTAAAATTAGTGTGTTCGTAAGTGTACGGAATAATTGAGACGCTAAACTCATTTGTTTTCGAATTTACAACCGTCAGACTTACTCCGTTTACTGTAATCGAACCTTTTTCGATTGTAATATTGTTTAAGTTTTTATCGTATTCAAAAGTGTAGTTCCAGCTTCCGTTGGCTTCTTCGATTTTGATGCAAGTTCCAGTTTGATCTACGTGACCTTGTACAATATGTCCGTCTAAGCGGTCGCCAAGCTTCATTCCTCTTTCTAGATTTACAATATCATCAACTTTCCAATCGCCTATATTGGTTTTTATAATCGTTTCGTCAATTGCGGTTACCGTATAAAAAGAGTCTTTTATGGCAACAACTGTAAGGCATATTCCGTTGTGCGAAACGCTCTGGTCTATTTTTAATTCGTGTGTAATTGAAGAGTCAACTGTTATATGAAGATTGTTTTGGTCTTTTTGAATTTCGTGAATCCTGCCGAGTGTTTCTATAATTCCTGTGAACATTGTGGTTTTATTTTACTAAATTTGCACATCAAAATTAGTAATAAATAAACTGAGCTCATGAATAAAAAAGCAGAAAATATAATTGTTGGAATTTCAGTTGGAGATTTAAACGGTATTGGAAGCGAAGTTATACTCAAAACATTCGAAGATTCTCGGATGTTGGAATTGTGTACGCCGGTTATTTTTGCAAATGCTAAAATTCTTTCATTCGTTAGAAAAAGCTTTACATCGACAGTTCAATTTCATGGAGTTGACAAATTGGAGCAGGTTATACCCGGAAAAGTAAATGTCTTAAATCTTTGGAGAGAAGGTGTTGATCTAAATTTTGGAGTTAATGATCCTAAAATAGGAGAGTATGCGATTAAATCTTTTACAGCAGCAACAAAAGCTTTAAAAGATGGCGAAATTGATGTTTTGGTTACAGCTCCTATTAATAAATACAATATACAGTCTGAAGATTTTAAATTTCCGGGACATACAGATTATTTAGATCAGCAATTAGACGGCGATGCGCTAATGATGATGGTGCAGGATAATTTAAGAGTAGGTTTAATTACCGATCATGTGCCTCTTAACGAAGTTGCTTCACATTTGACAGAAGAATTAATTGCAAAAAAAATAGAAACAGTCAGAAAATCTTTGGTTCAGGATTTTAGCATCGTAAAACCAAAAATTGCAGTTTTAGGATTGAATCCGCATGCAGGTGATGGCGGTGTAATTGGTAAAGAAGATGATTTGATTTTGAAACCTGTTTTGAAAAAAATATTTGAAGCAGGAACAATGGTTTTTGGTCCTTTTCCGGCAGATGGCTTTTTTGGAAGCGGTCAATATGAAAAATATGATGCTATTGTAGCCATGTATCACGATCAAGGATTAATTCCATTTAAAACTTTATCTTTTGGTAAAGGAGTTAATTATACAGCAGGTTTAAATAGAATTAGAACTTCTCCAGATCATGGCACAGCTTACGATATTGCTGGGAAAGATATGGCAGATTACAATTCTTTTAAAGAAGCAGTCTATCTTGCAATCGATATTTTTCGCTCGCGTAATCAGTATGAGGAGATTAGCCAAAAACCTCTTAAAATAAAAGAAAAACAGTTATAAACAAAAAAAGGTGAATAAGATTATTAGATTTATAATAATTTTATATCTTTGCACCCCAATTCAGATATCTAGTTTTAGAACTGAATTGATCAAATTGATGTTGAAATGAGCAAAACAAAAGAATTTTTAATTCCTTTCGTAGGATTAAAACTAGGAAAACACCATTTTGAGTATCAGATAAATAACGAGTTCTTTAAGAATTTTGAATACGATGAGTTTCAAAGTTCAGACATTAAAGTCAATTTGCTTTTTGATAAAAAAAGTACAATGTTAGAGTTAGAATTCAAACACAAAGGAACCGTAAACGTGCCGTGTGATCTAACAGGCGAAGATTTTGATTTACCTATAAAAGGGAAAATGAAGTTGATAGTTCGTTTTGGAGATGAATTTAATGATGATAACGAAGAATTATTGATTTTACCACATGGTGAACACGAGATAGATGTTGCGCAGTATATTTATGAAATGATCGCGCTTTCAGTACCTCAAAAAAGAATTCATCCAGGGGTTAAAGATGGAAGTCTACAGACAGAAACTTTAACAAAATTGAATGAATTAAGTGTAAAAGAACAAAAGGAAGAGAGTAATAAAGAAGAAGATATTGACCCGCGTTGGGAAAAATTAAAGAAACTATTAACGGATAAATAATATAGTAAAATGGCACATCCTAAGAGAAAAACCTCGAAAACAAGAAGAGATAAGAGAAGAACACATTATAAAGCTACTGTAGCTCAAATCGCTACATGTCCTATCACAGGTGAGGCGCATTTATACCACAGAGCTTACTGGCATGAAGGTAAAATGTACTACAGAGGGCAAGTTGTTATCGATAAATCTGAAGCGGTTGCTTAATACGTTTTTGTAAATTATACTAGAACTCTCACATAGTGAGAGTTTTTTTTGTTGGTTATAATTTTCGTTTTTTAGGAAAATATAGACAAATTCGTTACGTTTTTTTTTGTAATTTTCAAGTCTTTTAAAAATTTTTCAAATTAATCATAATTTGAAAAGAAAATAATAGAATATAATGAATACAATCACAGCCGCAATTACCGCTGTTGGAGCTTATGTTCCTGACTTCGTTCTTTCGAACAAAGTACTAGAAACAATGGTTGATACCAATGATGAGTGGATTACCACTCGAACAGGAATTAAAGAAAGAAGAATTCTTAAAGATGCTGATAAAGGTACGTCGTACCTTGCGATAAAAGCAGCACAGGATTTAATTGCAAAAGCAAATATTGATCCGCTTGAGATTGATATGATTATAATGGCAACTGCAACACCAGATATGATGGTGGCTTCTACAGGAGTATTTGTTGCAACAGAAATTGGAGCGACAAATGCATTTGCATACGATTTGCAAGCTGCATGTTCAAGTTTCTTATACGGAATGTCTACTGCTGCGGCTTATGTTCAGTCAGGACGTTACAAAAAAGTACTTTTAATTGGTGCAGATAAAATGTCATCAATTGTAGATTATACAGATAGAGCAACTTGTATTATTTTTGGAGATGGGGCTGGTGCAGTTCTTTTCGAACCAAATTATGAAGGTCTTGGTTTACAGGATGAATATTTAAGAAGTGATGGCGTTGGACGCGATTTTCTTAAAATTCCTGCGGGAGGTTCTTTGATCCCGCCTAGTGAAGATACTGTAAAAAACAGACAGCACAATATTATGCAAGACGGTAAAACTGTTTTCAAATATGCTGTAACTAATATGGCAGATGCTAGCGAATTGATTTTGCAAAGAAATAATTTGACAAATCAAGATGTTGACTGGTTAGTGCCACACCAAGCTAATAAACGTATTATTGATGCTACTGCCGGAAGATTAGAATTGGACGATTCTAAAGTTTTGGTAAACATCGAAAGATATGGTAATACTACTTCTGGAACTTTACCATTAGTATTAGCTGATTTTGAAAATAAGCTTAAAAAAGGAGATAATGTTATCTTTGCCGCTTTTGGTGGAGGATTCACTTGGGGATCTATCTATTTAAAATGGGCTTACGATACAAAATAAATTAAAACTAAAAACGAATCATTATGGATTTAAAAGAAATTCAAAACCTAATCAAATTTGTTGCAAATTCGGGCGTTGCAGAAGTGAAGTTAGAAATGGATGATGTAAAAATCACGATCAGAACAACTTTAGAAACAAATGTAACAGAGGCAACTTACGTACAGCAATTACCAGCTCAGGCAGCTTTACCTCAAGCGGCAGTTCCACAAGTTACAGCTCCAACAGTTGTAAGTGTAACTCCAGAAGCTCCAGTAGCAGCTAACGATTCTAAATATATTACTATAAAATCTCCAATCATTGGAACATTCTATAGAAAACCATCTCCAGACAAACCAGTTTTCACAGAGGTTGGAAGCACAGTTTCTAAAGGTGATGTTCTTTGTGTAATTGAAGCAATGAAATTATTCAACGAAATCGAATCTGAAGTTTCTGGTAAAATTGTAAAAATTCTTGTAGACGATATGTCTCCAGTAGAATTTGACCAACCTTTATTCTTAGTAGATCCATCATAAATAAATTTAGATTTTAGATTTTAGATTTTAGAATGGTTCGAAGCAATTTTGTTAACCATCTAAAATTATCTAATTATCAAATTGTCTAATTAATTAAAATAAGATGTTTAAAAAAATATTAATTGCGAATAGAGGAGAAATTGCACTACGTGTAATTCGTACATGTAAGGAAATGGGAATCAAAACTGTTGCAGTTTACTCTACAGCCGACGCAGAAAGTTTACATGTTAAATTTGCTGACGAAGCGGTTTGTATTGGCCCTCCTCCGAGTAACTTATCGTATTTGAAAATGTCAAATATTATTGCAGCTGCTGAAATTACAAATGCAGATGCAATTCACCCAGGTTATGGATTTCTTTCTGAGAATGCTAAATTCTCAAAAATCTGTCAAGAGCACGGAATTAAATTTATCGGTGCTGCTCCAGAAATGATCGACCGTATGGGAGATAAAGCTTCTGCAAAAGCTACAATGAAAGCAGCAGGAGTTCCTTGTGTACCAGGTTCAGATGGATTATTAGAATCTTACGAACATGCACAAAAAACAGCAGCAGAAATTGGATATCCAGTTATGATGAAAGCTACTGCTGGTGGTGGTGGTAAAGGAATGCGTGCCATCTGGAAAGAAGAAGAGCTTTTAAAAGCTTGGGAAAGTGCACGTCAGGAAGCTGCTGCTGCGTTTGGAAATGACGGAATGTACATGGAAAAACTTATCGAAGAGCCACGTCATATCGAAATTCAAGTTGTTGGAGATGCATACGGAAAAGCTTGTCACCTTTCTGAAAGAGATTGTTCTGTACAGCGTCGTCACCAAAAACTTACTGAAGAAACACCTTCACCTTTCATGACAGATGAACTTCGTGCAAGAATGGGAGAAGCTGCTGTAAAAGCTGCTGAATTCATTAAATACGAAGGAGCTGGAACAGTAGAGTTTTTAGTAGACAAACACAGAAACTTCTACTTCATGGAAATGAATACTCGTATTCAAGTAGAGCACCCGATCACAGAACAAGTTATTGATTATGATTTGATCCGTGAGCAAATTATGGTTGCTGCTGGAATTCCGATTTCAGGTAAAAACTACCTTCCACAATTACACGCTATCGAATGCCGTATTAATGCTGAAGATCCATATAACGATTTTCGTCCTTCACCAGGAAAAATTACTACGCTTCATATGCCAGGAGGACACGGAGTACGTTTAGATACTCACGTATACTCAGGATATAGTATTCCGCCAAATTACGATTCTATGATTGCTAAGTTAATTACAACAGCGCAGTCTCGTGAAGAAGCTATCAGCAAAATGCGTAGAGCTTTGGATGAGTTCGTAATCGAAGGTGTGAAAACTACAATACCTTTTCACAGACAATTAATGGATGATCCAAAATATATTGCAGGAGATTATACAACTGCATTTATGGATACATTTAAAATGAAATCTATAGAGGAATAATATAAAGGCTGTCAATTTTGACAGCCTTTCTTTTTTATATACTTCCTCTTAAATTAAATTCCAATTTAAATTGCTTCGCCTGTTCGCTATCGCTCGAGTCCAAATTCCAAACTAGAGATGATTATATTGGGATTTGGAATTTCAAAAATTAGAATTTCCTAAGCTTGCAATGGAATTTGGAATTTCAAAATTTGGAATTTCAGCCAAGGTTACACTAAAAGTGTTTACTTATTACACACTTCTTTTCTCTTTTACACACCTTTTAAGTTTTATCTTTTTTTGCTATATTTGATGTAAAGCCTTTAAAAACAGGTTTTTATGGTCTTTGGCATGGCTCTTTTCTTTTACGGCACAATAATTTCATTATCTAAAGCGTAAACAACTATTAATTTAAATATATACGTTATGAAAAATTTATTTTTATCAGCCGCAATTGTCTTAGGAGGTTTAACTTCATTCGCTTCAACTACACAAGTAAATAATACAATCGTAAAAACGATTTCTATTGAAGAAGAATACACTGAAATTAAATTAGAAGAATTACCAGCAGCAATTACAGAATCTTTGAAAAAAGCTTATCCAACTGCAGTAATCACTAAAGCTTACAAAAACGAAAAGTCAGAGTACAAACTTGATGTTACTGTTGGTGACAAAGTTGGAAATCTTTTTGCTAATGCAGACGGAACCTGGATTCAAAAATAATTCAAAATTCTAAAGTATTCGTATTATGAAAATTCAAATAAAGAATACTAAAATCAAATTAACTACATTAAAATATAACTATCATGAAAAATTTATTTCTATCAGCCGCAATCGTTTTGGGAGGTTTAACATCATTTGCTTCAACTTCGCCAATTTCAAATACAATCGTTAAAACAATTTCTATTCAAGACGAATATACAGAAATTAAAGTAGTAGAAGTTCCAACAGCGGTAACTGACGCTCTTAAAAAAGCATATCCAGATGCAGTTTTGACTAAAGCATTCAAAAATGAAAAGTCAGAATATAAACTAGAAGTTACTGTTGGTGACAAAACAGGAAATCTTTTTGCTAACGCAGATGGTACTTGGATTAAAAAATAATTAAGTCTAACCCTTAAAAACTATTACTATGAAAAAGTTAATCTTATCGGCAGCAATTGTTTTAGGCAGTTTGTCGATGTACGCAGAGACCCCTGTTGCAACTACTCCAATAGTGCATACAGTAAATGATCAGGATGGATATAAAGAAGTGGACGGAGTTCCGGCAGCCGTAAAAAAAGGTTTAGATGACGCTTATCCTGGTGTAGTACTTGAAAAAGCATGGGTTAATGATAAAAAGGAGTACAAAATTGAGATAACCGTTCGAGGCGAAAAATCGATCGTTTATACAGATGCTTCTGGTAAAATCCTTAAAAAATAATTTAAACCACTAAATATTATGAAAAAGTTAATCTTATCAGCAGCGATTGTTTTAGGAAGTCTTTCAGTGAACGCTACAGTTCTTCCAGCGATTTCGATTTCTCAATCAGTACTTGTTCAGGATGGATATACTGAAGTTGCTTTAGATGCTGTTCCGGCAGCAGTGAAGTCTACAGTTGAAAAATCTTTTCCAAATACTAAGCTTGAGAAAGCTTATAAAAATGATAAAAACGAGTTTAAGCTTGAAATTTCAAGTGGAGACAAGAAGTATACTATTTTCACAGATGCTTCTGGGAACATCATTAAAAAATAATTTAAAATCAGCATCATGAAAAAACTAATCTTATCAGCTATGGTAGTTTTAGGAACAATGTCAATTCATGCCAATGTATTGCCTGTTTCTCAAAACACTAAAGCGACTGTAACTGTTCAGTCAGAATACACTGAAGTTACGGCAGATGCTGTGCCTGCAGCAGTAAAAACTGCTCTGCAGACTGCTTATCCAGGAGCAAAACTGGAGAAAGCATTTGTAAACGAAAAAAAAGAGTATAAACTCGAAATATCAGTTGGAGACCAGAAGGCTACTGTTTATTCAGATGTCAATGGTAACTGGTTGAAGATATAATTAGGTGAATTTAGATTTATGTTTTTGGTGAAAAAGAGATTGCGTCGTGCAATCTCTTTTTTTTTACATATTTTACATAAATTTATGAAATAACAAGTTTAATAATATTATTTTAGCAAAAAAGTCCCTCAAACCAAATGCCGAAGATATTACTGATAGAAGATGATATTGCGTTTTGCAAATTATTAGAGAAATTTCTAATCAAAAAAGCGTATGACGTAACGATAGCTTTCTCTGCAGCAGAAGCACGTGAAGCGGTTAAAAACGAATCTTTCGATTTGATTTTGACAGATCTTCGCTTGCCTGATTCTGACGGTATCGGACTTATGTCTGAATTTAAAAATTCTTATCCTCATATTCCTGTTATTTTAATGACGGGCTATTCTGATGTAAACACTGCGGTAAAAGCCATTAAAAACGGTGCTGCAGATTATATTTCAAAACCATTTAATCCAGATGAGGTTCTTCTTGTTATTACCAATGCGCTTCAAGCGCCAAAAGTGGAAGAAGAAGAAACTCCTGTAAAAGAAAAAAAGACTGCAAAAAAGCAGTCTCCATCAGGAGAAAATGAATTTGTTAAAGGAATTTCTGTTGCATCCAAAAAACTTTTAGATCACATTCAGCTGGTAAGTCCGACCGATATGTCGGTTTTAATAATTGGAGAAAGCGGAACAGGAAAAGAAATCATTGCAAAAAGCATTCATCAGCAAAGCAGAAGAAAAGACAGTAATTTTATTGCAGTCGATTGCGGTGCGATTCCGAAAGAATTGGCTGCTAGCGAATTTTTCGGACATTTAAAAGGATCTTTCACAGGAGCTATCAACGATAAAAAAGGATATTTTGAAGCTGCAAATGGCGGAACTTTATTTTTGGACGAAATTGGAAATCTTTCTTACGAAAATCAAATTCAGCTTTTAAGAGCGCTTCAAGAACGAAAAATTAAACCTGTTGGAAGCAATAAAGAAATAAATGTCGATATACGCATTATTACAGCTACAAACGAAGATTTGCGCGAGGCAGTAAAAAACGGCGATTTTAGAGAAGATTTATACCATAGAATCAACGAGTTTTCGATTCAATCACCATCTTTAAAAGATCGTGGTGAAGATTTAATGGTTTTTGCCGATTATTTCTTAGAAAAAGCCAATCAGCAATTGCATAAAGAAGTCATCGGATTTTCGCCAGAAGTGGTTTCTATTTTTCAGAATTACAACTGGCCTGGAAACTTGCGAGAATTGCAAAACTGCGTAAAACGTGCTACGCTTTTAACTCGAGGAGATTTTATTGAAAGCGATGTTCTCCCAGCAGAATTTTTTCAGATTCAAACACAGCAATCACCCGCAAATGAAGTTTTCTCTTTATCTGAAAATGAAAAAGAAACGATCATACATGCGTTGTCTAAAACGCAGAATAATAAATCTGAAGCAGCAAAATTGCTGAAAATTACCAGAAAAACACTTTACAATAAATTGAAACAATATAATATTGAATAAAAAAAGCAGTCTGTTTAGACTGCTTTTTTTATGAATTTCATTAAGGATTATATTTCTTGTTTCAATTCCTCAAAAAGGACTTTTATTTTTTCGTTTAAATCGGCGTACGTAGCCTTTATGTCAATCGTATTTAAATCTTCTTTTTCTAAATCTTTTAAAATATCTCCAATTTCATTGGCTTGAATTTGTTTGAACATTGGAGCAATACGATGCGCGATAGATTTTATTTCGTCATGATTTTGTTCCTCAATTGCGACTTTCAAAAAGCCTAAATTTTCTATAGTGGTTTCTAAAAAAGACTTTAAAACCTCTTTCAAAGCCGATTCGTCCTGACCAAGAAAATCCTTTAAGGTTTCTAGAGAATATATTTGAGAAGTATTTTGTGTTGTATTCTCGGTATATTCCGTTATGGGCACTTCTTCATGATCCAAAATATGCTGAATCGTTTCTAGTAAAATTTTTGGCGAATATGGTTTTTTAACAACAGTTGTAAAACCAGCCTTTTTATATACAGCAAGATCAAGATCGGTACGACCTGTCAGTGCAATTACAGGCTGATTTTTGAAAATGGTTTCGGGAAGTTCTCGAAGTTTTTCTAAAAATAAAAATCCGTCTATTTCTGGCATTTGAATATCGGTAATTACAAAATCAAAAGGAGTAGTTTTAATTGTTTCTAAAGCTTTGGCAGGATTAGTAAACGAAAACACCTGATGTTGTTCTTGCTTTAAAACACCACTAGTTAAATTCAGAAGATTAATATCGTCGTCTACAACAATAAAAGTCTGTTTTTTACTGTTTTTTGCAGTCTTTGGTTTAATTTCGTTTGCAGGAATATTTTGGCTATTATCAAATAATAAAGGCAGTCGAATAAGGAAAGTACTTCCTTTTCCGAAGATGCTTTCTAAGGTTAAATTACCGCCCAAAATAGAAATAATCTTTTGGCAGATCGATAAACCTAAACCTGTTCCTCCGTATTTCTTTTCAATGCTTTCATTCGCTTGGGCAAATTCTTCAAAAACCAATTTCTGATTGGCTTTTTCAATTCCGATTCCGGTATCTTGAATCGAAATGGTAAAAAACTGATCTTCATTCGCGTAAGCGGCAATTCGAATATGGCCTTCTTCGGTAAACTTATAAGCATTTCCGATAATGTTGGTCAAGATTTGTTTTAAACGAAACGGATCACCAACAATGCGTTTTTGAAACTGCTCGTCTATATTGATAATAAGATCAATATCTTTCTGTTTGTAAACCGTTTGTATATTTCGTGCAACATCTTCAATAATTTCTGGTAATGAAAACGGAACTTTTTCTATCGAAATTTTTCCAGCTTCAATCTGCGAAAAATCCAATAAATCCTGAACAAGCTGTGAAATATATTCAGATGAGTTTTTAATGTTTTTAACGAAATAAGACTGCTTGGTGTTGATGTCTGAATTTCCTAAAAGTTCAGAATAGCCAACAATTGTACTCAAAGGCGTTTTTAAATCGTGGCTTACAGTCGAAATTAACTGTTCACGGCTCTTAAGCAGGTTTTTTGTTTTGAAATTGGCAATTTCCAGCTGTTTTTTATACAATTGAGATTTGGAATAATCGCTCACAATTAGAATCGAAAAAAAGACCGTCAGCAACAAACCGATAACCGCAGAAGCTGTCACAATTTCGTTGACTCTTTTTAATGATTTTTCTTTTAATGAATTGCTTTTGATCGAATTGATGATAATTTCTCGCTCAATAATTCGAAGTATTTTTCTAAGCTGATCCGAAATCGCTATTTCGTTTTGAAGCAATTTGTTTTCTTCAAAATTTAGAGATTCTTTCTTCTTTTCGGCTTTTAATTTTACAGAACTTAAAAGTTTTTTAGAATTGGCCAAAATAGAATCAGAGGCTTTTTTGCTCAGCGTATTGGTGCTATCGTCTGGAATATTTGAATTTAAATAATCGACATATCGCTGTAAAACGCCGCGCTGATAACTTCCTAACTGGTTTGGGTTTTTAGTGAAATCCTGAAGCTCCAATTTTCTCAGGTTAAATTCCATTTTTGTGATTTCATCGATCGCATTATTTACAGAAGTTTCATCATCAGCTTTATTTTTAATTTCTCTTAATTGCTGGATGTTTTCTGTCTTTTCAGACAAAAAATAAGTAACGCTATCCAAAAGTGTTTTTTGATATTCTGTCGTAACAACTTGCTTTAAAGTATCGATGCGTTTGCGAAGAGAATCGGTTTCGATCAGATAATTTTTAAAATCTTTTTCAGAATTATTTTGAATGGTTTGTCGAGCTAAACTTTCAGTTTTATAAACATTAGAATACAATCTGCTGACTCTAAGAATTTTTATTTTTTCTAAAGCAATTTTGTCTTCCAGCTTGTTGTAAACTACATTTTCAGAATAAAGAAACCATCCAACGGTGACAACCAAAGCCAATAATGCAACGTAGCTGAACAAAACCTTGATCGCGGTGTAACTTTTTTTGGTCTCCATATTTTGCTGAAAGATTTGGGAATTTCGGAATTATTAAAACATTGCAATTTATCTAAAAAAATCTGTTTTAGAAAGTGGCAAAATAATCATTATGTTACATAATTGTAAGGTCTCCAAAGAAAAACAGCCGTAGATTATGTAAATCTACGGCTGTTTTAATATTGTTTTTTATGGATTATAAAGTTTCATCTAACCATTTGAAGAATTCGCCCTGCCAAACCTGTGCATTTTGAGGTTTTAAAACCCAGTGATTTTCGTCTGGGAAATAAACAAATCTACTTTTGATTCCTCTTAACTGAGCCGCTTGGAAAGCTTCTTGCCCTTGTCCGATTGGCACACGGAAATCTTTTCCTCCTTGGAAAATCAAAATCGGTTTATTCCAATTCTGAACTAAAGTTGCCGGATTAAAAGTAGTATACGCTTTTTGTGCAACAGCATTATCTTTTTCCCAATATGGTCCGCCAAAATCCCAGTTGTTAAAGAAAACTTCTTCTGTTGTTCCTAACATCGAAACGGTATTGAAAACACCATCGTGAGCAATAAAAGTTTTGAAACGGTTTTTGTGAATTCCAGCTAAATAAAATACAGAATATCCACCGTAACTTGCACCAACACAACCTAAACGGCTTTTGTCAACATACGATTCTTTAGCAACATCATCAATTGCAGAAAGATAATCATCCATAACTTGTCCGCCCCAATCTTTACTAATCTGCTCGTTCCATTCAACTCCATGACCTGGCATTCCGCGACGGTTTGGCGCTACAACCACATAACCTTTAGCAGCCATTAAAGAAAAATTCCAACGGAAAGAATACGATTGTGTCAACGGACTTTGCGGTCCTCCTTGACAGAATAATAAAGTTGGGTATTTTTTTGAAGCATCAAAATTTGGAGGTAAAATTACCCAAACCAGCATTTTTTTGCCGTCGGTTGTTGTAACGTAACGTTTTTCTGTTTTGCTTAACGCTAAAGTTTTATACGTATCTGTATTTACGTTTGAGATTTGTTTCCAAGTATTTTTCTTCAAGTTAAAAGAATAAATCTCAGCTGCATGATTCATGTCTGTTCTTGTCACGATAATATCGTCTCCAGCAAAACCAACTAAATCATTTACGTCAAAATCTCCGTTTGTTAACTGGCGAACGTTGATCGCAATTCTCGTTAAACCAGGAAAATTAACAGAGAAAAGCTGTTTTGTTCCATCAACAGGCGCCACAAAAAATACTGTTTTTCCGTCTTTACTCCAGATAAAATTGTCCACAGTTCCGTCCCAGTTTGCAGTTAAGTTTTGTTTAATTCCTTTAAACTCAACAATAATATCATTTTTATCAGACTCGTAACCGTCGCGTTTCATTTGCAGCCAAGAAAGATTTCCTGTTGGAGAAAATTGCGGTGCTGTGTCGTAACCTAAATTGCCTTCCGTTTTATTGGTCGTTTTTTGAGTCTCTAAATTGTACTCATAAATATCTGTATTTGTCGAAATCGCATAAGCAGTTCCTGCTTTTTTCTTGCAAACGTAAAAAATGCTTTTGCTGTCTGGCGACCAGATATAATCTTCGTCACCGCCAAAAGGTTTTTGCGGAGAATCAAAAGTTTCACCTTTCAAAATATCAACTCCTTTTGCTCCGTCTTTGTTTTCTTTATAAAAAACGTGATTAAATTTTCCTTCGTTCCAAGTATCCCAATGGCGATAATCTAATCCGTTGTAAATTTGAGCGTCCGATTTAGTAAGCTCTGGGTAGAAATCTTTTCCTAAAACGCTCTCGATTTTTACTTCATCATTATAAACAACAAATTTTCCGTCTGGCGAAATATTTTTGTCTTTTAAAACATCTTTGGTGTCCTTAATTTCAGTGGCATTACCTCCGTTTACCGGAATAATATAAAGTTTAGAAGTCGATTTGTTATCGGCTACAGAAGGCGTTGAAACCTTATAAACAATATTTTTTTCATCTTTTGAAAGTCCAAGTGGAGTTACTCGTCCTAATTTCCATAACAATTCTGGCGACATTACATTCTGTCCGATAGCGTTTAAACTCATCATTATTAAAGTTGTTACTACTACTTTTTTCATAATAAAAATTCTATTTTTTGTGGTGCCTAAAATACAACATTTAAATCCCAATTAGTTAAATTCCAAATCCCAAATATTGTTAAAGTTTATAGAGTGAAATTCCAATTTTCTAAATTCCAAATTCCAACTGTCACCCTGAGCGGAGTCGAAGGGCGCACCAATTGGAACGCATGCTTCGACTCCGCTCAGCAAGACAAATGGAGGACAGGTTCAAAAGTAAAGTTTTGGAATTTGGAATTTAAAATTTGATTTTTTCTCTCTTGTCACCCTGAGCGGAGTCGAAGGGCGCACCAATTGGAACGCATGCTTCGACTCCGCTCAGCAAGACAAATGAGAGAGAGACTCAAAAGTAAAGTTTTGCAATTTGGAGTTTATCTAAAGTTTAGAATTTAAAAAAATTGTAATTTAACCCAAGATTGGAATTTGGAATTTAAAAGATTTGGAATTTATTTTTTAGAATAAAAAATCATGGAACTAAGCTACTGGGAACTAAAAAACTGGTTTTCAAACATAGATTATACTATCGTCGGAAGCGGAATTGTCGGACTGCATACTGCATTACGCTTACGCGAAAGATTTCCAGCGGCTAAAATTCTGGTTTTAGAACGCGGCATGTTGCCTCAAGGCGCCAGTACAAAAAACGCTGGTTTTGCTTGTTTCGGAAGTCTGTCTGAAATTATGGATGATTTAAAAACACATTCAGAAGAAGATGTTGTGGCTTTAATCGAAAAGCGCTGGAAAGGTTTGCAAATGCTTCGAAAAAGATTAGGAGATCAAGCAATTGATTTTAAGCCTTTCGGCGGATATGAATTATTTTTGAGAGAAGACGAATCTGGATTTAACGAATGCGTTTCTAAAATTCCGTTTGTCAATGAAGTTTTAAAACCGCTTTTTAAGACTGATGTTTTTTCGAAAGAAGTAGACCGATTTGGTTTCGGTAATATCCACGAATATTTAATTTTTAATCCGTTTGAAGGACAGATCGATACCGGAAATATGATGCAGGAATTGCTGAAACAAGCAATTGTAGCAGATATTTTTATTTTAAATCAGCAGACTGTAAAATCGTATGCCGATGCAGGAAATCATGTTGAGGTTGTGGTAAACGATTTTAGCTTTAAAACCCAAAAATTGCTTTTTGCTACGAATGGTTTTGCAGGCGAATTGACAAAAGGTGCTGTCAAACCAGCAAGAGCGCAAGTGCTTATTACAGAGCCAATTCACAATTTAGACATCAAAGGAACGTTTCATTTAGATCGTGGTTATTATTATTTTAGAAATATTAATGACCGAATTTTATTAGGCGGAGGTCGAAATCTTGATTTTGAAGGAGAAACGACAACCGAATTTGGACAGACGAAAATTATTCAAAATAAATTGGAAGAATTACTGAAAAATGTAATTTTACCAAATCAGGATTTTCAGATTGCGCATCGATGGAGCGGCATTATGGGAGTCGGAAATAGTAAGAATCCTGTCGTAACCCAGCTTTCTGAAAACGTATTCTGCGGAGTGCGTTTAGGTGGAATGGGAGTGGCGATAGGAAGTTTAATAGGAACAGAATTAGCAGATTTAATAGAATAGCATGGCAGCACCCAAGAAACCAGCACCCAAAAAAACAACAACTACAAATAAGCCCAAACCGGCGGCAAAGAAAAAAACGAATCGCAGTTTTGGCGAAAAAGTAAAATGGTTTTTTATTAAAGCGGCTTTATGGTTTTTTGGAATATCAATCGGATCGGTGATTTTTTTCAAATATGTTCCGGTGCCATTTACGCCTTTAATGCTCATTCGCGCCATCGAAAATAAAATGGCTGGAAAAGAAGTTTATTTTGATCACGATTGGGAACCGATTGAAAAAATCTCAATGAATTTGCAAAAAGCGGTTATAGCCAGTGAAGATGGAACTTTTTTAACTCACAATGGTTTCGATTTCAAAGCACTTCAAAAAGCATATAAAAGCAACGAACGCGGACGACGAATTCGAGGCGGAAGCACCATTTCGCAGCAAACGGCCAAAAATGTTTTTCTATGGCAAGGAAAAAGTTATTTCCGTAAAGGCCTTGAAGCTTATTTTACCATTTTAATTGAAATTATCTGGGGCAAAGAACGCATCATGGAAGTTTATCTAAACAGTATCGAAATGGGCGATGGGGTTTACGGTGCTTATGCCGCAACAGAACATTGGTACAGAAGAGATGCGTCGAGTTTAACGCCAATGCAGGCGGCAGGAATCGCTGCAATATTGCCAAACCCAAGAAAATTTAAAGCGACAGGTTCATCAAGTTATATTAATAGAAGAAAAGAGAGAATCGTGCGTGAGATGCGTTACGTTGGAAAAATCAATTACAATGGAAAAGAGGAAAAGAAGTAAAAAAGCACTTTTTGCTTTTCTGATTTTGACTGTAACGTTAACTTTTGGACAAGGAAAAACTAAAGAAATAGGTTTTATAACAGATAATGATTTGTACACTTCGTCTAAATACGATATGTATTACACCAATGGTTTGGAGCTTTTTTTTCGATTTTTATCTAAAAACGATAACCCGAAAATAAATAAAGAAATTACCGAATTTAGAATTGGGCAATATCTTTATAATCCGAGGTTTTTAAATAAGGAAGCGGTTACTGTAAACGATCGTCCTTTTGCCGGTTATATTTTTGCCGAAGTTGGGAAAAACTTTTTTTACCAAAGCGAATCGGTTTTAAAGACCGATTTCCAAATTGGTTTTCTTGGTCCGAATGCGTTTGGCGAAGAATTGCAAGAAGGATTTCATAAGATCATTGGTTACAAAAAAGTATACGGCTGGGAAAATCAGATTCATAATGCTTTAGGAGTACAGGCTCATGCTATTTATTCTAAAAAAATGTTTCCTTCAAAACATAATGATTTTGTAGATTTTCATTGGCAGTCGGAAGCAAATTTGGGAACGATTTTTTCTGGAGTCTCAACAGGATTTATGGCGCGATTCGGATTTAAAAAACTAATTCCGATTTACGATTCTAATATACACGATGCGTCGATAAGTGCAGAAGCGCAACCGAATATTCGAGAGTTTTACTTCTATGCGGCGCCAAGCGTCAATTATCAGTTTTATGATGCCACTATAGAAGGAAGCATGTTTAATGATACAAGTCCGATTACTTTCGATTTAGAACCGCTTCGTTTCAATGCCGAAGCAGGTTTAAAATACCGATACAATAACTTCAATATTTCGTATTCTTTCCTTTATAGAGGAAGAGAATTAAAGGATCCAGGAATTGATACGAATTCAGGATATTTCTATGGGTCTATTCGAATGGGATTTTTGTTGAGGTAAAATACTGCTCTAAATAATTATTTTATTTTTTTAGGATTTCTTTTATAAATGAATTTTTTTAAGCTTAATCTAAATCCATTTCTTTGGAATACTGATCCCATTTTTTATTAAGATAATCGGTTGTTTGTTGCATTATTTTCGAATTTACATCTGAGGTATTTTGTACGGTTGAACTTAGTATCGCTTTACCATTTTCAAAATAGATATAAGCACTAACATCTTGATCTCCCCAAAAGAAAGGAAATACAATTGCCCTATTTTCTGCGCTTTCAGTTATATATTTTTCCATACTGATTATAAAGGAAAACATGGGTAACATTTCCACGAAGTTTTCACTAAAAAATAGCATGCCCCAATGCCATTCTTCGGTCACTTCGTCGTAATCTGAAAAAGCCATTGCCTGATCGTATTTGAGCCAGCTATTAATGACTTCCCGATTGTTTTCGTCATTATAGGGACGAAGCAATTCTGAAGTCAAATCCATTTTTGAATACATTTTAAGGCTGTCCCACCATTCGATCCAGTTTCTATTTAGTTCTGGTGTTTCAACGGGATTGCTTAAAAAAAATTCTAATTGAGATTTTGAGATTTTAACTTTACAATATAAGGAGCTTAATTCAGACATAATTTGATGTTTTATCGTATAGTGTTTTATAGAGATTTAGAATAGCGCCGATAGAAACGACACCCTTTTATGGTCTTGTAAAAAAATGAGATCATAAAAGATACAATGAATATCGGAACGGATCGTCTTTTGAAAACGAAACTTCCTGCCACTTATTTTTCTAATAAAACTTATTTTCGACGATTGTCGCACTGCAGATAAATTTCTTCATTTGATTTGTCGATAATTGAAATTACTGGACAACCAAAAGAAGCATTTTCAAAACCAAAAACAACGGCAGGTTTGTTTTTAAAAAGTTTACCCGTCCATTGATTTACAATCTTGCCTTCAGAATAATTTAAAGGAGAAAGAGAAATGCCTTCTTTTTGGTAAAAAAGCTTATCTATGATAATTTCGTTGGTTTCGTTTTGCTGGGTTTTGACATCGGTGACAATAAGACGTCTGGCATAAATTATTTTATTACTGTTCGTATATTCTTGTAAAAAATACTGATAGGTTTTGGTTTCAAAAAAATAAGAACTTCCTGTAAGTGCGTTAGTTATTACTTTTTTGTATTCTTTCTTTAATTTTTCGTCTGGATACTCTTTCGCAGTGATTTTTTTCCAGACAATAGGCATCATTTGTTTCTCCACAAACGGATTTTCTTTGCCAACATACACTAAAGCGTTTTTATAATCTTGGCTAAAGTCTTTTAAGTTTTTAGTATTGACTTCGAAGCCAATTCTATAATCCGTAGATTGGTAAGGCCAGTTTTTAGCCGAAGCATCACCATTCAGCATTGCGGAGGTTTTTAAGTTTTTAATTAAAAAAGAAGCCAGTTTGTCTTTCGCATAATCGTAAACAAACAAAGAATCGGTTTCAGAAATTTCTATTTTGGATAAGAATCGCGTTCTATAATTTTTGTCGAAAGTAAAATATAGGGCAGTTTTTTTATCCATTTTTTCTATCTGCGGTAAAGAAAGCGTATCATTAGTTGCAGCTGGGTAAAGGTCAGAAAGTGAAAGAAAGGCAATGTCACCGCCTTGTTTTGGAGTGAGCGTAAATAAATTAATGCTTTCTTTTTTTGGAGATTTTTCTTTAATCGCAAGTGTATCCGCAGGAGCATTTTCAGAAGGAGCGACGTCATCGTTTTTAACTTCGTACTTTTTATTACAAGAGACTAAAAAAAGAAACGAAATCAGCAGTATGATTTGATTTGTTTTCATAATGATTTTTAAGTTATAGTTTTTAAATGTCTTTAAGTTTCTGACAGTAAATAGCATTAAGTAAAAATATAATTATTAAATGTAAGGAAATATTTTATAATAAAGTACTGATTTTGAAACTAATAAGGCTGATTTCCGTTTTAGGGATTAGCTTAAGAAGACTTTTTAACCTTTTGATAATGTGTACTACTGTCAAAAAGTTTATTTTTAATCAAAACTTAATTTTATGGACATTAATTGGAATATAATAGGCATTGTAGCAATTTTGATTGTCATTTTGGTTGTATTGACCATCAGAAAAAATTTGCGAGAAAAAAAGAAACTGGAAAATTTGCTGAATAACGATTTTAAAAAAGCAAAGAAAGATGATGTTGAGGCTGATGATTCGGCAAATGAGAAATAATTATTAGTTTAATGTTTAATGCGATAGACTCGACAGGTTTTTAAAAACCTGTCGAGTCTAAGGTTGAAGATATAAAAAATAAAACCCTTGTAAAAATACATTTACAAGGGTTTTTCGTTTTTAGTGGAGAATACCGGATTCGAACCGGTCACCCCTTGCCTGCCAGGCAAGTACTCTAGCCAAATGAGCTAATCCCCCGTGTTTACTTTAACCAGATTTGCTAATCCCCCAAAGCGTTAACAAATAAAGTCAATTAATTTTCAAAAAACAAATTTCAAATCGCTTAGTCAGAATTATTTTTCAAAAGCGTAACTTTACGTTAAATCCTATTTTTATGAGTTTAGAAAATACAAACGGAAGTTTAGAAACTTCTTTTCAAAATACCATTGCAATTGTACAATTTGGACATCCTGCAAGTAACTCTTTTCCGCGTGAATTGCTGGATCGTCTTACTGCCGAAATAAATTCTTTGAGTAGAAATGAAAATGTTTCGGTAATTATTTTAAAAAGCGAAGGAAATAAAACTTTTTGCTCTGGAGCTTCTTTTGACGAACTTTTGAAGGTTGAAAATGAAGAACAAGGAATTGAATTCTTTTCTGGTTTTGCCCATTTGCTTAATGCAATGCGAAATTGCAATAAAATCATAATCGGCCGCGTGCAAGGAAAAGCCGTTGGAGGTGGGGTCGGAATCATCTCGGCTTGCGATTATGTTTTTGCGACGCATCATAGCGATATTAAATTATCAGAATTAGCGATCGGAATCGGACCTTTTGTGATTGAGCCAGCTGTTTCTAGAAAAATCGGGAAAACCGCAATGACCGCGATGACCTTGGCGGCTCACGAATGGAAATCGGCAGATTGGGCATTTGAAAAAGGATTGTTTTCTGTTCTATGTGAAGCTGAAAATCTTGATGCAGAAGTCGAAAGTTTTGCGTTAAAATTAAGTTCGTACAATCCAGAAGCTTTGCACGAAATGAAAAAGATTATTTGGGAAGGAACAGAAATTTGGGAATCGCTTCTTTTTGAGCGTGCCGCTATTACAGGTAAATTGGTTTTATCTGATTTTACAAAATCGGCGTTGCTTCAGTTTAAAAAATGAAAAAATTAAACACATAGAAACATAGTTTATTGAAACGTAAAAAAGTCGTTTCACTCAAAATTAATACACATAGCAATGTGTTAATGGCAAGTCATTTTTTTTCTTCTATTTAGAAAAGAAAAAACTATGTTTCTATGTGTTTAAAATTTTAGTTTTTGTTTGCTAATAATTATCATATTATAATTCTATTCGGTTATGGATCTTTGTCAAAGTTTTAAACTTTGACAAAGATTGATTCACATCATAATTAAATAAAAATATTTCAAATGAAACTCATTTCCTTATTCCAAAAAGTAGATGTTGCCGAAAAAATAAAGAACGCTCCAGACAGCAGTTATGAAATCGGCGTGGTGATTGGAACTTTTATTCCGTTCCTAATTTTGGTCGGAATTGCCTTTTGGATGTATAACAGAGCTAAAAAAAGAGACAAAAACGGTTATTAATTTGTAAATTTGCAAGCTTAAAATTAAAAATCGATGAGTAATATCAGAATTACAAAACAATTTAGCTTCGAAACTGGCCACGCTTTGTACGGTTACGACGGAAAATGCAAGAACGTTCACGGACACAGTTATAAATTATCGGTAACGGTTATTGGCTCGCCAATTACAGACCGATCGAATGTAAAGTACGGAATGGTAATTGATTTTTCTGATCTAAAGAAAATTGTAAAAGAAGAAATCGTCGATCAGTTTGATCATGCAACTGTTTTCAATCAGACGACACCGCATATCGAATTGGCAAATGAATTGAAAAATCGCGGACATCACGTTATTTTAGTAGATTATCAGCCAACAAGCGAAAATATGGTGGTAGATTTTGCTGAAAGAATTGGAGCAAGATTGCCAGATGGAATTTCTCTTTTCTCTCTAAAACTTCAAGAAACAGAATCTTCTTTTGCAGAATGGTACGCTTCTGATAATCTGTAAAATTCCAATTTTTAAATTCCAAATTCCAAACTTTTCGACTTCGCTAAGAGAGACAAAAAGATCTAAAAATCTAAATTCAAAAATCTAAAATTCCTCGATGAAAAAAATATATTTCGCTTCAGATCAGCATTTTGGTGCGCCGACTCCCGAATTGAGTTTACCGCGCGAAAAGAAATTTGTTGCCTGGTTGGATGAGGTTAAAGAAGATGCTGAAGCTATTTTTCTTTTGGGAGATTTATTTGATTTTTGGTTCGAATATAAAACGGTTGTTCCGAAAGGTTTTGTTCGTATTTTAGGCAAACTGGCTGAAATTCGCGACAGCGGAATTCCGATATATTTTTTTGTTGGAAATCATGATCTTTGGATGAATGATTATTTTGAAACCGAATTAAATATTCCGGTTTATCACGATAATAAGGAATTTACTTTTAACGGAAAGACCTTTTTAATTGGTCACGGCGACGGAAAAGGGCCTGGCGATAAAGGGTATAAACGAATGAAAAAGGTATTTACAAATCCGTTTTCAAAATGGCTTTTCCGTTGGCTTCATCCAGATGTTGGCGTTAGTTTAGCACAATATTTATCGGTTAAAAACAAACTGATTTCTGGCGATGAAGATGTAAAGTTTTTGGGTGAAGAAAACGAATGGCTAGTTTTATATGCCAAACGAAAATTGGAAACCAAACATTACAATTACTTCATCTTCGGACACCGCCATTTACCAATGATTATTCCCGTTGGCGAAGATTCTAATTATGTAAATCTGGGCGATTGGATTGGTTATTTTACCTACGGTGTTTTTGACGGCGAAAAATTTGAATTAAAGAAATTCGAAAAATAATTTACTTTTTTGCATTCGGATAAATTCCGATTTTGTGCGTTCTCAAAATATAATTTGACAATTGCTTGCTGTTTGAAAGCTGAAAATTAATAGCATTTGAGGCTTGCTTCGGCATGTGGCATTCAACACAATTGTTAGCCAATAATTTCTCAGGCATCGTTTTTAAAGTAGTTTGTTTGTGTTTTAAACCCTGATGGCAGCTCATGCAGATTTTAGAGTAGGAAGCCATATTTTTAGAAGCATTTTCATGCGGGTTATGGCACGTAATACAATCCATTTTTTGGCTGTTAAAACATTTACTTTGTGCCATTAAGCGATATTGATTACCGTGAACATCAAATTTTGCTGTATCGGTGATGCTTTTAGTTTCACGAAAGTATTCCGATAAATTATCTCCAGGTTTAAATTCAAAACGAGATTTTAATTTCATGCCGTCGTTTCCTGCGTGACATAAAGCGCAAGCATCTAGCTTTTGCTGTCTGCTTAATGTTTTTAAACTGGTAATGCTGTTGGCAACTTTTACGTTTGGGTTTTTTAAATGAAAATCAACATGTTTTTTGGCTGGACCGTGGCAGCGTTCGCAGTCAATTCCATAAACAATCGTTTTTTTATTGATTACATCTTCGACATCCATAGACATGAAATTTCTATCTGCAGAACTTTGGTTAACGGTTCTCGAACTAATATTCGAACTGTGGCAAGAATAACAGTCTTTTACCACCATTCGGTCAAAATAAGGTTTATCGGCAGGAAAACCCGGACTTGTTGCCCAATTATTTATCGAATGATAAAAAGAAACTGGCAATTCATACGTATTATTGTCTTTCCAGTAAACAGAAGTCTGTGCGTGTTTGGTTCCAAAAACGATTTCAAACTTATATTTGGCTGTTTCTTTACCGTTTTTATACAAAACCTGATACAAACTGTCGCCACGTTTTTCCATGACCAGTTTGGTGTTTTTATCATAAATGAAAGTATGATTTTTAGAATCAAAATCACCAGAAACATTTCCTAAAATAGCTGGAGCTGTTGCTTTAAAATGCGAACTTCTAAATGCCATTTCAGATTGTACTTTATGGCATTGTACGCAGCTTTCAGAACCCGCATAATCAGTTCCGCGCGGATCAATATATTCCTCTGATTTGTTATTGCATCCGACAAAGAGAATGGCCAGAAGGGTGAAGGTTAGTAGAAATACAGCTTTTTTCATTGCTGTAAATATACTTTTTTTTGAATTGAATCAAAATATATTTCAATAATGAAAAAATGCTGTTAAAATATTTAGAATGCTTCTTAATTCATGCCGACTCCGTAAACATATTCATCTAGTTCAATTTTGAACAAAGAACCTTCAACCAAATCTTTAATTGATTTTAGTTCAGTCATATTTACAGCTAAATCTATCGAATTGCATGGCGTTTTCAATAAAAACTTATGGCAAGAATATTTCATTTCGCAGGCTTCACAACAAGTGTTTTCAATCATACTGTCTTCAATCAAATCGCAGAAAAGATTCAATTCCTGAACGGTAAAATAAAAACCAGTTTCTTTAAAAACCAATTGCACTTTATCTGAAATCGTAGTGTTATGATCTTTCCAGTAAAATGCTATTCCAAAGTTATTATGATATATCTGTTCAATTTCTCTCATCGTAAATCCTTTTAATTCAACAAATATAAATATTATTTATATTAATTCTAAATAAAAAAATCATAAAAATTTGAAAATATTTTTGGAACCATATAAGTCATATAAGTTCATATTAAAGTTTTTTTTGATGCTACTCTTAAAAAAAAGACATAAAAAAAACTCCAAAATATGGAGCCTTTAATTTTTTTAGATTTAGTTTTTAAATGAACTTATATGACTTATATGGTTCAAAAAAAACCGAATAAAATTTTAATTCATTCCTGCACCGTGGATATATTCATTAAGATGAAGTCGAAATAAAGAACCATCAACTAAGTCTTTTATACAATCTAATTCAATCGGTGATATTTCTAAATCTAATGCAACGTAAGGTGTTTTCAATAAAAATTTATCGAAGGCACGTTTTACGCCACGTGTATCATTATGATCGGTTACGCAGTCTTCAATTAAATCGTGAAATTCATTTAATTCTTCAATTGAAAAATAGAATCCCATTTGTTTAAAAAGCAATTGAATTTTATCTGATATAATTTCGTTGCCTTCTTTCCAATAAAATGAAATTCCAAAGTCGTTACGATATATTTGCTCGATGTCTTTCATGGCAATTTTTTTAGGCCACAAAGGTACATACAGTTTGTATTAATATGGACTAAAAAAAGCATAAAAAAAAGCTAAAAAACATTATTAATAATTGACTATAAGTTGTTTAGCTTTTCGTTTTTTGAGTTTTACTTTTAAAATGAACTTATGAATTATATGGTCTAAAAATCTATTTCAGCCATTTATTGATGTTTGATAGAAATGCTGCTTGCTGATCAACAAATAAATAATGCGAGCAATTATCTAGAAAGGCAAAATTTTTCTCTCCAGTTATTGCCTTAAGTGAATTGATTTGTGCCGATGAAAAAACGCCGTCATCTTTCCCGTAAATTCCATAAATAGGAACTCCCGCAGTTTTAATTTTCTTTAAAAGAGGTCTAGTGTCGATGTTGTTTTGTTTTTCATTTTGATAAAAAACTAACGGAGCATTTTTATTTCGAATATTGGTTTTATAAAATTCTCCAGCTTCATAATCAGCGTATAATTTTTTAGATTCTGCAGTTGGGTTTGGCATTTTAAAAAAGCCATTTTCTCCCGCAAGTTCGTAACATCCTTTTCTATATTCGGCAGAATTTTTATTTAGATTTTCTACAACACTAATTTTCTTAAGCTGTTCAGAATTGGTACTGTATTTTTTATTAAGCGTATTTAAAATATGATTGTAAGTTTCCTGTTGAGAAAACAAAGCGCCAGCCAAAACCAAAGCGTTCACATTTTGCGGATACTTATTAGTATAAAGTGTCGCTACTAAACCTCCAAAACTATGACCTAGTATAACCGCTTTCTTTAAATGATATTTTTTATAAATCCAATTTAAATCTTGAAAAGCTTCTTCAAAAGTAAATTTTGCATCAGGATCTGTAGATCTTCCTTCGCCTCTTCTGTCATAAGCAATAACATAAAAACCCTGATCGGCTAGATTTTGTGCTGTAGTTCCTTCAAATAAAGTCGCATTACCGCTTGGCCCGCCATGAATGAAAATTATAGCTTTATTTTTTGGGTTCCCGTATGTTTTGATGTAGAGGTTTTGTCCTTTAGCTAAAAAGGAAAACGTCAAAAATAAAACGGTTGCTAATATTCTCATTTATTGATTTCAAAGTTTAATGAAATGAACTTACATGACTTATATGGTTAAAAAAAGGTTATTCCAACTTTTGATGCTCATCCATATCTCTTTTCAAATCTAAATTTCTAAAAGTTGGTGATTTTAATGCAGTGAAAATAACAGTCAAAAGCGTTACACTTCCTCCAAAAACAACTGAGGTTACAGCGCCCATCAATTTAGCTGTTGCGCCACTTTCAAAAGCACCTAATTCGTTTGAAGATCCAACAAAAATGGAGTTTACAGCACCAACGCGTCCGCGCATGTGATCTGGAGTTTTTAGCTGTAAAATGGTCTGACGGATAACTACTGAAATTCCGTCTGCCAAGCCGCTTAAAAATAAGGCGAAAACCGAAAGCCAGAAATAAGTAGAAAGTCCAAATAAAATAATAGATAATCCGAAAACAAAAATGGCAATTAAAAGTTTTTTTCCTGCATTTTCATACAAAGGAACGTAAGCCGAAACCAACATTGTGATAAAAGCACCGACAGCAGGAGCAGCCCTTAAAATTCCGAAACCTTCAGAACCTACTTTTAAAATATCTTGTGCAAAAACCGGTAATAAGGCAACTGCACCTCCAAAAAGTACTGCGATCATGTCAAGCGAGAGAGCTCCCAAAACAATTTTATTTTTAAATACGAAAGTTATGCCTTCCATAAGACTGTCTTTCATAGATTCTCCCATTTTCGGATTTATAATTGGTTTTTGGCTGATTTGAGATAACGCAATTAATGAAAGAATTGAGAATCCAAAAACTAAACACATAGACCAGTGAACGCCAATCCAGTTTATTGAAAACCCAGCCAGTGCTGGCCCCATAACGGCTCCAATTTGCCAAACCGAACTGCTCCAAGTTGCAGCATTTGGATATACTTTTTTAGGAATGATTAGTGATAAAAGAGAGAAAATAGTTGGCCCCATAAAAGAACGAACGATTCCGCCAAAAAATACTAAAGCGTAAATGGAATACAAAATAAGATGCGTAGACCAGCCTCCAACTACTTTTGGCCAAGTCAATAAGAAAAGCCCAAAACTGATTACTGAAAATCCTAGAATACATTTTACCAACAGGCTTTTCTTTTCTCGTTGATCTACAATATGTCCTGCAAACAAAGACATTGAAACCGCGGGAATAATTTCCATTAAACCAATAATTCCTAAAGAAAGCGGATTTTTAGTTAAACTATAAACTTCCCACTCAATTACAATAAACTGCATTGACCAGGCAAAAACCATGGCAAAACGCAGTAATAAAAAAACGTTGAATTCTCTATATCGAAGCGCCTGATACGGATCGCGCTTAGTTGATTTAATTTCTTCCATTTGTTCTAATGTCTTTTAGCATAAGCTGAGTAGAAACTGTTCCATTCCACTCGTTTTCAGCAATGCAGTATGCTAGCTGAAATGTATTCTGATTTTTAGTTATATCTAATTTTTTTCCCAATCCGAAACCAATAGCGGCAATTCCGTCGGAATTATATTGTTTGGCAAAAAGTCTCAAATGTTCTTCTTCTGCTCCCAAAGTTTTGGCGTAACCTGTATCTTTTACTTCTTGGGTCATAAAAACTGGTGTCATGTTTTGAGGACCAAAAGGTTCGAATTGTTTTAAAATTCGAATTAATTTTGGAGTAATGTCTGAGAAATTAATTTCAGCATCAATCTCAATTTCTGGCGTAAGCATTTCGGGCTGAATAGTTTCTGAGACGCATTTTTCAAAAGCATTTTTAAAGGCTTCATAATTTTCTGCTTTCAAAGTCATTCCGGCAGCATACATGTGACCTCCAAATTGTTCCAAATGTTCGGCGCACGCATCGAGTGCATTATAAACATCAAAACCTTTTACAGATCGGGCAGAAGCGGCATATTTGTCACCACTTTTAGTAAAAACCAAAGTCGGGCGATAATAGGTTTCGATTAATCTTGAAGCCACAATTCCGATTACACCTTTGTGCCAGTCTTCTTGAAAAACAACGGTAGAAAAACGTTCTTCTTCGTTGTTTTCTATAATCTGCTGAAAAGCTTCTTTGGTGATTTTTTTATCTAAATCTTTTCGGTCTGCGTTGTATTGTTCAATTTCTGAAGCAAATTGCTGTGCTTGCTCAAAATTGAATTCAGTAAGAAGTTCTACAGCGTGATTCCCGTGTTTGATTCTTCCTGCTGCATTAATTCTTGGCGAAATAATAAAAACAACATCAGTAATATCTAAAGTTTTCTTTTTTACCTGATGCGTTAACGCTTTAATTCCTGGTCTTGGCTCGCTGTTAATGACTTTCAATCCGAAATAAGCCAGAACACGATTTTCTCCCGTAATCGGAACAATATCGGCGGCAATTGCCGTAGCAACTAAATCCAGATACGGAACTAAATCTTCAATCGTTTCATTTCGATTCTGACCTAAAGCTTGAATCAACTTAAATCCAACGCCACAACCGCACAATTCGTCATAAGGATAAGAGCAATCTTCTCTTTTCGGATCTAAAACGGCAACCGCATCAGGAAGAATGTCTCCTGGACGGTGGTGATCGCAAACGATAAAATCAATGTTTCTGGCTTTCGCGTAGGCGATATGATCAATTGATTTTATTCCGCAGTCGAGCGCAATAATTAATGAAATTCCGTTGTCGTCTGCATAATCGATTCCTTTATACGAAACGCCATAACCTTCGGCATAACGATCGGGAATGTAAGTCGCAACATTTGGATAGTGTGATTTTAAATACGAAGAAACCAAAGAAACCGCTGTTGTTCCGTCAACATCATAATCGCCAAAAACGAGAATGTTTTCTTCATTTTGAATGGCTTGTTCGATTCGGGCAACGGCTTTGTCCATATCTTTCATCAGATATGGATCATGAAGATGCTCTAAAGACGGACGAAAGAAATTCTTCGCATCATCAAAAGTTTCAATTCCTCGCTGAATCAAAAGTGTGGCTACAAAATCTTCTACATTTAAGGCCTGAGCCAAATGTTTGATCTTTTCTTCAGAAGGTTTTGGTTTTAAGGTCCAGCGCATTTTTTAATTGTAGATTGTAGATTTTAGATTTTAGATTGAGAAAATCTAAAAACGTTTAATCTGGATGTGTATTTTTTTAGCCAAAGATTAGAAGGATTCGAAAGGATCTTTTTAACCGCAAATTTCACAAATTTTCACAAATTGAATTAGCGGAATTTGTGAAATTTGCGGTTCATTTTTTAAATAATCATTCAAATCCTTTTATCCCGATAGCTATCGGGAGTGACAGAATATTAGGTTTCAACTATGTCAAAGTTTTAAGAGTTGAAGATGTAGCATTTAAGAATCTAAAATCTACACTCTAAAATCTAAAATTACTTTGCTTCAAGTGCATTTCCTTCAAACTGAATTCCGTCCCAGCCTAAGTTGATGAAATTTCTAATGTTTTGGTGATTGGTTCCGTTTGGATCGCCTAACACTTCTTCAAAATAAAAAGCTCCAAAGCAAGCTAATGTTTCTTCTTTGTTTAAATTCTGCAATTTCGCAAAAGAAAACAATTTGCAAGAACCAGAATTTTCGCCTGCTGCGTTATGTTGTGTTCCGTTTTGAAAAGCAGTTGGAGTAAAGTTGTAATTTTCTTCGATTACTGCAATTGTTTCAGGAAATGTTATTTGTGTTGGTGTTTGTTTTACTTTTTCTAAAAAGGCTTGAATGCTCATGTATGTATTCTTTTTGTTCTTAATTCTTCTTTATATAGTTTTTGATGAAATTTTCTACTTTTCTTCCATCAAATGTTTTGTTATCAATTTCAAAATATATTTCATCATCATTACTTTGTTTTAAAGTAAAGGTTGTTTTGTTTCCATTTTCTTCTAAAATATAAATGTCCAACCATTGTTCAGGTCTTATATTTTCAATATATTTTGCATTTGAAGAATTTGCTATTTTACAAAAATCAATAATTTCATTTTGTGTTAAGGAAAAATAATATTCTTTATAGAAATCATATTCTTTTCCATTCCAATTCCAACTTCCGTCGCCATTGGAGATTTTGCTTATTGTTTTTGGATTTAACTTTGTTTTTTCTGTAATATCAAAGGATTGTTTTTTGTAATAAAAGACATTATATAAAGCTAAAACAAATGATAAATTTGAAATAATTATTATTGTAATAAGTATCTTTTTTCTAGTCATTCACAATACTATATTATTCTTCCTCGTCTTTCGAATATTTACTTTTCTTAGCTTCTTTTTCTATTGTTTTTCCGGCAACAACCACAACGATTTCTCCTCTTGGTGCAGTTTTTTCAAAATGAGCTAAAACTTCTTTTGCAGTTCCGCGGACGTTTTCTTCGTGGAGTTTTGATAATTCACGCGAAACACAAACTTGTCTATCTTCTCCGAAATACTGAACAAACTCCGCTAGAGTTTTAACCAATTTATGTGGAGAAACATACAGAATCATGGTTCTAGTTTCTTCAGCTAAAGCCAAAAAACGAGTTTGGCGTCCTTTTTTCTCCGGAAGGAAACCTTCAAAAATAAAGCGGTCATTTGGGAGTCCGCTGTTTACGAGAGCAGGAACAAAAGCCGTTGCTCCAGGAAGACATTCGACAGGAATATTATTTTCAACACAAGCACGAGTCAGTAAAAATCCCGGATCTGAAATCGCAGGAGTTCCGGCGTCTGAAATTAAAGCGATAGTTTCGCCAGCTTTCAAACGTGCAATTAAATTCTCTGTTGTTTTGTGTTCGTTGTGCATATGATGGCTGTGCATGTGCGTGCCAATTTCAAAATGCTTCAAGAGTTTTCCGCTTGTGCGGGTATCTTCCGCCAAAATCAAATCGACTTCTTTCAAAACCCGAATGGCTCTAAAAGTCATGTCTTCAAGATTGCCAATCGGCGTTGGAACGATATATAATTTGGACATAAATTTTTATATTATAACACGAATTGCACTAATTAGCACAAATTCTAAACTTTAAAATTGCACAAAAAAAATTTCGTGGTAATTCGTGACTCGAGTGAAACGAATAGACGAAGTAAATTTGTGTTTTATTCTTCAAGAAAATTTCTTCTCAATAATTCCTAGAAAACGCTCTGCATAGTCGTCTTTTCCTTCCCAGTTGTTGTAATCTGGTTTAACCATGTTTTCGATAAAATCTTTTGCCTCGCTAAAAGAATCAAAAGTCAATAATTGGTTTAAAACACGACTGTAATCTTCTGTACTGTTTCCGAAAAGATTTTTAGTAAAAGCAATTCTGTCATTCAAATCAATATGAAAACCTCTTGCCAGTTTTTCATTTAAGGTTACAGGTTTTTGTTGTGCAGGAGTTTCTAAAATCGCAGTTTCCTCTTTTTTAGGCTCTTTAAAATCACTTATAGAAGGAGCTGGAGTTGGAGGGACAGCTTCAAAACTATCCACTTTTACAAATTGTGCATCGGCATAATTAATGCCAAAATCTTCAAACTGAATAGTTGGCTGCGAAGGAGTTTCTGCCTTTGGCTCTATTTTAGTATCCTCTTTAACTTCTTCTTTGATTGGTTCCGTTTCCAATTCAAAAGCAGGCTTGAAATCTGGAATTGGTTTCAGTTCATTTACAGTTGTGAATGAAAGATCATCAATCGGTTTTTTAATTTCTTCTGTTTTTTCAGCAACTGGCTCAACAATCTCTTCAACAACTGGTTTTTCAACTTCAGCAGCGATTGGATCAACAGTTTCTTCGATTACTGGTTCTTCAACTGCTTCAACTTCTGCAATTGGTTCAACAGTTTCAACAGGTTTTTCTTCTGAAATCTCAGGCTCGTAAGATTCTTCAAGCGCAATTACTTTTTCTGCAGCTGGAGTCTCTATTTCAATTACAGCTGGAATTATTTCTTCTTGTTTATCGAAAATAGTTTCCAATTCAGAAGTAATATCATTTTGTCCAATTGTTGGTTTTGCAGCATCGAAATTCTCTTCTACAAATTTTAATACCGCTAATTTCTCGTATAATTTCTGAGTTTCAAGGTACAATTGATTGATATCGGATTTGTTTTTTAATTTTAAAATTCGATGTGCAATGCTAATTAAATCAGCTTCCAATTTTTTTTTCATAACTGTTGAAATTATAGTGAATAAGGTATTTTAGTGTATTTAATGTCTGAATGTCTCTATTATCAAGGAAATTCAAAAGATATTTTTTTATTTCTGTTAATACGCTTTCGCGAATCTACGGTTTGATAAAAATTTTCTACTTTTGAAAAAATGTAAAACAGCACATTTTTACATCAATTTATTGCCAGTACAAAGTAATAAAAACTATTCATTTTTAAAGGTAGAAAAATACAAAATGTTTCTCGAAAATACAGTAAATCACAAAGAACAATTTGGTTGGATTGAAGTTATTTGTGGATCAATGTTTTCGGGTAAAACCGAAGAGCTGATCCGAAGATTAAAGCGCGCCCAATTTGCCAAACAAAGAGTCGAAATCTTTAAACCTGCTATTGATACCCGTTATCATGACGAAATGGTGGTGTCTCATGATGCCAACGAAATTCGTTCTACACCCGTTCCTGCAGCAGCTAACATATTGATTTTAGCTCAAGGATGCGACGTAATCGGAATCGATGAAGCACAGTTTTTTGATGATGAAATTATTACCGTTTGCAACGATTTGGCCAATCAAGGAATTCGTGTAATTGTTGCAGGATTGGATATGGATTTTAAAGGAAATCCGTTTGGACCAATGCCTGGATTAATGGCAACTGCCGAATATGTAACAAAAGTTCACGCCGTTTGCACGCGAACAGGAAATTTGGCTAATTACAGTTTTAGAAAAACAGCCAACGATAAATTGGTCATGTTAGGAGAAACAGAAGAATACGAACCGCTTAGCCGTGCAGCGTATTTTAATGCTATGAAGAAAAGTCAGGAAAAATAAATTTAAATTTCCCTAAATAAAAAACAAAATATGAGAAAGTCGACTGCTTTATTATTGGTACTGATCGGAATTGCAGTGGCTTTTGTGGTTTATTTCCAGTTTTATCTCGCCAAAAATGCAGATGAGGTGAACACTGAAGTAGCAGAATTGGTTGCAAAATATAACAAAAGCTGTCCGCTCAATATTCAGGAAGGAATGAGATTAGACAGTGTAAGCCTTCCAGAAGAAAGGTTTGTTCAGTACAATTTGACTTTGTTAAATGTTGCAAAAGAAACAGCTGAGGTAAATGTTATTCAAGAAGAACTAAAGAAAAGCTTAAAAAGTACCGCAAAAGAAAATTCAGGACTTCAAGTTTTTAGAGATAATGATTATACTCTGATTTACCATTACACTGATAAAAAGAAATCTTTTTTATTTGATGTGAAGATTTTGCCGGATGAGTATAAATAGTTAAAAATATACATTAATTGATATTATAAAACCCGACAGATTTTAAATCTGTCGGGTTTTATGTTTTTATATAAATAGTTTTGTTATTCCGTTAGGAATATGTGGTCGGTAGCCAAAATATTAGGGATTTTACGTTGTGTCATGTAGGGACACCTGATTTTTTTGAAAACAATCAATTTATCAAACGTTCCTACGGAGCGTATAACCGCAATCTAATTTGTTTTCTACCGATGAAACATTCCTAGCGGAATGAAAAAAATCCGATAGATTTTGAAATCTGTCGGATTTTTTTTAAATGAACTTATATTTCTTATATGGTTTTAAAAAAAAATCTAAATCTTCTTTCTCATTCTCGCCACAGGAATATCAAGCTGTTCGCGATACTTAGCAATCGTTCTTCTCGCAATCGGATATCCTTTTTCTTTTAATATTTCGGCCAATTGATCGTCTGGAAGCGGTTTTCTCTTGTCTTCTTCTTCAATAGTATTCTGAAGAATCTTTTTGATTTCTAAAGTCGAAACATCTTCTCCCTGATCATTTTTCATCGCTTCAGAGAAGAATTCTTTAATTAGTTTTGTTCCGTATGGCGTTTCCACATATTTGCTGTTGGCTACACGCGAAATCGTCGAAATATCCAAACCAACCATATCTGCAATATCTTTTAAGATCATTGGTTTTAGTTTGGTTTCGTCACCGTCTAAGAAATATTCTTCCTGATAATGCATAATCGCATTCATGGTAACAAAAAGAGTTTCCTGACGCTGTCTGATCGCATCGATAAACCATTTTGCAGAATCTAGTTTTTGTTTGATAAACTGAACCGCATCTTTCTGCGCAGTCGATTTATCGCGAGATTCTTTATACGTCTGCATCATTTCCTGATAATCTTTAGAAACGTGCAGAGAAGGAGCGTTACGTCCGTTTAAAGTCAATTCCAATTCGCCGTCTACAATTCTAATGGCAAAATCGGGAACGATATTCTCCGTTACTTTATTATTTCCAGTAAAAGAACCGCCTGGTTTCGGATTCAAACGTTCAATTTCGTGAATTGCTTTTTTAAGCTGTTCGTTCGAAACGCTATATTTCTGTAATAACTTATCGTAATGTTTCTTCGTAAAAGCATCAAACTGATTTTCGATAATGTCAATCGCTAAATCAACATATTCAGTTGGTGTTTTATGTTTTAATTGAAGCAACAAACATTCTTGTAAATCACGTGCGCCGACACCAGAAGGCTCCAGCTCATGAATTACCGTCATCATTTTTTCGACCATCGCTTCATCAGTATAAATTCCCTGAGTAAAAGCCATGTCGTCTACAATATCTGGAATGCTTCTGCGGATGTAGCCCATATCATCAATACTTCCTACTAAGAACTCAGCGATTTCGCGCTCTTCATCATTCAAAATAAAAGTATTCAACTGATTAATCAAATCCTGATGAAAACTTATCGGAGCCGCAAAAGGCGTTTCGCGCTCTTCATCATCGCTGTAATTGTTAACCTGAGTTTTGTAATCAGGCGTATCGTCGTCGCTTAAGTATTCGTCAATGTTAATATCGTCTGCTTCGATTCTGTCCGATTCGTTATCATCGTAATCGTCGTAGTCTTCATTAGAATATTCATCAGCTTCGTAATCGTCTTCTTTTCCAGCTTCAAGTGCCGGATTTTCGTTCATTTCTTCCAATAAACGCTGTTCAAAAGCTTGCGTAGGCAATTGAATTAACTTCATCAGTTGGATTTGCTGTGGAGATAATTTTTGAGATAATTTTAAATTTAAAAATTGCTTAAGCATATATAAAGGTGCTAAGGCACTAAGCTTCTAAGATGCTTAGTCTCTTATGTTGACGAATTAATTCGAATTAAATTATTTTTTGAAACTTAAACTCTTAGCATCTTAAATGCTAAGGGTCTATTTTTAATCTTAGAACCTTAGCATCTTAGAAGCTTAGAAGCTTTTTATTAAAACTCTGCACTACCTGGAGTTCTTGGGAAAGGAATTACGTCTCTAATGTTTGTCATACCAGTAACAAACAATACCAAACGCTCAAATCCTAAACCGAAACCTGCGTGTGTTGCAGAACCAAATCTTCTGGTGTCTAAATACCAGTATAATTCTTCTTTGTCAATTCCAAGAGCTTCCATTTTCTGAACCAGAACATCGTAACGCTCTTCTCTTTCAGAACCACCAACGATTTCTCCAATTCCAGGGAAAAGTATATCCATTGCACGAACCGTTTCTCTTCCTGGTTCTGTGTTATCATTCAAACGCATGTAAAACGCTTTAATGTTTGCTGGGTAATCGTATAAAATTACTGGACATTTAAAGTGTTTTTCTACTAAATAACGCTCGTGTTCAGACTGTAAATCTGCTCCCCATTCGTTGATTAGGTAACTGAATTTCTTCTTTTTATTTGGAGTTGAATCTCTTAAAATATCAATTGCTTCAGTATACGAAACACGTTTGAAGTTGTTTTCTAAAACAAAGTTTAGTTTCTCCAACAAACTCATTTCGCTTCTGTCTGCCTGTGGTTTCGATTTTTCTTCTTCCAAAAGTCTTCCTTCTAAGAATTTCAAATCATCTTTACAGTTGTCTAAAGCATATTTAATAACGTACTGAATAAAATCTTCAGCCAAATCCATGTTGTCGTCCAAGTCGTTGAAAGCAACTTCTGGCTCAATCATCCAGAATTCTGCTAAGTGACGTGAAGTATTTGAATTTTCTGCTCTAAACGTTGGTCCAAAAGTATAAATCTGACCCAAAGCCATTGCAAAAGTTTCACCTTCTAATTGTCCAGAAACCGTTAAGTTCGTATGTTTTCCAAAGAAATCTTGTTTAAAATCAATGTTTCCTTCTTCATTTTTTGGAAGATTATCCAATGGTAAAGAAGTAACTTGGAACATTTCTCCAGCACCTTCAGCATCAGCTCCTGTAATAATTGGCGTGTTTACATAAACAAAACCTTTATCCTGAAAGTATTTGTGAACCGCATAAGACAATACCGAACGCACACGCATAATCGCACCAAAAGCATTTGTACGTACACGCAAGTGAGCGTTTTCACGTAAAAATTCTAAAGAGTGTTTTTTAGGTTGCATTGGGAATTTTTCAGCATCAGAATCTCCAAGAATTTCAAGTTTGTTTACCTGAATTTCGTATTTCTGACCCGCACCTTTACTTTCAACCAAAGTTCCAATTACAGAAACAGAAGCTCCAGTCGTAATTCTTTTTAAAGTTTCTTCTGGCGTATTTTCAAAATCAACAACACATTGAATATTATTAATGGTAGAACCGTCATTTAGCGCGATGAACTGATTATTTCTAAAAGTTCTCACCCATCCTTTTGCATTCACTTCCTGTAACGTCGTCGTACTGTTTAATAAGTCTCTAACTTTTGTGTGTTTCATTGTTATTTAAGATTTTAGATTTCTGACTTAGGCTTTAAACTAAATCAGTGTTTTTATATCGAATTGCAAATATAAACGATAATAATTAATTTTTGAAGCTGTTTCCTGCTCTTCGCTGTATCTTTCTATTTTTAAAGAAAAAATAGAAAGGATGCCGCTTCGATCAGGGCTAGGGCAGTCGGTTTCAAAAGTTTTTTTTATTGTATGCGATTATGTTTCTTCTCTTCTCTAAGAAATTTAACTATGACATAAAGAAAAACAACTGATCCTAAAATCGATAAAATTGCAGTAAAATAATTATAAGGTTCAGTAATTTGTTTTAAATTTTCAAAGTCATTAATTTTTATTGACTTGAAGAATAGCTCTTTTTTAAATTTACTATAACTATCGACTTTAGAATAAATAAATATATAAGTTGTGCCATTTAAAAATAAGATTTGACTTTCTCCTATTTCTTCTTCAGACTCTTTTCCTTTAAAATGTAATTTATAAGCTAAAAAATTATTGATTTTTATTTCAAATGAATCCTTTAGAAATAAACCCTTTTGCGCCATGCTTTTGATTTGCTTAGCTATCTTAATCTTATAGTTTCTTTTTAATTCACTTAAGTTTTGAGGTTTTTCTTCGCTTAAAGTGTCACTAGGAATTACATTTAGTTTCATTGCAAAAAAAGAATCTTCTTTAGAATTTACATAATAGACTTTTCCTTTAACGCTTTGCTCATTTATTTCAAAGATTTCTGGTTTGCTCGGAAAATTAATTGAAATATTTTCATCAATTTTAGTCTGACCAAAAAAGGTAAAAGATTTTAGCAATAGGAGATAAAAAAAAATATTTTTCATGTAAAATGTTTTTGCAATATTCTGTCAAACAATTAATTCGTGTAAATTTATAAGCCACGAATTCACGAATTATTTATTTTTTTATTCGTGAATTCGTGGCGAATTTCTAAAAGGGAATGAAAGATTACTTATCCAAATTCTCCAATTCTTCTTTCTTAGTTTTCTTCTTCTCAAAAGTTAAAACCAGCGATGGTAAAACCACCAAATTCGCAAACATTGCAAAAACCAAAGTGCAAGAAATCAATCCTCCAAGCGCAATAGTTCCGCTGAAACTTGATAAAGTGAAAGTCGCAAAACCTAAAATTAAAACCACAGAAGTATAGAAAGTACTTACTCCAGTTTCTCTTAAAGCACTGAAAACCGATTTCTTAACCTTTCCTTTATTTTGAATCAAGTCGTGTTTGTATTTCGCCATAAACTGAATCGCATTATCAACCGAAATTCCGAAAGCGATACTAAATACCAAAATCGTTGATGGTTTTAACGGAATTCCGAAATAACCCATTAATCCAGAAGTAATGCAAAGTGGTAAAATATTCGTAATCAAAGAAGCCGCAACCATTTTGAAAGATCTGAACAAATACAGCATTAAAATTGCAATAGTTGCAATAGCAAAAAGCAATGACTCGATCAAGTTGTGCGCCAAATAAGTTGTTCCTTTCTGGAAAACCAATGCTTTTCCTGTAATCGTAACTTCGTAACGATCTTTCGGGAAAATTTCATCAATTTTCTTGCGAATTTTTCCTTCTACTTTTGCCATTTCATCCGTTCCGATATCTTTCATGAAAGTTGTGATTCTAGCATATTGCCCAGTCGAATCTACATAAGCTTTCATTAGATTTTCTTTGCTGTTTTTAGTCGCATTTTTAGCATAACTCAAAATAAAAGTCTGCTCTTGCGAAGTCGGCAATTGGTAATATTCTGGGTTTCCATTGTAGAAAGCCTGTTTAGAATATTTCACCAAATTCACTACAGAAACCGGTTTTGCCAATTCTGGAATTTCTGCAATTGTATTTTGCAGTTCATCCATTTTACGAATGGTAGAAGCCTTCATAACACCTTTTTTCTTTTTGGTGTCAATCATAATTTCAAGAGGCATTACACCATTAAATTCTTTTTCGTAAAACAAAATATCTTTAAAGAACGAAGCGCTTTTTGGCATTTCGCCAATCAAACTTCCCGAAACTTTCATTTGTCTAACACCATTCAAACTCACGATAAAAAGTACCGCATAAATAATATAGACAATTGTCTTTTTGCCTTTAACAATTGTAGCAACAGAATTTAAAAGCGTCGAAATATACGTTTTGTCTAAGTGATATAAGTGTTTTGCTTTCGGCAATGGCATAAAACTGTAGATAATTGGCACAATAAAAAGTGTCAAAGTATAAACAGAAAGCACGTTGATAGAAGTGACTAAACCGAATTCAAACAGCAATTCGTTTCCTGTAATCATCAAAGTTGCAAAACCAATCGCAGCGGTTAAATTGGTCATTAAAGTTGATGATCCAATTTTTGAAATCACACGCTGTAACGCTTTTGCCTGATTGTTGTGTATTTTAATTTCCTGCTGGTATTTGTTAATCAGGAAAATACAGTTTGTAATTCCGATTACAATAATCAGCGGTGGAATAATAGCTGTTAAAATGGTGATTTTATAACCCAACAATCCAAGCATTCCAAATGACCAAGTTACACCGACAATTAAAATACAAATTGAAATAAATGTAGCTCTAAACGAACGGAAAAAGAAAAAGAAAATCAATGAAACGGTCAGTAAAGACGCACCAATGAAAAGTCCAATTTCGCCTTTCATGTTGTCGGCGTTGATCGTTCTGATGTATGGCATTCCAGAAACTTTCAAATCGATTCCAGTTGTTTTTTCAAATTTATCAATCTTCGGAACCAGCGTTTTCAGAATAAAAGTTTTTCTTTCAGCGGTGTTTACCAAAGCTTTATTCATGTAAATCGCCGAACGCACGCTTCCGCTTTTTTTGTTGAATAAAAGTCCTTCGTAAAAAGGCAGATTATTGAACAATTCATCTTGAGCCTTTTTTAAATAAGCAGGATCTAAAACTTTACTTTGATCGATAAAAGGCGTTAAAACAAATTTTTCATTAACCGTATCTTTCTCCAGTTTTTTCAAATCATTTAAGGAAACGACTAAATCAACTTCTTTAGATTTTTTCAAGCCTGTCATTAATTCATTCCAAGCGGCGTAATTTTTAGGCGTAAAAAAGTTTTTATCCTGAAAACCAATCACAATTAGGTTTCCTTCTTCACCAAATTTGTCTAAGAATTTTTGATAATCTTTATTGGCAATATGATCTTTAGGAAGCAGGTTTGCTTCAGTGTAAGTCATAGATAGATTTTTCCACTGATAACCAAAGAAAATAGTTAAAGCAGAAAGTATAACCAGAATCGTAATTCTGTTTTTAAGTATGATTCGGGCTAGTTTTTCCCAAAATCCAACTTGAATAGCGTTTTTCATAACATCTTTAAAAAATGGTTGCAAATGTAGTGAAAAGTGCTCGAAATCATAAACAATCGCCTCTATTTTACTTTATGTTAACACAAACCGTAACATCTTAAAAATAGGATAATTTACTTGCTTTTTGCTTTTTAGTCGTCTGCTTTTGCCATATTTGCAATTAATTTTGCAATAAAAAAAATCGGTTATTGTAATTTGTACTTAAAAATAGATTAACAGCGATGCAGCAAAACAATACAACAACTTTTATTTTTCTGGCAATTCTTCTGCTTCTCATCATCATTATTTGTTTTATGGTTTATCAATTAATGCAAACCAAAAAAGCCAAAGAAGATGCCGAAAAAAGTTTCTATGCTTTAGAATCAAAAGTGAACGATTTGCAATTGGAGAATTTAGAATCAAAACTAAATCCGCATTTGTTTAAAAATATTTTAAATTCGATTCAGTCGCATGCTTACCAAACCTACTTTGCACTTGATAAATTGGCTAATGTGTTGGATTATATTTTGTACGAAAGCAAAAAGAAATTTGTAACAGCCAAAGAAGAAATAGATTTTGCTCTGAATTTAATCGAAATAAATAAAATCAAAATCAGTCCGCTTTTTGAGCTTAAAGTCAAAACCAATATTAATCAAGAAGATAAACTGTACGATCAGCCTTTGCTGGCACCTTTAATTTCGATCGATTTAATTGAAAATGCTTTTAAACATGCCGATCTACAAAGTCCCGATGCTTTTATTACGGTAGTTTTTGAGTTTAAAGACAATGCTTTTTTTATGACGGTTTCCAATAAAATCTCTGATAAAAAAGTATTGAAAAAAGAACGAAGCGGTTTTGGCCATGCCACACTCGAACATCGTCTTCGCATTATTTACAAAAACAATTTCAAACTCGATAAGTTTATAGAAAACGACGTTTATATTGCTCATCTAAAAATTGATTTACTTGAATACAAAACTGAAATGCTTGCTTCTGGACGATGAACTTCCGGGATTAACGTACTTAAAAATGCTTTGCGAACAGATTCCTGAACTGGAAATCGTAAAAACATTTAATAATCCCGAGAAACTTTTGTCTGATATTTCGGATCTGGATTTCGATCTATTGATCTCTGATATCGAAATGCCAGGAATCGACGGATTGCATCTGGCTGAAAAACTTCAGGATAAATTGGTAATTTTCTGCACGGCGTACAAAGAATATGCGGCCGAAGCGTTTAACATAGATGCGGTAGATTACATTACAAAACCTGTAAAATTGGAGCGTTTAGAAAAAGCGATTTCAAAGGCTCTTGAACGTTTTGAAAAATCAAATTCAGATAAAAAATTCATTCAGCTCAATACTGACAAAGGGAAGACGCTGCTGTATTTTAATAAAATCCAGTACATCACAACTGCATTAAGCGACAGCCGAGACAAAACGGTGCTTCTTACTGACGGAAGTTTTTTGAATTTAAAAAATGTAAAATTCGACACGCTTTTAAAAGAATTGCCAGATGCCGATTTCTGCCGAATCAATAAAAAAGAAATTGTGGCTGTAAAAGCGATAAAATTCTTTAACCATAACGAAATTGTCTTGCATCATTTGGACGAAAACAATAAAAATACAGCCTTAATTTTAAGTGAAACCTATCGTTCTGATTTTTTAAAAAAGGTAAAATTATAACTTATTACAAAGTTTTTCCGACTTGTTACATACATTGAAAATTAGCTGGAAATTTGCTTTTTCACGTAAAACTCAGTTCTGATATTTGCGCAAATAAATCTAAAGAACGAGTTATGAATAACATTAAGAACTCTATATTCTATGTTACAATTATTGGTGGTTTTACAGCACTAATATATTGGGTAATTTCTAAAGGCGCCTCATTAGAAGTGGGTCGTAATATTGTAAAGAAAAGTGTTGAAAGCAATCATTGGAAAGACTTTCTTCATTCGATGGTCGAAAATCTGCAGCATCCTCTTGCTATTTTACTAGCGCAGATCGTAACCATCATTTTGGTCGCTCGTCTGTTTGGATGGATTTTTAGAAAAATAGGACAGCCGTCGGTAATCGGAGAAATGATTGCCGGAATTGTGTTAGGGCCATCTTTAGTCGGAATGTATTTCCCAGAGTTTTCGGCAGCTTTATTCCCAGCAGCATCTTTAGGAAACTTACAGTTTTTAAGCCAGATCGGTTTAATTCTTTTCATGTTTGTGATCGGAATGGAATTGGACTTGAAAGTCCTAAAAAATAAAGCGCATGATGCTGTTGTTATTAGCCATGCCAGTATCGTAATTCCGTTTGCTTTAGGTTTGTCATTGGCCTATTTTATATACGAGACTTTTGCGCCGGAAGGAGTGGAGTTTTCTTCTTTCGGATTGTTTATGGGTATTGCTATGAGTATTACCGCTTTCCCGGTTTTAGCTCGAATTGTGCAAGAACGCGGTATGCAGAAAACAAAACTAGGAACTATTGCCATTACGTGTGCCGCGGCAGATGATATTACAGCTTGGTGTATTTTGGCGGTTGTTATTGCCATTGTAAAAGCAGGTTCGCTTTCGAGTTCGCTTTATGTTATCGGAATGGCGATTTTGTATGTAATTATTATGCTAAAAATCGTTCGTCCGTTCTTGAAAAGGGTAGGAGATTTGAATGCAACTCGTGAAAGCTTGAATAAACCAGTTGTTGCGATTTTCTTTATCACACTTTTAATTTCTTCCTATGCTTCTGAATTAATTGGAATTCATGCTTTATTTGGAGCTTTTTTAGCGGGAGTAATCATGCCTGAAAACAATAAATTCAGAAATATATTTATTGAAAAGGTTGAAGACGTTGCCATTATTGTTCTATTGCCACTATTCTTCGTGTTTACTGGTTTGCGTACACAAATCGGATTGCTGAATGATCCTGAATTATGGAAAATTACAGGTTTGATCATTCTGGTTGCGGTTGTAGGTAAATTTTTTGGAAGCGCTTTTGCAGCCAAATTTATGGGGCAGAACTGGAAAGACAGTTTGGCCATTGGTGCCTTGATGAACACGAGAGGTTTAATGGAACTCGTGGTTTTAAATATCGGTTATGATCTTGGTGTATTGTCTACAGAAATCTTCACGATGATGGTCATTATGGCATTAATCACTACTTTTATGACGGGACCAGCATTAGATTTCATCGGATTTATTTTTAAAGATAAGGTCACGGCTGTTCCTCAGGAAATAGGAAGTAAAAGCAAATTCAAGATCCTGCTTTCGTTTGCAACTCCAGAAAAAGGGAAAAAACTGCTCAAGATTGCCAATAGTTTGGTGAAAAAACAAGCAGACAATTCAATCGTCACAGCGATGCATATTTCTTTAAGTACAGAAGTGCACTCTTTTGATGTGAAAGAATATGAGCGCAAAATGCTGGTTCCGGTTATTGAAGAATCGCATGCGCTGAATCAGGATATGTTGAGTTTGTTCAAAGTTTCTAATGATATTGATTCGGATATAATTGATACGGCCAATCATGGCGAATATGATTTGTTATTGGTTGGTTTAGGTCAGTCTATTTTTGACGGAACTTTACTTGGAAAAATACTTGGTTTTACGACCAGAATGGTAAATCCAGATCGTTTGATTGACAAGTTTACAGGAAAAGAAGGTTTGTTTGAAAATTCTCCTTTCGATGAAAGAACACGCCATATTATTACAAAATCTAGAATGCCAGTCGGAATTTTTATCGATAAAAACTTAGAAGACGTCAATCGCGTTTTGATGCCTGTTTTTAGTAAAGAAGATGCTTTTTTAATTGAATATGCTAAAAAACTAATCAATAATAACGGTTCTCAGATTACGGTTTTAGATGCTGGCGGAGAAGTAAAGAATACTAGAGAAATTCAAGAAACCATTCGTTCTATCGAGCAGATTGCGCCAAATCATATCATGATTATGAATGACAGAACGCTAAAGAAAGAATTTTTAGAAAGTCAGGATTTAATGATTATCAGTCTGGAAAGCTGGAAAAAGCTAATAGAATCTCAAAGCATTTGGCTGAATAATTCACCATCGGTTTTGATTTTTAAACCTTAAAAATTTAGAAAATTCCAATATTTTAAAATTCCAAATTCCAATTTTCTTATTGGGGTTTGGAATTTTGTTTTCTGCCACAGAGATTCGCAAAGAATTTCCACAAAGATGCACGAAGATTTTTAAGTATTGTGAATTGTAGAGGCGCACCGCAGTGCGTCTAACATTTAGTTTTGCCACAGATTAAAAGGATTAAATTGATTATTGATTTAATTCAATCTGCTATAGTCTATTAAAATGTGTGTGAAATACTCAAAAAATCCCTGTAATCCTTTTAATCTGTGGCAAAAAAATGATTCAATGGTTAATTTACAGTTTTTTTGTAGAGGCGCACCGCAGTGCGTCTAACGCAAAGTAACCATAAAGTTATTTGGATAAAGTTTTATAATAATACAATTGGAATTTGGAATTTAAAAAGATTGGAATTTAAAACTATTTACAAACCAAGATCAAGTACATAAGAAATCTTAACCGCGATATTATCTTCAAATCGCAATAACTGATTTGGACCATATCTGTAGAAGCCACCTAAACCAAAACCTTTAAAGATTCTATTCAATTCGATTCCCGATTCAAAAAAGCCTCTGTCAAGTGTTTTGTAAGTTGGACCCACATGCTGTTCTGGATTTTCCATGCTTCCCCAAGCCATTCTCGTTACCAAGACTAACGAAGGACGAACCTTTTTCATGATTCTGATTCGGTCAAAACCATGTTTGATTTGAAACATCAGATATTGGCTCGAGAAAAATTCGTTAAAATACATGGTTTCAAAAGCATTTCTTCCTGCAAAAGTGATACGCTGTATAACGGTTTCTTTCGTTAAATTATTCGGAGATGTATTGTACAAATGCGTGATCGGAACATCGCCCATTGCATAACCTGCCTGTAAAAGCAAACTTGTTTTCTGGCGGTTTAAATACTGTTTTTCGTATTCGGCCTTAAAATCTATTTTGCTAAAAGTAAAATCATTATCGAAAACGCTTGGTAGAGATTGCGTGTATTGAAAAGTAAATCTCGGAAATCTTTTATCGCTTTCATTTCTTCCCGTCGGAGTCTGCATATAATTGCTGAAAGGCGCCCAGACAATAGAAAGCATTGCCGTAGTCATGATATAACTCGAATACAGTTTTCCGTTGAGATTAAAAAGATAATCAAATTTTGGTTCGATCAAATTTCTTGAAACCTCCAAAACAGCTTCCGTTTTCGGAATAAATTTGGTTTGAACATTGGCGCGCCATCCCGTATATTCATAAAAAGTACTAATATTTATTGGGCGCGGATCGTAGATTTTAAATACACGTTTATCTACCGCAAATACAGTACTTGCGATCTCGCGGACATCATCTGCATAATAGGCATTTAACCAAGTATTGGTATGTTTGTCTAGCAAAACGCCTCCACCGGCACTGTATTTAAAAACACCGTCTTTTGTTCCGTACGCCGTGTAACTTTCAAGTCGGAAGTTTTTAGAAAAACGATCGTTTGTAATACCGCCCAAACCAAGTCTGAAACCTTCGTAATTGTTGTAGCTGATGATTTTCTTTAAATCTAAATCAATTGGGCCAATCGGGTAGAAGCCATTTATGATTTTTCGGCCAATTCCTAAACGTTTTTCAATTCTATTTCGAATAGAAAGACTGTCTAAGAGTAAATACGTTTTCTGGCTTTTTAGATCAAGATTTTCCTTTCTATAGGCTTCCCAGAAACTTTCTGGTTTTTTGGCCGCATCGTCATTGATTTCGATATAAAGCGAAGGATTTTTTATCGGATTATTGTTGTTTACACGAATATCAAAACTATTGCTTTCTGAAAGCAGATAGGTGAAATCTGAAGCCACTTTTTTTCTTGGTTCGGAACTCTCTTCAATATCTCCGTCAAACTGAATGGTACCGCCTAAAATTCGGATATCATCATCATTTTTTCCTTTTACGATTTTAAAAGTGGTATTGCTCTGAAACCAAATTTTTTCTTTCGGAATATATTCAAACTCATGAACACCGCTGATGTCCAAAACGCCTTTAATTCGCATTACCGCTTTCGCGACAGCAAAATTTTCTTTGTCAATATATAAAACGCCTTCTAGTCCAGAAACTCTGTGTTTTGATTTGTTTTTGAAATAAATCATGTAGGTGTCACGACCTTTTATGCTGACAGTATCCAATAATTTATAATTGTAATTGGAAGGCGCATTTCTCGAAATCGGATTTTCGTATTTGGTTTCGAACAATTCGTAGTTAGAATCGTAAATCGAGATAGATTGAAGGTTGAAAGCCAAAACTTCGTAAATAGGCTGTTTGAAACCAGCTATTTTTGTTCCTAAAACAGTTTCTTTCAATTTGTTATTCCCAAACTGATATTGAGAAACTTTTTCTGTTTGAAACAAATGCTGTTTGCTGACAATTTCTTTAAATTTATAATCGGAAGAATCAATGTTGACGATTTTTTTATCGAAATCTTTATACGCTGCCGAAGTGTCAATACGTCCGTCAATAGAATCAGGGTTTGCCGTTACAATAAGTTTATTATAGGTTTTGTATTCAAAGTTATTTAGTTTTTTCTGCGGATCGTTTGTCGATTTACTCGCAATAACTTTCTTTATTATCGTTAAGGCGGGATTTTCATTAGAAACCACTACTTCTTTTAAGTCATCGGTTTGCTGTAAAAGCGATATCGAATAAAAGGTTTTGCTGCTAATTAGGGCAATCGTTTTGGTTTTAAAACCAATATAAGAAACCGTAAGCGATGTGGCTGAATTGCTAATTTTGAGAATAAATTTTCCGTCAACATCTGTAATAGTGTTATTGTTTTCTGAGGTGGTAATGGTAGCAAACGGAAGAGGTTTGTTGTTTGAATCGGTTACGATTCCGTTTATTTGAATTTGCGCCTGAAGGGTAAGCGTAAAAAACAAAGTCAAAAAACAAAATAGCTTCATACAGAATGATATAGTTTCAAAAACGAAAAGAATTTAATTTTCGTATGCAAAAATAACAATAAAAAAATCCGTCTGATGCAATTCACCAGACGGATTTTCTATTTTATCGCAAAACTAATTACACTTTCATGATTTCAGCTTCTTTTAAAGCCAATAATTCATCAATTTTTTTAATGTAAGCGTTTGTCAAGTTTTGAACTTCTTCTTCTGCAGATTTGCAGATATCTTCTGAAGTTCCTTCTTTTTCTAATTTTTTAATATCAGTATTAGCATCTTTACGAGAGTTACGAATACCGATTTTAGCATCTTCAGCTTCAGATTTTGCTTGTTTCGCTAAATCACGACGACGCTCTTCTGTCAAAGGCGGTACGCTGATGATGATAACGTCTCCGTTATTCATTGGGTTAAAACCAATGTTAGCAATCAAAATAGCTTTTTCAATAACAGACAGCATATTTTTTTCAAATGGCTGTAATGTAATTGTTCTCGCATCTGGAACGCTAATTTTAGATACTTGAGAAAGCGGTGTTGCAGATCCGTAATAATCAACAAAAACACCTCCAAGCATAGCCGGAGAAGCTTTTCCTGCACGAATATTAAGAAATTCTTTCTCTAAGTGTGCAATAGTACCGTTCATAGATTCCTCAGTACTTTCTAAAATAAAGTCTATTTCTTCAGTCATTTTTTTAAATTTTAGATTTTAGATGTATGATTTTAGATTTAAAATAAATGCATCTAAAATTTACTAACTAATATAATTTAATTTTTAAGATTGCTTTTTAATAATTATAGAAAATCAGAAAGTTCTAACTTGTCTAAAATTCTAATAATCTAAGCAACCTAGATATTTACTACAGTTCCGATGTTTTGACCTTCGCAGATTTTCAAAAGGTTTCCGATTTTATTCATATCAAAAACAACGATTGGCAATTTGTTTTCCTGGCTTAATGTAAACGCAGTAGTGTCCATCACATTTAATCCTTTTTTAAGAACATCATCAAAAGTGATATAGTCAAATTTCACTGCAGAAGCATTTTTTTCTGGATCAGAATCGTACACACCATCAACGCGAGTTCCTTTTAGGATAACATCAGCATTGATTTCGATACCTCTTAAAACAGCAGCAGTATCAGTTGTAAAATATGGATTTCCAGTTCCAGCACCAAAAATTACAATTCTGCCTTTTTCAAGGTGGCGATCTGCTCTTCTTTTAATGTATGGTTCTGCAATAGATTCCATTTTCAAAGCTGTTTGCAGACGAGTTTTCATTCCTTTATCTTCAAGAGCGCCTTGCAAAGCCATTCCGTTAATAACAGTTGCAAGCATTCCCATGTAATCTCCTTGCACTCTGTCCATTCCTGAGCTTGCTCCGGCAACGCCTCTAAAAATATTTCCTCCTCCAATAACAATAGCAATTTCTACTCCTTTGTCGTGAATCTGCTTGATTTCATCTGCATATTCGCCTAATCTTTTTGGGTCTATACCGTATTGTAAATCACCCATTAAGGCCTCGCCGCTAAGTTTTAGAAGAATTCTTTTATATTTCATGTGTGTGTTGCGTTAATTTGTGCAAATATAGACATATTCTGATTTTTAAAAATAATGTTTGCAAAAAATTAATTAGTACCTCAATTTTAGATTTAAAACGGCTTTGCAGTCATTTCATTTTAAATGTGACAAATGTCATTTCTCGGTGTTTCGAAAATTTGTATTTTTATTGTATCCTAAAAAATAAAATAATATGAAAAGCATCGTAGCCAAAGCATTATTCAATAGTCATTCTTATGCTGAATACAGAAAAATAGTAACCGATTTGCTGACTGAAGGAAAATCAACTGGAAATGAGCAATCGGAAAGTCTTACCAATTATTCCAAATTGAATGAAGCCCGAATGAATAGGCTCGAGAAAACAATTACTATTTCAGAAGCTATAGCAGATAAACTTCAACACTTAGATAATCATTATATCTGGCTGGTACTTTCAGAAGGCTGGTGCGGAGATGCAGCGCAAATACTTCCGATTTTAAACAAAATGGCTTTGGCTTCTAATAAAAAAATCGATTTAAGAATTGCTTTGCGCGATGAAAACGAGGATTTAATGAGCCATTATTTAACGAATGGCGGAAGAGCAATTCCGAAAGTAATTATTATTTGCAAAGAAGCGGGAATTGTGCGTGCTGATTGGGGACCAAGACCAAAAGGTGCAGCCGAATTAATGGCAAAACACAAAAGAGAGGTTGGCCCTATAGACGAAAAAATAAAGACAGATCTGCAATTATGGTACTTAGCAGATAAAGGAATTTCGGTTCAAGAAGAATTGGTCGAAATTATGGAGAATATCAAATATAATAGGCTTTAAGAGGTTAATGTGTTGATAAGCAGAATATTTGGTTAATAAAATTGTCTTAAACTATTTTTAATTTATAAGAAATTTTGTAACTTAGTAAAACTAATCCCACATCTATTATAACTTTCAGATTTACTCTTTTTATTGGTGTTATTTAATTTTTATCTATTAACTATTAAAAAAATACACTATTATGAAAAAGTTATTCGAAAGATTTTATGATTTCTTTTCTACATTTTTATTTGGAGGGAAGAATGTGCCTCACTATTAAATGAGATAAGTATGAAGTAATAATACTTATTTTAGGAGCTTGGCACATTACTTTTCAAATAAATGTAATGTGCTTTTTTATTTATTACTTAAAGCTTTCCTCAAATAAAGTAATATCGATTGCATTTTTTACATCGTAATCGCCAATTTTTGTTCGGCGCAAAACGGTCAAATGCGAACCTGAATTCATTGCTTTTCCAAAATCGTAAGCTAGAGAGCGAATGTAAGTTCCTTTAGAACAAACCACTCTAAAATCTACTTCTGGCAATGCGATTCTCGTAATTTCAAATTCGTGAATCGTAGTTTTTCTGCTTTCAATTTCGATGGATTCTCCTGCGCGTGCATGCTCGTACAAACGAACGCCATCTTTTTTTATAGCCGAAAAAATAGGCGGTTTCTGGTCGATTTCGCCTAAAAATTGTTTTACAGTTTCATGAATCAGCGTTTCGTCAATATGCGCTGTTGGGAAAGTCTGATCGATTTCGGTTTCTAAATCGTATGATGGAGTAGTGGCTCCAATGTAAAAAGTACCCGTATATTCTTTTGCCTGACCTTGAAGTTCAGAAATTCTTTTAGTAAATTTTCCAGTACAGATTAATAATAAACCTGTAGCTAAAGGATCTAAAGTTCCGGCGTGGCCAATTTTGAATTTTTTTGGAAGCCCAACTTTATTGATCAAAAGGTATTTTAATTTGTTGACAGCCTGAAATGAACTCCATTTTAAAGGTTTGTCAATCAATAAAACCTGGCCTTCTAAATATTCTTCGGGTGTCATTATATGATGGTAAGCGGATGAATGAAAAAGTGAATCAATAATAAAATGATTCCAGCGATAATTCGGTAATAACCAAAAACTTTAAATCCGTTTTTAGTCAAAAAGCCAATAAAAGTTTTGATTGCTAAAAGCGCTACAGCAAAAGCAACAATATTTCCGATAACCAACATGTTTACTTGATCGTGCGAAAGTTCAAATCCAGCTTTATAATAATCGTAACATTTTTTTGCAGTTGCGCCCAACATAGTTGGAACAGCTAAGAAAAATGAAAATTCTGCAGCAGAAGTTCTGGTTAGCTTTTGTGCCATACCTCCAACAATACTTGCACCGCTTCGAGAAACTCCAGGAATCATAGCAAGACATTGAAATAATCCAATTTTAAAAGCTTTAGCATATGTAATTTCGGTAGAAACTTCTGGATCGTTTGGTTTGTTAAACCATTCGTCTACTTTTAATAAAATTACACCTCCAATTAAAAGTGAAATTGCCACGGTTACTGGGTTTTCTAATAAGCCATCAATAAAATCGCTTAATAATAATCCTAAAACAACGGCTGGTATAAAAGCAACTAAAAGTTTAAAATAGAAATCAAAAGTTTGAAAGAAACGTTTGAAGTATAAAATTACAACCGAAAGTATCGCGCCAAGCTGAATTACAATGGTAAAAAGTTTAGTAAAATCGTCATGCGCAATTCCGAAAAAAGAAGACGCAATAATCATGTGACCTGTTGAAGAAACAGGCAAAAACTCTGTAATTCCTTCAATAATGGCAAGAACAATAGCTTGTAATGTGTTCATTTAAAATTTTAGATTTTAGATTTTGGATTTTTAGATTTTAGATTGCCCTTTCGCTACGCTCAAGTTTTCAATTAAAATCTTAAAACTGATTTATTTTGATTTTTTGAATATAGAATAAATCGTGATTCCGAAACCGATTAAAACAGTTGTTGGCGCTAAACGAATACGTCTAAAGCTGAAAATATCCTCATTAAAAACATTTGGATCTGTACTTCCTCCACCAGACATTAAAATAAATCCAAGTGCTATAACCGCAATTCCGATTAATAAGATTTTATAATTAATGCTGTCAAAAAGAAATTCTTGTTTTGGCTGCTGTTCTGCGTTATTGTTGTTTTTCATTTTTATATATTTTGTAAACCCTGAAGCGTAGCCGAAGGGCATTTTTTAATTGTAACCCTGAGCGGAGTCCAAGGGCAATCTAAAATCTAAAATCAGAAATCTAAAATTAATATAGATCGTCAGTTCTTAAATTCAAGAAACGCTGTGTTGCAAAATGCGTGCTTACCCAAGTAATTAAAACTCCTAATCCGAAAACCGCAACTAGAACCAAACCAGTTAAAGCTTTGTCTTCTAGAATTCCTAAACCTGGGAAATTAGTGTCTACATAAATTAAAAGTGCGATTAAAGCAATAATAGCAAGACCTGCGCCCAGCATTCCAAGTTTTACACTTCGCATTACAAACGGTTTACGGATAAAAGCTTTTGTAGCTCCAACCATCTGCATGGTTTTAATAATAAAACGGTTAGAATGTATAGATAAACGAAGCGAACTGTTGATTAATAAAACGGCGATTACAGTCAAGAAACCGCTGATAATCAAAATCCACATACTTACTTTTCTGATGTTGTCATTGACAAGATTGACCAATTGTTTGTCGTAAACAATATCAGAAATCATAGTATTTTGACGAAGACGGCTTTCGATTTTGGCGATGCTGTCTCTCTCTACATAATCTGCTTTTAAGTGAATGTCGTATGAATTCAATAATGGGTTTTCTCCCAAAAAGGTTAAGAAATCTTCTCCGATTATGTCGGTATGTTCTTTTGCGGCTTTTTCTTTGGTTACATAAACAAAAGATTTGGCAAAAGGAGCTCTTTTCAATTCGGTATTAAAAGCTTTGATTATACTATCGTTTGCTTCATTTTTGAAGAAAACTGTCATGGCGATTTTTTCTTTAAAATCGTCAGCTAGCTGTTTAGAATTAATAATGAATAATCCCAGTACTCCCAAAAGAAATAAAACCAAGAATACACTTAATACTACCGAAAAATAAGAGGAAATTAACCTGCGCTTTTGAAATTTATCAAAGTTAGAACTCATAGTCTGCTTAAATTATGTGGTAAAAATAGTAAACAATTTTTTTATTTAGGTTAATAACGTTCAAAGTTTTGACTTTATTAGCATAAATATACAATAACAGATTGAGATTTTTTCTGCTTAAGTTTTTTTTAACCGCAAAGTGCGCAAAGATTTTTGATATTAGTTTATAAATAAACGCAAAGTTCGCAAAGCTTTGTGGTAAATCTTAAAAAAAAAATCTCGCAAAGACGCAAAGTCGCAAAGATTAAATCAAACTTTGCGTCTTTGTGACTTTGCGAGCAAATTTTATATTCTTTTCAAAACATAGCCCACGGTTTCAACCGTGGGTACGCAACGAATTCACAATACGGTTCCCACGGTTGAAACCGTGGGCTATGTTTAGCATTCAGAATCAAAAAAGCAACAAGTAAAAAACCTTTGTCTCTCTGTCTCTTTGTTTCTTTGTCACTTTTCGTCTTTATCGAACTTTAAAAACCTCAATACTTTTTAGCCAATAAACATGCCTTGGTCCGGTGCTGATATCATTTTTAGAAATCAAAATCATGTCTCCATTTTTAACCGGTTTGCCATTTTCTTCAAAAAGAACAAAAACATTTTCTCCGGTCGGATTATTAAAAAGTTCTGCCCATGAAAATGTTGCCTTATAATCGTCTGAAGCTCTTGCTACGATATAAAAGTTTCGGTCTTTGTGATCGGTTTGTTTTATTTTGGCTTTTTCTAAAATATCTTTTAAGAGAACACCTTTACAAACTTTGACTTCCCTTTTAAGAACACCATTTTTTCCAGTTATCTTAAGGTTATCAATCGTCACGACTTTCATTTTCTGAAGAGAATCGACACTTAATTGCAGCGGAAATTCAACTTCGCCTTTTACTTCAATTTGATGATTGACCAATTTCAAACTGTCCTCTGCCGAAAGTGCGTGATGATGTTCTTCTTTTGGAACAACTTTTTCTACAACAGCTTTTTCTTCTTTTTTAGAAGAATTGCACATCGTGAAAGTTAGAATGATAAACGGAATTAAAACGAAGATTTTTGTTTTCATAAATATGATTTTTAAAGTTTTTTGGTCTCCCAAACCAATGATAAATAATATAATCCGCCAATTGATGGCCCGCCGAGAATTGAAGTATAAGGCTTGTTAAGGATATTGGTTCCGCCTAATTTTGCTGAAATGCCTTTTTTGAAACTGTAATTTAGCTGAGCGTCCATTGACCAATAGGCAGGAACCGTTCCGCTGACTAAAAAAGAAACATAATCAAAGTTGTTCTGATAACGCGCCGTAACACTTGCGCCCAGATTTTTCCAGATATTTTGAGCGATCAGCGTTCCGTTTGCATTAAATTCAGGCGTATTGAAACCGTCTTCCAGTCCATCTTTGTCATCGGTTCTGTCCAATTTTGTATATGTCAAATTGGTTAAAGCAGTAAAAGTTTCATCAATACGATATTTCAAACCCAAACTGCCACCGTAATTGTAAATTTTACTTTTAGAATTGGTCCATAAACGATAGCGGTTTTGAGTGTTTTTAGAATATAAAGCAGTCGGAATCAAGTTTGGATCGCTCGTGTTTGGAATACTCGCTTCGACTTGTGCTATGAAATTTTTATACGAATTATAATAAAAATCGGCATCAATAAAAAGACTTTGGTTTAAAGCAATTCCTCTAAAACCAATTTCAAAAGATTTGACAAATTCAGGTTGCAGATAAGTGTACGGATTTTTTTGAATCGTATTTTTGTTTTTTTCGATGGCCTGCGCCTGAGTCAAACCAAGCGTATTAACGTCGCTGTTTACTTGTGCTTGAAATTTATCAATAGAAGCTTTAGTATAGGAATTTTCAAAAATACCATCAGACATAATTCTCAAACCTCCAACACGTTTTACACCGCCCGAATTTACATTAGAAAATCCTTCAAAAATACTCGGAAAACGATAGCCATTTTGATAAGATGCTCTAAAACTTAGGCTTTGCTTTGGCGAATAAACGACTGTAAACTGCGGCGTAAATTTCGCATCAAAATAATCGGCTTTGTCCATTCTTAAAGTGACTCCCAAACGTAGTTTACTTTCGAATAAATCTTTAGTTAACTGCGTAAAACCTCCGAATTTCTGATACGTTAAATTTCCACCATCATTTTTCGGGTTGATGAAATAATTCCCGTCGGGAACAATAATGTAATTTCTATAATCTAAACCACTCAGCAATTTAGCATCGATTTTTTCGAAGAAATTAGAAAAAGCTTTGTCCCAATTAAACAAACCTTCGCCATGAACCAAAATCGATTTCACGCGTAAAGCGGCACCAATATCCCAATTATTGATGTTGATTAATTCGTTTTTCTTCGCTTCATAAGCTTCCGTTCCAGGTTCAAAACGGCCTTGATCAGAAGCTGTTCTGGCAATATGATGTGCATCGGCAACAGCCGAACCATTATTGATAGCATTGTTGTAAGCCGTTGTGTAATCCTTAAACCATTGATCGTCTGACTTAAAAGCGCGATCCATGTTTTCTGCAAGCGAACGTAAATTGAATGATTTTCCCGTATTTTCAGTTGTAGCATAGGCTTTTACCTGAAAAACTGGAGTATGATAATCAGCCGCAAATTGATTTAAAGTATAATTGTCTAATGTAAATCGGTTCGAACGCTGATAAATAGTATTAATTAAAGCGGTTTTATAGGTTAAAGCGAGTTCGTTATCTTTTTTTGGACGAAAAAATAATCCGAAATCAGCCTTGTAATTGTTGATATTGTAATCTGAAATATCCGTTTCGCGATATCCCGTTCTGGCAACGACATAATTTTTCCCGTTCAGATTTAAGGTTTTTCGGTTTGCCGATTCATTTCCGTAACCGTTGACTTCGTCATAAGCGGGATTATCAGCTCCAAATAAATTGGTTGAAGCATTGGCGTTTGGAGCCAAATCAGTTCTATCATCAGCAACCCAATCTGTTCCTCCGGTTGTGGAAGCATTTATTTTGAAAGCCCATTTTTCGTTGAAAGCTTTTGCCAATCTCAAATTAAACTGTGAATATACTTTCGGTGAAAACCGATCCACATTTCCAACATGATTCACGCCTGTTAATTGCTGAATGCTGATTCCCTGATATTCAAAAGGGTTTTTGGTTTGAATATTGGCCAAACCATTGATAGCGTTCATTCCGTACAAAGCGGCGGCCGTTCCCGGGATAATTTCTATTTTATCAATATCTAAATCATTTGCACCCAAAGCGTTGGCAATTGGCGCGCCTAAATGCGGTGCCTGATTGTCGATTCCGTCAACAATTGTGCAAAACGAACATTAGTTGAATTTGCAAAACCTCTTGTATTGATCACTTTAAAACCTAAACTCGGCGTAATAATTTGCACGCCTTTTACATTTTCTAAAGCTTCATAAATACTTGGCGATCCCATTTTTTTGGCTTCCGCCGATTTTAACTGTTCAATGGTGGTTGGCGAATGCATCAATTTTTCTGAACGTCGCGACGCTGTAATTACAATTTCATTCAGTTCTTCCTTAATAGTGTCTTGCGTTTTTTTGTTTTCCGTTTGAGAAAAGCTTTTTAGGCTTATAAAAAGAAATAATAGATATAGTTTTTGGTTCATAATCTTGTTTTGTTTCAGTATGTTTTAAAATGAATACTGATGGATTTGAAAAATGGTTTTTGGTTGGTTGTTTTTTTTAAAATTGAATTTGATTGATTTTTTTAACACATAGAAACATAGATTTTTTTATTCGAAAAGGCAATTAAAAGAAACTAGTTTCTAACACATAGCTATGTGTGAAATGACGAGTCATTTTTTTATAATCTCAGTGAAAGAAAAAATCTATGTTTCTATGTGTTTAAATTTCTCCCGCAGATTTTACAGATTAAGCTGATTTATTTTTCTAAAAGCTGAATATATTTTTTAAAACTTTAAACTCTGTGTTTCTTTCAACGCAAAATCTTTAATACGTTTTTCGACTTCATAAAATACTTCAATCGCACGTTCGCCTGCTTCGGTCAACTTTGCGCCACCACCGCCTTTTCCGCCCAAAAGTTTTTCAACCAAAGGAGATTCTGCACGCTGATTCATTTCTTCAACCAATTGCCAAGCCTGACGATACGCCATTTTCATTTCTTTTGCGGCATTGGTAATCGATCCCGTTTTTCGGATATTTTCCAAAAGCCAGATTTTTCCAATTCCAAGAAACGCACCTTCAGCTTCTTCAATCCAAACACGGACTTCAACATTATATTTCTTATTTTCTGACATTTATTTCCGAATAAATAAGTACTAGAGTCTTGCAATAATACGTATTTTTACTTAATTATGAATACGTAATTTGTTATTTTATTTGTTTGTCAATGAAATAGCTTTGGAACAAACAACAATAAATGTAAATTTGCTGATTAAATTAAGAGACAAAGCAGAGAAACCTCAGAATCTTTGTCCCTTAGAACCTTAGTATCTTAAAAAAATGAAATACAATCCAAACGAAATAGAAGCCAAATGGCAGAAATATTGGGCAGAAAATCAAACTTTTGCAGCAAAAAACAACTCTGAAAAACCGAAGCATTATGTTCTCGATATGTTTCCTTATCCGTCAGGAGCAGGATTACACGTTGGGCACCCGCTGGGGTATATTGCATCAGATGTGTATTCGCGTTTCAAAAGACATCAAGGTTTCAATGTTTTGCACCCAATGGGTTACGATAGTTTCGGATTGCCAGCTGAGCAATATGCGATTCAGACAGGACAGCGTCCAGAAGATACAACTCGTGTAAATATTGACGGTGGAGTTGACAAAGAAGGAAAACAAATTGCGGGTTACAGAAAGCAATTAGATAAAATCGGATTCTCATTTGATTGGGCGCGTGAAGTGCGTACGTCAAATCCTGATTATTACAAACATACGCAGTGGATTTTTATTCAATTATTCAATTCTTGGTATTGCAGAAAACAAGGACAGGCTTTTGATATTTCAGAGTTGGTTACTGTTTTTGAAGAATCAGGAAATGCTTTGGTTGAAGCCGTTTGCGATGATAATGTACAGATTTTTACTGCTGACGAATGGAACTCGTATTCAGAAGACCAAAAAGAGAAAATCTTGTTGCAATACAGATTAACTTACTTGGCAGAAACTGAGGTAAACTGGTGTCCAGGCTTAGGAACTGTTTTGGCAAATGACGAAATTGTAAACGGAGTTTCGGAGCGTGGCGGGTTTCCTGTTATAAGAAAAAAAATGACACAATGGAGTATGCGAATTTCTGCTTATGCCGAGCGCTTACTTGAAGGTTTAAATGATATTGATTGGAGTGAGTCAATTAAAGAATCTCAAAGAAACTGGATCGGGAAATCGGTTGGGGCAATGGTTACTTTTAAAGTGAAAAATTACGATGAAGTAATTGACGTTTTTACCACTCGTCCTGATACTATTTTTGGAGTTACTTTTATGACTTTGGCACCAGAACATGATTTGGTTGCTAAAATTACAACTCCAGAACAAAAAGCAGAAGTTGAGGCGTATATCGAAAAAACCTCTAAACGTTCTGAGCGTGAGCGTATGGCCGATGTAAAAACCATTTCTGGAGTTTTCACTGGAGCTTATGCTGAACATCCTTTTACAAAAGAACCAATTCCGGTTTGGATTGGAGATTACGTTTTAGCTGGTTACGGAACTGGAGCAGTTATGGCGGTTCCTTGCGGAGACGAAAGAGATTACGCTTTTGCTAATTTCTTTAAAGGCCAAAACGGAATGCAGGAAATTAAAAATATCTTCGCAAATGTTGATATTTCTGAAGCAGCTTACGGATCTAAAGACAACGTTGAAATCGCTAATTCTGATTTCTTAAACGGATTAAATTATAAAGAAGGAACTAAAAAAGCCATCGAAAAATTAGAAGAAATTGGTCAGGGAACTGGTAAAACTAATTACCGTTTGCGTGATGCGGTTTTCTCTCGTCAGCGTTATTGGGGTGAGCCCTTTCCAGTTTATTATGTAAATGGATTGCCAAAAATGATTGACGCACAGCATTTGCCAATTATTTTGCCAGAAGTAGAGAAATACTTGCCAACTGAAGACGGTTTACCGCCTTTAGGAAATGCAGCTGTTTGGGCTTGGGATACAAAACAAAATAAAGTTGTTGATACCAATTTGGTTGACAACGTTTCGATTTTTCCTCTTGAATTAAATACGATGCCGGGCTGGGCGGGAAGTTCATGGTATTGGATGCGTTATATGGATGCACACAATGGAAATGAATTTGCGTCTAAACAAGCTTTGAAATACTGGGAAAATGTAGATTTATACATTGGTGGAAGCGAGCACGCAACAGGCCACTTATTGTATTCTCGTTTCTGGAACAAATTCTTAAAAGACAGAGGTTATGCTCCAACAGAAGAACCATTCAAAAAACTGATTAATCAGGGAATGATTTTGGGAACGACAGCTTATGTTTACAGATTGGAAGGAACAAATACTTTTGTCTCTAAAAATAAAATCGGAGATCAAAATGTACAGCCAATTCGTGTGGATGTTAAGTTTGTGAATTCTTCAGATGAATTGGATATTGAAAAATTCAAAAAATGGAGAGAAGATTTCAATTCAGCTGAATTTATTTTTGACGAAAACGGAAAATACATCGTTGGCCGTGAAGTTGAAAAAATGTCGAAATCATATTATAATGTTGTAACTCCAGACGATATTTGCGCAGAATATGGAGCTGATACATTACGTTTATACGAAATGTTTTTAGGTCCGTTGGAACAGGCAAAACCTTGGAATACGGCTGGTATTTCGGGAGTTTTTGGTTTCCTTAAAAAAATATGGAGATTGTATTTTGATGAGAATGGTTTAATTGTAAACAACGACGAACCAACAAAAGACAACTTAAAATCGTTGCATAAAACGATTAAAAAAGTAGCTGAAGATATTGAGAATTTCTCTTTCAACACTTCAGTTTCTCAGTTTATGATTTGTGTGAATGAATTGTCTTCTCAAAATTGTCATTCGAGAGCAATTTTAGAGCCATTAGCAATTTTGGTTTCGCCTTACGCGCCGCATATCGCTGAAGAATTATGGGCACAATTAGGAAACACAACTTCTATTTCTGAAGTTGCTTTCCCAATTTTTGAAGAGAAACATTTGGTTGAAACCAATAAAGAATACCCAGTTTCTTTCAACGGAAAAATGCGTTTCACAATCGAATTGCCTTTGGATTTAACCAAAGAACAAATCGAAGAAATCGTAATGAAAGACGAAAGAACTCAAAAACAATTAGACGGTAGAACTCCAAATAAAGTGATTATCGTTCCTGGAAAGATAATTAACCTTGTGGGATAATTATTTTTAAATTCCAATATAAAAAATTCCAAATTCCAATTTTGTTGGGGTTTGGGATTTTTTTTGTGTTTTTTTTTCGCCACGAATTCACGAATTTTTTTGCAATTAATTCGTGAATTCGTGGCGGAAAATTACCCGAATCAGTTTGGAATTAAGTCTAGTTTGTCAGTCTGAGCGGAGTCGAAGACCACGCTAGTAACTCTACAAAGATTGTCGATTTAGATTGTCGAGCTTCTTACGTGGTCTTCGACTCCGCTCAGACTTGCAAAAATGAGCAACTTTTTTTGCCACAGATTAAAATGATTTTCACAGATTTTTTATGTTTCACGCTCTCGATAGCTATTGGGATTAAAAAGATTGAAGCAGATTTTGCAGATTAGGTTTTAAATAAAAAATCACATTAAATCTGCTCTAATCTGTAGAATCTGCGTGAAAAAAAATCGTTTCGACTTTCCTTTGTGGAGCTACTAGCGTGGTCTTCGACTCCGCTCAGACTGACATAAAAGCTGAGAAAAAACTTTGCGACTTAGCGCCTTCGTGGCAAAAAGAACTAGCGTACTTTGCGAAAAACTTTTGCGCACCTTGCGGTTAAAACCCGCACCAACATTGGAATTTGGAATTTAATAATTGGAATTTTAAAAAGTTTTGTAACATTTTAATAGTTCTCGTATCCAAAGCATGGATCCGATTAATTATAAACTTAAAAACTATTAAAATGAAAAAGTATATCATATTAGTTATCGCATTCTTATTTTCAGCATTATGTTTAAATGTTTTTGGACAGACAAAATCATATCCGTTTGAAGTGGTTAAAACGGGAAACGGACAAAAATCAATAATCTTCATTCCTGGATTTGCTTCTTCTGGAGAAGTTTGGAACGAAACCAAAACCGCATTTGAGAAAAATTTTACTTGTTACACACTTACAATGGCAGGTTTCGCAGGAGTAAAACCGCAACCGAATCCTTCTTTTGAAAATTGGAAAAACGGAATTGCTAATTATATCAAAGACAATAAAATTGAAAAACCAATTGTAATCGGTCACAGTATGGGCGGCGGACTGGCACTGGCAATTGCGGCAGATTATCCAGAATTGGTTGGGAAAATTGTTGTCGTTGATGCGCTTCCGTGTCTGGCAGCGTTGACCGATCCTTCGTTTCAATCAAAAGAAAAGAATGACTGTTCGGCAACTGTCAATCAAATGACGGCGCTGAATGAAAAGCAGTTTTACGATATGCAGAAACAAACAATGCCGAGACTTTTGGCAGATCAATCAAAATTGGAAATGGTTGTAGATTGGAGTGTAAAATCAGATAGAACTACTTTTGGACAAATGTACTGTGATTTTTATAATACCGATTTGAGAGCTAAGATTGCACAGATAAAATGCCCTTCGCTAATTTTATTAGAGTCTTATTTTATAAATTTAAAACCTGCAATCGACGAACAATATAAAAATTTAAAAACAGCCGATTTTAAATACGCTAATAAAGGCCTGCATTTTATTATGTATGACGATACAGCTTGGTATTTGGAGCAGTTAAATAATTTTATAAAAGCTTAAAATGGAATTCGAAGAAATATATAAAACCTATTGGGATCGAATTTTCAGGCTTTGCATGGGTTTTGTCAACGATCACGATGCCGCGCAGGATCTAACTCAGGAAACTTTTATCATTGTCTGGCAGAAACTGGAAACGTTTAGAAACGAATCGGCTATTGGGACTTGGATTTTTAGAATTGCTTCTAATAATTGTTTAAGGCAGATCGAAAAGCAAAAGCGTTTTCCAAAATCAGAACTTCCTGTTCATCTCACAGAAGAAAGAAATAATTCAATAGAACCTCAGATTCAATTTTTGTATAAATGTATTGCTGAGCTTCCAGAAACCGACCGTATCATTATTTCGTTAGAATTAGAAGATATCAAGCAAACGGAAATTGCTAAAATCGTCGGACTTTCAGAAGCCAATGTTAGAGTGAAAATTCACAGAATAAAAGAAAAACTGACTCAAAAATTTAAAGAAAATGGACAACGATAATATAGATTTCAAAAATTTATGGAAAAAACAAACCTTAAGTCAGCCCGATATGAAAGACTTGTTGGCACGATTAAGTAAGTTTAAAAAAACGGCTCTACGCTGTTTATGGTTGACTAATATTACGCTCTTTGCAACAAGTGCTTTTATTGCTTTTATCTGGATATATTATCAGCCACAATTTATTTCGACCAAAATAGGAATTGTGCTTACCATTCTGGCTATGGTAGTTTATGTGTTTGTTTATAATAAATTATTAAACGATTACAGAAACATTGATTCTACACAAACCAATCAGGAATATTTGCAGAAATTGATTTTGATAAAAAAGAAACAGCAGTTTCTGCAAACCAAAATGATGACTTTTTACTTTCTGTTTCTCACAATCGGAATTTGTTTGTATATGTATGAATACGCCAGCAGAATGAGCGCTTTAGCTGCGAGTTTAACTTACGGAATCACTTTGTTTTGGATGCTCTTCAATTGGTTTTACCTTCGTCCGAAACAAATTAAAAAACAGCAGGATAAAATAAATGGTTTGATTGGGAAATTTGAAGAGGTTAATCGTCAATTAGAATTATAAAAAAGTAAAGCTTCGCAATTTGCGAAGCTTTTTCTTTACCAAAAACAAAAAATCTAAATTCTAAATTTTATAGTGGAAAAACGTATGGAGTAAGAGATAGAACAATTATTCCGTCACTATTTGCTGTAGCAGTTAGTTCGTTTTCTAATTTTCCTCCAATATAAATTTTTCCAGTCAATGTCTGTCCAGCTACACCTCCGTATCCGCTCGCACTCAATGTTGCTCCCATAGATTTTGCTTCAGCAGTGAACTCTTTCGTCCACGGAAGTTTTGTAATATCTTCATTTAATGCATTTCCTCCTTTTTCAAAATAAGTTGTAGAAAGAGTTCCTGTGTAGTTTCCAGTGATTTCGTATCTAACATCTCTTGAGTTGTTTGAACCTCCATTATCGTCGTTATCGCTGCTGCAAGAAACTGCTGTAAAAGCAAGGGTCAATACAATTGCTAAAGTTTTCAAAATTGATTTCATAATAAAATTCTTTAATTAAAATTCATAGTCAAACAAAATTAGCCCCTTATAAAAGAGTTATCAATACCTGATAAAATGTATTTTTTTTTACCTGATATCAGGTAAAAGCTGCTGTTTTCTTTTTGAAAGTCGTTAAGCTTTAATAACTTTGAGTAAATGCCATATTTATGAAGAAAATCTACGCCTTTTTATTTTTCTTGTTTTTCACTGCAATTTCTCATTCACAAGTAATTCTTTCCTTAGATGATGATACTGTTTATATTGACAGTATTGTTAAAATCACAAAAAACACCAAATCCGACAGCGTCAAAAGTTTGAATAGTTTCAAATTGTCGAAACTTTTTTTAATGACGCAGGATGCGAAAAAATCAAAAGAATATCTCGAGCAGGCAAATCGGTTAAAAACTAAGTTTCCGTTTTTAAGAGATGCTGCTGTTTTTTATAATGCGTATAGTTTTATAGAAAAAGGCGATTTGGAAGGTTTTGAAAAAACGCTGGTAGAAGCCAATACTAAACTCAAAAAATATCGTAATAAAGAAGCGTATAAACTACGTGCCACAATACTTCAGAATTACGGTATTATGCAGCAGCGTAAGAATAACGAAAATGCTTATATGAAACTATTGGTAAATGAAGCTATTCCGATAGCTAAAAGAAGTGGCGATTACGAATTGATTAGTGCGCTTAATAAAGCTGTTGCAATTATTTTCATGAACAATGACGAGCGCGAAAAAGCTGCCGAATATCTCGATCAGGCACAGAAATATATTGAAAGTACCACTAAAAAATCGGCCACTTTAGCTGAGTCTAAAATGGAAACCTATATTATAAATGCAGAAAATTTAGTAGAACTCAAACATTTTTATGACGCTAAAGAAATTCTGGATAAAGCGTATTCGACCTTAGAAAAATATCCAGAATCCAACTTAAATGATTCGTATTTTTATTCGGAAGGAATTTATTATGCAAAACAAAACAAACATGCCGAAGCCTTAGCCAGTTTTGATAAAGGAATTAAATCGGCTCAAAGCCATCATAATGCAATTGCCGTAAACCGATTGAAATTTGCAGAATATGAAGTGCTTTTTAAGCTTAAGAATTACGATAAAGCCAAAAGCAATTTAGAATATTTAGTAGAAAACACGCCTTTTATTGTAGACAAGAAAAACTATTATAAAGAATTGTCGAAGGTTTATAATGCTACTAAAGAATATCCGAAAGCGTATTATTATTCAAATAAATACAATGTTATTAATGATAGTCTAAATGATGCGAAATTAAAGAACGAAATTGTTGAGCTTGAGGCCAAATATAAAAAAGCAGAAAGCGAAAAGAAAATCGGATTGCTTCAGTCTGAAAATGAAAAAGCCGTGTTGCAGGTAAACAACAATCGTTTGAATATGATGCTTTTTGCGGTTCTTTCATTTGTTTTGTTTTTGATTGTTTTGTTTTTGTGGAGCTGGAATAACTATCAGAAAAAGATCAGTTTTCAAAAAGAAGTCAATCATAAACAAGAACTCGAGGCATTAGAAAATCAGCAGAAATTATCTGTTTCAAATGCTTTGATCGAAGGAGAAGAAATCGAACGAAAAAGAATTGCTAGAGATCTACACGACGGACTTGGAAGTATGCTTTCTGGCTTGAAAATTCATTTGAATTTGGCTGAGCGCGAAAACAATGAAAATGCTCCGAATATAAACGCAATGCTGAACGATTCTATAAAAGAGCTTCGTAATATTTCTCAGAATTTAATGCCTGAAAGTCTGATGAAACTCGGGCTTGAACATGCGCTGAGAGATTTATGCGCTTCGCATTCAACAGCCGAAACTACAATTGAATTTCAGTATCTGATTAAAAAAACGACTTTGCCGCAGCATTTTAAAATTATGATTTTCAGAATTATTCAGGAACTTTTAAATAATGCTTTAAAATATGCCAAAGCTTCTCAGATTCTAGTTTCGTGTTCGCAGAATAAAGATGTTTTTTTTATAACGGTTGAAGATAACGGAATCGGATTTAATGTTGAATATGCAGAAAAAAGAGACGGAATGGGCTTGCGGAATATCAAAAACCGTGTGGCTTTTTTAAACGGAAAATTAGAAATAGATTCTGTTATTGACAAAGGAACTTCGACTTACATAGAATTAAAATATAATCCAAATCATGAGTATGAAATATAAAACGGTAATAGTAGACGATCATCCGATTGTAATTTCTGGAATAGCGGGCCTATTGTCGGATTTAAATGATATAGAAATAGTAGAAAAATTCGAATCGGGAATTGCACTTTTAAATTATATAGAAGACAATAAAGTAGATTTGATTTTAATGGATATTTTTCTGCCCGTTATAAATGGGGTTGATTTGTGTAAAACAATCAAGCAAAAACATCCTAAAATCGTAATTCTCGGTATGAGCAGCCAGTCTGAAAGAAGTTTGGTAATGCAGTTTATTCAAAATGGTGGAAACGGATATATTCTTAAAAATGCTTCTTTTGATGAGTTTAAAGAATGCATTTATAAAGCAATTGATGGCGAAATTGTTTTTAGCGAAGAAGTAAAAACCATAATCAGTCAGCCCTTGTCTGAAGATTTAGAGCGAATTCCGGGTTTAAGTAGGAGAGAGCGTGATATTGCTTTATTGCTTTCGCAAGGAAAATCGACTCAGGAAATTGCAGATGATTTGTTTTTAAGTTTCTTAACCGTCCAAACGCATCGTCGTAATATTCTTCAAAAGTATAAAATGAAAAATGTGGCAGAATTAATTGCTTTTTTAATCAAAAACAACATGCTGAATTAAGTCAAAAGTGGTAGAAAAATGTCAAAATGACATTTTGTTAAAATGGTTCGCAATTTGCAGTTTGTTTTGTAAATTTAAAAATCAATCTAAAAACACAAAAAAATGGGATCAGGATATTTAATTATTGCTGGAGCTATCATGTTGTTCAGCTGGCTGGTAAGCTCACAGCTGAAGAGTAAATTTGAATTGTATTCGAAATTACAGCTAAGAAACGGAATGAGCGGACGTGAAATTGCAGAGAAAATGCTGGCTGATAACGGAATTACAGATGTTCGTGTTATATCAACACCGGGTCAGTTAACAGATCATTATAATCCATCAGATAAAACAGTAAACTTAAGCGAAGCAGTTTACAATCATAGAAATGCCGCCGCGGCAGCAGTTGCAGCACACGAATGCGGTCACGCCGTACAGCACGCAATTGGTTACGAATGGCTTACCATGCGTTCTAAATTGGTGCCAATTGTAAGCGTTGCGTCCAATTATGTACAATGGATTTTAATTGCAGGAATCTTAATGATTAAAGTTTTTCCTGGATTATTATTAATCGGAATTATCATTTTTGCAGCAACGACTTTGTTTTCGGTTATTACGCTTCCAGTTGAGTACGATGCGAGCAACAGAGCGTTGGCTTGGTTAGAAAACAAACACATGCTGACGCAAGAAGAGCAAGCAGGAGCAAAAGATGCTTTAAAATGGGCTGCAAGAACGTATGTAGTAGCTGCAATTGGTTCGATCGCAACGTTATTGTACTATATCTCGATTTATTCTGGAAGTAGGAGAAATTAATTTGGTAATTAGATAATTAGTCAATTAGATAATTTATAGTAACCCTACAGTTTTTTGAAAGCTGTAGGGTTTTGTTTTTAAATAGTATTTCAAGCTGAGCGAAGTCGAAACCTTTTTAGCGGATTTTTAAAATTATCTAATTATCTAATTTCCAAATTGGCGCATTATCAAATTCCTCAATTATCTAATTCTCAAATTGACTCATTATCTAATTCTAAAGCTGAATCTGCCTATCAATCTGCTGATCCAGCGAAATAAAAGTTTCAGTTCTCGAAACCCCTTCAATTGCTTGGATTTTTGTATTCAAAAGTTGCATTAAATGTTCGTTATCGCGACAAATGATTTTAATTAAAACAGACCAGTTTCCTGTGGTATAATGGCATTCTAAAACTTCGGGTATTTTTCTAAGTTCTTTTACCGCTTCAGAGTTTCTGGAAGCTTTATCCAAATAAACACCAACAAAAGCCATGGTGTTGTAACCCAAAACTTTCGGATTTACTGTAAACTTAGACCCAGAGATAACTCCAGATTGTTCCAGTTTTTTTAATCGCTGGTGAATTGCAGCGCCAGAAATTCCGATTTTATTAGCGATTTGCAAGATTGGTTTTCGGGCATCGTCCATTAGATATCGAAGGATTTCTTTGTCGATTCCGTCAATTTCAATTAAAAGGGAGTTGATTTTCATAACTTATAATTTGAAACTATTTTTTGAGATTTGGGTTTTGAATAGCAATCAAATGTAATTAAAAGACGTTGGAAATAAAATTCCAATATAAAAAAATCCAAATTCCAATTTTATGGATGGTGTGAATTTAACCGCAAAGAATTCTCGAATTTTTTTGCAATTAATTCGTGAATTGCTTCGCCTGTTCGCTATCGCTCGAGTCGTGGCGGAAAATTACCCGAATTAGTTGTGATTAATTCTAGTTTGTCAGTCTGAGCGGAGTCGAAGACCACGCTAGTAACTCTACAAAGATTGGCTATTTAGATTGCGGAGCTCCTTACGTGGTCTTCGACTCCGCTCAGACTGACAAAAAATGAGAAAAAAACCTTGCGCACTTTGCGGTTAAAAAAACTGCTTTAAAACAAAAATTCCAAATTCCAAGTGATTAGTTTGGAATTTGGAATTTTAAATATTGTAATTTCTACGGTTTATTTTCCTTTGTTGGCTTCTGCAACGTATTTTTCTAAAGCCATTGTCATAGATGGAGTTTCAGGAGTTGGAGCAAGAATATCAATTCTTAAACCATGATCTAAAGCCTCTTTCTGCGTTGTGCTTCCGAATACGGCAATTCTGGTATCGTTTTGTTTAAAATCTGGGAAATTTTTAAACAATGATTTAATTCCTGTTGGACTGAAAAAAGCTAAAACGTCGTAATAAACATCAGCTAAATCAGATAAATCACTCATTACAGTTCTGTAAAAAATAGCTTGTGCCCAATCTACTTTTAAACCGTTTAGGGTAACAGGAGCATCTGCATTTAATTGGTCAGATGCAGGAAGCAAAAACTTTTCGTCTTTGTACTTTTTGATTAACGGAGATAAATCTGCAAAATCTTTTGCTCCAACGTAAATTTTACGTTTTCTGTATACAACATACTTTTGAAGGTAAAACGCAACAGCCTCAGATTGACAAAAATACTTCAATCCTTCAGGAACTTTGTAACGCATTTCATCAGCCACTCTAAAAAAATGATCTACAGCATTTCGACTTGTTAAAATGATCGCAGTGTAATGATTAAGATCGATTTTTTGTAATCGAATCTCTTTTGCGCTAACCCCTTCTACATGAATAAATGGTCTGAAATCAATTTTTATTTTGTGTTTTTGTTGGAGCTCAAAGTAAGGAGAATTCTCCACTTTAGGTTCAGGCTGTGACACCAAAATTGTTTTCACTTTCATATTATAAATATTTTCTAAGCACTCCCTTTTGTTATCCAATAATAAAGAAAATAATAAGGGGCTATTTCAAGAGCGCAAAGATATAAAATAAAATAAAATAATTTGCCGATTATTACGTTTTGATACGTTTTGATCGAAATAAAGTAAGAGTATACGCTAATACACAGCGAAATACCTATGATTGCTAGCGGAATTATTTGCGGAATATTGTTGTAATAAAACAAAACAGCATTGATTGGAAGGATTAAAACGCCAATATACGTCCTGTAAGTTACTTTTTGTAGGTTAAATAGTTCTACAAATTCGTCAATGTTGAATGAAGTTGCTACAATTTTTTCGATCAAATATTTTCCTAAAATGAAATAAAGCAGAAAAGTAGCAATCTGTATAAATAGAATCCAATCGGTCTTTTTAATGCTGCTGTCAAAAATATTCATTGCAAGAAGAATAAAAAAAGCAAACGATATGATCTGCACAAAAAATAACCCCACAGTAAAGCTATTTTTCATGTGGCTGTTGTCTCGGTAAATTTTAGCGTATTTGTCAGAAAAAATAAGTTTACTAAATTCACTAAATCTTGTTTCGTAAGCAGATTTTGTCATGGCAACAACGGCAAAGGTCACCACAAATAAAAGTGTTGCCCAGTCTTTGTTTTCAATAATTCGAGGGTGAAGTTGTTCAATCATAGCGTTACAAAATTAGTAATTTTTTGATGCAATACTTTTATTATATATTTATTATGAATCAAATGCTATAAAAAGTTTACTTTTGCGGTGAAATTACCGAGAAAAAATGAATGATAGTATTGTCATAATTCCCACATATAACGAAATTGAAAATATAGAAAGTATAGTAAGAGCTGTACTTTCGCAGCATAAATCTTTTCATCTGCTGATTATTGATGATAATTCTCCTGATCATACTGCTAAAAAAGTGATCGCTTTACAGGAAGAATTTCCAGGGAAACTTTTTTTAGAACAAAGAACCAAAAAATCAGGATTAGGAACCGCGTATGTTCACGGCTTTAAATGGGCTTTGGAACGCGATTATCAATTTATTTTTGAGATGGATGCCGATTTTTCGCATAATCCAAATGATTTAGAGAAATTGTATGATGCTTGCCATTTTGGTGGAGCAGATCTTGCTATTGGATCTCGTTATGTAACTGGAGTAAATGTGGTAAACTGGCCTTTAAGCCGAGTTTTGATGTCTTACTTTGCATCTGTTTACGTGAAGTTTATCACCGGAATGAAAATTCACGACGCTACTGCGGGTTTTGTTTGCTATAAAAGAGAGGTTTTAGAAAAAATCAATCTGAACAAAATAAAATTTGTCGGGTATGCGTTTCAAATTGAGATGAAGTACAGAACTTATTGTGCTAAATTTCAAATTACCGAAGTCCCAATTATTTTTACAGATAGAACAAAAGGAGTTTCTAAAATGAGCAATGCTATTATTAAAGAAGCTATACTTGGAGTGATTTCACTTCGATTAAGAAAATTAGTCAATTCATTATAAACCACTAAGATGAACAGGATTTTAATAAAAAATGCCAAAATTGTAAACGAAGGGACAATTTTTGAAGGTGATGTTTTAATTGAAAACGATTTGATTGTTGAAATTGCAGACAGCATTTCATTAAAAACTTCAGATTGTATCGTAATCGATGCTGAAAGGAATTATCTAATGCCGGGCGCCATAGACGACCAAGTGCATTTTAGGGAGCCAGGATTGACTCATAAAGGAGATATTGAATCAGAATCTCGCGCGGCGGTTGCGGGGGGAATCACTTCTTTTATCGAACAACCGAATACAGTTCCTAATGCGGTTACGCAGGAAATCTTAGAAGATAAATATGTAATTGCTTCAGAAAAATCATTTGCGAATTATTCGTTTATGATGGGAGCAACCAATGATAATTTGGAAGAAGTTTTAAAAACGAATCCAAAAAATGTTGCCGGAATTAAAATTTTCTTAGGTTCATCAACAGGAAATATGCTGGTTGATAATGAAGCAGTTTTGGAGAAGATTTTTTCTAGCACGCCAATGTTAATTGCGGTTCACTGCGAAGACGAAACTACAATTAAAAATAATCTTGCCGCTTTTAAAGAGCAATACGGAGACGATGTTCCAGTTACGGCGCACAACTTAATAAGAAGTGAAGAAGCTTGCTATATTTCGTCTTCAAAAGCTGTGGCGCTGGCAAAACGAACTGGAGCTAGATTGCATATTTTCCATCTTTCAACTGCGAAAGAAATGGAATTGTTTACGAATAAAATTCCGTTAGAAGAAAAGAAAATCACTGCTGAGGTTTGTGTGCACCACCTTTGGTTTACTGATGAAGATTATAAAACAAAAGGAAATTTCATTAAATGGAATCCAGCTGTAAAAACAGCAGAAGATCGTGCAGAACTTTGGAAAGCATTAAATGATGGAAGAATCGACGTAATTGCGACTGATCACGCTCCTCATACCAAAGAAGAAAAACAGCAGTCTTACTTAAACGCACCTTCTGGCGGTCCGCTAGTGCAGCATGCCGTTGTGGCAATGTTTGAAGCATATCACCAAGGAAAAATCAGCGTGGAGAAAATTGTAGAGAAAATGTGCCATAATCCGGCTAAACTTTTCAAGATCGAAAAAAGAGGTTTTATTAAAGAAGGTTATTATGCCGATTTAGTTATTGTAAATCCAAGTTTGCCTTGGAGTGTAAATCAAGACAATATTTTAGCAAAATGCGGTTGGTCTCCTTTTGAAGGTTATACATTTAGGTCGAGAATTACGCATACTTTCGTAAATGGAGAATTGCTTTATAATAACTTCAAAGTAAAAGATTCTAGAGCTGGAAAAAGATTATTGTTTGACAGATAAAAAACGATTATGAAGAATCTTATAGTAATACTATTGGTTTTATTTCTTTCTATCAGCTGTAAAAAAGAGGTTGTAAAACAGCCTGCAAAGCTTATTGAGAAAGAGAAGATGATCGATATTATGTATGATTTGTCTCTTTTGGAAGCAATGAGATATCAGAAACCATTGTCTTTGGATTCGATAGAAAATGATCCGACTAAGTTTATTTTGAAAAAATACAAAGTAGACAGTCTTCAATTTGCTCAAAACAATATGTATTATGCCTCTGATTATGATAATTATAAAGACATGTTTGATGAGGTAAATAAAAGAATTTCTGTAAACCAGAGAGCGGCAGATTCTTTAGCTAAAATTGATGAGAAAAAAGCAGCTAAGGAAAATAAAAAGAAAGCCGTAGCAGTCTCCAAAGATTCTGTGAAAAAGACAATTCCTAAGGTGAATATCGATTCTATAAAAAGAGCTCAGATGGAAAACAGAAAGAAGAAACTATAGTTTAGAGCTTTCTTTAATATAATGATGAATATCAGTAAAAACCGTTCCTAGAGCGGTTTTTATTTTTTCGTTACTATACAGATTCTTTGAATAAGAAGCTTTTGCGGTTGCTTTTGTAATACTTCTTTTTCTGAAAAATAAAGTAGAAAATAATCCGTCCGTAATCCATAATAAATTCATCAGGAAAGGCTTGGCGTGAATGTGCGGTCGTTTTACTTTTAAAGCGTCAGAAACCGTGTCCAAAAGATCTTTAAAAACAATATTATCTGCGATAAGTGTAAAACGTTCGTTTTTAATTTCGCTTTTCATCAGTTCATAACTTGTTTTTACTACATCATCAATAGAAATAAAGCCAGTACTTCCTAGCGTATAAAACGAAAGTCCTTTAGAAACTTTTCGATAGATTTCGCTGCTTCCTTCGTCAAAAATATCCATCATTTTAGGCGGACCCAAAATTACTCCCGGATTTACAATAATGACATTTAATCCTTCCTGATGTGCACGCCAGACTTCCATTTCGGCGCCATATTTAGAAATGGCATAATCGCTGTGCGGTTTCTCTGGGTTCCAATCTGTTTCTTCGGTAATGTGTGTTTCGTGAGGAGCAATATCGCCCAAAGCAGCAATAGAACTGATGTAGCAGAACTTTTCTATTTCTTTGGCAATAGCAAAATTGACCATATTGGCAGTTCCTTCGATATTGGTTTTTCTAAGGTTTTCTTCGTCTTTTGGTTCAAACGAAATAAAAGCAGCGCAATGGTATACCTGTTTGATATCGATAAAAGCGGTTTCAAGTGAAGGTACATCTAGAATATCGGCTTCAAGCCAATTGATTTTTTCAAATAAGTCTCCCTTTTTATAAAAATCAAAAACCGATTTTGTTTTCTGAACATTGTTTTGGGTTCTGTAAATTGCCCGAACATTTTCTCCATTTTCAATTAAATGAAGTAATAAATGCGCGCCTACTAAACCAGTTCCTCCAGTTACTAATACCATGTTGTAAAGATAAGTTTTTGGTTGGAAGGTGCAAAGGTGCAGATGGACAAAGTTGCAAAGGTTTTTTTGTTTTTTTTGCCACGAAGGCGTAAAGACTCGAAGTTTTGTTTTTTTAGCCACGAATTGCACAAATTACACAAATTTTCCTTTTAATAAAATGAAATTACAATTTGAGAAATTTATGTAATTCGTGGCGAATATTTGTGTCTTTGTGGCAATTTTTAAGTCCCTTAAAAGAAAGTATATCCGAAAACAAAATCAATTGCTCCGTATTTAGCAGAAAAACTGTCGTAGTCAGATAATAATTCTTTTTTGCTATTTGCTCTGATTTCTATACTAAATTTATCTTTGAAGTTGTAACCGACTCCAAAAGCAAAATTAGAATCTGTGTTGCTTTCCTGCTCTAAATTGTTGTCAAATGAAATGCTGGCTTTTCCGTTTATTTCTAAGGAATAAGCGGCGTTGATAAAGATTTTTGAATTATTATTTAAGAAAAAATAATGACGTAAACCAATAGGAAGTTGAACACTTGAGTACTTTATCTCGACATAACGAACTTTTTCTGGAGAACCCGCAAAAGTACCTGGTCTGCTATAGGTTATATTATTTTCATATTTCTGATAAGCCGGATTTATAAACAGACTCCATTTGTTTTTGTTGAATGGCATTACGTATTCTAATTCTGCACCTATTTTAAAATTGGTTTTATTATCCAGATCAACATCTTTTGAAGGCACATCTCCGTCATTCATAGTCATGGAAATTAAGCTAACTTGCGGTGTTATTTTTAAGTGTAATTTACCGTTTCGTGTCTTTAATTCGTCATTGTTTTCGTTATCGGCGTCTATATTATTGTATTTTATGAAATACTTTACAAGTTGAGGTTTTTTATATTGCAGGCTTTCAATGTCTCTGTCTGATGTATTAGATGCTCGTACATTATTATTTAATTGTTGTTTGTAATAATTGTTTTCCTGTAAGTTTCCTGTTGACATTCCATCTTTTGATTCAATATATTTTAAATGAACAAGCTGTTCTATTGGAATTTTTGGTGTTTCATAAAAATAACGGATCAGATTATCTTCTCTGAAGGAATATAATTTGGCTTCGCCCTGAACCAATATTTTTAGAAAAAGTATATTTTCTTCCCACACTGGTTTTCCTGTTTGGGATATTGTTTCAAAATTATCGCTAGAACGATCCATTTTTACTTTGGCTCTTTTAAATAATGTGTTGTTGTCTATTCCAAATTCCTGAACATTTGCAATGGTTTCTGTTTTGGAATCCTTATCAGTAATCTGAATTTTATATCTGAAATCTGTTGGGTTATTTTTCCAGTCTAAATTTTTTATAAAACATTCTGTCCTTTTTCCGTCGTTTGAAATGAAATGCCCTTTTTCAAATGAAATTTGGGCATTAATAAATGTACAATAGAATAATAAAGTGGTTAGTAAGAATTTTGTCATCGGTAGGTTTTTGGTTTTTTCTTGGCCAAAAGTAAATAATCAGTTGTCAAGATTTTTACGGCTTCCCGTAATTTTTTTTTTCAAGGTGTTTTATTTTTTGCCACGAAGGCACAAAGACGCGAAGTTTTTTGGTTGAAAGGTGTAAAAGTGCAGAGGGACAAAGTTGCAAAGGTTTTTTGTTTTTTTGCCACAAAGGTGCGAAGACGCAAAGTTTTTGAGCTTGCAAAGCTTCAAGTTTTTTTTGTCACAAATTACACAAATTGCTCCAATTTTCTTTTTAATAAAATGAAATTACAATTCGAGAAATTTGTGTAATTCGTGGCGAATATTTGTGTCTTTGCGTCTTTGTGGCATAACATTTTTTTATTGCAATTGACAATCCTTATATTTGCGCAAAATATTTAAAAAAATGAAGAATCTAGTTGAAGAATTAAAATGGCGCGGGTTATATCATGATAGTATGCCTGGAACGGAAGAGCAATTACTAAAAGAAGCTACCACTGCGTATATCGGTTTTGATCCAACGGCAGATTCACTGCACATCGGAAGCATGGTTCAGATCATTTTATTGGTTCACTTAAAGAATTTCGGGCATAGACCGGTAGCTTTAGTAGGTGGGGCAACAGGAATGATTGGAGATCCTTCTGGTAAATCTGATGAAAGAAACTTGCTTGACGAAGAGGCTTTGGCTAAAAACGTAGCTGGAATCAAGAGCGTTTTGTCTCGTTTCTTAGATTTTAATTCAACCGAAGCAAATGCACCAGTAATGGTAAATAACTACGATTGGATGAAAGAGTTTTCTTTTATCGATTTTGCACGTGAAGTTGGAAAAAGAATCACCGTAAATTATATGATGGCTAAAGATTCTGTAAAAAAGAGATTTAGCGGAGAAGGTGAGGGAATGTCTTTTACAGAGTTTACATATCAATTAATTCAAGGTTACGATTTTTATCATTTATATAAAAACAACAATTGTATTCTGCAAATGGGAGGTTCTGACCAATGGGGTAATATTACCACAGGTACAGAATTAGTTCGTAGAATGGGAGGTGAAAATGCTAAAGCTTACGCTTTAACAACGCCTTTAATCACAAAAGCAGACGGATCTAAATTCGGAAAATCTGAAGGTGGAAATGTTTGGTTAGATGCTGATAAAACTTCGGTTTACAAATTCTACCAATTTTGGGTAAACACTACAGATGCTGACGCTGAGAAATATATTAAAATCTTTACTTTCTTAGATAAAGAAACTATTGACGCCTTAATTGCTGAGCACCAAACGGCTCCGCATTTGAGAGTTTTACAAAAGAAATTGGCAGAAGAAATTACTGTTTTTGTTCACAATCGTGAGGAATTAGAAAAAGCGATTCAGGCTTCGAATATTTTGTTTGGAAATTCTACTGCTGAAGATTTGAAAAAACTGGATGAAGTAACTTTCTTAGAAGTTTTTGACGGAGTTCCGCAAGCTGAAATCGCAAAAGCTGATCTAGAAAACGGATTGGATATTGTTACTGTTTTAAACGAAAAAACAGGTTTCTTTAAATCAAACGGAGAAGCGAGACGCGCTTTAACAGCAAACTCAATTTCTGTAAACAGAGAAAAGATAAAAGAAGATTTTGTTTTAACAGCAAATGATTTAATTAATAATCAGTTTGTGTTGTTGCAGAGCGGAAAGAAAAATTACTTTGTGATTCGCGTTGTTTAATTGTATCGATTAAATAATTAAGCTAAATAAACTAATCCCAATGTTCGAAAGAATATTGGGTTTTTTTATTTTTTAAAATACTGATATTGAAAATGTAATAGTTTTTTTATTAAGTTTATTCCCTAAAACTAACTTAACCGATATGATTGGAATTTTACTTATTTACTGGATTTGGAAAGGATTTACCAATTTGGCTCTTGAATATGATAAGAACAAATGGGGCTATTTTGGAATTGGAATTGCATCTTATTACGGAGGTACTCTTGTCTCAGGATTTATTGTTGGACTTTTAGCCGTTCTTATTAGCGGTGTCGACAGTGTAAACGATGACAGTTTTACAAATCCAGGATGGAATATACTTTTTGTACTCTTCGGAGCTTTGGCTTGCTACGGAGTTTACAGGCTATTGGAAAATAAATGCGAAAAAGAAAAAGAGCTTCAGAAAAAAGAAGGTATTGATAGTATTGGCGTGATTGAAGAGAATTAAGTTTTTAAATTAACTTTAAAGAACCATCAAATTACACCCACGAATATCAGAATTATCAAAACGTCCCAATACCTCAAAAGAGTTGTTGGGATTTTTTTTGCCTAAATCCTGCGTAGCGATAAAAGAACACGAATTGATATTGGCTAAATCGATCACATTGATTCCGCCTGTTTTTCCATCTTTTACGTAAGTCAAAGCATCTTCTGGATCGCGAACTAAAATGTTCATCCAAGAAGGGCATTCGAAAACACCTTCGCCCAAAGAATACGCTTGCGCTAAAAGTTCGGTCATACCATATTCGGAATGAATTGATGAAACGCCAAAACCTTTGCAAAGTATTTCATGAAGTTCTTCACGAATCATTTCTTTACGCTTTCCCTTCATTCCTCCAGTTTCCATAATAATGGTGTTTTGAAGGTTGAATTGATGCTTTTCGATCAAATCTAATAAAGCATACGTAACTCCAATTAAGATTACATTTTGGCCTGCTTCGTCCAATTCAAGAAGTTTTTTGATTAGGTCATCATGATTGTGCAAATAAAACCCACTTTCAGGCTGATTGGAGAGTTTTATTAAATCTTCTACCATATAAATTAACGAAGAGCCTTCGCGTTCTAAATAAGACGGCAAAAGGGCTAAAACAACGTAATCTTCGATGTTACCATAAAATTGCGAAAATCCTTTGCGGTAACTTTCCTCATATAGGGAAACATCGGTCACTAAATGTCTGCTGGTAATCATTCCGGTTGTGCCGCTGCTGGTAAAAGTTACCTGTGCTGGATCGATAGTAGAAACTACATCATGACTTTTGAAAAACTGAATGGGTAAAAAAGGAATTTGCTGCAGTGATTTTACCTGCTGCGGATTGACTTTCAAAAAATCACAGAAATCGCGATAGACTTTATTGTTCTCGTGCTGAAAACGAAACACTTTTAGTGCTATTTTTTCAAATTGTTTCTGACTTGAAATGGTAAAGATATCGTTGGCTGTAATCAAAACTTTTTTTTGCAAAGATATTGTTTTTTAGTGTTCAGTGTTCAGTTTTTTGCTTTGAGGTTCAGTGTTCAGTAAGAGCAAAATTTATAGAAATTTAAATTAACTGAACACTAAAGCCTGAACACTGAACACCAAAAAAAAGCTCCCAATAAAAGGAGCTTTTTTCTATATTTTACCGAATAATGAGCTTTCGGGTTGCCGATGCATTCTGTTCGCTTATTTTAATGATGTAAACACCTGGAGGTAGTTCTGAAACACTTAATTCTTTAGAGGCTAAATGCGCTTGCAGTACTTTTTTGCCTAAGATGTCAAATACAATAACTTCCTTCTCTAAATCGTTCTTAGATGATATATAGACTTTTCCGTTTGTTACTGGATTAGGATACAAGCTAAGACCCTCGATAGAAGTAGATTCTTGAGTTTTTGGTAGTTGCTTGATATCTTGCGCCGAAACGCTTAGAGTAAAGAAAAATGCCAATAAGAAAGTAATATAAAAGTAGTTTTTTGCCATCGCGTATATTTGATTACTGTAAATATACAAAAAAAATTACAAAAAGTACGCCAAAAAAAAACATCCTAAATATTTAGGATGTTTTTAACATTATGTGTTCGAAGTGATTAGAAACCTACTGACCATCCAGTAGCCCAAGTTGGTTGAGCAATACCAGCACCAGCACCAGTTGCAGTCGCTAATTCTACAGAAACAGCAGCTACGTCAGCAGCAGAAGCATCTGTTTTCTTTCCTTTAGTTTTTGTAGCAACGTCAGAAATGTAGTTAACATTTGAAACTTTTAAAGCTGATGGTATAAAAGCGATAGTTTCATCGTTTTCAACATCGATACCAACTTTCCATTTGCTTAAAACTACGTTAGTGATCATTCCTTTAGTTCCTCTTCTTAATTTGATAGCTTGGTTTTCAGCGTATACTGTAGCATCAGCAGTACTTCCAGCTCCAATAAGAGTCATGTTGTTGATTGTTGGGTTAGCGATTGGAGTGTTAGCGTATCCGAATTCGAAGTTATCAGCTTCAATTCCTCTGTTTCCTTTTCCAAAATCTAATTTTCCGTACCAGTTTGTGTTTGTACCGTTCCATCCTTCAGTCCAGTCAAATTGATCATCCTCGTTTCCGATAGCGATTAAGTTTGTAGTGTTTACAGATCCTCCGAAGAATTCGAATCCGTCATCAGCACCGTGGTAAGCTTCAACGTTTTCAACAATAGTTCCAGAACCTACTCCGAAGAATGAAAGTCCATTAAATTCTTTTTCAGAGTTAAAAGCAGCACCAGCGTACTCAATTCTTAGATATTTGATAGATCCTGAGTTATCAGCAGAGTTAGTTCCACCGTAAGTTAATTCAGCAACTTCAGATGTAGCTGTACTAGCACCACCAGTAACACGGTTGATAGGAGCTTTTCCACAGATTACTAAACCACCCCATTTTCCAGCTTCTTTAACAGAAGCAGTCATGATAACTGGTTTTGCAGCTGTACCATTTACATTGATTTTTCCTCCTTGAGCTACAGCGATGTAAGAAGCAGTTCCACCTGTACCTTCGATTGTAGTTCCAGCAGGAATTGTTAAAGTTGCTCCGTTTTCTACTTTTATAGCTCCAGTCAATTTGTAAGTTTTAGATGCATCAAGTACTACTTCACCATCAGTGATAGTTCCTTTGAAGTTAGCAGCATCTGCTACGAAACTTGAAGATGGCTTTTTGTCATCATCGCTAGAACAGCTTGTGAATAAACTTGCAGAGATTGCAAGAATTCCAAATAAATTTACAATTGATTTTTTCATTTGTTTTCTTTAATAATGTTGTGTTAATTTCTTTGTTGCAAAGATGGATCACAAATCCCTTTTGGATGTTAACTGACTGTGAATGTTATTTTAAATTAACATCTATTTAATATTAAGGCAGTGTTAATTTGTTAACCTATTATTTACGATAATCTGTGATGCCTTCTGGGATCTGGATTTGTTGAAGTGCCAAAAAAACAAAAGACAGCTGATAGCTGTCTTTGTCTGAAATTTATATTGAGTGTTTGCTCTTAGAATTCGTAGCTTAAACCTAAACTAGCATTAATTCCTTTTTTATAGCTTAAAACATTTACATCTCCAGATTTGTTTTCTTGAACTCTGTTTACAGTAGGATCTAGAATGTTTTTTACAACCAATCCAAGTCCGATGTTTTTATTTAATTTAGATTTTGCAATGAAATCTAATGAACCTACCGCTTTATCAACTAAGTCCCCTTTTTGAAGTGTACCAATTGCATTTACTCTGTCTGAGAAATAAGTGTAAGCAATAGTTGTTGTTAAGTTGCTGTTTTTGTCATTCCATTCATTGTAGAAAGATAAGTCAGCATTCAATAAAAGAGGAGAAGCTCCTGTAAATTTACCTGTAGTTTCTGTAAAAGCAGTTGGAATTCTTCCGTTTGTTTCTTCCAAAACTTTTTCTCCGTTTAATTCTTGTTTACTGTATAAGTAAGAAGCATTAAGTCCTCCAGTTAATTTTTTAACGTTATCACTATCAAAAGTAAAAAGTGTCTTTTTGTAATCTAATTCAGCCCCAACTACATAACCGTAATCTCCAGAGTTCACATAAGAGATGTCATTTGTAGAAGAGTTAACAATAACCTCATTAATTGGGTTTAAGATATATTTTCCATAAGCAGTAACCGAAATAACCTCGTCGCTTTTAGCGAACATTTCCCATCTAATATCTAAGTTATAATCATCAGAAGCATATAAGAACGGGTTACCAAATTTAGCTTGAAGAAATTCTTCATAAATGAAAGGAGATCTTTCTTTGAACTGAGGTAAAGTATAAGTTTTACTTGCTCCTAAACGTAAATTTTGTTTTTCATTCAATTCATATTTTAAAATCAAACTCGGTAAGAAAGCCGTTTTTTCTAATTTGTCACTGTCTCCGTCTGGATCTAATTGTGTACTCCAGTCTACATTTTGTGTAATAACTTCTGCTCTTAAACCTAAAACAGCTGTAAGTTTATTGAATTTGTATTCTGTGTTTAAGAATCCACCGTGAATAGTCAAATCACCATTGTAAGTCTGTGGATCTAAAGCGTTAGACAATTCTGGACCTCCACGGAAAGTTGAAATTGTAAAGTAGTTATTAGAGAAATTTTGCTGATTGTAAAATAAATCTAAGTTGTTTGGATCTACAATTGTTCCTGAATAGTTAATTGGAGATGTTGTAGTTTTGAAGTTGAATTGAGTCGCTTCAAAACTTCTGTCTTTAAATCTTCCGTTGTAACCAACAGTGAATTTCCCTAAGTAATCTCCGTCAGCATTTTTTTTGAATTTGTAATTAACAGAAAGATTTGCTGCCAACTCGTTTTCATCAATACTTTGGAAATAGCGATTGTTATTTGGTGCAGATTGAGAGTTGATAACATATCCATCTGGGCCTAAGTTTAATGTATTGTAAGTTCTGTCTGGAGTGTCTTGTTTTACAATGTTGTATGAACCTCCCCAATTAAAAGTGCTTCTTTCGCTAAGTTTGTGTTCTCCTAATAATTGGTTTACCCATAGAGAAGTTTTTTCATAATCATTTCTACGGATGTAACCATTTCCATCATTTGCTAAATCTACGATGTATCCTGTAGATTCTTCTTTTTTCTGAGAAGAAGTATTGATGAATAAAGTATTGAAATTAATTTTATTGTTTGAATTAATTTTATACCCTGCATTAAACATTGCAGTTGTATTAGTATTGTAAGCAAGATATTTGTAATCTAAATCTTTACCAGCAACACCTTCAGCATTTACACTCCCTTTAGCAGAACCGTTAGTTCTTGAAGCATATTCATTTGAGAAAGAAGCTGTACCGAAAACACTTAATTTTCCTTCTTCACCAATTTTATAAGAGTCACCACCAGAGATTCCAAAAGAACCAGCGATTGGTGCTTTTTTGTCAAATTGAAGTGTGTTGTAGTTGTATTGTGTTAACGGATTGCTAGGAATCTCAGCTTTACTGAATCCGAATGCATTTGGACCTTTTTGTAATGTGAAGTTTTTTTCGCTAACAGCATTTGTGTTAATTTTTGATTCAGCATCAATTCTAAAGAAACCGTTTCCTTTGTAGTCTTTAGAAACAATATCTACATTTCCTCCAGCAAAATCTCCGAAGAATCTTCCATTGTAAACTTTGTCGATAGAGACATACTCGATAATGTCAGTTGAGAAAATATCCAGATTGATGTTTTTCTTCTCAGCATCGTTTGATGGAATTGGTAATCCGTTCATTGTTGTAGAGTTGTAACGGTCACCTAATCCTCTTACGAAAATGTTTCCTGATCCTTCTTGTTTTGTAACTCCTGTAGTTTTAACAACAGCAGCGGCAGCATCACTAACTCCTTTTTTAGAAAGTTCTTGAGCTCCGATTGATTGTTTAATTTCGACAGCATTTTTTTGTTCCAAAAGCAAAGCAGTTTCTTTTTGTTTGCTTCCACTTGAAGCTTGAACCACCACATCTTTAAGTGTATAACTTCCTGATGAAAGCCCTTGATTAACCGTTACAGTTTCGTTTGCTTTTACAGCAACAGGAGCTTCTACAGATTCATATCCTAAAAAACTAAAAATTAAAGTATAATTTCCAGGATTAACGCTTAAGGAATATTTTCCATCTACGTCGGTATTTACGCTAATATTTGTACCTTTAACTAAAACATTAGCAAATGGCAGAGCTGCGTTGTTTGAATCTTTATCAGATAAAACGCCAGAAATCGTACCTTTGTTTTGCGCGATCGAAATCGTACAGATAAATAATGCAATTAATAGAAATCTTAAATTGAATTTCATTTTTTTCAGTGTTGTGTTTGTGTCTTAAATATTTTGGTGCAAAGAAAGAACCACTCTGTGAAGTCCATGTTACGGACTTGTTATGTTTTTGTGTTGTTAAGATTATCAAATTGTTACGAGATTAAATTACGGTTAACACCATTTTTTAAAGGTTCTTTTGTTAGTATATTTACCCTGTGAAATAAGAAATATCGAATGTTTAATGAAGAAGTTTCGATATAAAAATCTCAATTTTTGCTATTTATGAAAAAAACACAAACTAAGATTTTATTAGTTGACGACGAACCAGATATCTTAGAAATCGTTGGCTATAACCTTGCTCAGGAAGGCTACCAGATTGTTACTGCTTCTAATGGAAAAGATGCAATAGCAAAGGCGCAGAAAGAGCTGCCAGAATTAATCATTATGGACGTGATGATGGCAGAAATGGACGGAATGGAGGCTTGCGAGCATATTAGAAAAATTCCAGAATTAAATAATGTTATCATAACATTCCTTACAGCAAGAAGTGAAGATTACTCTCAAGTAGCTGGTTTTGACGCCGGTGCAGATGACTACATTACCAAGCCAATTAAGCCAAAATTATTGGTATCTAAAGTAAAGGCTTTGTTAAGAAGATTAAAAGAACAAGAAGTTGTTACAGATACTCTAAATGTAGGCGGAATCGAGATCAATCGTGAGGAATACAAAATCATAAAAGGCAATGTAGAAATTGCTTTGCCAAGAAAAGAGTTCGAATTATTTTATCTATTGGCTTCAAAACCAGGAAAAGTTTTTAAAAGAGACGAAATCTTAGATAAAGTTTGGGGTAACGAAGTTGTGGTTGGAGGAAGAACAATCGATGTTCATATCAGAAAACTGCGCGAGAAAATCGGTGAAGACCTTTTCAAAACAATCAAAGGAGTAGGATATAAATTTGAAGTGTAGTTTTTTTAAAGCTTCTAAGTTCTGAGTTACTAAGCTGCTGAGGTTTTGTAGCCTGATTTTAAGAAAGATTAAATACATTCCAATTATTTTAAAATCTTCTATAAATATTTGAACCATATAAGTCATATAAGTTCATTTAATTATAGTATCGATAATTAATAATTTAAGATCATCTTTGTCAAAGTTTTTAACTTTGACAAAGATTTCCTTTTTTTAGTCATAAAGTAATTTTAGTTTTCTACTTTAAATGAACTTATATGACTTATATGGTTCAAAACATAATTTTAAATATTTCAATGAAGATTAATTTTAAAAAAACATACAAATTTGCTATTAAATCGGCATTGTATATCAGTCTGTTTACCACAGGATTTGTGCTCATACTGATGTCTTTGTTTTACAAAAACCAATTAAAACATCAAGTAGCATTTGGAATAATCTTTATTATTGCCATTTATATTTTCTCTTTTCTGGTTTTGCAATATCGTGTAGAGCGATTTATTTACAGAAGAGTAAAGAAAATTTACGATGAGGTTTCCTTATTAGAATCGACAACACTTATCAATCAGCCTATTAATACCGATATGGAAACGCTTTCGCGCGAAGTGAAAAAGTTTGCGACGGATAAAAAACTCGAAATTGAAATGCTTGAAATTCGTGAGCAATATAGAAGAGAGTTTTTAGGAAACGTTTCACACGAATTAAAAACGCCTTTGTTTACCGTTCAAGGTTACGTTTCTACTTTGCTGGATGGTGCAATGGACGATAAAAACATTAGAAAGAAATATTTGAAACGCGCCGAAAAAGGAGTGGAGCGACTTATATATATAGTAGAAGATTTGGACATGATTACCAAATTAGAATCGGGAGATTTAGATTTGAATATGACTGATTTTGATATTGTCGAATTGATTGAGAATGTTTTTGAATTGCTGGAAATGAAGGCAGACAAAAAGAAAATCAAACTATCTTTTGAAAGTAAAAATGTGAAGTCGGTTATGATTAGAGGCGATCAGGACAGAATTCAGCAAGTGCTGGAAAACCTGATTGTAAACTCTATTAAATATGGAAAAGAAGGTGGTCTGACGGAAGTTGGCGTGGTAAACTTAACGAAGAAAAAAGTCTTAATCCGTATTAGCGACAATGGAGAAGGGGTTGAAAAGCAAAACATTCCGAGACTTTTTGAACGTTTCTACCGTGTTGACAAAAGCGGAACGCGATCTGAAGGGGGTTCTGGTTTAGGATTGGCGATTGTAAAGCATATTATTGAAGCACACAAAGAGAAAGTTTACGTAGAAAGTGAGTTCGGAATTGGCTCTGAGTTCTCTTTTACACTCGAAAAAGCAAATAAATCGGCAAAAGCTGAGGTTAAATAAGCTCAAGGCAATAGGAGTTAAAAGCCCTGAAACAGGGGTGTTTAACAATAAATCAACATACGGATTTCGGCCGTAACATTAAATTTTTATTATAGTAACATCTGGTTAATGATTTCTTAACATAGGTGGGTCATCTTTGCATCCTGAAATTAAGGGCATTAGAAAAAATGATAAAAAAAATAATATTAGCCGTTGCATTAATAGCTGTTTCTGTTGCAAATGCACAGGAACCAAACAAGCAGGAATTGAATAAACAGGATGTAAAAAACGAGGTAATACGTATTTTAGATTCTATAAATAAAGCCAAACTTCCAGAAACTAAATCGGGATCAGGTGTTGAAGAACATTGGTACGATAGAATTTCGCTAAGAGGTTACGCTCAAATCAGATACAATGGTTTGCTTTCTACAAACGATAAAGTATCCTGCGATCAATGTGATAGATCTTGGGGAACAACTTCTACAGCTCCAGATGCAAAAGCAAACAACGGACTTTTTATTCGCCGTGCACGTTTAGTATTTTCTGGACAAGTACACCCTAATTTATTTTTCTATTTTCAGCCCGATTTTGCTAGTTCTCCAAGTACAGGAGTTCAGAACTTTGTACAAATTCGTGATTTGTATTTTGATGTTTCTTTCGATAAGAAAAAAGAATATCGCGTGCGTGTGGGACAAAGTAAAATTCCATACGGATTTGAAAATATGCAGTCAAGTTCTCAGCGTTTAACATTAGACCGTGCCGATGCTATCAACTCTTCGATTTTAAATGAGCGTGATTTAGGAATCTTCTTTTATTGGGCTCCAGCCGAAATTAGAAAGCGTTTTGCGATGTTGGTTGATGACGGTTACAAAGGTTCAGGAGATTATGGAGTTTTTGCTTTTGGAGTTTATAACGGGCAGATTGCAAACAAGTTAGACGGAAACAGAGACTTAAATGTGGTAACTAGAGTAACTTATCCTTTTGTAATTGGAAGCCAAATTATAGAACCTGGAATTCAGGCTTACACCGGTAAATGGGCATTTACAGGAGAAGTTTCTCCAGGTGTTACAGTCAATGATCCTCAATATGTAAAAGATCAGCGAGTGGGTGCGACTTTCGTTTTGTATCCAAGACCATTCGGAATCCAGACCGAATATAACATCGGAACTGGACCTCGTTACAATACCCTTACCAATACAATAGAACAAACTGATTTGAACGGAGGTTACGTTTTATTAAACTACAAATGGGATATTAAAAAACAGCATATTTATCCTTTCGCTAAATTCCAATATTATGACGGAGGAAAAAAATACGAAAGAGACGCTAGAAGCTACGTCGTAAGAGATTTCGAATTTGGTGTGGAATGGCAAATTTTCAAAGCATTGGAGTTTACAGCCGAGTACGTAATTGCAGATAGAACTTTTGAAGATAGCGTATTGCCAATAAACAGACAGAAAGGTAACGTGCTTAGAATGCAGGTGCAGTTTAACTTCTAAAAAAATAGTACGCGGATGAAACGAATTCGCTTTCGCGAAGACGCGGATAAAAACGGATTTCTTTATAAAAAAATATGAATTACCTCCAGCTTTAGCTGGAGGTTTTTTTATGATAATCTATAAGGCTTTAGCCAAAATAGAAATTTTAAAAATAGAAGAAGATAAATAAAAAAAAATCAGTTTTTATCCGCGTTTTGCTTTAGCAACCCGTTTCATCCGCGTTCCAATATTAAGCTGTTTTTTCCTCGAAAACTTTAAATAAAGAATCCCAGTCAATATTATTTTCAAATTGAGATAATCCTTTATAAGACTGTACTTTTGATAAATCTTCAATTGTAAAATCATCTTGCATGGCATACGGAACAAGATTTTCTTCCTGAAGTTTTATTGCCAAATATTCCTGTTCGTATTGGCCGGGAGTCGGAATAAAAAAAGCTTTTTTGCCCAATTTTGCCAAATCCATTACAGTTGTGTAGCCAGAACGGCACAACACAAATTCACTTTCGTTAAAAGTCTGTTCCAGCTGTTTGGAGTTCATGAAGTTATAATAAGTAACATTTCCTGCCTGCCATTTTTCTTGCGATTTTTCTACAATTCCTTGCACAAAAACTACTTTTCCAGGAAAGTTTGCCGCTTCTTTCTGCAGTTTTTCATCCAAGAAAGTGCGTTGCGGTTCAGGTCCAGACAATATAATCATAAGATCATATATTTTTGGAGTTTCCTTTTTCTTCATGCGGCTCAGCGGGCCAATATATTTTAGGTTTAGTTCATCATTTTTTAAATGCCCCAAATCTCCAGTTAGATTTATTTCTTCGTTCGTATCAGGAACCCAGCATTCATCGTATTTTTTAATAAAATGCTGATGACATTTACTCGTAAACCAAGTTGTATTTCCTGTCATTACATTCAATTGATGCGTAATGAAAACAGAAGGCACCTTTTTGCTGAAAACCCCCAGTCTGTTATCTGAGATAATACCATCAATACCATGTTTTTTTATCCAATGATTGATCATTTTCTTCTCATCCAAAATGGCAGTAATCATCTTCGGAAGATTTTTGATCAGCTTCCATTTAAAGTTTTTCCCATTTTTTGCATATTCAATATGATAAGAAGGAAGTTCTAAAGTCTGTATGTAAGGAAATTCTTTTCGTAATAACGACAGCGCCACTCCATCAGAAGCAATGATCGGAATATAATTATTCTCTTGAAGCGCCTTAATAATAGGAATGCATCTCGTTGCATGTCCAAGTCCCCAATTTAATGGAGCAATTAAAATAGTTTTATTCGCAGAATAATCAATACTCATTTTTAGCACGTTTTAAAAACGAAGATAGAAAAATATGTTTTCTATGTTATTTCGAGTTTATTACTAAATTATTAATTTAAGGTTCTAAGCTTCTGAGGTTCTAAGCTACTAAGCTTCTGAGTTGCTAAGACTCTAAGCAGCTGAGGCTCTAGTTTTCTGTGCTTAATTTTTAACTCTAAAACCTTTTGCTTAAACCATAAAAAAACCGAACTGCAAGTTCGGTCTTTAAAAATCTTAGTAGCTCAGAAGCTTAGTACCTTAGTACCTTAGTACCTTAGTACCTTAGAGACTTAGCACCTCAGAAGCTTAGCACCTTAATCCTGGATATACGTCTTATTACCATTTTTGTTAATATAGTATTTTCCGCCTCTTGGGCCTGTGTATACTTTTTTGCCATTGTATTCGCCAGTAACTTTATCTGGAACAGATGGCGCTTTTTCGTTAGTTTCTTTTAAAGTTTTAGTTGCCGATTTTTTGGCAGCTGTAGCATCTTTCTTAGCAGCGTCAGCTTTTGCGGTTGATTTTTTAGCTTCGGCTTTGGTTTTGTCTGCAGTGCTTTTAGCTTTATCAGCAGAACTTTTAGCTTTATCAGACGCTTCAGTAGCTTTTTTGGCATCAGCTTTAGCTTTTGCAGCTTCTTTGTCGGCCGTCTTTTTTGCAGCGTCAGCAGATTCTTTCTTTGCTTTAGATGAAGCTGCTTTTGCGTCATCTGCTGCTTTTTTAGATTTTGTGGCCTCTTTTTTGGCATCAGCCGAAGCTTTGTCGGCACTAGCTTTAGCTTTTTTTGCCGAAGTTTCTGTTTTGCTTTTCGTAGTTTTTGCAGTTGTTTCTTGTGCGTAAAAATTAGAAGAGAAAACAACTAATAAACAGATTAATACTAATTTTTTCATAAGGTTATACGTTTAAATTTCAATTAAAATTAAACAATTTATTGTCATCTTTTTCGCAGTGCCTTAAAAATATGCGCGCAGCTGAACGTTTCCTGTATGAATGGTAGATCCCGTCTCGCTTTTACGTCCTTGATAGTTTAAATTGACATCCAAAAAAGACGTAAGGTTCTTTTGCAGAAGCAGTTTCCAAACCAAATTCGATCCAGCTTGAAGCCCTTCCAGCATCTGAAAACCTACAGATGAGAATTCATTTCCGTTAAATTTATTTTGATAAAAAGAAAATTCTCCATTTACGGTTACTTTCTTTTCGCCTGCATAAGAAAAAGAAGTTCCGATTCTGTTTTGGTCTAAAGTTTCGAGATTTCCAATCTGATTTTTTTTGTTTTGAAGTTCATAAAAGAAATCCAATTTGGTGTTTTTTGAAAATAAATAACTGATTTTTGGCGCGATCTGCCAGCCGTTGATATCATAATTTTTTTCGACAAAATCTTCAGAAACCAAATCGGTTTTTATGGTTTTGGTAAACAAATTAAACAGCCAGCTTTTTTGATATAAATGCGTGTATTGAATTTGATGCGAATAATTCTTCACCTGCTGCGACCCAACAGAAAGCAGACTTTTACCTTTGTTGACCAAATAAGAATAGGTAACAGAATGTTTTTGCTTACCTCGGTTGTAGAATAAACTGTTTCTGAAACTCGAATTAAGTCCTAAAATATTCTCTTCTGACGAAGCAAACGGATTAAGTTCTAATTTTTCGCCATCGCTTTTCACCTTTCGATCCATTATAAAAGAAGTCTGATTGTAAAAATAAGACAGCAGTTTTTTAAACCCTTTTTCATTCTGCCATTGCAGCGGATTCAGAGTTAAAGATTGTGAAAATTTATTTTGGTTGGTTTTAATGTAAACTTGATTCGGCAAAAAGATCCTCACATATCGCGCCTGATCTTGGTAAACTGCAACTTCAAATTCCTCCAATTCCTGAATGCCGTTTCCATTGTAATCGTTCCAAGTGTAAACTCCCTGTCCTGTTGGCACTTCTACATACGTAAATTCTTGTTGGGCAATAGTTCCAGAACTGGTTTCGTACGCCGTTCCAATCTGCATTAACTGGTTAAAAAAACGGTCGTTGTATAAAACTCTCGAATTTAAAGAAGGCTCATTTTGTCTCGATTTGTCTGTAAAATCCAGATTTCGATAACTCGCATAAACCGCTAAATCGGTCTTTTTGGTTTGAATTAATTTCGACTTTAAATAATACGTCTGCGAATTATTTACGTGCTGTAATAATCCGTTTTGCAAACTGTCGTTGCGCCTTTGCAGAAAACCAACTTCGACAAAAACTTTGGTGCTGTCGCCTCGTCCAGTAAACACTCCATATTCTGAAAATCTTTGGCTTAAAGCCGAAAACTGATTGGTAACTTTATCTTTTTCCTGATTGTCTTCGAGCTGCATGCTGCCACCAATCCAGTTTTTGCCAAAATGATATTTTGCTCTAGTCTGATTTCTAATAAATTTTGAAGTCGAAGCGGTTGCATCAGAATTCAGAAAGCTTCCATTATTTTCGATTGTCCATCTTTTTAATTTGAACAGTGCATTTGTGGTATGTCTGGCTCCAGAGTAACTTTCGCTAAAATCTAGTTTCTCAAATTGATACGTCAGCAAACCAATATTTGAAGTTTTATTTTTCGAAAATAAATCAAAATTCAAACCCGTAACCAAAAGACTTTGATTGCCCAGAAGAGTTCCAGTTAAATTCCAGTCGCGATTAAATTCGATATTGTACAAACGTTCGATAGATTTAAAATCCTGCTGTACGAATTGATAATTCGCGAAAGCGTCTAAACTCCATTCTCTAGAAAACAGCCGTTTTTTAAGATTGGTTTTAAAAGCAACTCCTTGATTATTAGAATCGTCAATTCCAGAAAATAAATTCTGATCGTTATTGCTGACCGCCACCTCAAAATCGACCAATGTTTTCTCATTCGGATTGTATTTTCCTAAAAATGTCGCTACCTGAAGTTTCATTGGCGCCACAAGCTGTACAATAGGTTCGTAATTTCCTTGCAGAATTCCGTTTACCGGCTCAACATATTGATAAATACGTTCAACAGAATTATTATTTTGAATGATATAATTTCCAGCGTTTGCACCAACCTGACTGAATCTGACGTTATACAAAACATCAGCAGGATTGTTCGAATATTCGTAAACTTCAACCGAGTTGACCAATATTTTTCGATACAAAATTTTATTCTCGGCATAAGAATCTTCATAAGCAGAAGGCGCTTTCATCAAATTGACATCATCTCCAGCTTCACTTAAAATTTGAACTTGTTCCGGAGAAAGATTTTGTTGCAATGGCTGATTTTTCATATCATTTTCAGAATACAAATAACCGCCAAAACTCCAGTTTTTGTTCTCGTGCGTTGCACCCGCGTACGTAACCAATCGGTTGTAATTTCGTTCAGAATATTGGTATTCTACATTAATACGCATTTCAGAAGTAATCGTAAAAAGAGATGTAAAAACAATTTCTCCTGCATTGTAATCAATAACATAATCATTGTTTTCGCCGCGTTTCAGCAGAACGCCATTTACATAAACACGTTCAGAACCCGAAATTACAAGGACGTACAATTCGCCATTTTGGCCTTTTAATTTGTAAGGGCCTTGATTTCCTTCCTGACCAATGAAAGTACTTTTGGCATATTGACCTCTAACAAAAGCGACCGAAGCAAAAACATTGGTTTTGCTTTTTTCAGTATCAAAATCAAAACTTGCCGAAAGTCCTTGAACTTTTTTATTGAAACTCAAAAATTGGGTTTTCCTATTTTCTAAAAAGACATCGCCTGCGCGAATGTTCCAATCTTCGCTGAAAAGTTCTATGAAAATATTGTCAAACTGATCAAGTTTTTGAGAATAACCGCCATCTTGCAGCGGAATATTGCTGTCTTGAAGTGAAGCTCGCAAGCTTACTTTGTCTGAAAGTTTTCCTGTAATCTGCAGATCTAGATTAGAGTTTAAAACCGTACTCTGATTATTACCAACAGTTATTCCCCTTGTAATGCTTCCAGAAGTTTCCAATCCGTCAAAAGGAGTTACTTTTTTGGCATTTGAATTATTATCTATTCGATACAATTTATCAGTTCCAACGTCACCGCTTACAATCTGATCGGATTTGTAAAGGCTGTATTCTTTGGTTAAAAGTTCGGGATAATTAAGATAATTGACAATTAAAGTATCTGAAACCGATTGAAATTTTTCATTTAAAAGCAAATATCCTTTCTGGAAATTAACATTGTAAAAAGTCGAATCGATTGGCTCGTTTTTAGTATTCAGAATTTGAAAAAAACCAGAGTTGATAGACATTTTTTCAAGGCGGATGGTATCTTTTGAAACGATTACTTTTTTGGTTTTGTACAGCGATTCAGTTTCCTGAGCCTGAAGCGCAGAAAACCAGAACAAAACCGTCAAAAACAGTAATTTTTTCAACATAAATACTTTAACTCTAAAAAGCCAAAAGTAGTATTTATAATCAAGAAATTACGACGCTTTTATTTATTGAAAAACGAAGCCATTTTGTGATGATTTTCTCTCTTTTATAATGTAAAACAAAAAATAATTGCAGAAAAATTCTCCTGATAAGCCAATCTTTTTTTTAGCTTTGTTTACGATATAACTAACTTAAATTATGGATACTAGCAAAGAACTTTTATTCTTTTTTAGTGCTTTGGGAGCTTTTAACGGAATTATTCTCGGAGTTTATTTCTTCTTTTTTACTAAGAAAAAATACCTGACGAATTATTTTCTGGGTGCGCTTTTGTTTGCTCTGAGTATCCGAATCGGGAAATCTGTATTTGTATATTTTCATCCAGAATTGCCAAAAATGTATCTCCAGTTTGGCTTGACAGCTTGTTTCTTCATCGGACCTTGTTTGTATTATTTCATCAAATCGGCGGTGGATGAATTTCAGATAATGCCCAAATCATGGAAATTGATATTAGCATTTTGGGGCACTTTAATTGTCACAGTCGGCGTTTTTTATCCGTATGAATTGTATCCAAAACTTTGGAGCGGTTATTTTATAAGGATTATTTATTTGCAATGGTTTGTTTATATTCTATTTGCTGGTTTTGAACTTCGTACTGTTTTGAAAAAAATCCTGAGTAGAAAAGAAAAAACATCCCCTGCCGAAATGTGGTTTGGGATGCTTTTTTTGGGAAATTTTCTTTTATTTCTATTTTATTTTTTATCCATTATTGGAGCGCCAGGAGCAACTTACATAAGTGGAGCAGTGGTTTTTTCATTCATTTTGTATTTGGGAATTTCGATTCTTTTGTACAGAAAAAAAACAGACGATCTCTTTTTGTTGAATGGAAAGATTTCGAATAAAAAAATCGACTCAGCAGAAGCTGTAATGTGGTCTGAAAAACTCGAAAATGCCATGCACGAAAAGAGTTTGTATAAAAATCCAAACCTAACTCTTCAAGATTTGTCTCAAGAAATTAATATTTCGAGCCATCAGTTATCGCAGTTTTTAAACAATAATCTGGGGAAGAATTTTACCAGTTTTGTAAACGAATTTAGAGTAGCCGAAGCTTGCAAAATCATAGCTTCAAACAACAAACTGACTTTAGAATCGGTTGGTTATGATGTTGGATTTAATTCCAAATCCACTTTTTTTGCCGCTTTTAAAAAACATACCGGAACAACACCGCTAAACTATCAGCTTCAAGCTTTATAAAATTTGGATATGAGTATTGGTAAAGAAATAATATTTTTTTTGGGAGCATTAGGCGCTTTTAACGGATTTATTCTAAGTCTGTATTTTTTGTTCTTTACCAAGAAAAAATATGTTTCTAATTTATTTCTTGGGGCACTTTTATTGGTTTTAAGCATCAGAATTGCGGTTACGGTTTTCGTATATTTTAATAACGATCTTCCCAAAACATATTTGCAGATTGGGCTTTCGGCTTGTTTGCTAATTGGGCCGTTTTTGTATTACGTTTTAAAATCGGCGATTCATAAAACAGTTTCAAAACAATGGAAATGGCATTTAGGAATTTGGTTTTTGACAGTTTCGACTATCGGATTTTTTCTTCCGTATGAAAATTATCCTGTTTTATGGAATTATTGTTTTGTGGCTTTTATTTTCTTCCAATGGTTTTCGTACCTCTTTGTTTCTGGTTATGAAAGCCGTTTACTACTTCAAAAAATAATCTGGAATTATGAAAGTTCTTCTCCCGCAGAAAGATGGTTTACGGCTATTTTCTTTGGTAATGCAGCCGTATTCATTGCTTACTTTTTAGGATTTTCACGAGTTCCTTTTGTTTCCTGCATTACAGGGGCAATAGCTTTCACCTTTATTTTATATCTGATTATTTTGGTTCTGTTGCATCGAAAAAAAACCGATGATTTGTTCTTGATCAATAATCAGAAAAGCAAAAAAATAAGCGATGCAGATGCTGTCGTTATTTCTCAAAAACTAGAGAAAATTATGAATGAAAAAGCATTGTACAGAAATCCGAATTTGAGTTTAAAAGATTTATCGGAAGAAATTAATATGCCGAGCCATCAATTGTCTCAGTTTTTAAACAACAATTTAGGCAAGAACTTTACGAGTTATGTTAATGAATTTAGAATTGAAACCGCTTGCAGAATTATTTCGTCAAACAATAAACTGACTTTAGAGTCTGTTGGCTATGATGTTGGATTTAATTCGAAATCAACTTTCTTCGCAGCGTTCAAAAAACATACAGGAACAACTCCTTTAAATTATCAGCTACAAGAATTATCACTTAGATAAATTTAGTTTACAAGAATTATATTATTGACTCAAAGAAAGACAAAGACAACAAGAATAAAACTTTGCGTCTTAGCGCCTTTGCGCGATTATTTCGTATTTTATAAAGAAACCTTTGTAACTCTGTCACTTTGAATCTTTGTATCTCAAAAAAAAAGTCCTAATTTATAAATCCGTACTCCTGATTTCGCTTTCGATGACCTTATAACGCGATTTAGAACTGACTTTTGCTTCATCAAAGTCAAACTTAATCGCTAGAATTTTATGAGGTTTTTAATTTTAATTTTCGTTTTTATTTATTTCCTGATTTTTTCATCAATGGAAATAAAAGCACAAGCTGTAAAAAAAGTTACAGACAAATCCTATGTTAAAGAAAAGGATCTAATCATAAAAACAGTTCCAATAGCTGTTCGCGATACGATAATTCCCAACGATCAAGAACACAATAAATTAAATGAAGTTGTTATAAAAAGTCAGCCTTCATTATTAAAATACGGAGCCAATGGAAATATTGATGTCAATGTAAACGGAACGGTTCTGGCAACGAGCAGTTCGGTAAACGAATTATTGTCTAGAGTTCCAAACGTTGTGGTTGCCGACGGAGAAATCAGCGTACTCGGAAAGGGCGAGGCGATTATTTATCTTAACGGAATTTTGATTAATTACGAAAGATTTGCTGCAATTCCCGTTTCACAGATTCAGAAAATCGAAGTGATTTCGAATCCTTCTGCCAGGTACGATGCCGAAGGGAAAGCGGTTATCAATATTATCACCAAACAAAACAAAGAAAGTGGCATGATGGGAACTGCCAATCAGCACACATCGGTTTCTAAATTTGGCGGAACGAGCTACAATACGCTTATTGATTTTAGTTATTCTAAAGGAAAATTCTCTTTTATAACCAATTATGGTTTGCAGTTGGGAAGAAACCGCGAATTATTGTACACCACGAGAACGCGCCCAGATCCAGAAGATTATATGAAATCGGAATTGACGACCGACTGGAAAAGAAGGTTTAATAATTACTCAAATTTCGGATTCGGACTTCAGTATAGTTTTTCTCCAGACAATTATATTTCGCTGGCCTACAGCGGAAACGTAAATGATTTGGGCGGAATTACAGAAAGTCGAAATTCGATAACGAATAATTCTGGAAGCAGTTTTTACGCAACAGATGTAGACCGAAATGATGTTTTACTGAACCAATTTGTCAATTTAAATTATAATATGAAAACCGATCCCAAAGGGTCAACACTATTTATTGGTTCGCAATATTCCAATTACAACCAAACGATTGGTGATTTTATTGAAGAAAATAGTTGGGCAGACGAAACAGCAGATAAAAGATATTTGAAGAATAATGTAGGAAGTCGAATTAATATTATCGCGATTCAAACGGATTATTCGAAGAAAATAAATGAAAAAACAAAGCTAGAAATAGGAGCAAAGTTCAGTCATGCCACAATAAAATCGGGAACAGATTTCCTGATTGCCGATGCGGATGATATGGATTATGAATTGGACGACGAACTTTCGAGTGATTTTGAATACAATGAAAAAATTACAGCGGCTTATTTCAATTATGTTGGATCTTGGGGAGAAAAAGTCAATTTTTCAGTTGGAGCAAGGGCAGAACGAACCAATTATAATCTGTTTACAAACGCCAACGGAATTCAGAAATTTGAAAAAGCGTACGGCAACTTTTTTCCCAACGTGCTTTTAAATTTTAATTTTTCAGAAGAATGGAAAGGGCATTTCTCTTATGCGTCCAGAATAACCAGACCGAGATATCAGGCTTTAAATCCGTATGTGATTTATCAAGATCCGTTTACGACCATTGAAGGGAATCCGAATCTGCTTCCAGAAAAAACGCATGCTTTTGAAATAGGCACGATGTACAAAAAATTCGATTTTAAAATTGGCTATACTTATAAAATTGACCCGATTTCTGCGGCAGCTTTACGTGGCGACACGCCAAATAGTTATATTCTGAGAGCTTTAAATCTAGAAAAAGGACATGTGTTTTTTACATCGCTTTCGAGATCCTTCAATCTCAAATGGTGGAATTCTACCAATACCATAAGCATGAACTTAACCAAATCGGTTGACAATTTTTATGAATTTGAATTCAGTCCCGTAAAACCTCAGTTTTATTTGTATTCGAATAACACCTTTACGATTCCGAAATTTTTTAAACTCCAGCTTTTGGCTTGGTACTTAGGAGATCGCAGCTACGGATTGGGAAGCGAAAACAGCCGTTCGACCGTAACTTTGGGAATAGAAAGAAACTTTTTTAAAGATGCTTTAAGACTTAATTTTTCTGCCAATGATATTTTTCACAAGTTTATGGTTTCTGGAGATTACAATGTCGGACAAACCCAGATTTATTATCACCGAACGTATACGAGTAATTACTTTAAACTGATAGCAACCTACAATTTTGGAGATTCGAAAAAGACTACTTATAAAAAATCTGAAATTGAGCAATCGGAGAATAATAGGGCGAGGTAAGTTATACGCTTAAGTTATATTCACCATTGTTGTAGCTTTCAATTATTTTTTTGCTATTAGCCATATCTTTTTCTAAAACTTTTAAAATTGCAGGACTATTTCCTCCTGCAGAAACAGACCAAGGTTGAATATTTGACATGTATTCATTAGTAATAAAAGCTGAAATGCCATTGTTTTCCAATAGATTTTTAATATTCATCGTTTCAATATAAGAACCTCTAAAAATTTCTATCATTGTTTTTCGTGTTTTTCAACTTAATACATATGTTTGTTTGGTAAATAGCACTGATTAAAGCTATTGTTGTTGGTAACCATGGGTTAAAATCAATTTTTTTTATGAAATACAATATGCATAAAAGAATTGTAAATAGTAAAAAGAAATAGATTGTAATTAATTTTACTATAGGAGTAATCATAAGATTTAATTTAATAGTTGTTCATTCCAATATTCACTATAAAAATTATTGGATTTCATGAGCTTTTCATGATTGCCAAATTCAGATATAGTTTTATTTTCTATTATATAAATAGTATCGGCTATGTTTTTGAGTTTGTTCAAACGATGAGAAATAAATAATATGGCGCAATCTGTTTTTATTTTTTTCAACAATTGCATGGTAAAGTTTTCCGTATTTCTGTCCATTGCAGAAGTTGCTTCGTCAAGAATTATAAACTGTGGCTTTTTGTATAAAACCCTTGCTAAGGCAATAATTTGCTTTTGCCCGCCACTTAAATTAATTCCTTCTTCTCCAACAATTGTTAGTAGACCTTGAGGCAGTTGATTAAAGTAAAAATCAAATCCAAACTCTTGAATAAAAGCTAAAATGCTTTCAGATGTATCTATAGTTCCAAGAAGAATATTGTCAATTACAGTCCCGTTAAATATGGTAATTTCTTGAGGAATTACGGCTAACAAATCTCTATAGTTTTTAAGGCTGATATCTTGAAGCCTATATGTATTGTTAACTATAATATTTCCATTTTCGAAATTGTAAAAACGCTGTAAAATTTGCCCTAACGTACTTTTTCCGTTTCCGCTTTCACCAACAATGGCAACAAATTTCCCTTTTTCAATTTCGATATTTATGTTCCGAAAAAGTTCGATTCTTCCAGCAAATCTGAATGAAAGATTTTGAATACAAATGGTGTTAATCTCAAAAATTTCTTGTCCTTGTTCACTTTCCTTTTCGATTGAGGCAAATTCATACATCCTATTGAATGCAATTTTAGCTTCATTTATAGGAATTGAAATTAAAGCTAGGTTTGCAATTGATGGAAGCAATGAGCCAACAATTCCTAGAATAGCCATTAATTCACCAATTTTAATTTCTTTGCTAAAAACCTGAATAGAAGTATAAATTAAAATGCCAATAATAAATGCAACGTTTGCTAAACCAGATTGCCAAGATAAGCTAATATTGATTTTTCCAAGATTAAAAATTTTCTCTTGGTAAACAGAAAAAATGGTCTGATTTAATTTTTCAAAAACTGATTCTTTATTGTCAATTTTAACAGCAGCAATTCCTTGAATTGTATTGATGAAATTACTTTCGTTTATTGCAGAACTTTGCATAATCTCTTTTTGGGACAGCAAGATTTTTTTATTGTTTCTATAGATTATAAAAAAATATACAGGAATGCTTAAGAGGCAAATTATTCCGAGTTGCCAAGAGTAAGAAAATAAGAAAACCGTCGAGATGATTGTAACTAATATATCGATTATTAAAGAACTTGTTAGTATTTTGATCACATTCTGTATGCGTTGCGTATCATTTAACCTTGAAACGAGTTCTCCTGTTTTTCTATTGTCAAAAAAAGGTTTTGGTAAGTGTAACAATGAAGAAAAGAAAAAAAGATTTATCCTGGTATTAAAATCTTTAGATTGTCTAAGTAAAAAATACTGTCTTAGAATAGCTATTCCAACACGAGCGGTGAGTAAGATAGTTAACAGAATAATACCAGAAACTAATTTGTTGATATTGTTTGAAGGTAAAATATCATCAATTAATTTTTGAGAAAAGAGTGCCATTGCCAATCCTAAACCTGCAACAAAAACACCCAGTATAATAGAAATCCAAATTAGTTTATAATCTTCTTTTAGTAAATCTATAAACCATTTTCGTTGCTTATTTCGTTCTTCTTTTTTAGTAATAAAATTTTCGTTTGGTTCAAGTGTCAGACAAGTTTTAGAAATCCAAAAATTTTCTAATTGCTCTATTGATAAATTGTAAATTCCTACTGCGGAGTCGCCAATTAAAAAGCCATCTTTCTTAGAGTATTGATAGCAAAGTACATAATGTTCTAACTGATTTTCGATTAATAGATGGAGAATGACAGGTTTATTATGTTCAATCAAGGAGTTTATATCAGCTTCACAACCTTCTGCAGTAAAACCTAATTTATTAGCAGCTTGAAATAAACCCAGCATTGTTGTGCCTTGTTTTGTCGTGCCACTTAATTCTCTTATTTTTTCTAAAGAACTATTGCCATTATATAATTTTATAATAGACAATAAGCAAGATGGACCGCAATCAGATTGATCTAATTGTAAGGTGTGCGTTTTTGAAATTTGTTTTAAGTCTAACATGGGGCTTTATTCTCCGTTTAATTTTTTAATCAAAAATTCAGGTTTTGTCTGACCTTTAATTTTTTCTATTAGTTTTTGATTTTTATCATAAAGAACAAAGCAAGGCAGTGAGTTTACATCAAATGTAGAAGCAAAAGTAACTTTGCCGTCATGTAGAAAATGAATGTTATCATAATTATTCAATTTATATTGTTGTGCAAATTTTTTTATTCGATTTGGATTTTCAAATGATACAAAGATGATTTGAATGTCTCTAAACTTTTTAATATTTTGACTAAACATCTTTGCTTCTTCATTGCAGTAATCGCAGTCGGTATTGAAGTAAATGAAAATTACAGGAGTATTCTTTTTTAAATTGTTATTGTAGAAATTCCCTCCATTAATATTTAGATAGGAGAATTTGGGAATAGTTTTGATTTTCTGCTGAATTTCTTTTTTATGAGTAATCTTAGAAATTATCTCATAACCTAAAAAGATAAAAATGCTGGCGAATAATAAGGCAAATATAATTTTGAGCAATTTTCTCATTTTTCTTGCTTCTCTTTTAAAAGTGCTATTATAATTAGTAAGATCATAGGAACAATTCCTAAAAAGGTCTGAAGTAATTCAGTGTCATAATAGAAGTAATTGAAAATGTATAATATAATCATGATGCAGGCTGATACGAAAATAAATTTTTTTAAAGTTGACATACTAACTATAATTCAGTGTGAAAAACATGACTGTTGCTACCCATAAAACCAAGGCAGGGATATAACTTATTCCGACGATTTTTAGACCATAATCAGTATTTGTGTGGGTTAATTTTCCAATTTCAAATCCTAAATAAATTATGTAGAAAACCTCAAATAGGTTTAAAACCTGAAATGGGTAAATAAACCATGTTTCTAATCCTTTATAGCCAACAATGTTAAGTGCAGATAACGGATAGAAATTTTGGATATCATTTAAATTGTAATTGGTTTGAAAAAAGTAAAACCACAAAATTTTTAGAATAGGCACTAATACAAAAATGAACTCAACTTTTATAGTTATGTCCCATAATTGAGTATATTTTGTTTCCTTATCAGATAAGAACAAACCAGTATATAAGATCGTGGATATTATTATAGTTTTGATTAGAATTAACAAAGGGATATATAGATAAGTTAGCCAATGCCATTTATCTTGATATTCTAAAATGTTATTTATTTCTCTTTGTGTTAAAAAGTCAGACAGAAAATGTTGAAGTAATCCTTTTATGTTTAGTAGACTGTTTGTTATTTTATTAATAAGCACAAATGCTATAGCTAGAATTATAAACTTAAAAAGTGAACTGTATATTTTTTTTGTATTAGAGGTTTTGGAGTTGTAAGTACTTTTTACTGACATAAAAAGAAAAGTTAAGTATATATTTTTTGTAGATAGCATTATCCTTTAAAGGACAATGCTATTCTATTTGTATCATTAAAATTGTTTTTATTTCTAACTGTTATAACTTTTCTTTGTGATTCTTTTTTAGAGCATTTATGTATCCTATAAAAATTGCTATTGAGGATAAAAATGGTCCTATTGAATATCTGAAATCTGAAAATTTTAAATCATCAAAATTTTTTCTTTCAAATAGCCAACTTAAGGTTAAGCCTAAATAAAATAAGGAAATCACAAGTAAAATGAACAGTATGTTTTTGTTAATTTTCATGATTTTTGAAGTCTAATTGAAATTACTGTCTTTTAGTGTTTTAGCGGTTAGTTTGATTTTTAACGACAACTTGCCCCCCACTGAGCAGAAGCATATATGAAGGCAGCTGCTCCGATTCCTGCTCCAACAACAGAAGCACCACCAGCTACTAAACCTGCAAATCCTAGTGCCAGACCAACGGATGCTCCTGCACAACTTGTTAAAAAACCTCCACCACCATCACCTTCTTGTGGAGGTGGATGATATGCTACTTTTGTACCACCTTGTAAATTTTCCATCTGAGTTAATTCTAATTTTTTCATAGTCATAAAATTTATTGGTTAATATTTGATTTATTATTGATTACAAATTTATATAGCGTCAGAAAAATGTCTTAGTCGAAAGTCGGTTATTAAAAACCTAAATTCGAATAATTATAAAACAATTCTTGTTTTTACATTTGTTTTTTTAAATTGTTAATCATGATTATTTATTCTAATAGTTAAAAAATTAATTTGCTCTTTGTATTTCATCTTGGTTTCCAGGTTTTCTTTGCTTTATACCAAGTTTAGTAGATCCAAGTTTATATAGCACAGAAAACCTTATGCTTTGGGTGTCATAATATTGCTTAAAACTCTGATCAACCCCATTTGCAGTGTAACTCATAGTTACTCTATCAGATTTTAAAATATTATTGAATGATAATGCTAATTGCAATCTCTTATCTAAGTAGAAATGTTTTAATGATATATCTAGACTTGAAGCAGGGGATTTTTTTAACTTGAAGGGATTTTGATTTTATATCATACCAATAAAATCCTTCTATAAAAAATGTTTTCGTTTTGTTTACAGTAAACGTATGGCGAGTTTCAAAGCCACCACCCATTCCTGAGCCTTCGCTCTCTATTATGGGTATATGGCTTTTATATTCAACATAATAAAAATAAATGCTAGAGACTGTAGACCATCGTTTATTAAAATCGAAATTTATAGACTCATCTAGGTTTATTCTATTATAATCGGCATAATTTTCCCATGTGGAAACTTGTGTATTATCTAGTTCTGGAATGTTAATTTGACTAATGTTATTTTTGCCAATTGTATAGCTGGCAGAGCTTATAAAAATATCCTTATAACTATGTTTTACTTCGGTATTATATACGAAGGATGGTTGCAAAAAAGGATTACCAAATACATAATTATTTATAGAATTATATCTTCTGGCTGGATTTACATAATCATATCCTGGACGATTAATCCTTCTGTTCAAAGAAAATGAGAATGAATTATTGTCATTTACGGTGTATGTTGAAAACAGAGTTGGGAAAAATTTAGAATAATGTGTTTTATTAGTTTGATTATCAGTAATGAATGTTCCTTTGGTTTGAGTGTTTTCAAAACGCAAACCAATTTTAAATTCCCATTTTTTTATTTTTTTGTTTGCTGAAAAATAAACAGACTGAGTATTTTCCTGATAGTTAAATTGAGTTTTTTGATTCATAATATCCTCATTTAAGATATTATCATAAAAAAGAACATTTACATCACTATCAGTATTAATAAAACTAACCTTCCCTCCATATTCATAATTTGCAAAAAGACTAGGATTAGTAAAGTCAATTTTGCCAGTATAATTTTTTATTTTGAAATTACTTTCATTAATAACATTATTGTCAAGAATGATATTATTATCCTGATCGAAGACTGCTGAATTGAATGGATTTGTTTTATTATTTTTATAACTCAAAAAATCTAAGTCAAATGACATTAACTTTTCTTTTTCATTTAATTTCGTAACTCCATTTACATTTAAAGAAGACCTGTAAATGTTTACTTTAGAATTGCCATTTGAAAAATAACTATTTTCAAGAGTATCTGTTTGCTTATTAGTTACAATAGATTTACTATAATCGTAGTTTGTTGGGTTATTTATTGTAGCAATATACTGTACTCCAAGAGTGGTCTTGTCAGTAACTTTATAGTTTACTGAAAGGGTAGGTATAACTAATGCGGTATTATTCACATTGTGCGAATACACTTTCCAGAAAGATAAAGGATAATCATATTTAATGTCATTTTCATAAATTGTTTTAGATTTATTAAAACCTAAATCTGCTAAGAAGCTTATTTGTTTCTTTTGAAATGAAAAATTTGCACCTATATTATCTGAAAAATATGTCGCTTGCTTCATTGTATTTCTAAAAGTCGCATTCCAGCTATCATTTTTAGGCTTTTTTAATTTAATATTAATCAAACCGCTGTTTCCTTCTGCATCATATTTTGCTGGAGGTGTTGTTATGATTTCAATAGATTTTATATTATCTGATGAAATAGATTTTAGGTAATTAATAAGACCCTCTCCAGAAAGCTGAACTAACCTATCGTCGACCATTAATCCGACACCACTTTTTCCGATCATAGAAACGGTCTCATTTTGTACACGAATTCCTGGAGCAACCTTTAAAGCATCTAAAGCATCTCCTCCTGATGCAGCAATACTGTTCTCAACATTAAAAACAAGTCTGTCAACTTTTCTCTCTATAAGTTTCTTCTTTGAAGTTACTACGACTTGTTGTAATTGTTTTGCCTCTTCTATTAACTGAATATTTCCTAAGTCGATATTCTTAACAACTGTTAAATTTCTGATATTAGCTAATTTCCCAATTTGCCTGATTTGTAAAATATAATCGCCCGACTTAACTTCAATGTGGAAATATCCCTTTTCATTGGAAAACGAGCTTTTTTCAACAGTACTATCTTTTGTCAGAACAATAGCTTCAGCAAATTCTATTGGTGTGGAATTTGAATCAATAACTTTGCCTGTGATTTTTATTTGCGAAAATGATGTCATCGGTAACATTACTATTATTATAAAGAGTTTTATTGTAATACTTTTTCCTTTCAACTTTTGATTCATTTTTTTTTATTCTGTATTTATTTTTAAAAATTTAAATTCGCGATAGCCCCATTAAAAAAAGACATTGCTAATTGTTAGACTACAAATTCAAATTATTTAACTTATATGATGATTTATGATTATTCGTTTTTTTTCATAATAACAATTTTAGAGACGATTTTCTTGAATTATATCTTGAATAAGGTGAGAATTAAGTGATTGAATTTTGATAAAATCTTTGCATCATCCAATCTACCACTAAATGGATTCAGTGGACAATTATCTTTAAATTGTGTATTTTTATAATTATTTAAAATTTTGGAGTTATGGCCTATTGTTTTTCAAATTTATGAAATGTAAGAAAAACCCTAAGTCGAATATCGGTTATTAAAAACCTAAATTCGAATAATTGTAAAACAATTCTTATATTTACATTTGCTTTTAAAAATGTTAATTATGAATAAAATTGTAGGAGATAATCTAAAAGTTTTAAGAAAATCAAAGAATATGTCACAAGAAGAGGCAGCTGATCACTTACAAATCTCACAATCTACTTATGCCAGAATGGAGCGAGGAGAAAGTACTTCTTGGACTATTCATTTTAAGAAAATCTGCCAAATTTTCGAAATTAGTCCAGAAGAATTGGTTAGAAAAGGATTGGGAAATTCTGCCTGTGAAAGTTTAATAAATACAGAGCGCCAAACACAAATCGCATTGCAGGGTGTTTATATGAAAATTATAAAAAAGTATGAGTTGGAAATTGAAGATCTGAAAACAATTATAAAACACTTAAATAAAGGAAAAAACTAATTTTTTCTTCTTTTTAATTGTGTATAAGTTATAAGAATTCCAACTGTAGATAAAAAGGGACCAATTACCAATTTAAAATCTGAATAAGAAATGTCTTGTCTATCTCTTGTAAGCAATGGACTTAAGGATATACCAATGTATAAGAAACCAAGAATAATAAAAACGAGTAAAAAAGCCTTTTTTGTCATTTTGAATTATAATTGTAGAATGAAAAATCGTAATCGTTTCATAATTAATGATTTTTGGAAAGGATTTTTCATAAATTGAAAAGTAAATATAATTAAAAAAGAAACAAGTAAGGAAAATTCTTTCGTAATAAAAAAGGCTCCACTTTATTAAGCGAAGCCCTTCCAATAATTTGTGAATTAAATAATTACCTTTTATAAAGCAATATTAGTTTAATTCTTTAGTCACAATCTGCATTGTTTCACGGCTAACTTGTTTCAATAAAACTGCTTTGTTTTTCTCAACCGTTTCTGCCGCTTCTTCTGTAAAGTGACGGATTGTATATAAGGTCACATTTTCGCTGTATTCTACTTTGAATTTTTTAGAAAGAATGGCATTCAATTCTGGGAAATTTCCAAATTTATCTTCCACACAAACAGAGAAACTAATTGCAGAGTTCTGAATTAAATTTACTTTGATTTTAAATTCGTGAAATAATCCAAAGATCTCGCTGATGTTTTCTTCCATAATGAAAGAGAAATCAATTGAAGAAAGCGAAATTAAAAGCTGTTCTCTTTTTACAATAAAACATGGATACTGTGGCTCCAAATCGACACCTTTAGAAACGCAAGTTCCTTTTAAAAGCGGATTAATAAACGATTTTACGTATAATGGAATTTCTTTTTTCTGTAAAGGCTGCAATGTTTTTGGGTGAATAACCGTTGCTCCATAAAAAGCTAATTCGATTGCTTCACGATAAGAAATCTGATTCAAAAGACTTGCATTTTCAAAATAACGCGGGTCTGCATTCATAACTCCAGGAACGTCTTTCCAAATTGTTACACTTTCGGCATTTAAACAATATGCAAATATACCAGCAGTATAATCTGAACCTTCACGGCCCAAAGTTGTTGTAAAGTTGTTTTCGTCTGCTCCCAAGAAACCTTGTGTAATATTCAAAACTTTTCTTGGTACATTTTTACTGATGTTTTGCTGCGTAACTTCCCAGTCCACTCCAGCGTCTCTATAGTTTGCATCAGTTTTAATGAAGTTGCGAACGTCAAGCCATTGCGTCTGAATTCCCATGAAATTCATAAAATAACTTAAGATATTAGTCGAAATCAATTCACCAAAACTTACCACCTGATCGTAAACAAAGTTGTAATTTGGAGATTTATTATGCGCTAAAAAATATTCTAATTCAGCAAACTGTGCATTTACAGCTGCGAAAACTTCGTGCTTTTCATCTTCAAACAAATCCAATAAGATTTGATTGTGGTATTTTTTGATTTCTTGAACAGAAGAATTTAGTTCTGTCGATTTTTCAAAATAATTCTTGATTACAACTTCAAGAGCATTTGTTGTTTTTCCCATAGCCGAAACTACAAGAATTACGTCTTCGTAACCTACTTTTTGTAAAACGTCGTATACGTTTTTAATTCCATCTGCATCTTTTACCGATGCTCCTCCAAATTTAAATACTCTCATTTTTTAATTATAGATTTTTAGATTTTAGATTTCAGATTGGGGCGAAATCATATGATTTTTTTCGCCACGAATTCACGAATTATCTTTTTAAATCTTTGCGAATAAAAATTCGTGAATTCGTGGCGAACATTTTTTTTATAATTTTTCTAAGAACGCATTAACTCCTGCTTCATCCATTTGAACAACTTGCCAGTCGTCTAAGATTTTGGCGCCAGAATTTTTGTAGAAATTCACTGCTGGTGTATTCCAAGCCAGCACATTCCATTCAACTCTTCTTACGTTATCTCTTTTTCCTTGCTTCATGATTTCAGCGTAAAGAGCAGAACCTAATCCAGTACCGCGCATTTTCTCTTTTACAATCAAATCTTCAAGGTGAATTGTTTTTCCTTTCCAAGTAGAATAGCGATAATAATACAAAGCTATTCCAACAATTTCCTTCTGTTTTTCTTCGTTTTCAATCTCTGCCACAAAAACGTGAAACAATGGTTTTTCTCCAAAACCGTCACGTATTAAATCTTCTTCAGTAATAACGACTGCATCAGGTTCTTTTTCGAATATTGCCAGCTCCTGAATAAGCCCTAACACCGATTTCATGTCTTCAGGATTTCCTTTTCTAATATTCATGTATTCGTATTTTTAATTATTTATTATCTAAAAAAGCGCCGTTTTATCCATTGCTTTTTGCAGATAATTAGCAAATATACAATAGTAGCAAACTAACAAAATAATTTTTAAATCATTCTCACAAAATAGACGATATTTGTGACTTAAAAATAAAACTATAACGATTTAGAAATGGAAGAACGCAATAAAACACTGGGAGAGTTTATTATTGAGAACCAAAAAGCATTTCAGTATTCGTCGGGAGAACTCTCGCGAATTATTAACTCTATTCGATTGGCTGCCAAGGTTGTTAATCATAAAGTTAATCAAGCAGGTTTAGTAGATATTGTTGGCGCCGCTGGCGAACAGAATATCCAAGGAGAAGACCAGCAAAAATTAGATGTCTATGCAAACGAAGTATTTATCCAGACGTTAATAAACCGTGAGATTGTCTGTGGTATTGCTTCAGAAGAAAACGACGATTTTATAACAGTTCAGGGGAGCGACAACTGTCATAATAATAAGTACGTGATCTTAATGGATCCGCTAGACGGATCTTCAAACATTGATGTAAATGTTTCTGTGGGAACTATCTTTTCTGTTTTCAGAAGAGTGACCCCAATAGGAACCCCGGTAACTAGCGAGGATTTTTTACAGCCGGGAATCAATCAAGTTGCAGCAGGCTATGTAATTTATGGAACTTCAACTATGCTTGTGTATACTACTGGACATGGGGTGAATGGTTTTACACTAAATCCGGCGATAGGTACATTTTACCTTTCGCATCCAAACATGAAATTTCCAAAAAATGGAAATATCTACTCGGTAAACGAGGGTAATTATGTTCATTTTCCGCAAGGAGTAAAAAATTACATTAAATATTGCCAGCGCGAAGAAGGAGACAGACCGTATACTTCTAGATATATTGGAAGTTTGGTAGCCGATTTTCATCGAAATATGATCAAAGGCGGTATCTACATTTATCCGACAAGTTCAAAAGCGCCAAAAGGGAAATTACGTTTGCTTTACGAATGTAATCCGATGGCATTTTTAGCAGAACAAGCGGGCGGAAAAGCAACTGACGGTTTTGGAAGAATTATGGAAATCCAACCGACAGAACTGCACCAAAGAGTACCTTTTTTCTGTGGAAGTTATAATATGGTCGAAAAAGCTGAGGAGTTTATGGCTGAAGCGAATTAATTTTTTTGTTTCAAGTTTCAGGTTTCAAGTTTACTTTGGACAATAGATAGCAAACCCGACAGGTTTTAAAACCTGTCGGGTTTCTTTCATTTTGTCATTCCGTTAGGAATGTTTCATTGGTAGAAAAACAAATTAAATTGGAGTTATACGTTCCGTAGGAACGTTTGATCAATACATTTTTCCAAAAAAATCAGGTGTCCCTACAGGACACATGTGAAATCATAATGCTGCTAATTACCAACCAAATATTCCTAATGGAATAATAAATATTTGTATTAAAAAAACTGTCTTTTTTTAATATTATAATTGTCCAATTTGACTATAAAATGAAACCCCGACAAAATTTTAAAAATCTGTCGGGGTTCTAAATTTAAATGTATTTCAATTTTCAGGTGTCAAGGTAAACTGAAAACTATCCCGAAACTTCGGGACTGAAGACTACTTATTCATATTCTCCATTTCGAAAAGGAAAGTATCCAAATCTACTTTTTTGTCTACAAGAGAAAGTGCTTTAGAAACAATATAGTTTACGTTTCCTGGAGTAAAACCTAATGCAAGTCCCATACGGGTTAACATTACTTCCTGCAAATCTCCTAAATGGTGGTCAACGTGAACCATTCTTGCTAAGTCATACAGACGCTCTAAACGCTGCGTGTATAAATAAGGAGGATTTATTGGGTGTTTCCAAGGATCTGCAAGAATCTCTTTGTATTCTTCTTCAGAGATTTGTAAAGTCGAAGCAATTTTATCCAAGAACTCTTGTTCTTCTGTACTTATTTTTCCGTCAGCAAAAGCAACGCGCACAATTGCAGAGAAATGACCTCTGTTTCTTTGTTTAAATTCGTTATCAAATAATTCTGAAAATGGCATAATTAGTTAATTTTATATCAAACAAATATAGCCCAAATTTTAAATTATTGATTTTAAAATTCTCATAAAATTTAACTTATTTTTATTGAAGGATTTGCTGGCCTAAATCTTTAATTTTGAAAATTAATCGTAAGTTTACAGCCCCTAATTATTTAATTACAAATACCTATGTCACAATTTTGGATTTATTTTCAAATAGGATTAAAACACGTTTTAGATATCAATGCTTACGATCACGTTCTTTTTTTAATCGCCTTAACCGTTCCGTATTTATTTAAAGACTGGAAAAGAATTTTCTTATTGGTTTCTCTTTTTACAATTGGTCATACTTTGGCTTTAATTCTTTCTGTTTATGGAATTATAACTATAAAAGTAGATCTTGTAGAATTCCTGATTCCGATAACAATTTTAGTAACCGCTCTTTATCATTTGTTTACGGCTGGAAAGACCTCAAAAAATGATGGCGTAAATCTGGTATTTTTCATAACTTTATTCTTTGGAATTATTCACGGACTAGGTTTTTCAAATTATTTCAAAACAATTTTAGGAGGTTCTGCAACCTCAAAATTGTTACCTTTGGGAGAGTTTGCCTTAGGAATCGAAGCTGCACAGTTAGTAGTGGTTTTTGTTGTTCTGGTAATTTCATATATAGTGCAGACGGTTTTCCGTTTTTCAAAACGCGACTGGGCACTTGTAATGTCGGCTTTCATTATTGGAGTTGTAATTCCGATGATTATTGAAAGTCCAATTTGGAACAGATAAAATTAAATGGAAGTAAAAAAACGGAATAAATACGATAGGGCTTATCTGCGAATTGCAAAAGAGTGGAGCCTGCTTTCTTACTGTAAACGTAAACAAGTTGGCGCGATTATCGTAAAAGACAGAATGATCATTTCTGACGGTTACAACGGAACACCGTCTGGATTTGACAATTGCTGCGAAGACGAAGAAGGATTAACACGCTGGGACGTTTTACACGCCGAAGCAAATGCAATCCTGAAAGTAGCAAGATCAACACAGTCTTGCGAAGGAGCGACTTTGTATATCACGCTTTCGCCTTGCAAAGAATGCAGCAAATTAATACATCAGTCTGGAATAAAAAGAGTGGTGTATAAAGATGGATATCGAGACGATTCCGGAATTCAATTTTTAATAAAAGCAGGCGTAGAGGTTGAACATATTCCCGTTTTAGAAGAGTAATGAAATTTAATTCAAAATATCTGCCAATAGTTATCGGAGCTACTTTTGCTCTCGGAACAATAGTGGGAAGCTTAATGAACGCTCCAGCTAGTGACCAGCTTTTGGCTAAAAATTACTCTAAAACCAAACTTAATAAACTCATTGATTTTATCAATACAGAATATGTAGATAGTGTCAATACCGATTCGATCGTAAACCTTACGGTCGATAATATTCTTTCCAAATTAGATCCGCATTCTGTTTATATTCCGCCAAGCGAACAAGCTGAGGTTGCCGAGAGCATGAAAGGTGATTTTGTCGGAATCGGAATCAATTTCTACATGTATAAAGATTCGGTTGCGATTATAAAACCGATTGAAAATGGTCCTTCAGCAAAAGCAGGATTAAAATCTGGCGACCGTATTTTATTCGCTGGAAAAAGCAAATTATACGGACGAAAACTGCCTTCAGACAGTTTGTTCTCAAAATTAAAAGGCCTTCAAGGTTCTGAAATCGAATTGACGGTTTTTAGAAAATCAGAACAAAAGAAACTTAAATTTAAAGTCAAAAGAGATATTATTCCGATCAAAAGTGTCGATGCATCGATTATGATTGGAAATAAAACGGGTTATATTAAAATTAACCGTTTTGCTGAAACCACTTTTAACGAATTCAAAACGGGTTTAGCACGATTAAAACAAAAAGGAATTGAGTCTCTTGTAATTGACCTTCGCGATAATGGTGGCGGTTATATGGAAGAAGCGATTGCTATTGCTGACGAATTTTTAAAAGACAAGCAATTAATAGTTTTCACGAAAAGTAAAAACGGTTCGACTGAAAAAACATACGCAACAAAAGCAGGAAGTTTTGAAAGCGGAAAAGTATATGTCTTGATTAATGAAAATAGTGCTTCTGCCAGTGAAATTTTAGCGGGAGCTATTCAGGATAATGATCGAGGAACTATTGTTGGAAGACGTTCCTTCGGAAAAGGTTTGGTTCAAAGAGAAATGGATTTTAATGACGGATCGGCAGTTCGATTAACTGTTGCGCGTTATTATACTCCGACAGGAAGATCGATTCAAAAACCGTATAAAAAAGGAAACGAAGCCTATTTTAAAGAATCTGAATCTAGAATTGCAACAGGAGAATTGTACGCAAAAGACAGTATAAAAGTAGCTGATTCTTTAAAATTCAAAACTCCGAAAGGAAAAATCGTTTACGGCGGTGGCGGAATTGTTCCTGATGTTTTTGTGCCAATGGAAGCAGAGCACGGAAATGAAAATGTAGCTTACTTGTTGCAAACTGGAATTGTGGGACATTTTGTTTTTGAAGAATTGGATAAAAATAGAAATGCTTTTGCAGGTGATAGCTTCGCTGAATTTTTAGCTAAAATGAAAAACTCAGATGTATATTTCAAAAAATTCAAGAATTACATTCTGATGACAGGTTTAGATTTAAAATTGGATAAAACCAAAGCGCTTGTAAATCGTCATATCACGGCCGAATTTGCGCGTCAGCTGTATGGAGAATTGTATTTTTATGATGTGATTCTGAAAGATGATGCCATGATTAAAACAATTCTGACTCCGAAGAAATAAGATAAAGGTTTAAAAAATCAATAAATAATAATCAGCAAATCTGCTAAATCTGCGAGAAGTATTTTAAGCTTGCAGATTTAGCAGATTTTAAATGATTTAGTAAGCCTTTGAGATTTGATCTAATAGTAACTTCAATCTTTATATCATGAAAATAGAAACCGTTGTTGATGCAGAAATCGAACTTTTAACTGCAATTAAAAAATCGGATGTTATGGCTTTGGATACCATCCTTCATGATGATTTATTGTTCAACATGCCCGACGGACAAACGATAACCAAAGAATTTGATTTGCAAGCCTATCGTTCTGGAAAAATGAAAATCGATTCGCTAGAAGCCTCAGATCAAATTGTAAATATAATTGAGAATACCGCTGTAGTCGCTGTTACTGTTTCATTAAAAGGAACTTACGATACTACTGCAATAAATGGCGTTTTCAAATACATTAGAGTTTGGAAAAAATCGGGTAAAAATTTAAAAGTTATTGCAGGAAGTTGCGTTCAGCTGGCATAAAGTTTGAAGCAGGAAAAATAATATTAACTTAAAGCGTAATTCCGAAATCTAAACATAAATCAGTGTTTAATTTGCGGTCTAAACTAAATGATATGAAAAATTTAAAAAGAATAAGTCTGTTAGCAATTTTGATGGCTTTTGTAATCTCTTGTACTTCTATGAAAAATGATGCAAATAATCCAGTTACAGGAAAAGTAGAATCAATTGAAGGAGGAAAAGACGGTTATACAGCAAAAATTACAACAGACAGTAAAGAAGTCTATTTTGCAACTATCAGTATTGTAAACGTTGGAGGACCTCAAAACTACAAACAAGTAAAAATCGGCGATGTAATCTCTGTAAAAGGAGAAAAATGGAAAACAGAAGATGAAAACCATATAAAAGTAACCCAAATCGTTTCGGTTAAGTAAAAAACTAAAAAAATAAACCATGTAAGTCATATAAGTTCATTTAATTTATACGCAAAGTATAATATGAACTTATATGACTTATATGGTTTAATAAATTTTATGAGATTTTATCGAATACTATCGTGAGCATGAGTTTGCGTGCCATTATTCCATAATGTAAGAATATCTGTTGCAACAGCAGCGCCACTTCCGGCAGCAATTGCCAATTGGCTTCTCCAGCCTGCTAAAGTTCCGATTACATAAATACCATCAGCAATTTTATGATCTTCGTTTTTAAGCTGAATGCGCTGTTTTTCTGGAAGCGCTTTTTTGTGAGGTTCAACAAATTGCATCAAACCTTCGATGTCGAAAGTATTGGCAGAACCAATTCCCACTACAATATTTCTTGTTTTGTATGAATTTTTGTTGGTCACTACGGTAAATTCAGGGTAACTGCCCTCAATTTTCATCACTTTTTCATTAGGAATCTGAGTAATGTGCGGATAAGTTGCCGCTAAGTCTTCTGTGCTTTCAGTTAAAAGTTCAGAACCCAATTTTCCTGGAGTAATTCCGTAAGCGTTATAAAATATAGCCTCTTGTAAAGAAGAATTTTTCTGATGCGTAAAAATTCCGATTTTTTTGTCAGTAACAAAAGTTTTGTTTTTTGCGGATCCTAAGACAAGAGCACAAGACATTCCTGATACTCCTCCGCCAATAATTAAAACATCAAACATATTATCTGTTGTCATTCATTTTTTCTTCAATTCTTTTTGAAATTCTAAAAATCAAAAGAATCAAAACAGCGCAAAATGAAGCGGCGATTCCAATAAAAGCTACCATACTATCTCCTTGAAAAGGGTTTTTAAAGTCTAATAGCGTAATATTAAAAACGATTAAAGCTAATGCCAAAAGCACTAAGATTGAAGTGAAAATTTTCATAGATTGTTTTTGTTTTTGTCTAAAATAATAAAGTAGAACTTTATGGAGGGTATGCCTTAAAGTTGTATTTTAGAAATTTTACGGGGTAAATTTATAAAAATAAATTTTAGACAAACAAACCTTTAACATTAGCAGCGAATAATTTAACAGCAATTGCTAAAAGTATCACTCCAAATGTCTTGCGAACCACGCCAAGTCCGTTTTCTCCTAACAAATTTTCGATTTTTTTAGAAGATTTTAAAACGATATAAACCAGTATAATATTAAGGACAATCGCAATGATGATATTGATGGTGTGAAATTGAGAACGAAGCGATAATAAAGTAGTCATTGTTCCTGCTCCAGCAATTAAAGGAAACGCTAAAGGAACAATAGAAGCCGAACCTGGCTCTTCGTCACGATAAATTCTGATTCCTAAAATCATTTCCAGAGCAAGAAAGAAAAGTACAAAAGATCCGGCAACGGCAAACGAATGTACATCGATTCCGATAAGATTTAAAAGTCCTTCTCCAACAAAAAGAAAAACAATCATAATAGCTCCAGCAACGATAGAAGCTTTTTCAGATTCGATATGGCCGACTTTTGCTCTTAAATTCACAATAATCGGAATAGAACCAACAATATCAATCACGGCAAAAAGCACCATACTAACGGTAATGATTTCTTTAAAATCGATTTCTAACATATCAATTTGATTTTGAGGAATTAAAATTTGCTGCAAAAGTAAATAATAAAGTTAGGTGATTTTTCGATAGTTTGTATTTTTGTTATAAAAACATGTTTTACATGTTAAAAAAGTGATATTTGTAACAATTATGAATTTTGTCGTGGAGTTTCACAAAGATTTTTGGGAAAGTTCATGAGTTTTACCACAGAGCTACGCAAAGTTTTCACAAAGTTTTTAATTTTTAAAGTTCGCAAAGATTTAAGATTTAAATTTTCACAAAGCTTAATAAAATTTTTGTGCGCCTCTGTGATAAACTTTGTGTAACGCTGTGATAGAATCTCTACGGTACATTTTTTATCTGCTTTCTTTGACTATCTTTGCACTTTATTAAAATACAGTATACTATCATGTTTCAGTTAGGTAAAACTATTATTTCAGAAGATATTCTGGAAAAAGAATTTGTGTGCAACTTGTCGGCTTGTAAAGGAGCTTGTTGCGTGGATGGAGATGCGGGCGCGCCTTTGAGCGAGGCTGAAACGAAAATCTTAGAAGAAATTTATCCTAAAGTAAAACCCTTTTTACGAAAAGAAGGAATAGAAGCTATCGAAGCGCAAGGGACTTGGTTAACCGGAACTGACGGTGATCTTGAAACGCCGCTCATCGATAACAAAGATTGTGCTTATGTAATTTTTGACGGTAAAACAGCGCTTTGCGGAATAGAGCAAGCGTACAATCAAGGAATTGTCGATTGGAAAAAACCGGTTTCTTGCCATTTGTATCCAATTCGTGTAAAAGACTTCACAGAATTTGCAGCAGTTAATTACGACAAATGGGATATTTGCGATGATGCCTGTTCTTTAGGTAAAGAATTGGAAGTTCCAGTTTACAAATTTGTCAAAGAAGCATTAATAAGACGCTTTGGCGAAGATTGGTATATGGAATTGGAAAAGGTTGCTGAAGAGCTCAAAAATTCATAAAAAACAACTATCCGTTATATAGTCTTTTTGACTACATATTTTAACTCAAAAAAATAAAGTTTTGACGCTAAAAAACTTTTTTAAAAACTATTCAAAATAACTTGCATTTTATATTTAAAAGTCTATATTTTACGGCTCTTTCCGAGAATTTAGCACTTTTAAATGTCTCATTTACAAATAATTAATTATTGTCTGAAAAATATCGCAATTTTCGGCCGTTGTTAAAAACTACGTCCGATTGTGAATAAGTTTGACTTTTATTTTTGGCGTTAATTAACAATCTTTGTACTGCTTGTTTAAGCACAAAATTTCAATACAAAAATTAACAGAATCTGTCATGTCACAAATCGAACCAATATTACAAGAAAATAAAAATCGCTTCGTTATTTTTCCGATTAAGCATCATGATATTTGGGAGTGGTATAAAAAGATGGAAGCTAGTTTTTGGACTGCAGAAGAAATCGACTTACACCAAGATTTGACAGACTGGAATAATAAATTGAATGATGATGAAAGATATTTCATCAAACATATCCTAGCATTCTTTGCTGCTTCTGATGGAATCGTAAATGAAAATCTGGCTGAGAATTTTGTAAACGAAGTTCAATATGCTGAAGCGAAGTTTTTCTACGGATTTCAAATCATGATGGAGAATATTCATAGCGAAACGTATTCTTTATTAATTGATACTTATGTAAAAGACGAAGCAGAAAAAACAGAGTTGTTTAATGCTTTGGAAGTTTTTCCTGCAATTGCTAAAAAAGGAGAATGGGCTTTAAAATGGATCGAGTCAGATTCGTTTGCTGAAAGACTTATTGCTTTTGCTGCAGTTGAAGGAATCTTTTTCTCAGGAGCTTTCTGTTCAATTTATTGGTTGAAAAAACGTGGTTTAATGCCAGGTTTGACTTTCTCTAATGAATTGATTTCTCGTGACGAAGGCGTACACTGTGATTTTGCAGTTCACTTGCACAATCATCATTTGGTAAACAAAGTGCCAAAAGAAAGAATTAAAGAAATTATTGTTGATGCATTAGATATCGAAAGACAATTTGTAACTGAATCTCTTCCGGTAAGTTTAATTGGTATGAATGCTGGTTTAATGACACAGTATTTAGAGTTTGTTGCCGATAGACTTTTGGTTGAACTAGGTTGTGAGCGTGTTTACGGATCAGCAAATCCATTCGATTTCATGGACATGATTTCACTTCAAGGAAAAACTAATTTCTTTGAAAAACGTGTTGCAGAGTATCAAAAGTCAGGTGTGATGAACAATGACAGTGACGCTCAAAAAATTTCATTTGATGCAGATTTTTAGACAACAAAAATACTTTTAGCGTCTTATATCCTCAAGAGGCACTAAAAAAGATTACAAGGAATATTTTAAGGTTGAATCTCTTTCCCAAATCGCAGATTCAATAGCAATTTTAGGCGCATTTAAATTCGATTTTCGAATTTGAAACGAGTAACTATTGAGAATTTGGTAATTCTCTAAAATTAATTTTAAAACACGCAATGTTTAAGTGCTGGAGTTCGTTCTCTAGGTACTTTCATTTTTTCAATAACTATAAAAGGTAAGCTTATGTATGTAGTAAAAAGAGATGGCCACAGAGAGCCCGTAATGTTTGATAAGATTACAGAAAGAATCAAAAAATTGTGTTACGGCTTAAATGAGCTCGTAGATCCAGTTAAGGTAGCCATGAGGGTTATCGAAGGATTGTATGATGGGGTTTCGACTTCTGAATTGGATAATCTTGCAGCAGAAACGGCGGCTTCTATGACAATTGCGCATCCAGATTATGCTCAATTGGCAGCTCGTGTAGCAATTTCTAACTTGCATTCAAATACCAAAAAATCTTTCTCAGAAACGATGAAAGATATGTATCACTACGTAAATCCAAGAAACGGGCAAGATGCGCCATTAATTGCTGATGACGTATACAAAGTGATTCAGGAAAATGCTGCTTTTTTAGATTCTCATATTATCTATACAAGAGATTTTAATTACGATTACTTTGGTTTCAAAACCTTAGAGCGTTCTTATCTTCTTAAAATAAACGGAAAAATCGTTGAGCGTCCGCAGCACATGTTAATGCGTGTATCTGTTGGTATTCACTTAGATGATTTAAAATCGGTTATTGAAACTTATGATTTAATGTCTAAAAAGTTCTTTACGCATGCAACGCCAACGTTGTTCAATGCAGGAACTCCAAAACCTCAAATGTCTTCTTGTTTCCTTTTGGCAATGCAAGATGATAGTATTGATGGAATCTACGATACATTAAAACAAACAGCTAAAATTTCGCAGTCAGCGGGAGGAATTGGACTTTCTATTCATAACGTTCGTGCGACTGGATCTTACATTCGCGGTACAAACGGAACTTCAAACGGAATTGTTCCGATGTTGAGAGTTTTTAACGATACTGCACGTTACGTAGATCAAGGAGGTGGAAAACGTAAAGGAAGTTTTGCGATTTACATCGAAACTTGGCATGCTGATATTTTTGATTTCTTGGATTTAAAGAAAAATACAGGAAAAGAAGAAATGCGTGCAAGAGATTTATTCTTCGCAATGTGGACTTCAGATTTGTTTATGAAACGTGTACAGGAAGATTCGACTTGGACTTTAATGTGTCCTAACGAATGTCCAGGATTATATGATGTTTACGGAGACGAATTCGAAAAATTATATACAGATTACGAATTCCAAAATAAAGGAAGAAAAACAATCCGTGCTCGTGAATTGTGGGAGAAAATCCTAGAATCTCAAATCGAGACTGGAACGCCATATATGTTGTACAAAGATGCAGCAAACCGTAAATCGAACCATAAAAATTTAGGAACTATTCGTTCTTCTAACTTGTGTACAGAGATTATGGAGTTTACGTCTAAAGACGAAATCGCTGTTTGTAACTTAGCTTCGATCTCATTGCCAATGTTTATTGATAATGGAAAATTTGATCATGATGCACTTTACAATGTTACAAAACGTGTAACTCGTAACTTGAATAAAGTAATCGACAGAAACTATTACCCTGTAAAAGAAGCAGAAAACTCAAACATGCGCCACCGTCCGGTTGGATTAGGAGTGCAAGGTTTGGCTGATGCTTTCATCATGTTGCGTATGCCATTTACAAGTGATGAAGCAAAACAATTGAACCAAGAGATTTTCGAAACATTATACTTTGCAGCTGTAACGGCTTCTATGGAAATGGCAAAAGAAGAAGGTCCATATTCTACATTTGCAGGTTCGCCAATGTCACAAGGAGAATTCCAATACAACATGTGGGGAATGAAAGATGAGGAATTATCAGGACGATGGGACTGGGCTTCTTTAAGAAAAGAAGTTATGGAACATGGAGTTCGTAACTCATTGTTAGTTGCGCCAATGCCAACCGCTTCAACTTCTCAGATTCTTGGAAACAACGAAGCTTTCGAACCTTATACTTCAAACATTTATACACGTCGTGTATTGTCTGGAGAGTTTATCGTAGTAAATAAACATTTACTAGAAGACTTGGTAAAACTAGGTTTATGGAACGAGACATTGAAACAGGAAATTATGCGTCATAACGGATCTATTCAAAATATTGATATTATTCCGCAAGACTTAAAAGATCTTTACAAAACGGTTTGGGAAATGTCGATGAAAGATATTATCGATATGTCTCGCCAAAGAGGTTATTTTATTGATCAGTCTCAATCATTGAACTTGTTCATGCAAGATGCTAACTATTCTAAACTAACGTCAATGCACTTCTACGCTTGGCAGTCTGGTTTAAAAACAGGAATGTATTACCTAAGAACAAAAGCGGCTGTAGATGCGATTAAATTCACATTAAACAACGATAAAAAAGAGGAAACCGCACCAAGCTTAGTTGCAGAAACAGAAGCTATCTCTGTTGAAGATTATAAAGCAATGTTGTTAAAAGCACAAGCAGCAGATCCAGAGGATTGTGAAATGTGTGGATCTTAATGATTTTAGAGTTTAGATCTGAGATTTTAGATTTAAGTTGATATATGAAAAGCAGTTATTATTTTGATAACTGCTTTTTTTATATGTGTTTTTTTGCTTTCTCCCCAATCTTGTCATTTCGAGGCACGAGAAATCTCCGCAAGAAACTCTACAAAGATTGGCGAAATACTTTACGGAGCTACTTGCGGAGATTTCTCGTGCCTCGAAATGACAAAACTATACTTAAAATAAAAAAACTTTGCGCCTTAGTGACTTCGTGGCTAAATCAACAATATCCCCAAAAATCCTCCGTTTAGAACTGTTACCAAACACTTTCAAATCTCAGCACCTTAGAATCTCAGCATCTTAGTTCCTTTAAAAAAAATTAAACCTTTTAAAGAGAACGAAGTCTTATTAGTAATAATTTCCAAATTATGAAAAAGAGCAGTCTTTGGTCCTTACGCTTGGGTTTCTCCGGAAAAGAAGCCGAAAAGATAGAAAAACTCGGATTAGAAAAATTTCTAAAGCATTCTTACGACTCAAAATTCGACAAAGAACTTCCTGCTTTTCTGCAAGATGATCCCAAAACTTTATTGGAATTAAAAGAACTTCGCGAGTCGATCAAAAATGCCGATTCAGAATTCAAAAAGAAAGCTTTAAAGAAAGAAGTCTACTCTAATCTTGAACTCAAGAAATGGTGGATTAATAAAATGCGAACTGATGAATTTCCGCTTCGGGAAAATATGGTCTGCTTTTGGCATAATAACTTCGTGTCGACTTCACAAAAAGTAAAAGTCAATTACTGGATTTATCAGCACAATATGATTTTGCGGGAAAATGCTTTTGGCAATTTTAAAGAACTGACCAAACAGATTCTAAAATCAAACGCGATGGTGAGATATCTCGATAATGGCGATAACAAAAAAGGAAAAGTCAACGAAAATCTGAGTCGCGAGCTTCTTGAATTGTTTACTATCGGAATCGGAAATTATTCTGAAGAAGATATTAAAAACGGCGCAAAAGCTTTAGCAGGTTTAAATGTTGGCGATAATGGTGCCGTTTATAGAAAAAATATCGAAGACAATAGCGATAAAACCTATTTCGGAAAAACTGGAAATTGGAAAGCTGATGATTTAGTTGACATCATTTTTGAACAAAAAAATATTCCGTATCTCATTACCCGAAAAATTTTAAAATGGTTTGTATATGATAATCCGCCTGAAAAATTAGTGACGTATTATGGCGATTATTTTAGAAAAGCAAAGTTTGAAATTGAGCCTTTGCTGACCAAAATTTTTACCGAAGAATATGCAAAAGAAAACGCTGGAAGTAAAATTAAAAATCCGCTTATTTATATTTTGCAATTGACAAATGAATTGCAAATGGAAGATTTTGACAACAGAATGGTCCAATACTTCCTGAAGCAACAAGGAATGGATTTGTACAATCAAACCAATGTGAAAGGTTGGGACGGAGGAAATTCCTGGCTGACTTCGCAGATTTATTTACAGCGAAACAATACTTCAGATTTGCTTTGTAAAGGACGAACGATTACTGGGAAATTTCTAAATAAAATGAATGCAGAACCCGAAAAACCTGTTTTGGAAATTAATAAAGTAAAAGTGAAAGTTCAGTTTAATGATGGTGGAAATAATAAAACCATTATTTCGGAATTGTCGGATCGGTTGCTTTTTAAAACAAACGAAGCTATTCAAAAAGATATGGAAAACCTTTTGAAATACGATTTTGATCCAAAAGAGCCTAATGCTGATGCTGCTGTGATTCGATTATTCAATTACATTACCAAACTGCCCGAATATCAATTAATTTAAAAGTTTGAATCATGAACAGAAGAACTTTTTTGACCCTGACAGGAACTTTTACTGGTGGTATGCTTGTGCTTCCGGATTTTCTGCATGCTTTTGGAACACAGCAAAATGTAATTGTCGGCGAACAATGTGTTGTTTTTGTACAGTTGAATGGAGGAAATGACGGACTGAATACTTTTATTCCGTATGATGATCCGCTATATTATGATTTGCGAACCAAAATTGCTTTAAATAAAGATATTGTTGTTGGAAAGAATAAAGGAATGGCATTTCATCCGTCGCTAAAAGATTTTGCTCAAATGCAGCAAAACGGAGATTTATCCGTGATTCAAAATGTGGGTTATCCAGAGCCTGTTCGTTCGCATTTTAGAAGTCAGGAAATTTGGCAGACGGCTGTGGATTCTAATAAATATGTAAACGAAGGCTGGTTGGGGCGTTATTTGGATTTGCAATGTAACGGACATCAGCCAACGGCGGGTGTAAATTTAGATTCGATTGATAATCTGGCTTTGAAAGGAATTGAACCGAATTCGATTACGGTAAAAGATCCGAATCGTTTTAAAGTGAAAGGTGGTATGGAAGATTCAAAATTATCTGATAATCCACAATTGGATTTTGTTCGAAAAATCGCCAATTCGGTTACCGAAGGTTCAGATGAAATTCAGAAAGCATTATCGAAATCAAAATCAGAAAATAGTTATCCAAAAACTGAGCTTTCTAAAAACTTAGAATGGATTGCCCGTTTGATAAAAGGAAATTTGAACTCAAAAGTATATTACACGTCTTTAAACGGATTTGATACGCACGACAATCAGCTTTCGATTCACGAAAGAAAATTGACAGATTTAAATGATTCTATATTTAGTTTCTACAAAGATTTAAAACAAGCCAATCTTCTACAAAATGTTACAATAGTAGTTTTTTCAGAATTTGGACGCCGCGTAAAAGACAACGGAAATGGCACCGATCATGGAACTGCCGCGCCAATGTTCATTATTGGCGGAAATAATAAAGGAACTATTTTAGGCAAAAATCCAAACTTAGCAGACTTAGATAACGGCGATTTAAAATACGAAACCGATTTTAGGAGTGTATATGCTTCTTTATTAAAAGAAAAACTCGATTTTGATTACACGAAGATTGGGATTAAGAATAAAACGGTTTCTGGATTGTTTTAAAGTGTTTTTTTTCGCCACGAATTCACGAATTTTTTTTGAAAATCTAGTCGTTTAATTTGTGCAATTTGTATAAATAGCCACAAAGATTTGCGCTAATTCGTGAATTGCTTCGCCTATTCGCTATCGCTCGAGTCGTGGCGAAAAAAACTAATCCTAGATCATGATTATTTTTCGTTATTAAATTTGCGTAAATTTGTAATCAATAAATTTTATTAATCATGGAAATTAAAAACTTGTCTCAATACAGTAATGCTGAAAAAATAATTCTGGCTGAACAATTGTGGGATAGTGTGTCTAAAGAAGAATTGAGCATTTCCAGTGAAGTTGAAAAAGAACTTGATATTCGACTAAAAAATTTAGAAGAAGGTAAAACCGAATTATATACATGGGATGAGATAAAAGCTCACTTAAAATCTATTAGATAGTGACTAATATTCGTTTTACAAAAGAAGCTTTGTTTGATATCGAGGACATTGTGCTGTGGTACGAAGAGCAAAGAATCGGATTATCGTATGATTTTGAGTTGTGTCTCGAGGCTGGATTAGATACTCTTGTACGAAATCCAGATGCATTTCAAAAAAGATATAAAACAGTAAAAGTTCGTTTCATTTCAAGATTTCCATATGGAATACATTATAAATTTGAAAAGAACGAAATAATAGTGATAGGTGTTTTTCATACTTCCCGTTCACCTAAAAATTGGTCAAAGAGATTAGGTTTAAAATAAACATGAATCTTTTTTAATCTGTTTGAAATTAGAGAAATTGATTATAAAATCACAAAGATTTGCGCTAATTCGTGAATTCGTGGCGAAAAAAATCTCAGAACCTTAGCAACTTACCATCTCAGTACCTTCAAAAAAAAGCCGATTTTTTTACATTATCATACAAATCATCCTAAATTTGTTAAGAAATCCCTTTTTGTTTCATAAAATGCAATCTTTTTTTTGGTGCACTAAAAATAATTTATACATTCGCAGAGAATTTAAACAATAAGACAAACAAAATGGCAAGTAACCGTTTTTATTTTAGCAACAACTTTTATTTCTTCTTTAGTAGAAGTCAGGATTGTGCTATGGTTATTTGAGATCGAATTTTAAGACAAATAAAACTAATATACAATCCTGATGCAAATCAGGATTTTTTTTTGACTATATGACAACGAAAATTGCAATACAAGGTATTAAAGGATCATTTCATCATCAGGTTGTAAAGGAGTATTTCTCTGAAAATGTGGATATTGATGAATGTTTGTCTTTTGAAGAATTGATCGACAGCCTTATTGCCGGAAAATCTGATCAAGCTGTAATGGCAATTGAAAACTCGATTGCAGGGCCGATTATCCCAAATTATGCTTTGATTGACAAGAATAATTTACACATAATTGGAGAGCATTATTTAAATATTCAGCAGAATTTAATGGCTTTAAAAGGTCAGAAAATTGAAGATATTAGAGAAGTTCATTCGCACCCAATGGCACTTTTGCAGTGTATGGATTTCTTGAAACAATATCCAAATATCAAATTGGTTGAGGATAAAGATACAGCAGAAACGGCGAGAAGAATTCAGGAAAAACAGTTGACGGGAATTGCTGCGATTGCAAGTCAGACTGCTGCTGAAATGTACGATCTTGATATTATTGCCCCGGCGATTCAAACGATTAAAAACAATATGACTCGTTTCGTAATCATCAAAAAGCAAAATTCATTTTTGCCAGAAAACGAAATTAACAGAGCTTCTGTAAAATTTGAATTGGACCATAAAAGGGGAAGCTTAGCAGCAGTTTTGAATGTAATGAGCGACTGCAAATTGAATTTGACAAAAATTCAATCGCTTCCAAAAATCGAAACGCCTTGGAAATATTCGTTTTTCGTAGACGTAACATTCGAGAAATACGAAGATTATGCAAAAGCAAAAGCGTTATTAACGATAATGGCAGAATATTTTAAAGTGTTGGGAGAATATAGAAATACAAGACCATAAAAAAGGAAATTCCAAAATTCCAAAATTACAATTCCAATAACAATTGTCAGGCTGAGCGGAGTCGAAGCTCACGAGACAAAAGAAATAAAAAGAGAATAAATAAGAATCATGATAACAACAGCAAAACGATTAGACACAGTTGAAGAATACTACTTCTCATCAAAGTTAAGAGAAGTGAGACAGCTGATGTCTGAAGGAAAACCGATCATCAATATGGGAATTGGAAGCCCAGATTTGAGTCCGTCGAAAGCAGTAATTGAAGCAGTAGCTTCAGCAATTCAGGACGAGAATGGGCATGGTTATCAAAGCTATCAGGGATTGCCAGAAATGAGACAAGCGATGGCGGATTTCTATAAAGATCAGTTTGGTGTTGAAGTGAATCCGAATAATGAGATTTTACCATTAATGGGTTCAAAAGAAGGAATTATGCACATTTCGCTGGCATTTTTAAACGAAGGCGATCACGTTTTAATTCCAAATCCAGGTTATCCGACTTATACTTCGGTAACCAATTTGGTAGGAGCGGTTCCAGTTTATTATGATTTGAAAGAAGATAATCAATGGGAACCAGATTTTGAAGCTTTAGAAAAATTAGATCTTTCGAAAGTAAAATTAATGTGGCTGGGTTATCCGCACATGCCAACAGGAGCGAGAGGAAGTTTAGCGTTATTTGAAAAATTGGTTGCTTTTGCTAAAAAACACAATATATTATTGATCAACGACAATCCGTACAGTTTTGTTTTGAATGATAATCCGATGAGTTTATTGCAGGTTGAAGGTGCTAAAGATGTGGCTTTAGAATTGAATTCATTAAGTAAAACATTCAACATGGCAGGTTGGAGAGTCGGAATGGTTTTAGGGAATCCAGAAATTATCGATGCAGTTCTAAAAGTAAAAAGCAACATGGACAGCGGAATGTATTACGGAATTCAAAAAGGTGCTATTGCAGCTTTAAAATGTGATAAATCTTGGTTTGAAGATAACAATAAAATCTACAGACGAAGAAGAGAATTAACCGAAAAGCTGGCAGAAAAGTTAAACTGCAAAGTATATAAAGAAGGAGTTGGATTGTTCGTATGGGCAAAACTTCCTGGAGGAATCGAATCATCAGAAAAGTTCATTGACGAAATATTATATGAGAAACATATTTTCATCACGCCGGGAACCATTTTCGGAAGCAACGGTGAAGGATATATTAGATTCTCATTGTGTGTAAAAGAAGAAAAAGTACAGGAAGCGATTGATCGATTTTAGTATTAAGATTTAAGAATCAAGAACCAAGATTTTTATCCAGATTGTCAGGCTGAGCGGAGTCGAAGCCTTTCTAGTTGGAATTTGGAATTTTAAAACTTGGAATTTTAAAGAATTATGAAAGTATACGTAATAGGAATAGGGTTAATAGGCGGTTCGATGGTGCTAGACATCAAAGGGCGTTATCCTGATGCGACTATTTTAGGAATCGATAGCAATGAACAGCATTTGCAGGAAGCAATTGAATTAGGCGTTATTGACGAAGCGGGAAGCTTTGAAGATTTACAAAAAGCAGATTTTGTAATCGTATCAGTTCCAGTAGATGTAGCGCTGACGGTTTTACCTAAAGTTTTGGATGAAGTTGGAGATAAAACAATAGTTTTTGAAGTAGGATCGACTAAAAAGCCAATTTGTGAAGCAGTAGCGAATCACCCGAAAAGAAGAAATTTTATTGCTACACATCCGATAGCGGGAACAGAGTTTTCTGGACCATCGGCAGCAATAAGAGGTTTGTTTCAAGGAAAAACAAACATTATTTGTGAAGTCGAAAAGACGGCTTTTAAATTACAAGAGAAAGCATTAAATCTTTTTACTTCAATCGGAATGAGAATTCGATATATGGATCCCGTTTCGCACGACAAACATATTGCTTACGTTTCGCATTTATCGCACATTAGTTCGTTTATGCTCGGAAAAACGGTAATGAATAAAGAAAAAGACGAACAGGATATTTTTGACATGGCGGGAAGTGGATTTGAAAGTACGGTTCGACTAGCAAAAAGTTCACCCGCAATGTGGACACCAATTTTTAAACAAAATAAAGAATACGTTCTGGAAACCTTAGAAGGGTATATTGCAAATCTAACTCAATTTAGAGATTTGCTGGCAGACGACAATTACAACGCCATTTTTGAAGAAATGGAAGGTGTAAATAAAATTAGAGAAATATTAAACGGAATAACTATAAAAAAGTAAACACAATTAAAAATGGAAAATAAGAAAGAAATGAGAAAGTGGTTAGAAGATTTCAATTTAAATCACCCACTTGTGATAGCTGGACCTTGTAGTGCAGAAACTGAGGATCAGGTTTTGAAAATTGCTCATGAATTGAAAGATTCTAAAGTAAGCGTTTTCAGAGCTGGAATCTGGAAACCAAGAACACGCCCAGGAGGATTTGAAGGTGTTGGTGAAATCGGATTAAAATGGTTACAAAAAGCTAAAGCAGAAACTGGTTTATTAATGGGTACTGAAGTGGCAACTGCAGCTCACTGTAAATTGGCTTTAGAACACGATATCGACGTATTATGGGTTGGTGCTCGTACAACAGCAAACCCTTTCGCAGTTCAAGAAATTGCTGATACTTTGAAAGGAACTGATAAAATTGTTTTGGTGAAAAACCCTGTAAACCCAGATTTAGCTTTATGGTTAGGTGGTGTTGAGCGTTTACACATGGCAGGTATCGAGAAATTAGGTGTTATTCACAGAGGTTTCTCTACTTACGAAAAAACTAAATACAGAAACATTCCAGAATGGCAGATTGCTATCGAATTGCAAAATAAATTTCCTGATTTACCATTAATCATTGATCCATCTCATATTACTGGAGATCGTAAAATGATTTTCGAAGTAACTCAAGAGGCTTTAGATTTGAACTACGACGGTATGATCATCGAAACGCACTTCGATCCAGATAATGCTTGGTCTGATGCTGCGCAGCAAGTTACTCCAGATTCTTTGAAACAAATCATTAAAGATTTGACTATCAGAAAAACGGATGATACTACAGACGAGTACAGTCAAAAAATGACAAAACTAAGAGCTAACATCGACGTTTTAGATGCTAACTTATTAGAGTTGTTAGGAAAACGTATGAAAGTAGCTGACGAAATCGGTCAGGTGAAAAAAGATGCTAACGTTGCAATTCTTCAAAACAACCGTTGGAACGAAATCTTAGGAAAGATGATTTTAGAAGGTGAGAAAAAAGGACTTACTGAAGAGTTTGTTTTGAGAATGTTCAAAGCAATTCACCAAGAAAGTATCGGTCACCAAGAAAAAATTTTCAACGCATAATTTTCTTTAAAAACATATAGTGATATAAGATAATTTTAGATTTAAAAATTTTTATTTAAAGTTTTCTTATAGCATTCATTAAAAGTAGATTGTTTTTTAAGAATCCTCAACACTTTGAAAAAAGAGTTGGGGATTTTTTTTTGGGTTTAAACCATATAAGATATATAAGTTTGAAAAGGTTTTTCTTCGCTAGATAACCATAGCCCACGGTTTTAACCGTGGGTACGCAATGTATGTTTGCAATGGTTGATGCAATATACAATCTTTGCACAATGCGTAATTCCAATCTTTGTCCCCACGGTTGAAACCGTGGGCTATGTTTGTGAATATTGTGTTTCAATCTTTGAGAAACATTTTCTTATATGATTTTTTTTTTTTTTCGTTTTCAACTCTAATATTTTCTTATATGACTTATATGGTTTAAAAGTTTTTTATCTCGGAGGAGTCTTTTTGTGTTCTGTTTTTCGAGATAAAAACTGTGAGTTATGTTTAAAATTATTCATTTATCTTTGCAAAAGATTTAAGGTTTAATTTGAAATCTAAAATCTGAAATCTAAAATTAAAGAATGACAGGAACCGTTTATAAATCTACAGGAAGCTGGTATACCGTAAAATCTGAAAAAGGGGATTTTGTGGAATGCCGTATGAAAGGGAAATTCAGAATTAAAGGAATCAAAAGTACCAATCCTATTGCTGTAGGCGATATAGTCGATTATGAATTGGATGAAACTTCAGATGCTGTAACGGGAACAATTCACAACATTCACGAAAGAAAAAATTATATTGTTCGTAAATCGGTAAACTTGTCCAAGCAGATTCATATTATTGCTTCCAATATTGACCAGGTTTTTTTACTGATTACAATTGATAATCCGCCGACAACGACTAGTTTTATTGACCGTTTTTTGGTTACTGCCGAAGCTTACGGAATCGAAGCAATTCTTGTTTTTAATAAAATCGACACTTTAACAGAACAGACTTTAGACGATCAGTTGTATTTACAGCACATCTATTCTGAAATTGGTTATAAATGTCTTCGCATTTCTTCGACAGAAAATAAAGGAGTTGACAAACTGAAAGAAATGATGATTGGCAAAGTAAGCATGTTTTCTGGACATTCAGGAGTGGGGAAATCGACTTTGGTCAATGCTTTAGAACCAAGTCTTCATTTAAAAACTTCCGTAATTTCAGAGCAGAGCAAACAAGGACAGCATACCACTACTTTTGCCGAAATGTACGATTTGTCTTTTGATGCTCGAATTATCGATACACCAGGAATCAAAGGTTTTGGAATTGTAGATATGGAGCCTTCAGAAATTAGCGGTTATTTTCCAGAATTCTTCCGATTAAAAGATCAATGTAAGTTTAACAACTGTTTACACAAAGAAGAACCGCATTGTGCTATAAAAGCAGCGTTAGAAAGAGACGAAATTGCTTGGTCGCGCTACAACAGTTATCTTAAAATCCTCGAAGGTGACGAAGAACATTATCGTACCGATACTTACGGCGAAGACCGTGCGGCAAGTGATGAAACCCGAAAATAAATTTAAAATTCCAATTTTTTAAATCCCAAATTCCAAACTATCGATGCAATGTATTGCGTCTAACAAGTAATTTATAATTCATAATTTGCAATTTATAATTTCATGAAAGTAGTCATCCAAAGAGTTTCTCAAGCTTCAGTAACTGTAGATCAAAAAATAACAGCCGAAATTCAAAAAGGGTTATTGGTTTTAGTCGGAATCGAAGATGCCGATACGCAGGAAGATATGGACTGGCTGGCTGGTAAAATTGTGAAAATGAGAATTTTTGGAGACGAAAATGATGTGATGAACTGCTCGGTTCAGGATATTGACGGCGATATTATTGTGGTAAGCCAATTTACACTTCATGCTTCAACGAAAAAAGGAAATCGTCCTTCTTATATAAAAGCTTCAAAACCAGATTTTGCAATTCCGACCTACGAAAAATTTGTTCAAGCAGTAGAAAAAGAGTTGGGAAAGAAAGTTCAAACGGGAATTTTTGGTGCCGATATGAAAGTCAGTCTACTAAACGACGGACCAGTTACAATTGTAATGGACAGCAAAAACAGGGAATAAAATATTATTAAACATTTGTTAAGGATTTCTGAAAAAAATATATATTTGACGAAAATCCCTATTAATGAAAAACCTTTTTTTTGCGTTATTTTTACTCTTACTCAACCTTAATTTATTCGCTCAAAAGAGCATTTATCCGATATCTACTATTCCAGATAGTTTAAAACAAAATGCTAACGCTGTTGTAAGACTTGATCAAATAGATATAGTTATTACTTCTCAAAGAAGTATGAATGTTAAAAAGCAAAGAATAATAACAGTTTTAAATGATAAAGGTCAAAGAGAAATTGATGCTTATCAGCATTATGATAAACGAAACAATGTAAAAAATATTGAAGCAACTATTTACGATGCCCTTGGAAAAGAGATAAAAAAAATAAAAAGAAAGGACTTTATTGATAGAAGTGCTGTTGAAGGATTTATCCTTTTTTCAGATAGTCGTATCATGTATATGGAGTATACTCCTATTTCTTATCCTTTTACAGTTGTTTATAATTGTGAATATGAAACTTCTACAACAGCTTTTATTCCAACTTGGTATCCTTTAACTAATTATTTTGTTAGTGTAGAAAAAAGTATTTTAAATGTCAGCTATCCAAAATCCCTTGGATTTAGAAAAAAAGAAATTCAATTCTCAAACTTTCAGATTGACAAAAAAATAGATACAGATACCCAGATTTCATACGAAGCTTCTTCTATTTTAGCTCAAAAAGCAGAAGATTATAGCCCTTCATTTACAGATATTTATCCTAAAATAATGATGGCGCTTGAGTTCTTTAATTTGGAAGGAGTTGATGGAAATGCTAAAACTTGGCAAGAATTTGGAAAATGGTGGTATGATAGAATATTAATTGGAACAAGTCAAATTTCAGAGGAGACAAAGTTGAAAATGAAAACACTTGTTGGTAGTGAACAAGATCCAATTAAAAAAGCGAAATTAATTTATGACTACCTTCAGCAGAAAGTGAGATATGTAGCAATTATGGAAGGGATTGGAGGCTGGAGACCTATGCTTGCGTCTGATGTTGATCGTCTAGGCTATGGAGATTGTAAAGCTTTGACTAACTACACGAAGGCTCTGTTAGAATCTGTTGGCGTGAAATCTTATTATACTAAAGTATTTGGCGATACATATAAAACAGATATTACTTCGGATTTTGTTTCTCAACAGGGGAATCATATAATTTTAGCCATCCCAAATAAAGATGATTACGTCTGGCTAGAATGTACAAGTCAGGATGATCCGTTTGGATATCAGGGCACATTTACAGATGATCGCGATGTTTTGGTTGTGAAACCTGATGGTGGAGAAATTGTACGAACTAAAATCTATGATGACAAAGGAAATATACAGGAAGGTAAAGGAGTGTACACAATCGATCAAGCTGGAAATTTTTCTGGAGTTTTAAAGATAGCTTCTCAAGGAAGTGTTTATGCATCTAAATCTCAAGTAGAAACGATGCAGCCAAATGAGAAAGAGGAACATTATAAAAATTACTGGGATAATATTAATAACCTGAAATTGGGTAAAATTACTTTTACTAACGATAAAGAAAATATTCGTTTTACCGAAGATGTCCAGTTAAGCGCTGCAAATTATGGAGCACTTTCGGGCAACAAAATGATTTTTGTAGTTGATGCTTTTAATCAATATACGGGAAGTGTGAAACGAATTAGAAATCGCAAAAATCCATTTCAAATTCAGCGTGGTTATTTAGATACAGATGAAATTGAGATTAATCTTCCAGAAGGTTTTAGTATCGAATTTCTGCCTTCAAACTATGAATTAAAAGGAAAATTTGGAGAATACAAAACTGAAATCATTAAAAAAGACAATAACAAACTAACTTATAAAAGATCGATGTTCTTAAACAAAGGGAAATATTCAAACAAAGAATACGATGAATACCGCTTGTTTATGGAACAAGTTTCTAGAAATGATAACGCCAAAATAATATTGACAAAAAATTAAACCAATTATAAACTAACCAAACCAAAAATTACCAATGAGAGAAGCTAGAATTCATTATGATCAAAATGATTACAAAATAAACCGAAAAAATCGTTTTAAAACGTATTTAGTAAGATGAGAAATTTTATAATTTCTATCTTTTTGTTTTGTGCATTTCTGAAAGGAATTGCACAAAATGCTTCTTTAGGAAATGTTACAATAGCACAGCTGGAAGAAAAAAGGCATCCAAAAGATTCAACTTCGGCGGCGGCTATTTTGTATAGCAATATCGCTTTAAATCTTAATAATAACGGAAACTCTCAAAAGACGACCACTAAGAAAATTAAGATTTATAAAAGCGAAGGCTATTATTTGTCAAATATTGCAATTTATTTTGCGGCAGGAAAACTAAGTTATGTACATATAGTGAGTGCCTTTACTTATAATTTAGTTGACGGAAAAATTGTAAAGACAAAACTCAAACCTGAAAATGAGTTTATCGAAAAAAACAATACCAGTTACTGGATTAAAAAAATAGCTTTTCCAGAAGTAAAAGAAGGTTCCATTATTGAATTTCAGTACACCGAAGAAGGTGGTTTCTCTACTCTTTACAATTGGAATTTTCAAGAAAATATCCCAGTCAATTATTCTGAGCTTAAAACCATTTTTCCAGATGCTTTTGTGTTTAAAAAAAATCTGAAAGGTTTTTTTGCGCCCAAAATAACTTCGAAAGTGGCTAACACTTACAATTATATTGCTACAGAAACAAGTTATGTTTTTCAGAATCTGCCAGCAATGAAAGAAGAAGCTTTTGTAAATAATATTGACAATTACAGAACAGGAATTACTATTGAGTTAGAAAGAATTTCTGTTCCTGGACAGTTTTATAAGACATTGTCATCAGACTGGACAAGTGTTGCCAAAACTATTTATGATTTTGATTCCTTCGGGACTGAATTAAATAAATCAGGATATTTTGAAGAAGATCTTAAAGTATTGTTAGACGGAAAAACAACAGCTAATGCGAAAATTACTGCGATTTTAGAATATGTGAAATCAAATGTAAAATGGAATCAGCATGCTGGCTATTCTTGCGAAAAAGGAGTTCGTAAAGCTTACAAAGAAAAAATAGGAAATAGCGCAGATATTAATTTAATGCTTACCGCAATGCTTCGAGAGGCGAAACTTAAAGCAAATCCTGTTTTGATAAGTACGCGCTCAAATGGAATAGCTTTTTTTCCGAATCTAAATGCTTTCAATTATGTGATTGCAGCTGTTGAATCAGGAGACGAAATGATACTGCTTGATGCGACAGATCCTTTCTCTGCTCCAAACGTACTTCCTTTAAGAGATTTAAATTGGATAGGAAGATTAATTCGTAAAGACGGAACTTCAGAAAGCATTGATTTGGCTCCTAAAAAATTTGCAGCAGATAATGTTGCAATAGATTATACTATCGAAGCTGGAGGCAGAATAAAAGGAAAAGTAAGATGCCAGTACACAGAGCACAAAGCAATGGACTGCAGAAATAATTTTGAAAAAACGAAAGAAGACGCCTATCTCGACGATCTTGAAAATAAATATGGCAAAATTGAAATAAGCGATTATAGCAGATCAAATGAAAAAGATGTTTTGTTGCCAGCTGTAGAAAGCTTTTCGTTTACAAGCACCAATTTTTGCGAATTAATAGGAGACAAAATATATATTAAGCCAATGCTCTTTTTTGCTAATACAAAAAATCCTTTTAAGCAGGAAACAAGAGAATATCCAGTAGATTTTGGATTTCCTTTTTTAGAAAAATACAATATTAGCATACGAATTCCTGAAGGTTATGCGCTAGAAACAATTCCTTTTGGAGGAGTAGTCGCGATGGACGAAGATTTAGGAGTTTTTAGATATAACATTGCAGTCATTGATAATACCCTACAATTATTAGTGTCACATCAAATTAATTCGCCTATAGTGTCCAAAGAACAATACGTAATTCTAAAAGATTACTACAAAGAAATGATCGCAAAACAAACCGAAAAAATCGTTTTAAAACGTATTTAAATTATGTTGAGATTTCTCCTAATTTGTACTGCCCTTTTGGGAAGTACAATAACAATTCAAGCTCAAAAATATGAATTGGGCAAAGTAACAATTTCAGAATTAAATGAGAAAGTTCATCCTAAAGATAGCAGTGCGCCCGCTGCTATCTTGTTTAAAAAGGGAAGGACTTATTTTGGTTATAACAAGGATGTTGGATTTTATGCCAACCATGTCTGCGAGGTAAAAATCAAAATTTACAAGAAAGAAGGTTTGAGCTGGGCCGACCAGAAAGTGCGTTTTTATATCGGATATGAAAAGTTAAATGAAGATCGTTTAGAGTTTTCAGATGCGGTTACGTATAATTTGGAAAACGGAAACATTGTAAAAACTAAACTAAATAATCAAGGAGAATTTAAAACCAAAATCAATAAATACTGGAAAGAAAAGACCATTACATTGCCAAATGTAAAAGTGGGTTCTATTATTGAGTACAAATATGTTTTAAAATCGGAAAATCTTATAAAATTTCCAGATTTTGATATTCAGTTTGACATTCCTGTCGACTATTTTTATTACAAGACACAAATTCCAGAATTTTTTGTTTATAAGCCAATTTTAATTGGAGGAATTCCGCTTACAACGGAATCTAAATTTACAAGTGCTAGTCAGAGTTTTGACAATGCTTACAGTCAGACCAGTTCCTTTAGCTACAAACAAATTGAAACCTTTTATGAAGGAAAAGATGTTCCAGCGTTAAAAGAGGAACCGTATATCAATAATCTTGAAAATTATCGAGGCAGTATTCAGCAGGAACTAGAGAGAGTTCGTATGCCAGATCAGCCTGTTAAAGATTACAGTTTGACATGGGAAGGCGTTGCACAAACGATTTTTAAAGACGAGAGTTTTGGCAAACAGCTTAATGAATCCTCTTTGTTTACAGACGATCTCAATAAATTATTGACAAACGTAGAAGATAAAAATGAAAGATTGAATCTGATTTTTACGTATGTTAAAAATCGAATGAACTGGAATGAAATTAATAGCTGTCATACAGAAAAAGGAGTTGTAAAAGCTTATAAAGATCAAACGGGGAATGTTGCCGAAATTAATTTTATTTTGATCAATATGCTTCGTGCGGCTGGTATAGAAGCAAATCCTGTTTTGGTAAGTACAATCCAGAACGGACTTCCGGTTTATCCCACAAGAACAGGATTTAATTATGTAATAGTTGCAGCAGATATTGATGGAAAAAGAATCCTTTTGGATGCAACACATAAACTTACTTCTCCTAACATTTTACCATTAAATGTATTAAACTGGAAAGGAAGATTGGTTAAGAAAGATGGCAGTTCGCAAGAAATAGAATTAGATCCTGCATCACAATCTAAAGAAATTTATACTCTTATGGTTAAAGTGGATCCTGACGGAAAAATGAATGGTCAGGCGAGGGTGCAGCGAACAGATTATGATGCGTACAGCTTTAGAGAAGAAAACAATGCTAAAACGGAAGATTCTTATCTGGAAAAATTTGAGAATAAATTGGGAGGATTAACGATTTCAAATTATAAAATAGAGAATCAGAAATCAAATTTAGATCAGTCGGTTATAGAAACTTTTACTTTTGCTTCAGACAGCCGTTCAGATATTATTAACGGTAAGATTTTTGTAAATCCGTTATTGTTTTTCACACAAACAAAAAATCCATTCAATCAGGAAAATAGAGTAATGCCGGTTTATTTTGGGTATAAAAATTTGGAAAGATTTACTTTTAATGTCGAAATTCCACAAGGCTATACAGTAGAATCAATGCCAAAACCGGTTAAAATCTCTTCAGAAGACAAAAAGATGTCGTTTATTTTAAATTTTTCAGTTTCAGAAAACAAAATTCAAATTATAAGCCAAAAAGAAATTAACAATAGTATTTTTGCAGCTGAGGATTACGGAATGATAAAAGAGTTTTTTCAGAAAATGATTGTAAGCCAAAATGAAAAAATTGTTCTAAAAAAAATATGATAAAATGAATTTTCGTCCGCTTGCCATTTTTCTTTTTCTGATTCTTTTTACTTCTGGAATTAACGCTCAAAATTTTGAATTGGGAAAAGTAACCATTCAGGAATTACAGGAAAAAGAAAACCCTAAAGATACTTTTGCGCCAGCGGCCATTTTATTTAAAAAAGGAAGAACCTATTTTACTTATACAGAAGAAAATGGTTTTATTGCGAATCATGTTTACGAATTCAGAATTAAAATTTATAAAAAAGAAGGATTAAGCTGGGCAACTCAAAAAGTATCTTATTACGTAGGATACGAGAACTTAAGAGACGATAAAGTCTCCTTTTCGGACGCTGTAACATACAATCTCGTAAATGGAGAAATTGTAAAAACAAAAATGAAAAGCGATGGCAATTTTAATAATAAAGTAAATCAATATTGGAACGTTGCCTCAATCACGCTTCCTAATGTAAAAGAAGGATCTGTTATAGAATTTAAATATGTTTTAAAATCTGAAAACCTTGTTCGTCTTCCTGATTTTGAATTTCAGTATGATATTCCAGTCAATTATTTTGAATATAAATCTGAAATTCCGGAATTCTTTATCTATAAAACGCTTATTGTTGGCAACATAAAACCAGAAATGAGCGGAGAGGTAGAGAATATTAAACAGATTTATGCCAGCAATTACAAGCAAATTCGAAGCTTATATACCGGAAAAGATGTTCCTGCACTGAAAGAAGAAAGTTTTGTTGATAATATAGACAACTATAGAGGTTCGATTCAAAATGAACTAGAACTAAAAAGATTTCCAGACAAGCCAGTCGTAGATTATACTAAAACCTGGGAAGGATTGGCGTCCACTACTTACAAAGACGCTGAATTTGGAAAGGAATTATCCGAAAGAAGTTTTTTTGAAGAAGATTTGAAGAAACTCCTGCAAAACACAAATTCTCCAAAACAACGTATGGATACCATTTTTAAATTTGTTCAGAACAGAATGAATTGGGATAAAAAGAAAGGTTATTATACGGTTAAGGGAGTTAAAAAAGCTTACCAAGAACAAGCAGGGAATGTGGCTGAAATAAATCTATTGCTGATTGCCATGTTAAAGGCGGCTAAAATTGAGGCAAATCCAGTTTTAGTAAGTACTACCGAAAATGGAATTCCATTATTTCCTAACCGTACCGTTTTTAATTATGTGATTGCCGCAGCTGAAATTGATGGCGAACAGATTTTAATGGATGCATCCAGTAAGTTTACAATTCCAAACATTCTTCCATTAAACGTTTTAAACTGGAAAGGAAGACTAATTAAGAGTGATGGTTTTTCTAAAGAAATAGAATTAATTCCAACAAGCTTTTCAAAACGTATCAATACAATTCAAGTGTTGATTTCGCCAGAATTAGGGCAGGTTAATGGCACTTTATCACTGCAGAAAACAAATTATCTGGCTCTTTCTTTTAGAGAAAACTATGGTGGCAAAAGCAATGCAAGCAATATCGAAAGATTGGAAAATGATTTTGGAGGAATTGAAATAGAAGATTATAAAATTGAAAATCAAAACAGCAATTTATCGAAACCTGTTTTTGAAAAAATCACATTTAGTTCCAATAAAGCCTATGACATAATTGGAGACAAAATAGTGCTCAATCCACTGCTGTTTTTTACTTACGGAAGCAATCCTTTTAAATTAGAAAAAAGGCAAATGCCAATTTACTTTGGTTATCCAGAACAAAGAAAGTATAATCTATTTTTGAAAATACCAGATGGTTATAAGGTAGAATCGGTGCCAACTCCATTAAGAATTGTAATGGAAGATAAAGCGGCTTCGTACACCATGAACACGATGGCAGATGAAAGCCAGATACAAATTATAGTTACTCAGGAAATCAGCAAAGCTATTTTTCCGACCGATGATTACGATATGATTAGAGATTTTTTTCAGAAAATAATCGAAATTCAAAACAATAAAATAATTCTAAAAAAGACATAGAAGATGAACTTGAAAAATGCACAACTTGACGTAGATACTTGGATAAAAGAACACGGCGTTCGTTATTTTAACGAATTGACCAATATGGCGCAGCTCACAGAAGAAGTTGGAGAAGTGGCCAGAATTATTGCACGCCGTTACGGAGAACAATCTGAAAAAGAAAGCGATAAAAACAAAGATTTAGGAGAAGAATTGGCGGATGTTGTTTTCGTAGTTTTATGTTTGGCAAATCAGACAGGAATCGATTTGCAAGCTGCTTTTGATAAAAAAATGGATCTAAAATCGGTTAGAGATAAAGATCGTCACAAAAACAATGATAAATTGAAATAATTGTGAAATATCACTCATAAGTTTTGAATTATGAGTTTTGAATTTTGAATTATGAATGGGGAGTGGTAAATTGCGGGGCTGAATTATGTTTCTAGTCATTCATAATTCATAATTCACAACTTACAATTAAAAAAATGAATTTAAAATTAAGCACGAATTCACCATTCACCATTGATGATTCGCAACTAAATATTACCGGTTCTAAAAGTGAAACGAACCGTTTATTGTTACTAAAAGCATTATTTCCAAATATTACTTTAGCCAATACATCAAACTCAGATGACAGCGAAGTAATGCAGAAAGCTCTTGCCGGAAATGATGAAATTGTAGACATTCACCACGCAGGAACAGCAATGCGTTTCCTTACGGCTTATTTTTCGGTTAACGAAGGCAGAGAAGTAGTTCTGACAGGTTCGAGCAGAATGCAGGAACGTCCGATTAAAATTTTGGTTGAAGCTTTAGCACAATTAGGTGTTGAGATTTCATACGAAAAAAATGAAGGTTACCCGCCAATTAGAATTAAAGGAAAAAAAGTTACTGCTTCAAAAGTAACTCTGGCAGCAAATGTGAGCAGCCAATATATTTCGGCACTTTTATTAGTAGCTTCAAAATTAGACAATGGTTTAGAGCTGACTTTAGAAGGAGAAATTACTTCGATTCCGTATATCAAAATGACTTTAGCTTTGCTAGCGGATTTAGATATTAAAACGAGTTTTGAAGGAAACGTAATTAAAGTTTATCCAAAAACCTCAGTTGAAACCAAAGAGATGGTAGTCGAATCAGATTGGAGTTCGGCTTCTTATTTCTTCAGTCTTGTTGCTTTATCAGATGCTGCAAAAATTACTTTAAGCAGTTATAAAGAAAACAGTCTTCAGGGAGATTCTGAATTGGTTTCGCTTTACGCGAAAATGGGAGTGAAAACGACTTTCGAAAACAATAAAATGACTTTGGAAAAAGTTTCTGGATTCAATTACCAAGATGTAAATTTTGAATTGAACAATACGCCAGATATCGCACAGACGATTGTAGTAACCTGCTTAGGTTTAGGAATCGGATGTCATTTAACAGGTCTTCACACTTTAAAAATTAAAGAAACAGATCGTTTAGAAGCTCTAAGAATCGAACTTACTAAATTGGGCGCTAATATTTCGGTGACTAATGATAGTTTGACTTTAGTTCGTTCAGAAAATATTAATCACGATATTCATATTGCAACTTATAATGATCACCGTATGGCAATGGCATTTGCGCCGCTTGCGATTAAAGTACCTATTATCATTGACGATGCAGAAGTGGTTTCTAAATCATACCCAGATTTCTGGAATGACTTGAAAGTATTAAATTTTAAAATTGAAGAGATTTAATTTTAAACCATATAAGTTATATAAGTTCATTTTTAGCTTAACTGGCTGAATAAGCTTAATATCAATTGCCTCCAGTTTTAACTGGAGGTATTTTTTTAGCATCATTTTTTGGCTTTAGCCGAATTATAGTTCTAGTTTAAAATGAACTTATATCACTTATATGGTTTAAAAAAGTCAATCTGAAACCTCAGTAAATCAAGGACTTTTGAAAATAAAAGGCAAAACACTTGACAACGCCTATCTCACAATCGTATATTTGCAACCGATTTAAAATTTTAGATGAGCAAATCTAAAATCTATACGCTAAAATCTATAATTCAAATATGAAATTATCACACTTCAATTTCAACTTACCGAAAGAACTTTTGGCTGAATTCCCAGCAGAAAACAGAGATGAATCTCGCTTAATGGTAATTGACCGTAAAAAAAATACTATCGAACATAAAATGTTTAAAGACGTTATCAACTATTTTGATGACGGAGACGTTTTAATTCTTAATAATACAAAAGTTTTCCCTGCGCGTTTGTATGGAAACAAAGAAAAAACTGGAGCAAGAATTGAGGTTTTCTTATTAAGAGAATTAAATTCTGAGCAAAGACTTTGGGACGTTTTAGTAGACCCAGCTAGAAAAATCCGTATTGGTAACAAACTTTATTTTGGTGATGACGATTCGTTGGTTGCTGAGGTAATCGACAATACAACTTCTCGTGGTAGAACTTTACGTTTCTTATATGACGGATCTTACGAAGAATTCAGAAATAAATTGACAGAACTTGGAGAAACTCCAATTCCTAAATACATCAACAGAGAAGTAACTGCTGAGGATGCTGAAAGATACCAAACTATTTATGCAAAAGAAGAAGGAGCAGTAGCAGCACCAACTGCAGGTTTACACTTCTCTAAACACCTTTTGAAAAAATTAGAAATCAAAGGAGTAAATTTTGCTGAGGTAACTTTACACGTTGGTTTAGGAACTTTTAACCCAGTTGAGGTAGAAGATTTATCAAAACACAAAATGGATTCTGAGGAATTGATTATTACTCAAAAAGCTTGTGATATCGTAAACGAAGGAAAAGCAAAGAAAAAACGTATTTGTGCAGTAGGAACAACTTCTATGCGTGCAATTGAAAGTTCTGTTTCTTCTGCAAATACTTTAAACCCTTACGAAGGCTGGACAAATAAATTTATTTTCCCTCCTCACGATTTTAGTATTGCAAACTGTATGATTACAAACTTCCACACACCAAAATCAACATTATTAATGATGATTTCTGCTTTCTGTGGACACGATTTAATGAAAAAAGCATACGAAGAAGCGATCAAAGAAGGATACAAATTCTATTCTTACGGAGATGCGATGTTGATTTTATAATTAGCATTTATCATAAAAAAAGACCCGACAAGTTTCAAGATTTGTCGGGTTTTTTCGTTTTATTTGTTTCACGTTCGTTGTGAAATTTAACCGCAAAGTTCGCAAGGATTTTTTTACTCGGTTTGTGTTTGCAAAATGAAAAAGAACGCAAAGCTTTGCGAACTTATTAACGTTTGTAAACGTTCAGTTTGATAAAAAATCCTTGCGGACTTTGCGGTAAAAAACACAAAGCATTTCAAGTTGAAACATTAAACCTGAAACAAAACAAACAAAAATTGTTATTTTAGCACACAAAACAAAAAACAATGACTTTTCAAAATACACGCGAATTTGCACGAGAGCTTGATTCGCAAGACGCATTAAATAAGTATCAAGAACAATTTATTTTTCCTAAAGTAAACGATAAACGAGTAATATATTTTACAGGAAACTCATTAGGCTTGCAGCCAAAACGTACCAAAGCCTACATAGACGAAGTTATGAACGACTGGGCAGAACTAGCTGTTGAAGGTCATTTTTATGCTGAAAAACCTTGGTGGGATTATCAAGAAAGATTTGCAGAACCGTTGAGTAAAATCGTAGGTGCGCTTCCATCAGAAGTTACGGTTATGAATACTTTGACGGTAAATCTTCATTTATTAATGGTCTCTTTTTATCAGCCAAAAGGAAAACGTTACAAAATTATCTGCGAAGAAAAAGCTTTCCCGTCAGATCAGTATATGTTTCAGAGTCAGGTGAATTTTCATGGATACAAACCAGAAGATGCTATTGTAGAAATCAAACGCAGAGAAGGAGAACACAATATTCGCTTAGAAGATGTTTTAGCCAAAATTGAAGAAGTGGGTGACGAGCTGGCTTTAGTTTTAATTGGAGGAGTAAATTATTATACAGGACAAGTTTTTGATATAAAAACCATAACGGCTGCCGGACAAAAAGCTGGAGCAAAAGTGGGTTGGGATTTAGCGCATGCTGCTGGAAATATCAAATTAGAACTGCACGATTGGAATGTCGATTTTGCGGCTTGGTGCAGTTACAAATATATGAACTCGGGACCAGGAAATGCTTCGGGCTGTTTCGTTCACGAAAAACATCATAATTCAGATCTTCCAAGATTTGCGGGATGGTGGGGACATAACAAAGAACGCCGTTTTAAAATGGAACCTACTTTCGATCCCGTTCATGGAGCAGACGGATGGCAGATTAGTAATCTTCCGGTTCTTTCTCTTGCACCATATTTGGCTTCTGTAGAAATGTTTGCTGAAGTTGGAATGGATGCTTTAATTAAAAAGCGTGATCATATTACTTCTTATCTGGAATTTATTCTTCATGAAATTGATAAAGAAGTCGATAGTACTTTTGAAATTATCACGCCTTCCAATCCAGAAGAAAGAGCTTCTCAGTTATCTGTATTTTTGCACGGAGAAGGAAGAGCTTTATTTGATTATTTAATGAAAAACGGAGTAATCACAGATTGGCGCGAACCAAATGTAATTCGTCTTGCACCAGTTCCACTGTATTGCTCTTATGAAGATATGTATGATTTCGGACAAATTCTGAAAAAAGGAATTTTAGGGAAGTAAGTTTTTTAAGTTGCAAAGTTACAGAGTTGCAAAGAGGCAAAGTTTTTTTGCCACTCCCGATAGCTTAATCTTTTAAATCTGCCCGAAACAATTTATTAATATATTATATCAATTGCCTCCAGCTTTAGCTGGAGGTTTTTTTATGTCACAAATCCGGCTTTAGCCCAAACAGTAAAGTTTGGCTAAAGCCTTTTCGGTATTTCTTAATTTACCCTCCAGCTAAAGCAGGATGCAATTCAAATTAAAACTTTGCATCTCTGTGCCTTTGCGAGATTAAAAAAAAACATCGCGACAAAAACCTTTGTCACTCTGCCATTTTGCATCTCTGCCACTTTGCATCTCTGCCACTTTGCATCTCTGCCCCTTAAATTTTATAATCTTTCAAAAAAATTCTGTAACAACTGTTATAGCAGATATTTCGTAATTTGTAATGTATAATTTTAAAAATTACAATCATGAAAGGCTTATATATATTATTGACCGTGATATTTTTAACTTCTTGCCAGCAACAAAGCAAAGAAGATATAAATAAAGCTAAACAAGCCAGCATTGATTCAATGAAAGTTGAGATTAACAAACAGCGTGTTATCGATTCGATGAAGACTGAAATGGCTAAAATAAATGCAGAAAAGATCGAGGCTCAGAAAGAAGCTCAGAAAGAAAAAGTTGTTGTAGTGCATCAGCAAGACGGAACAACAGCTGCACCAGCCGCAACAGCTAAAAAGAAAGGTTGGAGTGCAACCGCTAAAGGTGCCGTAATTGGTGCTGGTGTTGGTGCCGCAACTGGAGCGATTGTTAGTAAGAAAAAAGGCGAAGGCGCTATTATTGGCGGATTAGCTGGAGCTGCAGTAGGAACAGGAACTGGAGCTGTTATTGACAGTAAGAATAAAAAGAAAGAATAGTATATTCTATAAATAAAAACAAACCCCAAATGTGACCACATTTGGGGTTTTCAATTTTAAACCAACTCTGAAACGGGAATTTTAATACCAACTAATTCTGATTTACAAGAATCGAGTTGATTTAAGTCACCTTTAAAGGGCATCGTCGATTCAAATAAATTTTTATAATACTCAATTCCATCCAACAGATTCGATTTAAAAGTATTCCATTTTTTAAGCTGAGCAGTAGTGATTTCTCCAGAGATAGATTGAATTTCATTTCTAAAATACTCCACGTACATTTTAAGCTCTTTTATAAATAAGTTTGGACGTTCTGTTCTAATAACCGATTTGCCTTGATAAATATGCTGGATCATGTCTTTTAAAGAGACTTCTTGATCAAAATAAGCTAAGTTTGGTCCAGGACAAATGACAACACCTTGTGCCTGACCTTTTATTTTAATATCATTTTCCAGATAAGATGCATTGGCTAAACCAACGCACAAACATGATTTTTCGGTAATTTTGATTTTGCTTTTTTCGAATTCATCAGCAGATAAAGCATCTTTTTTTGCCTCTAATTCTTCCAGTTTAATATCCTGATATTTTTTTGAAGCTGTACAAATTCCGTGCGGATCGTATTCTTTGCTTAAGGCTAAAAATTTCTTTGGGCACGAACTTCCTGCTTTATTTTCCTGAATTCGCTTTCGCTTAAAAAATTCATTCGTGGTTCCTTTCAACGTATTAAACGGAACTCCCAAAGGCGAAATATTACTTAAGTAAAAATCATCTTCTTTGGCATTCATCAATAAATTACGGGTTTCTTGGTCTACAGAAGTAGCTTCGGGAACCAATAAAAATGGAGAACCCCAGCCCACAGAATCGACATTGTATTTATCTAATAAAAACTCATGTTCTGCTGCTGTTCCAACTCCACCTTGAACGGTAATTTTTAATTCTAAAGGTTTTTCAGGACAAACCATATTTTTTGACTGTAGAGCCTTAATCATTAATTCGTGGGCAGATTGTATCAATTGCTCTTTTTTGGCCTTAAATTCTTCTAAAATGGTGCCCAATAAAAGGCCATCGGTGGCAAAGGCATGTCCGCCGCAGTTCAATCCCGATTCAATTCGATATTCTGAAACCCAAAGCCCTTTTTTGGCTAAAAAATTTCCTTGAATCATTGCCGATCTAAAATCGCTTACTTTGAGGATAATTTTTTTCTTCAGCTCGTTATTTTCGTTTGGAAAAAAATCTTTAAAGTTTTCGAAATAACCGAACAATCTCGGATTCATTCCAGCAGAAAGCACCACCGAAGATTCCAAATTACTATTGGCAAAACCTCTTAAAGCAGCATGAGCATCATTAAATTCGGTAGGAAGCTGTTCGTTTTTGATAAAATTATCTTTATCTAATTTCGTCATGATATTGACGTCAATCTCTCCAGGAAAAAGATGCGATTCAATATAATTCTGAATGTTTTCTTTAAAAGCAATTCCATCGTCCAGTAAATTCTGAAATCCTTTTTTAATATCAGAAGTATTAGGCAACATTGACACAAAGTTTTCTAAAGACGTTTTGCTTTCTGCCAATTCTGTTTTAAAATTTTCGAATTTCTCTTTTACAATTTTATCGACTAAATTTAAATAAGAGGTAATTCTTTCAGCACGATAATCGTGAAATTTTTGAGTGATTTCTTCGTATGGAATGTTGAATTTAGTGCTGTAAAAATTACGCATCTTTTCAATCAAATCATCATCGGCCAAAGCAACAACTGATGAAATTCCGTACTGCGCGACTCTTATTGGGCTGTCTATCGTATAGGCCAATCCCATTACCGGAATATGAAAAGTATGCAGATTTCTTTTTGTCATTTGTATTCGGATTAAAATAGAGACAAATGAAAAAAAATAATTCTTCCTAAAACCTGATAAATGTCAGGTTTGCGGGTTGGTAAAGTTTTTTCCGCCACGAATTCACGAATTATTTTTAATGAAATTCGTGAATTCGTGGCGGAAAATCTTTGCGTTTTTTATATCAAAATCTTCTTGAGAGATTCTGCAATGCTTCGCCACAGAAGATTATAAAACGATCTGTCTTGAAGTCGCTCGACTTCAATTTCTGCAGATTTTGCTCCGTCTTTCGAATCATTTTTGACCAGTAAATTGGCAATTGCAGATTTAAGTTTGGCTTCTTTTTCTGGATTTTTCTTTTTGTACAATTTCACTTTGAGATCATCATAATCTAAAGAAGCATTTCCTTTTGAGCCGTTGTCGTTTCCGTAAAAATTAAAACGGTATTTGTTAAAAGTTCCTGTAAAAGTGGAGTTGATATAAGGCTTAGTGAATCTTGTCATCGCTGTGACATCAAAATTCGAAATAGTGCCTTGAATATGAAATCCGTCGCTTTTATCCAAAACATTAAAACTCCAATCGACATCAAGAGGAGAGTTTTTCATAAAAATACATTTCACTTTTATTTTGACATCAGCTGTTTTTTTTAAGCCAAAACCGCTTCGCAAATTAGTTGCTTGCAGATTGAATTTGTCGAAGGTTAAAACTCCTGGGCCTTTAGAAAAATCAAGCTCTTCTTCGTAAACCAGTTTCGATTTTAAAACTTGAAGTGTGTCAATTTGAAGCGGAAATTTTAGATTTCGCAGTAAATGATTGTACAGGTATTTTTTGCTTGGATCGTCTTTTATCATTTTTCCGCGATAAATATTAGCATCAAAATGATTAATTACGAGCGAATTTGCTTTAAGATAAAATTGGTCATTTTTAAAACCCCAATCCATTTTTTCAACCTGTGCCGAGTCAAATTTTAAACGGTAAATATCTTTTTCTTTGTCAAGATGTTTCAAAAAATCTCGTCGTTCCAATTGAGGAAGATTGGAGAAATTATTGATTTTTAAAAAATTCTTTTCGGTGCTTATTTTTCCAATATTGATGTGGTAAAAACCATTTGGTCTGTAAAATAAGCTGTCGCAAACCAAAGCATATTTTTTATATTGAATCGGAATTTTTTCTTTTAAAGTAGCGTCTGTAATTAAAATCCCTTCCAGTTTTAAAAGGATTTTTTTGACGCTAAAAATTGGTTTTTCTGTGTCGAGAGAAACAACATCAACTGTTCCATCGTTGAGGTAAATATTCGAAACCGCAATAATTTTTCGAAAAGGATCAATAATCTCTTTCTGAATACTTTTGCTGTTATTGATTAATTTTTCGCCTTTTTTATATAAAATGATTCGCGGTTTATTGATAATTATGCTTTCCGCCTGAATGACATCGCGAAAAGCCAAATCCCAAATATTGAAATGCTTTATGGTGATGGATTCAATTTTCGAAAAAAGTCCATTTTTGCTGTCTTTTGGTTCATTTTTCGGACTCACCAATAAAGTCTGCGCATTAATATTTCTGGAAAAAAGAGAGACTTCAATTTTTTCGTAATTAATATTATAAGCTGTTTTGTTTTTTTCGTGAATAATAATCGGAAGCTGTTTTTTGATCCAGTAATTCAGACCAATATTGGCAAGAATTACAATCACAAGGAGAGAAATTACTACAAGAGCTATTTTTTTATAGATTGACATTTATAGTATTAATTTTAAATACATAAATTTAGACTTTTAATAAGAGTGGCTCCTTATAAAATTTTATATAAAAGTTATATTATTACGAATTTCATCTTTTTACTTTTTTAGAATATGAGAATAATTAAAAAAATTCTGCTGGCATTGTTGGTACTTATTGTAATTCTTGCGATTGGTTTATGCGCTTATATTTTTCATTTAAAACCAAAATATGAAGGATCGTTAGAATTGAAAAATCTCGAAAAAGAAACTACGGTTTATTTTGATGATTTTGGAGTGCCGCACATCTATGCCGATTCTGAAAAAGATGCCATGACGGCGCTTGGTTATGTGCATGCGCAAGAAAGATTATGGCAGATGGAATTGTTGCGCCGAATTGCGCCAGGGCGTCTTTCTGAACTTTTTGGTGGCGTTGCGCTTAAAAATGATAAATTCTTTGCTGGAATCGGGATTGAGGAAGCTTCCGCGAAAGCGATTGCCAAACTAGACAAAAACAGCGAAAGCTATAAACTGACTCAGGCTTATTTAGACGGAATTAATCAGTATTTGGAGGAAGGCGTTACGCCAATTGAATTTACTTTGGTTGGTGTCAAAAAACAAAAGTTTACAATAGAAGATGTATATAATATTTTCGGATATATGTCTTTCAGTTTTGCAATGGCACAGAAAACAGATCCGTTATTGACAGAAATTAAAAATAAATACGGCGTTGAATATTTGAAAGATTTAGGAATTGAAGGAGAATTTAACAACACCAGAATTAAAATTTCTAAAGAAAAAACAGAAGAATATACCGAGATTTCAAAATCGATAACGGCAATGTTGGATCAATCTCCGATTCCGCCATTTGTTGGCAGTAACAGCTGGGTTGTTGGACCGCATAAATCGAAAACAGGAAAAGTGATTTTTGCCAATGATCCGCATATTGGGTTCTCGCAGCCTGCAACTTGGTACGAAGCACATTTAGTTACGCCAAAACAGGAATTATATGGCTGTTATTTGGCTGGAACTCCGTTTCCGCTTTTGGCGCACAATAGAGATTATGCGTACGGTCTGACGATGTTTGAAAATGATGATATCGATTTTTACCAAGAAAAAAATAAAGCAGATGATGCTACTCAATATCAAACTCCAACGGGTTTCAGCAAATATGAAATCAGAAAGAAAACAATTAAAGTAAAAGATTCTTCAGATGTTGTCTTGACGGTTAAAATTACGCGTCACGGTCCCGTTATGAACGATTTTTTGGAGCGTTTAGAAAAGAAAAACCCAATTGCAATGTCGTGGACATATACAAGAGAACCAATCCAAATTCTAGATGCGGCTTACGGTCTTTCACACGCAAAAAACACAACCGATTTTAAAAAATCTGTCAGCTTAATTGCAGCACCGGGATTGAACGTAATGTATGGCGATGCTAAAGGAAATGTTGCTTGGTGGGCGAGCGGGAAATTGTATCGACATAATGAAGGCGTTAATCCACATCTGATTTTAGACGGTTCAAGCGGCAAAGATGATATCACTAAATTTTTAGATTTTGAAGAAAATCCATCTTCTGAAAATCCAAAATGGGGTTATGTCTATTCTGCCAATAATCAACCGGAGGCAATAAATAATGGTTATTTATATCCGGGGTATTATTTGCCAGAAGATCGTGCGAAAAGAATTTCTGGAATTCTGGATGCTAAATCTGATTGGGATAAAGAAGCCATCAGCAAAATGATTTACGATAATACGTCTGACGTGGCTGTTGAAACTTCTAAAAACTTAATTGCAAGTTTGGATCATAAATCGCTTTCTAATGCTGAAAAAGAAGTGATAAAAGTTTTAAAATCTTGGAAGGGAACTACCAATCTAGAAGATGTTGCACCAACGATTTACAACAAATGGATTTATCTGTATCTGAAAAACACGTTTGAAGACGAAATGGGTAAAGATAATTTCGATTTGTTTTTAGGAATTTCTCTTGGAAAACAAGTTATTGCGAATCAGATAAAAAATGAAAATTCGGTTTGGTGGGATAATATCAAAACCAAAAATGTAAAAGAAACCAGAACAGCTATTGTTTCGAAATCATTTCATGATGCTGTTATTGCTTTGCAGAACCAGTTAGGAGAAAATATTTCAGAATGGAATTGGGGAAAAGTGCATACCGTAGAACACGAGCATCCGCTTGGTAAAGTAAAAGCCCTTCGCGGATTATTCAATGTTGGGCCTTTCAATTCGCCAGGTTCCAATGAAGTAATCAATAATTTATTCTTCGGATACAATGACGAAGGAAGATATTACACCAAAGGCGGACCTTCGACCAGAAGAATTGTCGATTTTGCTGATGTAGAAAACAGCTGGAGTATTCTGCCAACTGGACAATCAGGAAATCCGTTCAGTAAACATTACGACGATCAAGCCGAAATGTATAACGAAGGAAAGTTCAGAAAAATGAAATTGAATAAAGATGAGATTGTAAAAACATCTACAAAATTGGTTTTTAAACCGAAGAAGTAAGTTTTTGTTTCAGGTTTAAAGTTGTAATCTTTGTCAAAGTTCCAAACTTTGACAAAGATTTCTACACAAAGAAAAAGCTTTGAGCCTTTGTTACTTTGTCCCTTTGAGACTTATCTCAAAAGATATTTCCCCTTCACAATATCATCAGCAAAAATGTTCAGATTATTAATAAGCACTTTATTATTGGTCATCACATTTTTAGTTTGGTAAGCCGTGTCTTTTTCGTAAGCTTTCAATAAAGTTTCCAGTTCCACTTCGTCAAAAACCACAAAACTGTTGTAAATCGCATCTCTAAAATTTTTGTAATTGATGCTTTGGGTAATTTCCATTGCTTTTTGTTCGTTCCAGCCTTCTTTTGCAGAAGTTTCATTTATTTTAGATAAACAAAAATCAATCACATAGTTTTTGTAATGTGCAGCTTCGACAATTTTATCGATTATAATTTTGTTTTGCTGCGTTGGCATTGCGGCCGAAGTGTAATTGGTTTGTGAGATACTTTTAGAAGAAATAAAAAGAGAGAAACAAGCAATTAGAAAGGAGTGCTTTTTAAAATTATTCATAGGTAAAATTATTTTGGGCAGGGCTAAAATAATATTTTTTAAAAATAAATTATCGAATTTGAGTGTTACAAGTTGTAACAAAAAACTCCAATAAAATAGACTTTAAATCTACTTTATTGGAGTCCAATTTTTAAAATATTCTGCTTTTATTTTTTAGAAAGCTCCTCTAAAACTTTTTTACCGTTTTCGTTTGTAGGATCCAGTTCAACAGATTTTTTATAATTAGCCAATGCCAGTTTTTTGTCTCCATCTGCCAAATAAGCTTCGCCCAAACTATCATAAACATTTCCAGATTTAGGGAAAGTTTCTACATTGATTTTAAAAATTTCAATAGCTTCTTTCTTTTTCCCATCTTGCAATAATTGATAGCCAACACGATTCATGTCGTTTTCTTTAATGTTGTAAGTTGGATCGTTTTTTAGTTTGTTATAAGATTCTATTCCAGCTTTAAAGCCTTTGGTAGAAAATGTTTCGAATAGTTCGTACGCCAGTGATCTTTTTGGCTGCTCAAAAGGTTTATTATTAAGTATATTGCTAATTGCATCTGTCATTTCGCCTAAAACAGTACCTCCTGTATTATTTAATAGAACGATAAGATTTTTGTGTTTAAAATTTCTCGAAATAATAGTGTTAAAACCATTGATTCCACCACCGTGCCCAACAGTTTTTCCATTTTCATCATCTTCTATAAACCAACCGTAACCATAAGATCCATCCCCAGCTTTGATGTAAGGTTGAAATAATGATTCCATCGATTTTGCCGAAAGAAGTTTGTTTGTGTACAAAGCCTGATCCCAAAGAGATAAATCTTCCACAGTTGAATATAAAGATCCCGCAGCATACGGAATACTCATATCAACGTAAGGCGCATTGCTAATCAATTTTCCTTTTCTTTCATAACCTGCAGCTCTGTTTTTTAAAATTGCGTCGCTGTGATCATAACCAGAATTCACCATTTTTAGAGGAGTAAAAATAATTTCCTGTAAATATTGCTCGTAGGTTTTGCCCGTAATTTTTTCGATAATATAGCCAAGCAAAAAGTATCCTGAATTGCTATAGCTGAATTTTTCTCCAGGCGTAAATTCCAAAGGCAGGCTTGAAAAAGTTTTTACAAACGCTTCGGGAGTGTACGGATTTCGGGCTTTATCTTTGAAGAATCCCGGAGCATCAGTATAATTTGGAATTCCTGAACTATGCGTCAATAATTGGTGAATCGTAATTTTACTGCCATTTTCTTTTGGATAATCTGGAAGATAGGTCGTAATAGGAACATCAAGTTTAAGTTTTCCTTCTTCTGCCAATTTTACAATTAAAAGAGCCGTAAACTGTTTGCTGATAGAACCCAATCTGAATTTGGTGTCAGGCTGGTTCGGAATATTCCATTCCATATTTGCAGAGCCAAAACCTTTTTTGAAGATTACTTTTCCATTTTCGGCTACCAAAGCAGAACCGTTAAATTGTCCGTATTCGCTGTATTTGTTTAAAAGCTCTTCAATTTTTTGTGCTTTATCTTGAGCAAAAACGCTGAATGCCGAAAGTTGAAAAGCGACAAAAAGAGCTATAAGTTTGATTGATTTTTTCATAGTAAACGGGTTATGGTTTAAGATTAATGAATGATTTGTTTTTGATTGATGATTGAAACTTGCTAGCAGAAAGATATTCCGTTTTTTAAATCTTGATCACGATTTTTTAATGAAATATATTTATGTCCTAAAATCTTAGACGACTGTTTTGCAATTTAGTTTCAAGATTCTTTCATTTTTTTTAAAATATAAAAAAGCAGAGCACAGACCGCTTTAAAATTGGCCTATGCTCATAACTAACAAATATTTTCAAAAGTTTAAGCAGTTAGAATTTTGCTTATAAGTAATAACAGAAGGATAAATAATTTTAGCATATAATTCAGATTAAGGTTAATATCTGATTGAAATGGAAATTATTTTGTTTCGATATCAACTACTTTTCTGCCGTTTTGTCCAAGATAATGAGCAACAATGGTTTCATAAATTTTATAGCCATCATCTACATTTGTAAAAATGATTAAACCTTGTTTGGTTTTTGGAAGTAAAATAAAAATAGTCTGAACACCTTGGTCTGCGCCACCGTGCGAAAGAGCGTAGTTTTCATTTCCTAGATCATAAATTTCAAAGCCTAAACCAAAATATTTATCCTTTTTGGTCTGAACCTGATGTGAGATCATATCGTCAAAAACTTTTTTACTTAAACCTTCACTATTCATTACGCTGGACAAAAAATTACCGTAATCTCCAATCGTAGTCAATAAGTCGTCTGCGGCATTTACAGTTTTGTTTTTGGTAGGTTCGTAAGCATTTCCGTTTTTATCATAATTTATGGCATATCTCGAAAGATCGATTTTGTCATTCCAGATTAATTGCGAATCGGTCATTTTCAGTGGTTCAAAAACCAATTCTGAGGCTAACTGATCTAAAGGTTTATGAAATTTCTTTTCCAAAGCTTTTCGAAGATATTCAAAACCTTCTCCAGAATACTGATATTGTGTTCCAGGTTTAAATTTAAAATCCAGTTTTTTAGATTCGTTAAAAGACCTCCAATTCGGAAAACCCGTTTGATGACTCAAAATAATTCTAGTGGTCAATAATTTATGATCTGGGTTGTTTTTAATATCCGGATCAATCCAATATTTATCAAGCGGTTCGTCCAAATCCCATTTTCCTTGAGAAACTAATTTCAAAGCAATTATTGCCGTTATTGGTTTAGTCAAAGAAGCGACATTCCAAATCGTATTATACGGAGCTGGAAAACCTCTTTTAAGATTGCCAAAAGTTTTGATCTGTTTTAGTTTTCCATCTGAAATAATCCCAATTCCCAAAGTAGGGATATTATTCTCTTTGAGCCATTTTTCAGTTTCCTGATCATTGTCAAAAAGAGCAGAAATACCTGCGGTAGAACTAGTCATTTGATGATTGTAACTTAGCGACCGTGCCAATTTCCAATCTTTGTTTTTTAGGAGCCAAAGATGTGTGAATTTGGCAAAACTTCCTGCTTGTTCTGCATTTCCTGCCGAACTTTCGTAAAAACGGTGCGTTCCCATTTGTATTGCGCCGTATAAAATGCCGTTTTTATACAAAGGATAAATTTCAGTGCTCCCGTCGATTAATTCTCTGCGATAATTATATTTTCTGGATGGAGAACAAATACCGCTTTTGAAAGTTTTTAGAAATCGAGCTTTATCAGAAATACTGTCTTTGTCATGGTAGAACTCAAAATCTTCAGTATATAAATTTTCGAATTGTTTAACGTCGCAGGTATTAAATCCAATATCGAAAAGAAGACTGTCTTTTGACATAATGGTTTTATACAGTTTTGAATTTTTTTCTTCTTGAGAAAAAACGGTTTGTATCTGAAAAAGTAAAAATCCAACTAAAATGATTTTTAATTGAAAGGGAATGTGATTGATGATTTTCATTTTGATGATTGATTGATGATGATTCATTTTGCAATAGTAGTTCAATCAGAAGCACCAAAATTGTACAAAAGCGAAATTTTATCTTTTTTGCGAAAGAAAATACGAATCTGGATCGAACATCTTAGGAGTGGTTTTCGTCACATCCTTAAATTTTCTGATAAAATGCGATTGATCGAAGTATTTATTATAAAGAGCAATTTCCGTAAGGCTCATTTTTTCTAAATCTGTATTCAGCATTTGATCGACCGATTTTCTGAACTTTAAAATCTGAATGTATTTTTTGATGGTAAGTCCGGTTGAAGCTTTAAATTTTATTTGAAGAAGTCGTTGCGAAGAATTCAATAATTTTCCTATTTCAGAAACCGAAATTTCATCTTCTCGGAGTCTGATGATTTCGCAGATTTTTTCAATGACATTTTGATTGGAATTGGAATCGGCTAAAGCTTCAAAATAAGCATTAATGGTATTCAAAAATGTCTTGATTTCTGATTGAATTTCAATTTGAAACGGCAATTCTGCAACATTAATTTTGATAATGGAATCGGTAAAATTGCTCAAATCATATTTCGGAAACATAGAAAGCGTCCAAGCATGAAGCTGGATTATGGTCACTTTCGTTTTCGGTTGAATATTGACCAAAACTTTATTCGTCATTTGAGAACAAAAATAGATTCCGCTGTTCATCTCGTATTTGCTTTTACTGGTATGAACTTCAATAAAATTGCCGTCTATAATAGCAAGATTAAAACAGCCGTTTGGCAGAACCAATTTATTTTCAATCACGCTTTCGCCGATGCTGTTATCCAAGCACCAGATCTTATTGACAAATCTTTCGGATTTTGCACTGACGTAATGTTCTGAATATAATTGCATTTGTGAGTTTAAGATTGATTTGCCAATTCGATTTCAAATTTAGCTTAAAAAAATTATGCGGTAAAAGCGAAGACGAATGAAAAATAGGTTTCATTTTATAATTTGAAACATCTTTGAAGCTAGAAAATAGCTATTCTATGTTTGCTAGAATTAAATTTGATTGAAATTTTATGTCTCATTCAAATTTAAACTAATGTTATGAAAAAAATAATGGTTTCCATAGCATTGCTGTTCTTCGTAACAGCTTGCAAAAAAGAAAATACAGTAGAAAGCAATTCGGGACAAAATACTGAATCTTCTCAGAAAACAGAATTTCATGCAGAAAATATTAAAGAAAAGATACAGTACAATCGTGCTGTACAAGCTGCAATTTGGGGAATGCCAGCCGTGAACTTTGAACTCATGTACAAAGAGATGGAAAAGATTAATGGTTCGTACAACCAAGTTCTGTTATGGCCAGAATTATTAAACTGGAAAAATCAGACACTAACGCCAAATCCAGATGTAATTTATCTGATGCCTTTTTTTAATACTGAAAAAGGGCCAGTGGTTTTAGAAATTCCTCCTGCAGACAACGGAACTTTTAACGGAAGCGTAATGAACTGCTGGCAGGCGGCAATTGAAGACGTGGGGCCAGGCGGAATGGATAAAGGAAAAGGTGGAAAATATATTATTCTGCCGCCAGGTTATGATAAAAGTAAAATTCCATCAGGATACTTTGTTATGCAGTCTGATACCTATCGCGGATATGCGCTTTTACGTTCGGTGCTTAAAAGTGGAAGCCCTGCAGATGTAAAAGCAGCTGTAGATTATGGAAAAAGAATTAAACTCTACCCTTATGCTCAAGCGTCAAGTTCGCCACAAACCGTATTCATAGACGCAAGTAAAGCAGAATTCAATTCGGCTATTCCGTATAACGAAAATTTTTATCAAGCGCTTAACGATATTGTTCAAGAAGAACCATTTTTAGAAAGAGACAGAGCAATGATCGATGCCTTAAAAACAATCGGAATCGAGCGCGGAAAAACATTTGCTCCAGATGCAAGAATTAAAGAGATATTTAATTCTGCTTCAAAAGATGCGAGAGAATATTTATTGTCGATTTACGAAAATACAAAACCATTTTATGCTGGAACAAATTGGTTTTTCCCTGCAAGTGACGAGTATAAATTGAGTGTAATGAAATCGTATGTAACTCCAGGAATTTATCCTGTTGATAATAGAGGAGTTTGTTATATGATGGCTTTTTTCAGTGCCAAACATATTGGAGAATCGCAATACTATCTTTTGGCTTTAAAAGACAAAGAAGGCAATTTCTTAAAAGGAAATTCTAACTATAAAGTAATCGTTCCAGCCAATGTTCCAGTAAAACAATATTGGTCAATTACCGTATACAATAGAGAAACTCATACTTTTATTAGAGATACGAAATGGGCGGGTCGTTCTTCTCAAACACCTGGACTCAAAAAGAATACAGATGGAACTGTAACCTTATATTTCGGCCCTAAACCGCCAGATGAAGGAGAAAGCAATTGGATTCCAACAGATCCAAAAGGCGATTTCGAATTACTCGCAAGATTTTATGGTCCTACAAAAGCTTTATACGATCAGTCTTGGAAATTGAATGATGTAGAAAAAGTAAATTAATACAGAAAATAGCCCAGTTTCAAAACTGGGCTATTTTTATTTCTTAAATAAACTCCGAAAAATACTCTTTTTTCGTTTTCTCCCATTCTTCAGAAATGATACTGAAGTAAACATCATCTTTGCTTTTCCCTTCAGAATCGACGTAGTTATTTCTAAAGATTCCCTCTTTTACAGCGCCCAGTTTGGCAATAGCTTTTTGCGAACGTATATTTTCAAGATCGGCACTAAATTGTATTCTTCTAAATTGAATCTGTTCAAAACCAAAATTCAGCAATTCAAATTTGCAGGCTTTGTTTAAACCCGTTCCCTGAAACGCTTCTCCATACCAAGTCCATCCAATTTCGCATTTCTGGCTTGCGTGGTTTAAATAACCGTAACGAGTGCTTCCAGCCACTTTGTTTGTAGCTTTATCAACTATTAAAAACGGATAACAAATTCCGTCTGCTTTTTGTTTTAATGTACTTTTTATATAGTTTTCAAGATCTTGATCGTTTCGAACGTACATTCCCATATATTTCCAAACTTCATCATCAAAAATGATTTCTTTAAGTTCCTTATTTCTTTCACTTTCGAAAGGAATTAAAAGCACTTTCTCATTTTCTAAAATAATGTCCGATTGTAGAATTTCGCTGTTCATAATTTTTGTATTTAATAATGTAATCTGAAGCGAAATTAATTGTTTGATTTTTCTAAATAAATTAATAAAAATAACAATTTGTTATATTTTTAAAAAGACTAGGATGATAAATAGTCTTTATCATCTCTATTTGCAAAGAATTTGTTTATTTATCTGAAGGCTTATCTATTTATTAGTTATTTTTACGACCCAATATTAGAATTTTCCTCGATGCAAACTTCATTAAAAATTGCTGTTGTTGGTTCTGGACTTGTAGGGTCGCTTCTAGCAATTTATCTTAAAAAAGCAGGCCATACAGTTCATGTATACGACCGCAGTCCCGATATTAGAAAAATAAATTTTTCTGGACGTTCTATTAATTTAGCAATGTCCAACCGCGGCTGGAAAGCTTTGGATGCAGTTGGTGTAGGAGATTCGGTTCGAGAAATCGCAATTCCGATGGATAAACGCGCCATTCATTTGGTCGATAAATTGAATTTTCAGAATTACGGACAAGAAGGCGAATCGATATATTCTATTTCAAGAGGAAAACTAAACAGAAGAATGATCGATCTTGCTGAAGAAGCAGGAGCTGAATTTCATTTTGAACAGAAAGTTTGGGATGTTACTTTGAGCGATGCCACACTTCATATTGGAGAAAGCGAAAGAGGCGAGTGGGAAGAAAGAAAATTTGATATGGTTTTTGGTGCCGATGGAGCTTTTTCTAGAATCCGCCACAGAATGCAGCGCCAGAGTATGTTCAATTACTCTCAGGAATTCCTGAATATGGGATATAAAGAATTGAATATACCAGCAAACCCAGACGGAACACATAAATTAGATAAAAACTCATTTCATATTTGGCCGAGAGGTGAGTACATGTTAATTGCGCTTCCTAATCTTGACGGAAGTTTTACCTGTACTTTATTTATGCCTTTTGAAGGCGAAAATTCATTTGAGTCATTAACCGACCGTAAAATGGTTGAAGATTTTTTCGAGAAAAACTTTCCAGATTCTATTGAAGTGATTCCAGAATTGGCCAATGATTTCTTTAAAAATCCAACAAGTACTCTGGTTACCATGAAATGCTTTCCGTGGACTTACGAAGATAAAATTGCTTTGATCGGAGACGCTTGTCACGCCATAGTTCCTTTTTACGGACAAGGTATGAATGCTGGTTTTGAAGATATTACCGTTTTGAGCGAAATGATTGAAAAGTACCAAGACGATTGGAAAAAGATATTTGCAGAATATCAAATTTCTAGAAAACCAAATGCAGATGCAATTGCAGAGCTTTCTTATCGAAATTTCTTAGAAATGAGTACCAAAACAGCAGACGAAAAATTCTTGCTGCAAAAGAAAATAGAAAAAGTCTTTTCAGACAAACATCCAGACAAATGGATTCCGCTCTATAGCCGAGTTACTTTCAGCGATCGCCCGTATGCAGAAGCTTTAGCAATAGGCGATTATCAAAACGGAATTATGGAAGAAATCCTTAGAATGGAAAACATTGAAAACATCTGGGACGGTCCAGAAGTCGAAAACAAAATCCTCGCATTGTTGGAGAAAGCTTAAATTTTTTAAACCATATAAGCTATATAAGTTTTTTTTTAAACTTCCCGATAACAACCCGACAGGTTTTTAAAACCTGTTGGGTTTATTATTTATACTTCTGGAAAAACTTTTATATTGTTTAAATTCGAGACAAGCCATTAAATAAGCTTATATAACTTATATGGTTTAAATAAAATTTTACTTTTTAAATATTTTAGTTAAAACGCCAAAAACGCCTCTTATAAAGGTAGCGCTGGTAACTACTTTTAATACAGATTTGGTAACTACTTCTGTAGTGCTTGGTCCTGATTTAGATGTTTTTGCAGGAGCTTGTTCTTCTTGTTGAGCAGCAGCTTGTGAAGCTTCTTCAATCTTTTTAGTTAGGATTTCATAAGCACTTTCGCGGTCAATTTCTTCCGCGTATTTTTTAACTAGTTTGGACTTATTGTTTATTTCGTCAATTTCGTCGGCAGATAAAATATCCATTCTGCTCATTGGCGCACGCATCATCGTAGCAACAAGAGGAGTTGGAATCCCTTTTTCGTTAAGTGCCGTAACCAAAGCTTCACCAATTCCCAAACTCGTCAACAATTCAGCAGTCTTATAATAAGGAGAAGTAGGGTAGTTGTCGGCTGTTTTTTTAATTGCCTGGCGATCATTTGCAGTAAAAGCCCTCAGCGCATGCTGAATCTTTAATCCCAACTGGGCCAAAACCCCGCTCGGTACATCCATCGGGTTTTGCGTAACAAAATAAAGTCCGACACCTTTAGAACGGATAAGTTTTACTATCGTTTCAATTTGCTCCAGAAGCGCTTTGCTGGCTTCATTAAAAATTAAATGCGCCTCGTCAATAAAGATTACCAATTCAGGCTGGCCTGCATCTCCCTTTTCGGGCATTTTTTGGTAAATCTCAGCCAAAAGACTTAGCATAAAAGTCGAGAACAATTTGGGTTTATCCTGAATATCCGTCAAGCGGATGATATTAACATATCCTTTTCCGTTTTCATCAATTCGCATTAAATCATCGGTTTCAAAAGAAAGTTCGCCAAAAAACAGATCACCACCCTGCTGTTCCAATTCAATAATTTTTCTAAGAATTGTTCCTGTAGTAGCAGTAGAAATTTTTCCGTAAGTAGCCGAAATTTCATCTTTGCCTTCCTCAGTAATATAATTGATTACTTTTTTAATGTCTTTCAAATCCAATAAAGGCATTTGCTTATCATCACAATATTTGAAGATCACCGCTACGACTCCAGCCTGTGTGTCATTCAAATCTAAAATTCTTGAAAACAAAACAGGTCCAAACTCAGAAACCGTAGCACGCAGGCGCACACCATTCTGTTTAGACAGAGACATTAATTCAACAGGAAATGCGGCTACATTATAAGGTACGTTTATTTTAGCATGGCGCTCTGTAATAAAACCCTCTTCTTTACCTTCTTTGGCGATACCACTAAAATCACCTTTAATATCCATCATTAATACAGGAATCCCAGCATTAGAAAGCTGTTCCGAAAATACCTGGATTGTTTTAGTTTTTCCTGTTCCGGTCGCGCCAGCAATCAATCCATGACGGTTTAAAGTTTTTAGCGGAATTTTGACATGAGCCTCCGCAACTGGCTCACCGTCAAGCATTGCGCCTCCAAGTATGATGCTGTCTCCCCTGGAAGAATACCCTGTGTTTATATCTGCAATAAAATTCTCTTTTTTATTCATGTTTTTATTTGTAATTTAGATTGTTATATGAGTATTGCTTTGTTTTTGGGTGCTTTTTATGTGGTTTTTTTTAGTAAGAAAAAGCTTTTTTTGATTGAAAATTTAATAAAAAAAAAATTCGCAGCTTTTTAAGAAGATATCAATGGAATCTTTGAATATTTACTAAAACGTTGTAATTTTTCTAATTATCGTCCTTTTTTTTGTTTTATCTAAAAAATGGCATCAACAAATTAATGAGATATTTTTTAATTTGAAGTTAAATTTCGGTCAATTAAATTAAAAAAAGTTTTTTTATTTAAACTAAACATATAAATTTGCTCCTCTACAAGTTAAATATAACTAAAAAATAAAAATTATTTAAAACTATTAAAATTAAAAAAAATGGCAAACGTTAAAGTTAAAAAAGAAAGCACTTCAAATGGGGGAGGAATGATTACTGGAATCATTATTGTTGCGTGTATCTTAGTAGGGGTGTTTATTTGGAAAGTAATCATGGGGGACTCTGCGAACTTCGAAGGAGGTAATCCAGAAACTGGACATCCAATCAATACATTAGGACAAGTTTATAAAGGAGGTTTCATCGTACCTGTATTATTAGGTATGTTTTTAATGGTTGTTGTTTTTTCTATCGAAAGATTTATTGTTATCGGTAAAGCTGCAGGAAAAACTAACCTTGACAAATTCATGAAAAGCGTTCAAGGTAGTATTAAAGAAGGAAACATCGAGGCTGCTATCGCTTCATGTGACAAACAACAAGGTTCAGTTGCAAACGCAATTAAATCTGCTTTGGTAAAATACCAAGATGTTAAAAAAGAAGGATTCAACAGCGAAGAAGCTTCAGAAGTAATCCACAAAGAAATTGAAGAGGCAACTTCATTAGAAATGCCAATGTTAGAGAAAAACATGACTATTATCTCTACTTTAGTATCTTTAGGTACATTAGGAGGATTATTAGGAACTGTATCTGGTATGATTAAAGCGTTTGGTGCGTTAGCTTCTGCTGGTACTCCTGACCAAGCTGCTCTTGCAACAGGTATCTCTGAGGCACTTATCAACACTGCTACAGGTATCTCTACTTCTATCTTAGCAATTGTTTCTTACAACTTCTTTACTGCTAAAATTGACGATTTAACTTACTCTATCGATGAGGCTGGTACTACAATCGTGAATACTTACAGAAAATTCAGAGGAAGTTTAAGACAATAATTAATTTTTGATATTTAAGTATCAAAAAAATAAAATAAAAAGATAATGGCTAAAATAAAAATGAAAAAGAAGTCGACATCGACAGATATGACTGCGATGTGTGATGTAGCGTTCCTTTTGCTAACGTTCTTTATTTTGACCGCTACTGCTAAAGTGCCTGAGGCATTGCCTGTAGATATGCCTGCTTCTGTTGCTATAACTAAATTGCCAGATACTGATTTGGCTATTATTACAGTAGGAAAAGGGAAAGTATTTTTTGACATCAAAGGAAGAGAAGTTCGTAAAAAAACTCTTGAAGGAATGGGTGCAAAATATGGTATTGAATTTTCAGAAGAAGATAAAACCAAATTTGCATTGATGGACGACTTTGGTGTGCCAATTACAGGTTTAAAGCAAATCATTGATATGAAAGCGGCTGACAGAACCAAAGCTAACCAACCTGGAATTCCTTTGGATTCGTTAGATAATCAATTAAAAGACTGGCTTCTAATTTCTAGAAGAGCTACAATTGACCTTGATGATAAAGAATTGCAAATTGCAATTAAAGGTGATGCTAAAGAGCAATATCCAAAAATCAAAAAGATTATGGATATTTTGCAAGATCAGAAAATCAACTCCTTTAACTTAGTTACAGGTACGAGAGGGAAAGACTTTTAATTAAAAAAAATACACTAAAATGGCTGAATTAAATACCGGCGACGGCGGTGGTGGTAAAGGTGGTAAAGTAAGAAGTAAAAAGCAAAATTCGAAAGTCGATTTAACGGCGATGGTGGATTTGGCATTCTTATTGATCACATTCTTTATGTTAACTACTTCGTTGTCAAAACCTCAATCGATGGATTTATCATTGCCAAATAAAGATGATAAAGATGAGCCGACTAAGGATACCAAAGTAGACGAGAATCGTACTATGACAGTAATGTTAGGTGAGAACAATAAAATGGTTTACTATATGGGATTATTGGCAACACCAAAAGTGGGGCCAAAAGATATTGCATATGGTAAAGATGGCATCCGTAGAGAATTGTTAAAACAAAAGAAAAATGTTTTAGCATATTCTGCAGCTTTAGGGAAACCTAAAAACGGAATCATTGTGATCATTAAACCAACGAAAAAATCAAATTACCGTAATTTGGTTGATATCTTGGACGAAATGGCTATCACTGGAGTTGAAACGTATGCGATTGTTCCTGAGTTTACACCTGAAGAAACAAAAGTGATAGATAAAAAATAAGAGCAATCTTAAATTTTATCGACTTAAAAATCAAGAAGTATGAAATTAGATATTATAAAAAATCAGTGGCTTGATATCGTATTCGAAGGGCGTAATAAGATATATGGAGCATACGAGCTGAGAAAATCAAACAGAAAAACAACTGTGAAAGCACTTGTTATTGGTTCTCTTATCTTTTGTGCTGCTATTGCTGCTCCTCTTGTCGCGAATCTGTTACCAGAATCGACAGACGAAGAAGAGGTTAAAGAGGTTAAGATGGCTACGGTAAAATTACCTCCGAAAAAAGAGGAAATTAAACCAAATCAACCGCCACCACCACCACCACCACCAAAAGTGGATCAGGTTAAATTCGTTAAACCTGTGGTTGCAAAAGCGGAAGAAGTAACTGAAGATCCACCAAAAATTGTTGAATTAAAAGACAAAAAAGTTGGTGCTGAGACTATCAAAGGAGATCCAGATGCAGTTTTAACTGTTGATGAGCCAGTTGGTAAAGGACCAGTTCAAGAGGTTATTCAAGAAGATAACACTGTATACAACACAGCTGGTATCGAGGTGAAACCAGATTTCCCAGGAGGTATTGAGAAATTCTACAAATTCGTAGGAAACAACTACAAAACTCCAGAAGAAGAAGGTTTAAAAGGTAAAGTTTACGTTACGTTTGTAGTTGAAAAAGACGGGTCATTAACAGATATCAAAGTTTTAAGAGATATCGGTTATGGTACAGGAGCAGAAGCAATTCGTGTTCTTAAAAAATGTCCAAAATGGACTCCCGGCGAGCAAAATGGTAAAAAAGTTAGGGTATTATACTCTCTTCCTATTACTATTCAATCTGCAGAATAATGTTAAAAGATATGCTTAATAATATTCAGAAGAAATCGCTCAAAGAGCGATTTCTTCTTGTTTTAGGAATACTGTTTTTTTTAATATATCTTGTACTCGGTTTAATGATTATGTTTTGGGAAAAACTTCCGCTTAACATGGAACCAAAATACAGATATGCTTTTGGTGGATTACTGATTGTATATTCTGCAATAAGATTTTTAAGATTAATTAATGCAAAAGATCAATAATTATGTTGAAATATAGTAAGGCTTTAGGTTTGGTTGTTTTTGTCTTTTTGTTTGCTATGTGCAACCAAAAAAGCAAAAGTGAAACTGAAAAAGAGACCATTTTGAAAGGATCACTTGATGTTACGGTTGACGAAACAGTAAAGCAAATTGTAGACGATCAGGTTGCTGTTTTTGAAGGCACTTACTATGATGCAAAAATAATAGTAAAACCAAAATCTGAAGCTGAAGTAATTAATGATTTATTAAATCAAAAAGCTAAAGTTGCAATTACAACGCGAGATTTGACTAAAGAAGAAAGATCTCGTTTCGATAAAAGTAAGATTAATCCAAGGGTAACACCTTTTGCTCATGATGCTATTGCATTTATTTCTAACAAAAGCAATAATGATACATTAATTGCGTTGAAAAGTGTAATCGATTTTATGCAGGGCAAAGCAGATGCTAAAATTAAAGGACTTGTTTTTGATAATCCGAATTCAAGTACAGTACGTTACATGAAAGAGTTAGCAAAGGTTAACGAAATTCCAAAAAATGGAGTTTTTTCTTTTAAAACGAATAACGAAGTAATAAAATTTGTTTCTGAAAATGATGGAATGATTGGTATTATTGGTGTCAACTGGCTGTATCAACCAACTCCTGATATGACAGAAACGATCAAGAATATAAATGTTTTAAGTGTGCAGGGATTAAATGGCGGTGGTTATTATAGCCCGACACAAAATGACTTAGGAGAAGGAAAATATCCTTTGGCACGTGATTTGTTTATTATTAACTGTCAGGGGTATTCAGGGCTTGGAATGGGCTTTTCTTCATTCATTGCCGGCGATATCGGACAGCGCATAGTTTTAAAATCAGGATTACTGCCATTCAAGACTCCAGGTCGTAAACTGAAAATTAGAAGTGAAATTTTAAGAGATAAAGAATAAATTAATTACAATAAAGATGAATAAATTTAAAATTTTTAGTCTTGCATTAGTTGCCTCGGCTACCGCGGCACAAGCGCAAGATATCAACCAAGCAAAGAAGGCAATAGATGCTGAACAATTTGACAAAGCAAAAACGCTTCTTAAATCAATCATCAAAGCGAAACCTTCTGATGGGGAAGCAAATTTTGTTTTAGGGAATGTTTATTTAAATCAATCTGTTGTTGATTCAGCTAAAATCTATTATAATAATGGATTACAAGCTTCAGACAAGAAAAACTTAAACTATATTGGTTTAGGACAATTGGATCTTGATGCTAAAAATACTGCTGCAGCTCAAGCTAATTTTGCTTTGGCTACAAAAGACATGAGAAAAAAAGATGTAAATGAATTTATTTATATCGCTAGAGCTTACATGAATTCTGAGAATCCAGATTATAAAAGCGCTGTTGATGTTTTAAAACGTGCTTTACTAGTAGATCCTCAAAATGCTCAAGCACTTTTGGCTATTGGTGATGCTTATTATGGATCAAACAACCAAAATGATGCATACAAAGCTTACCGTGATGCTTTTACAGCTGATAACACTTTGTTAAGAGCAAAAATGCAATTAGGTGTTTTGTTAAAAGGTGCTAAATCTTATGACGAAGCTATTAAATCTTTCAATGAAGTTATCGCTTTAGACGCTAACTACGGGCCAGTTTACAGAGAACTTGCTGAAACTTATTACAAATGGGCAAGAAACAAACCTTCTACTTCTAAAGTTAATTTGCAAAACGCAATTACAAACTATGAGAAGTATTTAAGTTTGACAGATTACTCTCTTGATTCTAAAATGCGTCATGCAGATTTCTTAATCTTGGTTAAAGATTACAAACAATTAGAAACTGTAGCAAACAAAATGATTGCTCAGGATAAAGTAAATCCTAGAATCTACAGATATTTAGGATATGCTGCTTACGAAAACGGAAATGTGGACGTTGCAATTAAATCTATCGAAGATTATATCAAATCTCCAGGAAATAAAGTTATTGGTAGAGATTACTACTACTTAGGGTTATCTAAAATTAAAAAAGGAACTGCAGCTGACGGTACAGTAGATCAAGCAGCTTTTGATGCTGGTTTAGCTGATATCAAAAAAGCGGTTGAATTAGAGCCATTAGTAGTTGAAGAATTTGCAGACTTTGGAAAAGCATTGTTTGGTAAAAAACAATATACTCAAGCAGCTGCAATCTTTGAACTTGGTGCAGGTAACAAAGAATCTAAAAATTACTTAGACGACGCTGTTTACTACGGAATCTCTGTTTACTATGGTAATGCTGGTAAACCTGCAGAAAGCCGTGATAAAGCTGCTTTAGAAAATGCTATCGTTACTTTTGATAAAGTTTTAGAGGCTTCTCCATCTTACGATGAGGCTTACTTATACAAAGGAAGACTTAGCAGTGCATTGGATAAAGATGATATGATTATCAAAAACTATGAGGAATATGTAGCTAAGACTACTGCAAAAGGTGCAGAAGAAATGGCAAAACCTGCAACTGTTAAGAAAGTTGTAGAGGCTTACAATGCAATCGGTGCGGCATATGCTAATACTGATAAAGCTAAAGCTGTTGAATATTTCAATAAAACATTAGTTTTAGATCCAGCAAATTCATACGCTACACAATCTGTAAAATCTTTAAAATAATCTAGATTTTTAAAAATAATAGAAAACCGATAGTCCAAAAAACTATCGGTTTTTTTGTTCCGTATATTATTGACTATCTTTGCACTCTTAAAATATTAAAATGTTACCAAAAGAAATACAATTAGAAGTAAATAAAGGAGCTATGCTTCCTTTGATGGAAGAATTCTATACCATTCAAGGAGAAGGTTCACATACAGGAAGAGCTGCTTATTTTATTAGAATTGGTGGATGTGATGTAGGATGTCATTGGTGTGATGTAAAAGAAAGCTGGAATGCAGAACTTCATCCGCCGACAAGTGTAGATTTAATTGTTGAAAATGCAGCAAAATATGCTGATACAGTTGTTGTAACAGGAGGAGAGCCTTTGTCTTGGGATATGACAATTCTAACAAACCGATTAAAAGAAAAGAATTTAAAAGTTCATATCGAAACTTCTGGCGCTTTTCCATTGTCAGGAACGTGGGATTGGATTTGCCTTTCGCCAAAAAAGAACAAACTGCCAACACAAACCGTATATGATAATGCGCATGAATTAAAAGTGATTATTTACAATAAACACGATTTTATTTTTGCAGAAGAGCAGGCAGAATTAGTAAATGATAATGCAATTTTATTTCTTCAGCCAGAATGGAGTAAAAAAGAAGAAATGACACCGCTTATTGTAGATTATGTTATGAATAATCCGAAATGGAGAGTTTCATTACAGACACATAAATATCTCAATATTCCATAAAACAAAAAAATCTCTTCAAGTGAAGAGATTTTTTGTTTTATATAAGTATACAATTTGTGTAAAAAGTAAACAATCGATTATTTCCAGTTTTTATATTTTTTCAGGCTGGTAATATGAGCCAGATGATGATTTCCATGCCAAGCATACATTCCTATAATTTTTTTGAGCTTGTTTTCAGAATTGTCTGAAGGATGTATAAACGTTTTTTCCAAATCAGATTCAGATAAATTTCTCATGATATACCCTAATCTGAAATGAAGTCCTTTCAATAATTCAAGCGTTGGCTGAATTGGCATTGTCAAATTATCATTTAATTCAGACCAAAGAACTTCGTCATAAGCTTTAATGACAGGATTGTTTTCTGTTAATGCCCATTTAATTCTAATGTAACAATTCATGTGGCTTTCGGCGCAATGATGAATAACTTGTCGTACCGTCCAGCCATTAGGGCGATAAGGCGTGTCCAATTGTTCGTCAGTTAAATCAATCGTTTCTTTTGCTAATTTTTCTGGAAGCGTTTCAATTTCCTTAATTTTTTCAGCAAGATATTCCGTGGAATAATTTTCAGGAGTAATAAATTTCCCGATAGGATATTTTAATTTCTCTAAATCTAGTTCTTTCATGGTTTTATGGTTTGTTTTTAATGGAAAGTCTGGCTAAATAATCATAATGTTCGCCTTCAAGAATAAGTTCGCAATTTAAACCATTGGCAATTGCCGCATTTTGAAGCGTATTGTAATCCAAATACAACCAATCAAAAGGCTCTTCTTTTTCTCCTTTATAGCGAATGTTAAAAACGAGTTCCCCATAATAATCATTTTCAGACGGAATCCATTTTCCTCCGTCTTCATCTTCATCAAACATATAAATAATGTCAGAACTGTCAATCAGAATTTGCCCACCAGGATTTAAAAGCGATTTTAATTTGATTAAATACGTATTGCAGTTTTTTAATTGGCCAAAAATCCCAGTTCCGTTCATTAGAAGTAAAATGGTATCGAATTTTTCTCCTTCAAAATCTAAGATATTCTCGACTTTAGCATTTTTTATTCCGCGCAGGCGACAAGTTTCAATTGCTTTTTCTGAAATATCGATAGCGGTTACTTCTAAGTTGCGTTCATTTTGAAGAGACAAAGCATGACTTCCGGCTCCGCATCCTACGTCTAATATTTTTCCATTTGCCAATTGTAAAGCCTTTTGTTCAATTTTAGGCATTTCATTATAAGTGCGGAAAAGATATTCGACACTCATTTCATCTTCTTCAGAAATAGAAGTTTCAGTAATAATATCTTCAGGCGAATTTTTGGTGTAAAAATCAAATATCGCTTTCCCAAAAAGATCTTTCATTGTTTTAGTTCAAAGTTTAAGGTTTCAAGTTCAAAGTTGTTTAATTTTGCAGATCAACTTTAAATTTTAAACTTGAAACAGATTTTAAATAACTTAAGTAAGTTAGCCAAAGATAAGCATAACGAAAGTAAAAAGTATTTCGATAAGCTTAAAAAGAAACAGCCAAAGAATTTAGATTACATTATGCAGGATTTGCACGATGCAGAATTTAAAAGAACAGACTGTTTGAAATGTGCCAATTGCTGTAAAACAACTGGCCCGCTGTTTACTTTGGCTGATATTGAAAGAATCTCAAAACACTTTAGACAAAAGCCGCAGCAATTCATCGATCAGTATTTGCGAATTGACGAAGACAAAGATTATGTTTTGAAAAGTGTTCCCTGCACGTTTTTGGATAATGAGAACTACTGTATGATTTATGATGTTCGTCCAAAAGCCTGTCGAGAATTTCCGCATACAGATCGAAATAAGTTCTATCAGATTTCAAACCTAACGTTGAAAAACGTCGAAATTTGTCCGGCAGCATTTAATATAGTGGAAGAAATGAAAAAGAAACTGCCATTATAAACTAAAACTGGTAATTGTTTCTAAGAATATCCTGATTTCCTTTTTTAAGATGTATTTTTGAGAAAGGAATAATTAAACAACTCAAAAGAAAACTCATAATTTGAATTTAGAATATTTCATAGCCAAAAGACTTATTACTGCAAAAGATTACAAAAGCAGTATTTCTGCGCCTATTATAAAAATTGCCATTTCCGCAATCGCAATCGGAATAATTATGATGATTGTTTCTGTGGCGACAGGAATTGGTTTGCAGAAAAAAATCCGTGACAAAGTTTCGGCATTCAATGGTCAGATAATAATTTCGAATTATGATAACAACAATTCAGAAGTTACAACAGTTCCAATTTCGAAGAGACAAGATTTCTATCCTAATTTCAAATCAGTTCCAGAAGTAAGCCATATTCAGGCCGTAGCCAGTAAAGCGGGAATAATTAGAACTGAAAATGCTTTTGAAGGAATTATATTTAAAGGTGTAGGAGCAGATTACGATTGGGATAATATACAAGAATATATTGTAGAAGGGAAACTCCCAGATTTCTCAAAAGCATTAAACGAAGAAGTTATTATTTCAAAATTCCTTGCAGACCGTTTAAATTTGAAAGTCGGAGATCAATTCAATACTTTTTTTATAAAAGAAGAACAAGGCAAGCTTCCAAACATCCGCCGATTTAAAATAGCGGCCATATTCAATTCAGGATTCAGAGATTTTGATGCCACATATATTATTGGCGACATTAGACACATTCAAAGAATTAATAAATGGAGAGAAGACCAAGTTGGAGGATTTGAGATTTTTGTAAAAGATTTTAGCACCATTAAAGAAGTAGGGAATAAAGTTTATGAAAAAACATCCTCTAATTTAGATACAGAAACCATAGTAGAAAAATACAGCTACATTTTTGATTGGCTTCAGCTATTCGATTTTAATATCGTGATCATTTTAGCTGTTATGATTCTAGTTGCCACAATTAATATGGTCGTGGCACTCTTAGTTCTTATTTTAGAAAGAACCCAAATGATCGGAATTTTAAAATCGATGGGAGCAAATAACTGGTCAGTTCGAAAAATATTTTTGTATAATGCCTTTTACCTAATCCTCCGCGGATTATTTTGGGGTAATTTGATAGGGATTTCAATTTTACTAATCCAGCAGCAATTTGGAGTCATACAGCTCAATCCAGAAAACTATTACGTCAATCAAGCACCCGTTTACCTAAATTGGATTTATATACTCTTATTAAATCTGCTTACTATTGGAGTTTGTTTCCTAGTGTTGTTGATTCCATCCTATTTAATAACTAAAATATCCCCAGTAAAAGCAATTCGCTTCGATTAATTAACAATAAAATCATATCCACAACCCGACAGTACTCTAAAACCTGTCGGGTTTCTCTATTATTTAGATGCACCATTATCTTTAAAACTCAATTTTTCGGAAACACAAGTGCATTGCTATAATCATATTAAATACAGTTTTGTCTGGCTGAGCAGAGTCGAAGCTTTTAAGTTTTGGAATTTGGACTCGAGCGACAGCGAACAGGCGAAGCAGTTTTAAATTTGGGATTTACTATTAATAAGGAGCTGATACCTGCTTTCCGCTATATCTTTTGCTTTTTAAAGAAAAAAGCAAAAGGATGCCGCTCCAATCAGGGCTAGGGGAACTGTTTTCAGAGGAAACTCTAGCTTTATCTGGAATAGAAAAGACGTCTAAACATTAAAATCTCCATATAAAAACGGAAAAGAGAAAAAGGTGGAATTGCTAAAATTACAAGTATATAAGGAAAAATCTTACTTAAATCTAAAAAAGTTTAAAATGTAAATATTGTGTTATCAGTGAGTTAGAAAAAAGATTTAAAAAAGAGTAAAAAAACTCAATAAAAAAGCTTGCATAAGCGGAAAAAGGTTCTACTTTTGCACCCGCTTTGAAACACAAGCGATATTAAAAAGAAGACACGTTCGTAGACATATTGAATTGACAGCCGTCCGAATCGAAAGATGAGGACAAAAGAAATAAGAGCAGTAGAGTCGCAAGATTCGAAAAAGAACCGATAGGAAAGCATCGACTATATAATATTAAAATATACGATGAAGAGTTTGATCCTGGCTCAGGATGAACGCTAGCGGCAGGCTTAACACATGCAAGTCGAGGGGTAGAAGTCTTCGGGCTTTGAGACCGGCGCACGGGTGCGTAACGCGTATGCAATCTGCCTTTCACAGAGGGATAGCCCAGAGAAATTTGGATTAATACCTCATAGTATTATGAAGTGGCATCACTTTATAATTAAAGTCACAACGGTGAAAGATGAGCATGCGTCCCATTAGCTAGTTGGTAAGGTAACGGCTTACCAAGGCTACGATGGGTAGGGGTCCTGAGAGGGAGATCCCCCACACTGGTACTGAGACACGGACCAGACTCCTACGGGAGGCAGCAGTGAGGAATATTGGTCAATGGGCGCAAGCCTGAACCAGCCATGCCGCGTGCAGGATGACGGTCCTATGGATTGTAAACTGCTTTTGTACGGGAAGAAACACTTCGACGTGTCGGAGCTTGACGGTACCGTAAGAATAAGGATCGGCTAACTCCGTGCCAGCAGCCGCGGTAATACGGAGGATCCAAGCGTTATCCGGAATCATTGGGTTTAAAGGGTCCGTAGGCGGTCCTGT